>NZ_AUXY01000054.1 GCF_001625695.1 Pseudoalteromonas luteoviolacea H33-S
CGAATAGTAAAAAGCCGCTCATTGAGCGGCTTTTTTTATGTTTTTTTGCCATAAATAGAGTTAGCACTTTTTAAACTTAGTTGGTGCTTGTCTCATCGTTTGTCAAAATGGCTCACTTCACCTTGCGTAAAAAGAGCGAATTCACTTCGTTCACTGTCGCTAACCTTTTACACCTTTCTTGCGTGAAAGAAATGTACTTACTGTGTTCGTTGTCATCAACCTTTGGCACTACGTCACCCTGAACTCGTTTCAGGATCCATGTTTTCTGTTTTGAGTTGGCTGCTGTGCTTGGAAAGGGCTATTGGTTTTGTTCGGTTAAAATGGCTTATTTCACCTTGCGCGAAAAGAGTGTCAGTGCTTCGCACTGTGTCACAAGCCTTTCGCACGATATTCACCTTGCGCGAAAAGAGTGTCAGCGATTCGCGCTGTGTCACAAACCTTTCGCACGATATTCACCATGCGTAAAAAGAGCGGGCTCACTTCGTTCACTGTCGCTAACCTTTTGCACCTTTCTTGCGTGAAAGAAATGTACTTACTGTGTTCGTTGTCATCAACCTTTGGCACTACGTCATCCTGAACTCGTTTCAGGATCCATGTTTTCTGTTTTGAGTTGGCTGCTGTGCTTGGAAAGGGCTATTGGTTTTGTTCGGTTAAAATGGCTTATTTCACCTTGCGCGAAAAGAGTGTCAGTGCTTCGCACTGTGTCACAAACCTTTCGCACGATATTCACCTTGCGTAAAAAGAGCGGGCTCACTTCGTTCACTGTCGCTAACCTTTTACACGACAAAAAAATGACCGTTAAATCGATAAAATATATGTTTACTTTCATTTTTTAGGATTAATAAATTCCTTTTTTGGTGCGTTTTTTAACCTTTTTATCCAATTACCCATAGCGAGCACAGATCGATTGAGGTAACATAAATTGGTTAAGGATACCTCGTTTAGAAATATTTAAACTTACTGAACATGTATATGGGAAGCGTCATATGAGATTTGAACTCGCAATAGATGACAGTTTTTTTATTAGTTCTACCCAAATAGGGAAAATTGAATTAAAAGATCTGATCAGCAAATTAAAGCCAATGCAAAAAAGGCGCCTAAGCAACTTTTCAAAGCTTGCGATAGGTGCTTTATTGAACCTAGATGAGCAGCTGTTAGAAGATGAAGATTGGGAGTTGGTGTTTGCCAGCCGCCATGGTGATTTTCATAAAACCAGCGAATTACTTACCAGCTTAGCGCTAAAAGAAAGTGTTTCTCCTTCAGGGTTTAGTTTATCCGTTCATAACGCCGTAGCAGGCATGTACTCAATATTTATGCAAAAGAAAGTGCCTATCACCGCTATTGCTGCGGGCAAGAATGGCTTGTTTGCAGCGTTAACGGACGCATATATACGCTTGGAAAGTAAGCAAATAAGCAAGGTTGTGGTGGTATTAGTCGACCAAAGTTTGCCAGAGCAGTTTGCACAATACAGTGATGAGCAGCAGAAAGATTATGCTCTCGCAATGGTTGTATCCAAAGTAGATGAGCGACAAGGCTCGCGACCTAATAATCTCCGTTTTGTTCGCGATCAACATGTACCTCATGCCGATGATACCGCTGAGCCGCCTGTGTGTGAGTTTGCAAAGTGGTTAGATGCAAATCAAGCGCAGCTAAACTTATCAGGTAGCAAGCAAAGTTGGGCTATTGAGCGACTAAATTAGCGCAGACACAGGCATAAGCTAATAGATTTATGCCCATTTCAAATTTAATAAAATTAAAGTGTTTTAACAAAAAAACAGTGATAGTATCCCAATTAGGAACCGTTGATTAACTTTTTGTTAAAGTCTAGTCGGGCTTCTACTCACTACATATGGTCAAACTCTCTAGAGCATTAGGTTATGCATGATTTGCCGAGAGTCGAAAAAGGAGTTGAACAAAATGGCACACGCTGAACTGAATTTAGCAGTTAAAAAATTGATTATTGAAAGCCTCGAACTTGAGGATATTTCACCAGAGGAGATCATTGATGATGAGCCTCTATTCATTGATGGACTTGGCTTGGACAGTATTGATGCACTTGAGCTGGGATTAGCAATTAAAAAGCAATATGGCGTAAAAATTGACGCAAACAGCGAAGGCACGAAGCAGCATTTTGCTTCTGTTGCGAGTCTATGCGCTTTTATTGCCAGCCATGAGCCTGCATAAACTTGTATTTCTCAACGGTCAATCTTCATCAAGGTTGGCTGTGAAAGCGCTTTACACGAAAGACGAGCCTACTCGCTTTACACAAATGCGTTGATTGTCTGTGAAAAGCGCCAAGTACCTTGTTGGGGATTTAAAAAGGAAATTATGTCAGATATTGAGCTGTAACTGCGCTGAGCTTGGGTGGTGAGGATGTGTATCCTGTCTGATTATTGGCTGTAAAGCGGGATCTAGTTCTCAAAGCTGATGGCTTTTAGTTTATGCATTGTTCTTTGTTGGTATGAAAAACACTTTCAACCGCAAAGTTTGTGCGAGCTATAACAAATGACACCAGGCATTGGTAGAACCGGCCATTTTAAATGGCCGAAAATAAGGACATACGCTAAGTAACTTATGCTTGAATCAATCGACTGTGCACCACAGGCCTTTTCGTTTGTGGATCACCAACAAAATGAAATGAATGCTGATACTTTCTGGCGTTATTGTGCCGAGTACCAGCAAAAAATAAGGCATTTACAGGCCAATAATACTGAAGTAACGGTGATAAGAGCTGCCTTATTCGATACTGAACCAGGGGCGTTTTGCTACAAGTTATTTGCATTACTCAACCAAGGCGTTGAGGTCGTTTTACCCGCCAATATGCAGCCCGAGACCTTGTCTGAAGCGCAGCAAACTTGCGATTTGGTGTGCGGCAATGCCCCATGGCAAGCTACGTCACATCATATAGATAAAATGACTGTGAGTGGCGAGAATGAGTTTGCCCAACAGGCAAACTGGCCTAGTACTGGACAGCTCGTATTTTCAACCTCAGGCTCGACGGGCAAAAGTAAATTGATCATTAAGTCTTGGGTAGCTTTGCTCAGGGAGCTTAATCAGTTAGTGGGTCAGTTTCCTCACCAAGGTGCGATAACTTTTATTCCAACAGTGCCCCATTATCATATTTATGGTTTGCTATTTAGAGTGCTTTTACCTATGCAGCTGGGTGCAACGATCTATGCGATAAAGGCATACCCCGAACATTTTCTACCTATTTTAGCTCAGCCACAAACTCGTCGAGTGGTGGTGGTTTCGAGCCCTGCATTTCTTGAGCGATTAAGTGAAGACACGGTGCTTGATGATTACGCAGATAAGCTTTGTTGTTTTGTTTCTTCTGGCGGCGTACTGAGCGAGCATGCGGTGGACAGTCTCTATGAACACCTTAGCGCCATGTTTTATGAAGTGTATGGCAGCACAGAGTCAGGTGGCATTGCTTCGCGTATTCACGGCCAAGTGTTCCAACCGCTTTGGACGCCGTTTGAGCTTATTAAGGTGCGTGCGCAGGCGAATACGCAGCGTTTGATATTGGACTCTGTCTATTTAGACGACGTTGAAATCAAAATGGATGACAAAGTTGAGATATATCCAAATGGCCAGTTTAAGTTGTTAGGGCGTATTGATAGGACGGTCAAAATCGAAGAAAAGCGGGTCAATTTATCAGATTTGGAGCGTTACCTCTGTGAACATGATGGAGTAGACACGTGTCGGCTACTGGTTATTAAGCGTCAAAGGCTACAGTTGGCGGCTGTTGTGGTAGTTAATGAGTCTGTTGGTGAAAGGCCAGGATTTAAGTTAAGCCAACAGTTAAGAAAACACTTAGCAAATAAATTTGAGTTGATCTGTGTGCCTAAAAAGTGGCGTTATGTTGAGACTCTGCCAGTCAATGATCAAGGCAAAGTGACCATTGCAAATTTGGAGGGCTTGTTTGAATAAAGAGATAAAAATACCCGAGAGTCAGGTTGTCACTGAAAACCAGCAGGAGGTGGTGCTGCAACTCAGTATTACAGCTGACGTGATGTATTTTCAAGGCCATTTTCCCAATGCCCCCGTTTTACCAGGTGTTGTGTTGCTCGATTGGGCGGTGCAATTCGCACAGCGTTACTTTCCATTTTTCTCAGCTCATGTGATGGAAGTGCAAGCGCTGAAGTTTCAGAAAGTTATTCACCCAAATAGTCAGGTGATATTAAATCTGAATAAGTCAGGGGACAACAAGGTGGTGTTTAGATATCACTCCTGTGAGGGACTGCATGGTGCTGGTAGGTTGTTGTTTTAATTTGTGATTAGTTTTGAGGGTTCAAATTGTCTCGAATGAAGTGGGCAATTTGAATGACGTAAGGAAACGTTGAGTGAGCTTGTTAAAGATGTGTGCTTGTAAGGTATGAATGTGGTGATGTGATAGTCACAAATCAAGCACAACCGTTGGCAAAGTGATCATGTGGTTCAACGCATTTTAATGTGAAGAGGGTAGGTGAGTGAGTAACAGTTTTATCACGTTTGGCGAAGGAAGGCTGACGATTAAAGATGTGGTTGATATTGCAATGAGCCGCGCCACAGCATCGATCAGTTGCAACCCCCAGTTTGAACAAAAAATAAATTCGGCGGTGGCTTTTTTAGATGGGTTATTGCAAGAAGAAGGCGTTATTTATGGCGTAACAACAGGGTATGGCGACTCAGTCACCGTGGATATACCACTAGATCTTGTCAATGAATTACCACTGCATCTGACGCGTTTCCATGGTTGTGGGCTCGGGGCGTATTTTGATGAAGTGCAAGGTAAAGCAATCTTAGCAACGCGTTTAGCTTCTCTATGCCAAGGGTATTCTGGGGTTGATTGGCCGATGTTAGAACGACTGCGAGATTTCATTAACCATGATGTTATTCCACAGATCCCACAGGAGGGCTCTGTAGGGGCAAGCGGAGACTTAACGCCTCTATCCTATGTCGCTGGCGCCTTAGTTGGGGAGCGCAACGTGATGTATCAAGGGGAAGTCCGTGCTGCGAAAGAAGTCATGGAAACATTAGGATTAATGCCCATCACACTTCGTCCAAAAGAAGGCTTGGCGATTATGAATGGCACGGCGGTAATGACCGCATTATCTTGCTTGGCCTATGAGCGAGCACGCTATTTAAGTCGACTTGCAACGCGCATCACCTCATTGGCAAGTATTGCATTACAAGGCAACTCACACCATTTTGATGAAATTTTATTTAGTGTTAAGCCGCATTTGGGTCAGCAGCAAGTTGCAGCAAGGATCCGTTCAGACTTAAGACATGTAGAACATCCGCGAAACTCACCTAGATTGCAAGACCGCTATTCTATTCGCTGTGCGCCTCATGTGATTGGCGTGTTAGAAGATAGCTTACCTTTTTTCGAGTCGACCATTGAGAATGAGCTTAACTCTGCCAATGACAATCCGATAATCGATGGCGTTGGGGAGCACGTGTTGCATGGTGGGCACTTTTATGGGGGGCATATTGCGATGGTGATGGACTCGATGAAAACAGCGGTTGCTAACCTTGCAGATTTAGCGGATCGCCAGTTGGCATCTTTGGTGGATACCCGTTACAACAATGGGCTGCCTTCTAATTTATCGGCCAGCAGCGAAGCGCGTAAATACATTAACCATGGCTTCAAAGCCGTTCAGATTGGTGCATCAGCGTACACCGCAGAAGCACTAAAGCTGACCATGCCTGCCAGTGTTTTTTCTCGCTCTACAGAGTGTCACAACCAAGATAAGGTGAGCATGGGCACGATTGCGTCAAGAGATGCGCTTCGTGTATTACAGCTAACAGAGCAAGTGTTGGCCAGTACGTTACTGGCGGCTGTGCAAGGAGTGCGTTTACGCATTCGTCAAAATCAACTGAGCCGTGATGATCTGGCCCCAAGTGTGGGTGCCATGTTTGATGATATTGATACGCTTTTTCCAATGTTAGAAGAAGATAGACCGCTTGAGTCAGTATTAAGAGAGACCATCGCGGCGATTCAAACTCAGAAGTGGGCATTATATGAAAAAGCTTAAGCCGTTGCTTGAGGCCAGTGTAGAAATTGAAATTCCGTTTCATGATTGCGATCCCATGAATGTGGTTTGGCATGGTAACTATGCGCGTTATTTTGAAGTAGCGCGTTGCAAGTTATTGAGCGCCTATGAATGCGGCTATGACAATATGGAGAAAATTGGCTATGTGTGGCCAATTATCGATATGCAAACGCGGTTTGTGGGGTCGTGTGTATTCGGGCAAAAAATTAATGTCTCAGCCCAACTATTGGAGTATGAAGACCGGCTAAAAATCGCGTATCTGATCACGGATGTTGAGAGCGGTAAAAAGCTTACAACGGGTGTGACCACGCAAGTGGCTGTGGAAATGGCCAGTAAAGCCATGCAATTTACAACCCCACAACCGCTTGCTCAAAGGTTGCGAGAGGCCATTGCCGCATCAGCTGCGTAATCGGGGTTCATTGTGGCACGAAAATAAAAACCGCGAGTAATATCTCAGTGAATACTGATGAGCTCAGGTGCAAAAGAAAGGATATTTTGAAACTGATAGCACACATAGTGTTGGCAAATGTGTGCGCTATCAAAACACACTCAAAGAAGCGTAGGATTGAGTTAAATTATGACGACATTTTTAAATGATTTTGGGGTTGTGTGCGCGCTTGGAAATAATAAAAGCGAAGTCAAACAGGCGCTACATCATCCAGAGCTAGAGTATCAGAGCTTAGACCATGAGTTGCATTTGGACGGTGATCCTGTCTATGTGGGAAAAGTTAAAGGGGCATTACCGGATATGTCTGCTTTTCCCTCGTATCAGCAGACGCGTAATAATGCGCTGGCATTAATGGCCGTACAACAGCTTGAACCAACATTATCTCCCTTGTTAGCTAAGTTTGATAGTCAACGCATCGCGGTGATCATTGGCACGACGACGGCTGGGGTGCGTACGGCTGAGGAAGCGGTCGCGCATTACATGGCGGCAGATGCTTTTCCTGCAGAATATGGGCATCAATGTCAGGAATTGATTGCTCCGGCACAGTTCCTCGCTGAATATTTGGGCGTAAATGGCCCAACTTATACTATTTCAACAGCTTGCAGTTCGAGCACTAAAGTGATGACGACTGCGCATATGCTGCTCGATACCGATATGGCAGATGTGGTGTTATGTGGTGGTGTTGATTCACTGTGCCAATTAACTGTGAATGGCTTTGAAGCACTGGACTCAACATCACAAAGCTTGTGCGAGCCATTTAGTGAAAGTCGCGACGGGATTAACCTCGGTGAAGCCGCTGCATTTTTTGTCATGTCCAAACAGCCCGGTCCAGTGGCATTATTGGGCGTTGGGGAGACATCAGATGCTTATCATATTTCAGCGCCTGATCCCAGCGGGGATGGTGCTATCCGTGCCATTAATATTGCTTTAGAGATGGCCAATCGTACCCCAGAAGATGTGGATTATATAAATCTCCATGGTACAGGGACAATTAAAAATGATGAAATGGAGTCAAGGGCGGTGTATACCTTGTTTTCGGATAAGGTTCCTTGTAGTTCTACTAAGCGTTTAACAGGCCATACGCTCGGTGCAGCGGGTGCGCTCGAGTTGGGTTTATGCTGGCTGCATCTGACTGATGCAGACACGCCGCTTCCGCCGCATAAAATGACAAAGCCACGTGATGAATCTCTAGATCCGATCCAATTGGTGCAATCAGTGACTCAACAGGCTTCGCGTATTTGCTTGAGCAATTCCTTTGCATTTGGTGGCAATAATATCAGTGTGTTAATTGGTCAGGCCGATGCAGCAAAATCGCTATGACATTAATCAGTTGATAGCACATCGAGCACCAATGGCATTGCTGAGTCGGCTTGTCGAATACGATAAGCAGCAAGCCATTGGTGAAGTCACTCTAAATGCGCAGTCGACTTTTATGACAGAGCAAGGGGTCGCGAGTTATGTGGGCATTGAATATATCGCGCAAGCTATTGCGGCCCTTGCCGGCGCGAATGCGTTGGATGCAGGGCAAGAAGTAGACATCGGGTTTTTACTGGGCACACGCAAATACCAAGCTCAGTGCGCGCATTTTCAAGCAGGGAAAACGCTGCGAATTCATGTGACACAAGTTCATCAGGACGAGTCGGGGCTCGCTCTGTTTGACGGGCAAATTCTCTGTGGTGGAGATACGGTGGCTGCGGCGCAAATAAAAGTATTTCAACCCAAAGATGCTACCCAGTTTATTTCCGCTTCAGACATGTAAATCGGTGTTTAGCGTGAACTTACTGACTCTCATGTCATCATTGCGAATGACCTAAAATCTGCTTAACTGTACAGAGTAAACAGCAAGATAGGAATTGAGCACATGGCATTGATTGAACGAAGTCAGGTAGGCGAGTTTTGTTGGTCTGAGCTTTGCAGCGCAGATTGGGCGGCAGGCAAAAGTTTTTATACTCAGTTGTTTGATTGGCAAAGTGTTGATCAGCCCATTGGTGAGGATTGTTATTACACCATGCTGCAAAAGCATGGCGTTGATATTGCTGCCATGTATGAAATGATGCCAGAGCAGCAAGCGGCAAAAATTCCAAGTCATTGGCTTGGATATATTGCGGTAGATAATGTGGATCAGCTGGCCGAGCGGGCAACGGCATTAGGGGCTGAGATCATTGCGGGTCCCCATGATGTACCCGAAGCTGGACGCATGGTAATGCTACATGAACCAGGAGGGGCGCATTTTGCCCTGTGGCAAGCCGGTGCGCACATAGGCACTCAGCGAGAGCTCGAAGCTAATGTCCCTTATTGGTATGAGTTGGCCAGTCAAAATAGTGCCAAAAGTGAGGCCTTTTACTGCAATTTACTGGGTTGGAAAGCTGATCATCAGGCGATGGAAAATATGGATTATGTGGTGTTTAGTCATCAAGGTAAACCCGTCGCTGGTATGCTCGAAATGACGGATGAATGGCAAGGTTTGCCACCACATTGGATGTTGTACTTTGCGGTGCTGGACTGTGACAAGTTAGCTGAAAAAGCAACCTCATTGGGCGGCGAGGTCTGTGTCCCACCAACAGATATCCCACAGGTTGGGCGCTTTGCTGTGATAACTGACCCTCAAGGAGCGGTATTTTCCATTATGGCCTCTGCGATGGATGAAATCACAAGCTAGCCGGAACATGGTTGGTTAGCTTGATAATTTCACCATCGCAATCGGCAAACCCATTATTGATGCGATCAATAAAAGCGGCAAATTCGCCGCTTTTCATCATGCCTTGAATAATGCTATCAAGCTTTGGCACCAATGCTTGATGTTTTTTGTGAATATAGTGGCGTATCACAATGCCCTTGGCGGGTAAAATACGCATGTAAATTTTATTCAGTCCGGAGCTGCATAAAGAGCCAATACTAAAGTGATCGGTTGCAAGCAATTGGTCACTGTGATGCCGTGTTAATGCCTGAAATGCCGAAACATTGTTTTTAACACCATGGCAAGTGAGTTTGGTACGACGACAAAAGCTGGTGGTGATCAAGCTTCCTTCAATGGTGATGATGTCACTGTCATTGCTGATGTGACACAGCTCTGGCTTTAAGCAAAATACCGCAAGTCGAACAGTGGCTAAGGGGGTCGGAATAGCAATAAGTTGAGTGTATGCGCTCATTTCATTTGCGGCACGTCCAGCCTCCGCATCAAAGCGGCCACTGTCGACCCATTGCAATCCACGCTGTGTTGGCAAGTAGTGAAAGCTCGGTTGGATATCCAGTGGGCCATAAATACGTGTGAAGATATCCTCGATTTGCTCTTTGGCTAAATGGAATGACAACCCCTCACTGATATTGATGTTGAACTCTTTGGCTAATGACTGATTGCATACCCACAGTAACATCAATGCAATTAAGCGATACACAGTTCTTCCTAATCTTTGCTGCTTGGTTTAAGCCTAGCAGAAGTCTTCAATTGCAGGCAGTTTGCGTGTAATTATTCTCTTGAATCCCACTGTGTTTGCCCCAACAACTAAGATAAATCGTGACCTAAACTAAGAGGGAAACATGACCAAACACGTAGTGATCACTGGAGCAAATAGAGGTATCGGACTGGAGTTTTGTCGTCAATATAAGGCGCAGGGCCATCAAGTGACGGCTGTGGTGAGACGCTCATCTGCAGAGCTTGATGCATTAAACGTAGACGTGATTGATAATATTGATGTAAGTCTTGAGCAGGATGTTGCGCGTCTAGCTGAATTAATGGCATCGAAGACCATTGATATACTGATAAATAATGCCGGTATTTTTAGTAATGAAAGTCTTGCTGAGATGGATTTTTCCCAGCTAGAAGCCCAATTGGCTGTCAATGCGGTGGCTCCAGTGCGCGTGACACATGCACTGCAATCTCATCTCTCAAGCGGCGCTAAAGTAGCGATGATCACCAGTCGTATGGGTTCAATTGAAGACAATGGCTCTGGTGCTTATATTGGCTATCGTATGTCAAAAGCCGCGCTCAATGCGGCAGGAGTGAGTTTGGCCCATGAGCTTAAACCTAGAGGCGTTGCTGTGGCACTACTGCATCCTGGATTTGTACAAACGCAAATGGTCAATTTTGCCGGCGATATTTCTGCACAGGCGTCAGCAGAGCGATTGATCTTGCGTATAGAAGAACTCAATCTGACAAACTCGGGGTCATTTTGGCATTCAAACGGTGAGTTATTACCTTGGTAATTAAATGACGGCGATGGGTCGAGTACAGCGGCCCACGCATTGTTGTTCGGGGCTGCGCTGGTGAACTATGCTACACTTGCAAAAAAATCACCTCAGAGACCCGTATGGAACTGCAAGAAAATACGCCATTAACACTTCCTCTTTTTCAATTAAATGAGCAACTAGAAAATCGCGATATTGAGTCACCTGATATGCAATTGTCGGTTAACTTAACCTCTGATTTACTCGCGAACTTATGCCAAAACCCAGCACCAGAGCAAAGCATGAGCATTCCACTAGAAGACTATGCGGTGACTGACATTGAAGCCAGCTTTACAGCCGCTTTGAATGATGGACATCAAGCGCAGCTAATTTTAAATCATGGTCCCGTACTCAGTGCGGTTTTAAGCCCAGTAGGCGAAGAGATGCTATTTGTTTCTCCACCTGTCGACATGATGCCAACCTTCGATCTTGGTCTAGATGACGAAGATGATGAAGAAGACGAAGAGACGGCAAAAAATAGTTAAGCGAAGAGGGGAGTACATGTTGCAAAAGCGCGTGATTTGGCTGGCCAGTGCTCTGTTAGCACTCAGTGGTTGTGCCATACTGGGAGTGAGTCACTATGATGATTTATTTGGACCAGAGCAACCACGTCAACGAGTGGTTGATTACCGTCAAGGTGGCGCGCAGTATTTGCAGCAAGTAAAGCCCATTTTGGATAATCGCTGTGTGGTGTGTCACGGCTGCTATGATGCGCCTTGTCAGTTAAAGCTGAGTTCGCCACAAGGCATTGAGCGCGGATTGAGTAAAGCGTTGGTGTATGACGGTACGCGTATCTTAGCGACACCACCAACGCGCCTCTTATTTGATGCAACCACGACTGCCCAGTGGCGAGATAAGGGGTTTACGCCAGTATTAAATGAACGTGTGCAAACCCCTTATGCTAATTTGCAAGGCAGTGTGATGTATCACAGTCTACTGCTCAAACAGCGCACGGCGTTTCCTGTGCAATCAGTCTTAGGTGAAGAGTACGACTTTTCATTAGATAGACAGCAGACATGTCCAACGATGGATGAGTATGAGCAATACGCCAATACCAATCCACATGCCGGCATGCCCTATGGTTTACCGGCACTGACCTCTCAAGAATATGCTCAGCTGCAGAGTTGGCTTGAGCAAGGCGCACGGATGGGAGAAGTCCCCGCGCCAAAGACCTCTGTGATTGCTCAGGTCAATAAATGGGAAGTGTTTTTAAATCAATCAGGCAATAAACATCAGTTGGCTGCACGCTATATTTATGAACATTGGTATTTGGCCAATATCTACTTTAGTGACCATAGCCATTCAGACTTTTTTAAGTTGGTGAGATCAAAAACTCCACCTGGAGAGCCGGTTGAGTTGATCGCAACTGTTCGGCCATTTGACGACCCGAAAGTCTCACGAGTTTATTATCGCCTGATGCATGAGCGCAGCTCCATTTTGTCTAAAACACATCTGCCGCTGGCGCTCAGTGATAAAAAAATGGCCCGCTTGTATGCGCAATTTATTGGCAGTGATTATCAAGTATCTGAGTTGCCCGGTTATGCGCCCAAATTGGCCGCAAACCCATTTAAGACATTTGCAGCCATACCGGTTAAGTCGCGCTATCAATTTATGTTGGACGAAGCTGAGCTGATCGTAAAAGGCTTCATTAAAGGCCCTGTATGTCGCGGGCAAATCGCCCTGAATGTGATTAATGACCATTTCTGGGTAACCTTTGTTGACCCTGATAAAAATGCGTCCCCAGCGGTAGAAGCACTGTTGATAGCCCATGATGATGATTTGTTGTTGCCTGCAGCTGAGCAGAGTAATGCCTTGCCGCTATCGAGCTGGGCAAAATACGCCAAACATCAAAGTGATTACCTAGAAGCAAAAACGCGCTTGTCGGAAGAGATATTTAACCAAGGTGGTAAGTTAGACTTAAACTTGATCTGGCAAGGAGATGGTCATAACCCCAATGCAGCCTTGACTATTTTCCGTCATTTTAACAGTGCAACCGTTGTCAAAGGGCTTGTGGGGCAGCAGCCAAAAACCGCTTGGGTATTAGACTATGCACTGTTTGAACGCATTCATTATTTGCTGGTGGCTGGTTTTGACGTCTATGGCAATATAGGTCATCAATTAATAACGCGATTATATATGGACTTTTTGCGCCTGGAAGGCGAGCAGAACTTTTTGAATTTACTGCCGCAAAGCCACCGCCAAGCCATTAAACAGCACTGGTACCGCAACTCTCATTTGAGTTTAAGCGAGTTTATTAATCGCAAGAGCTTGTTGGGCGCACCGAGCCATATTCAGTATCACAGTCACGACCCACAACGCGAGCTCTATGACAAATTGACAGCCTATTTAACACCTGTATTGCATACAGAATATGATTATATGTCAGTCCCTGAGACGTTAAAAACACTGAATCATTTATCCATTGAAGCCATCAATACATTGCCGCAAGTGACGTTTATTTTGGCAAGCGACGAGTTGGGCGAACTCAAGGGCTATACCTTGCTGCGCCACAATGCCCATTTTAATATCTCATCTTTACTGAATGAAGCAGGTCAGCGAGCGTATAAAGAGGATTATGTGACCCTGTTACCAGGTTTTGTTGGAGATTACCCTGAAGCCATATGGTACTTGCCAAATCAAGCGCACATAACCGCGTTTAGCGATGGCTTAAAGCAGGTCTCGGATGAAGCAAGTTATCAGGCGTTAAAAGCGCAGTTTGGGATCAGACGCACCCATCCTCAGTTTTGGCAATATAGTGACTTACTGCATCAGATTGCCCAGCAGGCGCGAGGTGTAGAGTTTGGTCTATTTGATTACAACCGATTAGAGAATCGATAAATAAAAAAGTGGTGACAGCAGCTCAGCTGACACCACTTATCGCCTCGTTTAAAGTTTACTGGATGCTGTCGCTGCAGCGAGTAACACATTTTCATCCAAACGCACTTTGTAATTTGGATTCGCGTATTGGAACTGAATTAAGCCCTTTTTATCGATAACAAAGACTGCAGGCACAGGGAGTGCAACACGGTCCTTCCCATCGAGGTCGACAAAGTTCACGCCTAACTTGTTACGATATGCTTTGGCGGTTTTGTCGTCCAAGTAGTAAGCCAACCCGAGTGCTTGAGAATAAGCCAGCTCAGCATCAGACAGCAGCATATAATTGGGTGACTCTATGGTGCTTTTAGCAAGAGACTGTGGTGAGTCTGGTGAGATAGCCACTATCTGCACACCTAATTTTTTCAGTTGCGGCTCAATTTTTTGGATCCCGTTTAGTTGGCGCACACAGTATGGGCACCATCCGCCACGATAAACGACCACGAGGGTCGTTTTGTTTTGATATAGCTTGGCTAAATCGACCGCTTTACCCTGATTATTTTTTAATGTTATCGCTGGCGCCTCTAATCCCGGTAGCAGCGGCGCCACCGTTTCTTGTGAATTACTGATGTTGGTGACAGTGGCCGCAGATGCGCTTGGTAGCACAGCTAACAGTAAAGCAAAGAGTAATACTTGCATAAGTTCCTCGATAAAAATGATTGGTCAGTGATATAAGACAGGCAAAGTGACGAAAGGCTTTCGCTCGGGTATGATATTGTGTGTAACTTTTATAATTTATCAGGTCAAAGAGAGCGAATATGTCTGCAAATATCACAAAGCTGGTGGTAATGCTGGAAATGCAAAATGCGATGAATACCAAGGTGCATGAGCAATGGTTTAGTCAGGGTTTTGAATGGTATCGAGCAATTTGGGTCGAGTGTGCAGAAATGCTAGACCACTACGGTTGGAAGTGGTGGAAAAAACAAACGCCAGACACAGAGCAGGTGATCTTAGAGCTGGTAGATATTTTTCACTTTGGTTTATCACTGCGTATTGATGGCGAAACCTCATTTGAAGAGTTGGCAAAGCAGTTAGATAAAGAGCTTGCTGCTCCGAGCCAAGCTGATGACTTCAAACAAACGCTTGAGTTGTTGGCAGCCAGTGCTGTGGCTGACAAAGCATTTAATGCGGCAGCATTTGCAGGATGCATGGCGCAAATTGGTATGAGTATCGATGATTTATACCGAGGGTATGTGGGTAAAAATACGTTGAACTTCTTCCGTCAAGATCACGGTTACAAAGAGGGTACCTATATCAAAGAGTGGGATGGCAAAGAGGATAATGAGCACTTGGTGGAGATAGTTAAAAGTCTAGACACTGAGCATCCAGACTTTGCTAAGCAAGTATATAGCGGCTTACAGGCACGCTACCCTGCGTAATTTACGTAATGGGTAAGAGTGTACGATAGTCACTGATGGCCATATAGTCAGTGATCTCCTTTGGAGGTTGCTGACTGTCAGGGTTATTGATCGCCAATAAGTGGCCAATGCCATATTCTTTTGCAGCAGCTAATACGCTTAAGCTGTCATCTACAAATAAAGTCCGCGACTTATCAAAACCAAGGTCTGCTTGCACTTGCTGCCAAAGAGATTGACTTTCTTTACTGACACCATATTCATGGGTCGAAATGATCTTGTCCAAGTAGCCATCGAATTGCGTGCCAATGAGCTGAGTGCGCTCTATTTTAAGGCTTAAGCTATCTGGGTGGGCATTGGTAAGTAGCACCAATTCTTTACCTGCATCTTTGAGCGCCTGTAAAAAGTCTGGCACATCCTCTCTGAGCGAAATGAGATGTTCCACTTCGCGTTTGAGTTCCATAATCGGTAGCTGAAGTTCTGCTTGCCAGTAATCAAGGCAATACCATTCAATCTGCCCTGTTACGGCTTCATATCTGGCAAGAATATCTGCGCGAGCTTGTTCAAGCGTAAGGCCCTGTCTGAGTGCATGGGCTTTGGGGATGATCTCCAACCAAAAATGGTTATCAAAATGAAGATCTAAAAGGGTGCCGTCCATATCGAGTAAGACGGTATCGATTTTTGACCAATTTAGCATAGGCTTTTAACTGCAAAGGCTTTATGATTAGGTTATCCACATCATAGCAAATAAAAGTTTATGTCACAGAAAAAGCATCCCTGTCCGCCGGAAATTTTGTCATCTGATGTCGTTGCCTCGAGTCGGTTGTTTACCGTTGAAGCTTTATCCTTAGAGTTTTCAAATGGTGAGCGAAGGCAATACGAGCGGGTTAAAGGTGGTGGTCGCGGGGCGGTCATGATTGTGCCAATAACGGCTGAAAATGAACTATTATTAGTAAGAGAATACTGTGCAGGCACACATGACTATCAACTGGGCTTCCCTAAAGGGCTCATTGATCCAGGTGAGACACCCATAGAAGCTGGTAATCGAGAATTAAAAGAGGAAGTCGGATTTGGCGCCAATGAATTTGTCGACTTAAAAACGGTTTCTCTTGCGCCCAGCTATTTCAAAGCACATATGCATATTTTATTTGCAAAAGATTTGTACCCTGAACGTTTAGAAGGAGATGAGCCGGAACCGCTGGTGGTGGTGAAATGGCCCCTTGATGACTGGCAATCTCTACTGGATCAAAGTGACTTTACTGAAGCGCGTAGTGTGGCTGCACTGTTGTTATTACAGCAGCATTTATTAAAGGAGGTTTAAATTGCAAACCTACTTAGAGCCATGTATTGAACTTGCGCAATTGGCAGGTAAGGCCATTATGGCTATTTATCAGCAAGATGATATTGGTCAACAGGAAAAGTCTGATCATACCCCTGTCACTGCCGCTGATTTGGCTGCCAATGAGGTATTGCTCAATGGCTTAAAAGCGCTCGCGCCGGATATTCCCGTGATGTCTGAAGAAACGCCTATTCCCCCGCTTGAGCAGCGACAAGATTGGCAACGTTATTGGCTTTTAGACCCAATGGATGGAACCGGTGAGTTTATTTTGCAAAGTGGCGATTTTGCGGTCAACATTGCTTTGATTGAGGGGAATCAGCCCGTATTGGGTGTGATCCATTGGCCAGCAAAAAATGTCACTTATTTTGCGACTAAAGGGGCCGGAGCATATAAGCGCTCAGGCGAGACGGATGAGCAAATATTCGTGGCGCCACCTGATACGCTAACGCTTGCTGTGAGCCGACGACAAAAAATCGAAGCAGTGAGCCAGTATTTAAATAGTCAGTTTGATACGATTGCACTGGGCTCTTGCTCATTAAAAGCGTGTATTATCGCTGAAGGCAAAGCGGATTGCTTTTTACGTGTCGGCCCAACAGGAGAGTGGGACACGGGGGCATCTCAAGTGATTGTAGAAGAAGCGGGCGGATGTATTACTGATGCACAATTCAATCCGTTGACTTATAACCAAAGAGAGACCACTGAAAACCCTGACTTTATTGTTATGGGTCACCCTGATTGGCAGTTTCAGAAGTTGATCAGCCCTCATCAAAGGTAATGAGTAAGGTTCTGGCTGCGTATTTTTGTCATGTAACGTGGGTAAAATACGTGGTTGGCACGTTAAGCTTTCTACTCAAATACGCGCTTTTCTAAAGAAAAACACAGTTTTGCCGTATTTTTGTTCATTTGAGCAATTATTTTTTGTCAAATCCTTGCAATAAAAATAAATTTAGATATTATAGCGACCTCTTTAAGGAAGAGCTGCAAAGCACTGACTTAAAGAAGCATCGATTTATTGATGCATACAGGCGCGGGATGGAGCAGCCTGGTAGCTCGTCGGGCTCATAACCCGAAGGTCGTCGGTTCAAATCCGGCTCCCGCAACCAACTTCTTAGTTAAGAAAGAAGCAAAACAAACTTAACATTACAGGCGCGGGATGGAGCAGCCTGGTAGCTCGTCGGGCTCATAACCCGAAGGTCGTCGGTTCAAATCCGGCTCCCGCAACCAACTTCTTAGTTAAGAAAGAAGCAAAACAAACTTAACAATACAGGCGCGGGATGGAGCAGTCTGGTAGCTCGTCGGGCTCATAACCCGAAGGTCGTCGGTTCAAATCCGGCTCCCGCAACCAACTCCCTGTATTAATCAAAAATATCACTGATTTATTTCCCCTTTAAATTAATATCACTCATATTTATTAAAATAATTTTTTTCTGTTTATTTAAAATAAGCGCACTATTCAGTACGCTGGTTATTTCTTATCGCTTAACAGCGGCAAGATGAGCGGTTACCAATGCAGCTATGTGCAATTGAAGCTTGGCAGCATGCTGTATTAGCGGTTCTTGCCCCTGCGATATTTGGTGTCTGTGCAGGATCTATTACTTTTTCATGTGTTAGCGATTTAAGCTTTTTTTTCTCTATTTTTAGTTTCATTAAACTTTCCTTTTTAACTGATTCAAAATAAAAGTGACCGTTTAGACGTCACCTCAAAAAATAACTTAATACATGTCACGTGAGAAATAAATATAAATAACAAGTTTACAAAACTTTACGTGGGATTACTTTGAAGATTTTGGCTTATAAATTAGATTAATAATGGAAAGCGGCGCTGCTTCTAACTTAAAATTAAAAAGGAAATTAAAATGAAATTATCTCTTCAAAAGAAAAAACTAAAAACCTTGTCTAAAAGCCAAAGTGTCATGACAGAGCAAACACCAAACGTTGCCGGTGGTGCTGCATTTAATACCACAAGACCGGGTTCTACATGTCAAAATACAACAGCTTGCCCATCTAGAGATAGGCCTGATACTTGCAAAACTATTTCAAGAGAAATCAGCTGCCTAATTGGTCACAGTTGTCTGTGCTAATATCATAATATATCGCAGTGGGGGCGTGGGCTTTCGCTGCTTTTGTAAATCAATATCATTTCCTCATACGTATGCTTACACTCATTAATAAATTAGAAGTCGCTATTTAGAAGTGCCTAAATTGGGGTTTTAATATTGCAAAAAGTGATGTTCTATTTAGTTACTGATAAAAGCGCAGGCAGGCTGAGTAGCCCACCTGCTATAAATTAAAATTGAGCAGAAAACGCTTCAGCTTGTTTCCAGACTCTGAGGGTATTCCCACCTAAAATCAGTTTAATGTCTTTATCACTATAGCCGCGATCAAGCAGGCCTTGCACAAGATTCGGGTAGGTAGAAACATCCTTAAGCCCGATTGGCAGTGAGTCGCCTACGCCATCGTAATCAGAGCCAATACCGACGTGCTCGATGCCAATCAGTTTAACCACATGATCAATATGGTCTAGTACCTGCTCTAAAGAGGCGAATGGGAATGGGTTACGTGCTAAATACGCTGCACGAAAATCCGTTTTTGTGGCACCGCGACTGGTTGCTTCTTGTTCTGCCTCGCTGCGCTTGTCATACCATTTTCGTGATGCTGAGGTGACAAAGCTCGAGCCAAAGTTTATTTGGATAACACCGCCATTTTTTTTCAACGCCAATAACATGTCATCATCCATGTTACGCTCAAATCCCGGTGTATATTTTCGCAGCGATGAATGTGATGCAATCACGGGCACTTTTGAGATCTCCATGACCTGATAAAACGCTTTATCAGAAATGTGTGAGACATCTATCAACATGCCCACTTTGTTCATTTCGACAACCAGATCTTTACCAAAGGGACTGAGGCCTTTCCATTTTCGACGTAAATCATAAGACGAGTCAGAAATATGGTTACTTTGAGAGTGTGCCAGTGTGATGTAGCGTACGCCTCTGTCGAAGAAGTGTTGTAAGTTCTTCATCTCTCCCTCAATAGGCGAGCCGTTTTCCATACCCATCGCAATTGACATCAAGCCTTTGTCAAACTGTGACTCAATATCTTTAGTGCTGTGGGCAATGGCAAACTTATGTGGCGCACGATGAACCAGCGCTTCCATACCATCAATGAGCTGGTTGGCAAGCTGATAGCTTTTCCCTTTCCCCTCAAACTCAAGACTGGCAGGAATGTAAATTGACATAAAAGGCGCATTGAGTCCGCCCTGCATAGCGCGTGGGTAATCAAAATCCCCGCCTTCGGTGGCTTTTGAGACATCGTCCCACTTCATGTTAATTCTATAAGGAACATCAATATGGGTGTCGATGAGCAGGTTTTCTTGTGCCAAGCGAATGGCACGTTCGGATGCGGTGTATTCTTTTGCATGGACAGAGGTGGTTGCCAATGCCAGAACACAAAGAGCTAAGCTTAACTTCATGTTTGCGCCTTTATTATGATTGTGAAGTTTGATTGTAACAACTAATTATAAAGGCTCAATATGCGGTGTTATTTTAATCGCTGAATTATTAATAAACGGGCTCAGAAGTATAATCTTGGCTTTGCATCGCATGAAACTCAGCTTTACTGACAATATTCACGGACTCATGGAGCTCCGAGAAGACAATTAATGCTTCTCCACTTTGTAGTTGCGCTTTTACTTGCGCCACTTTTTGCTCTGTGGTGATTTCGCTGTCGCCATAGTCTGTGCCTTCACGCAAAACATAATGCTCAATCAAACTAGCGAGTGTTTCGGGGGCAATTTGTTGATAAGGAATAAGCATACAGATACCGCTATTTAATAAGTGAATGAATATAGTCAGGCACGATCTTTTCGAGCCAGTAAACAGGTTTGAATGGGTTGTTACCCGCAATAAAGCCTACATGTCCGCCTTTTGAAGAGACCGCCAACTTAACCTGTTTACTGACCTGCTCTGCTAAGGGGATCGCTTGCTTTGAAAGCATGGGGTCATCCTCTGCGTGGATCAGTAAGGTTGGGGTTTCTATTAGGCCGAGGTATGGCTGTGAACTGGCTTGAGCGTAATAATCTTCAGCCCCCTTAAAGCCATGCAGTGGCGCTGTGACGCGGTCGTCAAATTGCCATAAATCGTTTATCTTGGCTAGTTCATTGGCAGTCAGATTAATCGAGCTTTGTATTTGGTTGAGCTTGCGTGAAAAAGAGTGCTTCATCCTATCTAATAAATATTTTTGATAGAGCTTATAGCAGCTTTTCCTGATCACCTGACATGATGAAGAGAGGTGGTAGGGGGCAGAAACGACTGCCGCACCCGCTAAGCGGCTTGCTTGACCTTTTTCACCGAGATATTTGGCAAGGACATTGCCACCTAAAGAAAAGCCGACAGCGAACAGCGCTCGACCCGGAAAGCGTTTGCTCAGTGTTTGAATTAAAAAGCCTAAATCCTGCGTTTCACCACTGTGATAGGCGCGGGGTTGCTTGTTTACTTCTCGAGAGCAATTGCGAAAGTGCATCAGTACGGCATCTAACCCAGAGCGCGTGAGCGCCCGCAACATCCCTTTGGCATAAAAGCTGTTGATATTGCCTTCTAAGCCATGCAGAACAACAACCAAAGGGGCATTTGGGTTGCCATTATTAGCCCAAGCTAATTCTAAAAAGTCGTCATCTGGCGTAGAGAGGTGTTCAAAATTGACATTGGCTTTTAAGTTTGGTCGAAATGCGCGAGGAAGTATGGTTTGAACGTGTCGGTTGCGCATCCACCAAGCGGGCCGAAAATTTAGATCAAGCTGCTTTGACATAGGACGGTGACATTCTCTTGTGACGGTTAACTTAAACAGTGTACCAAAGCTGCAACCAAATGAGTATGTGTGTCGATGAGATATAAAAAGCACCCGACCAGCGAAGCTGATAAGGTGCTTTGTGCGTCGTGCTTAATTCTGAAACGGGAACTAAATTTACTTAACAATAGTCAGGTGACTTGCTTTTACTCTGGTACTTCAGCCTCGTTGACCTTTTTCACAAAGTAATAGACATAGTAGATACACAGCGCAATGACGACGCCAAGTAGACCGAATGATAAATACAATACTGGGTCGGAAAAGAAATCTCTAAAGAATACGTTCATGGCTGTGACTCCTCAATTTGTCGATGAGTAAATAGTAGAGGAGCCTTGCTGATAGGGTTATGATCGAGATCAAGTTTATTATTTAGCCGATATGCACTCGGGATAGCGCTTGATCTTGATCATGTTTTCGCGTACTCAAAGCGTGTGACGAGTTGCTTTGGCAAGTACAGTTCTAGGTTGCTGACTTGCTGAACGCTGCGCTCTAAATCAAATCCAGTGACCAACTCAATGAGACAGTGCTGCTGTAGCTTTTCAAGCTCAAGCTCTGTACTTAATAAGCTTTTTCGTAGGGTTGCATACTCAGGGTAATCATCAAAGTGCTTTTTCACTTGCTGTCGAGTGGTGCGATAGGGATGCAGTAATGTTTTATCTGTATCTGCTGCACAGGCTGCTAAGGCCTGAACTTGCAGCTCGGTAAGTTGGATAGAGTACGTAGTTAGATAATCTAGCAAGAGGCACAGGTTGACGTTTTTACCATGCAGGTCCTGGCACTCTAAGAGTACCTGTTGGACCTGCGTGTTGCGATAAACATCGCAGGCAAAGCGCCAAAAACTGTCGGGGCTTAGCATATTTTGCCGGTGCTCGCGAAGTGGGCTTCTTTTTCCTCTAACTCCTCAAGGGCTAAAAGAAGCGATTCTTCCGTATCGTTGAGCTTAGGGGTCATGTCTGCTTGCTTGGCTAATAAGTCGCTTAGCTTGGCTTTGTTTTCTGCCTCGTAAAGGCTGTTATCAGCTAATTGTGACTCTACCTCTGCGAGCGCACTGGTGAGCTTATCCAGCTGTTTTTCCAGTTTATCAATGGATTTTTTCAGCGGTTGCACGGATTTTCTAAATTCGGCTTCAAGACGTTTTTGCTCTTTACGATTTACACTTGAGTGCGCTTTTTCTTCTACTTGTGGCTTTTGCTTCGCTTCTTTATTGGCATTGAGTAACCATTGATAATATTCATCTAGGTCGTAGCCAAACGCAGAGACGGTGCCATTATCGACAAGATAGTATTCATCCGCTGTGTTTTTCAGCATATGACGATCGTGAGAAACGGTGACCATCGCCCCTTCGAAACCTTGCAATGCCATGACTAAGGCGTGACGCATTTCTAAGTCTAAGTGGTTGGTAGGTTCATCGAGTAGCAATAGGTTAGGTGATTGATACACTAACATGGCCAATACCAGTCTGGCCTTTTCTCCACCTGAAAACGGTGCGACAGGGTCGAGTGCCTTGTCTCCATGAAACGCAAAGCCACCGAGGAAATCTCGTAGTGATTGCTCAGTGGCCTGTGGGTCTAAGCGCTGCAAATGAGTGACGGCACTGGCATTTAAGTCCAGCGACTCCAGTTGGTGCTGAGCAAAGTAACCTACTTTTAAGCCTTGGTGTTGGAATACTTCGCCCGCTTGAGGGCTAATATCGCCAGCCAGTAATTTGATTAAGGTTGATTTACCCGCACCGTTTCTGCCCAATAATGCGATGCGGCTACCAGGTACAAGGTTGAGCTTAATTTGGTGCAGTATGGTGATATCTCCGTAACCCGCTTGTGCTTGATCGAGCGTCATCAGTGGGTTAGGGATGTTATCTGGGTTAGAAAATTCAAAACTAAATGGAGAGTCGGCATGCGCTGGCGCTAGTTTCTCCATACGTTCAAGGGCTTTGACACGACTTTGTGCCTGCTTTGCTTTACTGGCTTTAGCTTTGAATCGAGTAATAAATTGCTCTAGGTGCGCAATGGTTTCTTGTTGTTTTTCATACATGGCTTGTTGCTGTGCCATGCGCTCTGCCTTTTGGCGCTCAAACTGGGAGTAGTGCCCTTTATAGACATTGATACACTGTTGATCTATGTGCCAGATTTGGTCGATAACCGCGTCTAAAAACTCTCTGTCGTGAGAAATCAATACCAGCGTACCTTGGTAGGCTTTTAAAAAACGTTCTAGCCAATAGACAGCGTCTAGATCTAGGTGGTTGGTTGGCTCATCCAGTAACAGTAAATCGGCGTCGCGGATCAAAGCTTGAGCTAAATTTAAGCGCATTCGCCAACCACCAGAGAACTCACTCACGGCGTAGTCGAGCTGTTCATTACTGAACCCTAAGCCATGCAATAACTCTCCAGCCTTGGCTTCGATGCTATAACCGCCAACCAGCTCCATTTGCTGATGCACTTGGGCTTGCTTCTCTCCATCACCTTGTGCCTCTGCCTGTTGCAATGCCGTGCGCAGCTCATAATATTGCTGATGACCTTGCAGCACATATTCCATCGCTGAAATAGAAAGCGCAGGTGTTTCTTGCTTTACTGAGGCTATTGACCAGTCTTTTGGTATTTGAAAGTTACCGGCGTCGGCATGCAGCTGGGACTTGAGTAAGGCAAATAGAGACGATTTACCGCAGCCATTGGCTCCGACTAAACCGACTTTATGTTGTGCAAACAAGGTCGCGCTGGCATTTTTTAAAAGCGTTTTTCCGCCACGTAACAGTTCAATATCAGAAAGTTGGATCATAATAAGCTCAATTCAAAATCACTGCCTGAATGATAACATGGATCTATAACTAGAGAACAAGCGTATAAAAGCATCCGAACTTAAGTTAAAATAGCCTTTCACAGAGTCAGTGGGGTTGTATTGTGAGAACAAAAAAACGGTTTATTGCCGGCGCATCTTGTCCAGCTTGTAATAAAATGGATGTGATGATGTTATATAAAGAGCATGATGTGGAAAAGGTCGAGTGTGTGGCATGTGGCCATTCAATGACGCAACCAGAAGAAGCGGTACAAGCGTCAACGCGTCAGTTTGAGCAAGTTATTGGCGTATTTAAACCACAGTAAATGATGCGCCTGAGCGCATCACTTGGGTCATGCCTAGTAGTGTGGCGGTGGTGGCTCTTGCTCAATCGGCATCATGCCGTCGTCTTTACCTTCTTTTATCTTTTCTGCCAGCAACCTGATCTGGTGCTGCATGGTTGATAACCTTGCTTGATGGATTTTGAGCTCATCATTTAATGTCTCGATGGTATCTTCTTGAAAAGCAATCTTTGCTTCAAGTTCATTTACGCGACTTTCTAACTCTGTCATTACTCTATTACTCTTTCGAACTGCTCCATCAAACCACTTGAACTTTCTGTGACCAAGATGCCGTCTCGTTTTGCAAATGCAACATCAAAGACAACGGCTGATTTAGGCCTGCTTCCTTCTCGTGGCTTGACTCGCCAAGTTTTTAGCTTTGTACCATCGCTTATCCGCCACAGGGTAAGCTGGCGGTTAGGAGAGCCTGTTGCGAGCAGGTTGCCTTGTTGGTTGAAGCGTACGGCACTGAATATTTTCTGCCTCGCAATATACTGTAATTGTGCCACAAGATCACCTGAAGTCAGCTGCCAAATACTGGCTTTTTTCATGCTATCAGCAGTAAATGCGTAGCGCCCTTGTGGGTCTAAGGCCACTTTGGTTACGCGACTTGGGTGGTTAAAGCGGTGTATGACTTGACCTGTTCTGGTATCCCAAAAGTAAGCACTGTAGTCGTTTGCACCGGTTAAAGCGAAGTGGCCATTGGGTGAGAGCGCAATACTATTAATTTTTTCTTGGTGTCCAAGGAACTCTATGCGCCTTCCGCTATCTAAGTCGAGATGCACAACGACATTATCGCTGCGACCGTATAAAACATATCGGCCATTATTACTGATGGCGATGTCGCGAATGGTACCTGTGTCTATTTGGTAGTAGCCGATGTTTTTACCATCTTCAATTTGCCATATGGCAAAGCGGTCGTTGGCCGCTGTGATAGCCGTTGAGTTATCGTGTGCGATGGCAAGAGAGTGGATCAAGTCATCAGGTTGGTCCGAGTGAGACCACTGATATTTAAGTCCATGGGTGGTGTTATCCCATAAAACCGCACCATGTTCGACAGATGACACTAAACTGTAACGGCCATCGTGTGAAATAGCGGCTGCAAATGCCCCGCGTGATGCATGTTCGACAGTAAGTTGCGCTTTGGAGCTATCAGGAGAGCAGCCGGGCAATATCAGTATGAGCAGGCAAACACAGAGTGAAGTGTGCAATTTAAAAAATTTGGCCATAAATTCGGTATTTCCTCTTAACTCTATGATTTGCACCGAGTAGACTAGTGGTAAAATTGATTGGGCCACAAACAGATATTAGCGTATTCGCTAAAATATGTCGCCAGTCGTACAGATATTTCCCTTGGCAAGGTTCTCTGGGTGTGAATCTTGGCTTTGGTGGCAATGAGTGATAATGTGACATCACCTTTTTAAATTAATAATTATTTAACATGACAATGAAGTTAGAGGGCAACGTTATGTTGCTGGCTGCTCGGATGTCGGAGAAAATAAAATGAAACAAACTATTAAGCTGTCTTTAATTGCAGCCTCAGTACTTGCACTAACTGCGTGTAATCAAAAAGCACAAGAAACTGCAAAAGTAGAAGAAGTAAAACTAGAAACTGAAGTACAACAGCAAGCATACGGTATCGGTGCATCAGTTGGTAACTTCCTACAGAAAGACCTAGCTGACAAGCAAGGTCTAGGCATTGAGCTTGATCAAGAGCTTCTGATGAGAGGCTTTAAAGATGCACTTGCTGGTAACTCTAAGCTAGATGACGAAAAAATTCGTGAAGTGCTAACGGCACTTGATACGTCTGTACGTGAAAAGCAAACAGCTAAAGCGGAAGCTGACGCAAAAGAAAACAAAGAAAAAGGCGCAAAGTACTTAGCTGAAAACGCGAAGAAAGACGGCGTAACCGTAACTGAGTCTGGTCTTCAGTACGAAGTTATTTCAACAGGTGAAGGTAAGAAGCCAGTTGCGACTGACGTAGTTAAAGTACACTACAAAGGTACTCTACTAGACGGTTCTGAGTTTGATAGCTCATACTCTCGCAATCAACCTGCGACTTTCCCACTTAACCAAGTAATTGCAGGTTGGACTGAAGGCCTACAATTAATGCCAGTTGGCTCAAAGTATAAGTTCACTATTCCTGCAGAGCTAGGTTACGGTGAGCGTAACCTAGGTAAGATCCCGGCGAACTCTACGCTTGTATTTGAAGTTGAACTACTTGAGATCCAAGAAGACCAAGAAAAGCCTGCTGCATAATTTGTACAGCGCGAACAAAAAAAGGGCCACTGTGAAGTAGCCCTTTTTTAATTTCTATTATTTTAGTCAGTATGATTTGCGAAGAGGTTATCGATTAACTCATCTTCCAATCCGAAACGTTGTTCTAATGCTTCGCCCAGCGTAGATAAATCCTTATCAAAATCCGCCAGTGGGTTGTCACTGTTTGCTTCAGCATATTTGTCGTTAAAATCCAAAGCCAAGTCTGTCGATGCCGTAATTTTTGGATAAATCGATTGTGCCAGTTTTAAGCTTTCCGGTCCTTTTTCTTTGCAGGCGGCGACGATATTGTCGTACACCTCAAAATGGCCTGCCGACAAGTAATCCATTAAAATTTGGCAAAATGATTGAATTTGCACTTGCTCTGGCAAAGCTTTGTCACTGCTCTCAAAAGGCGATAATCCAGCGACTTTATAATATAGCAACAGTAGCTCTTGACGTTCCATGAGCCAGTTATCGATAACACTATGACTCCCTCCCCATTTTTGTTGGGCTTGTTCTAACCGTGAAAGCATAGTTATCTCCTTAGCGGGTCGTTATTTAGGCCCTGCACTGACCAAATTGTGTATATGTAACGGGTATTATTTTCATGGGTACATCAAAATAGGATGGCTTGGACCCAAAAACAGACAGCAATTTGGTAATACTGAATACTTAATCTTGCCTCCTATAAAAATGAAAACTGATGAAAAGATCAACCACTTTTTGCAAAAAGCACATAATTTCTTTGATTTGTACCCTAGCTGGGTTTTTTACTCTTGGTGTTAATCATTTTTATTCCGTATTCAGTGAGCTTGAATACGGATAGTGTATTAAAAACAAAAAACCACCCGAAGGTGGTTGAAATCAGTTTAGCGATTTGAGTTTATTCTTGTTAGAAGGTGTTTTGTTATTGTTGTTTTGCGCAGCATTTTTATAGCAAGGTTTTTTTTGTGGTGCAAATGTTCTGCGCTACTTTTTTGTGAATTTAATATCTCAAGTTTATGAAACACGGATGCACAGGGCTTGGGTGTAGCATTGTGATTCATCATATTAGGCATACCTGACAGTGCAGCTCATTAATCTGGATCATAGAGAAGTGATTTAAACGTTTGAACAGCTAGGGCGAGTAGGGATAAAGTGATACAATTCGAACAATTTTTACAGCACTGGAATTGAATCACGCTATGAGCGAGTTGAAAAATGATCGTTATTTACGCGCGTTGCAGAAGCAGCCGGTTGATGTGACACCTGTATGGATGATGCGCCAAGCGGGGCGATATCTACCTGAATACAGAGCGACGCGAGCGCAAGCTGGCGACTTTATGAGTTTGTGCAAAAATGCGGAGCTTGCATGTGAAGTGACATTGCAGCCGTTACGTCGTTATCCACTGGATGCTGCGATTCTCTTCAGTGATATTTTAACTATCCCAGATGCAATGGGCCTAGGTCTATACTTTGAAACGGGTGAAGGTCCTAAATTTGAGCGTCCAATTTCTTCTCTGGCTGATGTGCAAAAACTGCCTAAGTTAGACCCAACCGATGAGTTGGGCTATGTCATGAATGCAGTGAGCACGATTCGTCGAGAGCTAAAAGGTGAAGTGCCTTTAATTGGTTTCTCAGGTTCACCGTGGACTTTGGCGACCTACATGATTGAAGGCGGTAGCAGCAAAACTTTTGGCAAGATTAAAAAGATGGCTTTTGCAGAGCCGCAGACGTTGCACTTGCTGCTCGATAAAGTTGCGGATTCAGTAATTGATTATTTAAATGCACAAGTTAAGGCAGGTGCTCAGTCGCTGATGATCTTTGACTCTTGGGGCGGCGTACTCAGCCCACGTGATTACAAAGAGTTTTCGTTGCAATACATGCATAAAATTGTTGATGGCCTTATTCGTGAAAACGATGGACGCAAGGTGCCAGTGACGTTATTTACTAAAAATGGCGGTCAGTGGATTGAGTCTATTGCTGCGACAGGATGTGACGCGATTGGTTTAGATTGGACCATTGATATTGCGGATGCGAAACGACGTGTTGGTGATAAGGTCGCACTGCAAGGCAATATGGACCCTGCGATGCTCCATGGCACGCCTGAGCGTATTCGTGAAGAAGTGCAGTCTATCTTAGCTGGTTTTGGTGAAGGCAGCGGCCATGTATTCAACTTAGGCCATGGGATCACGCCAGATGTAGACCCTGAAAATGCGGGTATATTCATCAACTCTGTCCATGAGTTTAGCCGTCAGTATCATCAAAAGTAATACTGGACAAAAACAAAAAAACCCAAGCTTTGCTTGGGTTTTTTGTTTTTATGTGGCGCGCTTTATTTGTCAAATGCGCGGCGCATAAAGTTTGGCGTTGCGAGTGCCCCTTTGTGAATACCTGTGTTGTAATACTCAGTATCAAACTCGGCAGCATCCACATCTTGCTCTCTAAAGCCATTAAACTGCTCACCTTTACGCGCCAAAGTGGCAGACCATAAACCGCTTGGGTAAATTGGCTGTGGGAACGGTAAAGTTTGTAAATCCGCAAAGCCAACATCTTTCATTGCTTGGCGCATCTCTTTTAGCAGCGGCATGTGCATCAGCGGTGACTCACTTTGCTGGATTAAAATCCCGCCATCACTCAGTGCTGCCAAACAACTGGTGTAAAACGCATGGTTGAATAGGCCTTCACCAGGACCAACTGGATCAGTACCGTCAACAATGATCACGTCGATAGAGTTTGCCGCTGCTTCACGCATGTATTTGATGCCATCATCAAACATCACGGTTGCACGCGGGTCGTCATTGGATGCGCAAAGCTCTGGGAAGTATTTAAGTGACATTTGTGTCACCACTTCGTCAATGTCGATTTGCGTGACTGATTCAACATCTGGGTGCTTAAGCACTTCACGTAATGTACCGCAGTCACCACCACCGATGATCACCACGTTTTTTGGTGCAGGGTGTGCAAAAAGCGCTGGATGGCTCATCATTTCATGATAGAAAAAGTTCTCACGTGTGCTGACCATAGTGCAGCCATCAATGATCATCAGATTGCCAAAGTCGGTTGTCTCGTACATTTCAACTTTTTGAAACGGCGACTGAACCTCATCCAGCTTTTTATTGATACGCAGAGAAAAAGCGCTGCCATCTCGGTCACTTATCTCTGTAAACCAGCGGTTTGCTTCTAAATTAGACATGTTTGCTTTCACATTGAATTTAAATTTGGCGCAAATTTACCAGCGCCGAGGAATTTGCTCAATCTATTTTAGTCGATAGCAAGCAGTTTGTCTGTTTGTCATCAGTAGGTCACAGTCTGTGTATCTCAAGGCATATTTAACTATCGCTAATCACGATAAGGCGTATTAAAATGAGCACAGTATGAGAATTTTTTAGTAGGGTAAATAATGGAGTGGGGAGTCGATACTGCACGCAACACATACAATGTACAGCATTGGAGTGATGGCTACTTTGATATCAATGACAGTGGTGAGCTGATTGCTTACCCTGATGGTGACCATAGTAAAGCGCCAATCGTATTATCAGATCTCACTGAGCGATTTAAAGAGCAGGGGCTAACCTTACCGGTATTGGTAAGGTTCACTGATATTCTTCAGAATCGTGTTGATACGTTAACAGATGCGTTTGCACAGGCAAAAGCGCAAAGAGAGTATCAAGGTGAGTATACCTGTGTTTACCCTATTAAAGTGAATCAGCAACGCTCGGTGGTGAGCAAACTGTTGAGTCACCCAAGCGGCTTGGTTGGTCTAGAAGCCGGCTCTAAGCCCGAGTTGATGGCTATTTTAGGTTTGGCTACTTCGCCGATCACGATTGTTTGCAATGGCTATAAGGACAGAGAGTTTTTACGTTTGGCGCTGATTGGTCAAGCGATGGGCCATAAAGTGCAAATTGTGGTAGAAAAACTGTCAGAGCTCGATGCATTAATCAAAGAAGTGGATGATATGCACATTGAGCCAGCCATTGGTATTCGCATCCGTCTTAACTCGATCGGTAAAGGTAAATGGCAAAATACCGGAGGGGAAAAGGGCAAATTTGGTCTCACAGCTGGTCAGGTACTTAATGCCGTTGACACGTTACGTCGTCATAACAAGCTGCACTTGATGCAGTTAGTCCACTTCCATATTGGCTCACAGATCGCGAATATCCGTGATATCCAACGCGCACTGAGAGAGTGTGCGAGGCACTATGCGGAATTATCACAGTTGGGCGTGCCATTAAAAACCGTGGATGTAGGCGGTGGTTTAGGCGTGGACTATGAAGGTTCGGGTTCTCGCAGTGCTTGCTCTATGAATTATACGGTAGGCGAGTATGCACGCAACGTGGTTAACGCCTTTGCCGAAGTCGCTGAACAACATGATTTACCACATCCTGATATTATTACGGAGTCTGGTCGTGCCTTAACAGCACATCATGCCGTGTTGATCACCGATGTGATAGATATTGAAACCGCACCGAGTGAAGATGTGCCAGAGCAGATCAGTGGTGATGAACACCATCTAATACAAGAGTTGCGACAGGCGTTATCTCGCCTTACGCCAAGACTTGCGCTGGAAACCTATCATGATGCAATCCACTTATTTGGTGACGCACATGATCAATATGTTCATGGTCTCATATCTATGGCACAGTGGTCGCAAATTGAACGTCTGTATTTTACGATATTGAGACAAGTGCGTGACAGTTTAAGTGCGCAATCAAGGGCGCATCGTGAAGTATTGGATGATTTAAACGAAAAGCTGGCAGATAAGCTGTTTGTTAATTTCTCATTGTTTCAATCCTTGCCGGATGTATGGGGGATTCAGCAGTTGTTCCCTGTGATGCCGATTTCAAATCTCGACCAGCCGTTGACGCAAAGGTCGATTATTCAAGATATTACATGTGATTCTGACGGGCAAATTCGTGAGTATGTAGAAGGGGCTGGGATTGAGTCTAGCTTGCCTATGCCGCAATACCAGCCATCTGAGCAGTACCATTTAGCGATGTTTATGGTTGGCGCGTATCAAGAGATTTTGGGTGATTTACATAATCTATTTGGTGATACAGACTCCGTGCATGTCGAATTGAATGAGACAGGCTATCAGCTGACAAATGCGCTCAAAGGTGACTGTGTGGAAGACGTGTTACGTTTTGTGCATTACGATAAGCAGCAACTTATCGATAACTTCACTCGTCAGGTCAATGCAGTGGCCGTGGCGCCAAAAACAAAAGAAACCTTTTTAAAGGAATTAAAGATGGGGTTAACTGGTTATACCTATTTTGTAGATTAACCCTAACTGCTCAGATTTTTTATTCCCTTGAAATTGCGTATGATGCCCTCATCACAATACTAAGTTGTGATGAGGTATAGTCGAGTAAAATAAAAGTAGTAAAGGAACTTTGCATGTCGCTAGTCCGTCAAATTGTGGGGCTGATTTTATACGTCCTAAATACATTAATTTGGTTTGTGCCGATATTTATATGCGGTGTGCTCAAACTGATCCCCATTCCTCCGTTGCAGCGCCTACTAAGCAAACTTGCTAAATCATGTGCAAGTATGTGGGTTGCTGGCAATAACGTAAATCAGCGCTGCGTCTCACCGTATCAGCTGCAAATCAATGGCGCTGATAAGATCAACAGAAAAGACTGGTACCTAGTGATTGCGAACCACCAAAGCTGGGTAGATATTTTAGTGTTACAGCGGGTATTGCATCGCAAAATTCCATTTTTAAACTTCTTTTTGAAAAAAGAGTTATTGTACGTACCGTTTTTGGGGTTAGCTTGGTGGGCATTAGATTTTCCATTTATGACCCGCACGAGTAAAAGCCAAATTAGGAAAAATCCTAAATTAAAAGGCAAAGACATCGAGACGACACGCAAAGCCTGTGAAAAATTCAAAACGATGCCAGTGAGCATTGTGAATTTTGTTGAAGGCACGCGCTTTACAGATGAAAAGCACCAAAGACAAAACAGCCCATTTAAACATTTACTTAAACCTAAAGCGGGTGGTATTGCATTTGTGATGCAGGCGATGGGTGAGCAAATAAATCAAGTGGTGAATGTGACCATTCATTATCCCAACGGCGTACCGACATTTATGGATTTCGTGGCTGGTAAAGCTGGGCAGATTAATGTTGAAGTTGAATTAATGCCAGTGAGTGACAAGCTGGTGGGAGATTACACGGGCGATAATGAGTTTCGTGTTCAATTTCAAGGGGAGCTTAACCGTCTGTGGTCTGAAAAAGACAAATGCATTGAGCAATTAGCTACTCCAAGCGAGTAATTGTTTAGTACGGCCCACAATAACAAGTTAGTAAGGGAAACAAACTATGAAGAGTATATTACCGAAGTGGTTTCACGGTGCGATTGGCGCTTTATTTTTGTTACTCAACACTGCATTTTGGGGGCTGATCATACTGGGCTTAGGCATCGTAAAATGGTGCCTGCGCGTTCGCTTACTCTCGGTGCTTTTACACTGGGCTTATCATAAATGGTGTGTGGGCAATCGCATTGGCTTAAAGCTCGGTGGGGTGTCTATGCATGTCAAAATGCCGCAAGCTATCTCAGTAAATGGTTGGTATTTACTGGTATCAAACCACATAAGTTGGTTGGACATAGTGGTACTGAGTGCGCAATCCCAGCTGCCCGCCCCGAAGTTTTTCCTTAAAGATGAATTGAAATATGTGCCATTGATTGGCACTGGGGCATGGGCTTTGGATATGCCGTTTATGAAGCGTGCCAGTAAAGCGCAAATTGCTAAAAATCCGAAGTTAAAGCGCATGGATGTCGAGCGCACAAAGCAAAGCTGTAAAAACTTTAAGCATCACCCAACGACGGTGATTAACTTTGCTGAAGGGACGCGCTTCACAGCGCAAAAACAGCGTCGCCAAGCGAGTCCTTTTGATAACCTCCTGAAACCAAAAGCGGGGGGAACTGCATTTGCATTGGATGTATTAAGTGAGCAGGTTGATGGCTTATTAAATACCGCTTTGGTGTATCACAGCGAGGACCTACATATTTGTCGTGCCTTTGTGCTTGGGCGCCTTGATGCAGTTTCTTTGCAAGTTGACTATATTCCTATGAGTGAATTGCCTTTGGGAGATTATCAAGGTGATAAAGCATATCGAGTACAATTTCAGGCTTATATGAATACACTTTGGCAGCAAAAATCTGCACAGATAGCAAGATTAGAGCAGCGCCCTGAAGGGGAAGCGGATAATGTGCCATCAGAGGTGAACTCATTATGAGCATGGTCCACTTGCAAGATGTGATTTCGCCTTTTGTTGGCGGTCAGAGTATGCACCCATTTATCTTGGCGTCGCTAACAAACAGTGTATCACTGATCGGGTTAGTGGTTATTTTTGCCTTGATAAAGCTTGCGCTCGTGCCCAAAGTCAAAAACATGTTGTCTCAATTCTTACGCGCTAAGATTGCCTATCTTGCGCCTCAGTTAAGTAAACTCAGTGGCCGTGTCGCATTGCTGATCAGCAGTATTTTGTTTGTGATGATCAACAAGTACATGTTTGTTGCACCGGCGTGGGTCATGAGTCAGTTGCAATTGCTGGCCCAAGTGATTTTGATAGTGGCGTTTGGCTTCTTGGTGAGTTCATTATTGAACATTGCCCATACGATTTATCAACAACAAAAGTTTGCTAAAGACGTGCCGATTAAGGGCATCGTGCAGTTGGTAAAGCTGATGGTGTTTATTGTCACAACTGTGTTGGTGGTGAGCACCATTGTCGATAAATCACCGACATATATACTCTCAGGTTTTGGCGCCATTGCAGCGGTTACTTTATTGGTTTTCAAAGACACCATTTTGGGTTTGGTTGCCAGTATTCAAATTGCGGCCAATAAGCTGGTTGCCACAGGTGATTGGATCCAAGTCGATACATTTGGTGCCGATGGAGAAGTGATTGATTTAGGCCTCAATACGGTCCGAGTGCGCAATTGGGATAATACGGTGACGACCATTCCAACATACGCTTTGATATCGGATTCTTTTAAAAATTGGCGCGCGATGCAAGAATCTGCTGGCAGACGCATCAAACGCAATATCCCTATTGATATGAATAGTGTCTGTTTGCTCACGGAAGCGCAAATCAGCGAGTTAAAAGAGAAGTTCCCTGCATTGAATGCGCTCAAGCTACCCGAGATGTGTAGCAACCTCACTGCCTTTCGGATGTATGCTGAGTATTTGTTAAAGCAAAGACCCGAGATAAATACAGAGTGTACCTGCATGGTACGTGAGCTATCACCATCATACCACGGCATTCCAGTGGAATTTTACTGTTTCAGTAAAGACAAAAGCTGGGTGAACTATGAGCATATTCAGGCGAATATTCTCGACCAAATGCTGTTGTTACTCAATGAGTTTGAGCTGCGACCATACCAAGTGTTGTAATCGCATTATCACGGCTAGGTAAAGCAAAATGCACTGAGCGTACAAAAATCACTGAGCTGAGTGCACTTAGTATGTTAAGGTGATGACACAGTCACGATTTTATTGTGGTATTTTTGTGACAATCAGATATGTTATAAAGAGGGAAAGCAGGTAAAGGTAGTGGCAAGTACGCTGAGTGTCTTGATGTCAAAATGCGTGATATTAGGTAGGTGATCGAATGAAGTTAATAAACGTGCTAATACAGAGTATGTTCGCTTTGACATTTAGTGCGTATGGCCTTGCAGTTGACCAAATTGTCCATGTTGCTGTTGATCATGCTCCGCCTTATAGTCGTTTAAACGATAATAACCATCCACAGGGTCTTATCTTAGATATCCTCAAATATGCTGAATTAACCAGCGGAAAAAAATATAAAATCAAAGCTGTACCCTGTCCTTTTTCACGTTGTGTGCGTTTGCTCAGCAAAGGCAAAGTGGATGTCATGGGCGGCTTAATTCGAACCCCTGAACGCGAAAAAATCATGTCCTTTGTCGAGCCGCCTTATATGGTGCTGTCTTCATCGTTTGTCTTTTATGGTCAACATAATAGCGATATTGAAGTCAATCGCTATGAAGACTTGCAAGGTAAGCGTATTGCTGTGATGCGCGGTGGTGCTTTTTTCCCACAGTTTGATAAAGACAATAGTTTAAATAAAGTCGCGGTGCCGTCTGAGCGTGTTGCGGTAGACCTTGTCTTGAAGGGGCGCGTTGATTTGGTGATTGCGGTTGAAGACACCGCAGATATTGCGATGGATGTGCTTGACCAACCGATGCACAAATTAAAGAAAATGCAGTATCGTCATACCCAACCAATTTATGGCTATATGGCGATGAGTGAGTCGTTTGCCAATTCTGGATTGGGTAGCCACATCTCTCAGCAAATGCACACTATGGCAAAAAATAAGACGCTGGATAAATTAGTCGCCCCTTATCATTTACCTAAAATACCTACCCAGCTTATTGAACCGCTGGCCTCATTTTCACCACGCTAGTCATGTTAGGGCTGCTGTTTTGGCAGTTGAAGAGTAAGTCTAAATAACAAGATTTCCAGTTGATTGTACACGGCTTTAACCTCGTCTGTTTTCGCGTAAGTATCTGTCAGTAAAACATAGCCAGTTTGATTAAAGGTATCAGTGAAGAGCAATGAAGTGGGGCCTGTACCATGACTAGGGTGATAAAACTTGCGATTATCACGATGCCAAAAATAATGAGGGTGGGGTGCATGCTCGTTGGATATTTCAGACGACTGTTTGCTCAATAAATTGCTGATATCATTTGCGGTAGATATGAGTTTGTGTTGTGCTTGATCTGATGCGCTATACCAGTGTGTACTGTGCATATTGAGTGGTTCAAAAACATAGTGCTGGGTTAACTGAGACAAGGGCGCTTGATGTGTTTGTGAAAAAAGTGAGCTGGCCAGTGTGAGACCTAAGCGAGAGTAAATCTCAGCATTGCTTTTATCAACCCCATAATGGCTCGAAAAGTTGCCTTTGTGATATAGCGCCCCTGCTTTATGTAAATATGCTTCTAGCAAAACGTCAGGGCTGTTAAACAAGTCAGGGCAGGGGCTTTGCGCGGGGTCTGTGATACAGGACAAGAGAGATTGATCATCAACAATACCGCTTTTGCCCGTTAACAGCTGCGCTGCTGTGATATGCTCAATGGGGCTGTCGAGCTCAAAAGGCAATATATGCGCCAAAGGCTGGTCGAGCTGTAACATGCCGTCAATGTTGGCATTGTGCATCGCATCTCCAATTAACACGCTGTCTAAACCAGTGACATCAAACGGACTGTTGGTATTGACGGTACGTTCGGGTTCTATTGAAAACCCTTGGCTATATATGGGCTTACCCTGTGCCATAACCGCAATGGCGATACTTGGGATGTTACCTTGTGTTTGAAGCGCCGTGACTTGACGCTCAAAGTCGTCGATATCCATTGTGGGGAAGGGTGTTTTATCGAGTTTATTCAGCACAAAGTCATAGGTTTCAAATCTGCGCATTTTGAGGTCATATTTACTGAATGCAGGGACAAGGTGATCTGGTGTGAAGCCTGAATGTTCAAACATGTCGCCTTGGGCATTGCGATACACTTCATTGGATAAACTGATTTGCCAGCCGTTTGGTAGGGTAAAACGCAGGGCATCAGACAGTGACCCTGCGGTTTCCTCACCGACTAAGGATACATGGGGGAGTTGATCCATGGCCATGGTGAATACCTCTGCGGCACTGACGGTTAACTGGCTAGTGAGTAGGTATACAGGTCGTGTGTAAGCAGTTTGCTTGGCTTTCAACTGTTGACGCACAGGAATACCGCGCCCCGCGGTGTTGATGGCTCGCTTGTTAAATGCCAACACATCTTGGTCAGAAAAGTAATTGGCAACGGCCAAGGCGATGGCATCATCTCCGCCAGTGTTATGGCGGATATCAATGATGATGGCGTCAGTATCTTGGAGGTCGGCCATAACGTTGTCCATCATAGCGCGCGCGGCCTTTAGGTTTTGAACTTCATCAGCATCATCGTGTGTGGCGTAGCTGTCTAGGTTGTTTAGAACCAGCACCCCAACATTACTTGCTGTCTTACCCCAAAGTGCAGTGGTATTGTCACTCTTTTGAGGGTGTGTCTGGATGCTTTCTGTTAAGAGGTATTGTTTACTCACTTGCTGTGATTGAATTTGATAATCTTCGAAGAGTGTATTTACGTCACCGGGCTTGCCTTGCAAGCGCTGTAAGGCCGCATCTTGCTGTATGGCGCTTAGGATAGGCGTTGGCTTGTGAGAAAAATACTCCTGTTGTGCAGAGGAGATGGTGACATGCATATCTTGCAGTGGCGCAACCATGTCTGAAAGCAGTGTAAAAAGTGCTTCATCAGTCATTGTATCAGTCACTTGGGCGCGGTATTGCTGATATTGTGCCTGCCAATCAAGGTCTTTGACTGAGAAAAACGCATAGTAGTCGTTAAAAGTATGCCAGAAGTAGTCAAAGACAGCATGAGGTGAAGCGCCCTTAGATAATTTTATGGGGGTTACACACTGACTTGGCAATGCATCACTGTGTGTATATTGGCTTGGGTACACATTTCCTTGACGTTGTATTCGCAATCGATTCGAGTCGAGTATGTCAACGGATGAAAACGCTGCGTTTGCTTCATGGTGTGGTTGCGCTGACACTTGAATGCAGCCATAGCTGTTGTACTGATAACTGAGGACGCGATTCATGGTGATATGAAGGGCTTGTCCGTAGCCTGTTTTTTGCCAACTTCCCGCGGAGCGCTGCAAATCAGTACGATGATCTTGATTATCCTGACAACCAGTGAGCATTAAACAGGTGGCCATTAAACAGGAGGTGTATTTCAAAGCCAGTATCATAATCAGCAATCCTTTGTATGTTGGTGTCTACATAAAGTGACATCGAGTCTACAAGTCAGTAATTGGATGTGCTGTAAGCTAGTTGACTAAAAACGTCAGTAAATGTGTAATCGAAGCTACATTTTTAAACAGTTCAGCGCTTTGTTTGCGGTTAGTCTGTTGAGCATGGTGTGTTTAAGGATAAATAGATGCGGTTTGAAAATTTGGCAGCGAAGTACTTTTCTATGAGTGAGGACGTGTGGCAAAGACACACAAATCCTTGGAGTGTTTGGACGCGCTATAGCTGTTTACCTATGTTGATTGCGTGTATTTGGTGGCGTGAGCTATTTGGAGTTTGGTTTTGGCCAATATTAGTTGCACTGGGTGTGTGGATTTGGATAAACCCTAGATGCTTTAAAAAGCCTGCCCATACAGACAGCTGGGCGTCACAAAGTGTGCTTGGAGAGCGCATCTTAATTTATCAGCGTGCGCAAGTACCCTTGCACCACTTCAAAACACTCGATGTGATTTCAGCGTTATTATTTGTATTTACCGCGATGTCTGTTGCCGGGCTGTTTTTTCATGAGCCGATCAGTACGTGCACCGGTACAGTTGGCCTCATCCTCGCAAAAACATGGTTTCTCGATCGCATGGTGTGGCTCTATCATGAGGTGCATGGTCGTGATGAGGCAATTAATTAACGAACATCGTACACAATTCGTCTGCGCGACACGTTACGACAGTCACCCGCTGATAACCTATACGTTTAAGTTGCTCGGCGGCAAATAAAGCGCGACTACCCGCCGCACAATGCAGATAGATGGCGCGATTTTGATCCGGCTCTAATGTAGGCAGTTTAAACTCGAGTAAACCTCTTGGGATATTGACTGCGCCCATGGGGGCGCCGGCTTGGTGCTCCGACACTTCCCGCACATCAATCAATAAACCGTGATCGGACTGTATTTCTTGTTTTGCTTGCATACCATCAATACACCTTTGTTGGTCTTTGAGGATGGTGAGTAGTGCTTGCACAGATTTGGTCATAATTGTGAGATCATTATATTAGCATTTACTAATATTAGATCTTTCTAATGTACTTGTCTATAATGCCGTCAAAGACAAGTGACATGGACATAACATTGAAAGCACAAGATATGGCGCAAAGTGCAGAGCACGCAGAGGCGCTACTTAAACTGATGGCAAATAAAAACCGTTTAATGATTTTATGTAGTTTGCTACAGCAAGAAATGAGTGTCAGTGAGTTAAATGCGCAGGTACCACTGGCACAGTCTGCATTGTCGCAGCATCTGGCTGGGCTTCGTAAAGCCAATGTGGTGGCAACGCGTCGTGATGGACAGACAATTTACTATCGGATCATTGATGATAAGGTCACGGCGATTTTGGCTCAGTTGTATCAACTATTTTGTCAGCCAGCTATCGATGAGGACGGCAGTTAATGTTTACACGCTTTATGAGACAACTGCTGCATAGTCGCATTCCTCTATTTATATTACTGATCAGTATCCTATTCGGGATACTGGCGCTGCATCAGACTGCACGTGAAGAAGAGCCGCAAATCGTGGTGCCAATTTTGGATATCCATGTTGAGGTGCCAAATTTTGCGGCCTCTGAAGTGGCACGTTTGGTGACCGAACCCCTTGAAAAAATACTCAGGCAAATCCCGGGTGTTGAGCATGTCTATTCGACCAGTGCATCTGGTAGTGTTGCTGTCACTCTGCGCTTTGAGGTCGGTCAGGACCGTGAGCGCGCTATCCTCAACACTTATACCAAATTATATGCCAATGAAGATACGATGCCGAGTGTGGTAAAGCACTGGCAAATAAAACCGGTTGAAGTGGATGATGTGGCGATACTGATGTTGGGCTTATACAGTGAAGACCCTGAACGCTATAGCGACTTCGAGTTAACGCGCATTGCGCAAGAAGTCTCGGCACAATTGCAGACCATTAATGACACCAGCGAAGTGTCGGTGCTATCGGGGCGTACACGGCAAATTCAGGTCGCACTCAACGCCAGTGCATTGGCTGCGTATCACACCACGCCACTGGATGTATTAAAGGCAATTGAATATGCCAACCAACTAGATACGGTGGGAGACTTTGTTGTTGGCGATAAGCTTTGGCAGTTGCAAGCTGGAGATGTGCTGCGTACGACCGAACAATTAAACCAATTGGTTGTGAATGTCGTTAATGGCAGACAGATTTATCTCTCGGATATTGCCACTTTGCATGATGGACCCAGTGAGCCACATCACTATCAGTGGATCACACTGGATGATAAGCGACGCAATTTACCTATGGTGACCTTGAGTGTTGCTAAGCAGCGCGGCAGCAATGCCGTTCAGGTCGCTGAGCAAAGTCTGGCCATGATGGAGAGACTGGAGTCTGAATTATTTCCAGCCGGTGTACGATATCAGGTATTGCGAAATTATGGGCAGACAGCGGATGAGAAGGTAAACAATCTCACTGCGAGTTTGGCTTTTGCGATTGTGACTGTGGTGGTATTTATTGGCCTCTTTTTAGGTTGGCGGCAGGCACTGATCATTGGCTTGGCTATTCCTGTGTGTTATGGGATCACACTCAGTTTGGGCTATCTATTTGGTTACACCATTAACCGGGTAACCTTGTTTGCATTGATCCTTGCCTTGGGGTTATTGGTGGATGACCCCATTACAGGGGTCGACAATATGACTCGTTTTTTACGTCGTCACACAGATAGGTTGAGCCCATCAAAACGTGCCAATACCATTGTGGATGCGATGCTTGAAGTAAAAGTACCGCTATTAACATCCACATTTACCATCATCGTGGCATTCATTCCATTGGCATTTATTACTGGCATGATGGGCCCTTATATGGCACCCATGGCGTTTAACATTCCAGTGGCGGTGATTGTATCGACCTTAGTGGCTTTGTTTGTCACGCCTTGGTTGGGCAGTAAACTACTGAGCAGCACGACAATCACAGAGACTGCGCAACATAATCAATGGTATAGACGGTGGCTGAGTTCGCTGCTTGCTAGCCCAATCAGAGCAAAATGGCTACTTTGGTCTGTACTTGGCTTATTTATTGTGAGTGTAAGCTTGCCATTGCTGCGGGCGGTGCCACTCAAACTCCTACCATTTGATAACAAAAATGAAGTGCAAGTGCTCATTGATATGCCACGAGGTACGAGTTTAGAGGCCACGGCAGCAATGACGCAGCGAGTACAAGAGGTTGTTTGGCAATTACAGGAAGTGACGGCAATGGCTGCCTATGTTGCTCGGCCATCCAGTGTTGATTTTAATGGCATGGTGCGCGGGTATTATCAACGCCATAGTAGTCACTTTTCAGAATTAAGAGTCTTATTAGTTGATAAACAGCACCGCGTTCATCAGTCTCATGCTGTGGTGCTGAGAATGCGAGAAGCATTGGCGCCACTGATAAAAAATGGCATTCGCATCAAAGTGGTTGAGGTGCCACCCGGGCCTCCTGTGATGTCGACATTAGTCGCTGAAGTGTATGCCAGTGACTTATTTACAGATAAGGCCACGCATGTGGCAGCCGCATATGCGCTCAAAGCACGACTTGAGCAAGAAGCACATGTGACTGAGGTCGATATGTCTTTGGTCCCTCAAGCGATGCGCCAACGCTTCATTTTGGATAAACGCAAAGCCGCTTTATCAGGTATTGTCACTCAGGATGTGAATCAGACATTGCAAATTGCCAGTGGTGGCTTCGTTGCCGGTGTGTTGCAAGTGCCCCATGAAGTCACCCCGCTTGATATTGAATTACAGTTGCCCTTTGCAGAGCGCAACCAATGGCCTGTGATCAATGCACTGCAGTTAAGAGGTACGCATACATTAGCAAAAATGACGGCAGGGAACGCACTTGAAAGTGCCACTTCACCTCTGGTGCCTTTGGGGGAGCTTGGACAGTGGCAGCAAAGTTCAGTGGAGCAGCCTATCTATCGCAAAGATCTCAAAGAGGTGATTTATGTGACGGCTGAGCTTAATGGAAGAACGCCGGCTGCGGTCATTGCAGATATTGTCAGTGATGAGGGTAAAACAACACAGCACATTCAGTGGCCTTGGCAGTCACGAACATTTTTATCCAGTGGCGCTGGGCTTGGTTGGCAGTTGCCAGCAGGGACAGAATACCGTTTCTCTGGTGAAGGAGAGTGGCGTATTACTGTGGATGTATTTCGCGATATGGGGATTGGCTTTGCCTTTGCACTGACGGCGATTTTCATCATTTTACGTTGGCAAACAGCATCGAGTGCACTGGCTGGCATCATTATGTCGGCTATTCCGTTGACCATGATAGGGATCATGCCGGGGTTTTGGCTATTAAATCAATTTGGTGAGCGCACCATAGCTGGCGCACCTGAGCCCGTGTTGTTCACCGCCACTGCCATGATTGGCATGATAGCGTTGGCAGGCATTGTGGTGCGAAATAGCCTTATTCTAGTCGAGTTTGTTAATCAGCAACGTGCACGTGGGGTGGCAATAAAAGAGGCTCTATATCAGGCTGGGGAAGTGCGCATGCGGCCAGTATTGCTTGCGGCTGGAACAACCATGTTAGGTAATTTAGTGATTATTTTAGACCCTGTATTTAGCGGTCTTGCACTGGCGATTATTTTTGGCACTTTGGCATCCACAGTATTGTCACTGTTTGTGGTGCCTGTGGTGTATTTTTTGGTGTTTAAAGACACACAATATGAGGAGGCGGACAATGCGCTTAATAACTAGACATTGGGGAGCGATGGGCGCATTCATTGCTTTAGGGGTTTTATTAGGTGCTTTTTCCGGGCTATTTAATCCACAAGTTGAGCCGCAACTTCGCACTAAGCCTGCTGTATACAGTGGCGAGCAATACCTTGTTACCACGGCAAAGGTGGCGCCTGAAGACTTTGTCAGCGCCAGTTTAGTTGCTAAAGAGAATACGCACGTATCTAGTCGTGTGTTGGCACAATTACACACGCTCGAGGTGCGAGCGGGTCAACTAGTGAAAAAGGGCCAATTGCTCGCGACTTTAGAAGATACCCAACTACGTGCTTCTATGGAGGAAATTCGCGCGCAAAGTCGGGCCAATGAAGCGCAATTATCTCAGGCACAAAAGCAGCTCTCTCGCAGCGAAACTTTGTTGAGTAAAGGACTCGTCGCTAATAATCAAATGGATGAATGGCAAAGTAAAGTTGATGAGCTCAAGGCACGCCGCGCTGCACTGACTGAGCAATTAAGTGGCGCACAAGCTGCGCTAAGTTATACGCGCTTGCATGCGCCATTATCTGGCGTGGTGGTGGAAAGACTGCAAGAGCCAGGTAGCATGCTTAGCCCTGGTGTGCCGATTGTTGAGATTTTTAACCCTGCGAGTTTGCAAGTCAGGGGGGCTGTGCGCTCTAGCTTAGCGGGGCAGCTCAAAGTGGGTGATACATTGCAGGTGGAATTGAAGGCGTTGAGTACAACCGTCATGGGCACTATCAGTGAAATTGTACCTGTAGCCGATAGTTTAGCCCGACAATTTGAAATCAAGCTAGATATTGTGCCACCAAAAGGCAGTAAGCCGGGCATGTATGCGCAGATAAGCTTGCCGTCCAAGCCTCTCAAGAGGGTGGTGATCCCACTGCAGTATGTAAAGCGCACTGGGCAGTTAACCATGGTGTATGTTGTTGAGCAGGGTATAAAACAGCGCAGACTGGTCCGCTTAGGTCAAGCATTGGGAGAGGATGTGGTGGTGGTCTCTGGGTTAGCAGCAGGGGAAGTACTGGCGATAGCCAGTACACCCTCTTAATCAGTTAAATAAATGATGCAATCTCATCCAATGGCTTTTTAACTAATGCATGCTCTGGTACCGTGGCATCCTCAGCTGGATAGCCTGCTATCAGCAGCATGTATGGCCGCTCATTGTCTTTATCTCGTTGGCAGATCTCTGTTAAAAAGCTCATCGGCTTCGGAGTATGAGTCAATGTTGCCAATCCTGCGTTGTGTAGTGATTGGATCAAAAATCCAGTCGCGATACCGACTGACTCATGTACGTAATAGTTGGTATTTTTATCCTCTGAATGGATCCCGCCTTTCTTTTGGGTAAAAATAGCAATGAGCCAAGGCGCATGCTCTAAATACGGCTTTTGGGCATCTGTACCTAAAGGCTTTAACGCATCCAACCATTCATCACCTGCACGGCCTTCATAAAAGGAGCGCTCAAGTTGCTCGGCAGCGTCCCTAATTTGCTTTTTCACATCACTGCTGTGGATCGCCACAAAGTGCCACGGCTGGTGGTTTGCGCCACTTGGCGCCAGTCCTGCGGTTTTGATACAGGTTTCGATAACTTCCTTGGGTACAGGGCGGTCACTGAAGCTACGAATGGTATGTCTACGTTGCATGAGCGAGAAGTTATCATCGGCGCGTTGCTGCATCTCTTGCGGCGAATATTCTATAAAGTCGGTGAGTGGGATATTGTCATGGGCTTTCATGGATGTGATTCCTAGTTACTTGCTGTGTGGTTTTTATAACTTGTGATTATAAAGGTTTCAACTTATCGCGCATTTTGATTAACATAAAGTTTCCATAACAGTGGCAAAATAAGTTTACTGTCGCGTGCAGTGAGGTGCGCAAAATAATATCTATGTATATTGAGTATAAGCATAAGCTGCTCAATGTTTGTCTTGAAGTTAGGTACAATTCTAGGCAGATCAGAGGATAGTAATGGAGAAAGTAATGTATCAGCATAAATGGGTATCGGGAGAGACAATATTATTTCCAGCCGGTAAAGCCGTCTGTATTGGCCGTAACTATGTGGCTCATGCGCAAGAGTTAAATAACCCCATACCCGAGTCTCCTTTATTGTTTATCAAACCTGCCAATGCATTTTGCGATTTTGCCCCAGCATTCACGATTAATGAACAACTTGGTGAGCACCACTATGAGGCGGAGTTGGTGTTGTTAGTCGGCGAGACGATAACCGCTAACACTCAAGAGCCGTTGTCTCATATTTGCGGTATTGGCCTTGGGCTCGATCTGACTTTACGTCATTTACAGTCTCAGCTTAAAGCGCAAGGACACCCTTGGGAGCGCGCAAAAGCATTTGATGGCAGCGCTTGTCTGTCTGCATTTATGCCTGTAGAAGGGTTAGAGTTGACGCCGCCTTTAGAGTTTAAGCTTTGGCAAAATGATCAGCTTAAACAGCATGGTGAAACAGATAAGATGATTTTTAAACTAGACCACCTACTTCAAGAGATATCTCGATACTTTACCTTGCAGCCAGGCGATATTGTGATGACAGGCACGCCACAGGGTGTTGGTAAGCTTGCTAAAGGGGATAGATTAAAACTGGAGTTAGGTGAAGCGCATCAATGGCAAGCAATTGTGGAGTAGATGGCCATGTCATGCCATCTACGTTAAGTGATATATAAGTGAATATATCTATGAAGGCATCGCTTGCAATTGCTGAGGTTCAGCGCGATTAAGTCGTTTGGTACAGCAAAGTATAATCGCGACCAAGGATAATACTGCCAGTGCTAGCCAGCTTGATAAGAGCGTTGTGTAGCTTAACATTAAAGCTGTTAACGCTGTGCCAAGCAATCCACCAAGACGTGTACTTAATGACGTGACCGATTCAATACTGGCTCTGACATCATCATGGCTTAGTTGATGTTGAAATTGCTGTTGTGCAGGTTGTGCAAGGCCCATACAAAAATAAAAAAAGATCAGTGCGGCAAGGAACATATGTATTGAGCTTGCCAAAGCGAGCAGCAGCACACATACAAGCTTTGCCATATGTGCCAGCGCCATCACTAGTCCTAGGCGCTGGTTTAACAGTCGGCATAATTGTGTACTTATCGCAGCTGCGAGCCCGTTTAAGGCAAAACTGGCAGCAAGCATGGCGGGAAATAACCATGCAATTGTGTCTACAGGCGCATGACTATAGTTTTCAACGAGCGCTGGCCAAAATTTCTCAATACTACTTGCCACAGGGATAGCAAAAATCAGGATGATCAATAGCCTTCTCATCTCGATTTGCTTACACGTTTTAAATATTGCTAAGCACTGAGACGCAAGCGAGTTTGTTGATTTGGCAGATGATGCCCTAGCTGTTTCTTTTACAACAAAATAAGTGCGAATAAATACCGTGATAAAAACGCATATGGAGCTTGTGAACAGGATTTGATATAAGCTTGTTAAAGACCAAACCTGTGCATCAGCAAACGCTAAGAATAACGCGGCACACAAGGCCGCACTTGCACCAATGAGATAACTTAAACCATACACCTTGGCAAACCCTTTATTGATGGGCGCATTTCCTTGCAGTCGTTGGTACTTTTCAACAAACCACGCATTGAGCGTGCCGCTTAAAGTTGCCTGACTCAGACCCCAAAAAAACATGGCTGCACAGATATGCCAGAGATGTTCGCTAAACAGCAAGATACTATTACACAATGCGCCGAAGAATAGAGAAAAGAGAAAGACTTTACGTCTTCCCAACATATCGGCAAGCATACCGCTTGGGACTTCGATTAGTATGATAGTGACAGCCATGACCATCATAGCCAATGCAATATCTTGTAAGGCAAAGCCTAAATTGAGCATATAAGGCGTAAATATTGGCATTGCTAACATACAGGCGAACATTGTCAGTCCCAAGTGTATACCGTATTGAGTTGCAAACTGCGATTGGGTCATAGGTTTGATACCTTTTGTATGTGTGCACGCTCCTTGAGCTTCTCATCGATAGTTGTCGCTATCAAGGCTAAATCAAGTGCATTGGTCATGATCTCATCATGCAGACTTTCAAGCGAAATAATCTCTACAGAACGTAAAATGTGGTCTAAACCATTACATGGAGGCTGAAAAGCCTCATGATAGAGTGTGGGTATATCAGTCACTTGATGGATTATGTCTAGCACAGTCAAGGGCACGGCTTGTTCACTGACATCATTAGCTGAGAAAAAGGTGGTGTCATGTTCGTAGGGCGGTGCCGTGGAGAAGTGCCGCGTCAATGTTAAGAAGGCATTTGCGATTGTGGAAGATTTAATGTCATCGCTCAGTGCAATTAATTGTTCCGCTTGCATTTGCTGTTTTGTCGTTAGCATTGGCAAGACAGGATCAATTAAGAAGCAATGAGCAACTTGATGTCCCATGTCGCGAAGGTAGTTTGCGACTTCTAAAGACATCATAGCCCCTTCGCAGAATCCACCGAGATAAAATGGCCCACTGGGTTGCTGAGTAAGAATACGCTCGGCATAATAAATCACCAAAGGTTGCATCGCAATGTGCTTTCCGGTGAACAGCTTTACATTTTCAACGACATGCAAAGAGCAAATATTGCTGAGTTCATTCCCAAGATGGGTGAAGCTATCTGCACCGGCTGCCGCAGGCAGCATATGGAGGATGTGAGCGTTATCAGAGTTCAGTATTAGGCTTGGGTTGAAATGAGGGTGTATTAGGGCATGTGCCAGTGCCTGCTCATCATTTAAATGAGCAAATTGCTGTATCGATAAGTTACGCACGACTTTAGCCAATGCTCTAATCGAGATGTTTTCCAACAGTATCTGAGGTGTAAGTTGCCAGCCTAACTTACGAGCTTGTCCACAAAAGCTCAAAAGACTAAGAGAGTCAGCGCCATAATTTGTGATGGCTTCTGTCACCGATATCTCCTGACAACTGAGGATCTGTTGCCATAGTGTGTGTATTTTTCGCTCCGTTTCCGTTGCTGGTAATTCAACTTCTTTGTGTGCATACGTCGGCTGAGGAAGTTTGCGTTTATCTAACTTGCCATTCAGCGTCACCGGCAGCGTTTCTAAAAACGTGATGGTGTGCGGTAGCATATAGTGCGCGACTTTATGACGCAGAGCACAGAGTATCCCTTCGTTAGCTTGCGATTTTTTCAGATTTTGTGATGCCGATACAATATAGGCATGTAGCAGTGTGCTGCCGTTTGTTTTTTGGGTGGTCACTGCGCAGTTATCAACGTCCTTGAGTGCATTGATATGTCGCTCAATTTCTTGAAGTTCGACTCTGAAACCACGGATTTTGACCTGCTCATCTGAACGGCCGAGATAACATAATGTATGGTTATCATTCCAGTACACAATATCACCGGTGCAATAACAATCTTGTTCGTTATCAAATAGCGCTTGGCGGACAAACTGCGCTTGAGTAAGCTCGGGTTTGCCTAAATATCCTTGAGCAACGCCTTCACCGTAAACCAATAGCTCCCCCGGGCAACCAAGAGGTAATAATTGCTTGTCTGCACCAACTACAGCGACAGAGCGGCCAGGGAGCGGTGTTCCAATTGGAATTGGAGAGTCGTTAGTATTCACGCGATGAAGTGTCGTGAATGTTGTGCACTCTGTAGGGCCGTAACCATTGAGAAAATATTGCGGCTTAAAATTTGAGGACAATAGCTTATGTACCAAGCTTTGTGTAAGCGCTTCCCCACCGACAAGTAAATATGTCAGGTGACGGAAAATAGATTCATCTTGGCTGAACAAGGTATCGAATAGCGTTCTTGTTAACCACAGTGTTGAAATCTTCAGTGTGTTAATGGTGTCTTTAAATTGGGCTGCAGAGTTTAAGATGTGTTGATATCCGATGTGCAGTTCTGCGCCGTTTAATAGCGCGCCCCAGATCTCAAAAGTCGCAGCATCAAAAGCGGGATTTGCCAATTGAATGAAGCGATCCTCGGCGCTGTAGGTGAGATGTTCGCTGCTGTGCGTTAAAGATACGCACCCCGCGTGTGTAACAGTGACGCCTTTTGGTTTCCCAGTTGTCCCTGACGTGTAGATTATGTTTGCAATGGCTGTGCTGTCGAGCCTTGGTGAATCAAGTTCTGTGCTGATATCTGAGAAGGACAATCGCGCATTGATTTTGAATGCCGAAATAGCGTGAGTGTCGAGTAGGCTTGATAGTGATTGCTCTGAGCTTTCATCGTACAGCAAGAAATCAGCTTGGCTGTCACTCAGTTGATAAGATTTCCTATCATTTGGGTCTTTGAGTGCCAAAGGGGTATAAGCCGCACCCAGCTTGAGTGTCGCAAGCATGGCAACAACCATAGCCATGTCACTTTCCATACAGATTGCAATGACCTCAGGGTGTTGAGTTTGTTGCCGGATGATATTGGCTAATTGATTTGCTTTATCATTGAGTTGCTTGTAGCTCAATGCGGAGGAGGCATTGCGCAGCGCTATTTTTTGTGGATAAGCGGTGACAATTTCATTAAACCGCGTGAGCATATTGGTGCTCGGCTCGCTGACGCAGGCGCTCGAACTCAGCGTGTGTAAATGGGAGATATCTTGCTCTGTGAGTAACGCAAGCGCGCTCAGTTTGCTATTTTGATTGTCTGTTATGTAGCACTGTAAAATACGTTTGAATAGACTTGCGATACGCTTGATATAGTGGTCGCTATACAGTGCTGTTGCATAGTTTAATTTAATACTTGAGCTAGTACCTAAATCGAGAAAAGCGGATAAATCAAACTTTGCTTGTTGTTGAGTTGACTGACTGGGCTCATCTATAGACCAGTGCTGATAGGTTGGCTCGGGTGAGAATTGAGTGAGCGTAAATATGCTTTGAAACACCGGGTGCATACTGGTGTCTAGTTGGATATCGAGTAAGGATTTTATCTCATCAAAGGGTAATGTTTGATGGGCTTTTGCTTGGATCACCTGATTATTCACCTCACTTATCCATTCAGACACGCTGAGTGTATGGGTAAGGGTAGGTTTAATTGGCAAGGTATTAACAAAATAGCCGATGATGCCTTGCTCAGCTTGGATATTACGATTTTCGCTTGGCATGCCGACAGCGAAGTTATTTTGCGCACTGAATAACGCTAAGGTGTGGTACCAAGCAGCAAGCCCGAGGGTATTTAAAGAGACTTGATGTTGCTGTGCCGTGCTCTGGATTCGTTCTGAAAAGCCACTTTCAAGAGGCAGCTCAAAGGAAGCACCTTGGTGTTTAAATACACTCGGTCTTGACTTGCATTGAGCCAACGTCAGTGGGGACAAACCTGCTAGTTGTTGAGCCCAATATTCACGGGCATGACGCTGAGCAATGAGTTGTTGTTCGGCGTAATGAAAGTGAGCGAAATCATTAAACTGTAGCGCTGGTGGCAGAGTGTGATCTAGATATAACTGTTCAAGGTCATTGAGAAAAATACTCAGCGACCACCCATCAAATGCGATGTGGTGCCATACTAAATAAACATAGATGTCACTTGCTGTGTGTATGAATGTGATGCGCAGCGGCCTGTGGTGAGTGAGATCAAACGGGGCGCAGAAGATGTCTTCACACAGCGCGTCTAATTCATCGTCTGTGCATTGAGCGTGTTCAAAACTGACAGGCTCTGTACAGCGTGTTTGATGTGGCTCCCCCTGCTCATTAAATGTAAATTTGCAATTGAGTGCACTGTGGCGATGTATGAGCTTTGTGAATGCTTCTTTTAGCTGTGCGACTTCACACTTAGATGTTAGTTTTAATAAGCAGGGAATATGATAGGCGCTCGAAGAATCTGACGAGGTATGCGTAAAATAGAGCTGCTTTTGTCCCGCAGTGAGTGGCGCGCTATGACTGTTAGTAGGCAGAATAGACAGCGCTTCAAAACGTTGCTTGTCAGTAATATGATGCTGTTTTAAGTAGCTTACGATGTCTGCTTTGTGCATACGTAAAGTAGCCACAGTATCGCTGTTTGAAATATCGTTTTGACTGGTAATTTTTAACTTATCGCCGTTGAGCCAAAGACAGATCCCTTGTTGCTTCAGGCTATAAATAATATCTATGATCATCTGTTAAATCTCCATTTCAAATTCATCATCAGAGATCTGACTCTGTTGCTGTCGTTCTGCTATTGCCTGTGCAAATGCTTTGAAGGTCGGGTGGGTCAGTAATAAAGACAGGGGTATATCCATATTCAGTTGCGTACTGTATTGACTCACGAGCTTTGCCGCGACGATGGACGACCCGCCTAGCGCAAAAAAGTGCTGATTGAGGTCAGTATTAGCGACGCCTAAATATTCTGACCAAAGTGGCGCCAGCGCTTTTTCAGTTTCAGTCTCAGGCGCTTGTATATCGGTATTGTGCTCAATGATAACGGTTGGCAGTTTACTGGTATCTAGCTTGCCATTAAGTGTTAAAGGTAGCGTCGCCATCGCAGTGACATGAGTTAGCTGCATGTAATGAGGCACTTGCGCATTAAACCAATGTTGGATGGATGAGGTGTCTGCGTGATCCGTAACAATATAGGCCACGAGTGAATTGGCGCCCGCATGCGTTTTAATCAAGTGTGCTGCGGCTTGCTTCACATCGGGATGTTTAAGTAACTTGCACTCAATTTCAGCAGGCTCTATGCGGTGACCGTCAATATCCCATTGCTGGTCGGCACGTGCGATAAACTCTAAGCCATTGTGTTTATCAAGCCTCACTAAATCGCCGGTACGATAAAGGTATGAGGTGATTTGTTGATGACCGTGAGCAAAGGCATGTTGGTCAAAATGCTTTGCTGTTTGTTGTGGGTTTTGCCAGTAGCCGAGTCCAATAGGTTGACCACCGACATATAGCTCTCCAATCGCACCTTTGGGCAATATATTTTTTTCTGCGTCAAGGATAAAGGTTTGGGTATTACTAATCGCATGTCCTATTTTTATGGGCTGGTTGCATATGACTTGGGCTTGTGTGACACATACACTGGTTTCGCTCAGTCCGTACTCATTCAAAAATGTCTCTGCGAGTTTTATATCAACAGGGTTCAACTTTGAGCCGCCGGTAAATAAGAGTTGCAATTGTATCTGCGCAATTTTATCTGCAAATTGATTGATTAAAACCGTAGGTAAAAATGCGACTTTAACTTGTCTTTCAACTAAAAATTGGCAAAGAGCCGTGGGGTCTTTGCGCATTGTTTCAGGCACTACCTCTAATTGCGCACCAGCTGCTAAAGCGGGGAAAATTTCGCAAATACTGGCATCAAAAACGTATTCAGCAAATTGACTGGCAATCACTTGTTCTGCGTTTTCAAGTTGGTGGCTATGTCGCATATGCTGACATAAATTGGCCAACCCACCATGATGCAACATCGCACCTTTTGGCTTACCTGTGGTGCCGGATGTGAATATAAGATAAGCGAGTTTGTCTTGTGGGTATGTTAGCGGTTCAAAATCATCGAGTGTGTGCTTTAGTAGAAGTTTATCAAGGTCGATGACCAATGATTGCCCTTTATACCAATCAGGTGCGGCATGTTCACACACAATAAGGTCTGTTTGTGCCAAGGTGAGGATTTCAAGATTGCGTGTCACAGGGTGGTTAGTAGATAGACTGACAAAAGGGATACCTGCTTTGAGGGCAGATAACATAATCACAGGAGCAACGGCACCTTTTTCAAAATAAAGTGCAATGTTAGACACGATTGATGGTGTGCAGGTGCTGAGTTGGTGAGCGATATGATCAGAAACTTTGTCTAACTGAGCATAGGTTATCTCTGTGTCCTGATACCTTAACGCTACTTTATCTGAATGGCTCTGAACTGCTGCACTAAATTGCGCCAAAAAGCTCGGTGGCGTAATGTCTGTATTGGGCATTAAAGACTTAAATTCGCGCTGTGAGATCATCGGTACATCACAGATCGGTTGCTCGGAATAGTCACACAGATTGTTAATGTATACAGTAAAAAAGTCTAAAAATTGTTGGCACCTATCTGATTCATAATACGACGCCATAAAGATAAATTGAGCCAGTAGTGTTGTGCCATCGTCTCTACAAATGAGGTTCCAATCGAATTTTGCTGGGGTGTACTCACCGCCGACCTGTGTACTTCGTTTTGCAACCTCAAAGTGCGGGCTTTGCTGCTCTGATATATTGAATTGATCTAGGCTAAAAAAAGTCTGAAACAATGGTGTCACGCCAGCGGCGCGCGTTGGCTCAACAGCATTGCTGAGCTTATCTAACGAGACCGACTCATGTGCTTTGGCTTCAATTAGATAACTTTGATTATTTTTGATATGAGTGCAAAAACTTTGACTGTCTTGCTTTTGCAAAATATGCGGCAGAGTATTTACAAAATAGCCGACGGCTTGCCTGCATTCACTCGGTCTGTTGTCACTGGGCGATCCTACGACAACATGTTCTCTCTGGCTCCAGAGGCAAAGAGAAAGCTGGTAGGCGGTTAATAAAACCGTGTAAAGAGAGGTGTTTTGCGCTTTAGCAAAAGCTCTTAGCTTGTGTGTGAGATCATCGGCAAAGGTAAAGTCGATAGACTCCCCGATGTGATCGTTAACTGCTTGACGGGGCGTGTCAGTTTCCCATGGCGCAAGTGATAGTCCTGCAAATCGTGTTTGCCAAAAATCGAGATCTTGCTCTGAGCGTTGGCTTTGCCACGCTGCATACTCTTTAAATTGGACTGGCGCTGGGGTATGCGATTGACCATTTAATATTGCATCCAGTGATTGTAACAAGACGCGTGTGGACCAACCATCAAATGCAATATGGTGGAAAACCATGTAAATAGCATAGTTTGAGGTTGTCGGTGAATTGATTAAAGCTATTCGCAAAGGTGCTTGATGAGTTAATTCAAAACGGCGTTGAGTGAATTGGCTGAGCTCATCTAACGATAGGTTCTCTAGGTGAATATCCTCTAGGGTGCGGTGATAGCACCATTGGCCTGTTGTATCTTGTTTATAGGTAGTGCGCAAAATAGGGTAGTGCGCGATAAAGTCTTGAATGGCATTGAGCAATGCTTGTTGCTTGTGCACCGTATCACATTCTAAGAAAAGAGGGATATGGTACGCAGCAGCATTTGGGCTTAGCTGTTCATTGACGAGCAAAGCTGTTTGTTGATGGGTTAAACCTTGCTCAACAAGCGGCGCGTTCACAACTGATATGGTGTCTTTAGCTAAGTCTTGATGACTTATTTTGGCGATAGTACGCGCTGCAAGAAATTGTTTTAATTCGATGACTATGCCGTGTTGGTGTTGCATTTTTGCCACTAAGCTCATCGCACTTACCGAGTTACCACCAAGCATGAAATAATCATCATCAATGCCTACTTGGGGTAAATTCAGTTCGGTTTGCCAGAGTTTACATAAGGCTTGCTCTAAGTGATTTCTCGGTGGACGATACTGTTCAGAAGAGCTTATTTCAATCGGCTCAAGAGCCGCGAGATTGACTTTGCCATTGGCGGTTAGCGGCAAGGCGGGCAGCCAAGAGATGGCGCTGGGGTGCATATATTCCGGTAAATATGTTTTGAGCGTTGAATTAATTGCTCTTACAGAAACCGTTTCTCCACAGAGGTAAGCGACCAGTGCATCGCCTTGAGCGGAATTTTGTACCTTGACGCATGCTTGATTAATTCCTGGGTGCATGAGTAATGCATTCTCAATTTCAGTCAACTCAATGCGCAAGCCTCGTAGCTTGACCTGTCTGTCATTGCGACCAAGGTATTGATAGTCTCCGTTTGCTAAACGCCTCGCAATGTCGCCAGTGCGATAATAGTGTGTGCCATTGAGCTCAATAAAGCGTGACCGATTTTGTGATTCCAGATTCAAGTAACCCCGTGATATACCGTGACCACTAATGAGTATTTCACCCGGGCAGTAATCGGGTAAGGCATTGAGCTGCTCATCGACGATGATAAATGCGCAGTGCTCTAGTGGTTTACCAATATTTGCAGGTGTTTGAACATTTGTTTTGGTTGCATATATTGAAGACGTCACCGTGGCTTCTGTAGGTCCGTATTCAATGAACAGTAGGGGTTTCCAAGTCTCTAGTAGTTGTCGATTACAGGCTTCTCCACCCGTAATAACACGTTTTAGCTGTGATTTTTGCGGTCGCGTTAGTGCGTTTAAAATTGCCGGTGAGGCGACCAAATGTGTTACGTCATCGCTCAGCAGCGCATTAATTTTTTCTGGCGAATTAACTTCTTGCTCTGTGGGCACAATAAAGGTGGCGCCATTTAACAAGGCTAAAAATAACGGTTCGACAAAGGCATCAAAATAATAAGGTGGCAGCGCACACACGTGCTCAGTGTTGTCAAATTGGTAATAGCTGGTTGTGCTTTCAATTAATGCAAGGACTTGTCTGTCTTCAACCAAAACGCCTTTGGGCGAGCCTGTACTGCCCGATGTATAAATGGCGTAGGCAAGTTGATCATGCTGACGCGTACCAAGCTCAATGTCAGGTGTGCGTGTTTCGCTCAATTCATCTATCGTGATGGCGGTATGGCTGAAGTTGAGCTCAGATAGACTTGTTTTAACTGAGATGCTGTGGAGTAATATTTTGGCGCCACAGTCATTGAGTATAAATTCATTGCGGTGACTGCCTTGGGTTGGATTAAGTGGCACATAATGCCCGCCAGCAGCCAATACCGCGAGCAGAGCAATGATCATCTCCGGACTGCGTTCATACATTAACGCGACAGTGGAGGATGCTTGCTGCTCCATGTGATGTTTCAAGTGCTTTGCAAGGTGTTCGACTTGACCTAGCAGCGATGAATAACTGATAGATTGCTGTTGGTAACGCAATGCGACGTCACTGCTATGGGTCAATGCGACATGTTTGAAATTTTGATATAACGAGCGATGCTGCGCTACCTCTTGGTGCATACACTCAAAAGAAGGCAATGCGTTTACATGACCTAAGTTTAAACTTCGCTCAGGGTTTTCAATTGCTTTGGCCAATGTGATTTGATATGTGTTGGCAAAGTGAACGATAAAGTCTAAATCAAACTTACTGGGATCATAGTTGAGTTGACCTTGTAATTCCTCTTGGCTATCGTCAAATGCCAGACGTAAATCACATTTGACGGGATTATAAAGCTCGTCATTATTGAATTCGTCGGCGCGTTTAAATGGCAAATTAAACTCGTCAACTAAATCACTGCCAAAACGCTGTAAGCTGAACATTAAGCTAGGCAATGCGCTGTTTGTAGCTCCATCAAGGTATTGTAATTGTTCATCAAATGGCAGGTGTTGATGCTGTTTAGCGGACTTGAGTGTATTTGCTGTTTGCTGGATTAACTCACTAAAATTAGCATGATTTGATGTATTTACTCTGAGTAACAATGTGTTGACCAAGCAGCCAATAATATCTTGTGTTTGAGGGTGATCTCGATTGTCTGTCGGTGCGCCAATGACAATATCGGATTCGCCGCTATATTGGGCGATTTGATATACAAATTGACTCAGCAAAATCACATAGGGGGTTGTATTAAATTGCTTGGCAAGTTGCTTGACGGCATTTGATTGAGTCCGACAAAGAGAGAAGTAGTGATTTTGTGCCTGACTACTGCCTACCTGTTGGTATTGCGTCGCTTGGATCTGTGTCGGATGAGCGCCTGAAAGCTGCTGCTGCCAGTACTGGTGAGCAGTTGCAAAATTTTGCTTTGATTGCCATCGTACATAATCAAAATAACTGGTTGTGGCTGGAGTTTGTATCGTGCACTGCCCAGCGAGTTCGTCAAAAAATACACGCATTGACCAAGCGTCGAAAACAATGTGATGCCATAAAAATAAGCAGTAAGTATCATTATTTAACTGATAAAAACACACTTTGAAAGGCGCTTCATGAGATAGTGTGAATGGCGTATGGATCGCTTCGTAAACCTGAGATTTGAGCTCTGCGGTTGAAGTAACGCGCCGTGAAGAGTAGCTAAGTGGGTTCAGCTGAGTTTGACAACTCAGGCCACGTGCATCCTCAATGATATAACTATTCAATAGTGGGTGTTTAGCGACAACTTGATCAACATTATTTGTGATGTCTTCTTTATTCACCCCCTCATTTAGCTTAACGAGGAGCGGTATATGGTATGCACATCGCTGTGAGTCTAGGTTATCTACAAACAGTAATCTTGCCTGTGTGTTTGATAGTTGCATAGGCTTGATGGCTGGCCATTTCAAGAATGCAGCCTCAGAGCGAATGTTATGGGCGCTGAGCAGCGCCAATATATCCGCTTTATGAGTTTTGAGTGTCGTGAGCAAGGTTGGCGCTACGTTATCCTCATATCCCAGTGCCAACGTATCTTGCTCGGACACCCACACGCGCAATTTTTGCGCGTGAAGATGGTTGATTAATTGATGCATATCCATTGCTACAGCTCCATTACTTGAGCAGAAGCTGAGCTCGGTTCGTCACTGTTTGAATCACAAATATCAATGAGATCCAATGTGTCTAAGTGCTGTGCCAAAGCCGCTACTGAAGGACTCGCGATAATCGCCGATAATGGAATAGCCAGTTGATGCCACTTTTGCGCGTTGCGAACAAGTTGCACGGCTAGGATAGAGTTCCCTCCTAATCGATAGAAATTATCGTGGATACCCACTTTTTCTAACCCTAATGTCTGTTGCCAAATCTCGCAAAGCAGAGCTTCCCGCTCATTTGTTGGCGCGACAAATTGTTTAGTCTGGTTGAGTGTGGGTAATGGCAGTGCCTTACTATCCAATTTACCATTCACAGTTAAAGGCATAGAGGTTTGCTGACAGATCGCATCAGGGACCATATAAGCTGGCAAATGTGTTTTAAGCTGGTTTAAAAAATCATTTTCATCGAAAAGGGCCTCAGGATGCATCACAACATACCCACTGAGTGCTGTTTGTTGCTGGCGCGTATAAGTGATCACCGCAGCTTCCTTCACACCTTCAATATTAAGCAAATGTGATTCGATCTCACCGAGCTCAATACGGTGGCCTCGTATTTTGATTTGATTGTCGAGTCGGCCTAAATATTCTAAGTGGCCATTTGGTAATAATCTGGCTTTATCACCCGTTTTGTAGGCTCTTACCATTTGGCCATTTAAAGAGAGCTCAAGGAATCGATCATGAGTCAACTCTCTTTGGTTGAGGTAACCTTTTGCAAGACCTGCACCGCTCACAAATAGCTCGCCTTGCGCACCCACTGGCACAGGTTGCAGCTGGCTATCCAAAATAAATACTTGCATATCATTTAATGGCTTACCAATATCAGCGATATGCGAATTCATCTTTGGCTCTAGCGGTAGAGAGGTTACGTGCACAGTGGTTTCTGTGATCCCGTACATATTGACTAATTGAATGTGCTCACCAAAGTGCTTCCACCATGGGGCCAAGCGTGAATAATTTAGTTGCTCTCCCCCGAATATGACCGTTCTTAAACGACTAAGTGTGGCATTTGATTCAATTGCGATGTCGCTAAAATTGTAAAACGCGCTCGGTGTTTGGTTAAGTACAGTAATACCAAACTGCTCACATTGTTTGACAAACCCAAAACTGTCGCGTGCCTGCGCATAGCTAGGGATAAATAACTGCCCGCCATGGCAAAGCGCTCCCCAAATTTCCCAGACACTGAAATCAAAAATAGTATCGTGATAAAGCACCCATGTATCTTGGTTACTGAATTGATATTGCTGCTGTGTTGCAGAAAGTAACCGTGTGACATTTTCATGAGTTTGTATAACCCCTTTGGGTTGACCTGTCGTCCCTGAGGTATAGATGATATATGCGTTGTCTTTTGGAGTCGGTTGAATGCTTGGTGCGCAGCATTGGGGGAACTCACCTTCTATATTAAATAGCGGCCAATCGAGTTGTTGTGTATCTGTCAGTGTGGCAATGCTTTCAGTATTACTCAGTACTATTTGTAATTTAGCATCAGATATAACAAATTCGTTTCTTGCTGCTGGTGCTCTGGTAGAGATCGGAACATAGGCTGCACCTGCTTTCAGTACGGCGAGCATCGCGATAACGGTATCTATAGAAGGAGTAAAATAGAGTCCAATATAGCTTTGTTGGCCAAATTGCTGCAATAAGTTGCCAGCTAGCTTATCTGCACGGTCATTTAACTCTTGATAGCTCATTTTTCTATCAGTGGTCAACAGTGCTGTTTGGTCTGGTTGTGCTGTAACTTGTGCTGTGAGCAGCGATAGCAGATCAGTTTTATGGTATTGCTCTGGTTGTTTGTTGGTCTGAGGCGGGCTTGTCAGCGTTAGCTGCTCAATGGGTAATTCGCCATCCGTCTTAATAAGTTGAGCAAGGATATGGTTAAAGTTTTCACTTAACGCATCAACAAACCAAGGGTCGTAACGGTTTAAGTCAAACTCCCATAGCATGGTAATTGAATCATCTTGGTCTTGTCCCATTCGAGTAATTACAACGATATTGAGCTCGAATTTTGATGACTGACTGCTGATGGCTTCGTAATATTGTATGTTATCCAAGCCGGGTAACGTCAGATCTGGTAGCGGTGAGTCATGGAAGCTGAAACAGATTTGGAATAGCGGATTGACCCCCTTAATACGCTCAGGATTGACATCGGCAACGACTTCTGTGAAAGGCAGAGTTTGATTTGCCAGCATATCATTACTTACCTCGAAGCAATGTTGTACGAGTGAGTTGACACTCATTTCTGCGCTTTGTTTTACGCGTGCAACCACGGTGCTCACTAGCATCCCTATGGTGTTTTCGACATTGGTGTAGCTGCGGTTCGCTACCCCTGAGCCGACACAAATATCTTGATCACCACTGAAGCGAGATAAGACGATATTCAGTGCAGCCAATGCGACAGAAAAAGGCGTGACTTGATTTTGTTGGCTGTAAGATTTCACGTCATTCCAAAGTGCTCGGGATAGCTTGACGCGATGTGCTCTGCCTCGTTCAGTGGGGGCATCTCCTAGACGAGATACAGGTAGATTAATACGTCCCGGTGCATCTTTTAACTGCTCTTTCCAAAACTGTCGTTGATGAGATGCTTGTTCTGAACTCAGCCAGTCATGTTGATAGGCTGCGTAATCGGCATATTGTGTAATTTCAGGCAAAGTGGCTTTGTCTGCACCATCTAAGCGTTGTTTGTAGCAACTGAATAGGTGGTTAATGAAGATATTAGATGACCATCCGTCATGCACTAGATGATGCTCGATATGGATTAAGACATATTTATCTTGATGCGTTTTAACAATGGCAAAACGTGCCAGTGGGAGCTGGTCTATCGCAAAAATATCATTCATATCTCCATTTACAAGCTTGTCGACATGTTCAAGTGCCACGGACTCTGAGTATTCACTAAAGTCGAAGTAGGGAACATCTTGTTTGTAATTTGGATCTATATACTGGATTGGTTCATGTAAATCATAGTAGGTGCGAAAAACAGCGTGATTATCCACAACATCTTGAATTGCCCCCTGCATGGCAGGCACATCTAATTCCCCAGTAAAGGTGGTGGTGCATTTTGCATGATATGCTTTATCACTCGGATCTGCTTTTGCTAGGAACCAAATAGCGCGTTGCTGCAAAGAGAGTGGGATCGCATGTTGGAGTTTTTCATGGCGCTTTGGCAAGGCGATGGTTTCGAATTTTTGCGATTGTAAAGCTTGCCATACTTGCCCTGCACTGCGATGACGGTAAATGAGCGCGGCGGGCACACTGATATTTAAATGTTGAAAGAGTTGGTTACTTAAGTTGATAACAGAGAGCGAGTCACCGCCTTGTTGAAAAAAGTCTTGCTCCCACTCTAATCCGGGCAAACAGAAAGACTGAAATTGCGCCAAAAACTGTTGCTGAGATGAGTCAAGATCGACATAGTTTGCAGGTTGCATCGTCGTCAGCTCAGAGCTTGAAAGAGCGTGAGCATCAACTTTGCCATTCTCTGTCATGGGGAGTGCATCTAGGTACTGATAGTGATCTGGTACCATATAGTCGGGCAGTGTACTGGTGACAAGATCATTGATGCGTTTAGTAAGGGGGTTATCAGGTGTTTCATGAGTTACGACAAAGGCAACTAAAAACTTTGTATTCGTATGCTTTACGACCTGACAGCTAACGAGTTTAACAGTGTCATGTTGTGCAATTACTTGCTCAATTTCCCCTAGCTCAATGCGAAATCCTCGCAGTTTAACCTGGTTGTCATTGCGGCCGATAAAGTGATAGTTCTTGCCATCGAAGCGGGCTAAATCACCAGATTTGTAGAGTTTTTCGAAATGAGGAGGATCTATGTCTGCTTGATAAAATGGGTTATCAATAAAGCGAGCTTGTGTTAAATCAGGTCGATTTAAATAGCCTTTGGCGATGCCTGCGCCACTAATATATAACTCGCCACTTTCTCCATCATCGACCGCATCGAGCTGATCATTGAGTAAATAAAGTCGTGTATGCACAAATGGCTTACCAATATTGAATTCAGAATGACTTTCTGAGTATTCATTGGCGCAAGTGCCCACTGTATATTCAGTCGGTCCGTAGCCATTAAAAATACGGGTGACTTTTGATATCTGCTTTAGCATATCAAGGTTAGGGGTCTCACCTGCTACGACTAATGTTTCTAATGTATGTAGATGTTTTAAATCCATTAATGCCAATAAAGCGGGGGGAATACTGGCAAACTGAATCGCGTTGTTGGCAAGAAGCTCTCCCAAAGCAGTCGCGTCATGACGTTGCTCTTCATTGGCAATGTAAACTGTCTGACCTAGCATCAGCTGAGTGATCAACTCGAATATACTGGCATCAAAGATATAGGATGCAAACAAGAGTGCACGTTCGATTTTATCAATACCAAAGCGGTTGATCTGCGCCTCAGCTAAATATAATAAATTCTGGTAGGGGATTTCGACCCCTTTAGGATTACCAGTTGTGCCTGAGGTATAAATGACATAAGCGATATCAGACATAGCAGAGTGTGGCGGGGTAAACGCTTGTGTACTCGCTGACTCAATTGATACTGTGGGATAATCGCTAAATACCCCTGAATTTTGAAATTTACTATGCGTCAAAATTAAAGCGGGTTGACTGTCTTCAATAATAAATTGGCAACGAGAGATTGGGGCTTCAGTCGAGATAGGGATATAACCTTTTCCTGATTGGATTGCAGCGAGAATACCGATTACCATATCAATACCCCGCTCAAGATATAGTGCCACATAAGGTGACTCAGATGGATTCTCTTGAGCATGTTGTTGAATATTAGCAGCAACTCTTTCAACTTGAATTTCAAGCTCTTGATAGCTTATTTGGTCTTCGCCAAAAATTAAGGCAACATTATTTGCGTATGCTGAGAAAGCATGTTTTAAAATAGCTTGAGGGTGCTCGCTGTTATGAATTGATATGTTTGCAGTCATTATGGTAATCCTTCAAATTAATTAACGCAGTCGCTACACTATGTTGCAATTGTGTTTTCAATATGTGCTTTTTGAGGTGTTTTCTTCTCATTTTTTGAAAAAAACACGTATTTTCACTTGATAAATAATCAGATTATGTTAACCAAAAGGAATCTTTATGCGTATTACCCCTTTGGGAACCCCTTTTTCTCCAACGGCATGTAAAATCCTGTTTTGTGGTGGCGGTGAGCTGGGCAAGGAAACTGTGATTGAATTTAAGCGATTAGGGGCAGAGGTCATTGTGTTAGACCGCTATGACAACGCGCCAGCCATGCAGGTTGCAGACAGAAGCTATACGCTCTCTATGTTGGATGGTGAACGACTGGCAGAAATTATTCGTGCAGAGCAGCCTGATTACATCGTGCCAGAAATTGAGGCGATTGCCACAGATACACTGGTTGAGTTAGAGGCTAAAGGCTTTACGGTTGTACCAACGGCAAAAGCAACACAACTCACCATGAATAGAGAGGGGATCCGCCGATTAGCAGCTGAAGAATTAAAGTTAGCGACGTCACCTTATCAATTTGTTGATAGCATCGACGACTTTCGTGCGGCCATTGAACATATTGGCATGCCATGTGTAGTGAAGCCGATCATGAGCTCATCAGGTAAAGGGCAAAGTGTGGTAAAAACACATGAGGATATTGAGTCTGCGTGGCAATATGCACAGCAAGGCGGTAGAGCGGGGCAAGGACGTGTTATTGTTGAGGGCTTTGTCGATTTTGATTATGAAATCACTTTACTGACCATACGCCATAGTCAGGGGACTAGCTTTTGTGCACCAATTGGACATGTACAAGCCGGTGGAGACTATCAGCAAAGCTGGCAGCCGCAGGCAATGAGCGAACTAGCATTGGCACGCAGTAAAGACATAGCTAGCAAAATTACTGAGGCACTCGGTGGTCGCGGCTTGTTTGGTGTAGAGCTATTTATCAAAGGGGACGAGGTTTATTTTAGTGAGGTATCTCCGCGTCCACATGATACTGGCATGGTGACCTTGATTTCCCAAGATCTGAGTGAGTTTGCTTTGCATGCGCGTGCTGTGCTTGGTTTGCCAATTCCTGCGATTCACTTTCATGGCCCTTCTGCATCCAGTGTTATTCTTGTTGAAGGTGAGTCTGACCAAGTGCAATTTGGCAATTTAGGGCAAGCATTGGCAGAAGCCAATACCGATATCCGCTTGTTTGGTAAACCACAGGTTCAAGGTGTCAGGCGCATGGGCGTTGCATTGGCACGAGATAATAGTGTGGATGAAGCGATAGAAAAAGCAAAACGTGTCAGCGGTGCGGTTGAATATACTGTTTAATTGCCTGAAATAGGGCCTTACGGCCCCAAGGTTTGCAGCAAATTAAACCTATAAATCAAAATCGATGGCGTAGCTCACATAGACTTTGAGGTCGTCATCGGCATCAAGGTCGGTCTTTATTAAGCCAAAAGTATAGGCATCTTTACTCAGGCTGACGCCATAATCCATATAGCTGTCATCTTCTCCTGTCCATTCCATGACGGTATCACCACTGGAATTACCAATATGTAAGCCCAGCTCGGCATCTGTGAAGACAGGGAAAGCAGCACTCAGTTCAACATAGAGCATATCTTCTTCTGTGCTGCTATCGGATTGCGCATGTGTCATATAACTCACTTTTAAACTGACGTTACGCCAACCGAGTGCACCATAGACTTCACCAAAATCGATATCGCCAGCTGCATCAGGGTAAGCGTAGTGAATATAGCCAACGTCATAGCTCAGCGCCTTTACCTCGCCACTAAACCCTAAATAGAAGTCTAATTCATAGCTGGTACTGGATGTATCACCAAAGTCGACATTGGAGGCCCAAGTGCCGATATAAAAGCCAGAATCATGGCTATAGTCAATCCCCCCTGATACGGCTGCGCCATCATCAGATTGAGTAATGCCACGCCAAAAGTAATTTGAACTGGCAGCTGCATTGGCGGAGACAGAGTGTTCGCTGGCTGAAATAGCCTGAGTAGAAAGGAGCGCTGCACACGTACACAATAAGAGAGTTGCTTTGTTTGTCATAATGGTTCCTATATGGCACAGAGTAAATCGTATTTTTAAAACGAGTGGCTCTGGGGTGGTCAGCGAGAGACCAAGCCGCAGAGGCATATCAGCAATCGCAAACTGCGCGCCACTTTAGGCGCATTGGCTAGAATTTAGTTTAGGTGATTGAAATAAAATGTAATAAGTTTTTGTCAGACTAACTGTGTGAAGAGGTGTATTTTATCAGGGTGCACATCTATGGTGCGGATTGTTTCAGCCTGCACTGATAGTATGCAGGCTGTGAGCTAGGTGATTAGCCAAATATGGTACGCATTAACTGAATGGTTTCATCAACGCTTCGGCCTTTTTCGACTTCCGCGATGATTGAATCGCGTTTGTTACGAATATGTTCAGGCATAGATTCATCACTGAGTGCTCTATCAACCAGCGTTTCAGCTGATTCTTTGCTTCGGCGCACAGATTTAGTACCAGAGCCGCTCGATGTGCGTTTTGGCTTATGCAGTAGCTTGTAATAGTTCGACGAGGTCGCCATGTCTTCGTCGACATAATAAAACAGTACAGGTAGAAGCGCCTTGATATCAGCCAACTTGGTTTCAAGTTCATTGCTGCCACTGGCCATTGCAAACCAAGGCATTTTAGCGATTGTTTGCACTATATCTTGCCAGTACCGCTCAAAGTCACGGTTGTTTAAGCGTGTGATCCCCAACGCTTGGCAAAGGGCATCAAGGCGATTGTTACTGATAGGCGTAAATACATCAGGACGGCGCATAGCAAGTAAGCGCGTAGCTGGTGCAAGCGTTGGCTTTTCATCGCTGCCGTTGAAAGCGCTGAGAAATGCGATGGTAAAGCCTTGGTAGTGCTCTAACGTGACTGGGCCTTCAAGTGGAATATGCGCTAAGGCATCATCGAAAGCACCCGGTAGGTCAGCCAGCTGTTGATGGAACCCTTTGGCACTTTTTGTCGACGCAAACCACTCGACATCAAACTGATAAACACTGGTATCATGCTTTGCTGTATGTTTGCCGGCAAAAGCTAGACGGTCCTCTACAATCATATCTTGTAGTCTGCTATCGCGTAGTGTGGCAATGTAATCCAATAGTTTTAACTGCTCATCTAGCACTAATACGTCACTGCGCTGAGCGATGAACTCACCGACCACAGGCCAAGGTGCAATTCTCAGGGTTTTGACCTGTAAAAAGCTGATCGCTGAGATCAGCATGTCTTGGAGTTTTTTAACAGTGGGTAGCTGGTGGTCATCCAGCAGGTCAAAATTGATTCGGTTTTTAGCCACATCGAGTAACTCATAACACCAACCCAGGAAGTCCTCCGGGTGATTCTCTACTTTAACTGCCATCAGGTTTAGGCTGATCTCAGTAGATTGCTTTAAGATGTTTTGGTAAATCTGACTTTCTTGTTCGCCCAAAGCCATATTTGACGGTGAAATGAGCAACTTTTTCATGCTGCGTGAGTACTCCAAGGTTAGGTTGAAATCTAGACTATTCAGTTTAGCGAACGTATCGTTAAACTGGCAAGGGCGAGGATCATACCGAGTTCTAGCACAGTTGCAATGTGGTTTTTGCGTCTTTTTTATTCTTTGATTTAAGCTGTGTTTTTTATTGCGCGTATTTTGCGAAAAATAGGGAATGCTGCGATTTGGTATTTTCTGTCTCTTGCCGCCAGTAGGTGCTAATATAATTTCCAGTGATTGATCGTTAATTGTATTTTCCAAACAATAAAAACAAAGGTTTAGGGTTTTTCTGATAATCTGTTAGATAATTATATTAAACGCTAAATTGATTTTTATTTTTGCAAGATAGCATTTAGCCTCAGTGCTGCTTTGTGGTTTTTTATCAGCCTCGCTATCATAATGCATAGATAATTATTTCTCTGGAAGGATGGATGATGAAGGCGATATTAAAAGGTGTAGTAGGGTTACTGATATTCATAGTGGTGTTGATAGTTGTGGCACCCATGTTGATCCCAACTGAAACGATTGTGTCACAGATCACGACTCAAGTGGAGAAGACCACAGGTCGAAAGTTAACGATTGCAGGTGATAGTGAATTATCCATTTTGCCAGAGTTGAACATTAAGCTTAACCAAGTGGCCTTTGATAACATGCCAACGGGCAGTGCACCACATATGCTGGAAATGGAGCAGCTAGCTGTACATATTCCATGGGGATCTTTGCTATCAGGTGATTTTAAGCTGGAGCGTTTTGTCATTCAAAACCCCAAAATTTTGTTGGAAGTGGACTCAACAGGCAAGCCAAACTGGCAGTTATTTGGCGCAACATCGACATCAGCAAGTACATCAACGAATGAAACAAGCTCAGGTCCTGTCACCTTACCTGATGGATTTGATATTGCTTTAGGGGAAGTGGCAATTTATGGCGGCTCACTCACTTATGTCGATAATCAAGGTGGAACTAAAGAAGAACTGAATGATTTATCATTGAGTGTAGCCCTACCTTCATTATATCAATCACTTTCAGTGCAAGGCCAAGTTACTTTTCAAGGTCAGCGCTTTGACCTTGAATTAAGCGTAGATACGCCAGCTAAGGCAATTCAAAGTGAAGACTTCAAATTTACTAAAAAGCTTCGCAATGAGCTGGTAAATATCGATTTTAATGGCAGCGTACTCAAGCAAGGTCAGCTGTTCGAAGGCGCGCTTTCGCTGTCGGGCAGTTCAGTGAAATCGTTGGCTGCATGGCAAAAGGTTGACTTGAATGCCAAAGATAATGCCTTTAACCAGTTTGAAGTCACAGGAGACATGTCATTTGCGGACAATGTGTTTAGTCTCAAGCAGTTCACTGCTGCGCTAGATGAGTTGGCCATAAAGGGTCGTGCACAAGTGAACTTAGCCCAGAGATTATCGGTCACTGCAGATGTCGATTTGGGCATGCTTGACTTAAACCCGTATTTACCAGAGCTTGCTGCAGCGCCTGAGCAAACGTCAGAGCCAAAAGAAGACACGCCTGCGCAGCCAATCGTATGGGATGATACTGAAATTGACTTGTCCGCTTTAAATACATTAGATGCGGATATCGTGGTGCGCTCAACTGGATTAAAAGCGCGCAAAGTCACTTTAGGCAAAAACCAGTTGTCAGTGAAGTTAAATGGCGGCAAAGCCATAGTGTCATTGGATAGCTTTAATGCTTATGAGGGAACTGGTAAAGGGAAAATAGAAATCAATGGGGCTAAAAAACCATATCTGATCAAGACAAATTTTGCGCTCAATGGCATTAATGCCGAGCCATTACTCACCGACGCCATCGACTTTGATAAGGTACTGGGCAAAGGCAGTATTAATTGGCAGTTAACTACTCAAGGGGTGAGCCAAAAGCAATTTGTCTCGCAGCTAGGTGGACAATTGGCATTTGAGTTTAAGGATGGGGGCGTAAAAGGGGCCAATTTGGCTGAGATGGTAAGAAAAGGCCAAGAAATGCTCAAGGGCAATTTCTCTGGGCTGTCTGAAGGCATTAATGCAGATTTTGATCCTCAGCAGAAAACCGACTTTTCAGCACTCACGGGGAGCTTTAAGTTTAATAAAGGTGTTGGGACGAATACTGATTTATTGCTGGCAAGCCCACTTATTCGCGTGACCGGCTCTGGAGATGTTGATTTGCCTAAGACGTTTGTCGATTATCGTTTGGTAACAGGTATAGTCGATACCATTGAAGGGCAAAGTAGCCGTGATAAAAGTACAGGCTTTAAAGTCCCTGTACGGATCAAGGGCCCATTCCACAAAGTGGAAACGAACTTAGACTTAAGCAGTGCGGCAAAAGACAAAGCCAAAGACACTATTAAAGATAAACTTAAAGACAAATTCAAAGGCCTATTTGGCGGTTAAGCCTAGGCGATGCATATTGTTCAACGCCAACAATATGCATCGCTGCCATTTCACTTCGGCATTATCTTTTCTTCAATACACCTTTAGCTCATAATGTAAATCCACCATTGGTATAAATTAATTCTTGCTTTTTTTACATATATTCTAGGCGTTATTATCCCTAAGTCTCAGTTATCTAAAACGATAAGTAATCGGGCATTTGATAATTACGAATAGTACTGTGTACATGCGATATTTTTGATTGAAAAGTATACAGCTATTGTTTAATGCTATTAGGCATATTCCCAAAATAGATAAACATGTAGACCATGCTTATTACTCATGACTTGTTAGGTGTTATCAATTTACTCCGTGTGCTTTTTTGTATGCGCTACACGGCCACTCGATACTGTTTAGGGGCGAGATGATGCGACTAAAGAGTGATAGGGCGGTGATCCAAGTGAAGAGCGTGAGTAAAACCTATCAAGGCTATCGCAAGCCTCTTGGGTTATCAGCTTCCTTAAAAAATCTGTTTCACAGAGAAATTGAGTACACTGAAGCTGTTAAAGGGATTTCTTTCGATATTGAGCGCGGTCAGACCGTGGCAGTGGTTGGCCAAAATGGGGCAGGAAAAACCACAACGATGAAGATGTTATCAGGGATGATCAATCCGACTCAAGGGCATATCACTGTGTTTGGCCAGTCTCCCTGTATACACAAAGCAGCATTTAAAAAACGATGTTCATATTTTATGGGGCAGAGCTTTCAGCTTTGGCCGGATTTACCTGCGATGGATAGTTTTAATTTATGCCAAGGCATTTATGAGATCCCCATTCCTGTTTATAAACGTCGGTTGTCTTATTTGACTGAATTTTTGCAAGTGACACATTTATTAGACATTCAAGTACGGCGCCTTTCTATGTGTGAGCGCATAAAAATGGAGCTGATCGCTGCACTGCTACATAGTCCAGAATTGCTGTTTTTAGATGAACCGATTGCTGGATTGGATTATTTATCACAGCGAGCAATTATGCGTTCGATACAGCATTTAGCAGCAGAGGATAAATTGACCGTTTTGTTATCAAGTCATTCAATTGCAGATCTTTCGCTCTATTGTGAAAGGGCACTGGTGATGGAAGGAGGAAGATTGGTACTTGATAATGACATGCACCTGGCTGAGCAATCATTACAGTGCGACGCAGAGACGATTTAAATGATTAGGTGGCAGGCAAAAATGAATAAATGTCATGTTGGAATGAGATACGCATGGTAATTACAGCTTACTATTCGCACTGTAGGACATTCATTAAAAAGCGAATGTAATTCTGTATGCCACAGTATGACTGGCTTGTAGTAAAAATATCATGCTTACCTACAAACTGTATAATAAAAGTCCAGTCTTTCCAATTGCTCACTAATTTTTAGAATAAGAAAGCGCAGGTTTACATTTATGTCATTTCTCTTGCCGTAAAGTGTCATGCTTGGTCTGTTTTAATCGACTCACTTTTTATTTTCTATTCATGTGTTAGGCGATAGGGAAGGCGTGTCATAGTTAATCACTCAACCTTCTTTGTTGTACTACGCCTCTTAAACATTGGATATTCAGCTATTGTGTTTAGGTAAATTATTCCTGTCTATATGAATGTTTCGAAATTGAAACAGGTTTATAAAAGTTCTAAATTGAGATGTTTTAGCTAATTTTTAACCAACTTAATGTTTTAATTATAATGAACAGCAGGATAGGACTTATGCATGAGAACAAAAAAGCATTAACGGCGCGCACTTTGGTTGCGTTATTACCGGCCATGGTAATAGCTGGCCAAACTTGGGCCAGCACCAGCCTAGCACAAATAAATCAGCAGCAACTTAATCAGCTTGCTGACACCCTCGATGTGAAGTATCGCTTACTCAGTAATATGCCTGAGCAATGTCCAGGTTCTACGGCTGAATTTTGTTATCACGCACAAATTGAAATCACGAGTCCGTTTACTGCAAAGGTAGATGGTTGGAAAATCCTGTATAGCCAAGTGTATCCAGCGACACAAAGTAAAAGCGAGCAGCTGGCATTACGTCACTTTAATGGCGACCTGAACCACATCTCACCAAGTAACGCATTCACTGGATTCGAAGCAGGGAAGAGCCAAGTTATTGAATTTTGGGTCGCCAGTTCACTGCTTAATGAAGGTGAGTTGATGCCCAACTATATACTCACCGCACAGGGTCTTGAGCCAAAAGTGATAAAAAGCACCCAATCATACATTGAGCAGGATACAAGATTAGAAATAAAGCCTTATGCAGCAGTCAGTGCCAAAACCAGTGTGATGCAATCTCATCCTGATGATCAATATGCAAACTTTACCTCAGCTGCTTTATTTGAAAACTATAAAATCGACGATTATTCAGTTGATGCTATTGCGCATGCAATTGTGCCAACGCCTGATGCAATGAAGGTGTTTAGCAATGAGGCGCCACTTAATTTGAGTAGCGGTATTAAATTACAGCTTTCTGGGCTGGAGTATGGAGATGTGGCAGCGGCCCTAAAGCGTCTAGATGCGTTAGGGGTTAAGCAAACGCACAATGGCGTTGCAGTGAATATCATTGTGCGCGGCAAGCAACAAGGTCATAACGGCGCGTATCAGCTCAGCACTCAAAGAGGGCAAATACAGATTGAAGCGCAAGATAGTACAGGTGCATTTTATGGATTACAGTCGGTGGCGAGTTTGCTGTCACTGGACTCTATGCAGGTGCCTGCGGTAAATGTAGTTGATAAACCTCGCTATGATTATCGAGGCTTGCACTTGGATGTGGCGCGTAACTTCCGTTCTAAAGAGTTTGTATTGCGGTTACTCAGTAAAATGTCTGCTTATAAGCTTAATAAGCTGCATTTTCATCTCGCAGATGATGAAGGGTGGCGCATTGAGATCCCGGGTTTACCTGAATTGACAGCGTTATCATCACATCGATGTATTGATTTGGATGATAAGCATTGTTTACAACCTCAGTTGGGGTCAGCAATCAATACTGACAGAGATGGTTATTATTCTATTGCTGATTACCAAGAGATCTTGAATTTTGCCAAGCAACATCATATTGAAATTATTCCTTCGTTAGACATGCCAGGTCATTCGCGTGCAGCGGTTAAAGCCATGGAGAAGCGCTTTTACACGCTCACCAAAGCAGGTAAACATGACGCTGCGCGCCAGTATCTGCTCAGTGATCCGCAAGATGTCACCGAATACCGCTCAATTCAACACTACAACGACAACACATTAAATGTTTGTATGGAGTCAACTTATGCATTTGTTGATAAGGTGATTTCAGAAGTGGCTGCGCAACATAAAAAAGCGGGCTCACCGCTAAATATCTACCATATCGGTGCAGACGAAACTGCTGGGGCATGGGTTGAGTCGCCAGCCTGTAAAAAGTTCATAGCTGACAAGTCCAATGATGTGCATGAAGTGGAAGAGTTGACGGGCTACTTTATTGAGCGAGTGTCGGCAATGATTGCTAAAAAAGGTATTGAGGTAGCTGGTTGGAATGATGGTCTTTCTGAAACGAGACAGGACAAGATGCCACGTAAAGTGGCGTCTTATGTCTGGGCAACATTACCGCAAAATGCTCACAAGGTTGTGAGTGCTCATGCCAGACGGGGTTGGGACATTATTTTATCAACGCCGGATGTCACTTACTTAGATTTTCCCTATGAGTTAGACCCTAAAGAGAGTGGCTATAAATGGGGGGCGAGAAGAACAAATAGCAAAACAATTTTTGAGTTTATGCCTGATAACTTGCCAGCTAATGCGGAAGTTAAGAAAGACACCATAGGTAGGAACTATGTGGCTGATGATCGAACGCAAGTGGATGAAAATGGTCAGTTTACTCATCAACCACTTCCAGAAGGTTTCCGTGTTACGGGGATCCAAGGTCACCTTTGGTCTGAGGTCGTACGCAAAGATCACTTAGCTGAGTACATGTTATTTCCTCGGTTATTAGCGTTGGCAGAGAAAGCATGGCATCGTGCGAAGTGGGAAGTACCCTATAACTATGCTGGTGAAAAGTATGACCACACAACAGGGTTCCTAACTGCTCAAATGCGTGAACAGCGAGATCAACAGTGGCAAGACTTTATTCATGCCGTTGGACATAAAGAGCTTGAAAAGTTTGATCGATTGGGTGTTTTTTATCGGATCCCGAATGTGGTGAGCAAGGTGATAGACAATAGGTTGCATGCCTCTACGATCATTCCTGGGTTACCAATTCAGTTCAGAGTCAATCAAGGAGAATGGCGAGAGTATGATCAGCCATTGACGTTGAAAGCCGGAACTAAGGTTGAGCTAAGAGCACTTTCACCCGATAGGCGACGCCCTGGCAGAATCGAGTTTGCCGACATAACTGGCACTGCCCGATTTTAAGTTGCTGGGAGGCACCGAGTTCCTATGGTGCTTCCCAATTCTTTCTAGCGCAATAAGTGGTTGTGATCATCATATACATAGATAAAAATTAAATTTGCCCAATGGCACCCCTTCATATTTTGGCGTCTATCTGTCATTGCGGTAGCCCATAACCATCAAGAGCATTTTGTATGATCAGTCGAGTTATACAGGGACAAACCGAGCCGGAAGATAATGCGCTATTTGGCATAGATACAGAGCTAACGACAGATCATGATGAGATGGACATCACCTGTATTTGTGTAATTGAGCAGTGCTCAGAGCTAAATAAAGTTCTAAGCATGTTAGAACATCAGTCCCTATGCCCTATGGAAGTTGTGATATGCCACCCGCCCTCACTGCGGTGTGAGGTATCTCAACAAGCAAGCTTTACAGTGCGCTCATTACCTTTTGATTTGCCTTTGAATTTGAATGCTAAGACGCCAGAACGGTTGGCATTAGCAATTAATTGTGACTATGTCGTTATCTGCCCAGAAGCGTGTGCTTGGATATCGAATGAGTGGCTTAGCTTGCAACTTTATTATTTAAAAAATAATAAATTAGACGCGATAGGACTGTCCCAAAGCGGTGATTTTGTATCAGTAGAATCCTGTTCTTATCTGCAAAGTAACACTTTTTGTTGCACAAAAGAGTTCTTTTTAGCAAAACATCGCGCTTTAGATAAGCAACTTGGCTTTGAGGTGAAGCCGAACCAATACAGTGAACACAGCATCCAGTTCCCAACGGAGCTGGCGCACATATCATCAGATTGACCCAATACAGGAAATACATTGTTAGAACGTGATACAACCGCATGTCGAGCGACAGAAAAGAGAATGACCTGGACAAGAAATATACTTTCACTCTTCATGTCTACATTAAGTATGATGTTTTTAGTCCCAGAATTAAATGCTGAGGAAGCACCTCCACTTGAAAGTCAGGTATTTGACCGTGTTTTCTTCGAGCAGTATCACCCACAAACAGCCTTGGATATGATTTACCGCTTACCTGGTTTTTCATTTCAGAATACGAGCTCTGCCCGTGGCTTTGGCGCCAATGTCGGGAATGTCTTAATTAATGGCGCTCGTCCAGTTGTTAAGTCTGAAAAACTCAGCAATGTGTTAAATCGTCTGCCAGCTGCTTCTGTGCAACAGATCCGCATTTATCGGGGCAGTCAAATCCCGCCAGTTGCGGCCGGTAACACTGTGGTTGCTGATGTGATCTTACTTGATGTAGAAACATCGGGAAATGTGCAAGGGGAGCTAGTGCAATTTCATGATGGCAGTATAAAGCCAAAAGTCGCATTACAATTAACAACGTCGTTGTTAGGGAGGGAGGCATCAGTAGGTATTCAAGCAAATAATACCCCTGGTTATCGCACTGCACTTATTACACAGCGAGATGAACAAAAAAAAGCCATCGCAAAATCATCGGAAGTGCTCGATGAATCTACTAAAGAGTTTAAATTGACGGCTCAATTGAGCCAAATAGGTACAGACACAGAAACTATGCTGACAAGTAAAGTGAGCCGTGAAAAGTATCTGGGTGAAACTGTTAGATATGATGATATGCAGCCAAGTAATGAAGCGCTGTATTTAATTCGAGAACTCGAAGTAGAAAATACAACGGATATTGCAGAGCTAGGTATAGATTGGCTCGTTAAAAGGGGGAGTCATCGGTGGCAGAATATCGCTATTTGGGTCATTGAAGACAAAACGTTTGCCAATACAGATGTCTTTTTTCCGACTGCGCTTGCTCACTCTACATGGCATCAAAATGAGTTGAAAACAGAACTCATATTGAGAAGCAGCATTGAACTATCTCCAATAGGTCGTTTCACACCTCAATTTGGTATTGAATTAGTAGAGAACAGAATGCAATCATTTGTATTGCAATCTGGCGATCAAAATATGGACCGTACTGATGTCAGTGAGCTTAGAGCTGAGCTATTTGGCAATGTCAATTACCAAGTGCATGAGACCCTCACCAGTGAAGTGGGGATTACCTATGAAAGCTCGCGTATTGATGTATCTGCACAAGAAAACAGTGAGCAATCCCTCTCTTTTTTCAAGCCAAGGCTTAAGGCAGACTGGCAGTTTGCAGAAAAACAAAGTCTAAGTGCTGCGGCTGAACATCGCGTGGGCCAGCTTGATTTTTCGGATTTTGCACGTAGCGTTGACCCGTTAGATGCAAGAGGTCAAGCTGGGAACACGCAGTTACGCCCACAACAGACCACCGAAGTCTCAGCGCAGTATCAGTGGTATTTTTCAAAACGCAGTAATTTGAAAGTAGAGTTACTGTATCAATGGCGAAAAGATGTATTGGAGCATATCGCGATAACGGACACCAGCAGCGCGATAGGCAATGCAGGAGATGGAGAGTATTGGGGCAGTACGATAGGCATAGCGATTGACTTAGCCCCCATTCTAGACAATGCGCTCTTTGAGGTGTCTTATGAGCATACTAATTCACATTACAGCCATCCAAATGGGCGCAGTGAACGGTTAAGCAACTACTTAGATGATTGGCTGTGGATGCAGTTCCGTCATGATATCCCAAACCTCAAAAGTTCATGGGGGCTTGAGTATTGGGGGGATTATACAGAACCGGTTTACTATCCATATGAAACGCTGATTGTGCATGGCAATAAACGATTGAAAGGGTTTATTGAATCGTCTTGGATTCATCGTTTTAAAGTACGCTTTGAAGTAACGCATATGAATACCGGCCGATTTAGACGTGAACGAACTTTTTATGAACAAGCAATAATATCTGGCTATGAAGTCGCTGACCGTACGCATAAAGCGGACTATCGCTTGTCAGTATGGTACAACTTTTAGATAGGGTGTTTTTATAAAACAAATAATATCATTGGGTTATGTTTGTTAAATAGAAAATAAGAATACCTTCACTGTTTCTTCATGGTAGATAACATGGCCACTACGCACACTGCGTAGCGAGTGACTTAAATTAACCAGAAATGGAAAAGGATATGTGTACTATGAATGCCATTAAAAAACTTACCACAGTAACTTTATTGACTTTGTCAGTGAGCAGCTGTGCAGCAACCCAACAAAAAAATGTAGTAACGTCTGATTTTACATATCCAAATGGCGCGCGATATGCTGTGTCATTGACCTTTGATGATGCACGAAATAGTCAAGTAGATGTCGGTATTCCCATTTTAGATAAGCATAATGTGAAAGGGACTTTTTATGTCAATCCAAAATTTGTTGATGAGCGATTGGATGGCTGGAAAAAAGCCGCAAAAAATGGGCATGAATTAGGTAATCATACGAGTTCTCATTTGTGCACAGGCAACTTTGCATGGCTGAGAAAAGATGATCTGGGGCTTGAGCAGGTTGACTTAGCCTGGTTAAGACAAGACATTGAAGCCACAACGACCTACATGAAAGAGAAACTCGATGTCGAACCGCGCTCATTTGCATACCCTTGCGGAAACACTTTTGTTGGCAGGGGCAAAGAGGTAAAAAGCTATGTGCCGCTCATTGCCGAGCTATTTAAAACTGGACGTACTTGGCTAGATGAGACGGGGAATAATCCAACTTATACCGATTTTGCACAGTTGGCTGGCAACCGAATGGACGGGATGAGCTTTGCAGAAATCAAAGGTCTGCTAGATATGCTCAAAGAAAATAATAAATGGATTATTTTAGCTGGGCATGAAGTCGGGGAAAAAGGCCTTTATACCACGGATAAAGCAGCCTTAGATGCGCTGATTGTTTACTTAAAAGACCCCAAAAATGGATATTGGTTGGCAACAGTCGATGAGATTGCAACCTATATTGAAAAGCATAGATAAATCAATGTGTGGCTATTTTTTAAACTGTAACAAAGGTTTAAAATTTATTCATTAGACTTGTTTTCCAGTTCACCGCCCTCATATGAAAGAAGGCGGTGATAGCAGATATGGCAAATTGATAAATTAATTAAAAATTGAACTATCTTTGGCTGAACTTTGCTGTTACAATTCCCCGCCCTTGAAAGACGAAAGCTTCGTTTTTTGAGTGGAATTTAATCTAAATGCTTAGGTTTTATACAAAATCTAGGTAAATGTTAACTACACCGGAGCATAGACAATGATCCAAATGCAAACTCAGCTGGACGTTGCTGATAACAGCGGCGCTCGCAAAGTGCAGTGTATTAAAGTCCTTGGTGGTTCGCACCGTCGCTACGCGCGTGTTGGTGACATCATTAAAGTTTCTGTTAAAGAAGCAATTCCTCGCGGCAAAGTGAAGAAAGGTGATGTTAAAAACGCAGTAGTAGTGCGTACTAAGAAAGGCGTTCGTCGTCCAGACGGCTCTTTAATCCGTTTCGATAGCAATGCGGCTGTTATCTTAAATGATAGCCATCAGCCAATTGGTACTCGTATCTTCGGCCCTGTGACGCGTGAACTACGTAACGAAAAGTTCATGAAAATCGTTTCACTAGCACCAGAAGTACTATAAGGAGTCGATCATGGCAGCAAAAATCCGTCGTGATGACGAAGTAATCGTACTAGCCGGTAAAGACAAAGGTAAGCGCGGTAAAGTGCTTTCAGTTGTAACTGAGACTGGTCGTGTATTTGTTGAAGGCGTAAATATCATCAAGAAACACCAGAAGCCTGTACCACAACTACAGCAAGCTGGCGGTATTGTTGAGAAAGAAGCGTCTGTCGACGTATCAAATGTAGCGATTTTCAATGCCGAAACAGGCAAAGCAGATCGTGTTGGTTTTAGATTTGAAGACGGTAAAAAAGTCCGTTTCTTCAAGTCTACTGGCAAAACTATTTAATAGTTGGAGTAGACGATGGCGAAACTGCATGAAGTGTACAAAGACAAAGTAGTAAAAGAGCTTTTTGAAAAGTTCGGTTACAGCTCTGTCATGCAAGTCCCTCAGATCGAGAAGATCACACTTAACATGGGTGTGGGTGAAGCCCTAGCTGACAAGAAAATTCTAGAAAATGCTGTTGCAGATCTAGAAGCAATCTCTGGTCAGAAGCCTCTAGTGACTAAAGCACGCAAATCAGTTGCTGGCTTTAAGATCCGTGAAGGTTACCCAATTGGCTGTAAAGTAACCCTACGCGGCGAGCGTATGTGGGATTTCCTTGAGCGTTTAGTCTCAATCGCGATGCCACGTATTCGTGACTTCCGCGGTGTTAGCGCAAAGTCTTTTGACGGTCGCGGTAACTACTCTATGGGCGTACGTGAGCAAATCATCTTCCCAGAAATTGATTATGATAAAGTAGACCGTGTTCGCGGTATGGATATCACAATCACTACTTCTGCGAAAACAGATGATGAAGGCCGTGCGTTATTAGAAGCGTTCAACTTCCCATTCAAAAAGTAAGGGTAGGGTTATGGCAAAGAATTCAATGAAAGCGCGTGACGTAAAACGTGCTAAATTAGTTGCACAGTACGCAGAAAAGCGTGCTGCACTTAAAGCTATCATCAGCGATGTTAAAACATCTGATGATGAGCGTTGGGACGCGGTATTAAAGCTTCAGTCTTTACCGCGTGATTCTAGCCCTTCACGTCAACGTAATCGTTGTAACATTACGGGCCGCCCACATGGTTACCTTCGCAAGTTCGGCCTAAGCCGTATCAAAGTTCGCGAAGCAGCTATGCGCGGTGAAATTCCTGGCCTTAAAAAGGCTTCTTGGTAATAGAATCACGGGAGTAAGACATGAGCTTGCAAGATCCAATCGCGGATTTGTTTACACGCATCCGTAACGGTCAGTCTGCGAAGAAGGTAGAAGTAACAATGCCAACTTCAAAGCTGAAAGTAGCTGTTGCTGACGTACTGAAAAACGAAGGTTTCATCACTGGTTATTCAGTATCAGGCGACGTAAAAGCAGAATTGACTATCGAACTTAAGTACTTCGAAGGCAAAGCTGTTATCGAAAGCATCCAGCGTGTTAGCCGCCCTGGTCTACGTATCTACAAGAAACGTGACGAATTACCGAAGGTAATGGGTGGTCTAGGTATCGCTATCGTATCAACTTCTAAAGGCCTGATGACAGACCGCGCTGCGCGTACCGCTGGTGTTGGTGGTGAAATCATTGGCTTTGTAGCTTAATCGGAGGGGAACTATGTCTCGTATTGCGAAGGCTCCTATTGCTGTTCCTGCCGGTGTTGAAGTTGCAATTAACGGCCAGGAAATCAAAGTTAAAGGTAAAAATGGTGAATTGACTCGCGTTCTTAATGACGCAGTTGAAGTTGTTCTTAACGACAACGTTATCACTACAGCACCTCGTGAAGTAGCAAATGCTTGGGCTCAAGCTGGTACTGCACGCGCTCTGATCAATAACATGATCATCGGCGTTAACGAAGGTTTTGAAAAGAAACTACAACTAGTCGGTGTTGGTTACCGTGCTGCAGTTAAGGGTAAAGTTTTAGACTTAACTCTTGGCTTCTCACACCCAGTGAACTTCGAGATCCCAGCGGGTATCACTATCGAAGCTCCAAGCCAGACTGAAATCGTTGTTAAAGGCGCAGACAAGCAGCTAGTTGGTCAAACTGCTGCAAACATCCGCTCATACCGTGAACCAGAGCCTTATAAAGGTAAAGGTGTACGTTACGCTGATGAGCACGTGCGTCGTAAAGAGGCTAAGAAGAAGTAAGGTAAGACGATGGATAAGAAAACAGCTCGTCTACGTCGTGCTAAGCGCACTCGTAGAAATATTATCGAACAAGGCACAACGCGTCTTGTTATCCACCGCACGCCACGTCACATATACGCTCAAATCGTAAACGTTGAGGGTATTGTACTGGCTGCTGCTTCTACTGTTGAAAAAGCAATTGCTGAAACAGTTAAAGGCACTGGCAACATCGAAGCTGCACAAGCAGTTGGTAAAGCAGTTGCTGAACGCGCGGCAGACAAAGGCATCGAAAAGCTTGCTTTTGACCGCAGTGGCTTTAAATATCACGGCCGTGTGAAGGCGCTTGCTGATGCAGCGCGTGAAGCCGGTCTGCAATTCTAGGAGTAGACAATGGCTAACGTAGAAGCAAAGCAACAACAGCCTGATTTGGCTGAAAAGCTAATCGCGGTAAACCGTGTGTCTAAAGTGGTTAAAGGTGGTCGTATCTTTAGCTTCACTGCACTAACTGTAGTTGGTGATGGCGCAGGTAAAGTAGGTTTTGGTTACGGTAAAGCACGCGAAGTTCCAGCTGCGATTCAAAAAGCAATGGAAAAAGCACGCCGTAACATGGTAAATGTTGATCTTAACGGTCACACGCTACAGCACCCAATCAAGGGTCGCCACGCGGGTTCTAAAGTATACATGCAGCCTGCATCTGAAGGTACAGGTATCATCGCCGGTGGTGCGATGCGTGCAGTACTAGAAGTAGCTGGTGTACAGAACGTACTTTCAAAAGCATACGGTTCTACTAACCCGATCAACATCGTTCGCGCAACAATTTCTGCTCTAGAGAACATGAACTCTCCAGAGAAGATCGCTGCGAAACGTGGTCTTAGCGTAGATGAAATCTTGGGGTAAGAAACCATGGCAAACACAGTTAAAGTAACACAAGTACGTAGCTCAATCGGTCGTTTACCGAAGCATAAAGCTACATTACGTGGCCTTGGTTTACGTCGTATCAACCATACTGTTGAGCTAGAAGATACTCCAGCAGTACGTGGTATGATCAACCAAGTTTCTTACATGGTTAAGGTTGAGGGCTAATTCGATGCAATTGAATACACTTTCTCCTGCTGCAGGTTCAAAAACTGCTGGTAAGCGCGTTGGTCGTGGTATCGGCTCTGGTCTAGGTAAGACTGGTGGTCGTGGTCACAAAGGTCAAAAGTCGCGTTCTGGCGGTAAAGTACGTGTTGGTTTTGAAGGCGGTCAAATGCCTATGCAACGCCGTCTACCAAAGTTTGGCTTCACTTCACGCAAATCACTAGTATCTGCTGAAGTTAACCTTTTCGAAATCGCGAAGGTTGAAGGCGACGTGGTAGAGCTAAGCACACTACAAGCAGCTGGTATCGTTAAGAAGAACATTCAGTTCGTTAAAGTTGTTAAATCTGGCGAAGTTTCACGCGCAGTTACTGTTAAAGGCATTAAAGTGTCTAAAGGTGCTCGCGAAGCTATCGAAGCTGCCGGAGGCAAGGTAGAAGACTAAGGAAGTACACTATGGCTAAACCAGGTCAAGATATGCAAAGCGCACAAAGTGGGCTTGCGGAGTTGAAGCGCCGATTACTATTCGTATTGGGTGCCATCATTATTTACCGTTTAGGTTCATTCGTGCCTATCCCTGGGATTGACGCCGCTGTACTTGCCGAGTTCTTCGAGCAACAAAAGGGCACCATCTTTGCCATGTTTAACATGTTCAGTGGTGGTGCGCTTGAGCGTGCATCTGTACTTGCGCTGGGTATTATGCCTTATATCTCAGCCTCGATTATCATGCAGCTATTAACGCATATACATCCTGCGATGATAGAGCTGAAAAAAGAGGGTGAGCAAGGCCGTAAGAAGATCAGCCAGTACACGCGTTACGGCACGCTCGTGCTTGCTACAATACAGTCGATCGGTATCGCAACTAACCTGCCAAATATGATGCAAGGCTTGGTTGTGAATCCTGGTTTCGGTTTCTACTTCACCGCAGTGGTGAGTTTAGTAACTGGTACTATGTTCCTGATGTGGCTGGGCGAACAAATTACAGAACGTGGTATCGGTAACGGTATTTCAGTACTGATATTTGTTGGTATTGTAGCTAACCTGCCGTCTGCAATCGGTTCGACAGCAGAAATGGCGCGCCAAGGCGATTTGAATGTCTTTATCTTAGCACTTATTGCGTTTATCGTTGTCGCAGTAACTTACATGGTAGTATTCTTTGAGCGTGGTCAACGTCGTATCGTCGTTAACTATGCGAAACGTCAGCAAGGCCGTCAGGTCTTTGCAGCGCAGAGTACACACTTACCATTGAAAGTTAACATGGCAGGGGTTATTCCACCAATATTTGCTAGCAGCATCATTCTGTTCCCTGGTACAATTGCAAGCTGGTTCGGCCAAGGTGAAGGTCCACTTGCTGATGCACTACAAGCAGTGTCAGCTGTGTTGACCCCAGGTCAGCCTCTGTACGCAATGGTACTAGCCGCAGCGATTATTTTCTTCTGCTTTTTCTACACAGCGTTGGTGTTTAACCCACGTGAAACAGCAGATAATTTGAAAAAATCTGGCGCATTTATTCCAGGTTATCGCCCAGGTGAGCAGACGTCTAAATACATTGATAAAGTGATGACACGCCTGACATTGGCAGGTGCAATGTACATTACCTTTATCTGTCTGGTGCCCGAGTTTATGACCATGGCATGGCAAACGCCATTCTACTTCGGCGGTACATCAATTTTGATTATCGTTGTTGTTATCATGGACTTTATGGCACAAGTACAGACTCATTTGATGTCTCATCAATATGATTCTGTGCTGAAAAAAGCAAACCTTAAAGGCTACGGCCGATAGGGTCTGTTACGGAGTTGAGTTATGAAAGTACGTGCTTCCGTTAAGAAAATTTGCCGTAACTGTAAAGTTATCAAACGTGCTGGTGTAGTACGTGTGATTTGCAGTGAGCCTAAGCACAAGCAAAGGCAAGGCTAAGAAATCTAGTCGTGCAGGCTAAGTTAATCACTTAGCCTGTTTCATTGGTAAAACTTGAATGTCGGTTGGGTATCCTGTACGGGCTTTCCAACAAGATGATAATCAGGTTTATTTATAGGAGATATGTTAGTGGCCCGTATCGCAGGCATTAACGTTCCTGACCATAAGCATGCTGTTATTGGTTTAACAAGCATCTATGGTGTAGGTAAAACTCGCGCTAAGGCTATCTTAGCTGCGACAGGTATCGCTGAAACTACTAAAATCGGCGAGTTAAACGACGAAACTCTTGACATCCTTCGTGAAGAAGTTGGCAAGTACACTGTTGAAGGTGATCTTCGTCGTGAAGTAACACTAAACATCAAACGTCTTATGGACCTTGGTTGTTTCCGTGGCTTACGTCACCGTCGTTCGTTACCACTACGTGGTCAACGTACTAAGACTAACGCGCGTACTCGTAAGGGTCCACGCAAGCCTATCAAGAAATAAGGTGGGGTAAGTTATGGCAAAAGCACCAATTCGTCGTAAAAAGGTCAAAAAGCAAGTTGTTGACGGTATGGCTCACGTTCATGCTTCTTTCAACAACACTATTGTGACCATCACTGACCGTCAAGGTAATGCTCTTTCTTGGGCGACTGCGGGTGGTTCAGGTTTCCGTGGTTCTCGTAAGTCTACTCCGTTCGCTGCACAGGTTGCTGCTGAGCGCGCAGGTACTGCTGCACAAGAGTACGGTCTTAAGAACCTAGAAGTATTCATTAAAGGTCCAGGTCCAGGCCGTGAGTCTGCTGTACGTGCATTGAATGCTGCTGGTTTCCGTATCACAAACATCACTGACGTGACGCCAATCCCACATAATGGTTGTCGTCCACCGAAGAAACGTCGCGTATAATTAATAGGTTAGGAGAAAGAACATGGCAAGATATTTGGGCCCTAAGCTCAAGCTGAGTCGTCGTGAAGGTACTGACCTGTTCCTTAAAAGCGGCGTAAGAGCAATTGACTCTAAGTGTAAACTAGAAACAGCACCTGGTCAGCACGGCGCACGTAAAGGTCGTCTATCTGATTACGGTTTACAGTTACGTGAAAAGCAAAAAGTTCGTCGTATCTACGGTGTACTTGAAAAGCAATTCCGCAACTACTATAAAGAAGCTGCTCGCCTTAAAGGTAACACAGGTGAAAACTTGTTACAGCTTCTAGAGCAACGTCTAGACAATGTTGTATATCGCATGGGTTTTGCGAGCACACGTGCTGAAGCACGTCAGCTAGTGAGCCACAAAGCGATTATGGTTAATGGTCGTGTTGTTAACATTCCTTCTTTCGTTATTACTCCAGAAGATGTAGTAGTAATCCGTGAGAAGTCTAAGAAGCAAGCGCGTATCATCGCTGCTCTAGAGTTGGCTGAGCAACGCGAAAAGCCAACTTGGATTGAAGTTGACGGTAAGAAAATGGAAGGTACTTTCAAGCGCCTACCTGAGCGTTCTGATCTGTCTGCGGACATTAATGAACAACTAATCGTCGAACTTTACTCGAAGTAAAGTTAAGAGTTAAGAGAGGATAAAATGCAGGGTTCTGTAACCGAATTCCTAAAACCAAGATTAGTCGATATCGACGCTATCAACTCAACCCGTTCTAAAGTAGTTTTAGAGCCTCTAGAGCGTGGCTTTGGTCACACTTTAGGTAATGCTTTACGTCGTATTCTTCTTTCGTCTATGCCGGGTTGTGCAGTGACAGAAGTAGAGATCGACGGTGTATTACACGAGTACAGCGCGAAAGAAGGCGTACAAGAAGACATCATTGAAATCCTGTTAAACCTTAAAGGTTTAGCAGTTACTTTAGAAGGTAAAGATGAAGTTTTCCTTACCCTGACTAAGTCTGGTGTAGGCCCTGTGACTGCGGCTGACATCCAGCACGACGGCGATGTAACAATTGCTAATCCTGAGCACGTTATTTGTCACTTAACTGCTGACAATAGCGATATCAGTATGCGTATCCGTGTTGAGCGCGGTCGTGGTTATGTTCCGGCGTCAAGTCGTTTATCCTCTGATGACGATGAGCGTCCAATTGGTCGTCTGTTGCTAGATGCATCATTCAGTCCAGTTGAGCGTATTGCGTACTCGGTTGAATCAGCCCGTGTTGAGCAGCGTACTGACTTAGATAAACTAATTATCGATATGGAAACTAATGGCACACTAGATCCTGAAGAAGCGATCCGTCGTGCATCTACAATCCTAGCTGAACAGCTAGAAGCGTTTGTAGACTTGCGTGATGTTTCTGAGCCAGAAGAAAAAGAAGAGAAGCCGGAGTTTGATCCGATTCTACTTCGTCCAGTTGATGATTTAGAGCTAACAGTACGTTCTGCAAACTGTCTGAAAGCCGAGCAAATTCAATATATCGGTGATCTGGTACAACGTACTGAGGTCGAGCTTCTTAAGACGCCAAACCTTGGTAAGAAATCTCTAACAGAGATTAAAGACGTGCTAGCTTCTCGTGGTCTTTCTCTAGGCATGCGCCTAGAAAATTGGCCACCTGCAAGTCTAGCTGAATAATCAGATTACTATATTAGTTTAGTTAGAAGGATAGGGTCATGCGCCATCGTAAGAGTGGTCGTCAATTAAACCGTAACAGCAGCCATCGCAAAGCGATGTTCAGCAACATGGCTGGTTCTTTGGTGAAGCACGAAATCATCAAAACAACTTTGCCTAAAGCGAAAGAGTTGCGCCGTGTAATTGAGCCTTTAATCACACTGGCTAAGACTGACAGCGTAGCAAACCGTCGTTTAGCGTTTGCTCGCACGCGTGATAAAGAAGTAGTTGGTAAATTGTTCTCTGAGATCGGTCCTCGTTTCGCGGACCGTCCAGGTGGTTACACTCGTATTCTTAAGTGTGGCTTCCGTGCAGGTGACAATGCGCCAATGGCTTACATTGAACTACTTGATCGCCCAGTAGCGACTGAAGAAGTTCAAGAAGACGCGCAGTCTGCAGAGTAAGTCTTTATAAGACACGAAAAAGCCGAGCATTAGCTCGGCTTTTTTGTTTTTAAAACTCCTATTATCACAGTTTTTCTACAATCCTTTCTTAGCATTAAGCACGGCAGCATAATATTCCTCCCTTTATTAGCTTATATAGCTAATAAAAAAACGAAACAGCTATGATAAAAGCTCTGGGTTGTACTTTTAATCTACAAAAAATGGGGGTTTAGTTTGTTTTTTATTCAAAGTGCGTGTTTTTATAAGTTTTTTATAAAAAGTACTTGATCCAAATTCAAATCTCCCTATAATGCGCACCCACTGACACGGCGGGATGCGAGAGAAAACGCATACTGAAGAGAAAGTTAAAGTTAAATTGAAAGATTAATTAAAAAATTAAATTTTCTAGTTGA
>NZ_AUXY01000055.1 GCF_001625695.1 Pseudoalteromonas luteoviolacea H33-S
CGGCCACTCTTTGTTGGCAACAAAATTAATAGCAAAAATAAATGCAGGCTTCGGTGTAACTGTGCCTTTTGCTTTATTGCTATCAGAAGCTAATGTCCAAAGTATTGCGCAATATATAGATGCAGTAAGTTTAAATGATGCCAACCTTGACATGCTGGCTGAAGATGAAAATGTAGAAGAGGGATTATTTTAATGGTAAGTAAGATCATATTACAGGCAGCTACTAAAGGCATTCACCTCTATCTGAAGGACGGAAATTTAGCCTATAAGGCTCCCGAAGGGGCGCTTACCAAGGAGTTTAAAGAACTTATCATTGAGAATAAGGCGCAGATTATTGCTCACTTACAGTTACAGGAGCAAGAAAGCACTTTTGAGCAAGCTCAATTAAAACCTGTGTTAAGAAACGAGAGTTTGCCACTATCTTTTGCCCAGCGAAGACTGTGGTTGCTAGATCAAATCGATGGCGGTAGTGCCCATTATAATATGCCGGCAGCGTTAAAACTGACCGGTACTCTCAATGAGGATGCTCTGCAACAGGCGATTGTTGATATATTGGTGCGCCATGAAAGCCTGCGCACCTGTTTTGTTGCCGGTGATGACGGCGAGCCGCTCCAGCTGATCCGTAACTTGGACAGCTTTGAGGTACAGCTGACAGACTTGTCTGCCCTTTCGTCACAAGCGCAGCAGACCCGAATAGCTGAAGCCGTTTCAACGGAAGAGGAAAAACTGTTTGATCTGGCACGGGATCTGATGTTGCGGGCGCAGCTGCTGAAAGTCTCAGCTAAAGAGCATATCTTGCTGATAACGATGCATCATATTGCTTCCGATGGCTGGTCTCAGGAGATCCTGGTCAATGAATTTAGTCGTTTATATACGGCTTATGTCCAGGGGCAAAGTAACCCCTTGCCGCCGTTGGCGATCCAGTACGGTGATTATGCCCACTGGCAGCGCAACTACCTGCAGGGAGCTGTGTTGAATGAACAGCTAACTTACTGGGAAAAACAGCTTGCCGACTTACCGGTGTTGCACAGCCTACCGCTAGATCACCTCAGACCTGCAGTGCAGAGTTTTGCTGGTAATCATCATATCTCAAGGATAGATCAAGCGACACACCAGCGTTTAATGGCCCTGTGTCAGACACAAGGTGCCACCTTGTTTATGGGGTTGCATGCTGCTTTTTCTGTGTTACTGGCCCGCTACAGCAATGAACAAGATATCGTTGTTGGCACGCCGGTGGCGAATCGTGAGCAAGCTGAAGTAGCTGGTGTGATTGGATTTTTCGTGAATACTCTGGTACTGCGTAGCGATCTCTCCGCTAAGCCAGACTTCCTTGAATTGCTAAAACAAAGTAAGACTATGTTGCTGGACGCTTATGCTCGTCAGCAGGTGCCGTTTGAACAAATCGTCGAGCGCTTGCAACCCGAGCGTAGCCTGAGCCACAGTCCGTTATTCCAGGTGATGCTGGCCCTGCAAAATAATGGAGCGGGTCGTTTATCGCTGCCGGGACTTGAGCTTTCTGAAGTTCAAAGGCACGGACCGGGTATCGCCCAGTTTGATCTGACCCTGAATATCTCAGAAGAAGTTGAAGGGCTGGTGCTTGCCTGGGAATTTAATACCGATTTATTTAAGGCGCAAACCATCGAACGCATG
>NZ_AUXY01000056.1 GCF_001625695.1 Pseudoalteromonas luteoviolacea H33-S
GCCTATTTGATCAACAAGGCACATTTCAACTTCAATAATGATACTTTTCAATTTTAAAAAACATTCCTAGTCATTCTCCTTTCCACTTAATTCAATAATATATATTCGCTTTAAAGACTCGGTAAATTTATAACCACGCCAAAGATGACAAAACATGTTAAGGTTGTGGCAAATCAAAAAACTTACTAAGTGCTCTATGACAATAGAAAGTTATCTTGCTCTATTCAGCGCCATGTTTATCGTAGGGATCATTCCAGGCCCTGCTGTATTTGCTATTACCACCGCTTCTATGGCAGGAGGCTTTCGACGGGGTGCAGCAATGACATTGGGGCTCATCATAGCTGATTATTTTTTCATACTCTTGGCGGTATCAGGGTTGGCTTTTATAGCAGAGTCTATGGGCAGTACCTTTGCGGTTATAAAATATCTCTGTGCCGCTTACTTAATTTGGATGGGTATAAAGCTATTTCGGGCAACACCTGCTATCGATACGCAAACACCACCAGCAACCAAACATCATATTGATATTTTGGCTGGTTTCTTATTAACCATGAGTAATCCAAAAGCCATTATATTTTACGTTGCACTGTTCCCTGCCTTTGTCGACTTTCATACCATTACAATAACTGACATTTTAGGCATTTTTATCTGTGCTACTTTAGCGTTTGGTTCGGTCAACCTGGGGTATTCATACCTCAGTGCAAAAGCAAAAAGGTTTGTTTCTACATCAAAGCGAATGGGGATGTTTAATAAACTCGCAGGCAGTTTGTTGTCAGCCTCCGGAGTGGCCGTAGCGATGAGGACATAACAATCTAATACAGACTTCACTTTCAAGGAAAGATAATTATGGAACTATTGCTCGGACTAGTCGCGTTTATAACATCACTGATTGCGGCCATTGTTGGGTTTGGCGGTGGTATGTTGTTGATTGCTCTACTGCCATTATTTTTAAATCCCGCGTTGGTGATCCCCATTCATGGACTCACTCAAATTACCAGCAATGCATCACGGGCGCTGTTTTCTCTCTCTGATGTCCAATGGTCCCTCCTCCCCGCTTTTTTTGTCGGCTCGGTACTCGGTACTCTCCTTTTTGGTGTTGTTTTATATAACATGCCAACAACCTATATTCCGACAGCAATTGGCCTGTATATCTTGTTAAACCTTTGGTACTCACCTTTTTCGAATTTTATTAAGCGTTTTGAGAACTTTTATATCATTGGCGCCTTACAAACTGGGCTGGGATTAATTGTGGGTGCCACAGGGCCATTATCTTTGACAGTGCTGACCAAACAGCTTCAATCCAAAGACCAAGTAGTGGCCACTAGTGCAGTGTTCATGACACTCAGCCATTTAGCAAAAATTCCTGTGTTTTTGTTAGTCTCTTCTGAGCTATTACAAAGTGGCCCTATTATTATTGCCATGATGTGCGGCGCAATGTTTGGTTCATATATTGGCACTAAGCTGCGTTTATCCGCGAACAACACACAACTTATTGGTGTCATTAAAGTGTTACTCAGTGCTCTGGCAGTTAACATGCTTCTATCAGCTCTTTTTTAGCCGTCTAACAACTAAACAACATACCGTAAAGCGGTTTTTTACCTTTATCAAACACAATACTAATGTCTCAAGCCGTTTACTCCACACTCCTTCCATATTCTTAGCATATAATAAAATAGATTTAGATAAGATAGAGAAACGACATGCGCTTGATCCCATATGCTCTTTTGAGCTTAGCCACTTTAACTGGGTGTCAATTCAGCGAAAATGACACTCCTGAAGTTACAGTAGTAACACCAGCTCCAGAAGTACAAAGTAATTTGGAAATCACTGAGATATCAACTGGTCCGCTAGATATGTTAGCACCAAGTGATACTGTTAAAACTTATTACACGGTAGATGTAACAGGTTTTGATAATGTTGACGTTGAAGTCCACTTTTACCTAATGCACTCTGATGAGTTAGATTCACAAAGTGAGCAAGAAGCTGCAATTGAAGACATTCAACAAATCGCCGTTGTTGAATTAGCAGGACTTTCTGCTGGTACTAGCGAGCACGAAATTGAACTGACATTGCCAAATTCTTTAGAAGGCGGTAACTACCACATCTTGGCTCAAATTGATCCAAATGACCTGCACGTGGAAGACATTGAAGAAGATAACCACCCTTCTGTTGATCACGATCCTCATTTAGAAGGCAACTTCCCACATGCTGACATTGTCGTTCGCCAGCAAGAAGGCCATGATTATAAATTACTTGGCGCTGAATTTGGTCAAGCGGCGCTAATTTTGGACACGCCGGACGTCGACAATGGTGCGAGTGACCACCACTCTGATCTTATTGGTTACTTTGAAGCTGATTATGAAGGCACAAACTTAGGACTTTCGCATATTAAAGCAGAAGTCATGGTTGCTGGTAACTGGGTTGAAACCCACTTTTGGGATGCAACAGCGGGTCAATATACAGACACGCTTGCACATGAATTCAGAGCTGAATTACATGATGAGCATATTGGTTTTGACATCGCATTAGAGCCTGAATTAATCAAAAACCTGCATGAAAACTACGATGCGAATGCACAAAACAACCTTGAGCTACGTTTTACCCTCATTGATGCGGCCCAAGATGCAGAAACAAACACTGATAACAATCAGGTGTTAACCTCTATCCCGTTCTACTTTTTTGAGCAAGAAGCTGCAACCGAAGAGCCTGCAAGCCGCTCAACAAGACAAGCTAGGTTTACTGAGCAAGCCATCGTGCCTGCTTCTGTTGGTTTGGCCAATATCAACTTCCAAAGTGAATTTGATAAGTCATACGGCGACAAATCTAAGTTCAGTGTTGGCGTAGACTTACAAGGTCAGCTATTTATCGTGCCAACTGGCGATCCAGGCGGTCGTATTACTGGTGAAGGTACTGTTGAAGCTTACTTCTTCAAAGCAAAAAATACCTTATTCAGTATTTCTTATAATGGCAGTGCTTACATCAGTGGCCTAAATACAGGTTATGAATCTGAAATGATCATCTTCAACAATGTTGTGTTTGAAGATGAAAAATTTACTGCTAAATATGAAAAGTCATGGGAAAAGAAATGGGAAGAAGATAAAACGCTTGCCCAAGCCACATTTACTGTAGGTCCAATTCCTATCAAGGTAGAAGCAGGTGTCACAGGTAACCTAGGCTTTGAACTTACCGTTGGCTACAATGCAGAGCTATACGCTGAAGGCGACCTATTCCATGTCGACTTTGGTGCTTTTGGTCGTGGTGGTGTAAACCTACTGGTTGCTTCAGCTGGAGTACAAGCGATTTTAACGTTAATCGATAATACGTTTGCCATGGAGTCAAATGCAGGCTTTGCACTGCTCACCAACAACAACACAAATCCACATATCTACTACGGTATTGAATTGAAAAATGACCTTGATGTCATTTCAGGTAAATTTGGTTTATACGCGGAAACCTATGGTGTTAAATGGTGTAAGAAGTGGGGGATCCCTTACCCTTGTGGTAAGAAAACATCTCGCTATGATCTTTGGTTATATCAAACCAATAGTGTATTTGATAAATCTTGGACAATTTACTCCAAAGAAGGTGAAATCGATCTATGATCACGCTTAATAAAGCGATGCTAGCCAGTGCACTTTGTGCACTGGCTGTTTCTAATACAGCCGAGGCAAGCTGTTCAGCACAATACAACTTTGTTATCGATACGCACACCACATTTAACTACGATCAAGTCAGCCAGCAAGGGCAACAAACCCATATAAAGCTCAATGGATTGTTGACTATCAAAGCTGCAAAGCACAATGACGAAGACGGATGGTGGGCAATCAAAGCGGATAAAGTGACAGCTGGTCAGGGGCAGTTTGCATCAGAACTTGCCAGCTACACAGTTCCATTTGCATTTAAGTTAGCAAAAAATGGGCTCGTCACAGACTTTTGGTTTCCAACCAAATTAGATACTCAGACGCAAGACCAACTTAAAGGCCTAGCCTACTATTTTCAGTTTCAGCGCAGCAATCCAGCTTTAATCAAAAAAGAGCAAGATACGCTGGGACGATATACCGTGTCTTATCAATTTAAAGATGATGAGATCCATCTAAATAAGCACACCTATGCGCTCCATGATAAAACACAAGCAGCATTGCAGACGGTAAACGTCGCTTCATCAGGTCATCAAATCACACCTAATGCATGTTTTTTTGAAACCCGAAAAGGTCAAGAAACGCTGCTTTTTTCTGGTCAATCACAAAGCTTAAATTTAAAAACCAAGCAGCAATATCAATTGCTACCAACGAGCTCAGCATATCCCTCAGCTCTATTTAGTTTACCCACGAATTTAGAAAACTGGCCAAGCGCAGAAAAAACACTCAGTGAGGACGAGCTTGCACAGCTCAAAAAATCCTTACAAAGCTTGGTGAGCAAAGGAAATCTAACCGATATTTCAGCCTACGATTTAGCCAAACAGCTAAGTCAGTTTGACGCAGTTATCGGCTCACTAGAGACGATATTTTTGCAACAAACACTCTCCGATGAAGCGCAAATGCGCTTGTTTAATGCATTAGGTCAGCTTGATAGCCCGAACAGCCAACTACTACTTGGCCACATATTGGTTAATGCAGAAAAAGACCCTTTAATGCAGTTTCGTGCCCTTCGTGCCTTATCTCAAGGACAAAGCGCGCTGAGCCCTGAGCTTAGTGCCTTGCTGACAGAGCAAATCGAAAGCGGCTTCAATAGCTTAGACTCAGAAGTGACGAGCAGCTTTTATATGACAATTGGTGCGATGCTCAACAGTCGAACTGCCAATGCCCAGTCTGCTCAGCTACATGACGTATTGTCTGAGCAATTGTCATTAGTCACAGAGACCAACATAAAATCAGCACTTATTACCAGCCTGGGGAATAGCCGGGATGAGCAGCACTTCGAGCAAATTGACAGCTATGTAGAGGATTCAAATAAAAGTGTGCAACGAGCTTCAATTAGAGCGCTCGGCATGATGCAAACTGAGCAAGCGTACACGAGTTTAGAAAAGCAACTTGCTAAACCTCAACATCAAAATCAAGTCGCGCTGCTAAAAGCGCTATCAAATTATCAACTTGAACCAGCTGCCAGTGATGCTGTGCTTGCAATTGCCGTGAACAACCCAACAGCAGAGAGCCGTTATGCAGCTATTCAAGCACTTGCAACACAGGAGCACAAAGACGGTATTAAAGCCACATTACGCACTGCGTTAAAAAAGGAAACGTCTAAGCGTAACTTTAAAGCCATTGTTGAACTGCTTCACAGTACAAAGCAAAACACACCATAAACTTTCAAATAGTGGCTTCGTCTAACTATGTGTTAGTCGAAGCAACAACTCAATGCCATTTCAGCGCTTCGCACTAAACTAACTTAAATCTGCTTAGGACCAGTCAATGACATTCCACTCTCCCATTCCGATTATCCGTAGCTTTGATAAGCAAGTCGCACACGCTTTTTATATCGAATTTTTAGGGTTTAAAATAGACTGGCAACATCAATATCAAGCTGACTTGCCCATGTATATGCAAATATCAAAAGATACCTGTATACTGCATTTGTCAGAGCATTATGGCGATGCGTCTCCCGGGATGAGTATTAGAATTGGCTGTGATGACCTTAAGTCTTATCACACCCACCTAATTAAAAAACAGTTTAAACATGCTAGGCCCGATATTATCGTGCAACCATGGGGACTAGAAATGGCCATATCAGATCCATTCGGTAATAAGCTGATTTTTTTCCAAAGCGCCGAGTAGAAGGTGAATCTGATCACCTTCTAAAAATTACGACCTCATATCTAATCTTTCATTTGTTCTATCGCGACAATCTCAGAGCGGTTCATTGTCAACTTATAACGCTCTAGCTGAGTGTCCTCACCTGATTTAAAGCGCATAACTAAGTTAATTTGATATCGCCGCTCCACAGAGTTTTTCGACACTTTATGCCCTTCAAGGCTATAAAGCTTACCAGCCCCCTTTTTCAGATAGCGCGCAAAAGAGCTCATATTAAAGGTGATCCTTTGCTGAACTTCCTCATAACCCGGTAAAAATTCATTAATTTGCACCTGATTTTTACAGCTAAAGTGCAATAAATTTGCTTCCTGACGATTTTGCCTGCCGCGCTTTTTAAGCAGCTTATCAACATCGTCTGGTATATCTTTCTTTTTGATATGCTCTAACCATATGGTCTGCGTACAGACGGTTTCATCATTGACCGAGTTTTTAAATTTATTGCGCCATTTAGGGCGGCCTTTTTGTACCTTACGCCATGCCCATTGAGTCAAATCATCTTTAAAGGTTTCTCTTAAACCATAAATGACCCCTAACAGTGCGATAAGCGCTATCGTGATCTCTTCAAAATTTGACCTTGCATTCAGTACCAGGTACATCACAAACGCCATGATCACCGCAGTCACCGCACCGCGAGCAAGACGCTTTAAGTTAGCACCCAAGTTGGTCGTTTCTTTATTAAATACCACGCCATATTCTATGAGCCTTTCCAATAAGCGCATCTTGTTAGTAATTCGATTTGGGTCGTCCAACGTCACTTGTGAGTTATAGCTTTGCTTTTCTCGATAGAGGTTTTCTTGTTTACAGAAATCGATTACCTCACCCCGCTCTTTGCTAAAGTCACTTGATTTAGGACCCCGAGCCAACAACTTTAAAAAAGCTTGCTCTGTATGCCAACTTAAATAATTATCAGCATTTTGAAAGTACGATTTAAGCCGGTTATCCGGTGGCGTATAGCGTCTTAACTTCACCAAGAGTTTTGCACTTTGCTCAACTAGCTCAATGGCAGCAGGATAAAACTCTTCAGCTTGCTTAAGCTTTAAGGTTTGCTTCACGTCCGCATCTAACGCAATGCGAATTTGATAGCAAAATAAATTGAGATTGACACGATAATCGCTTTTTTGGCCCTTGCTTTGGCTGATAAAACGACTTCGAACAAGTGGAAGATGTAATTGCTCAGAATAATAGGCACTATGGCACTTGATATTGGCATTGAAGTAATCTACTTCATTTAGTGTGTTCGCATTGATCCCCATGTCAATTGGGATGGAAAAGTATAGATCAAGCTGGTTTGTCTCTTTTGGCAGGAGCTGATAGTTAATTTTAAATGATAGGCTTTCGTCTTGGCTTAGTTTTGCTTTGCTCACTCGAATAATTTCCCTCCTATTTTTAACACCGAGTAAGTATAACACAAATCCTTTTCTTACATTGGTTTAAGCTACTAAAAACTCAAGTATCAAGACAAAATTTCATTATGATTAGGTTGCCAATACAAGGATAATAAAGCTTTTGATTAATAGGAATTAACATGTCAGACACACAAAATGAAACGCTTGAAAATTTTATTGAGCGCGTAACACATCAAGGCGAGTCAGTTGAATTTGAACACACTATCCAGCTCATAGATAACTTATATGAATTCACACCTTGCGAATTTAAAAATGGCGAGCAAAATAATGAAGCAGGTACAAATTTAGGGTCATGCAAAATTCTCGCTTTTGCAAAACAGCACAAATTATCTGAGCAAGCCACCCTGCATTGCTTTGGGCAATACTACCGTCATGACGTTAAGCAAAACCCAGGTGGCGACGACCATGGCAATATCAGAAACTTTATTAAGTATGGCTGGAGCGGGGTTTCGTTCGAAGCTAGTCCTCTCAAGGCTCGCGCTTAGTTCGATAAATTAAGGGCTTTCAAATATAAAACTGATCGGTTTGCTAGCCAATACGTACAGTTTACAAACTCAATTTTTGGCAGCAAAATGGATCACGTAGATACATCCAGAATTATAGAAATGGCTTGGGAAGACAGAACCCCTTTTGAGGCAATACATCGTTTGTATGGCCTTGATGAAAAAGCGGTCATTAGATTGATGCGTGACGAGCTCAAAGCCAGTAGCTTCAAACTTTGGAGAGCGCGAGTTTCAGGTAGAAAAACCAAGCATCAAAAACTGCGCTCTCCTGACGTCAGCCGTGGTTATTGTCCGACTCAGTATAAACATAGAAAATGAAACTAAGGTATGAATACAACTAAAGTTCATACCTGTTTTAATCGTCATTATTCAATATTTAAATAACCAATGCGTTGTAGTTCTGACGCTTTGAACTTAACAGGATCTTGCAATCGACAATCGCCTCCCTGCCTCGCAAACCCTTTAATAAAGTCAGTATCATCTTCATTTGAAAAACACGTTTTAGGCACCATAATAGACTTTAGCTGTGCTGGTGAAAATGCCCAATTTTCATCCGCCTGCAGCTGTAAACTCTGTAAATAAAGCGCATATACTGTCGCCGCTGGTGCTATCCAAGATGTGTGTTTTTCATAGTCGGGTGCATAACGCAAACCAAATGCATCAAAGTGCATTTTTGGCGTACTGTTTGAACCTAATTTGGGGAAAGTTTCTGCGCCGGTATTAATAAACATATCAACCGTTTCATGCATATTGAACTCATCAGCATATTCTGATGCAGTTTCTCGCCAAAACTGTTCTCCGGTCTTGTCTAACTGACTATCATGCACACCCGTTGTAAAAGAAGCTATGCGCAGTCGGTTATCAAACTCAATAACGTCCAATGCATGAGATAGCGGGTCCGCCTCATGTAAAGCGGACTGCAAGCCTAATACATCTTCTGAATTAAACATAACTTCGTAAAGTGGCTGTAAAGATAGCAACATTGAACTTGCTTCTTCAATCGTCAACAACCCATCACAATGTTTATTGAAAACATCGGAGATCATATCTGCCGTATGTGAACCCGAATAGTTAACAAATCTCACACCGTGCTTTTGAAGAACATCTTGTTTTAGTGAGTCTGCAGCAACCTGAAACTTCGCCAATAGCGCATTACTGTCTTTTTGGCATACCAGCTCATGATTTGCTTCAAATGGCCTAAACTTTCTTATGTCAATAATGACAAACCCAGCCCTTGGCGCGAACTCTGCCATATAGCCAATCACCCTATTACCATGGGCGTTTTGGTGAGAGTTTGTCTCTGAGTTAAATTCATCTTGAGGTACGCGTTGCGCATATTGATTACCCAATTCACCTAACCAAAAAGCAGAGGCAAACCCAGGTAAAGACTCCCCGCTTTCAACATCTGTAAACGTAAATTTATCAAGCTCAGATAATATTTTCGCGCCAACTCCAGAGAGCAATAAATTAGGGTTGTCAGCAACAAACTTGTTGGACTCAGCATCATAAGCATAAGCCGCTTTCATACGGCTTCGGTAACGCAGTGCAACTTGTAAGGCAATTTCACGATCCAAAACGAGTATTGTTTGGTTGTCATCGACTCTTTCGCTGTCAAATTGACCATCAGTGAAATTAATACGGACCTGCTCACACAACTCATGTCTCGACTGCACTGGTTCAAGTGTACAATCTATGCCTTCTTGCTCCATCCAAGCAGTTGTATCTTTTGAATATTCCTCAGCTGTAGCTTTAAGTGCTTTTAGGTTTTGTTGAGGTTCTGGTAATTTATTCGTGGGCGGGTTTGGTTGAACAGGCTCCTCAGGTAGCTCAGAAACGGGCTCTTCGGGTAACGGCGAGACTGGCCCAGACTCAGATGAACCGCAACCTACGAGGCTTGCCAAACATATCGCCAGCAACCCCCTATTAAAATAATGTCTTCGTTTTCCCATTTATAATCATCCTTAAAATCTAATATGGCGCTTAATTACAGTAATTTGCGTGATTGAATAAGATAATATTGGTCCGGATGAATATGCTCATACTTTGAACAAATGAATTTTTAGGCGGTGGGTAGTGCGAATTCCAATGATTAGCTGTGAGGTAGTCAAACACCACACAGCATAATAATCGCTAGGTTTAGAGAGACAGGTAACCTAGGGTATTTAGTTGATCAGCTCTGTATTTAAGTGGGTCTTGAATTCGGCACATGTTATCACCCATCCACATAAATGCGCTAATACCATACACGTACCAATAGTCGCCTGCATCATTACATGCCTTAGGTAATAATTGTTCTTTTAAAAGCCCTGGTGCAAAACCTATTTGAAACGTCTCATTGTATAGTTTTGCTTGCTCGTTTATAGCATAAGATACAGCTACAGGTGTTGACCATGACGATGACAACAATGCCCAGTCAGCAGCATATTGCATACCAAATACGTCAGACGTCATTTTTGGCGTGCTATTTTGGTTAAAGAAATTAGCGCGGCCATAACCAAAGTTTACATACATATCTATATGTTCATGCCCTGAAAACTCATTACTAAAGTCTTTAAATACTTGTTGCCACCCGCTTTCGCCTGTCGGTGAAACATCTGTGTCTACACTCTCTGATGTATAAGGCTGAACTCGGATACGATTAGGATAATCAATCACATCTAACGCATCATCTTTGTTATCCGCATTGATAACTGCCGCTTGAAAACCAAGTACCCCTGACGCTTCGAACATTGCATCATAATATGGCTTCATCGCTGCGAGCATGTTACTTGCTGCATAGTTTGACATGTTACCTGAACACTCATTACGCTGCCATGCTTGCTTTACGTGATAACGGTTATAACCGCCAGAGAAATTAATATACTCAACTCCGTATTGCTCAATAACATCTTGTGTTAAGGAAGCCGCAGCCGCTTGCATATAAGATTTAAAGGTTTGGCTATCTTTATTACACACAGCTTCTCGGTGCTGAAGGTATGGTAAGAAAGTTGCTGTATCAATTACAACAAATTCAGCATTCGGATTATGTTGAGTTAAATATCCCAGCACTTTAGAGCCATGGCTAAAGTGTGGCTCTTGCGTGATATGATCCTGTGTATCACCCGGCGCAGCGCTGCCATATGCGACTGCTAAATTCCTCAACCATGCTGAAGGTAAAAATGCAGGGGCTTGAGTTTCAGGGTCTTTAAAGGTATCTAATTCTGTCAGTAGCTTTTGGCCAAGTTTAGAAATAGCCACCTCAGGATCACCTTCGACAAACGTATTTGTTTGCGGATCGAACTCTAAATGCGCTTTAATGCGGCTGCGATATCTTAATACAGTGTGCAAGTCCACTGCTGAGTCTAGTACTAATATGGTTTGCCTTGGATCTGTTCGATTTTGATCAAATGCACCATCACTGAACTTAACAATGCTGGTTTCACACATTGCATGAGGCACTTCAGCTGTACATTGAATGCTTTCACTTTGGATCCATGCGACAGTATCTGCAACATATTGATCGCTAGCAGCTTTTAATGGGTGAGCCTGAGCTGACATTGCCACAGTAGTTGCGACCAAGCTAAGTGCGATTGATAGTTTAGCCATTGTTTGTTCCTTGCTTGTTAAAAAGTTCTTGAACACGTGCGATTGATTCATCGATACTCGCGTGTCTTACAAATACTGAACCAAATAGGTTTCCATATATTTTGCGAATTTTTTCATGTTGTGCGTCAGAATAGCCCAGCTCGTCCATCACGATTTGCGGGTTCTCTAATATTTGCGACTCCTCAAATGAGTTAAGCGAGGCAAATACAAGCTCTTCTAAATCCAAGTCTTGTCTTTTTGAAAACGCCACATCTTGATTTGCCTGTTCATTTAATTTTTCTGCAAGCTGTGCTGTTGTTTCATACAAAGGAGATGTCTCGCCTTGCTTTGCTAATTCATCCAATATTTTTATCGAGTACACTCTCGCCAATGCTTGGTCGTCACCAAACTCTGCCATTGCGCCCTCTAAGTCAACCAGCGTATTTTTTGCTAACTCGATGACCGCAGGGTCATTCAATAACGCTTGTATTTCTGCTTTAACAAACCCCGATGAGTTAAATTTACCTACTGATGCTTGCATACGATTGAACGACACTAACATACGTTCTTTCGTGCTTACTTCTCCTTGCTTAGGCAGCGGGTGTAGCTGCTCTATCTCATCAGCAATTTTATTACTCAGCTGCTTTAACTCACTCACTTGTGAGATCTCGACTTGTTTTGGCTGTGTTTCCGTATTTTTTACTGTTGGTTGTGATTCATCACTTAGCCAATAAGCACCTCCAAGTCCAATACCAAGTACTAAGGAACCAGCGAGCGCTAACTTACCAATATTCATCCTTAAACTCCTCAAATAAATATAAAACTAAAAGAACAAAGGGAAGCTAAGCTTCCCTATGCATAAAGAGGATTACTGACGAACAATAACCTTACCTAAATCAGCAGCGAACTGGTTCTGCCAAGTTAAGTCACCAACAAACATACCGTTAGCTACGATAATGTGGTTAGTTGTAACGTCGCCTTGAGTTTCGAAGTTGTAAACGTCAAACTTAGTGTACTCACGCTCGATTGAAGCAACTTTAAGCTCAACACCTTCAGCATTGTACATAGAGTGACCAACTTTAACGTCTTTTGCAGCAACCATAGTACCGTCACCAATTAGCATACCGTGGTGTTGAGTTACTTTAAGCTCATTACCATCTTCGAAAGTGAATACGTATAGAGCCGGAGTTTCAGGACCTTTAGTACGTGCTTTCATTTCGAATACTTCAGTAGACATGTTGCTTAGTGTTGCATCATCATTAAGCGCAACTAGGCTGTCTTCAGTACCTAAGTCTTTCGCGCGAATATCTTGTATTTTGCCATCTTTAAGCACACGGATAAGTGTATCTTGCTCAAAACAACCACACTTACAAACTGCTGCGATAGCATGGCTGAACATATCAATTACAGGGTAGAAACCATTTGCTTTACCCCAATCACCAGCACGCTGAGTGATTTTGCCATTTTGAACAGCCCAGTCGATACGCATATGACAAGCGCTTGTACCAATCGGTTGGTATACACAACGGCCAGCAATACCAGCGTCTACTTCTGCACGGTTAGAATAAGTAGCTACATCCATAGTCGCACTAGCCTGAAAAGCTAGAAAACTTGCAAATAAGCTTACTAATAATGTGAAGACTTTCATTTATTTATTCCTTTATGTTTAAGTTTATGGTTAAAGAATTATTGATGGTTTGCTTTTAGAGTTACATTGTTGAACGCAGCATAACCATAAGCTGAGATGTACCATGTACCAGCTTTAGGGTTATTGATTACACAAGACTCATTTGATGTGTCTGGATTTTCTGATGCACAATCACTATCAAACGCCCAAGGCTCTGCACCATGTTTGATATATAAATCAGCATCACCAGAACCACCACTTAATGTTACTTTTAAGCTAGTAGCACCTGCTGGCACTTCATAAGTGAATGCTTTAGTCTCATTTTTACCGCCACTTATCACTTTTTCAAAACCACCGTCATCACCGCCTGCTTCTACATAAACAAGCTTATTAGGTGAGCCTTTTACGTCACTGATTTTGTTCTCAGACGCACCGCTAGAAAGCGCAGCAGTTACTTGAGTTGGTGAACTAGTTGGATTTTTTTCAAGGAAAAGTGCAGCAACACCAGCTACATGAGGAGCCGCCATTGACGTACCACTAATGGTTCTTGTCGCAGAGTCTGCGCCAATCCAAGCAGATTTGATTGATGAACCAGGGCCAAATACATCAATACATTTACCCCAGTTTGAGAAACCAGAACGTGCATCTGAAGATGTTGATGAAGCAACTGTAACAGCGGCTGGTGTGCTTGCTGGAGAGCGAGTACATGCATCAGAGTTTTCGTTACCAGCAGCAACAACAAATGAAATGCCTTTGTTTACAGCGCTTGTCACAGCGTTATTTACCGCTTGTGATTTACCACCACCAAGACTCATATTTGCCACAGATGGACCATTTGCGTTATTAGCAACCCAGTCGATACCAGCGATAACACCAGCATAAGTACCTGAACCACTACAGTTAAGTACACGTACACCAACAAGTTTTACATTCTTAGCAACACCGTAAGTTGCACCACCAATTGTACCAGCTACGTGTGTACCATGACCGTTACAGTCTGCTGAATTACCATCATTATCTACAAAATCGTAACCATTAACCGAACGACCACCAAACTCGTTATGGCTGTTCTGAATACCTGTATCGATTACGTAAGCAGTTACACCAGTACCTTTGTTCGGTGCTTCAAACTTGTTGTTAAGAGGAAGGTCTCTTTGGTCAATACGGTCTAGGCCCCAAACAGGGTTATTCTGAAGTGCTGAATAACTAGATTTAGATTTGATAGGCGCCACGGTGACAATCGCGTTTTGCTCTACAAAATCTACATCAGGGTGAGATAATAACTTAAGTAGCTGCTTTGCATCAGCATTTACAGCAACACCTGAAATACTGCTAGAATATTGACGTGTTACTTCAAGGCCAATTTCCGTTGTCAATGTATTTGTTAATTGTGTTGTAAATTGAGCTTTTACTTCATTATCAGCCGACGCAATACCTTGAGGTACTTTGTACACTACGATGTAGCTATCTTCAATCGCTTGAGTACCTGCTGAATTGCTATAAAACTCTGCTGCTTGCACTGAAACAGCTGATCCCGCTAGCAAACCCATTGCTATGGGGGTGAGTTTCCATTTGTTCATAAATTATCCTTATTATGCTTGTAAGTGTTTTTATATCGAAACATCTCTCTAAGTAAGTGCGACAAAACTACAGCAAACATCAGTCATACACCCACTTACTCCTCAATGGATGCGCATTAATATTTACATATGCAGAACCAAAAATAAACACCCAATACATCAAAATACAACAATTAAATTACATTTTATTAATTTAAAAGGGAAAATTATTTGTATTTGGAACTGGTGGAAGGTGCTAAGACTCTATTTTAGTCTTATTGAAAAAATGAATAATATACTAAAATATTAAGCACAATTTCTTTCTGAATGAATTGATATCATGCCTATATAATTATGGCGACCACATTCAGAAGCAGTAAGATAAGATACGATAAATCAGATAAATACGTTTTTTACAAACAAAAAGTTAATATGCACTCACTAACTTTAAATAACTTTAATAAATGGTAGTAAACCATATGAACGCTTGTTACTTAAAATCAAAAAGGCAGTTTTTGCAACAATAAAAAAAGAGCAAATAGCAAGATATTGAAAAGTGCTGAGTGATTCGAAAAAGTTTAGTGTCAATAACGAAATAAAAACAACCTTCATGTATAACTCATTCTCGAATAATTAATTTAACCCCCATGCATTGCAGCCTCTAAAAGTGCATAAAAACCGCCCAGAAAAAACAAATCAAAAAATTAACACAAAATACACAACACAGTTCACTTTACATACAGCAATTCCATGTTGCTTGCACACTTTATTGCTAACTTAATATCCGTAAAAGTAGATGAAAAATATCATCTTAAATCTTCACTCAATAATGATAAAATTTAGAATGTAAGGACCTACTTCATGCGCAAAAATTTATCAAAGTTAACCAAAATAACTACCTTCGTGGCGTTATCCTTAGGTTTTAATGCATCCAGTTACGCCTGCACAGGCCTAGACAACAGTATTAATGTAACAACCAATACCATACATAATGGAATGATGACCTATTTGTCATTCACACTGACTAATAATCAACATACCCTTCACGCGATAGGTGGTGATAGCTTCGTAAAAATGACATATGGCAACACCTGCGAAATATTCAATATCAGTAATTACAATGGTGTACAGGTCAATTTGAGTAATTATGGAAATACATACAATGGTCAAAACCTTCATACTCACCAGCTTATACATGGCGGCAATGGCAATGATGTCATTAGGACAGGCAACAAAGTAGATTATGTCTACTCAGGTGCTGGAAATGACCAGCTATTCACCTTGGGCGATACAGATATAGTAGATGCAGGCGAAGGTATAGACTGTGCAGAAGTAGGCACAGCAGGCTCTATCCCTCAACGCCCTGAAAATCATGAGTTATCGAGCTGTGCTAATTTCTCGACCATCATAAGTAAAACCCAAAGCTGTACTGGCGGCGGCGCCTTGTTCACCGATTATTATGTAAATGGTGTTTGGGGCATTCAGTCAAAGATCAACAGTGTGAGCTACACCTTTGAGCAATATGGTGAATTGGTTTTTGTTAACGCAAAACTTGGTAACTCAACAGCCTGCTCAACACCTAACACCTCAAATATCGACCTTATTTTTGCCAAATTGAGTAGTGGTAATGATAGCTTGAATGCCTCAGTAATTACTTACAACATGACTGTATACGGCCTAGAAGGTAAAGATAACATCACCACAGGCAGTGGCCACGACTGGGTATTTGGCGGCAGTGATAAAGATATTATTCGCGGTGGTGCGGGAAATGATTGGCTCATGGGCGACTCACGTATCGAAACAGATAAACGCGGTGTTGTTTTTACGCTTCCTATAGGCAGCTCGGCAACCGCACAAGACAAAGTATATGGACAAGATGGTCACGACGTGATTTTTGGTAATGGCCATTCCGATCACCTTGAAGGTGGCAATGGCGATGATCTCGTTTTTGGTAATGCAGGAGATAAAGATCGCTTACATGGTAACAGTGGCGACGATATTTTAGTGGACTCTGGCGGTAACAAGTGGAAAAAACGCGCAAAATTGTGGGGTGGAAGCGGTAACGATATCGTGTTATGTGAAGATGGTGACTGCGAGCTCTTTGGTGGCGGTAGCGCAGATTTTGTCGCAAGTTTCTCTCAATATAACCATGACATTGGATTATATGGTGGTGATGGGGGAGATACACTTTACAACCGTGGCGATCAATACCCAGAAGGCTCTGGAGGTGGTGGTAACGATCGATGCCATGGACCATGTAAGCTTATAAAATCATCAGGCACAGGGATTGGTGGAGACAATATAGAAGCTGCGGTCTATTACGCTGCGGGTGTCATGACCGCGGTATATGAGGGCGCGATTGACATGCGCAGTTTCAGTGGTAATCACAGTGATTTTAGTAAGCGTATCGCTGATTTGGTTGACCAAGCAGCGCTCGATTACTGGCAAAATAATCGTCACCACTCAATTTATGTCATCGAAGGTAGGAAATAACTAACAGCCTTAACTTGGTAGCCACCTTTGCGCTACCAAGTTGGTGTAAATGAAATAACAATTACCGGTAATTTACGTCACCGCTTCTAAATAAATTAAGTTCTCCATTGCTTCTTCATTTGTGCTACCGCATGTTTCCCTGTCGGCTTTGAAGTCACTGCATACTTGGGGGCGTTCTGGCTCACCAAAGATAGAACATAAGTTATTGTCGTTTAAGTACTCACAACGAATATTAGCAGCCTTTCCCAAAGAGCTAATACTTGGTGCTATACAACATGCACCACAGCCTAATCTACAGTCCATAATAAGCACCTATTCAATTCAAAAGCGCCATTATACGCGTTGTAGTGCCACCTGTATGTAATCTACACAAAAAACATACAGCTTTTAGCAATTGTAAAAATGTAACAGGGTACGCAATGCTTTGTTACATATTGAGCTGATATCAAAACACCTTGAAATATCTATTGGCGTATTATTGATGGTAATTGATACGAACTTGATTAATACAAGCGTATCCAAATTGTCAATTCAGGAAGGAATTAACATCGTGGCTAGTAAAAAACAAATTATATTACCGGGTGTCGTCTTACTTGGCGGTATCGCAAGTGCAATCGCATTTGCGTCGATGAAAACGCCACCCGCTGAAAAAGAAAAAAAAATCATACACCCATTAGTTGAGGTAGCGCCTGTACAGGTTGCGCCTCTAGAAATGTCTGTAAGTTCTTACGGCATCGTCAAACCTAAGTACAGTACCAAATTGGTCGCGCAAGTAAGCGGCCAAATTATTGATCTCTCTGAGCAGTTTGTTAAAGGCGGGTTTGTTAAAAAAGGCGAGGTGTTAGCACGCATTGACCCCAATGATTATGAAGCTGCACTGATTGACGCGCAAGCCACGCTTGCTCAAGCGAGTTCCGCACTTGAGATTGAACAAGCACAAGCACATGTTGCGAAGACAGAATGGGAGCGCATTAAAAGCAATGCAAGTTCTACTATCCCTTCTGAGCTGTATTTAAGAAAACCACAACTTGCAGAGAAACTGGCCAGATTTAAAGCGGCACAAGCAAGTGTAAAGCGTGCGAAAAGAAACTTAGAGCGTACATATGTAAAGGCACCTTATGATGCGATCATTGAAAGTCGAGCGCTCAGTTTAGGCAGCGTAGTTAACCTTGGAAGCTCCGTTGGTGTATTAAATGCGATTTCTGTGGCAGAGGTTCGTCTACCCGTCGCAGATAGCGATCTACAACACCTGAAAAACAACGGAATTGACGCCAGTGTCACCTTGATGGCCAAAGTCGCCGGCCAAGATGTTGCTTGGCAAGGTAAGATAGTCCGTAGCGAGGGCGTTATTGATAACCGCAGTCGTATGACCTATCTCGTTGCACAAGTTGAACGCCCTTATGATAACAATCAAGCACCGCTGCGCTTTGGCGCCTATTTGAACGCACAAATCAAAGGCAAGTTATTAAACAACGCAGTAGAGATCCCACACCATCTTGTACGTGATGGTAAAGTCGCTATCTTAAACAAAGATCGTACTCTTTCATTTAAAACTTTAAATGTCGTCAGAGAATACGATGGTTTGGTAGTTGCTAACCAAGGTCTTGAATCAGGACAGAAATTAATTACCACCTCTTTAGAATTCCCAACCGAAGGCATGCAGTTGAGCTTAGACGATGGCCAAGCTGCAACACCTTCTAATGCCCTTGCATTAAAAGAGGAGTAATAGCGTATGGAAAGCCAAGAAAAAGGCATTATTGCGTGGTTTGCACGCAATCCAGTTGCGGCAAACCTGCTGATGATTTTCATTCTCGTCGGCGGTCTGCTCACAGCATTCACAATGCAAAAACAATTGTTCCCACAAAATACTAACTACTGGTTGAGCATCCAAGCCATCTACCCCGGCGCTGCACCTCAAGAAGTCGAAGAAGGGATCACGATAAAAGTAGAAGAATCAATGGAAGGCCTTGAAGGTATAAAACGATTGATCACCTACTCCAACAGGGGCTACTCACAAACTTGGATTGAAGTCGAACATCAGTACGACCCCAAAGATGTACTGGATGAAGTCAAAATGCAGGTTGACTCTATTTCAACCTTCCCCGCTGACATGGAGCGCCCTGTCATTCGCAATGAAAAGAATGAACAGGAAGTCATGCTCCTGACATTAAACGGGGACATGAGCTTCGAAGATCTCAAGCACCTTGGTAACAATTTGCATGACGAAATGCTTGCTTTACCGGGCGTAAATTTAGTTACGTTCAATGGTGGCCTGAATTATGAAATTGGCATAGAAGTTAGTCCGGATAAACTACGTGAGTATGGTCTAACATTTAGAAATATCGCGGATGCAGTACGTAACTACTCTGCTAATATGTCCGCAGGTCAAATCCGCTCTGATAATGGCTACATTTCAATGCGAGTTGAAAACCAAGCTTATCGCGGTCATGATTTTGAACAGCTTCCTTTGATCACATTGGAAGATGGTGCTCAAATTCGGTTAGGTGATGTTGCCACTATCTCAGATGGCTTTGAAGAAGGTCTGATGTACTCACTCTATAACGGTAGAAATTCACTGATCTATGAAGTTCGTGCGTCAAAAGATCAAGATATCACCAATGTTGCAGGGATCATCAAAAATTACCTAAATGAGAAAGAGGGTCAATTACCACAGGGCGTGAAACTAGAACCATTTTTAGATTTCACTTACTACCTTGAAGGCCGCCTCAATATGATGATTGAAAACATGGTCATCGGTGGCGTACTCGTCATGCTGATGTTGGCGCTGTTTTTAAGAATTAGGTTAGCGTTTTGGGTCATGATGGGTTTACCAGTATCGTTTTTGGGCGCATTTTTACTCATGCCTGCTGGCTCTATCGACATCACCATTAATCTAGCCTCTCTATTTGCCTTTATACTGGTACTCGGTATTGTGGTAGACGATGCCATTGTCGTCGGCGAATCAGCACATGCTGAAATAGAGAAACACGGTCACAGTTTAGATAACGTTGTCCGTGGTGTAAAACGAGTTGCAGTCCCTGCGACATTTGGTGTACTCACCACCATCGCCGCGTTTTTCCCACAAACATTATCTACCGGCCCAGAAGCGGCATTTTCCAAAGCCATTGGCGGTGTTATCATTCTTTGCTTAATTTTCTCTTTGATTGAATCAAAGCTTATCTTGCCCGCGCACCTAGCGGCAATGAAAGACAAGCCAAGCAACCCTAACAACCCATTCCACCGCCTGCGTGAAGCGCTAGACAACGGTCTAAAAAACTTCATCGAAAACACCTATAGACCTTCTATTGAAAAGTGCATTCATTATCGCTATACGGTGATCGTTGGCTTTATTTGTATTCTTATTGTCAGCGCGGGATTATTCGCTGGCGGATTTATTAAGTTTGTTGCCAACCCTAAAATCCCTCATGATTTTCCGAGCATTCAGGTTGAAATGAACTTGTCTTCTTCAGAATCGGCAACACTCGAAACCATCAAAAAACTCGAAACTATGCTTAATAAAGTAGAGCAGCAAATTGAGCAAGACTACGATCAAGTTATGGTTAAAAACTTCGCTATCAATATGAATGGCAGAACCAACGCGACTATCCGCGCTGTGCTGGTTGAGCCTCATTTACGCCCAATTGATACATTTGAACTCAGTGCCATGTGGCGCGAAAATATGCCACCGCTACCTGGTGTAAAAACTTTAAATATTCAAGACAGTATTTCTGACGGCGGTCGAGATGATGGCGATATCAGCTTCCGACTTGAAGGCAAAGACAAAGACACCCTAAAAGAGGTGGCTGAAAGATTAAAAGATAAGCTCAGAACCATTGAAGGCGTTGGTGATGTTAACGACTCTATGCAATCTGCTACTGATGAAATCCAATTGGAGCTAAAACCACTTGCCTACAGCATGGGACTTACGCTTGCTGACATTGCTTCGCAAGTAAACTTTAGTTATTACGGTATTGAAGCTCAGCGGATATTAAGAAATGGTGAAGAAATTAAAGTCATGATCCGTTACCCTGAAGCGCAGCGAGATGCCATCAGCGATATTCAAGACGTGCGTATAATCTCACCTGCTGGCGCAGAGATCCCCTTGATTGAAGTGGCTGACATCAAGCAAGTAGAAGGTGTAAGCCGTATACGTCGTGAAAACTCCAAGCGTACTGTCAGTGTGTGGGCATCCATAGATACTGACAAAGCCGAACCGTTTAAGATTGCAGAACAGATCAGTGAAGAATACCTACCTAGTTTATTAGAGAGCTACCCTGGGGTTTCAAGCAGTATTGCTGGTCGTATTCAAGAGGAAATGGACAGCGTTGCAGAGCAGTTTAGAGACTTCGCCATCTCTATGATGATCATATTCGCACTACTGGCAATCCCTCTGCGCTCTTATTCTCAGCCATTATTGATAATGTCGGTTATCCCATTTGGCGTGGTTGGAGCTGTATTTGGTCACCTAGTGTTGGGTATGACGATGAGCGGTTTGTCTATGTTTGGTATTATTGCTGTGGCTGGCGTTGTTGTGAATGACTCGCTGGTAATGGTCGATTTTGTCAATAAAGCCCGAGAGCAAGGTATGAGTATAAAAGAAGCTGTTGTTGAGGCTGGTTGTCGCCGCTTCAGGGCAATCCTTTTGACTTCTCTAACAACATTTATTGGTCTTGTGCCCATTATTATGGAAACCAGTTTACAAGCACAGATTGTCATCCCGATGGCTGTATCGTTGGCATTTGGCGTTCTATTTGCCACTGTCATCACATTACTGCTAATCCCATGTCAATACGTTATGTTAGAGGATATTAAACAACTCTCAAGAAAGGTACTACGCCGACAAAAAACCGAACAGCCTCAAGTTCCCTCTAACGTCAACTAACAGAAATACTTCACCTCCTGAAAGAGCCCAGCATAAAGCTGGGCTCATACACTTAATTACAAATACTATACAATCGCCAACCTTGATGTTCAGTTTTCATTCAATTAAATCCAACTATCTTTCATGTGGTTAAAAATAAACCACTACAAAAACAGCATATATTAAGGATTAAAAATGCGAAAACTACTCATAGCTCCACTAATCACATTACTCACAGCCTGCGGAGGCGGAAGTGACAATGATAGTTCAAATAGTACACTGACCCCTCGAGCAGACCAAAGTCAAAATCAACCTGTCAGTGAAAATAGCGCACCTACCGCTTTTATCACGGGTGAAACCATTGCGTTGTCCAAAGAAACCATAACGCTATCGACCCAGTTTGTTGATGCAGAGAGTGATGACTTAACAGTCAACTGGAAAAGCTCTCTAGCCGATGTTACGTTTAAGCAAAACTCACTCTCTGAGACAATCGTTTCCTTTCCTGCTGTGACTGAGAAAAAAAGCATAGTAATAACCTGTGAAGTATCAGACGGAGTCAATCAACCGGTAAGTAAAAACTTTAACATCACCCTTTACCCTGAAAGTATCGGGGCACACATACAAATGGCTGATGAATATAAGTTTGAAGGCGGTAGTAATGTCAGCATCAATGTGCCCTTCGAAACAACATCCACGATTAAGTCGGTAACTTGGGACATTGAAGGCTTTGATCCTGACTATCAAGATGTGACTGAAGGCTTAGCAGATACACATGGCGACTCCTCGCTTAACCTTCAACTTCCCGCAGTCACCGAAGTCATAGAGTTCTTCGTGACCATCATTATCGAAACAAATAATGGTGCACACAAACAAACGGCAAAAATAAAAATTTCTCCAGCTGATGGGCCTGTCTTAAATGTTTCTCTTGCAAAAGGGTATGCAGTTTCTTCAACAGCACATTTGAGCATCGTGCCGACAATTGCAAATTCTGATGATATTATTGGTTATGCGTGGAGCTGGGCCCCTGACCCACAACCTACAAAGCCTTCATCTACAAAACGTGTTTATCAATTTTACGCACCGAATGTTGAGCAAGAAACTGACTTTGACGTGTCACTAGAAGTCACGATGAAAGGTAACATTACAAAAACAGCAACCACAAAAGTTAAAGTATCACCTATACCTGCTGATAATAAGCTTTCACTCTCTAGCTCTCACGCCCTTGCCGCTGCTGGTCAAACCGTAATTATTAAAAGTAACCTAGAAGATACCTCTGAGGTAGAGTCTGTAACTTGGGATATTGACGGTGGCTTTGATAAAAGCTTGCTAGTAGAAGCGCCCAATCAGCTTACAATAGAATTGCCAGAACCTGACGACCTTAAAAAGATTCATCATGTGCATTACGAAGTTAAATATAACACTGGCGTTACCAAAACCGCTAAGATCCCTCTAGTTTATCTCAGTACATCAGCTACGAGAGGAGAGATCCAACTCAAAGACAAATATCAAGAATTTGAGATCTACCCACAAAAAGAAGTCACAGCCAATTACAAATTAGCCAGCAGTGTTAAGTTAGACAGTGTACGAGTAGTTGCGGCATTTGGCACATATACTTATGACAAGCTTGAATCTGAAAATCATGATAATAATCTCGCAATTACATTACTAGACAATGAAGTACCTTTAGCTGGTCGACGATTTTTCAAGGTCATTGCTAAGGCAGGATTAGCTGAAAAAGAATTTAATATCACGGCATGGGCATACGACTCTTTATTGCGAGCCTATTCTGGCATAGATGAAGTATTTATCACCGGTGACCGCATTTCTGTCTTCGGGCAATTGATCCATACTGACGGCAAAAGCGAGTATGCCCCAAACTGGTCTTCTGACACAGCAAGGTTTACATTTGAAAACCCACAAACGCTGGCAAACGAAGCAAACATTAATGAGCCTTTTCGTCCAAAAGCTGATACCGTCAAACTGAGATTAGTAAGCCAAGATGACAACAATAAAGCCACCTCTAGCGAGCTTCAAATCCGCTTCGTAGACAACATAACAATCGAAGGAGAGAAGTACAATTGCGAGGTGAAAGATCGTGTTTTGCAAAAATGTGTCAGTGAAAATGACCAATTGCTTTTTGAAAACCAGCCAGAGCAGTTAAAACAAGTAGTCGCTAGAGGAAACTATGTCTGTTTACTAGGCTATGATGGCAAAGTTCAATGTGATGGTGAAACCGAAAATCCTGTACTGGACGTGCCTAATTTAGAAAATATAGTTAGACTCAATACAGTCGGATTAGAAACCGTCTGTGGGCAAAGACAAGATGCAAGCTGGCAATGCTGGGGAACGCGTGCCACAAAGATTGAGAACTTGCTCGAACAGCCTGGCCAAGTACATCAGATTTTAAACCTAAATGAGCAAACTTGCCTAGTCCGAGACGGGAAGATGCAATGCTATCAAGATGAGAAAAAAACCTATGAAAGTGCGGGTAAATTTGTATCAACTCTACTCGAAAAAGACGGCCAAATTTGTTACAAGCCTAAAAGCTCATACTCCATAAGCTGCCCCATCAATAACTAAACTGTCTCACTCACCTCAGTCAGCTCTGAGGTGAGTGCAGGGTCATGCTTAATGACAAAAAAACATAAAAAGCCACCCCTTTATACTAAGTGGAAATTATAAACCAATCGAATTTCACTAGTCACCTTTACAAATGCCAAGAATAAAGACACACTAGAGTCAGTGTTTCGTTATTCTCTCGTATTATGAAATTATCTGCTTTACTTATCTTTGCTCTTTCGTTTTTGATAACAGCCTGTGACAATGAAGAGGCTGGTCGAGGTGACAAAGATACACCCGGTTATACCGCAACCATGTATTTTGACGCACTTTACAATAAAAAGGATATGAAAACGGCTCTAGACCTTGCTACCCCTCGACTTGCGAGGATCATGCGCTCGTACGGCACGCCCTCACAATTCACTAGAAACCTAGTCAACATGCAATTCGACCATGTCACAATTGAGCTAGATATGACAAATAAGAGTTTGCGAGAGCAATATGGTAAAAATGCCAAAGTAAACCTTATTTTTACGGGACAATTGCACGGTGATCAAGTAGACGACATGCGCAGTGTGCAAATGGTTAAACGCAAGGGAAGCTGGTATGTAGATAAAATTAACCCAGACCCTTACGCACGATAAGATAATTAAGAGGCGCTCGAGACATCAACACTGAGCGCTTCATCACATACCTGTAACCACTCCTCTAGCAATTGCTTGTCCCCTTCAGAAATAATTCCAGCTTCACACGCTGCAACCAATTGCTCAGGCATAGATTTATCATACAGTTTTGCAGTCTGCTTTTTTTGCCACCTTAAAAAGTCGTGATACGCTGAAGTCACTTTTTTTGACAAACTCAGTGCTGACTCCAGCTTTTCCAATCCAAGCATGTTTGTACTGGGGCATAATGCGCTGATCCGCATCCGCGTAGTGTGGTTTTCATACACGCTTGCACATAACGCTTTAACCTGTTCATCAGACATCTCTCGAGAGCGAGTGCCAAAAGGGAAAAATATGCGCTTAGCGATGCTTCGAAGTCCCCTAGGTAAAAAGTTATCAATAAAGTTTTTCATCGCACTACTGTAACTTGATAAATGGTAAGACATCGCAACGTGAAGCAGCGGTAAATCACCACACTGATGCCCATCATCTTCAAATTTTTTCAGTACACAAGATGCCAAATACAAATGACTTAGCATGTCCCCTAACCGAGCAGACTGCATTTCGCGATATTTGAGCTTTCCACCAAGCCTCAACATGGCAATGTCACTTAGCGATGACAATACTTGGCTATACCAAGTGAGTTTTTGATAGTAACGCGCCACATCACCACTTACAGGGCTACGTACAAAGCGCCCCACAGTTAAACCGTTTAACAGAGCTTTCACTGCATTTTTACCTGAATGCGCAATGTGCTCGACAAGTAATTTATCGAAAACCTTCAGCCCCTGCTCTGGATCTGTCATTTGCGCTGCTTCCATCTCTTTTAAGATAAAAGGATGACAACGACTTGCGCCTTGACCAAAAATCATTAAATTTCGTGTGAGTATATTGGCACCTTCTACAGTGATGCTAATTGGCATGCCTGCATAGTGATTGGCTAAGTAATTTAATGGGCCTTTTTGTATTGCCTTACCACCATGAATATCCATCGCATCATTGATAACTATCCTCGCTTGCTCTGTTAGATGATATTTAGCAATGGCGGTTATCACCGATGGTTTTTTCTTCAAATCCACCGCAAGCGCCGTATTCTCTCTTGCGGCTTCAATACTATAAGTTAACCCATAAATTCGAGCAGCTGTACTTTGAACCCCCTCAAACTGACCTATCGGCTGTTTAAACTGATAACGTAGTTGGCTGTATGCAGAAGTCGATTTTGCACATAACTGCGCAGTGCCTGCGCTCAAAGCTGGTAGTGAAATTCCCCGTCCAGCACTTAGGCAAGAAACGAGCATTCGCCACCCTTTCCCTACACCACTCTCCCCACCAATGACCCAATCTAGTGGGATAAAAACCTCCTTCCCAGAAGTGGTGCCATTCATAAACGCTAAGCCCATTGGATCATGGCGCTCTCCTTGTTTAACTCCATCATGTGAAGTTGGGATAAGCGCACAGGTAATACCACGCTCAACTTCATCGTCCAGCAGCTTATCTGGGTCGTATACTTTAAACGCCAAGCCCAGTACATCAGCCACAGGGGCAAGCGTGATATACCGCTTTGACCAAGTCACTTTTAAACCCAATACTTCTTGACCTTCATACTCTTGGCGACACACTGTGGCATGATCTGTGATCCCACCAGCATCAGAGCCAGCATGTAACGATGTCAGTGCAAAGCACGGTAATACTTCACCACTGGCCAATTTTGGTAACCATTGCGCCTGTTGCGCCTGAGTACCAAAGTGCAATAGTAATTCCGCAGGACCTAAGCTATTTGGCACCATCACGGTCACTGCAGCGGACAAACTACGCGTTGCAATCGTAGATACAACGACAGAATTAGCTTGTGCACTAAACTCCTTACCGCCAAAGCTTTTGGGAATAATCATTGAGAAAAAGCCTTTTTCACGCAGAAATTGCCAAGTTTCCTTAGACAAATCACCTCGTGCTGTTATCTCAGTCTCATCAAGCATGGTCATTAATTCAGCTAACTCATTATTTACAAAAGCTTGTTCTTCATCTGATAAGCGAGGCTTGCCAGACTTGAGCCACATCCCCCAATCTGGCTTACCACTAAATAAACTGGCGTCCCACCACGTGTCTCCCGCTTTCATTGCTTCTCTCTCAGTGTCTGAGAGTTCAGGCAAAGCGCGTTTAAAGTAATTAAATGTCGGTTTTGAAATCCATTTTAGGCGTATATCTTTGACCGAAAATATAACCCAAACTGCAATAATTAATAATAAAATTAGCCACATGAGCGTTGTTCCCCAACTAAGTATCAAGATAAGTATGGATGAAAAACACACTAACTCAATAATTCACTCGCTTTGTTGATCTAGGAATAAATTTAACGACTTCGCTAAATATTTTAACGTCAAGTGTAGCTACAGATAATTGAGCACATTAGCAGACGCTGCTATCATCACCCCTCTCTATAACAAAAAGTGAAAACACAATGTCAGCAAAATTTAAACTCAGCCTAAGCGCAATCTTTGTCGCTGGGGCACTCTCACTGAGTGGCTGTAATTCAACAACAACGACTGAAAAGCTAACAGAAAAAGACGCTGAGGTATTTCTTGCAGAAGCTGAAAAGCAGCTACAAGATTTATCTGTAAGAAGCAGTAGAGCAGCATGGATTTACGCAAACTTTATTACTGAAGATACCGCGGCGCTATCAGCAGAAGTTGGCAGAGAATACACAGCAGCACTGGTTGCACTTGCCAATGAAGCGGCTAAATTTGATGACCTAGAGTTAAATTACGACAACCGTCGAAAGCTTGATAAATTAAAGCTTAACTTAACACTTCCTGCGCCAAAAGATCCGCAAAAAACAGCAGAGCTTGCAAAGTTATCAGCCGAGCTTGATGGCATCTACGGTAAAGGTAAGTACTGTAATAACGGTACTTGCATGAGCCTAGGTGACATGACAGCTAAAATGGCCACCAGCCGAAATTACGAAGAGCTGCTAGATATCTGGCAAGGCTGGCGCGAGGTCTCAAAACCAATGCGTCCGCTTTACAAAGATCTTGTGTCATTAGCAAACGAAGGTGCTAATGAGTTAGGTTATGCTGATACTGGTGCAATGTGGCGTAGTAAATACGACATGCCAGCAGATGATTTTGCAAAAGAACTCGACCGTATTTGGGGTCAGGTTAAGCCTCTTTACAACTCACTACATTGTCACGTGCGCGCCAAGCTTGGCGAAAAATACGGTGAAGACAAAGTACCGCAAGATCAGCCTATTCCTGCGCACTTGCTTGGTAACATGTGGGCACAGACTTGGGGTAACGTTTATGACTTAGTTGCGCCAGAAAACGCCGATCCAGGTTATGATTTAACCCAGTTACTTAAAGAGCATGACTACGATGCGATTAAGATGACCAAAGGCGCTGAAAAGTTCTTTACTTCTATGGGTTTTGAACCATTACCAGAAACTTTTTGGACACGTTCACTGTTCTTAAAGCCGCAAGATCGTGATGTTCAATGTCACGCATCAGCTTGGAATTTGGATAATAAAGATGACCTGCGCATCAAAATGTGTATTCAGCAAACCGGTGAAGAGTTCTCTGTTATTCACCATGAGTTAGGCCATAACTTCTATCAGCGCGCATATAACAAGCTGCCTCTCTACTATCAAGAAAGTGCTAATGATGGTTTCCACGAAGCCATTGGTGACACCATCGCGCTATCGGTGACGCCAGGTTACTTGAAAGAAATCGGTTTACTTGAACAAGTACCAGATGAGTCTAAAGATATTGGTCTATTAATGAAAATGGCGATGGATAAAGTTGCGTTCATCCCATTTGGTTTGCTCGTCGATCAGTGGCGCTGGAAAGTATACTCAGGTGAAATCAGCCCAGAGCAATACAACCAAGCTTGGTGGGAATTACGTGAAAAATACCAAGGTGTTAAAGCGCCGGTCGCACGTACCGAGAACGACTTTGACCCAGGTGCAAAATATCACGTTCCGGGCAATGTGCCTTACACTCGCTACTTCTTAGCACATATCTTGCAGTTTGAATTCCACAAGTCACTGTGTGAAATTGCTGGTAGTAAAGAAGCAATCCATCGCTGTTCTGTTTACAACTCAAAAGAAGCTGGTGAGCGCTTGAATACCATGCTTGAAATGGGTAGCAGCCGCCCTTGGCAAGAAGCCCTAGAAACAGTAACAGGTAATCAGCAAATGGATGCGACTGCAATTTTAGACTACTTCGCACCATTACAAGCGTACCTTGACGAGCAAAACAAAGGCCGTCAGTGTGGCTGGTAATAGTTAACTAAAATTCAATAGCGCAGCACCTTGCTGCGCTATTTGTTTCAGGCGCCATATTCTGCAACACTTTTTTGCTTCCTCCTCTTATTAATTCGAGCTAATGTATTGATCTGAATGAGGAGACCTTATGAATTTTCAACGCACTTGGCTATTTGGCCAATTTGAACTTACACGTTTATTTGCCACCAAGCGAGGTTGGCTCGCCATTGCCGCATTTTTCCTTGTCTGGCTTATGGTATTGCGCTACCCCATCTACAATGCAGTCCCTTTTATCAGTAGCTATGAGTTTTCAGACATTGTGGGGCAAGTCGCTGGCACTGTCGGATTGTCAGCTTTGATATCTTGGCCTGAAGCAGAGCTTGCCATGTTTTGGCTGATTGGTCTATTTACCTTCCCTATGTTCACAGTATTTGTCACAGCAGATCAAACCGTCGAAGATAGAAATAGAGGTACTTTAAGGTTTTTAACCATGCGCAGCACACGACTTGAAATATTACTTGGTCGATTTGCAGGACAAGTGATGATCTTGGCGTCACTTATCGCCCTAGTCACCGTTGCAACACTTGCCATGATGCTTTATCGGGATGCCAGTTTACTTGCATCTGCTTTGCCCAAATCTGTCGCAATTTGGGGCAAACTGCTGCTCACCTGCTTACCTTTTATTGCGCTGATGAGCTTACTGAATCTGATCACTAACTCAGCAAGAATGAGTATTGTTTTTTCCATATTATTTTTTACCATTGTGGCCTCTGTGATCAGCTATCTCGGTGTGCAATACCCTATGCTTGATTGGTTAAATTACCTTATACCTGGACATCAAGTTACAGAGCTGACCGGTTGGCGAAATACCCCCGCCTCTGCTTATCTGCTCCCAGCATGCCAAACTCTGGTATTGCTTGGTATTGGACATGTTTTATTAAAAGGGAGAGATCTATGAGCGCAGTGATTGAAGTAAGCTCTTTGAGCAAAACGTTTGGTACAAAACAAGCACTGAATAATGTTGCTTTTACGATTAACAAAGGCAGTACGGTGGCGTTAGTTGGCCCAAATGGGGCGGGTAAAACAACATTGTTCAGCATCATATGCGGATACTTAAAGCCATCTAACGGGTCAATTAATGTGCTTGGTCACAGCCCCGGCGATGCTCATTTGTTTGGCAAAATCTCCGCGCTGCCTCAAGATGCGCAACTTGACCCCAAATTTTCAGTCGCAAAGCAACTGAGCTTCTTTGCTCAGTTACAAGGTATGTCGCGTAAAGCGGCCGAGACAGACACACAGCGCGTGTTAGAGTTAGTCGACTTAGTCCATGTTGCGAACTCAAAAACGGGCGAGCTATCTCATGGTATGCGAAAGCGCGTGTGTATTGCACAGGCATTACTGGGCAGTCCGAAAATTGTATTGCTTGACGAGGCAACCGCCGGACTAGACCCGAAAAACGCCAAAGCAATTCGTACCCTGATTGCCTCTTTACAAGGTGATATGACGTTCATTTTGAGCTCACACGATCTCAGTGAACTCGAGCGACTCTGTGATACCGTGCTTTATCTGGAGCAAGGTCAACTCTCAAGCCATCAAAGCGATCTTTACCAAAGTGAACAAGGCAGCTTTGTTACTTTGCAAATGCTCAACCTAGATGGGCCCATGAAAGACAAAATAGCAAGATTGAACGGTGTAAAAAATATCAAACAAACCCAATCTGATGAACTTGTCATTGAGTATGCCAAGCAAGATGAGCCGTTTGATTTATCTTTACTCACCCTGATCCATGAAAACAGTTGGACTTACAAACAACTGGTCAATGGCAGAACACTTGAAAACCAATTATTTGTTGATTAACAACATCATTAAACGTGTTATGGACCACGCTGTGTGTATTTGCTTACAAATGAGGCGTATATGAAAACACTCAGGCTGGTCCGTCATGCAAAATCAAGCTGGAAAGACTCATCCCTTGATGACTTTGATAGACCACTCAAACCTAAAGGGATTGCTCGGGCAGGTAAACTAGCAGCCACGCTTGGGCCATTGCCAGATACGCAAATTGTGACAAGCCCAGCAAAACGCGCAATAGACACTGCCAAAATTTTACACCGCGGCTTCGCGCCCAAAAATGATCTGCTGCGATGCGATGCGCTTTATACCTTCGACCCAGAGTCATTAATAGACGCAATTATGCAGTGTGATGAATGTTTTAATGATATTTGCATTGTCGCCCATAACCCTGCTATCACGGCTGTGGTAAACCTCTTGGGCGCACCTAATCTCAATAATGTTGTGACGTGCGGATATGTTGAATTAAGTCTCAATGCGTACAGTTGGGAACAGGCTACTACTAAAAAAATGAATTATATTAGACACCTATTCTTAGATTAACACTTGACCACCCCATTTTAGGAACTAATATCAGTGAGTAAACAATACGACAAGGAAAACTATGCAGTTTATTCAATTAAGCAGCCAAAGCGCAGGACTTGAAGCGCTTTTTAATGAAATTGATACGTTAATGAATAGCCTCTACCCCGCAGAGGCCAACGATCTAATACCAATCGAAGAAGTGGATAACCCCAATACTTATCTCATCGGTCACTATGATGAAGAAGAGCTCGTCGCGTGCGGCAGCTACGTTGTTAAACAAGAGCAATCAAAATACGCGGAGTTAAAACGCATCTATGTCAAACCATCTCAACGTGGCAAGGGCATGGCGAAAGCGGTTATACAACACCTGCTCTCGCAAGCTAAAGCAAGTGGGCTAAAGCAAGTCAAGCTAGAAACTGGCAATCAACAGCATGCAGCAATTAAGCTATATGAAGCGTTTGGATTCGAATTCTGCAATGCGTTTGGGCAATATCGTCAAGAACCCTCTTCTGTATTCATGCAGCTTTCACTCGAAGGCTAATTACATAACTCAAAATGCTTGCTATTAGCTGATGCACTATATCTAATACACCATCACGGCGATTAATAAAGACTAAATAAACAATGAAAACAGCAATTGTCCTCGGTGCGACAGGTCTTATTGGTAAAAACCTTGTGCAACAACTTGCAGAACATCCCTCAATGAGTCACGTTACTGCTGTTACGCGGCGACCTGTTGATTATCAATCGCCTAAGATCACAAACCAAGTAGTGGACTTTGATAACCTGAGTCAATTCGCCCATATATTTCGAGGTGATATACTGTTCTCTTGTTTGGGCACCACCAAAAAACAAGCAGGCACGATTGCAAAGCAAAGAACCGTCGACTTAGACTATCAGCTTCAAGTTGCTCAACTTGCTGCCCAAAACCAGATCAAGCATTATTTTTTGGTCTCTTCCAGTGGTGCCAATGCAAATAGCCTCAGTCCATACCTTCAAATGAAAGGTGAACTTGAGCAACATGTGAAACAGCTGCACTTTGACACGGTCAACATCTTCCAACCTTCATTACTGATTGGTCAGAGATCAGATACACGCATCGCGGAAACCCTCGGAAATTATTTATTACCGACACTCTGTAAACTGCCTTGGCTGAAAAAATACCGTCCAATCTCTGGGCAACAAGTTGCGAAGAAAATGGTATCAGTGGCGATGGCTGAGCACAAAAAAACACAAACCTATGCACTGGATGTGTTGTTCGATTGCTAGGCTCAGAAAGATAGGATTATCACCTTTCTTTAATGACAGGTGCCCGAGGGTTGAACTGTAGCCTCCGACGCATAAGATATTGATTAGGTATGATTGGCATATGTTTTTAGCAGCAATAAAAGCGCGCCCATCACCTCTGTATTCAAGGTCGATTACGACCAGCCTGCGTGGCGTAACCTGCACATTCACACTGGAGCTCAACACCTTGAACACGTACACGCCATTTAAGCTTGGTGTCCGACTTTTTAGTATCAGCTTCAAATTTATGGGTAAGATTACGAGAACAGGCTGACTGCACTTGTGCAGACGCTTGGGATTTTGAAATAGACAACGGATACCCCAATTCGACACACGCGCCCATTACGAATTTTTGCTCATCATGCATCACATTGTAAATGCCATTCGATATACTGGACTTTGGCACACTCTGTACTTCGCTCCCAGTGCTTTGTAAGTTCTGATTGCCCTCACATCCAGTCAGTATATAAGTGGCTATGATTAGGGTAGACCCCGTTAATACATTCAGTCTGTCCTTGATTAGCATATTAAATTCTCTCATTTTAGAGCTGCGTGACTTAGATATTATTGTAGAACCCTCGCACTGTTGTGCCGTTAAATTTCTTCATCTACCGCAATATTTCCTTTAAAAGGGACTTGTTAACATGCAAATCATTGGTTTCACTCCTTCTTAACCTTGCTGTATACTAGTCCCCAATCCCTCGTCAAGAATGCAAAAGTAGATCAATTTCCGAGAACAGCATGACCAATAACGCTTCAAATACCGCCCTTATACAAAAACTCAAGTCTATCGTTGGTAACAGCTTTGTACTAACCGATAACACTAAAAAGCAGCCATACACCAAAGGATTTCGTTTTGGTTCAGGCGAAGCATTAGCAGTAATAAGACCCGCTACTTTATTGGAAATTTGGCAAGCACTTAAAGCCTGTGTTGCCGCAGACGTTATTGTCATCATGCAGGCCGCCAATACTGGTCTGACTGGCGGCTCTACACCAGATGGTAAGGATTATGATCGCCCTATTGTCATCATCAGCACTATGCGCATTGATAGCATCCAGCTTATCGACAATGCCAAACAAATCGTTGGCCTAGCAGGTAGCACGTTATTTGGTCTAGAGGACACATTGGCACCACATGGTCGTGAACCGCATTCTGTGATCGGCTCATCATGCATTGGTGCATCCATTGTTGGCGGGATTTGTAATAACTCAGGCGGTGCATTAGTGCAAAGAGGCCCCGCATATACTGAGCTATCTTTATTCGCACAAATAGATGACCAAGGAAACTTATCACTGGTTAATAATCTCGGTATAAACCTTGGGAGTACGCCCGAGGAAATCCTGACTAATTTGCAAGAACAAAATTACACAGATGCCGATGTGCAATTCCCAGAGCTGCGCGCATCCGATGATGAATACCATGAGCGTGTAAGAGATGTTGATGCCGATACCCCTTCGAGATTCAATAATGATGGGCGTCGTCTTTATGAATCTTCAGGCTGCGCTGGTAAACTTGCCGTTTTTGCTGTGAGATTAGACACTTACCCTGTTCCTGATAAGCATCAAGTATTTTATGTGGGCACGAATGACCCTGCCGTTTTAGCGCAAATACGCCGTGACATTTTATCTAAGTTTGACAACTTACCGGTATCAGGGGAATACCTACATAGAGACTGTTATGACGCCTCCAAGAAATACGGTAAAGATACCTTTTTGGTAATCGACAAACTGGGTTCTAAATACATTCCAAAGATGTTTGGTATCAAACGCACCGTGGATCGCATTGCTGATAACTTTAAGTTTTTACCCAACAAGTTTTCAGACCGCATCATGCAATATTTAAGTTGCCTGTGGCCAAATCACTTGCCAAAGCGCATGGATGAATATCGTGACCGTTATGAACATCACTGGATTGTGGAAATGAGTAACGCTGGTGTTGCTGAAGCCAAAGCTTACTTTGATGAGTTTTTCAAAACCAATGAGGGGAGTTACTTTGAGTGTACCGAAGATGAAGGGGAAAAAGCCATTTTGCACCGCTTTGTCGCTGGTGGCGCGATTGGCCGAATGCAAACTATGAACAGCAAAGAGATGGGCGCAATCATGACCATTGATGTTGCCTTCCCTCGTAACGAACAAGATTGGTTTGAGCAATTACCTCCTGAAATTGATGAGCAAATTGCTGTAAAACTTTATTATGGCCATCTTTTCTGCCATGTTATGCATCAAAACTACATCATGAAGCCTGGTGTGGATGCAAAAGCTGTCAAAAATAAAATCTTAGAAACATTCGATAAACGCGGTGCTGAATATCCAGCAGAGCATAACGTAGGACACGAATATTTCGCCAAAGACGCATTAAAGTCTTTTTATAAAAAGCTTGACCCAACTAACTCATTTAACCCGGGGATCGGCAAAACCAGTAAGTGTAAACACTGGCATGAACCTGCTGATAAATAGTCTTTTTCGCTGCAATACTTAACAAGTATTGCAGCGCTTCACGCCATTTGCTCGCCACTGAGTTAAATGACCCTTTATTCGCGATGAATAAAAATATTTATATAATCTATTTGCAATATTTTTGATACACTATATCGCTATTAGAAATATTCAAGTTATTAGAATTATGAATCATACTTTCAAAGTCAGTGCACTAGCACTATGTGCACTACTTACCAGTGCCTGTAACGCAACGAACCCAAACGAAAAACTAGATACAGGACTGCGTGTTGTCACTTGGAATATTGAGCATCTTGCTGCTGATAACAGCAAAGGCTGTAAACCAAGAACTGAGCAAGAGATCACCGCTTTACAACACTATGCAAAATCACTTGATGCTGATGTTATCGCTTTTCAAGAAGTGGGCTCTATCCAAGCACTAGAGACTGTTTTTGACAAGTCGCAGTGGCAGCTCATTTTATCTGACAGAAAAGACAGCCCAAGCTACACATGTCGTGGCAATGGGTTGACATCAACACAGCAAAAAGTCGCTTTTGCTGTGAAAAAGCCTCTAAGTGTTGAAAAAGTCGTTCATCATAAACAGTTTTCTGACATACAAATGGGTTTAAGAAGTGGCTTAGAAGTCCAAATTGGCTACCAAGGTAAAACACTTGACCTGTTGAATGTGCACTTGAAAAGTGGCTGCTTCGTAGATGACTATCGTCGTTCAGACAAAAAGTCATGTAAATTATTAGCCAAGCAAGTGCCATTACTGGACAACTGGGTCGAAACAAAAAGCGCTGAACAAGCAAACTTCATCGTGCTTGGGGATTTTAACCACAGGTTAACCGCACCATATAACCGCGTGAGTCGTGACCTATACTACCCTAATGGGCTTGCAGACAAGGCGCCAAACGACTTGTCTAAAGCAACCTTCTTCAATGCCAACCAAATGCTAACAGGGTGTCACCCTTACTACCCTGCACCAATCGACCACATTTTGGTATCAAACACATTGAAGCAAAAGTATGTGCAAGGCAGTGTGAAGTTCCACTACTTTGATAATATGAAGCCAAAAGAAATGCTCAGTGACCACTGTGCACTGAGCATTGATTTAAACTAAGTTCAGTTTAATACTGGCGGACAATTCAATACTGCCCGCCTTTATTTTTCTAACTGTTCAATCACATTCAGTACTGACTTGAACAAACGTTTATTTGCCAGACCAATATGTTGATTTACAACTGCACCATAAGCACCAAAGCGCACCACAACCAATTGCTTTGATGGAATGATCACAACGTACTGACCGCGATGTCCACGAAGTGACACCGTATCTATTGGTAATTTAGGCAACCAAAAACTCATATCGTTGAGCCACAATTGACCACCATAATGTTTATCAACGCCATTGCTCATCATCACCTCTTTTAACCAAGCTTCAGAGACAACTTGTTCCCCCTGCCAACGGCCATTATCGATGAACAATTGACCTACTTTGAGCCAGTCATGGACGCTTAGAAACATTCTCGCACCGCCTCTGAGGTTACCTGCTTCATCAAACTCTGCGATTGCATTATTAATACCTAATGGCGCGAAAAAATGTTTTTGATATAAATTATTGAGTGACTGAATATCACCACCTGCTGCATCCATCAATGCGCGACTTAATAGCTGAGTTGTACCCGTGGCATATTCAAATTGACTCCCTGGCTGATAGGCTTTTGGCAATTGCGTAACATAATTAACCGAATCCCCAGTGTGATACCACATAGGCGCTAAGTCTTCATATCCATGAATATCCGGTGTTTCAGCCCATTTGACACCAGAACTCATATTCATGAGGTTTTTAACTGTCATAACGTGCTCACCAAAACGCAGTGGCTGCTCCAAAGTTAGCTTTCCTTGGTCGACCAATAGCCCTGTCATCAACCCAGTTAAGGTCTTAGCCATAGACCAACTTAGCATCCGTGATCCGCCATTATGAAACTCATCATACTGCTGTGCAACCAGCTGACCTTTGTGCATAACAGCGACCGCAAAGGTGTTATCACTCCAAGAGTAGTCTTTATGATTAGTTGCGAAAAACGTGTCTAGTGAAATATCAGGACGAAGCGCTTTATTAATTGGTGTACTGGGTGATGGCGCTGGAAAATCGAGATCCGCGGTTTGTGCATGCAGCTGTGCAGGTGATAAGTCATGAAGCAAAGTGCAACCTAAGCCTTCACGAAAGACAGATGTGCGAGTTAATGTCGACCCATCTATTTGAGTCGACAGAGATACTTGTTTAGCCGTGCTATCAATATCCAGTTGCAACTCGCCCTGCACCGCCCCAAGTGCCTCGGGGATAACGCGCTGCTTAATAAATTCAATTGGCTCTTCGGAGATAAAGTGTCTAGAGCATAGCTGGTTAGCACTGTAACCTAATAGTACATTAGGGTCTGAATTACAGCCGCTCAACAAGACAACCGATGCAATACTCCCCAGTAAAAAGTTTGTTTGTTTCATATTTATGCCTTTTATTATTCTTCGATGCTATGACGAATAACTGAACAATAAATACAAAACACATCTAGGTTAACTGATAGCACTGCCCTTTGAGAGGCTTAATTGCTCACGCTGAGATACACAATAAACCAGCAACCCTAAGCCTAATACAACATTAGCAAGTGCTAGACCCCATACAATCCCAGTAAAACCAGCCATATATGCCCCTAAAAATGCAAACGGGATCGACAAACCAAATAACCTAATAATGCTGACATTAAGTGCCGCCAGACTTCGACCTGTGGCATTGCAACAACTGACATACAACATGGCAGCCGCCAATGTAACGTAAGATATAGGCAAAACTGTCAAAGCAAGTTCGATTGAGCTACTGACAAATGTTTGTTTACAGAACCCCACACCCAATAAATCTGCTGCACTAAAAAGTATTACAGAGACAACAACCTGCCACAAAATACAGGCAAGAACTGATAACTTAATGCCACGCCTAACTCGTAACGACTTTTTCGCCTCCCAATTTTGACCAACAAAAATAGGTAAAGAAGTCGTGAGTACCATAGGCAATAGCAATGCTAGAGGCTCAAGACGCATCACAACACCATATGCTGCAACCGCATCACTGCCTTGTGAAGCGACAATCGCCATCAATACAGATTGTGCGATAGGTGTTAGTAATTGCATCGACGCGATAGGGACTAACAGGCGCGTTAAACAACGAAACCCTTGACGGCTTTGTACCGATAGTAAACTAACTTTGATTGAAATATTTTCTCTGACGACCAAAAGATATAAAGCCCAGATGCAACCAATCACTGCTGCAACCAAATGCGCTACCCCCAGCTTTTCTAAGCCAGTTAACGCCATATTAGATGTAGCCCAAGGAGAGAACAGCGCTGCACTTACCGCAATTTGGACCGATGAAAATAGAATCAACAATTGCGCTGCCGCGCGCATATTACCGAACGCCCGTAAAACCCCAAAAATGACCATAACAAGGAAAAAGAACACCACAGCACTCAAACGATACTGCATGTAGCTTTTAAGGGGTGCCCATATATCATCTCGTTGAGCAAAATCTGAAAAGCCGAGTAAATTCAATATTGGCAACAAGTTTAGCCAAATACACAACGCCAATATGGCACCGACAAGCACGGTAAAAATCAAGCTCACCGCAGCAAGCTCCTCAACTTGGCGTGCCTGTGTTAAACGCGTCGCGACAACGATGCCAAGCCCGATTGCAAAAGCAAACAAAGTCGCCTGAATAGGCAGTGTATAACTCATCGCAGTTAGCTCTTCCACGCCCAATCGAGATGCAAAATATAACTCAATTAAGTCTGCACTAAACAGCGCCAAAATAGCGAAGAGCATAGGTATCGTTAATTGCTTTAGTACTGCGCTGGTTGACCCAGTTAATATCCAGCGCCTCTTTACAGCCCTTGCACGTTGCTTAGCGCAAGGTTGACTAGGTGCACTATTAAAATCCTGTGATTGAACACTTGCCATGTTGTGTGGCCAACTCCTTGCGTTTATTTTTCTTTGCAGAGTAATTATTTATGATTTGTATACTAAGCCTTTGTTCATCAGTCTATGTACACACAGTATGAAGACTTGTGGTTTCTTTCATAGTTCCCTAGAAAAATGTAGAACTCGACAAAACAGCGTGAAATTGAGACAAAGCTTCCACTCCAATAGACAAAATGACATTACAGACTTTTATCAGGCTCAAAAAAGCGTCATAATAATAACGGCAGCATCCGTTAAAGCAGTACCCTATGACCAATAAAACGTCAGAATCCAAAGAACAATCCCCCTCACCTTGCATTCGCAACTGTTGCTTAGATAGCCAAGATATTTGTATCGGATGCTTGAGAAGCATTGATGAAATTGTTGGTTGGAGCGGAAAAAGTGAAGATGAAAAGCAACAGATTCTGAACAGGTGTAAAATAAGAGAGCAACAAAGGCGCCAAGCCAAAACAATGAAAGGCATTTAGAGGCTTATATCTGCTCAGCCTCTCAAGCTCAGGAAAAAGTGAACCTTCATTAATATAAAAGTATAAACAATTTTATTATAGCTATTAATATCAACATTCAAGACCGAAAACAAAATTCAATGAAAAACAGAGTTAAAGAATAAACGAAATAGCACAATGCAATAAACAGCAAGCTCATCTCTAGTTTACTTTTAGCAACATGTCGGGATGTAAACTGAGAAAGCAGTGAAAACACATTCTTCCTCTCTAAATTACAATTTAAAACCAGTCTACACGCAGGAATGATAATAATCGCAAAAAGAATAAGGATAGCAAATAGGGTTAAATGATACTCAAAGAAAGACTGCGCTTCTAATGATTTCATTTTCGTACACATATTACCTACTTCACACTTATACCAAGGCTATATAAATTAAAAGAAGAAACGGCATATTGACTCAAAATCAATCTGACTTTTCTTCTTTATCGCCTTCTTTCGGTTTGTCAGGCCTTTCATCCGGCAACCAGCCTGCCCCTCTGCCTCCCGAAATATACTTCAACAGAGCTTTTGGTATATTTGTGTCATTTTGCATTTACTACTCCAACCAATAAAAACGCTATAAAATAAAGTATAGATAGAGAAGTAAAATGTCAAACTGGCATTTTATTTATAATAAACAACGTAAAAAATATTTTTAAATAAGCAGGAGCAGTTATAAAAACAACAAATATTAATCAATTAGTTTATCGAGCTTAATAAAAAAGTCGTTGAACGTCGCTGACATATCTTCAGAATGCTCTTGGATTTGTTTCAGGTCGTCTTTGGCACTGTCTAGTGTTTCTCTAATAGTCTGCTCTTGCGCATCACTCACACCAAACGACATCATAGAGTCTTCTACATCAAAGATAAGCCGCTCAACTAACTCTTGGCATGCATTGTGGTAGTTTTTAAACACTTGCTCTATGTCTTCTAAGTCCCTGCTTGCTACCTGACTTAACTCTCTCAGCCCTTTGTTTTTAGCTTGAATTGCTTTGATGTTAGTTTCTAAACTTTTTAGCCTGGCATCAGCCCCCCTAACAACTAAAGCTAAAATATCATTAAAGCGTCCGTATTTTTCCTCATCATCAATCGGCATGTTTTTGATTAACAGCGAACAGTAGGCACTATTAAAAAAGCTACGCTTTTCAATATTAATAACAGTCTTGCTATCCCTGCCTTTTCGAAGTAATTCACTTTCTAGTGGGTTAATCGCTCCACAATTGCTAAAATCACGAAACTCACCTAATAACCCAAGCTGAACAGACGCGTGTAAGTGTAGGTTTTGACACGTTGCCAACATCGCATTCGATAAGTCCGAAAGTGTGTTACATTGATAAGAATTCTCTATAAACTCCAAACACAAGCCAAGCTCACTGCAGCTCGTAATGGCTGTCATGGTGACTTCTTCAGCCGCTTCACAGCTCACTTTCAAAGTGTCTATCTCACAGCTATATTTAACTAAGCGGTCGATACGAAAACTTAACTCTTCTACATCGAATGGCTTGGTAATGTAATCATCGCCACCCGCTTTAAACCCTTCTAATTTATCTTCAATGTCATCTTTGGAAGACACGAACAACACGGGCGTTTTTGCGTTTTGAGGCGCATCCCTAATGGCCTTACATACTTCATAACCATCCATGCCAGGCATCACCACATCCAATAAAATCGCATCATATTTTCGCTCACCAAATAAGGCTAACGCCTCTTCTCCGTTATAAGCCGAAAAATATTCATGAGATTCACCTAGCATTGTTTTCGCAATGTCATGGTTTACTTCATCATCATCGATTAACAAAATTGAGTACGACATACGCCCCCCAAAAACTAATCTCGATACTGCTGAGAAATATCAAAAAACAAATTTTCTTTTGCCAAAAACTCATCTAGCAATTCTGGATCAAAATGACTCGCTCGCCCTTCTCGCATAATTGCAATGGCCTTATCATGCTCCATCGCGTCTTTATAAACCCGTCGACTTATCAACGCATCATACACATCAGCTATGGCCATCATACGTGCGCTAAGTGGGATCTCTTCCCCTTTTAGCCCTTGCGGATAACCTGAGCCATCCCACTTCTCATGATGATAGTGAGAAATCTCTTTTGCTGTTTGTAAAAAGCTATCCGTTTGCCCCAACGCCGACTCAGCTGTTTCAATTGCATTACGGCCATACACGGTATGACTTTTCATTATTTCAAATTCATCAGCGGTCAGTTTTCCTGGCTTTAACAAAACATTATCCGGGATCCCCACCTTGCCAATGTCATGAAGTGGTGCTGATTTGTAAAAGTTATTGATTACTTCTGGTGTTAAGATTTCTTTGTACTTGTCTTTTTCACATAAAATCGTTGCAAGTAGTTTCACATAGAGTTGTGTACGACGAATATGATTACCGGTTTCCTGATCCCGTGTTTCTGCCAAGCTAGCCATGGCCTGTATCGTCACGTCCTGCAAACGTGACATTTGCTCAGTACGCTTTTGCACTTCTTCTTCCAAATAATCATTTTTGTTCTTTAAAATATCTTTAGACTCTTTATTTAATAAATGGGTATTGAGTCGGGCTAATAAGATAGGGGGACTGATGGGTTTATTAATGTAATCACACGCACCGAGCAAAAAGCCTTTCTCTTCATCTTCAACGCTGGTTTTTGCTGTCAGGAAAATAACTGGAATTTCTTGATGCACTTCATGGGATTTCAGGTACTTGATTACCTCATACCCGTTCATTTCTGGCATCACTACGTCAAGCAGAATAATATCAACATGGTTTTTCTCAACCACTGAAATCGCAGCTTCACCGCTTTTTACTGCCAAAACACGATACTTGTCTTTAATAATTTCAGTCATGAAAGCGAGGTTTTCCTTCACGTCGTCCACTACTAACACCGTTTTGAGCTGATCCATAGTTTCTTCTATATGTTTTGTTGCACAATTGTTCACCACACAAAAAATATAGGTCTATTATTACTGAAACGCCAAGCACGGACTGGATTAGATGAAAAGTTTACGAGTCAGCTTCTTTATCACCTTCTCAATAATGCTGTTGGTCAGTATTGGGATCGGGTTGATGTCTCATTATGTGCGCACCGAGGTTAATGCGCTATCTGACAAGCAAACACAGCTGTTTAAGCTTACCGAGTTATCCCATGAATTAAAGCTCAGCTCAGACAATCTCACAAACTTTGCCAGAGCTTACGCCGTCACTGGCAACGAAAAATGGCAAAAGCTATTTAGTTACACGCTGTTAGTGCGCGATGGAAAAGTCCATGCAGAAAACGCAAATACCTATGATTATTGGGATAGTCTAGCTGCGCCTCATTCAAGCATCCCTGAGTTTGTGAGAGTAAATGATGGCCACAATATCATAGAGCGTTTTCAACAACTCGGCGCACAAGACTTTGAATTACTGCAAATGCAAAATGCGCTTTCAACCTCTAATTCGCTGGTCAGTTTAGAGCGCCGTGCATTTAATGCAATTGAAGGCATACACAAAGACACTTATGGTAACTGGGTTAAAGATTCAGGCCCTGATTTAATCAGCGCTCAAAAAATTCTATTCAGTGACAATTACTTAGTAGAAAAGTCTAAGATTATGTCAGCCATTGGTGAGGCACATAGATCCATCACATCAAGATTAAATGCCGAGTTAGCAAGTCATCAAAATAGTTTAAATACTGCATATATGCTGAGGAATGTCTTTAACCTTATCCTGCTTATCAATATTGCCTTATCTTTTTACCTGCTTTGGAAGCTATACATCAACCCCGTTGCGTCAATCCAAAAGCAAGTGGTCAGTAATGTTGAGCAGGGTAATTACAATTTTACACTGGATGAGACCGTCAAAGGTGACCTTTCCGATTTATCTAAATCAATGAATAAGTTACTCAACGATTTGTCCGAGCAACTCGAATTCAACACCATCATGAAAGACTTTGGCTTGGCCCTTCGCGGAAAGAAAAATCCAAACGAGTTAGGTGAAGAATTACTGCAGTTTTTAGAACAGCGTTTATCTGTTCCCCTACTCGGTTTATATGTCTTTGAAGAACAAAAAGTCCTGACACGCGTTGCAGGCACGGGCTACAGCAGTAACTGCGCCAGAACTTACAGTAACTACGACTCTATCCATTTTCATGTTTTAAGTACGCAAAAACCCTATTCCATGAAGTTTGAGAAAGAGCAGTATGCAATTGAACTCAATGGCGAAAAGCTCTCTATCAGCGAGCTCTATTACTTTCCTTTAGTAGTAAGTAACGACAGCATTGGCTTACTTGAACTGGGTAGTCTCGTAGAGCTCACCGATCAAGATTACAAGTGGATAAAATCGGTGATAAATGACTTAGCAGTCAGTTTGCAGTTAACACAAAATATTGATTTACAGTCGAAAGCAGAAAAGCGCATCGTCGAGCAACTAGAGCTAAATAAAAAAATTCTCGATGCCATACCCAGTCCCATGTATTACAAAAATAGTTCTGGTAATTATTTGGGCGTAAACAGTGTGTTTCACCAATACTTCGGTACATTTGATGCCGATGTACTCGATGCCACGGCTGAAGATATTTTTAATTATGAAATTGCGCAAGTGTTCGAGCAATCTCACCAAGACCTTATTGATGGAAAGTCTAACCAACACTATGAAATAAAAATTGAAAACTCCGAAGGTGAGCCCCGAAATTTTATTGTCTATGAAGCTGTATTTACTAATGCAGAAAACCAGCTAGCTGGCGTTGTTGGTTTATTGCTTGATGTGACTGAACGCAAGCAAATGGAACTAGAACTCAGATTGGCGAAAGATAAAGCCGACGAAATGAGTACAGCCAAAGGCGAGTTTTTGGCGAACATGAGCCATGAAATTCGCACCCCTATGAATGCGATTATTGGTATGAGTCACTTAGCTTTAAGGACAGAGCTCACCAGCCAACAATCCGGTTATATCAACAAAATTGATCAGGCAGCTAAGAGCTTACTTGGCATCATCAACGATATTTTAGATTTTTCAAAAATCGAGTCTGGCAAGCTTGAAGTAGAAAATATTGATTTCTCGCTTCAAGAAGTCATGGATAATGTGGTCAATATCAATGTCATTCGAATGCAAGAAAAAGGCTTGGAAATGTTATTGGATATTGCTCCAGACGTTCCTATTAGTCTAGTCGGGGACCCGCTTAGACTCGGCCAGATCCTTATAAACTTATGCGGCAATGCAATTAAATTTACTGAGCAAGGAGAGATCACCATATCGGTCAGCACTGTCGCCCAAGAAAATGAGCAAACAACGTTAAAATTTACCGTCAAAGATACTGGGATAGGCATGTCTCAAGAGCAGCAAAACAAGTTGTTTAAGGCGTTTTCGCAAGCCGATGGCTCGATCACCCGAAAATATGGCGGAACCGGTTTAGGCTTAAGTATCTCTAAAAAATTAGTTGAGCTCATGGGCGGAGAAATTGGCGTAATTAGCGAAAAAGGTCAAGGATCGGAATTCTTTTTCACTGTACGCTGTGGCCTGCAATCCGCTAAATTGACCAATGTAATTTGCCCTGACAGCCAGCTCGCTGGTAAGCATGCATTAGTCGTTGACGACAATGAAAGCGCTCGTGCAATCTTGACAAACTTACTCAAAGCGATGAAGTTTCATGTGACTTGCGCTGCCAGTGGTTCTGGCGCCATCGAACTGGTGCAAGGCAGCCAATTTGACATCATTTTTATGGACTGGAAAATGCCAAATATGAGCGGCATAGACGCTATTTTGCATATTCGCTCCCTTGAACTACCAAAAGAACCAAAATACGTGCTTGTCACTGCCTACGGCACAGATATTGGTATGAACTCAGAAATCCATGATTTAATCGATGCCATTATATTGAAGCCCGTCAATGCATCTGTGCTACTTGACGCGATTATGGAGTCATTCAACCTCTCAGAGCAATCGACTAGCTCGAATAACACAGAGCAAATAAATCAAGTAGCACCGACTTTTGAGCAACAAAAAGTGCTACTCGTCGAAGACAATAGCACCAATCAAGAAATTGCGAACGAAATGCTGAGCTCTTTAAATCTCAATGTAGTTATTGCAGACAACGGTCAAATAGCTGTCGAGATGGTACAAAAACATACTTTTGACATTGTCCTTATGGATATTCAAATGCCTGTCATGGATGGCTATACAGCGACTAAGAAAATACGCGAGCTTAGTCAGTATAACGCACTTCCTATAGTCGCCATGACCGCCAATGTAATGAAGGAAGATTTACAAAAATGCGAAGCCGCTGGCATGAATGGGCATATAGGTAAGCCCATCAACTTTAATCAAATGGCTCAAACCCTCCACAGCCATTTGTATAAAACATCGAGCCCAACTGAACACCTGCCCCCTATTGCAGTGGATCCCCCCTGTGAAGTCAAAGACACAAACGCTAAAAAAGAGACTGAGCTTGAAGGTGTTGACATTCAGCGTGCAATAAAGCGCTTAGGCGGTAATGAAAAAGCGTTTTGGAGTATCATTAAAAAGTTTGCCAGAAATCAGATTGAAGAAACTATCAACCTAAATCAAGCACTCGTCATAGGTGATTTAGAGCATGCTGAGCGTATTGCACACTCGTTAAAAGGCGCCAGCGCAAACTTATGTATCGACAACCTATCAAAACAAGCATCTGACATTGAGCATGCGATTGCCAATCAGCAAAAAGTGGCCCCCCAATCCGTCGAAATACTGACAGACTACTTGAGAGGTTTACACAAACAATTAAGTGAGTTACATAATGAAGAGGCTCCACCACCGCCCTCATCAAACGTGGTAAGCCTGACCATTACACGAGATGATTTCCTTGAATTAGAGGAGCTGCTGCTCAGTTGTGACACTCAGTCAATTGAAAAAGTGCATGAGCTCAAAGGGCATCATAAAATTGATGAATCAACATCTGCACAGCTAATTGAGCTCATTGAGGATTTTGAATTCGACCAAGCCAGAGAAGTGATAGCAAAACTGTTAGAGCAATCAGCATAGCACCCGTAATGGTCTTGCGATTTTATTAAAATACCCATCGTTTTGGGGTGTTTAAACTGATTTTATGCGCATAATAAACGCAGGTTCATAACTAGTTAGTTGGACTGCGGTACACGTTGTTGTGAATATCATGCCCTGCAAATTGAAAACTTATCTCGCCAATTTTTTCAAACCCTAATCGTTGATAAAACACGTTTGAATCATTCTCAACCCAAGTATATAGCCAGTATCTATCCCCATAACGCTTTGACAGCTCGTCTAGTAATTGTCTACCAATACCCTGCCCTTGAAATCCACTGTGCACATACAATTTTTCAACTTCAAACCCGTTATCTTGGCCTTGGTGATGCGAGGTGAAGTTAATCAACAAAAACCCCAAAACCGCACTATCGCGTTCATAAACCAATAGTTTGTTGTCTTTATTGTTTATGATTTTCTTAAAATAATCTGGCGTAAACGTCGCCAGTGCAAAAGCAGCATATTCATCTCTCATACCATCTGTTGTATAGGTTGTTAACCAAACCTGAAGTGCCAAAGCAGTTAGACATTGCGCATCTTGTGATCTTGCTTCTCTAATCATTTTGAATTCAATTTCACCTTTAAATTAACGGCATTAATACCACGTTAGTCATTAATTTTGATTGTCGAGTATGACAACCTCCCCTAAAAAGCCAGCTTCTTGAAGCGTCGCGTAGCTCAAAGCATTTGGTCCAGCATGCATGACGGAATCTTCACCATCTAATATCCCATTACGGTTACTGTCTTTGTTTAAAGCGCCTATGTGTGCAAATTGGCCATTTTTACGGTATCTAACTGCAATAAAATCACCTGGAGAGATATCTTTTCCCCACCTCAACCGAGTACTTTCACCGCTAAACGCTACTAACTTAGCCTTATGCCTCAAGTTGGTCACCAACCAAGCGACATTTCGGTCATATACTTTGCCATTGCGTTTGATTGCATTTGCCGCCATAAGTACATCCGCGCAATCGACACCCAAATAATGTTGGCTCTGATAAGGAACTGAGCCAAATATCGCTGGCACGTTAAAAAAGCTGCTTAAGAGACCTAGATAACCGTCACCTTGCGTAAAAGAAACCCTTAAAACCTGCTTATTCAGCCCTCGGTGATCATTATTGTCTAACCCCACACTCTTTAATTTACGCCCACCCTTATCAATCACTTCAACTTCAAACCAAAAACTCCCCGCCTCACTCTGATAATATGGTGAATTAAATACGTTATTGTGCTTTAACCATGCGGGCGATACCGTTATATGTTGTTTATCATCAAACTGCTCAAGATGCTTTTTCTGATAATGTATTTCCCCAAAGCCAGACCATTGATAGGGCTGTGGCTCCCAAGGATGATTCGCATTTTTATAATACTGGCTTGTATCTGGAATAATTTGAAACCACTTAATCAGTGCCCCTTCAGGTGCTTCCACTCTAAGATCAACAACATCTCCCGAAGGCAACATGACGGCATTTCTGTTTTGCCAATCTCGCTCGTTTTCTAATTTTGAATGTATTTCAACATGCGCACTGGCACTAAAACTAAGTAATAAACACAATAGGCCATGTATGAGTGTGTTTTGATTAAACAGGCACATTTATTACCCCCGACTTTTAACTGGTGTTAAATAACCATCAAACAGGTATGTTAACCACCGAATATCCTCTTCACCAAGGCATGCTTGATTATGTAGCTGAGGGGAATCTAGGATCTCTTGATAAACATGTGACAATGCTTCAACTGTCAGAAGTGCCCACTGATCTTTTTCCAATATGCCTAAGTTGCTGCCATAAAATGCTTCATCTAGTAGTGGATCATATTCTTGCTCAGACGTCTGCAGTGCCTTTTCAAGCCGTGATAACATAGGGTTAACTAGTTTTATCGTATCCCCTTCACTGAACTCCTCTAAGACTTTCTCTTGTGCGGACTGAATCTCTTTTTCTAAATAGTTTTGCGAGTATTTTTCAGCGAGAGGGCGAATACCATGCCTATTCACTAACCCAGTAATACTGGGCAGCGCAGCTTTAGCAGCGATTGCAGCCCCCACAGCTGGATTTAAAAAGGCTGACAACCCACCAACAACAAACATGCCATAAGTTAATTTAGTATCTAGCGCATCAATATCATTGGCTAATTTATCCAGCTGACTCTCTTGGCCTGCTTTTTTAACTCTTACCAAAGACTCTGCCTGCTGAGACAAAATTTCCGATAACAAAGTTTCAGCATGTTCATTGGCAAAGTGAAAAACTCGACGTTTTGGTAAGGTTTTTATTTCAGGTATGCAGGGAGGAAGGCTTCTTATGGTATGCAAAGCAACGCCATACTGGCCTTGCACAAATGGGATCACAAAATAATGTTTCTCATCAAACTCTTTAATTTTGGAGTGATTAGAAGATGAAATAAACCAAGGGCCTATTCCAGAATCTTTGAAAAGTATAAAGTGCTTGTTAATATGACGCTTGAGGTGTCCAACCCCCTGAGTCACTCGATGTAACTGGTCTAATAATAAGCTCTGCATTAAAACAACCTCCCTGTTGTAACATTACACTAAATACCTGCAGTGAACTATATCAAATAATTTAACTCCTTCATTGATTTTGTTGGCACAAACTCAGTGATATTATATTCAGCAATACCTGTTTTAAAAAACGGGTCTTCACTTAGGGCAAGTTCCAGTACTTCTTTGGAGGGTGAGGTGGCTAAAATAACGCCTCCGGTACGGGGTTCAGTAGGGCCAGACATTAAAAAAATACCATCGTCATAACATTGATCTAAATATTCAATATGTAAAGGTAAATACTTCTCGACTTCAGATAATCCAACGAGATAATTAAGCGTGACGATAAACATGAGAGTTCCTTTTTTATTATTTATTGGGCGCACTCATTGCGCTTCCCAAAAAGTTACTAGTACTTCAAAGTTAGTACCCAATTTGGTTCACTTTAATGTATCAATCGAAATGTCACCTGTATATAGCTACTTTACAATTACTTACAACTTATGAGATTTTGACACTAATGATAAGAGTCGAAAAGTCATGCGACAATTTGTCACATTATCAGCAGCAAATTTATTACATATAATCCTCGAATTATCCTTAATATGATAACAATAAAATGCTCAAACACCTGCTGCTATGGCATAAAAGGCTCGCATTATGTAGCCTAGTTCCTTTGATTATATGGGCGCTTTCAGGGCTGCTCCACCCTGCAATGTCACACTTTGCCAAAGCGCCAACAATAAAAAATAATCTGGTTGTTGCAGATATAAAAGATTTACAAAGTTACACAAATATCCAAGAGGCGCTGACACAAAATGGCATTGTCAGCTTTAGTCATGCAAGCCTTATAAAATACAAAGAACGCTATTTTTATCAGGTGCAGGAGCAATCTCTTAATGACTTGGAAGTGCATTACCTCCCTCTTGATAACACCCAACTTCCTCTTACTGACATTGAATATGCCAAATATCTGGCTCAAAACTGGAGCGGGCAAAGTATTCAAAGTACGCAAATCATTACACAATTTAGTACGGCTTATCCCGAAATAAATAGAATATTGCCGGTTTATCGCGTGCAACTTGATAATGGCAACAACTTATACATTGACACGCTTGGAAAGCGTATAGCCGCACATAACACGCCCCTTAGAGAATCCCTCTCGTATTGGTTTAAGCAATTACATACATGGCAATTTGCAGGGGATCGACATAGCCCCTGGAGACTTATTCCAATGTTATTCGTAAGCATCGCTTTATGTATTGTCGCTTTGTTTGGATTAGTCGCATACAGCCTGCTATGGTTCAAAGTTAAATCCAAAAGAAGATCTGCAAAGTCGTTGCACAGAGGTACTGGGTTAGTTCTTAGTTTATCCCTACTTGGTTTTGCCAGCAGTAGCACCCACATTTTAATTGATAAATTCTTCATACAGGAATTTAGAGCCTTAATACCAACAAACAGCATTGTCACGCGTGATATAAATCACGACCCCATAAACGCAATGCGCAGCGCCAATGGCGATAATTTTCAATTACTAAATATTAACGGTGAAGTAGTCAGCCAAATCGTTCAATTTGAAAAACAAAAGATGCGCTTTTCATACTGGCAATCACAAAAAACACGATTCGACAACACAAGTGTTGCACGTTCTGTGTTGCTCGACCAACTAGAGATATCAGGACAAATTAATCATGAAAAGAAAGTGGATAAATTTGGACCAACGTATGGGTTTGTAAATAAGCGACTTCCTGTACAACAAATAAGCTTCGAGCATTCACCAGAGGTACTTTACAGTGTCGAGATCCATACAGGCTATATTGCTGCCATCAATGACAATTGGCAAAAAGCACGTAGTTGGCATTTTGGTTACCTGCACAAATATCACTTTTTAAACCCGCTTGGCAAAGGCATACGTGATAGCATCATTGCGTTGATCTGCCTTGGTCTCGTATTTGTTGCATTAACAGGTACATACATGTACGTTTCAAGATCACTTCGCCAGCGCCGAGCGAAACAGCAACGTAACTTAAAAAATAACGAATTATTAGAAAATAACTAAGGAACAAGCATAATGAAATCTGGCTTTTCTTATTCCCTCATTGCCGTCGCACTTTTACAAGCTGATATGCTATACGCTCAGCAACAAAGCGATGACATTGAAAAAATCATCGTTACAGCCAGCAGAACTGCAAAGGCAAATACTGATTTAGCCCTCAGTGTCGGCAGTGTATCAAGTGAAGTAATAAAAAACGACAACGCACAGCATGTGTCCGAGTCACTCGAAACCATCTCTGGTGTGTTGCTGAATCAACTATCCGGAGGACAAGGTCATAATGCCGCTATACGTATGCCGATTAATTTTGGAGGTTATACTCTCTATCTTCAAGATAACGTGCCTCTACAATCCGCGGCTTTTTATAATCACAATGCGCTTTGGTGGGCAAGCACAAACTCCTCACTCTCTCGTTTAGAAGTAGTGAAAGGTGCAGGAACCAGCCTGTATGGTTCAGGTGCTGTTGCCGCAACCGTCAATGTCATTTCTGCGCCAGTGAGTAACGAAAATGACAACCTTGCAATCACATTGGGTGAGCATGGTTATCAGAGATTAAGCGGCAGCGTAACGCATAACATATCAGATACCAATGGCATCAGAGTAAGCGCTGCACATCTAGATAATGATGGGTGGCGGGCTCATAGTAGCGTTAAAAAGTCGGAGTTTAATGTACTACATGAATTCCAAATAGATGATAAGCAAAGTATCAAAACAAGTTTAATTTCATCTACCCTAGACCAACAAATGTTAGATGCACTTGAAGAAGATGAACTTTTACAAGACCCAGCTCAAGCTGGTCTGCCTACTGAAGTTCTAGCTATCGACCCTCGCCGCACAACTGATTATGTTAGGCTAAGCTCAGAATACACATACGAAGACAATGACTTTTATGCCTCAGTGATCCCTTACCTTCGTTACCGCAACAACGACTACATAGCTACGTGGCAGCCAAATATGCCTAAAATTGAATCTAGTGTGAACTCAATTGGTCTACTTGCATTAACTAACTTCAGACATACTACTGATTTTGAAACAACCATTGGTATCGATCTGGAACGCTCTGAGGGAGATGCCTACTCCTATCAACCAACAACACGCACAACCACAGGATGGGCTGCGGCGACATACCCAGAAGGCCATGTTTTTTATGATGATGCAACGACCTTTGTTGGTATTTCGCCTTATATTCAGCACTTAGGTAAGATCACAGAGCGCCTAAATTACGCTGTTGGTTTGCGCTATGACCATAACAAATATGAGTTCAGTAATGCTGTTCCGGTCTATGATAATGATGGGTTTGGTAATCGCTCTATCGCCAGTCGCAATGATACATTTGAGCACCTGAGCCCTAAAGCCAGTTTAAATTATCAATTAAACACGCATTCTAGTATTTATACACGCTACGCCAATGCAATACGCATCCCCACGTTCTCAGAGCTGTATCATTTAAAAACGAAAGAAACGAGCGCGCAGCTAAGTTCATTAAATGAAGAAGTATCAGACACCTATGAAATTGGCTATAAAGCTAACTTTGACAAAGTTTCTGTTGAACTTGCTTACTACGTGATGGATGTGAAAGATGCCATTGTCACCGCATATGATGACTTTGGTTCAAGTCTTCGCGTTAATGCCGCTGAAGTGCAACATCAAGGGTTTGAATTTGGCACCACTTACACCCTTTCACCGGCTTGGTCTCTTGCGTTAGCTTACAGCCAGTCGAATCATAAGTTTGATCATTACATCCAAGATGAGGGGCGAATTGACTACAAAACGAAAAAAAGTAAAGAAGTCGATCTGTCTGGTAATAGCCTAGTAATGGCACCTGAATATGTGGCTAACTTCCGTTTAAACTACAACAGCCAAATTATTTCTGGGTTAAATATCACTGCTGAAATAAAAAGCATCGGAGACTATTGGATGGACTCGGAAAACTCACAAGAATATAGCGGTTATACCATTGCAAACTTAAAAGCAAACTATCAAGTCAATGACGCGCTTAAAGTGCATGCTCGAGTCGCTAATATCACAGATAAAACATATGCCCTACAAGCTGAGATCCGCTATAACCGAGAGCGTATACAGCCTGGTAGTCCTCGTATGGCGTATATTGGCTTAGACTATTCTTTTTAAGGTTTAAGGGATAAAACATTAGCAAGCTAATTTGGTGTCCAGCTGAAATGCCGGACACTTTTTACTGAGCCTTTATGTGAACAGATACAGTATAAATAGCGTTTTAAGAGAGGAATGAGCCACAGTTTTACAAACCAATAGGCGCTTCAATATATCTATAAATAGGTGACCATATTTAATAGTGATCACCAATAAGTTTAGTTTAATGGAAATCGTTATGAAATTGCTGTCCTTGCAGCATCGTATCAAGGAAGCCACTTTCCAACCATTTATCAAATACAAAGTCACCATATTCATCTTCATACCCAGACGTCTTCGTATATAGCAATTGTTTGCAGCCTACGTTATGCGTTTTTATCTTTGAGCGTTCAGCTGTTCCAATGGAATTCATGATTTCTAAAACATTAGGGGCATTATCCCTATGCGATAACTGGTTAAAAATACCGCTTCCAAGTGTGTCACCATTGTTATCAAGTAAAAATGTGTCATCACGGACAACAATGAGTGCAGGAAACAATTCATGCGCTTTTAATAGGCTCACAACGCTTTGGTACACAGACTCTATTTGACAGACACCTGCATCGTGTTCGACTTGATATTCATACACCTCCTGCGCAGTAAACTCAGCATGTTCTGTATGGGTATAAGCTGTTGCTTTTATAAAGGTTAAACCCCGCCCTCGCTCAATATGAACCATTAAAATATAAGCTTCTAAGGCGTCATGGTAGAATGTCTCAAGGTTTTGACCTAAGCGGCTTTGCTGTAACTTTTTTATTTCTCCTTTTTGAAATAAGCCTGACAATGTTAACTTTCGAAGTGAGGGGTGCGAGCACATATCCAAAAATACCTTTGGAAATATGTAGCCAGGATTTCGTGTCAAATCACCCTCACATTGCAAAAAATATTGCGCTTCTTTCAGCTTTGGGAAATTTGAACTCAGTAAATTCTGCACAGAGTCAAGGCTTGGCTCGAGACAGGCCTTACGTTTAAGGCCGTGCAAAACCTCAATATCTAAACATGTGAGATTATTTAACACTATTGGTTCATTTAACTTAAAGAATCCAGATATTTCTAAGTTAGACAAATTCGGCATTTTCTTCAGAAGCTTTGTCACATCTCCCACAGAGCCATTGGACCAAGTACCATTAAAAAGTAATTCCGTAGACCCTAACCACAGTACTTTTAACCTCGGATACCATCCTTTAGATAAAACCTCTGTAACCAAAGAATAATCCATTGGATCAACGTCACTGTTGATTGGCGAATATTCTGCACTCGAAGTACCTACAAATAAACGCTGCACATCTTTTGAGAAAGAAGACTGGATATACGCCTCAAAAATATCTAAGTGATGTGCGCCCATTACGAATAAGAAGCTACATAAGTCGTCATATGTTGGTTTGGTTGTTACATAACGACACGGTGGCAAAGGCTTTGCACCTAACCACCACTTTCTATGACCCTGTGCTCCCTCACTAAAGCCTTTATGTTCATCAGGAAATCTAAGCACCAAATCAAGAAAGGCCATATCCTGCTTTGCAACCAGCGGACTTTTAAGATAGAGCAAACGTTTAAGCATCACTTTTATACCAAAGATTTTCGTACTCACATCGGCTCTAACACAATAACTTTGGAAAAGTTTCTCTAACATACTACGTCCTTGTAAATTACTTCTTTTTTCAACTGTACTTCATACTGAAATATATATAAATATAAAGTATCGTAAAGTTAATATCGCGTTTGTTTACTCATAAAAATATAGCCTTACTATACTAAATATAATTTTTCACCTATTAGCTTGATGGCTGATATATTTAAAAACTGCATCGAGCGCAATGTCATTACCATTAAAGTAATCATCTGCATCTAATGCAATTGGCATATCTGGCGCTATCCAAATACGGTGATCTTCTGCACTACTTTTTTGATGAAACTGCGATGAAATAATCCCTTTTTGACCACTGTAAGGCAGCGTAAACCAGCCTGCTTCGCCTATTGTATTGGGTCTTGTCCCCGAGGGTTCACCAACTATGATCGGATCGGTAACCTCTAATAATCGCACTAATAAATCATGGCCCGCAGAATAGGTATTACGCCCTGCTATAATAAAAAACTTTCCATCAGGGTTGAGCGCTTCAAATAGTACGGCTGTTTTAATCATCGGTGCTAGCAAAGAGCCATTTCCACCACTGTTATGCCTCAAATCTAAAATAAAGTGCTTAACCTCTTTATTTAGCAATCGCTGCTGAAGGCGTTTGTTAAAGTCTTTTAAACTTTCGCCTTGTGTATTTTGAACCTGATTAAATTGCACATAGAGACTTTGCTGTTTTAAAAACTCCTTGTCAAAATAAGCCGTTGTTACATTTTGTAGATATAAAGGAGTTAACTGTTTTTTGCCAAGCTTTGGTAGTTTTGGAAAGCCATTAAAGTTCATTTTTTGACTCTGTGGTTTAATGTCTATGATCACTCCTTTTGAGGATAACAAAGTGAGAGTTAAAGGGTCATGCTCATTAAACACGCCTAGTCCTTCTAACACAGGCAGTAGACTTAAATAATAAGGCCCCTGCCACAGGCGCTGCATAGTGTTGTCTTTGGCATTCACAGCATCTGTCATTTTAAGTACATCAACTGTGTCTAGACCATTAAACTTAATCACTTTATGGCCTATATACTGTTGATACTCATCGTTCGCCGCAACAATATAAAGTCCATCGCGAAACTGATAAAACTGCATGGGTAATTGAGTAAAGTTTCCTTTTTTGCCCCAGGCGGGCACAAAGAAGTTATGGCCATTGTTAACCATGGCTAACAAACGCATAAATTCAAATACTATTTGGCTATCAGTTAAACGTGGGATCTCGCTATAAATTGCTTCAACTTTAGCGTTAAATTCAATCTCAGTGACGCTGTGAAACGGGTTGGCATGCAATCGATTAATCTCAGCAACTAAGTAGGCTAGATCGTAGCGCCAACCTTCAACTGGGTTTTTAAATGAACGTGCTACACCAACAAGATCTTGATACCAACTTTTTTGATGGAATTGTGTAAAGTGTTGATCTGCACCTTTAGTAAATAAACTGGTGCCAGCCAACTTAGGTTTATCATCCCAGCGGTGATTAAGTGCTTTAGTTAACCAATATTTTGTTTCAGCCTCTTCATCTAACTGAGCGTACAATCTTGCGATCGTCACCATTAGATCATTAGGGTTACTAGAATTGCCTTTAATACCATGAACCCTTACACCTAAGGCCAGCGCTTGTTTAAATGAATGAATCGCTGCTCGAAAATCTTGAAACTGTCTCTGTGCGATACCAAGTAAATACCATATCTCACCATCATTTTGATATTGTTCAGCTAATTTTAAAAGTAATGGTAACGCCTCCTTAAAATTGCCATCTCGTGTTAGACTCTTTGCCTGATTTCGCAACTTATAATACGCAATACTGTCGTGACTAAATTCAAGTGATGCATCAATCTTGTGCGCATCATTACTCATGCTTAAAGTCGTTGTTTTTGTTGAGGCGGCAATTGTCGAGCCAATATTGAAAAAGGATAATAAAAGAATACAAACAGTAAACAGGTGCATAACGTCTCCAAAGCACTTTATTAATGCACTTATATTAACAAAGCATGTATCTAGTTCGTCTCAAATCAGGATTTAGGACTTTTACAAAAAGAAATGTAAACCCATGATATTTAAACTAATAATTTAAAAAGCGAATCTATGATTGATTTCATCATGATAAAACCCGTAAACCTTTTGCAATGCTTGTTTATTTTTTTAGGTATATTCGGCACACTTTTATTGTGGGGCCAAAAGCGACTTCAAGGTGTAGCAGCATTACTACTCTACTACAGCGTATTGATGCTACTTAACCTACTAGAAGAACTAAACATCACAAAGCCACTGTTTTTTATCACCCCAGCACTGACACTTTTACTTGGGCCAATTTTATATTTTATGAGCCGCCAAATGGTAGGATTTTATTTTCAAGCTAATTGGCGAGTTATATGTCATATTGTTCCAACTTTAATGGCTTTGCCTTTTACACACCACACCCAAGTTGTTATTGCTATTGCGACGATTAGCCAGCTAATTTACATCTACCAAAGTGAAAAACTACTTAACAAATTTAATTGGTCAATTTTTAATACGCGTTCCGATGCTGAAAACCTTCAATTATGCTGGTTAAATTATACGCTCATGATGCTTGCGTTTATATTTATCATTGATCTTGTCAGACTAAATGTTCGCAGCCTGACTAGCGAAGTAGTTTATTATCATTGGTATTTTATCGACCTTGCCTTAATTTTTTGTATTTTATGCTTTATGGTATTAAGACTCTCGAGACAAAGCCAACTAAATGGTCAAGCAGAACCTCCTGCGATTTCTGATACAGTCCATCTTCATAAAACCTTAGAAGAATTAAATAACTCAGAGCTCGCTCAAAAATTGTTTGATGAAATCCACCAAGCTGTCATGGCGGACTCTCTGTATTTACAGGCAAAGTTAAGCGTCAATGATATATGTGCTCGCACCCAAATCAAAACCAAAGATATCTCGTGGGCAATCAATACAGCCACAAATAAAAACTTTAATGACTATGTCAATGAATTGAGAGTGAAAGAAGTGCAAAAACAATTATCAGCTCGAAGGTCGTCGCAATATACTTTATTAGACATTGCCTTTAACGCCGGGTTTAACTCTAAATCAGCGTTTAACTCAGCATTTAAACGATTTACCAACATGACTCCAAGTGCATATGCCAAGCTCCATACAAGAGGGGAATAGTGCAAATAGATTTATGTCATCTCTTTTTAATTTTAAATCGTTAAGTATGACGTTATAATCATACATACATTCAGAATAAAAGCAGATGACATATAAAGCATCATCCAAAAATATAAACATTAAGAATAATATGGAACTTTTTACTTACCCAGTATTTCTAGTCAAAATAAAATCCCAAAAAAACTCAACACATCATGAGTTAATGATAAAAATCATATAATAAAAAATATAATAAGACCTACATAAAATTCAAACAAACACCACAGTAGTCAAAAGGACGTAAATTGATATTAAATAATTTAAAACAAAAGCATGGTCCCCTTGCTTATTTAGCACTTTGCACATTTTTAAGTGCATGTGGGGGGAGTGAAAAAAGTGCGGATGCTATTGGAAGTAATAACAACTCGAGTCAAGTAACTGACAGCAATAGCAATAGCAATAGCAATAGCAATAGCAATAGCAATATTTCAGAGAATAACAATAAGAACAATCAAGCACCTCAAGTAAGTATTTCTGGTGATTCGATGGTTGTAGAGCAATTACCCATCACATTGGATTCGAATGCAACAGATAGCGATGGTGAAATAAGTCAATATAGTTGGCGCTATGATAAAGACTTACTTAAGGCTGAAAGCGATGATACATCAAAGTTAACGATAACCAGTAAGAACATCTTAGAAAACATTGATACCCAAATCACTTTGATTGTGACAGATAACCTAGGCGCACAAACATCGACAGCCCACACATTAACAATTGAAGCGCTACCCAATGTTGGTGCTGAAGTGTCTATCACAGGCCCTCAACAAGTTGAAGAAAGACAGAGCTTTGCTTTACAAGGCACTGCAAAAGATACCGATGGCGGCGATATCCAAAGCTACCAATGGTCGTATGATGGTAATGCGCCATTAACCTTATATAACTACCAAACTCAGAGTTTAGGTGTCTACTCTGCTGATATACGAGAAGACACCACAGTCACATTTAAGCTTGAAGTGACCGACAACCAAGGGCTCACAACCAGCACCACACACCCTGTCGAAGTAACCGCGATTACCCAGCAATTAACACTCACAGGTAAAGTGACAGATCAGCCCATAGCTCATGCTAATGTTGAACTCACTTTTGATGGCCAAACCTTCACAACACAAGCAGATGAAACAGGCGTCTACCAATTAGAATTCGAATATGATGAATCACAATCGAGTAAGCTTGCAAAACTCAGAGCTACCGGTAGCCAAGCACATGATAACGAAAATATTGAGTTTATCTCTCAGCTTGGGGATTTAGCCCAGCTAACATCTAAAGCCGCTAACGATATGCAACTCAGTGCAGATGAAGAGTTTGGCGTGAATGTTACCAACATGACTACCGCGGAATATGCATTAATCAAAAGGCAAATAAACCAATTAGAAACAACAGATGAACTCATAAAAGCCCGTAAAAATGTAGAGCCTGCGGAGAAAATGCGCTTAGCTAAGCTAATAAAAGCGGTCGTTGATCATAACGTCGCGCTGCCTTCAGATATCGAAAATACGCTTGAATTAGTAGAAAATGAAGAGTCGGCAAATGCAGCTATTGCACAGTTAGAGGCTGAACAAGCAGAATTACTAGCGCAAATTCAAGCTGCTATAGAGCAAGATAGTGATTTGGTTCAAACCGCTGAGGTAGCAACACCTGGGCAATATGATTTAACCGAACTTCGCTACTTTGATGGCTTCAGTGCCTCTATTAGCCTTGAGTCTGATGGCATTGGCTCCTTTGCAGGTTTGGCCAATAGTGAATTTACTTGGCAACAAAACAATGGCCTTGTCAGTATCGTTTTTGACCAACCAATACTATTTGAAGCGCTCAATTTAGAGCTATTTGGAATGAGCTTAAAAGTCATTGAAAGCCATGACAATATACATATGGTGGAAGTGGTATTGCTACCAAACAATACCGAGCAAGGACCTGAGCCATTCATCGCTAGGCTTGCCGATGAACAGGCACTTATTCAGCCTAACGTGGATGAATTCATAGGCGAGTGGTCATTACAACTGTCACGAAATAATTCACCAAATCAATCCTTGCTCCTAAATTTTGTCGGCGACAATTTAGTTGAGCTAAATAATGGTCATGACATTACAGAAGCTCAGTGGCGATTAGGTGATGACGGTCACACAATTTTGATAGAATCTCCCAATGATGTACTAGCAGTCAGCATTGTCAGAGAGTTCAAACTCGGTTTACAAGTAATGGTAAACGACGGCCAAGTGACTTCAGGCATAATGGTACGTCATCAAAATATTGATTTTGATGATATTAACTACGCAAAAACATGGACACCTTTTAAAACAAAAGGCGATAAACACGCTTTTGTCGTTGACGAAGAGCATAAATTTCACTTTAACTGGCAAAATAATGTCAAGGTTGAAAACCAACAGGGCAAGTTAATACGCAGTCACTACCAATTCTCAGGGCAGGACCGCGCGTTTTGTGATGTCGCGCTAGCACAATGTGAAATCACCAAGAGCCAGACATACGAGTTAATCGCATCATCTGGTAATTTAATTGCGATTCAACACACCGCTTTTGAGCATACAAGTGATTCTGTGGTTCAAGTTGCGCGCTCTGTGCATATATATAAGTTAAACAATAAACCGATTACCAAGCCTAGGCAGTTTGATGAAACCTTTTTCAGTAATACAACCGCCCCTCATTTATTTGTAGGCGCAGTTGAATTATCTGCAAAAAGATACTCTAGGGCTATTAAACTAAGACAAATAGAAAGTTGTCCTCCACAAGCACAAAATGATTGCCGTCCTAAAATACAATATTACGACGAGACTTATTGGGCTGAACTCGCTGATGGCCATCTTAAATTAACCAACACCGTTAGTAATGCGGTTTTATATCTCACTATTGGTAATGCAAACCAAGAAGGCTTTTCTATCTGTGTCAATAATTTTGGTTGCGGCCCACACAGTGGTGACCAGTTCAAATTTGAATGGCCTCATTTAAATATAAATATCAAGCAAACCGGCCAAGGCTCAGTAGTCCCCACGGTGACTGCGTTTGAGTATGGTAAGGACTTTGAACTTGTTTTAACACCAGATGAAAATAATGAGCTCATCTACGTGCGTGGCTGTGATGGTGAGTTTATTGATGAAGGGCTAACCACATCAATATTCAAAATCACCAACCCAGTCGAAGACTGTGAAATAGAGGTAGATTTTTCTCCCCGTCCTCTTCACCTAGGTGAAACCACAGTGATGATGGATAGTACAGACCAATTTAACGTGCCTCTACACTTTATTTTTAATATTAATAAAGATGGACAAGGCACTTTTGAACCTGAGCTAAGCCTAACCAGATTTTCAACGGTTCCTAAGTTCACGATAAAGAAACATTCTGAGACCGAATACGTAGCCACATTCGAAAATACTTCACCTAGCATCCCAATCAATAGGCCGGTTACACGTAAAGATTGGCCTAAAAACATTGAGGTAACAGGCTTTAAGCTTCTTTACGAAGGAGAGCAACTATCCATATCTTGGGCACAATACGATGCCCGTAAGGGAACTCAATACCTAGAACCGATAAATGTCACCGCGACAAAGCAAATTACACCAACCCAATTAGGTGACAATATTGTGGGTAACTGGGCTTTGTCATTGGGTCACTACATCGAATCCAAATCATTTAATGAGCAAAATACCGTCTCGCTCACGTTTAACCAAGATGGAACTGGCAGCCTCAACATGGGCAGATACATGCCTCAACACTTAGAGGATAAAGCGTTCCCATTCAATTGGGCAATGACCCCAGAGGGCTTAATTGAATTGACCGCTAATAACAATACAGATTATGCGCAGTTGAGAGTGGTCTCTGAGCACAACGGTGTCCATGTGTTATCTATAGAACAATCTTCAATTGCATTGGACGACCGACAATATTTCGACTGGCTCAGAGTTGGGATTGGTGCGTTTATTAAAAAAGCAGACACACCATTTAGCTTCGCGGATATTGCTGGTAACTTATCAGACGACTGGGGGAGTTTCACCCTCTATGATAATGGTATCGCAAGAAGGGCTGATTTAAATGGGGCCGAAATAACCACATTAGAGAATAACAGATTGTCAGTTAGAGCTTACAGAAGCCTCGGCTATGATCCAACTTGCACTGCAACATCTGAACACTGCACATTAGGCTTTGAGAGGGATTATGAACTAATTGCACAAAACGGTCAGCAGTTTTACGTTTATCTATATTTCAATGATACCAGGCACCTTTCTATATTAAATACTGATAATACGCCATCAAAAATTAACCACCTGTCAATTATGAAGGCAGAACGTTACTTTAGCAACTCGTTAAAGTTATACGAACGAACTGAGCATGGCATAGATATTTGGAGGCTTGAGTCAATCGAACATATACATGATGGCGTTAGAGCCTCACTGAGTGCTTATACCCGCAACCGCGAAGTAATGTATTCATTTAGCTATTTGGACATGATTAAGGTGTCTACCGGGGAGCCAGTCAATTTTTTTCCTATCGAAAGTAACTCAAATGGTATTTGGTTTTGTGAATACCCTAGAGGTGGCGAGTGTAGTGAACAAAACAAACGCTTTTTAGAGTACACCTTACCTGCACACCCTATCACAATCAATGTAGATGGTCCTGGCACTGTGACGTCAAATTTACAAAACGGCACCATCTTGCATGAGCGTTACCTAGAGCTGACAGTATCTGCAAAGGAAAGTGGCTTTTATGTTAGTAGCATCGAAGGTTGTGGGCTCCAATATCGCGAACATAATGCGCGCTATTTGACATATGGAGCCAGAGACATCAAGAAATCGTGTGAAGTCAATATAAAAGTTGAGAAAATACCCGACTCCATTGCGGAGAAAATCGGCGTAACTGACCCAGCGTTAAAAGCCTGTATCGATAACTACAATTATAGCCCTACCATTCTTATATATGGCAAAGCGTTAAGATGTATAGGCAATGATGAGCATAATACAGTCACCGACCTAAGCGGCCTAAGTAACTTTATTAACCTATCGGCACTACAATTTAATTCAATGGCTGTTACACTGGATGACAAGGCGATGTCAGAGTTAAGCAAACTCTCTCGACTCCAAACGCTCACTATTCAGAGTTCAGCTACAACCGATGTAGATATGAGTTCATTACAAAGACTTAGATATTTTTATCTTCGGGGTCAAAACACGTCTAACCTGACTCTCACGCCAGCGCCTCTTTTAGGGCATGTAGGCATTGAGAGTACTGTACTAGAAAACTTTGTGCTGTCTGATGCTGCAAAGCTTAAGAGCTTGTCTATAACGAGTGATAAGTTAAAAGCCATTGACCTTTCTCAGGCACAAGGTTTACAAACATTAAGATTAAAGCAGAGCATAATCGACACCCTAGATCTGACGCATAACACAGCGCTAATAGACGTCGATATTTCACAAAGTGGGATTGCACAAATCTCAGGTGTAACCCCAAGTCATGCACTTACTGACTTAGATGCACGATTATCAAAACTAACTAGCTTAGACTTATCTCAATATGCTCAGCTACAAGCGCTTAATATAGCGCAAAACCAGTTTACGACCTTAGATATAACCAAGGCAGAAAAACTTAAAAAGTTATTCATTAACAATAACCCTATGACATCTCTTGTCACTACACAGGGAAGTCAACTAGAAATGCTCAATATTGACGACACTCAAATCGAAACACTCAATACTCCGCATTTACTTAACCTGCGCTCTCTAAGTGCAGATAACACTAAGTTAAAGGCGCTCCAACTTTCAGGCTTACGAGAGTTAACTTGGTTAAGTGCATCAGATAACACCATCACTGAACTGGACTTGTCTGACGCTGAGAAGTTATGGAACGTTTATTTTAAGAATAATACCCTGCAATCCTTAATTCCCGGGCCAAAAGCAGATATCACCTTACATATAAAAGACACACAGGTCAGTGAAGAGGCACAAGCCGTTATAGATCAACAAGGGTATACAATTAGAAATTAATCTATTTTTAAACTCTAAAAGCCGCTAGCAAGCGGCTTTTTTTATGATTAATGAAGACAATGCTATTCACAATTTAACAGTGCAGTAAACTATTTAAATCACACTTCTTTTAGCAATATCTAGCTAATGTCATCTAACAATTGATTTAACCATCTTGGTGCAGGTTTTAGACTGAGCAGCCACACTTGCTCGGTATACTCTAAGTTATCTGTGCATTTTGGTAATGTAATCAACTGCCATTCTCTCACAATGTAATCAGGTAAATACGCCAATGCTAAGCCGCTTTTTACAAGCTGGCTGAGTACAGCGTAATCATTAACAACCCATTTTATCTGCCTCGCTACTTTTGGTAACTGCCAGCCATCACACCCAGTGCCTCTTTGCTCGCCACAAAATGGGGATGTATCTGGCGCAGCAAAAGGGGATTCTACTAATTGCGTTAGGCTGATATTTTTTTGTTGGCATAAAGGGTGATTGCGCCCCATTGCAATCTGCATCGTTAATTCACCAAGCTGCGTTAAATGAACGTCATTTGGCAGATTTTTAATTACCTCACCCGTTACTATGGCCAAATCTACTTCCCCTGCAAGCAACTTATTTACTGCTTCAGATTCATATTGTGTATCAAAAACCAGTGATAGATGCTTATTGTGCTGGGTTTGGCGCGCTAACACACTGGCCCATTTAAATTGCAAAATACTAGAAGCCGCTACGACACAACTTATCGATTTACCCCCTTGTTTTAGCTGGTTTTTTGCATCTTCAGCCAAATTTGTTAATGCCACAGCCCTTGGTTGCAACATTAAGCCATGTTCATTTAAACGCAATGACTTTCCTACTCGGTCAAATAACTGTACCTCTACAGAGTTTTCCAACCGTTTAAGAGATTTTGATAACGCACTGGGTGAGGTATTTAGGATCAAGGCCGCTTTTTGCAAACTTTGTTGCTGTGCAATAACTAGAAATTTGCGTAAATCTGCTATTTCCATTTCGGAATTTATAACCACAATTTAGAAACGATTTAGAATTTAAAATAGCATACTCTAGACTAACTCCAACATTATTTATTGACTAACTTCCGATGAAAAACGCTGTTTTTTACTTATTACTTATTTGCTTTTGTGGCTCTATTCGCGCACATGACCACTCAATTGGTATACATGGCATGACTTTGTTTACAATTAATGATCGCATATACGCTTCTCACCTCCCAATGCTAAAAGGAAAACATGCCGTACAGTTTATTTTTGAAATACAACTACCAAATCATTCCAAGGCAAGCCTGACGCACTTTTTAGAAGCAAACCAGCTAATCACTGTTCAACCACAAAGGTTCTCTTTAAACAAGTTGAGAGCTGGTCAACTTTCACAATTTTCAGGAGATATATTTATTGGCCACTTTGAGCGTTCAGGTAAAATAAAGAACAGAGATATCACATTTACAGTACGAGACATCATATTAAATAAGCCTGTGCGCCCATCTCAACATAACGGACAGTTTTATACACTGGGACTCGGTCAAAACACCTGTTTACTGGTACATAAAATTGGTAAATCTCCGAGTTTTGACCAAATCGCTAAATCCCATTGTGACTATGATACTGGAGATATAACAGAGCTGAGCAGTTCAACAAATGGGCCAGTTAAAGCATTTGAATGGGCTGAAATGAATGATGTACAGACCCTATACTTAGAAACCAAAGATTTTCAATAAGGACACACTATGCCTTCCATTGAAGTATTCATCGCCTTTTCTGTTGTCTGCTTTTTACTCAGCATTACCCCAGGCCCCTCTATTTTATACATTGCGGCGCGCAGTATTAGCCAAGGGCCGAGCGCGGGTGTATCTGCAGCAAGTGGCATGGCCATTGGCTCGTTTATCTATGTGGTTGCGACAGTGCTAGGATTAGCAACCATTTTTAAATACTCTCCTATTGCTTACACAGGATTAAAAATTGCTGGAGCCTTTTATTTAGTCTATTTAGGCTGGCAGTATTTTAAACCGGCCGAGCAAACAGCTGGTAGCCCTTTACTGAACAAGAAAAATAACTTGGCGATCATGAAGCAAAGCCTTGTGGTGGAACTTACAAATCCAAAAACAGCCTTATTCTTTTTAGCTTTTTTACCCCAGTTTGTTAATAACGCAGAAGCTCAAGTATCAACCCAATTGCTAATTCTCGGTGTGATCTACACGCTAATCACCCTATGCTGTGATATTTCGATCGCACTGCTTTCGGGTAAGCTAGGTAACTGGCTCAATAAAAACAATAGATCAAGCCACTGGCAAGACAAATTAGCTGGAAGCGTGATGTTTATATTGGCGGGCGTGATTGGCTATGAAAGCATGAAGTAAACATGTGAGAAATGAACCCTGGTTACAATAAATCAGTTAAAATCAGCTTCCGCTTTATGTGACTCAAATACAAGATTGTTGGCACCTTGTGTACTTCTAATCTTGTTCGCATAACTTGTGAATGAAAAAGTTGCTGCATAACTAGAGTTCAAGTGTTTATTTGAGCTTTGTTATTGCTGTTACCAATGTCTGCCTTAATCTCTGCATGGTCTTTAAATCCACGCTTAGTTTTTGCAGACGATATGTCCCCTAACTTTGCGGTGAGCTTTAAAGCACCTGAAACCGAGCGAGGCTTAGGAAATTCACCATAAACTCATATTACCCCCATTCCAATTGACATCATATTCAAATTTTTTCCTGTTTCAAACAGAAACAAATCTCCTAACATTCCAAAATATAGTTTTGATATGTGGTGCACTTGCATGTTGAATTTGGGAATATATTGATAAAAATTATACTTCTGAACTATTTAAGTTTATGGGGGAGTTACAGGTAGAAGGTTGACTCAGGATCCTTGCTGGATCCTGAGCAAGTTCATTAATCTACATAACCATCTAAAGGATCAACTGTGCTGACTTTTTCATGCTTTATCGGTTCGATAACCATCTGGTTTTTTAGATTGAAGAAAGCTATATATGTCCTTGTTTCACCCAAGGAACGGTATTCATAAATGGTTGAGCCAGCAGGAAGCTCTCCGATTGCATCAGGTGATTCTTGCAATTTAATACCTTCTTTCAATTTGTAAGTAGGCAGATTTCCTAGTGTTTCCTGCTTCCATCTGGAACCTGCTACGAAGGCAATTCCACACAATACCAATGTAATTACAATGTACATAATATTTTTCACCATATCTAGTCGCCTCACCATTTATACGTATTCACAGCAGTTGCCTTTCCGTACTGTCTTGCCGCCTCTTGAAGGTCTAGCGGCATTCTGACTCCATCACCAGTTTTACTAAAATCGTAAGCCTGCCTGTTGGACCAGCTTAATCCTCGCCCTTGGTCAAACTTGTTCTGATTAAGGATGTTATGCAGCTTTGGATTGCCAGCCTTTAACCCATCCATAGCAACGGTTGTAAAGTTGCAGTTAGCTGCGTGGTAATTACTTGCAATCCTAAACTGCTGCATATTGCCTCTAACTTTGGTTGGTATTAGTCCTGAAGTGAGCTTGCTAAAGTGAGTATTAATCTTGCCAGCTTGCTCGGACGATAATGAGAAAGCATATCCTGTGGTAATTCTTCCTGTGGCATTTTCACCTTTGATATAATCATCAAAGCTAGTCCATAACCTGAGAGTACCTTCTCCCTCACTTCCCCCAATTCCCCATGTTTTACCATAACGACCAAAGTCATAAACGTAGTCGTAGGTGCCATCTTCATTTTCGCCAGTAACACGAAGAGCCACATGCCCATAGGTGACTTTATCACCGTTAGCTTTTGTATATGGGCCACCTATCAATAGTTCGACACTAGCTCCTCCACTACTGGTACCAGTATCCCCAACCTCGCTTTTCTTCGCAACCTCACTTTGCGACAACATATCCGTTATCGACTTCTCACTATTGATACTCGTATTCTGCTGTTGCGCACCATTCAAATTCGAGTAAGTCTCATGCATCGCATTTGCAACCACTTGATCTCCCATCATGCTTGCTTGTTTGCCAGCAGGTAGGTCATTCTCACCGAATGTCGCACAAAATGGTTGATGCTTGCCTTTAATTGCTGTGCCGCAATATCCCGTTGGGTCTGTCCCCGCCAACGGATTATTCATAATATACGAGTACGGATTTATCGACTGCGAGTTACCGGGCGACTGTATCAAGGGATCTACACTCATAAACCGCCCAGGGTTGTAATCATACACCCAACCGTTCATATGAATGAGCGCTAGTTCTTCTAGATGTTCATGGTCTGTAAATCCGCGCTTAGTTTTTGCAGACGCTATGTCCCCTAGCTTTGCGGTGAGCTTTAAAGCACCTGAAGCCGAGCGAGGCTTAGGAAATTCACAATAAGCTCACATTACCCCATTCCAATTGACATCACATTCAACTTTTACCTGTTTCAAAACAGAAACAAACCTCCTAACATTTCAATATATAGTTTTGATATCTGGTGCTCTTGCATGTTGAATTTGGGAATATATTGATAAAAATTATACTTCTGAACTGTTTAAGTTTATGGGGGAGTTACACCACCACCTAGTGGCACTGCCAAAACTTGCTATAGCTGCTGGGCAGCAGTGACAACTTCTACTGCTAACGAGCGCCCAATACGCTGCGTAAATGACCTCGATTGTAACTGTGAAGAGTTGTTTGAATTAGCTACTGTATATAACACCTCATTTAGACCACAAAGACGGTAGGTGCGACCAAGGTGGACAAAATCGCGCGACCAAAAAATCAGTCAAACAGGACCAATTTTGCAATAAAAAAGCCCCGTTCATAACGGGGCAATTACATTCGGTTAGTGGAAAAATCAAGCCGTTTAATTCATGTTGACACTTCAAAATTGCGTATTTCACTCTTCAAGTGAAAGGCATATTCTGAATGGGTGTCTCTTGAAATAATAAGGTCCGCTTTACAATCTCTATAAATCGTAAGTAAGTTCGCACTTTTTACACTAGAGTAATTTTTCAATCTCTGAACTGTTTGGATAAAAATCCTTAAAATCACTATCAGAAATAATTGACTTTAATGCGGATTTAACATTATCTGGCTGTTTTAAAGAGATGCTCTTAACTAAATTCAAGTGTTCATCAATAGCCTGTCCAACCATCACTTCCGCCCAGTCTGTAACATTATCATCAACTAGTCGCGGCAATTCAGCCATCAGAGCCGAAATATAGTCCGTTGGTTCGGCTGAAGCTAAAACACTAGAGACACTTTCTAGGACACCGTCATCATCACCATCGACGAACAAAGATAAAAGAAGGCAGCAAACATCTAAATTACAATTTCCTTCAGCCTGATCAATTAGTTGAACGAATTGAATATTTTGCTCATTGGTGCTTCGATATTTCAGAGCTAAAACTTTTTCAGTCCAACCATTAGGTAAATTAGTTATTGTCATTTATTTAAAAAACCTTCTTTTTTAGCATAATCCAGCATTTCTCTCGTTGCTTGATTATATTTTCTTCCAAACTGACTTCTAACATCTTTAATCTCCATTGCCATAGCTTTTCTCATTTGGCCTGAATCAATCAATGATTTAACTTCTGCTTTATAAGCTTGGGACGGAGCTGAATTCCCCCAACTGCTTGTTTTTCTATGATCTTCCTTAAGCATTTGTATTGATGGGCCTCGTGCCCTTTTAATTCCATTAATACTATCTGCTGGCATATGATGCCTTTCTATTCCATTACCAGTCTTTAGTTTACCAAATGCTCCACCATTAAAAACTTTTTGTGCTCCTTTTATCGGCTTAATTAGAGCTAACCCAATGCTCGCCATACCAGCAGCGTATTCACCACCAGAAATTTGATTGACAGCATTTATACCGTCCTCAGCGAAGAAGTTCCACGCTTCACCTCGCCAACCATTATCCAGACTCAACTGGTCGTTAGCATGATTGACTAGCCAGTTACCGAAGTTTGCTACTTCATTAAATGCCTCGCCTAAACCACTCTGATTGATATCACCACCCGCAACCTCTTGCTGCCCACCAATATCCATGACCTGTTGACTCTGAACACGGTTATTCCCTGAGCCAGCACCATTCAAATTCGAGTAAGTCTCATGCATCGCATTTGCAACCACTTGATCTCCCATCATGCTTGCTTGTTTGCCAGCAGGTAGATCATTCTCACCGAATGTCGCACAAAAGGGTTGATGCTTGCCTTTAATTGCTGTGCCGCAATATCCCGTTGGGTCTGTCCCCGCCAACGGATTATTCATAATATACGAGTAGGGATTTATCGACTGCGAGTTACCGGGCGACTGTATCAAGGGATCTACACTCATAAACCGTCCAAGGTTATAATCGTACACCCGACCGTTCATATGAATGAGCGCTAGTTCTTCTAGATGTTCATGGTCTGTAAATCCGCGCTTAGTTTTTGCAGATGCTATATCCCCTAGCTTTGCGGTGAACTTTAAAGCACCTGAAGCCGAGCGAGGCTTACCAAATGGGTCAAAATTACGCTCAGTAACCACATATCCATTAGCATTCGTAATAAGCCTTGCGCTACCTAAACGGTCTTTATGCAAGTAACGAATATAAGGGCTTGCGCCAGATTTTGTCGAAACAACTGCTGTATCACCAATATAAGCACGCGTTGTCGTTTTGTTTCCTTCCACCTCAATTTCATAATGCTTGCCTGCATAATATGTCGTGATGCCACTTTGCACTTGTTTAAAGCGCATATGGTCTGCACCATATGTGAATTCTGCAGTCACGCCATTTTTAACCAGCCGTGTAGGCTTATCCATCGCGTTATAAGATGCAGCGCTTAGTCCATCACCTCTGACCATATTTCCGCGGCCATCGTAGCTAAAGCCGACCCAACGTCCATTTTTATTAACTTGTTTGACGGCATTTGCTCCGCCACCACTGTGACCTGATAAACGTGTCGTATAGTTATACGTCGACGCATAATCAGATTTACTCGTGATGTTACCTACAGCATCATAATCGTAACGAATGGTGGTATAACCCTGGATTTGATTAGACTTTAATCGATGCAAGTGATCGTACTGATATGACTCCTCAAATTGATGCCGATTTGCTAAGCTACCTGACTCAACTGACATGCCTTTTAAGTTTCCAAACCCATCATAAGCCGTATATTGGATAGACAGTAAATTGGCGTTGTTTTTATGGGTGTAATGCTCAACCATTTGACCTGTTTGACGGCTATAATAGGTATTCGTTGTTAAGCCATTGCCCAAAGTTTGTGACTGAATAGCCCCAAACACATCACGTGCAGTCACCTGTTGGTATCGATAACCACTGGCCTTGTTCTTGGTTTCAATTTGATAGCCTTTATCATCATAGATATATTCTAAAGTCAGGTTGTTTGGATAACGCACACCTTTAACACGGCCATAGTTTGCATCATAATATGTTTTAGTCGTAAAGCTTCTATTATCGTCACTCACAGTGTGCGAAATCGCACGACCAAGGCCATCATAACTATAAGTATGGGTAACGCCATTGCCTACTGAGCTCGTCAATTGACCATATGAGTGTGTATCAAAAATATAGTTTAAAGTTCCTTCACCTGATGCTGTTCTTTTTATAATACGGCCCAAGATGTCGAGGTTAAGGTTCACAGTTTTAGAGTTACTGCGAGCCTCTCGCTGCACTTCACCAAAGCCATTATTAACAAAATCTGTACTGCCTTGATTTGGGTCTACCACTCTGGTTTTATTACCAAACGCATCATATTTAGCCAAAATGTTATGTCCGTTAGCATCTTGGATCACAATAGGAAGCCCTTGACCATTGTATGCATATCGTGTGCTGCCTCCTAATGCATCAACGGTTTCTATTAATTGATTTTGGCCGTTATAAGTGCGGCTCATCTGACCTAGCTGAATGTTGTAACAGGACTCAGAAACATCGATGAAGGTTTTGAAGCCAGTATAAGTATATTCTGCGGTCATGGTGCCACTTGAAAAAGGGCCACACTGTTGGTCTGTCACTTTACGCTCTGGACGACCTAACGCATCATAATTTTCAAACTGCACACCGTACTTAGTTTGCTGCCATTTATAAGGCTGAGATTGAAATAGCGGATACCCTCGTGCGTTGAAAGTGGCGTCGGTAAATACCCAAACGTTATTCTGACCTAGAACCATTGTACGAATTGTACGCCCCAATTTATCAATAAACGCTACTTGCTCTGGCGCGCCGGCTGCCACAGTCCGAACCTGTTTAACAGCATCGCTTGGGGCATAGGTGCTCGCTGTTTGTACAGCCGTATAAGCCGTCGGAGACCCCTCCACTTTTTGACTATATGGTCGTAAATAACCGTCATATGTAAATTTAGTAGTGAGAAAGTCTCTTGAATTGACCTGTTTGTGAACCTCCTTTTTAAGGCCGGTTTTTGCATCTGTAATAGTACGCACTCTATGTTGTTTAGCGTTAGTTACATCAAAAATATAATAGCCGCTAGAAGCTACGGATTGACCATTTAAGCTATAATTTATAGTCTGAACACGGCTTTGTTCAGTCCAAGCAGAATTATTATAAACGCGAGCCTTATTGGTGACTTTTATTGGCAGGCCATAGCTATTAAACTCGTACTCGGTCTGATGGCCAACGCCGCTGGAACCTCTTACGGTGACTGTTTTAGCTTTCCTTGCATTATTAAAGTTACTGAAATCTGTTGACGTATTAGTCGTGACGTCGAGCCCTTGCTCACTGCCCGAATATTGAGTGTATGGATCGTTACCACTTCGACCAGAAACAGCGTATTTAGTGACTACACTCTTGGTTAGCTTATTTATCCACCAATCATTTTCATTATTGTTAAACGTGTTCTCTGTGATTGTTTTGACCAAACCACTACTATCTTCAAGGGTCTGCTCAGATTTGGTGATGTTCCCGTATTTATCAATCGAGAATACCTTAGAGCGCTTTTCTACCAGCTTATCCTTTGTGGTTAAATCTCGTTTTACGTCATAACTTGAATTAGCATAAACACTATAAACGCCCGAAATAGTATGACTTGAATTATCTACCCAGGATATTGCAGACTGACTAATGGCCATGCTTTCAACCGGATTCAAAGCGTTACCATTTTTAGGGTATTCAGCTGAGGTAAACGTCGCTTTCCTCTTTAGCTTACCCGCATAAGGGAAGTGTTGACGAAAATCAGACTGAGTAACCAGTCCCTGTGTAATATCCGCTTCTATTATCGTTCTAAACCCTGAGAACCCTCTACCTTGATTATTAAATAAAGCACCGCGATACGCATACCTACGGACGAAATCCCCTCCCACGCCGTTGTCTTGCTTAAACTCGTTAACCACATACATGCTAGAGGTAAAGTTCTGGTAGCCTCGAGTATAAGTAGTGTCGCTCTTATATAATTGTTCAAGACCAGTGATACCCGTACTCACAGAAGACGAAAGCGGGCGATATTGCCATTCACTTTTTAACCCTTCCCCGTTGGTCACTGAACTCAGCAAATCCAATGGACGATAGCGACTACCATTAGTGCCTGATCCAGTGCCATAATTGCGGCTGATATTAATTTTACCTTTAGCATAACCAGTTGGTGTGCTATCTAAAAAACGGCAATTGGATCCACTCGCACCTCGCTCACATCCATAGTTAAACACAAGATCTGGTAAACCATCCCCCTGCGCATCAACCATAGCAGATTGGTAAATAGAGCCTATAAAATCTGTGCTTGAGCTAACAAAGCTGTTGTTCTTTAACTCTAGTTTTGTGAATGAGTAAATACTACGGTCGTAGCTGCCTTCTATAGATTTTACTCTTCTATTACCACTGGGTACTGTTTCAGTATAAATTTGCTCACCACAAAATTCAGTTACGCTCTGACCTCTATATTGATAATGACTGACATTATGGCAGCCTTTTACAATTATGCTCGCTGGTACTAATAACTCTTCTTTGCCATCTGCATCAATATCAGATACTTTAATTGCGTCGCCATATTTAGGAATATGGGCACTGCGCAGACTCTCTGTATCCCCCTCCCCTCCAAAGCGCTCTTCAAAAATAAACTCTCTACTACTGATCCATTTCCCGGTATTTATCGCAGCACCAAATGTACCATTGCCAGTGCTATATCTCACAAATAGTCGACTGCCGTTAGTCCTTGGCTTATACCAACCAAACCAATCTTTTAAGCCATCACCATTTAAGTCTGCAAAACGATAAAAGCGAGCCCAAGCCCCTTCATGTCGGTCTAGATAATCATTTTCATCATCAAAGTTCACTGCTTTTGGGAATGAACTCAGTAAATTACCATCTGATGATATAAGCAAAATAGATGAAAGCCTGCCCTGCCCTTTATCATTAGAACCAAGGGATACACGGTAAAAGTCTGGAATACCATTACCGTCAAAATCACCACCCAGTGCATATGACTCAGAAGGCATCGTAGTATTAGTCCGTTTATTGACTGAAAATAGCTTTTGACTTCGGGCTGCCGAATATGGAGATGCAGAGTTACCGCTGTGATAATAAAAGTTTATTTCGTCAGCACTGTATGACGCCGTTTTTTCATAAATGACCAAATCAGGTAAACTATCGCCATTCATATCGCCGACGTGTAGAAAAGAAGACAAATGTGGTACCTCAATATTTGTGTTGATCTGTGTTGAAGTACCATTTGAATTACTGCGATAAATAACTAGTTTTTTCTTAGAACTTACTGAAGCCGCTTCAAAATCAAAGTCATCTGTTAGCCCATCTAAGTTATAGTCTGCAGTTTGTGAATTACAATTTACTTTTTCACCGCTAGTGCCTGAAAACTCACAGTCAGTCATCGGGTGCGTATTATTTGTTATATTCCCTTCTGCATTGATATAAAAGCCGGGCCAATCTCTTGCACCATCACCATTTCGATCGCCATTTGGTAATACTGCTGCGATACTTTTTCCTGCATTTATATTTACGAATGTGCCTCTCACTGTCATTGACTGATCGGCCCAATCAAATGTGGTTTTAGGCAAACAATAAGCCCCCGTTGAGCCATAACATAACTCAACAGAAGCGAGTAAATCGGAACCTGATGCCAAACTAACTTTGTAATCTAGAATGTAAGCGCGTGTTTGACTCTTCTCATGTTTTGTAATAATACGCTTTAAACGTTGCGTACTTTCGTATTTTACTCCGTGATGATATTTAGTAGTCGGATCGCCCACCTGCTCATATTCGAAGTGAATATTATGAATACCTGAATGAGAGCTACTATTTCCCGTATAATTTATTTTATCTAGTAGCTTTTCATTCTCACCATAAAGAACGTATTCATAGTGAATAAAGTTTTTACTCGTTGCATCACGTGTATAGTCAATCAGCCAAGAATATGGTCCCTTGTATTGATGATGAATATCGCGACTATTAGCTGACGTTCCAAAAGCACTGACATGGCCATTTTTATATTTAACACTAAAATAACTAGAATTTGAATTTAATGCACCCTGTTGCGTAACAAGTGCAAAACTGTCTATCTCAGTTCTATATTGAGCACCACTTTCACCATATCGCCCTCGAACGAGCACTAATTTTTGACCATTGAGGCATAACCTATCATCATTGTTATATAGCGGATTGCTGGTATACCCTTCTTGTGCATATGTTGCAGGACAGCGTGTAATGGCTGAGCCAGCAGACAATAACCAACCTTTACCTGCAATACCCCCTCCAGTTTGAGAAGAGTAAGTTAACGATACACTGGGTTGCATACCTGCACGCCCAGCCGTTAATTCAATAGGAATAGAATACGTTGCAGTGCCGCCGCTTACGCTCGCGCTGCCTTTAAGCGTGCCTACACTATCAACATTTGGCGCACTTGGGCTAACAAGAGATGCATTGACAGGTATTGATGTAGTTGCATCAGCATAGTCAGTTTCAAATATATTTTGGACTAAACTGCCTGCTGCGATTAACGAGCAACTTTGGCTATAACACAAAGCCACTTTGACTTGTGCAAAATCGTTAAACCTATCATCTAGCAATACGGATGTTTCAGTGGTGAATAGTAACGTTTCCCAGTGCCCGTTTTCATTTAAAACTTGAATGGCATACTTGTCAGCACTTAATTCAGAAGTCCAAGTAAGTACTCTGCCCCGACTATCTTCAGTAATTTGTGCATTATATTCACCAGACTCTATTGGCCGAGGCACCATTATTAAAGTTTTTCCTACACTGATAGGAATAAATAAACTTGCATGTGCTTTTGAGGCGACAACCGTCATTTGCAACAAGAAAAAGATAACTAGTATAAGAAATGATGTAGTTTTTTTGGGCTCGCTATTCAACGCGTCAAACTCCTTTTGTATATCCACAATACACCGAATGCAATTAGCACTCACTGACAGTAACTTTCCATTTACAGGGATACTATCTCAAAGTTGAGAGCAAAAAATCAACAAGAAACACAAATAAATAACAAAAATAATTTGTTAACATATTATTTCATATAGCCTAGCTCGAGTTATTAGTTGCACCATTAATATATTTATAGCTAACGCTGTTTTATATATTCCATGTCTTTCGTTACTGCTAAGCTCAATAACCCTGTCTTGGTTAAATAACCCACATAAGACGGACTATTCTCAGCATAATAGATACTGTTTAATTAAGGTCAAAAAACAACCACAAAGAGTACCATCAAGAACGCCTACCTAAGCACAGCAACTCATAACGAAAACCACTATAAACTTAAAAGCAACTCAACAAATCCTTGCGACTATTACATAACAAAGTTAGTATATAACAAATTTGTTATGTACTAACTTTGAGTGCGCTTATATGAAAGTTTTATTTTTATGCACCGAGAACTCAGCACGTTCTCTTATGGCTGAAGTGCTTCTTAAGCATCACGGTAAAGGCCAGTACGATGTGTACAGTGCTGGCACTAGCCCGAGCGGCGCAGATCCTCGTACTATCAAAGCCATTGATCATTTTGGCTTAAATAGCCAAGGGTTAGTATCACAACATATAGATGAATTCGCCGCGATGCACTTCGACTATGTGATAACCCTATGTGCTAGCGCAACCAAAGAATGTGAAGGCCGGGTCAATGGCGTAAACTGCCTTGCTTGGGATATTGCAGAGCCTAAATCTCGCCAATGCGATAATCCTTTTGAAAAAACACTGCAAGAAATCAATGAAAAAATACAATCCCTGTTGATTGAAAGCACGACACAAAAGCCTGCAACAATCCAACCAACGGCCTTTTACAAAGCATTGGCTGATGAAACACGTCTAAAAACCTTACTGATTATTGCAGTAGAAAAAGAGGCTTGCGTGTGTGAGCTAATGACAGCACTGGATGAGTCGAGCCAGCCAAAAGTTTCTCGTCACCTCGCACAGCTGCGTAAAATTGGGATCTTATCTGATAGAAAGTACCATCAATGGGTTTTTTACTCGCTTAACCCGACATTGCCTGAATGGATGAAGCACATTATCACCTCTACAGTCATCAATGAACCTAGCTTTATCGAGCAAGAGTTAAATAGGCTTAATACCATGGGTGATCGCCCTACTCGTTTTGCAAACTTGTGTAAATAAGGCACTATTTTATGGGTATTTTTGAGCGTTATTTATCAGTTTGGGTTGCTGCCAGCATTGCCATCGGTGTTGGGCTTGGTGTGGTATATCCGCCTTTGTTTGAATTCATTGCCACCATGACTTATGCCAATGTCAATCTCGTGGTCGCGATTTTTATCTGGATAATGATTTATCCAATGATGGTGCAAATAGACTTCTCAACCATCAAAGAAGTCGGTAAAAACCCGCAGGGCCTCGTCCTGACTATCATCATAAATTGGTTAGTCAAACCATTTACCATGGCTGCTTTAGGCTGGTTATTTTTTGAAGGGCTCTTCGCAGATTTTGTCAGCCCAGAAACAGCGCAAGAATATATCGCAGGCATGATCCTGCTGGGTGTTGCCCCATGTACCGCCATGGTTTTTGTTTGGTCTCAGCTCACTAAGGGCGATGCAAACTATACGTTAGTGCAGGTGTCTGTGAACGATGTGATCATGATCTTTGCATTTGCACCAATAGCTGGGTTGCTGCTTGGTGTATCAGATATTCATGTTCCGTGGGATACACTGTTTATTTCTGTCGTGTTATACGTTTTACTGCCTTTAATGGCAGGTATATACACTCGCAAAAAACTCAATGCTTCAGGAAAAAATGAGGGGGCTATAGAAGCATTGCTGGCAAGATTAAAACCTTTTTCTGTAGTAGGTCTGTTGGCAACCGTTGTGCTTCTGTTTGGTTTTCAAGCCAATACCATCATCTCTAAGCCGATGAATATTGTTTTAATCGCAATTCCTTTGATCTTGCAAACTTATGGCATATTTTTCATCGCTTACTTCGCTGCACTCAAACTGAAACTTAAACACAACATCGCGGCTCCCGCTTGTCTTATTGGCACATCAAACTTTTTTGAGCTCGCAGTGGCTGTTGCAATATCATTATTTGGATTGCACTCAGGTGCTGCGCTTGCCACCGTAGTTGGTGTTTTAGTAGAAGTGCCGGTGATGTTGTCTTTAGTCGCTATCGTTAATAAAACCAAACATTGGTTTGACCCACAAACACACTAAGAGGCAATTATGCAAACTCACCCTTTTGATAAGCTGTCACTAGATAATGGTGCCACCTTTATTTTCACCCCTTGCCCTGGTACAAAAGATGTTGGCATCACTGAGTCTGTTACTCAACTTAAAGGCGCAGGCACAGATGCAATTATTACACTGATGTATGACAGCGAGCTTCTTAAAAATAATGCACAGAGCTTAGCGCAAGTGTGCAAAGAGCAAAATGTAAAGTGGTTTCAATTCCCCCTTCCTGACGATGATGAACCTAATCAAGATTTTGTTAATGCATTTAATAACCACATCGAAGAAGTTTTTTCTATTCTTGAGAGTAAAGGCACAGTGGCGGTACATTGCAAAGGGGGCTCTGGCAGAACTGGGCTAGTAATTGGTCTTTTAATGAAACGCCTTGGTTACGATCACGCTGACGTCCTACAGCAAATACAAACGCTTAGACCAAAAGCACTTAAACATCCGTCACAGTTGCAATTTTTTAATACATTCTAGTCATTAATCGCTGCGCATCAAAATTAGATGCGCAGCACACATTACCAGCTTTACTCGACATTACACAACTTTTCCTAAGAGATAACATCGCTGTTAGTTGCGCCAAATGTCATATTTATCACCTTGCCACTTAAGGAATGAAAACAGATAAGCGGTGACTAAAAGCATCAGGCCACCCACTAATGCAGCCTCATGTACTAAACCTAACCCGCAAAATAAAAAGCCAGTTGTATGACTTAAGTAAACAACTCTACTTGCTGTGCTGCGCTTGGGCCTTACCTGTAAAAAGTTAAATACAAACCAAACTTTAAGTACAATGGGTAGCGCGCGCCAATTTTGCATGCTATCCGTCATCGCCAACTCCTCAAGTTCGAATGTCTGTATGCTGACCTCAAGGGCGCTAGCTAGACACTTTTTTGACTCTAAACTCGCGTTGGCACCCGCCTCTATACGCTGAATAGTTCGTACATTTAACCCAGACATATGAGCTAACTGCTCTTGAGATAAACTCCGACTTAATCGAAGCTGCTTTAATATCATCTTATTCCCTAACGTATTTGGTGTATGAAGAATGAGTGAAACTATGGCATGACGGTCTAGAAAATACCTCGACTAGTGCCCGACAGTAACCCGGCTCACCGCCGACATATTTAAAATAGCATATTAATCAGTTACTTTTGGTAACTTTAAAAACACATAGTTGTAACCAAATTTAAAATTTAGCGTCGTTTTTTTCGGTAAATTCCGCTAGCATAGCGGGCAATTTATAATAATTAGAAAAAGAGGAAGGTATGATCCAAGACGGTTTTGCGTTTATTGCATTCTTAATGTTTGTCTCCAGCATCGTAATTTGGGGAGAAGACAAGTACAAAAATGGATCTTTTTTTAAGTATGTCCCCGCGGTCATTATTATCTATTTTTCCGCTATGGTTATGTCAACATTAGGCGTCTGGGAAATGACAGACTCTGTTAAACAGGCACGAGGCGAGGTTAAAACCGCGATCTTACCAGCTATGATATTTTTGATGTTACTCAGAGCTGATTTGAGAGATATCGTAAAACTAGGCCCTAAATTACTAGGCACTTTTTTTGCTGCTACTTTAAGTATTGTGCTGGGCTTCATCGTCTCGTTCGCCCTGTTCCAAAGTTACTTAAATGATAATGCCGCACTGACTTTTGGAGCATTAGCTGGCAGTTGGATTGGTGGTACACAGAATATGGTTGCCGTGCAACAATCGCTTGGTCTAAATGATGCGGGTATGGGGTATACACTGCTCATAGACTCTATTGATTATGCGATGTGGATTATGTTCTTATTAGCGTTAGTCCCTTTTGCTCACAAGTTTAATGCATGGACAAAAGCTGATACCAGTACACTGGACGAACTACAAAAAAAGCTCACGCTTTCCAATGACAAAATCAGAAAAGAAACGACATTCCCAGACATGATGTTACTGCTAGGCAGCGCTTTTGGTTTATCGGCGCTGGCCATCTACATTTCAGGTCTTTTACCTCACAATGCTGTACTGACGAGTACGACGTGGAGCATTATGATAGTGACTATTGTTGGCGTTATTTGCGCAATGACGCCGCTAGGTAAATTACCTGGTTCACCTCAGCTGTCCAATGTATTGCTTTATACCTTGGTTGGCCTTATCGCAGCAAATGCTGATTTTGCAGAGCTTACTCAAGCGCCAGCATACATTTTAGCTGGATTCGTTATTCTACTCATCCATGGTGTGATCCTCACAGTGATAGCGAAAATATTCAAACTTGATCTATTCACATGCGGGATTGCATCTTTAGCTAACATTGGGGGTGTGGCATCCTCACCTGTTCTCGCTGCGGCCTATAGCCAAACGCTGGTTCCGGTTGCAATTTTAATGGCGCTGATGGGCGTAATTATTGGTACAGGTGCAGGTATTGGAGTAGCGATGCTATTGCAAGCGATGTAGTTACTTCGTAATAAACATGTATGGTGAGATTATATTCTCACCATGCCCTTTATTTATAAACATAAAAACAATAATCATGTATAATAAACAATAAAACCTAACGCATTAATAAATAAAATAAAACCATAGTCTAGTAGTAATAAACCTATAACCCTCAAAAAACCCGTAACCTCGCCTGCTTTCCCAAAGAAAAATTAATTAAATTATAAACCGCTAATTTAAAAGGTTATTTAAAAAACTCAAAATTTACATTTGATTACTTATTGATCACAAATTTAAACAATGTTAAAACATAAATCGTAAAATATAAGTACGTAAAAATAGATTAGACTCCTTTCATCAGAGTAAAAGCGCTTGGACCAGCTCAAATACATGACAAAAAGCTATAAGGCTTACTTTTTTAAAAGGGTTTACAAAATAAATTCGTTATCAGCCATATTATTTAATCAAGGAATCGACATGAAATTTAAAGGCAAAGCGCTAAAAAGCCTAATTGACACTCAGATTAAATCAATCATTTTATCAAGTGTTTTAATGCTAATATCTTCCAGTGCATATTCTGCTGTCACTTTAAGTGAGTTCATTCAAATGAGCGAGCAATTTGACCAGGCAAACCCTGATTACATCATCTGCTACCACCCTAGATACAATATGAGTTTTTCGGAGTATCTTAATGAACTCATTGACATGGGGAAAATTACACAGCCTGTTGCTGGTTGGGCAAAATCACAGGGGTACTACCCATATCTAGGATATTTTTTTGAGACATCTAGCTGGGAAGTCGTACTTTCATGCCGAGTCAGACCTTATACCTTTACCTCTATCAACTAGCGCATTACATACAAAGTCCGCATATAAATTGGTAAATCAAAAATGGCGGGCGTTGCAAACCCGCGACTTACCTTTTGTGACGATTTTTTGCTAATAAAACAGATAAGGTTGTATGCGATACATGTGCTCACAATTAGACATCATCAATAAACTCACTTACAAAGGAAGTATGTATGTTGCTTAATGCAATCGCATTAGTTAGCACACTCACATCATTTACTTATCAAGCAAATGATGTGTTTACCATAGAAGCCTATGAAGAACGCGCACGATTAGACAGCCAAGTAAGAAATCGTTGTACATCTATTCCTGTGTCATATTCAGAAGTGAAAGTTCGTATAAATTGGGCTTACAACCAAGGGCTGATAACAGAAAGAGCATCATACTGGGGAAAAGCCTACGCGTATTACCCTGTTATAGATATGTTTTCACATCAAATAACCGCTATTTGTAAAGGGGGATAGGTGCTCCTGAAGCACCTATATAAAAGGCTATATATGAAAAGACTATTGTTTATTACCACTATGGTTAGTTCTGCATGTTCATTTAGTGCGAACGCTGCCATGGATATTTGGACTTTTCAGCATCGTGCAAACATAGATGCCCAAATGCAAGGTCGCTGTATATATCAGACGCCTGTCTACAATTATACCGCTCGCAATCACTGGGCATATGAAAACAGACTCATTACAGCAAGGGCTGCAGAATGGGGAAATACATTTGGTTTCTACCCAGTAATAGATATATTTACTGGCGAAATTTCAGCAGTTTGCTCCGCCGGTCGTAGCTAATTTTTTCATCTTAACTCAACAAGTAATAAGGAAATAATAATGCGTAAATTAACAGTCGCTTTTACTGGTTTTTTGACTATAGCCTCCTTTGACTCCTTTGCCGCCTTAAATATGCAACAGTATGAATTCAGAGCATTACAAGATGCCAAAATACCAGGACGCTGTGTATATAGTCCTATCTCATATCACCAAGTCAAACTCCGTATTGACTGGGCGCTTGGCCAAGGTTTAATCACGGAGCGGGCTTCCTATTGGGGTAAAGCATATGGCTATTACCCTATTGTTGACATGTTTTCGAATCAAGTCGCTGCTGTCTGCAAAGGTGACCTAACATAGCCAGCTTCAAATACACGCAAAGATAATCAATGCTATTTATAAGGAAATTATGATGTCTATAAAAATACTTGCTGCTGTAAGTCTAATATCTACTCTTTCACTGATTTCGTTTAATTCCGATGCTGCGATGGATTTGGGACAGTACAAGAGATATGCAGAGTATCACCAAGGGCTTCCTCATCGAGGATGTATAGGCGGTATTCCGTTAACTTATCACGATGTTTTAATTCGAATTAATTACGCACTCAATCGAAACATCATAACTGAGCGAGCCGCAAATTGGGCAAAAGCCAATACATACTATCCAATTATCGATCCTTTCAGTTACAAGGTAACTCTGGTATGTAAATGGACCCCCTAAAACACCTAATCTATAAGTTACACGACATTACATATATCGCTTTCTTTATAAACCAAACCTTAAATTTAATTATAAAAAGGACATTATTATGAATATTAAAGTATTTACAATTGTAAGTGCTCTTTCTTTATTCTCATTTGAGTCTTTTGCAGCCATGGACTTAAGCACCTATCAACAAAAAGCCTACGCAGATAGCCAAGCACCTGGACGATGCATGGGCAACATTCACGGCCCACTTAACTGGCGAATGTACATTGATTATGCATTACAAAATGGGCTCATAACCACACGAGCTGCAAATTGGGGTAAAGCAACTGGCTACTACCCAGTCATTAATCCCTTTGAAAATCGTGTGACATTAATCTGCTCTGTTGGTAGACCATAAAGTCTAAAGGAATAAAATATGAAATTAGCATCACTATTACTACTTACTATACTGTCAACAAACACATTTTCGGTGGCTGCCAACAGCGAAGTAAGCTCTATTATCACGTTAGACGAATATATAGAGAGAGCAATGTTAAATATAGGTAAAAGGTGTACCATGGGCCCAAGACTTACAGTGGCTCAAGTAAGAGAACACAACTTATATGCTCAGAATTTAGGATTGATCACCGCTGAAGCGGCTCTTTGGGGAAGTAATAATGGTTTCTACCCTTTAATTGATTTATTCACAGAAAGAGAAATCGCTCTTGTCTGCAAAGCTTAAACAAGCCTCGTACATTTAAATAGTTACACCATATACTGTGAAATGACGCAAAAAAAGCTTTGATGCTGGATATAAAAAAGGCACTTATAAGGTGCCTTAAAACCGCACTTAATACGTATTGTTAACTATATCGTCTTAACTCGCATCTGAGCTATTTGACTTCAATACGTATTTGCGTATTTCCGTTATCAATTTCCCCTACGCCTTTTGAAGCAACCGCTTTGTGACCTGAACCCCTTACTTTTCTGATGTAAGTATAATTGCCGCCATCGGCATAAGTATTTTTGTATTGCCAATGACCATTCACACGTTGATATAGCTGTATATCACCACCGAAGTATGGTTGGTGGTTATTACCGTTAACTAAAATGCTGTGTACCGTCCAACCAAAACGGTTGGTTAAGTATGTTGCGCCAGAGTAATTATGATTGGTCGCAGTGATGGTATTTACTGCTACTTTATTTGCAGATTGAATATCTAAATCTTTCACGTAACGTGACCCTTTAGTCGGATCAAAAGACGTACTTTCGGTAAATAAAACATGCACACCGCCCCCCGTCCCTGCTTCTTCAGCAACAATGTCTTTCACATAAATATATGTCCCTTTGGCTTCTGAGTCGTAAACCAAAGTCCGGGAGTCGTTTTCAGCAAGTGGCAAGGTGAGCCTTTCGCCTTTAATGTTGTACCAAGTGTTTGGGTTGAAAGTATAAGACTTAATCACATGAATGTTTGAGCGGCGATCTAGGTTGTAATTGGGGTGATAGTTATACGCTATATAAATTGCCCCATCATCATTAGTATCACTGACCGCATAATGACCACCTTCGGCTAATTTAAATTCATGACCATTATTATCAAACCACAGTGTCCGTACAGACTTTTTCCCTGCATATTCATACCGGGTGAATACCGCAAGACGGTTTAAAGCATTGTCTAAGTGTAACTGTGGGTATGACTGATTAAAGTCACCGTGATTGGGCAAGCCTTTAAGCTTTTGAAACTGAGTGCCATAAGGGGTTGTTGATTTGTAAAGGTGCCCGCTTCGATATTTGTGCCCAAGCCCACGCGAAGACAGTTGCACGTAAATATAACCGTTTTTATCAATATCGACCACCGCATTGGTATGTGGATCATTCCAATTGCTCTCTGTATGGACTTTTACTTTTTGATTGTAGTTTTTCACTACATAAGTGACTAAGTTGCCATTTTCGTTATTAGAAAACACTTCAAAGTGATTATTGTTTTTTTCAACCACAACTGGGATATGTTTATGAGTATAAGTGCCTGTCGCACCACAATACTTGGGCACCCCATTGTATAACTGATTTGTTAAACAAAAATAGCTCGACTGATACCCACTATCATAAACATGAATATTTGAAGCTACACTTGTTGCCGATGACAGCAAAATCATAAAACCAACTGAATATTTCATAAAACCTCCTTTTTTTGAAATTTTATATTTACACCTCCAATGTTAAAAAACAAATACAATTTATTAATTATTTCATGTTGAAACGAGAAAAATTTAAATATCAAACATCACTATTTCAAAAAGCACATTAAAATTTGCGAGAGATTAACCGCCAAATAGTCACTTGTTGGAGACACTATACTTCATTATTAAAACGCTCAACGCACCTTATAATTTTACGCATCACATACCCAAAGTATGCACTCTAAACATATCGGAAAGTTGCTTTGTAAAAATAAAAAGAGCCATCTCTGGCTCTTGTTGTACTTAACTTAATTATCAGCCACGATTATGTGGGCGGGCGTAATCTATACCAGGTCCATTGGGCACAACTTGCGTTGGATTGATCATTGTATGGCTGAAGTAGTAATGACGTTTAATGTGATAAAAATCAACTGTCTCAGCTACACCGGGGTATTGATATAATTCTCTGACGTAATTAGATAAATTTGGGTAGCTTTCAATTGTGCGCTTATTACACTTAAAGTGGCCAACATACACAGCATCAAATCTTATCAAGGTGGTAAATAAACGCCAATCGGCTTCTGTTAATGTATCACCAACTAAGTACCTATTTTCGCTTAGAATATTTTCTACTTTATCTAGCGCATCAAATAGTTTGTCATACGCTTGATTATAAGCATCTTGGCTGGTGGCAAACCCTGTGCGATATACCCCGTTATTTATCGAGTCATAAACAAAATCATTGATGTCATCGATTTGAGTCTGTAAAGCACTTGGATAAAAATCTAATGTATTGCCTGTCAGCGTATCAAATGCAGTGTTAAACATGCGAATGATCTCAGATGACTCATTACTCACGATCCGCTGAGCTTGTTTGTCCCACAATACTGGCACCGTTACTCTACCACTGTAATCTGCTTTATTTTTGGTATAGATCTGATGCATAAAGTTGCTGTCAAATAACGCATCGCCTGTGCTGCCAGTTGCTTTATCAAACGTCCAACCCTTTTCTAACATGTCAGGGCTCACCACAGATACATCAATATAGTCCTCTAACCCTTTAAGCTTTCTAAATATCAATGTGCGGTGCGCCCAAGGACAAGCGAGTGATACAAACAAGTGATAACGGCCTTTTTCTGCCTTAAAACCTGCTTCGCCACTTGGGCCAGCTTCGCCGTCAGGGGTAACCCAATTTCGTAATTGCGCAGCCTCTCGTTTAAATTCACCATTACTTGATTTAGTATCGTACCACTTGTCTTGCCAATGTCCGTTAACCAATAAACCCATTTTTTTGCTCCTAACCTATGCTTAAATATGTATCTGCAACTGCTAACATAGCAGTTCAAAGTTTGGCCCAAATTTGGGCCACCGCCCTTTATGCTGATTTAGCCAACTTGTGGTCGACACTAAAGCGACCTGCGCCAGTAGAGGCTAAGGCTAAAAAGCCGCCTGCCATGGCAATGTTTTTAAAGAACATAAAAAACTGCATTTGATCCGCAAGGTTATTGTGAAACACCAAAGCACTCATTACACAGAATCCAGCAAAAGCCAATGCGGTTAACTGGGTTAATGCACCCGCTAAGATGAATAATCCACCAATCAGCTCAAACGCAATCACTAACGGTAGTAAAAACTCAGGTAAACCACCAGAGGCGAGATACTGAGCGTTGCCCTCAAAGTATTGGATTTTATTCATCCCTGCCAAAATAAAAATGGCAGATAAACCAACTCGACCTAGTAAGTTTGCGGCATTCGATAGATGGTCGTTATTAGAAACGATATTGAGTAAATTCATGATGTTCTCCAAAGCTGTAAATTTGTTTTGTTGGCATCTCTGCCGACTTGCTAACAAGTTTACTATCTAATTAGAGAAATAAAATTTGTAAAAATAGAGAGTTTCATTCTCTTAAAAAGAATGAAAGATATAGGGATAGACCTTAATACGTTAAGTCAATTAACTTAACACGCTGTTTAAAATACAAAAAGCGGCACAATGCCGCTTTTAAATAACCTAAACAATCGACAAGTACCATTCGCTACTGCGCTTTAGGCGCGACTTTAAACGATTTGATATTGCCTTCATTTTCAGAAGTAGTTGTAATATACGCTAAATGAATGTCGCCCGCTTCTGCCGATAAAGTCACCTTTGCAATGGGTGTATCTGTGTTTGCGCCCTGACCTGCTTTAACCACAATCAGCTCATTTAGATCCGTTGATAGGTCAACAAACTCTGTCGCATCACCATACTCCAAGTTTTCAGCTAATTTTTTGTCTCCCATATACACATCCACTTTGCCCATATCTGCGACATAGGTATGGATAACAATCACTCGATATTTACTTTTAGCCACTTCTGCATCGTCAATTTTTACTGCATCTAGCTGTGCAGCCTGCGCTGAGTCATTATCTAATCGACCATAGCTATAAACAACATAGTCACCGTGCTCGGAAAATCTAAAACGCGTCGATGCAATTGCCACTTCTTTGGAGTTACCCTCTACAGCATAAAATGAAAATACATTGCCATCTGAGTCGTCTTGAACAAGTAACTTTTCGTCTGATTTAGCGCCGAACAACAAACCATTTTCATCTGATAAAGACATTTCTTCATGGCCTTTTTCAAACTCCCAATACACATCCATTTCACTGTTCACCAAGTTAATTGCACTGACGTCAGCAGTGTAGGTGTCGTCATTGTTACACCCAGCTAAAACAGATACCGCAACAGATAAAACCAATCCAGTTATTAATTTCACAATACTCTCCTCAAAGTGGCGTTGTGGGAAGTATATTGCTCACGGTCAGTGCGAGTTGTTATTGAATGTTATTTTTCAATACTTTGATGTAGCTGAGGGTTACAGAAAGCATTAAAGCGTAACGACACCCCGCAAAAAAGACATAATTTAAGCACTGAGCTTACTGATAGGCTGACAAGAAAGAATGCGCGTATGCTGTTTAGCAAAATAGGCTTGGGTATGAGGCGCATCATAATGACGCTTTAAATCTGCTTCACAGTGCCACGCTTCCCACAAATAAAACACACCCGGCTCGTCATGAGCATGATAAATTTCAAAATAGATACAGCCAGGCTCATCGACTGTATGCGCTTTCAAAATATTCAGTTCAGCCGTAATTTCTGACATATTGCCGTGGTTTGCCATTAGCTTGGCAACAATGTAATAGCTCATAAGGTGTCCTTTTTAAATTGTATCAATAAAGAACAACTATCATAACTAGCATCATATACGTAAACTATACAAACAAATGCGAACTAACTTTACATATATGTAATGCTATTAAATGACCTCTACCTTTTCTCTATCATTGTCGATTGTGGCAGCTTAAGCCGTGCAGCCAAACAATTAAATACCACTGTCGCGACTGTTTCCCGCAGGCTTTGCGCACTCGAAGCGCACATCGGACAGTCACTGCTAAACAGACATGCACGGGGCATACATGTCACGCAGGCAGGAGAGCAGTTATATCGGCAATATGCAGTGGATTTACAGACGATTCAAACTCAGCTTACAGAGTTCAAATCACAATCTCAGTTGATCAGCGGGCGACTAAAAGTTTTGGCTCCGAGTAACTTGGCCACAACTGCGCTGGCAGATTTTTGGCCAGAGTTTATGCGCACTTATCCTGATCTACAACTCGATATCCAGACCAGTAATCATATCCAAGATATTGCAGAGCAAGGCGCTGATTGCGCAATTCGCGTTGGTCATTTACCAAGCTCTAGCTTAGTGCAAAAACGCCTTGGTACCATAGAGAGTAAACTGGTTGCTGCACCTGAATACCCAGATATCACCTGTGTGACTGAATTATCTGAACATACTTTTGCCATTTCGCAGCAGGTCAATAACCTTACCCTCTCTCATCCGAAGCAAGGGGACTATAAGGTAACCATCACACCAACACATTTTTGCAACGACATAGCACTGCTTAAAGTCATGGTAAAAAGTGGCCGATGCATCGCATTGCTACCATTGAGTGAAGCATCAAGTTGTTTGCAAAGTGGCGCACTCAAAACAGTCCTGCCACAATGGTCTGGTGTTGAACGTCCGGTATATTTGGTGACAACTTCCCGCAAATACCCGCCACCGAAAGTAAAAGCGTTTGCAGACATGCTCAAACAGTTTATGGTGCAACAGCCTTGGGCCAGTTAAATACTGCAATAACTCATTGCGCAATGTTTATCGAGCGCCTGCTCAAACAACTTTTGCAATAGGGTAATATCATTCGTGCGCACGTAATTAGGCCGAACAACCAGTGCGATAGTGCGGTGCGGACCCGGCTCATTGAGGTGTAACGCCACCAGCTCAGACTCGCCTTTTATCAGTTGATCAAGTGCCATTTGCGGCACTAAGGTGGTACCCATTTTTCCAGCAACCATCTGGATCAGCGTGTGTAAGCTTGTACTATCAAAGGTTGTGTCTTTTTGCTCTTGCGGCAAGTTACATGCACTCAAGGCGTGCTCTTTTAAGCAGTGGCCGTCTTTAAGTAACATCAGTTTGGCAATATCAAATTGGTCGCTGGTGATCTCTTGCAGTCCCGCCCCGCTTTCATCTTTGTGACTAACCCAGTAAAAATCCTCTTTCCAGAAGTTAAACGCCATCAGCCCATCAATTTGATATGGCAAAGCTAAAATAGCGGCATCTAATTCGCCTTGGCGCAGCATATCGGTTAAGACATGAGACTGCTCTTCTATGATCTTTAACTTAAAATCAGGGTATTGCTGACGTACATCCGGCAAAACTTTAGGCAGTAAAAATGGGCCAATGGTCGGGATCACACCTATTTTCATCGGTCTGCAAAGCGGCGACTTATCTACTTGTGAAAGCATCATAAACTCATCGACTTCCAGCTTAATTTTGCGCGCCTTATCCAGTAAAACCTTGCCTTGCTCAGTCACAAATACATGCTTATTATTGCGCTCAAAAATCACCGTCCCCAACTGTTTTTCAAGTTCATGTATCGCCGTACTTAAGGTCGATTGAGACACATGACATGCATCCGCCGCCTTTTTAAAGTGCAGTGTTTTTTCTACCGCAAGTGCATAGATGATTTGTTTTATAGAGACCATTCAAACGTTCTTTTTTATTGATTGTTTTTTCTATTTTAATCAATCGTACGGTAAGTGCACCCGCACAACTGTTCGTATTTTCGCCACACTTTACTCTGCGTTTAGTTTAACTGTGAATAAAGATAATAAATTCAACGTTATACACTTTTTTTGATGTGCTTTTTTTATACATTCTAAAAAACTGATAATTATCATTAAATTATTCAATTTTTCATTTAACACCCGCCTACTTAGGCTCTAAAAGGTCACCACTCAGACAGCATTGAGCTGATTAAAGTAACCCTATTGGAGTAAATTATGCGTACTCAACTGATGACGTTAGCCTCGGGCATCGCACTGGCACTGTCTAGTGCAGCGATTGCAGCGCCCAGTGCAACTCAAATTAAAACCAACCAGTTCTGGTGGCCAGAGCAATTGGATCTCAGCCCGCTTAGGCAACATGACATAAACTCAAACCCCTATGGTAAAGAGTTTGACTACAGAGCCGAGTTTGTAAAACTCGATTTAGCACAAGTTAAAGCCGACATTGAAAAGACCCTCACTGACTCTCAAGACTGGTGGCCGGCAGATTGGGGACACTACGGGCCTCTGATGATCCGCATGGCATGGCACAGCGCAGGTGTCTACCGCGTGCACGACGGTAGAGGCGGTGCTGCTGGCGGTCAACAGCGCTTCAACCCGCTCAACAGTTGGCCTGATAATGCCAATTTAGATAAAGCCAGACGCTTATTGTGGCCTGTTAAGCAAAAATACGGCAAGCAGCTATCTTGGGCTGACTTGATGGTATTGGCTGGCAATGTGTCATTAGAGTCTATGGGCTTTAAAACCTTCGGTTTTGCTGGTGGTAGAAGCGATGACTGGGAACCTGATCTCGTCTATTGGGGTCCAGAAACCACATTTTTAGCCGACAAACGACGTGATAAAAAAGGCAAACTCAAAGGCCCATTGGCGGCGGTTGAAATGGGCCTTATCTATGTCAATCCAGAAGGTCCACATGGCAAGCCAGATCCCTTATTGGCAGCCGACGACATTCGCCTTTCGTTTGGTCGTATGGCTATGAATGACGAAGAAATCGTTGCGCTCATCGCAGGTGGCCACACCTTCGGAAAAGCCCATGGTGCGAAAAAACCTAGCAACTGTGTTGGTAAGGAACCTGCTGCTGCGCCAACTGAACAGCAGGGCTTTGGTTGGAAAAACAAATGCGGCACTGGCAAAGGCGCAGATTCCAGTACCAGTGGCTTAGAAGGTGCGTGGACAGTCACACCAACTCGCTGGTCAACAAACTACCTAGACAATCTAATGAATTTTAATTGGGTGCAAACCAAAAGCCCAGCTGGCGCAATACAATGGATCCCAGATAATCCAGCTGCCGCCAATTTAGTACCTGACGCACATATCAAAGGGAAACGCAGTGCCCCGATTATGTTTACCACTGATCTTGCCCTCAAAGAAGACCCTGCGTTTCGTAAAATTGTAGAGCGGTTCCGTGCAGATCCTAAAGAGTACGAACTGGCATTTGCCAAGGCTTGGTTTAAGCTCACGCACAGAGATATGGGTCCAAGAGCACGCTACCTTGGCAATGAAATACCAAGCGAAGTACTGACATGGCAAGATCCCATTCCTGAACATAACGGTAAAAAAATCACGCAAAGTGACATCAAGACACTCCAAATTGCAATCAAGCGCACAGGTCTCAGTAACGCTGATTTAATTGAAACTGCATGGGCAGCCGCATCAAGTCACCGTGTCACAGATATGCGTGGCGGCGCGAATGGCGCGCGGATCCGACTCGCTCCACAAAATAACTGGACGGTCAATAATCCACGCCAGCTCAAACAAGTGCTCGCACAGCTTGAGCAAGTTAAAGCGCAATTTAACCAACGCTCAAAACGCCAAGTATCTCTGGCCGATGTCATTGTACTTGCTGGTAAAACGGGTATTGAAGGCGCTCTTAGAAATGCCGATATGCCAAAAACAGTGCCATTTAGCCCAGGGCGCACCGATGCCTCTCAGGCACAAACCGACGTTAAATCATTCAGCTTTTTAGAGCCTAAAGCCGACGCGTTTAGAAACTATTACCATGACTCTGCATTTATGTCGCCAACAAAAATGTTGGTAGATAAGGCAAACATGCTTGGGCTATCGGTTCCTGAGATGACAGTGCTACTGGGCGGTATGCGTGTGCTGGAAACAAATACGGATAACTCAAACATTGGCGTACTGACGCATACGCCAGGTAGCTTAGATAATGCCTTTTTTGTCAACTTGCTCGATATGCGCACGCAGTGGAAAAAGTCAGACACACAGCCGGGTATGTACTTGGGTTATGACCGAAAAACAGGAAAACAGCAGTGGCAAGCAAGCGCGGTTGACCTGATTTTTGGCTCAAATTCAGAGCTCAGAGCCATAGCAGAAGTGTATGCATCCAATGATGCTAAGCAAAAGTTTGCCGATGACTTTATTAAAGTCTGGGTCAAAGTGATGCGCTTAGACCGCTTTGACTTGATGTAAAACACAAAAGCCACGCTTAGTCGTGGCTTTCTCTCATTCGAATGTCATCACCCTCTGGGCGCTTTAACCAACAATTAAACGATTATTAGTATCTCGGCTTGTTAAAATCTGCGCCGCATCAAAATTAGTCGCACGCTTGGCCATACGATCGTATAAAAGTACATTTACGGTGGCAGCCAAATTCATGCATCCAGTTGTCGGCACGTATACAACCGCATCAGCAGCATCGACAATATCTTGTGGCAAACTGCCATCCTCAGGACCAAACACATACAGCGCGTTCTCAGGATGAGCAAAATGCGGTAATGGCGTCGCGCCTTCTACCAGTTCAACGCACACCAAAGCGCGCCCTGATACTTTTAAGCTCACTAGGTCATCGACTTGTTGAATTGGGATATTCTCAGCTACATTTTTTGTGTCTGTATGATATTTTGCAGCTTTTGCGTAGCGGTTACCATTAAAATACACCGCCTGTGCGCCATAGCACCCAGCAGCACGTAACACACCACCAACATTGGTTGGCGACTTAGGGTTCACCAAGCCTATCGCTGCAAATGTTTCACTCATACTATTCACTCTTAATGTATAGGCAGTACAACTACCAAAAAATTCGACGGGCGATTGTACCATGTGCGAAATTTTGTGCCAGTCAGATGAAAAACACCAATTCACATAAGTTGGCAATAATTTGTAACATTTACGATTCCATCGACTCTCGCCAACACGTCTAAAAACTTATTGGTTTTTCAACGAGAAACAAAGCATATAAAACAAATAATTAAACCATGCCATAAAAACATCAGTTAACCCTCATAAAACATCAACTAAGGCCAACCATCACAACGTTGTTCATCGACAAATATGAATGTAACAGTTCATGTATTTGCATTGAATTTGCATTCGAGATTGACTAATTTTGAAAAGGTACAATTCAGTACAGTTAAGGAGATAACAATGAAATTAACAATCAAAAAAAATAAAATTAAGAACCTTTCTAGCAAGCCTGCTTTAGGACTAGAAGCAACGCCGCACGTTGCTGGTGGTATGAATCAAGTAGAGACGCGTGAACCATGTCGCTCAATCTGGGCATGCACTCACCCACAGGCGTGTTTCCCAGATTAATCAGAATGCCTGAATTTGCGGCCACAAATTCAGTACTATTGGCGACCTTTGAGCTCAGGGTCGCCTCAATTCATTAAACGCCTCACTCAACAAGCGTGATGGCTGTTTGCATCAAAGATAATGTTAAGGAAAATACAAAATTCAACAGACAATCCAAAGGTAATCAAAAGCTAACCTAAAGTTTTTCCTTGTCAGTATTTGCTAGGTTAAGAGTTGCCAAAAAAGGTGAACCTTACATCCAGTTAAATAAAGGAAATTAATCATGAAGCTGAAAATGAAGAAAAGTAAAATTAAAAACCTTATTCATACACAAATCGTCGATAGCAACTTAACACCCAATGTTGCTGGTGGCATGCCCGTCATAGAGACTCGCTCTGCTTGCAAGTCTAACTTTGCATGTACCGGAGGCTCTGCCTGCTTGAGTTAAATAAGCCTTATCTTTATCCTTGTTTTTTGACCCACAAACGGCTTTACAGGCCGTTTTTTCATGCGTTTCCAGCTGTTGTTGAACTTTGAATGTTCTCATCGAACAAGGAGCAATAAAACCCATTTAGCAGTGATAAGTGTGAGATCTATTATCGCTTGAGTACATAAACATGTTCGTCGAATCTCATTCCTTGATGCAAAGCTGTATTTTGCGTTATCTGGTTTAAGCCAAACCCCGCTTTTTCCATCACTCTGATTGACGCTATGTTGGGCGCCGAAACGGGATTGAATAATGATGTTACCTGAGTTTGCTTAAACACTTTATCAATGAAAAGCGCCACAGCCTGAGTGCCGATGCCATTTCCCCAAAACCCCTTAGCGAGCCAATATCCCAGCTCAGCACACTGCTCTGGTGCAGCTTTATCGGGTAAATAAGCCCCAATCACACCACAAAATTGACCGTGTGATTCAATCGCATAATTCAGTGCATTTTGACGACATCCAATATCCAACCACCATTTTGCATCTTGCAAAGTGTAAGGCGCGGGCAGTCTATCAGACAAATATCGAGTCACCTCTGCATCATTTAAATAGTTAACTAAATACACATCGTCTGATGGCTTAAGTGTTCTCAATGTTACATCTTGATTCATCATATTTAGGGGCACTACTTAGCCCCCTTTCCTCTATTTATTCATTATATCCAGCGTCTCACTTGGCAACAGTATTGCGCATACTCTGAACCAAACTTCTGTCGCATTGCCCGTTCTTCAAAACGGATATACCAACGATCAGTAATGACAATAAATCCTAGCCAGCATACTAAACTGACAATTCCAGCTCCAAATAATAACGCAGCCCCGAGCAAAGAGACCGCAAAACCCAAATACATAGGGTTGCGGGAGAATTTAAACGCGCCGTGAGTAATTAGCTTCCCCGGTTCCGAAAAAGTCATCACATTGGTACCAAGATGGACAAAGAGTTTTTTAGCACCCGCAGCCAGTAGCAATCCAGCTATCAAAAAGGGCAAACCCACCAAGTTATAGGGATAAACTATAAGATGGTTCACATCTAAGGACCAACACAATAAAGCCATGCTGATCAAGGTGATAAGATATAAAAATGGTGGCAAGAGTTTTTGCATTTATTCGCTCCTCAAATAAAAAATGACTTTACTGAGTGCGTGATATCTTTACCTTAACTTATGTTAAGCCCATTTTTTTGCGTATACGAGATAAGCTCACATCGGTGATACCCAAGTACATAGCGATTTGATTCAGCGCGATTAACTCACTGTCTTTACCAAACTCATCTAGAAATTGCTCATATCTTTGCTGTGCATCAAGCAGTAACAAGCTGGCCTCTCGCCTTTCTTTTTTCAATGCTAATCGTTCATACAGCCTTCGAACAAAAGTACTCCACTGGCTGTTTTGCTCAGCAAATCTAATCAAATCCTGATAAGAAATTGAGGCTATTTCACACTCACTTAATGCTTGAGCAGAAAAAGGACTCGGAGAGTGCGCTATCAATGAACCAATACTGGTAAAAGCACCACCGGGTTTAACCAACGACTTATTAAACTCTTTGCCATCAATATCGATATAGTAATAACGTCCAAAGCCAAAGAGTAAAAAGTGCACGTCTTTAACAATGTCCTGACTTACAAAAATATGTGATTTTGGCTGGTAAGTTTTAAACTCAAATACATCAATGCAAGCTGTGACTTCTCTTTCATCAAAAGGGGCTACCCCCCTTAGAAAATGTAATAAACGCGCTTTATTTTCAAAACTATCTTTATTACTCATGAAGCACTTCGTTTAATAAAATCAGTGTTATGTTTTACAAATAGCAATGTCGTCTGGTCATAAATCTCATTACACCAATGATGCTTACTGAGCACCAGATCTGGTACTTCAGCCACACTATCTGAGACGGGTTCAAAACCAAACTTTTCATAAAACGCAGCGAGATGTTCAAATGGCAAGCAATATACCTGTCGATATTGTGCTGTGTTTTCTACTAAAAAGGTGACTAACTTAGCTGCAATCCCTATTCCTCTAAAATCGGAGCTGACATAGATGCCACCAAGCTCTGCATCATAGTCGGTGATTTTTTGAATACGACCTAATCCAACTTTTTGCCCGTCAATTAAGGCTATGGCGACTAGATCCGTTTCGAAGCTTGATAGCTTAAACCCCACGCGTTGATACTGCTCATTGACCCAGTGGATCTCTTCATCATTTGCTTTTCTTATCGTTATATTGATGTCCACAGTATGTTTGCTCCTAAAACAAAAACATCTCCATGATTGAATAACATACACCTTACTTAAATACCAGTGTTCTGTCGTGACATCTTTACTGTTACTGTGCTTTGGTACTTTTATTATGCTGTCTAAAATTAAAAAAGTGCATTTATTTACATATAAAACCTGACCTCTCACAGGGAAGTCAAGCCTACCAAATTTAAACACAACCAATTGTTATTAAATGCTTAATTCAACTATTCTTAGCTAAGTTGTGACACCACATTTAAGATGTTATTCAACTTCAATTGCTAATAATAAAACGCATTGCGATTTAGCTTCTATACTTGTTCTCAGGACTTTTTCTATTTCTCGCATCACCTGCGGACTAAGGGAATTTGAATATGACTAAATCCAAGCAACTTACTCTTTTTTCTACATTGCGCGCAAAGCTGATTGCTGCTTTTTCGGCTGTGATGATCACGCTTGCCGTGATTGGCTTCATTTCTTACTTTGCCTTAAAAATGGCCTCAGATGGATTTAAAGATTATCGAGAGTTAGCTCGTGATAGTAACCTAGCAGGCATTTTACAGTCCAATATGCTGATGGTGCGTATGAATGTGAAAGACTTTTTGTTGACTGGCAGTGAGAAAGACATTCGCCAATACAATGAGTATTTCACGCAGGTCGAGAACTTACTCAAAGATGCAACGCGAGAAATTAACAAACCCGAACGTGCAGAAATGGTGAAACAACTCACCACAAAAATAGCAACTTACAATGAGGCGTTTGACCTGATAAAAGCGTATCGAGTCCAACGCAATGACTTGGTGTTTAATAAACTCAACGTCATTGGCCCACAGATGGAGCGGGAACTTACCAAGCTGATGTTCAGTGCATCAGAAAGTAACGACACACAACTTGCTTATTTGACGGGGGTTGCGATGCGTAACCTGTTACTTGGTCGCCTTTATGTCATTAAATACTTAGAGAGTAATGACGAAAGCGCAGATCAAAGAGTCAAACAAGAATTTAGTGCGTTTGAGCAGCAAATGGACTTAATTGAACAGCTCTCCAACACCGCGGCAAATCGTCAATTAATCGCACAAGTCCGCGCACTTGAAGCAGACTATAAACAAGCTTATCTCAGCGTGCATGACATCATCGTAGCTCGCAATGATAAAGTAACAAATACCCTTGATGTGCTTGGACCTCGATTTGCCAAACTGGTTGACGATTTAAAGCTCTCTGTTAAAACAGACCAAGACAAACTAGGGCCAATGCTCAAAGAAGCCAATGAGTCAGCAGTGACCAATATTATGATGACATTTGCAGTTGCCCTGCTACTCAGTGGCTGTATCGTCTTTATCCTGACTCGAAACGTAATGGCTCAGCTTGGCAAAGACCCAAGCGAACTAGAAAACGTTGCTCGGGCAATTGCCCGTGGCGACTTAGATGAGCAATATGATGAACGCGCGCCAAAAGGCGTGTTTAAATCTATGATGGGTATGCGTGATAGTCTGCGCCAAATACGAGAAAAAGAAAAAGAAGAAAAACGTATCGCCAGTACCAATGCGCGTATCAAAAGCGCACTGGATAACGCCAGTGCGTGTGTGATGATCACCAATACCCAAAACCAAGTTATCTATCTAAATGATGCCATTTACGCCATGTTCGACAATGCAAGTAGCGATATCTGTACTGTGCATGCGCACTTCGATAGTAAAGGCGTACTCAACCAGTCGCTTAGCCAGTTTCTCCCTGATTTCGCTGAATTCGAGCAAAAAGCACAGGGCCTTAGCGGCAGCTACGCAAATGAATTAAAAATTGCAGGTCGAACGTTTGCAGTGGTTGCAAGCCCCGTTGTTGTAGAAGGAAAAACGGTTGGCTTAGTTTACGAGTGGGAAGACAAAACACAGTGGTTAGCCAATGAAGCAGAAAAAGCGCGGGTCGCATCGGAAAATGCCCGCGTAAAATACGCGCTGGATGGCTCATCTGGTCAAGTTATGATCACCGATGATAACTACAAAGTGATTTACCTTAATGGCGCATTAGAACAGATGTTTAAAGAAGCATCAGCTGACGTAACGCGGGAGCTCACAGACTTTAACTCCGCAAATATTAAGCACAACGCTTTAGATTATTACTTCTCTCATTTTAACAACCTACTTGCTGAATTTGACGGCCTTACAACCAGCCACCAAAGTGAATTTGTGATTGCTGGACGGACATTTAATGTTGTTGCCAGTCCCGTCAAGGTCGATGGTGAGCGCGTAGGGACCGTATTAGAGTGGCAAGATAAGACCCAGTGGCTCGCGCTTGAACGGGAAAAATCACGAGTTGCTTCTGAAAACGCGCGGGTGAAGTACGCACTCGACAGCGTATCGGGAAATGTGATGATAGCCGACCCTGACCTCAACGTGATTTATGCCAATAATGCCCTGCAAAATATGATGTTAGAGTCCGAGCAAGATATCAGACAGCATGTCGGTGTATTTGAAAGCGCGAACCTAATGGGTTTTGCAATTCATAACTTTTATTTAGAACCAGAACAACAAAAGCTGGTATTTGAGAACTTAGATGATACCCACCGCAGTGTAGAGCACATTGGTAATAAGGTGTTTGCCCTCACAGCCAACCCGATTGAAGTAGATGGCAAGCGCATTGGTACCGTGTTGGAGTGGGTAGACCGTACTGCAGAGGTGAACATAGAGAAGGAGATTGACGACATTGTTCAAGCAGCTTCTCAAGGTGACTTAAGTAAGAAAATTGACCCAACAGGAAAGTCTGGTTTCTTTGGCAACTTAAGCCAAGGCCTAAATGACTTATTGGGCACCGTTGAAGTCGCGCTCGATGATGTGATGCAAACACTGGGGGCGCTGGCTCATGGCGATCTCACAACCCGTATCACCAATGAATACCAAGGTAAATTTGGCAAACTCAAAGAAGATACGAATGCAACCGCAGATAAACTCACGGAAATTATTTCTAGCATTCGCTCATCTGCAGGCAGTATTTCCCAAAGTGCCAATGAAATCGCACAAGGCAATATGGACTTGAGTCAGCGTACAGAAGAACAAGCGTCTAGCCTCGAAGAAACCTCAGCCAGTATGGATGCCATGACAGACAGTGTGAAGCAAAGCAGTAAACGCGCTGAAAATGCCAACGAGTTGTCACTTGATGCAGAGCGTCGTGCAGAGCAAGGCGGCCAAGTCGTCAATATGGCCGTTACCGCCATGAAAGAGATCAGTGATTCAAGTAAAGAAATTTCTGAGATCATCGGAGTGATAGACGAAATTGCCTTCCAAACTAATTTATTGGCTTTAAATGCTGCGGTTGAAGCAGCCAGAGCGGGCGAACAAGGGCGTGGATTTGCCGTCGTCGCAGGGGAAGTAAGAAACCTCGCTCAGCGCTCCTCTGAAGCAGCGAAAGAAATCAAAGATCTAATTCGTGATAGCCAAACTAAAGTTGAAGAAGGTACCTCTTTAGTCAACAAGTCTGGGGAAACACTGTTGGAAATTGTCGAGGCAACCTCAAAAGTGCGCGTCATGATGCAAGATCTCGCAGAATCTTCACGACAACAATCTGAAGGCATAGTACAAGTGAACAGTGCTGTGACCCAAATGGATGAAATGACACAGCAGAACGCAGCATTGGTTGAGCAAGCAACAGCTGCTGGTCAGTCTATGGCAGATCAAGCCAATAGTATGAATAGCACTATGGATTTCTTTACCATAGAGCAAAGGAGTACCGGACTTAGGACTTTAGCGTCCTAATTGATAGCGTAAATACCAAGGGGCATTCGCCCCTTTTTTCTTGCCTCACACCTTTTTCCTTCATTTTTATTATAAAGCTTGACCTGTCTATCACTTTATACTTTAAAGTCTGTACTCATTAATTTTATTGAGTGACGTTCATGTACAAAATATCAGAACTCGCAAAGCGCGTTGGACTGTCTCGCACGGCACTACTCTACTATGAAAAGCAGCAACTCATTACAGGGAAGCGCCAAAGCAATGGCTACCGAGTCTATCTTGAGCGCGATGTGCAACGGGTACGACTTATACAAAAGTTGCTCGCAGGCGGACTTACCATAAAAGAATGTAAGGCATGCCTTGATAGCAAAATAGACCCTCAACTCTTACGTCAGCGACTGTCTGTATTAGACGAGGAAATAAAGCAAAAACAGCAAGCTCGCGATTTGCTCTCAGCAATGTTAGGTGATGCGCCGCAACACGCTTGGCATGAAGAGCTCAATGCAATTGCGCCCGATGCACACTTAAACTGGTTAATACAACAAGGCTTTAATGAAAAAGAAGCCCTCAGATTAAAATGGTTATCAAAAGATATGAATGAACATGAAAAATATATGGCTGATTTTATGAAAGTTTTTTCTCCTCTTGTGCGCTGGGCACCGGGTAGCGAGGAAGATACACTTAAAGCGCTGTCATTTGTTCCCTTTTCTCCACAATTAATTGCTGATATAGGCTGTGGAAAAGGCTATGCGACTCAGCTACTTGTAGCACATACTAAAGCCAATATTATTGCCGTAGACAACGAGCAAAGCGCACTTGATGCACTGACCGACAGCTTTACTCAACAAGGGTTGAGCCACAGGTTACAAACTGAATGCGCAAGTATGACTGAACTGAGTTTTAATAAGCAAAACATTGACCTTATTTGGTCAGAAGGCAGCGCCTACATCATGGGCGTACAAAATGCATTAAAGCAATGGAGCGCGATACTCAACAGTGACGGTGTACTCGTTTTTAGTGACATGGTATGGCACACAGCAAAACCAAGTGCCCAGCCGCAAGACTTTTGGACTAAAGAATACCCTGATATGCAATCAGTTGAATCGAGATTGGCGCAAATACCCACACTCGGCTACAAAGTCCTAGCGCATTTCCCACAAAGCGCTCAAGCGTGGCAAAACTATTACGGACCTTTGCATGAACGCGTCATTGAACTCAAAGACACAATGGTGGATTCCACCGCACTGCAAGATATTCAAAAAGAAGTGGACATATGTACTGAATATGCCAATGAATTTGGCTACCACATGTTTATTTTGCAAAAGATCTAACATGATACAGATAAAGGCGCTCAATGCGCCTTTTAAAAAAACAGAATTAATATTTAGTGATTGCCAATAATGCGTTATTGCTCTCACCATCGTGACATCTTCTGTCGCCGCTATCGCGGTTTTCTACAACTAGTGTATATTTTACTTGGTTGTTTTTTGATTGACGAATTGCTTCTAGCACAGGGCCTAGCAAATAAGTTTGCTCTGGATAAATGATCAAAGGCTCTAGCTCAAAACCGCCATCAGAATAGCGAGAATAACGTACTTCATACGCGTTATTGCCAATTGAAAAAACGTTTTTTAAATAACCAGAACAGTTAAAAACAGTTGCAGCTTGAGACTGAGCTGCAAACATTAACGCACTTACTGATAATACCTTAATATAGCTTTTCATTTTTTGTCCTTAAATTTTTAATGATTTCCACCAAATTCGTGGCCTTTAAAATTTAAGGGAGAAAAATTAAAATTTTATTAAAATTACATCTCATGTTCCAAAATAAGCTCCAACTTATTTTTTCAAGAAATTTCTATATAGCCTTAGTGTTTATTATGACAAGATAACTAATATAACAATTCAATCTAGGGAAAACGTCCTAACAGAAGAAAGCTACTTAAAATTATTTATACATTACTTTGCTAACTTGATGGCAATCCCTTTAGCACGATCTCCATCACACTTATTACTTCTAGAGCTTGTATTTACACTTATAGCTATTTCCGTATTAGTATGCCAAGCTCCTAATATTACACTTGCATAGGTGTTAAAAACATTTTCACCCAATAAACTTTTATTCAAATTGACCGTAGTATTCCAGCCACAGTCATGAAAGCTACTATCAAAAACAACCACCATTTTCTGGTCATTATTCAAGCCTTCAAAATAGACTTCTTTCAGTCCCATTTTTTGACTCCAACCAGCGACGCTAAAAAAAGAGCTAAAAAACAATATTAAAAACAGAAAAAACTTAATCATAAAGCAACCTAAAAAAACAAATTTAAAAAATTAAATTTAATTTAAAAACAATAAAAAATCAAACAAAACCATTGAAAATTAGAATATTGGCATAAAAACAACAATGTAGACCGACACCTTAAAATATTATTATAATTTTAATTATGTATTTGCGTAAAACGTTCAGACAGCTCACTTGCTTGGCAATACCCTAAAGTCAGTGCAAAGGCATGGTTTTCATCAGTCACATAAAATAATGCCGGAAAACCGCCCACCTGTAACTGGCGGGTTAGCACTAAATGCTGCTGCAGCTGCGCTTGTGTATCTTGTGCATTAAGTGAAGATAAAAACTGCGCTTCGTCTAGCCCAATAGACACCGCGCATGCTGCTAAAGTCGCATCTAGTGATGGATTTGATGCTTGTTGATAATAGGCCGATTGAATCGCCTTTGACATTGCTTCTGCACCATTTTCCTTCATAGTTTGCGCCACAATCACAGCCCGACAAGCTTGATATGTAGAACGGTAAGGCGTGTTCTGGTGCCAATAATCGTGATTAAACGAGACTTGGGTTCTTTGTTCTATTTGGTGCCAATATGAAGCGATTGTGTCCCTTAAAATTTGCTCCATAGGTTCTGTATTGTCTGGCGCAAGACCGCCCATAACCCAATCTACCCGAGCACTTGCATGCCCACTTAAAAACGCCTCTAGTTCTGGCTGAAACCCATAGCACCAAGCACACATCGGGTCCATCACATATACAAAACGCATTGACACATAACTCCATCTCTCTAATTGTACTGCCAGAAGATACACACAATTATATAAGTATCAACTAAATCACTGAATTTAAAGCATCCCATCCAGTTTATCAGCCATGCATCAAGCTAAAATATACTCAAAGCTTGCTCCAACTGGTTGTCCCTACATATCGCCTTTGCCAGCTTTTACCAAAATGGAGTTTGAGCTTTCTAATTTTCCCTAGTTCATTGCGAACAATTTCAAACTGTTCATTTAATTCACCAGAAGGGTTTATTAAAGTGTTTTTATCAGTCCATTTAAGAGGCAAAATATAGTTCCCTTCACTGCGCGCAATCAACCTGCCATTTTGCACAATAACTTCGAATATTTTGCCATTATTAGACACATACTTTCCTAGCAACTCATCCCGCTCTATTGAGGTTGCTTTATAGTCTGTCTTGACATGAAAGTTTACTGCACTGCGCACTCTAGAAATAATGTCAAAGTCCAAGCGCTCAGGATAATACGTTTTAAAAAATGACTTTATTTCTTGATGTTCAGTGATCTCCTCCGGTGATAAACCGTTAGCTGAAAGCTTTTGTACGAGTGATTTAAACAAACCTGTACTTTTAATTTGCATCGCCACGTCTGCACGGCTGGCAAATAACTGATCGGGTAATACGTTACCCGGAACAATCACGGTCTGCTCATCAATCATTGTCAATGCAGACTCAAGGCCCGCAATATGCCCATCAACACCCAGTGGTCCAAATACCGTTAACCAGTCACTGCGATAGCTGTCTGCCATAAACAGAATATTGGCTTGCTTTAACCGTATGTTCATATGCCCAAATGAGTGCCCGCCACTGTGGTGCATTGAAATGGTTTGCCCACCAAATTCCATGGTGTAACCATCATCAACTAGGATTTGTGTGAAAATAGTGCTGTATTTAAGCGCTTGGTGAGAAATGATCTGCGCGCCTTTATGAGCAAAATAGCCATTGAGATGCGCATTGCCACCATCATAATTATTGTTTAATACATATTTGACGGGTAAGTCTGATATTTTTCGAAGTGCGTCTTCAAAAGGATGCGCATCTGACGCGATATTGCAATTGACCAACAGCAAGCCATCTTGCCCAACAACTACTCCATAGCTAATACTAACGCCCTCCCAGTGACGGGTCATAATATACACGTTATCTGTTAATTTTTGATGCGTGTACTTCTGTGAACTAAACACCACGCTCGAAAATAAAAGCGTAAACAGTGCGTAGATAAATAGACTCTTATTCTTCATTTTTTTGCCTCAATTACAACTTGAATACAATCAGAAAAACGTAAATAAAGTGAACAGTAAATGTGCGCAGGATATGGTTTTACTGATGCTTAGCTGATGAGAATAAAAGCATAAAAAACATTAGTATAAATACAGTAAGGGTTTTTAAATTTACAATTCAAATGATAAAGTAAATATCTAAAAATAATAAAGACAAGGATCAAGTTATAAAATGTCAAAAACGATTTTAATTTTATCTATTATAATGCTCATTTCAGCATGTCAGTCGACCCTAAAAGTAGTGGATGCACCACTGCAGCAGCAAACGACATTAGAAAACGGTCAGGGCGTTGTTGCAGTTGAAGTTATCAACAATACACCACATCTAGCCCCTAGGCACCAAAATTGGCAAAATGTAATTGTCGTTAGATTGGATAACGCGAAACAGCGTAAGCAAACAGCAATCGCACATGCGCGTGAGGAGGCGAAAAGGAAAAAAGTCTCATTTGACCCTGATGAAGTTGAATGGCAACGTGATTACTATCGCTTAACGGCGAACCCTCAGGGCACAATTTCAAGCCAAGTGTTTGTCGGGGCAATACCCGAAGGAGAATATGCCATAGCATTCCTATATAGCTATTATTTTGATGGCAATCTTGAGTCTTGGCTGGCTATGCCAGTTTATAGACAAGCTGGTGTGTTCAACGTAGAAGCATTTGCCCTAACAGATTTAGGCACTCTCGTTTTCCAACCTCTATTAAATATCGAAGACCCCTCTTTTTGGCAGAATAAATCTAAAAAACGTGCATATGTTACTAGAATCATGAGCAACACCGATCTAGCGCCATTTGTTAAACAACATCACCCTAATTTAGTAAGTAAATTACAGTTTTCACACATAAATTCATGGCAGCATGACCCATATGCACCTCTACGTGAAGAATTGAGCAATCTATCTATGCACAACGCATACGGTGAATTAGCTACTTCGTTACAACACAGTAAAAACAACATCTTGGCTGCACGGTTTGGGCTACTTTACATGGTCAATGAGAATGGAGACTTAGTCACCGACTCTTTACCAACAATATCGCAATTGACATCAAGTACAATGTTTAAAAATACACTTTTGGTTGGTAGTGAAAGAGGCATGTTATTTAGCAAGTCAACAGATGGAAAATGGCAAGAGAACCATCCCGTTTCTGCCAAGGAGGCATTTGTTTGGCTAGGAAGCTCAGGGCAATTTGGTTATGCAATTACAAGCTCCGAAAAAAGGCATACAATCTATCGTTTTAATGATGTGGTATCTGAATGGCAAAATATTGGCTATCTCGATAAAAAAGATGATAAGACTCACTTGAGAGAAAACGGGGGGTTATTCGCATTTTTTGATGAAAAGGGAAACATCAGAGTTATTAACGATAAGATCATATATTTGCACGATCAAACGTTAAACTCTTGGCAATCTAAACCCCATCAAAAATATAAGCGCTTTGCACAATTAAAAACCGGTGAGCTAATAGCAGTAGAAGTCAGTCAATGGTCTGGACATGGTGATCAAGTTATCTCTATCGACTACGGCAAAAGTTGGCAAAATGTTGACCGAACATTGCAAGTGGGTGGAGACCCAAAGATATACGCAAACCTTCCTTCGATTCTGTCAAATAAACAAGTCGCGTCTATTGGTCGCTATAAAAAAAGCATGTATAGCAAAAGCAAGCTCCGAATTATAACTACAGATCTCTCAACCACAAATGACCAAGAACAATGGACTCCACATGGCTACGTGCTGCCAAATTGCCAGACTAAGTTATCTGAGCTAACGCAAGGCTCAACATTATTTTTCCTATGTGACCAAGGCCAAATAGTCAGTACATCAGACTTGGGATATAACTGGGAAGTCAAAGTTGATATTGACATAGCTAGAATGCAAGAACAATTTGATGCACTGGCTACCCAATTAGAGCAAGAGGAAAAAATTGAGAATAGAGAATAAATGCAAGTAACAAAAATGCGTAATGAATGAGATTAAACCCACTCTGAGAGTATGTGGGTTTAATCTTTCTTCTTAGTACTCAAAGCAACTACAAAATATCTGCGATAAACTCCACGGGATGCTTTGGCTTACGCCCTTCAAAGCGTTTAACTTGACTGCGGCAAGAGAACCCTGTTGCGACTACGATTGATGACTGCACATGTGAATGCCAAGATGCGTTATACAGTGCCTGTGATGCCACTTGATTTTTACTCTCATGGCCAAAGGTACCTGCCATGCCGCAGCACCCGATACTAGGCGAGTTAATTTGTATGCCGAGCGTATCAAAAATGCTCTTCCACGCAGACGATGCTGCGCGTGCGTTCGTTTCTTCGGTGCAATGAGGCATTAAAGTCAGTGACTCAGCCACCGATGTTGGCGTTAAAGTACCAAGGTCTTGTTGTTTGAGCCACTCATGAATTGTGAGTACATGAAAATCCCCTCGCTCTTCGTCACTAAGTACTTTGCGATATTCATCATCGTATACAAATACCAGTGCGGAATCTAAGCCAACCATAGGAATGTTTAAGCTTGCAGCTTGCTGTAAAAACGCGCTGGTGGCTCTAGCGGTTGCTTTAAACTCAGACAAAAAGCCTTTCACATGCTGGGTTTTACCGTTGCTATGAAAAGGCAAAAGAACGGCTTTTTTACCAAGCTTATTTACTAATTTAATGGTTGCAGCAATTAATTCAGCTTCATAGAACCAAGTGAATGGATCTAATACCACCAGCACATATTTATCTTTTTGCGACTGACTGAGCTGACTTAACGCTTCATAGTTATATGCAACTCCTTTGGGCTGTTTGGTACTGAGCAATGGTAAATCTTGATAGCCTAATCCCCACTTGCTGAGCTTATTCACAAGCTTTGATCCAATCACAGGATTTAGTATTGATGCACCACGCGACATTAAAGGCAGTAGCTTTTCAATATTGCCAACGACATAATCCTTAAGCCCACGGCCATACTTTTGATGATAAAAATGCAAAAAATACGCCCGAGAATTTGGTATATCTACTTTAACAGGGCATGCCGTTGAACATGCTTTACAGGCTAAGCAAGCATCCATGGCACGCTTCACTTCGTGGTTTAACTGGGCAAGCTCTCCCGCTTCTGAGATCTGCACCTGAGACTTAGTTACGTCAAAGTATGCAGACTGTTGCAATGGCAATTCCACCCCTTGGGCTGCTTGTAAGCGTGTCCACTCCTTAAATAACATAGCGCGCCCTTTGGGAGAGTCTCGCCTATCTTTGGTTATTTTGTATGATGGGCACATTTGCGTGCTTTCGTTGTAGTTAAAACACAGCCCGTTGCCGTTGCAATTTAGCGTATCTTGAAACGACGTTTTAATATTAATAGGTATAAGCTGATCATATCGCGCTCTAAGCGGCCCCTCTACGCCTGCAAGTACAGTCTCATTATCAATCGGCGTACATATTTTCCCAGGGTTGAGTTTGTTATGTTTATCAAATGCAGTTTTGATTTTTCTCAATTCTAAAAATAATTCAGGACCAAAAAAATCAGGGCCATACTCACTGCGAAACCCTTTACCATGCTCCCCCCAAAACAAGCCACCATACTTTTTAGTCAACTCAGATACTTTATCTGATATGGGTTTTAACATGGCTTGCTGCTTATCATCACACAAATCCAAGGCCGGTCGCACATGTAAAACACCAGCATCAACATGACCAAACATGCCATAACTCAAGTTATAGCTATCAAGCAACGCTCTGAATTCAGTGATAAAGTCAGCAAGGTTTTCTGGTGGCACTGCGGTGTCTTCAACAAATGCAACTGGCTTTTGCGCGCCTTTGGTATTGCCCAATAATCCCACCGCTTTTTTGCGCATCGCATAAATTTTTAAAATATCAGCCTTATTGGTGGTAATTGAATAAGATAAAACCCCTGCTTTTTTGCTTTCAATCAATGAATCTAATTGGTTCGTTAATGCCCTCACCTTGGTATTGATGTCAGACTCATTTGTGCCATTAAACTCCACCATATTTAACCCATCAGAGGTAATATGAGCCGGAGTTTCTAAAAAATCGGCAACACTGCGCCAAATCATATCTTCACGCGCCAGATTTAAAACTTTGCTGTCCACAGTTTCAACAGAAGTCGAACGGGCGCTCACCAAAAAAGGCGAGTGCCTCAAAGCAGAGTCAAAGTTGTCATAGTTAATATTGACCAATGTTTTGTATGGCTCAATAGGCAGGATGTTCAGTTTTGCTTCGGCGACAACCGCAAGGGAGCCCTCACTGCCTGCAATAATGCGGGTTAGGTCAAAGGACTGCATATCGTCACTGAGCACATTTTTAAGGTCATACCCAGTTAAAAAGCGATTTAATTTTGGAAAAACGTCTAAGATTTTGGCGCGGTTTTCAACACAGCTGTTAAGTACGTCACGAAAGATATGTCCTTGGCGGCTGTCCTGCTTGGCTAAGTTTTGTGCTGCCTCCATCGGTATTTGGCATGTATCAAGCTCATAGCCATCAGCTAAAAAGCACTTTAAAGCCAATACGTGATCGCTGGTTTTACCATAAACCAGAGAGCCCTGCCCTGACGCATCAGTATTTATCATGCCACCCACCGTTGCGCGGTTACTGGTAGATAAATCAGGCGCAAAAAAGAACCCCAGCGGCCTTAAAAAATCATTGAGTTGATCTTTAATAACACCACCTTGTACTCTAACCCACTTTTCTTCCGTGTTTACCTCTAAGATTTGTCGCATATGTCGCGATAAATCCAATACAATGCCCCCTGTAAGTGATTGCCCATTAGTACCTGTACCACCGCCACGTGGACCAAAGCTGAGCTGACGAAACTCCGCTTTATCTGCCAACGACAATGCAGTTTGAATATCCTCATTTGACTTGGCAAATATCACTGCTTGTGGAAATTGCTGGTAAATACTGTTATCCGTTGAGTGCACCAAAGTGGTTGAATAACTGGTATCTATTTCTCCTTTAAACCCCGACGCTTTCAACTCGTTTAAGTATTTTTTAACGATACTGTCCAGATTCAAACTGACTTTATTTTCCTGACCCATTTTTGCGCCCCACGCCAAAACGATACAATATAACATAACTTAAAATATTCGTAACTAGACTTAATGCGCGAACACAGTCCAAAAAGCAGCACATAAAAAAGCGGCAAGATTGTCATCTTGCCGCTTTGAATTAGTTGGGAGATCTAATTTTAGTAGTGTAGTTGAATTACTCAGCTTTGCTTAATTGAATATTGGCAGCCTGGCCAAAAAAGCTGTGCGTTTTGATAAGCGTATTGCCTTTGACATGCTGATAGTCAGCATCACTTGTTTGCCAAATGTTCTTTAGTACACTTTAGTAAACACGGTTAAATCGACTTACTTTGTATTTAATGGACAAGTAACTACAGTGTTGTATTCACTGAGAATATCGGACAATGATAAAGTTTTGCTATTACTTTTGTACATTACTGTAGCCTGCAATATGCTGTGCATTAAGCTGATAGCAGACATCGTTTCTTGTGATACATAATGTATGTTCACCCGCGGTTGAAGAAAGCGCAATCCAGTCTATTTGTGACAGCTGTTTCGCATTGACGCCATTAAAGCTCACAACTTCATCACCTACCTTGATCCCTGAACCAAAGGCTGCCATATCCGGCATCACATACCTCACAACAAACGCACCATTGGTCAGCTTTCTTAATTCCAAACCCAGCAAATTGTATCGTGCTGTAAACTTGGTTGACCGATATGGCTTTAAGTGCAGCGTTAAGTTACTGTAGTCAACAACATAACTAAAATGCGATAACGCTGAGCTACCAAGCACAGACTTGCCATCATCGTCCCCTTCAATAAAATTGGTTTTCACATTGGTTAAAGTTAAATCCCCAATTTTAACTTGAGGTACTGTGCCACGCTGATGGACAGTTTGACCATTTAAACCAAAATCAGAGCCCGTGACTGTTTTACCCTTGAATTCAAAACCCGCATCACGCACATAATAATTGTTCAGTTTAAAATAATGACGACTACCGGTATCAAGCGCCACCTCTTGTTCAAATATCTGGTTATTGCCTAGGTCAATTTCACTGTCAAAATAAAGTTTGCTGAGAAACACACGCATGGGGATGGTTATATCTTCTTGTGATGATTGATAAGATGCCTTTGAAATGGCAACCGTGCCTTTTTTAGGATTTATGTACCACGTAAAGTGTTTTAAAATGTCATGACCAAGCACACCATCAAAAACAGCCTCCTCAGGACGTAAAAAGTAATCGGTTTGAGACAAAGGCATAAATGCAAAACTCACTTCATCAAAGCTAACATCGCCTAGCTTAATTTGACTCACTTGCGTTTGATAAGCACGTGAATTTTCACCATCGCCCCACCCGCCTAGCTCAAGTGGATATCCTTCTTTTAAACCAAGCGCTTTGACTTTGCTTGTATCTTCCAACAATGAAATCGATGCCCCAGTATCAATCATCATTTTAAAACCGCTGACACCATTGATGGTCATATAAACATAGGGTTTAGCACTAATTTCGGCACCTAGTTGAGAATGCGTTTTTCCTGCTTGCCAATTTGGCTCTAGATCATCATTTTCATATTTAAGTCGGAGATAATTAGCGACACTGCAACCGCTTAATACCATGGTGCCCAAAAGTAAAATTAGAAGCTTCATCAATCATTCCTTTTTGTAGTTGAAAGTCACAACAATACAAAAGGGCTTGTGAAGAGAACGTCAAATTGTGAGATTAAAATGAATCGAAAGCACGCAAAAAAAGTAACCAACAGGAGAGTTCGTTACCGTGTCGACCTCGCTAACCTACTACCATTTTTCCTTATTTTCACTGTGAATTTTCTTAAAGTATGCCCTGTAGTGCGCTTTTACTGCGTGTGCGCCAACAGCTCGCCTCTGCTGTGATTCTTCTTCTTTAAGTAATTTCATATAGTTATCAAAGTGTGACTGGCTAATTATATTGTCCGAAATCGCAGCTTGAACTGCACAGCCGGGTTCATTTATATGTGTACAATCGCTATATTTACATTGTGAAATTAAATCAATGATTGAAATAAAGTGCGCTCTATACCTTGTTCAGCATTGTATAGCTGAAGTTCTCGCATTCCTGGGGTATCTATAATTGCCACATTTTCATCTGTGAAAAACAAATGGCGATGAGTCGTAGTATGTTTACCATGATCATCACTTTCTCTTACCTCATTCGTTGACTGAGTAGTACGAAACATTTTATTAATTAAAGTAGACTTACCTATACCTGACGAACCAATTAACGCAATACTCGTTCCCTCATATAAATAAGTTTGCAGAGCATTTAAACTCTCGGGTTGATTTACACTGACCGGGTGAATATTTGGTATGTCTAAATGGTCCATCTGTGACAAGAAATATTCTAAATCTTCGCAAAGATCTAACTTTGTCAAAACAACAACGGGCGTGATATCAAATTCATATGCCAGAGAAACATAACGCTCTAAACGTTAAACATTAAATTCTTCATTCGCACTTGTTACTATCCACAAGTAATCCAAATTAGCAGCTATGACTTGTGGCAAGCCGTTTGATATTCTGCGTACTCTATTTTTAGGTTCAAAAATTTTAACTATTCGATAATGTTCATTGGCTAACTCTGTATGCACCCAATCGCCCACAGCAAGGTTTTGACTAATAGGATGATATTCAGAGCCACAAATTACCGACTGCTCTCCAGTTAATCCCATGGCTACAATGCGATTACGATGAATTTCTGTGATTCTTAAAACAAGATAACAGGTGTTTTTGTCACAAATTTCTTCGTAACTGAGCTGCTGAAAGTACAGGTTTGACCAACCTAGTTGGTTTAATTTTGAAAATGACATTCCTTGTGTCCCAATTTGAATTAGTGGTGTGTTTAGTCAATGGTTTCTAGTTGATTAAATTGAAATAACTCGCTAAATAACTGGTTTTTTCTAAAATATCGAACTGTTTAATTAATCGATTTTTAATTCCGAGAGGGAGTTGCAGTATAAAAAGAAATAAAGCTCAATCTTCACACAGTCCAAAAATTCCCCTTTGATAGCAACTTTATTATCTATGAATAAAAAGACAAAAGTCTGCTGACATTTTAAAAATAAAAACCAACCAATTTAAGAAAAGAGCGTTCATTACTGGTTTTGTATGGGGGCTATGACATGTAAATTGATGTTCAGATAATCAAGATTTTCACTCTAAATAAATGACCATGGCGTTTAAAAATATCAGTTCAGACTAAGAGCTGTTCCTGTTTTCTTTACTCACTAAAGTTTATCAATGTCGCTTAACAAATATGCCTGCTAGGCAGGCACATTAAACAAAAGATCTCTGCGTTAATTCATTCAAAATTGATAATTAACACCTAAGGAGAAACCACTTACGTTTTTATCAATGGGGTTAAATTCACCTAAACTTGAATACTCTAATGACACTTGCCAGTTTTCAGGAAAGCTATACTTAACACCTAACCCATAGCCAAGCCCACCATCATCATAGGTATACTTGCGAGATTGATAGTGTTCACTTTCTTTTTTGAAGCGAAACTTATGTTGAATTCGTGTATCAACCATTTGCAAATATCCATAAGCGGACCAGTTGTTAATTATTGGCACTTCACCAATTGCTTTTACTTTAACTTGTTGCTCTATTCTATATTCAGATGTCGATGAATAGTTAGCTAAAGGGTTTGAATAATAGCGCTCTTCTTTCATAAATGCGCCAACGCCTGCACCATATGCAACTTCAAAAGATAAAAAGTCATTGTACTTGTACCCACCTTTGAGTGTAGCAACACCCAAGTCCAAATGACCAAATTCATAATTACTGTATTCCGCCCCAGTATAGAAGTCCTTACTCAGCGTGTCAGATGCATGAGTGTTAAGTGCTATCAATGTTAATAGGCTTGCTGAAATGATTGCGTGTTTCATAATTTAATCCCTTTACAGTATTTTTAAGCTGGGATTAATTTATCAATATAAAATGTTAGAAAGGGTACAAAAGTGTTTAAACAATATTTTTTAGTGTAAAAACACTAACACCCTACCCCATTGAAATATAAGCACCTACACTTGGTCAATCGAAAGATTCAGAGTGAGTTAACTCGCCTGAATAATTCCACATAACAGTTTCAATACATAGCAACAATTTAACTCTCCATGACCAAACAGCCATGTGTAATAGGGGTGTAATTTAAAACTCTAAAAAACAGCGCTATGCTCCATTAAAGTGTGATGCACTATTTATTTTCTTAATAAAGTGAGCACTCATTTTTTTAAAACCTTATAAATAGTAAGCACACACTACATATTTATATGGCCAACTATCTAGCAGGAGAAGTGTCATGCCAAATACAGTAAATGGAGCAATTACAGATTCAGTAACGCAAGTAAATACCAAAGTGCTGGGAGAGACACCAGCGACGGCTATGGGAAACTTGATGATGACCATAAGCCAAGCACTATCAGTCAGTGGGCAGAATCTTACAACTGGGCAACAACAAGCCAATGTGATGTATCAAGCTGCCACAGTGCAAGGTATTAATGCGCTCTTAAAAACAGGTAATGTAGCTACGGGTAAAACGATAACCGAAAAAGAAGACGACCCAAATACCTAACCCTACTTATCCTGAAATAGTGCTAGTGCCAATTATTTTTATTGGAATTCACTTTGAACTGAATTTTTTAATCTGGAAAGCGCATGTCTGACAATAATCAAAAACTTCAAAAGCCTGTAACATCATCAAAAACACAAACAAGTGCACTCTCTACAGAAGATGCGCTCAAGAGCATACACGACGTAAATAGGTTATCGGAAACTGCTGCGGGGGTTGCTTTGGCCAATTACATCGAGACAGGCGACCCTAAGTTCATCAGTGCACTAGGCGCTTTAAATAACCAAACCAAACCGAACATGTCTAACAACCCCACTAATGTTCAAAGCACTGTCACGTCATCCGAAAAGCAGGCAGGCGCACTCTCTATGGAAGATGCACTTAGTAACATACATGACATGAATAGGCTATTAGAAACAGCTGCGGGGGTTGCTTTGGCCAATTACATCGAGACCGGTGACCCACTATTTTTGGATGCATTAAATAATTTAAATAATCAATCTGAACAAAGCCGCAGTGAATTTAGCAAGCTGTATAATAACGTCAAGTCTTCCAAATAAGGCCGTTATAGGCCACCCATGGAGCCTAAGGGTATAAACACTGATTAATCAAAATGAGTCTCCACTCGACTTTTACTTAAAATCTTTTTAGCATCGGAACTGCTAACATAATTAAAATAACAGCCCAGTAAATTAAAAAGGATCTTGCTCTCTAAATAGTTAAATTCTCGGATTAACCAATCATTATTTATCTATTTTCAATCATAATAAGGAATTTTATATATGAAAAAATTAATCGCACTCCTACTTGCAACAGGCTTGCAAAGCGCAACGTATGCAAGTGTAGAAACAAATATCGATTACTTAGAAATGAAAACGAGTAGCCATATTAAAAAGCTTCTCATCGCAGAAAACATTGGTCGAGGCAATGTTGATTTGACTATCGAGCCAATGAGATTAGGCGCAAGTGACGGAAAAGGGATTGAGATCACGGATTCTGCAGGAAGAAGTATTTTCTTTTCCATTGACGATGGGCACTCCGCCATTATTTGGGATAATGCAGTTGTTGCATCGACAAACTCTTTCCCAGTGTATGTTGGTGGTAAGTATCGATTCTTCTTAAATGTCACTGACAGTGCAATTAAAGTGAACAGAGTCACTGAAAACGGGATGGTTTCGATGTTTGAGTATAATAAAGTACTTACACCACCACTGGATTATAAATTGGTAACACAAAGATCTGGGGCCAAATTTCATAACGTACTCATAACGACATACTAAAGGCCATTGATTTAAGCTGCAAACACGCCTTTTAAAAGTTGGGGTGTTTGCAAATAGCATTTCCTTTAATGAATCCATGCTCATATTGGCAATCGATTACAGAACTTTGCATATGCATATTAATGAAATTTAAAAGCTTCACCTACTTTAAAAGAGCAGAATATTAATCAAAGAAATATAATACCGCGCTTACAATTCAGAAAAAAGTAATAAAAAATAGACATCATATCTTTTTGCCACTTTCGGTCACTCTCAGAAGCCTAATGACTTTTCCACAAGTGAGTAGGCGGTTAGCTAAAAAACAGACTTTTTAACTGTCAATATTTACAGGGAAAAAACAGTAAATAAGACACTAAAACAGTCTATACCATCACATCAAAGGAAAAACTGAAAACGGATTATCATTATGATTATTAAGATTTATTTTCACTTTGCAGTTCTAAATGGAAAGCTGATATGTTGAATTCTGAGTACAATGCATGTTAACCAAAGGCAATTTATCGCCCTTGAACTTCATTTCATTTATCGCTATAAATAATTCGTCAATATTTATAAATTGGCAATTTTAAAATAATAAAGGAATAAAGATGAAAGCTATGAAACTTCAAAAAACAGTTCTTAAAAATTTCAATAACAACAATGTTTTAAACCTAAAAATGACAAAAGAGATAGTTGGTGCTGGAGGTGGTCACTCAGGTAATGGTGATGTGACCCGTAACTGCACTGTTAAATGGCGTTAATTTTTACCTAAAGCCAGTTTAAGCGCTCCACTCATCCAGTGGAGCATGTTCTAATCTCTTCAATTGTAAATCTGCGTATTCAACTTCTATGAGTAACTAAGGATTTATTGAAGCTACATAAAAAGTCATATTGATAAAATATGTAACAGCAGCAAACGTAATGACTACTACAGCAGCTAATAGACTTAAAACTTAATATCTTCGGATTTAACTCTAATGAAAATTATAATCTAAAAATTTCCCGGCCCTTTATTTAAGTAGACATCATGACAACCTAATCTATCAAGTATTAAAATATAAATCCAAACTTTAGACTTCAACCTTAACAACTACCATAAAAAACCTATTTTGATATTTAAAATTAATAAATTCCACCATAATTATCGGCTTAAATTAGCATTACTGCCTGTACCGACTTTGGTTAGACTGGTTTTCCGTCATGTGATGATACCATTCATTATGGAATTTAGGAGATAAAACCGTCATAGGCCTTTTTGCTCTGTATTTACCATTTGTAAAACTAAAACGTGTTTCTTCCTCTTCAACATTTGATGAGCTTACATGAAATCCATATTTATCATCTATATCAGCAGCCAAATCAACCAAGCACATCATATCTCCACTATCCAGCTGTTCACAACCATAAATATCAAGATCTTTAATATTAAGCTTGTAGCCATTATCTTTATAATAGTCGACTAAAAACTCACTTAGTATATCTGCGCTTGGTGTAGGCGGTCTCATTACGTATAACACAGTAGCTACCATAACAATCCCACCGGTCAAAAATACGTACTTTATATTCCAACTTTTGATTGATAACGAGCCTTTTCTTTCGCCACCCTCATGAGATTTATTCAACCCGTTCAAGGATAAAAACCCATTATTTCTTTTATACTTAGGTGAAAAAAGGCTTATAGGAAGGAGTAACAAACCCAAACAAAAAATATAAAGCCCGTAACCAGGACTTTCTACTATCATAGGATCAATACTAACACTATCCCCTGTTTCTTGCTTATATTTATCAAACTTATACTCTGCATTATTTTTAATATGCTGACCTAGCAAGCTATTATCAAAGTCTAATGATGCTTTATGCACTAAAAACACCATGGTTATAATCGCGACTAAATAAGACAAAAAAACATATCGCTTTTTTATTCCTAAAGTATAGATAACCACTGCGGGAAGAAAGGCAAGTGCAAAATACCAACTTGGAATAAAATCAGATAGGTAGGCATCTAACGACTCTACAGATATTATAGGAAATAGGCATGCACCCAGAAAAAGTAAGAATGGTGGAAAGGCTGCAATAAGGTTTGGAATATGAAAAACTTTTGGCTTGTCGCCACTTATCGACGTTGATTGTTCCATTGTATTTAACTCCATTTCAATGACTTACGATTTTGTCATGCAGCATGATGATCGAAGTAAACAATGAAAGCAATCATATTGAATGATAAGTTATACTGAGTGAACATAAATCGAACTAAAAATTATTTTTAAAACAATAAAAGAAAAATTAATTAATATAAAAAACCAAAACCCAACTTTTAACAACAAAAAACACACAGTTAAAAAATAAAAAACCAATTATTCCAAATCGACCATTTGATAAATTGATATAGACGTTTTTATAAAGCTTTATATCACTATTCCAGCTGTAAAAATAAAAAGCTTCACACAACCTGAAAGTATGCTCTAGGTACTTCACATATATTAAAAAAATCAAAGTGAAGTGCATGACCACTTTATTCCTGTAACCCAAACAGCGCACACAATCAACTAAACCCGTCGTCCTGAACTCGATTCAAGATCCATGTCACGCTTAACCAACGTATAGATCCCGAGGCAAGCTCGGGATGACGAGAGTGAGATTAACCGAGAGTGGTTCACCACACCTTAAATTAATCAGATAAATTCCTTAAAGCATTCTTGATTAATCAAACCCGTCGCCCTGATCTCGACTCAGGATCTATTTCACGTAGCTCAAATACAAAAATCCCGGGACTAGCCCGGGACAACATGTTCAGGTAAATATCAATTACCTATACTTAACCACCAAAGGTTTTTGTCAAATGCGTCGCTAAGTTTATTTGAATTGGCTGCGGCTGGTTTGCAATATCAACCAACGCATCTTCAAAATTCCCTTTAGATAACGCACTGTATGCGTCATTTGACAAACCATAAGGCTCACTTGGCATACCAATAAATGGGAATACCATGCGATCAAGCGTGCCATCACTGTCTTTGTCATGCACGACACTGATGGCGTATTTACCTGCAGGAATACCTTCTAGCACCACTTCTGTTGCCGGAATACTTGGCGTAACCACCATACGGTGAAAGTACTTGATACTCGATGCGCTGTAATTATCATCGCTGTAGTAAGAATTCGCGTTGTCATGCAAATACACTAACAACTGCCCTTCAGTACTTGCCACCTGATTCACCACAATACGGACCTCAGTCGGCGCACCTTTTACTTTATTCACGCTCTTATTAGAGGTAGACGAGCAAGCCGCTAACACCGTAAGCGCCAATGACGATAACAATACCTTTTTCATATAAAATACCTTTTAACCTTTATTGCCAAAACCAAGCTCATGTTCCAATACAGCCTTGATTTCAGCATGACTTTGCAAGATATCACCATGATTTCGCTGTTTAAGTAAAGTACAATCTACTTTACCACCGATAAATGCTTCCACATTGTTATCAGCAATAACATCCAGCGTTTGTGACCATTCACGTGTCAGCGCATCCGACACCTGCGCCTCATATTGACCTGCTTTAAATAAATGCACCTGAGTCGTTTTCAACGGTTGGCTCAATGGACATAAATCCAGCCGCCCTTCCGCTTTACGCGCTTTTATCATCGCCTCAATACTGCTTGTCTCGTGGCCAAGCTCTCGCATTCGGGTAACAAATAATTGCTCATTTTCAGACTCAAACTCTTGCGTCAGCGTTTTGAGCTTTCCTGACTTGATAATAGTGTCTAAAAGCAGCACTTTTATGTCAGCGCTGTGGTTTTTTTCAAATAAACCTGCCATTTCTAGTGCGATATTGCCACCGAGTGACCAGCCTAAAAGACAAACTTTATCCGCTTCAATGTGAGCGCACACCTCATCGTAATACACCTTAGCAAGCTCATCTAACTGACTAATTTTTTCGTCATTAATGAGGTTATAGTTATCAACGCCTAAGCAATTAAACGATCCATTTAACTCTGCTGCAAGCCCTTGATAAACCTCGCATCCGCCGCTGCCAGCGTGGACCATCACCAGAGTTGGTAAGCCGTCGCTAAAGTCATTTAAACGTTTCACTAATTGCCCGTCACGCGCTTGATTACGTACCAAACTTGCAAGACCCTGTACGGTAGGAGATTTAAACAAATCAGCCACAGAGAGCTTGCAGTTAATGGTTTGATTTATCACTTGTGTCAGTTTAATCGCCGCAATTGAAGTTCCACCGAGCTTGAAGTAGTCATCGCTGATCCCAATTTGCGAGTGGCTTAGTGCAGATTGCCATAACTCACATAACTTAAGTTCAAGGGCATCGCGTGGCGCTACATATTCATCACTTTTAATAAAATTAGGTTCTGGCAAAGACTTTACATCCAGCTTGCCGTTGACATTGAGTGGGATTTTATCAAGTAATGTCATCGCTGAAGGCACCATAAAGTCGGGCAGCGCAGTCTGCAAATAACCCATGATCTGCTCTGCTTTATCAGCATCGGTATCGTCGCTCACAACATACGCTGCGAGATACTTTTCAGTCCCGTTTTGCTTTGCAATTACCGCAGCTTGCTTCACCCCAGCAACACTACAAATGGCGCTTTCAATTTCACCCAGCTCAATCCTAAAGCCTCGTATCTTCACTTGTTTATCGTTTCGACCAACGTACTCTATATTGCCATCAGCTTGCCACTTTACAATGTCTCCTGTGCGATACATGCGAGGTTCGATATTGCTATTTTTTGAAGTGTCTACAAATGGGTTTTTAACAAATTTATCTGCCGTGAGAGCTGGACGGTTTAAATACCCTCTAGCAAGCCCTTCACCACCAATGTAAAGCTCACCTGGTGTACCCACAGGAACTGGCTCCCCCATCGGATCTAATACATACAAGGTTTTGCCTGTTAAGGCGTGACCAATGGGCGCATTGGTTCGACTATCATCAAGGTGGCAAACAGAGGCAAACACTGTGGTTTCTGTCGGACCATATACATGACTTAACTTCACCTGCGGTGTACTTTGCTTAAAGGCATTCACCACATTTAAATTAACCTGCTCGCCGCCAAACAAAATGTGCTTAAGCGGGCTATTTTTAAGCTGTCCACTGGTTGCCAATGCATTAAATAATGCGGTGGTCATAAAGCTCGCATCGATTTTATGCGTTTCAACATACTGAGCAAATAACTCGGGTGAGAGTCGCGTGTATTTATCCACTAAATGCACACACAAGCCATTGAGCAAACTGAACATGGCATCAAAAATGAATCCATCAAATGCATAAGACGACATACTGGCAATACGGCGCACTTTAGTCGCATCCAAGTAATTGTTGCCCAGTGCAAAAGAATTTACCGCATGGTGCTCAATCTCAACCCCTTTAGGTTGCCCCGTGGTTCCTGAGGTATAAATGACATACGCTAAGCTCGTTAAATCCGTATCCACGTCCAAATTCTCGATGCTTTCACCACCGACATGTTCGGCAACTAAGACACTCGGCCCCGATTCGGTATTAAAAATACCTGATAACTCAGCATGATAGTCCGCTTGGGTAAGTACCAAAGAGGCATGTGCATCGCGTGCAATAAAGCGTGTGCGTTCATCAGGGTTATCCATCGACAACGGGACATAAGCTGCGCCTGCTTTGAGCACCGCTAAGATGGCCACCACCATATCGATATTTTGTGGGTAATAGAGCGCAATTAAAGTATCCGGCTTAATCGTGGACTTTTGGTCTATTTCATAGGCCTGACGGATAAATCGAGCAAGCTTATTGGCTTTTTGATTAAGCTGCTGGTATGTCAGTTGCTCATCGCCACACACCACAGCCATGTCACTGCCACGCCTGTTGGCTACACGCTCAAAAATACGATGAATAGAGAGTGAACTTGGTGTATGCACGGGCTTTTGATTAAATTGCTCTAATATTTGTGTGCGCTCAGCGTCACTCAGTACATTAATGTGATGCAACGCATCAGCAGGTGCCGCCAGCATGCTTTTAAGTATTCGAACGTAACGCTTTGCAAATGCATCGATGGTCGCTTGCTCAAATAAACTGGTCGCGTAGTTAAACTGCAAACTCAGCTGCTCTGTGCTGTCATCAACGACTAAGGTCAAATCATATTTCGCACTTTTGCCACTGAGCTTATCGCTTAGCACTGGCTTTAACTGCAAATCCCCCTGCACGATTTGCTCGGCATTCATGCTCTGCACACTGAACATCACCTGAAAAATAGGATGGCGCGAGCTGTCTCTTTCTAACGCCAACAACTCCACTATTTGCTCAAATGGTAAATCCTGATGCACTTTCGCTTGGGTAACCAGCTGATGCGTGTGCTGAACAAACTCGCTTGCACTCCTGTTTTTATCAACTTGACTGCGCAGCGCCATCGAGTTGACAAAAAATCCGATAAGCGCCTGCACTTGGCTTTGATGACGGTTATCCGAAGGCGTACCAACCACAATATCTTGCTGCCCAGATACGCTGCTCAAAGTGACATATAAGGCGCTCAGCATCACAGTGTACACACTGGTTTTCTGTGCTTTAGCACTGTCCACAACCTGTTTGGACAGCGTTTTATCTAGGACTAATTCAAGGTTATCACCTGCGTAGCTCACTTGGCTTGGTCTTGCCCTGTCATAAGGCAGCTCCAATGTTTCAAACCCTTGCAGCGCACCTTTCCAGTAGCTTTGCAACTTGCTCAGTGTCTCACCTTGCAGATAATCTCTTTGCCATTTTGCGTAGTCCGCATAACGGATGCTCAGCTCTGGCAGTTGAGCTGCTTTACCATTCAACGCTGCTAGATACGCTTTCGTTAGCTCTTCGGTAAAAACAAACGTCGACCAACCATCAAATGCGATGTGGTGCCACACAAAGAGCAAATACTGGGTGGATGCACGACTAATGTGATACACCCGCATTGGGCTATCTTGCGATAGCTCAAATGGTTTTGAGGCCAGTTCACTAACAAACGCTTCTAAGGCAATTTCATCCGCCACCGAGTGCTGAGCAATAGCGATATTTGACGGTAATGTGTGCTGACTTAAAATGCCGTTATCTTGTGTGTTAAATACCGAATTTAATACCTCATGGCGTGCCACAACTTGATTAAGTGCTTTTTGAAAAGCATCCAAGTTTAGCGACTTACCAACTTCAAACAAGGCTGGAATATGATACGCACTACTGCCCTTTTCATAACTGTCGATAAAGAGTAATCGCTCCTGTGCAAATGACAGCGGTAAAGATTCCGCGCCACTGCGAGGGATCACAATAGCCTGTGACGCATCAATGACGTTAGCCAGTTTGGCGACGGTATTATGGGTGAACAGCATTTCGAGAGGGATATCACGCTTGAGCGCTTTGCGGCTGGCCGCAGATAAACGAATAGCCGTAATGGAATTACCACCTAGCTCATAAAAGTTATCATCCACACCTACAGTATCAACATTGAGCACCTGTTGCCAAAGCGCACATAAGGTCGACTCAAGGTCACTGCTTGGTGCTTTGTAACTCTGTTTAACGCTTTGATTAGGAATAGACAGTGCCTTTTCATCCAACTTACCATTACTTGTTAAAGGGAGCACATCTAATTGTGTAAAGCTGGCTGGCACCATGTATTTTGGTAATGTTGATGCTAAATATGCGTTAATGCTTTCCTCACAGGCAGTGCTATCGGCACTGGCAATCCAATAAGCATGTAACGCACCATCTGCATGGCTTTTATCCGCAATAACAGCCGCACTTTGAACCCCCTCAACATCACATATGGCGTGCTCTATCTCACCAAGTTCAATTCGATAACCGCGAATTTTAACTTGGTTGTCGTTACGGCCAAGGTATTCAACTTCACCATTGTCGAGCCAACGAACTAAATCACCCGTTTTGTAAATCCGCTGATTATACAGATCATCGCTACTGGCAAATGGATTTTGAATAAAGCGCGATTGTGTCAAATCGTCACGGTTTAAGTAGCCTCTAGCCACACCAGCCCCGCCGATATATAACTCTCCAATTGCACCCACTGGCACAGGTTTAAGTGCCGATGACAAAACATACAACGCCACATTGGGATAAGCATGCCCGATGCCGTTGACCACTTGGCTTGGGTCAACGCGCTTGTTCATGGCGCCTACTGTCGCCTCTGTTGGACCATATTCATCAATCAATGTCTCAGTAACCATTGAGAGCTTATCAATCACTGGCTTCGTCAGTGCTTCACCGCCGACCATTAAGCTGCGCAAGGTTATCTCACTATCAGACAATAAGAGGTTGGCAAGGCTTGGCGTGGTTTTTACAAAACGTACTTGATTGTCTGTCAAATGTACCTGATATGCAGACACATTGGCAATGTCACCCTGATAAACACACACAGTTCCACCTGCCATGAGTGGGCATAAGGTGGTTGTCACGGTCAAATCAAAGCAATAGTTGGTCGAAAAATCACATACCTCTAAGGCATCTGATAAAGTACTTTGCACCCCAAAAAAGTAATTAAGTACTTGCGCTTGCTCTACCATCACGCCCTTTGGCTTGCCTGTAGTGCCTGAGGTGTATATGACATACGCAATGTTATTCATGCGGCTGCGACGCTCAGCAAAATCTTGTGAATTATCCAACACCAACATGGGCTTATCACAGCTGATGAAACCAACTTCAGTGCCTGTCAGCCAAGTATCCAGTCGATGGGCATACTGAGATTGCGTCAGGACCAAGCGCATGTCTGTATCAGACAAGATAAACTGCACCCTATCCTCTGGTGCATCTGGGGAGATGGGGACATATCCCGCTCCTAACTTCAATACCGCCAACATGGCCACCAGAGTGTCAGCACTTGGGCTCAAATACAGCCCAATCAAGGTATCGGCTTGTACCGATTTACCTTGCTGAGCAAGGCGTTGCAAAATGTTATTTGCTAAATGCTCTGCTCGCTCGTTTAATTGCTGATAACTTAAAGTAGTTTTCCCTGCTTTAACAGCCACCTTGTCTGGCATAGCTTGTGCGTGCTGGGCAATCATGCCAGCAATGTCGTTTTCAAACTCAAAGTGCGCTTGTTGGCAGTGCCACTGCTGCGTGATTGCCTCACACTCAGCAGATGTCAACAACCCTAATTGCTGATGCGGTTGCTCTGGCGCTTCCACCAGCTGCTCAAGCAGCACTTTAAGCTGCGATACCAGCTTGCTCGCTTTGTCAGCATCAAGCCAATTTGCACTGTAGTTAATGGCTATATCGAGCGTATCTCCTTGCTCTGTCGCAACAAGGGACAGGGGATAATCAATTTTCTCAACCACCTTTTTGAGCTGCCACTTACGCGTATCACCTTGATGATTGATCGGGTAATTTTCAAAGGTAAACAAGGTATGGAATAACCGCTCACCTTGCGGCTGTAACTCAGCCAGTGCAATACTGCTGGCGCTGTTGAGTGACGCAATCGACAGCTGAATATCCGCCATAATTTGCGCACAAGACGCATCTTCTGGCCAAAACACTTGCAACGGCAAGGTGTTGATAAACAAACCAACACTGTTATCAATGCCTTCAACTGGCAAGTTACGCCCCGAGACAACAGTTCCCACGGTAGTTTGCTCGTCGCCCGCATAAACCTGGATAAGCTTGTGCCAACAAAATTGTAATGCCACGTTGAGTGTCACCCCAGCATTTTGGCACATGGCTTTGAGCGCATGAAACTCAGCGCCCGTTATCATCAATTGTTGCGTATCCGGTTCTGTGACCTGCATCGGCTTGGTCAAATCAAGGGGCGCACTCAACATCCCCGAGATGTCATTTGCCCCTTCAAATTGCAGCTTCTTTTCTTGCCAATACTGCTGTGTTTGCGCTTGGTGTTGCTGATAATACTGCTGCGTTGCTAAGTAGGCCGTTTCCACCTCAACCGTCGGCACTGTGCCACCGAGCAACTGCTCATAATACTCATGGACGCTGCGCAGTAACAAAGGCGCACTCCAGCCATCGCTGATGCTGTGATGCTCCGTTTTTAGTAAGGTATATAAGTCATCGGCTTGCTTAATAAGTGAAATACGGATCAAGCCCGGCTTTGACAAGTCAAACCCTTTTGCGCGCTCCGCTTGCTGCAACGCATCTATCTTTGCAGCGCGCTCTACGTCACCTAATGCGCTGATGTCTTCATAATGGAAGCTATTGCTATCAATACTCGCTTTGGGTGAGACAACTTGTAACAGGGCTTCATCCCAGTTAAAAAAAGTGCGCAGCGCAGGGAATCTTAAAGAGGTTAACTCCCAGGCCTTTTGGTACAAAGGCACGTTCAGCGGCTCTTGATAATCCAACATCATTTGCACACGATATGCATCATCGTCTGGCTGATTCAAATGATGATAAATAAACCCTTGTTGCAAGCTGTTTGCCGGACTTATCGACTCAATACCGCGCGAAGGCGCAGTTTGACTCTGGATATAACGTTTAAACGCTTTCGCCGAGTCAATGTTTTGCTCACTTAAAAATGCAATTAACTCTGGCTTATTGGCTTTGATTTTATTCACTAGCTGCGGATCCGGAGACGCATTGCCAAAAGCCAGTTTTAACTTACCTTGCTCTGCCCAAATAGACAGGTTATGTGCACTGATTTCCTTGATAAGTAACATTGCTTAAATCTCCATGATGTTGTCGTCGCAGGTATCGTCTTGCTCATCCAAATCAGCCTCTTCGAGTACGCTGTTTAAGTGCGCAAGATGCTCTACAGATAAGTCATTGGCAATAAAGTCACTGGGGGTGGCGACTGCGCCCTGATCGGCAATATGTGCCGTATGTTCAATCACATGTTGCAAGTTTGTCGCAAAGTAGCGTTCAAAATCAGCACTGAGCTGCAGGCCTAGACGCGACTGAATTGAAAACACCAGTTGGTCGGAGTCAATCATGCCGTTAATGTTAAGCATCAATGCCATCTCATTTTGCTCGCCAATTAACTGCCCACAAGACTCTTGAACAATCTGCCAACTCTCTACACCCGAAGCACGACTATTAAATTGACCTAAGTAGTTGAAGCTAATCAGTGGCAGCTTTTGAGTAATTTGGCCTGCTTGGAAAAAGGCCCCATAACCTACCCCCTTGTTCGGAACGGCGCGCAACATTTCCTTGGTTTGCACCACCGTCGTAGAGAGGTCGTCATATGCTGTAAGCTTCACTGGATATAAGCTGGTAAACCAACCTAGGGTTTGCGATACATCTAAGTGCTCATCAATGTCTTCTCGACCGTGACCTTCTAACGTGATCACATGCTCTGTGCCAGATAATACTTGCGGCAGGGTTAAGCTTAACGCAGCTAACAATAAGTCATTGATTTCCGTGTTGTAACCCTCGTTTGACTGTCTTAGTAGCATTTGTGTGTGCTCAACCGACAAAAACAGGGAATGCTCACTAACAGATTCAGTAACATTGAGTTCATTGCTATGTTCAACCACATGTTGCCAGTAATTCAGCTCACTGCTGTGATCTGTTGGGTAGGTTTGCATGCTATTAACCCACTGGCGATAACTGCTGGTTTTTGCCGCCAATGTTTTACCAGTTAGCAAGGTTTGCATGTCTTGTGACAACACCCGCCACGACACGCCATCAATGATTAAATGATGGAAAATAAAGCAAACCCGCGCAACACCATCGCCATAACCTTGCAAGTGAACCAGCTTAAATAGCGGCCCATCTTTAAGATCAAAACTTTGCTGCCATTGGCTCAACTGCGCTCCAATTTGCGAATCAGAGAGCCCTGTCACATCTAACTGAGCAACGTTACACCAAGCAGCTAAATCTAACTCGTTAAGAGATAAATAAGATTGACGATAAGTATCACCTTGTATCGCAAAACGGACGCGCATCATATCGTGGTGCTCAACCAAAGCCTGGCATGCCCGCTCAACCTGCGAAGTGGTTAAAGCTTCAGGTACCGTCAGCATAAATGACTGGTTCCAATGATTAGGTTGCGATAGGCCTAAGTCAAAGAACCAAGACTGTACAGGCAGTAAATCAAACTCACCTGTTAGTACTCCTTGCTCTGTTTGTATCGTCTGGGCTTGCGGCAATTGCTCAAGCTTTTTCGCCAATTGCGCCACAGTCGGTGATTCATAGATGTCTTTCACTTTGAGCGTATAGCCCAATAAGCGCAGCTGCGACATCAATTGAATACTAATGATTGAATCGCCGCCGATACGGAAGAAGTGCTCATCAATCCCCACTTTTTCAAGGCCAAGTAACGCCTGCCAAATATCACACAGCTGGCTCTCAAGTTCAGTGGTCGGTGCCACATAATCGCTTTGTGCATCAAATACAGGATCTGGTAAGGCTTTGCGATCGACTTTGTTGTTTACAGTCAGCGGTACTTGCTCAATGGCCATAATGGCGCTGGGCACCATGTACTCTGGCAATTGCTCAGCTAAATACGTGCGCAGCACGTCATGGTTAAGTGCAGTTTCGCCTTGTGATACCACATACGCAATCAGTTGCTGTGTGCCTTGCAGCAATCGCGGGATCACAACGGCTTGCTTCACATCTTGATGTGCAATGAGAATGTTTTCAATTTCTCCAAGCTCGATTCTAAAGCCTCGGATCTTAACCTGCTCATCATTCCGGCCAATGTACTCTAGCTGACCATCAGCAAGTCGGCGCACCAAGTCACCACTGCGGTATAAGCGGGATTCTTGAGAAGCAGGTAATTGCGCGGCAAATGGGTTTTCAATAAAGCGCTCACGGGTCAGCTCTTCGCGGTTTAAATAGCCGCGAGCAAGACCAGCCCCACCGACATACAATTCACCTACAACTCCAACTGGCACGAGGTTTTGGTTAGCATCAAGTACATACGCTGACATATCACTCAATGGACGGCCAATCAGTGATTGATGCTGATTGTTATCCGGTGAGAGTTCCTGATATGTCACATGCACGGTGGTTTCTGTGATGCCGTACATATTGATTAACTTGGTTTGCGTATCACCGTAGGCCTGCCACCAAGGCGCAAGGCGCGCCATATTAAGCTTGTCTCCACCAAAAATAACGTAACGCAGCGCTGGTAGCTGGGCATTTTGCGACACAGCGGTATCGGTAAATGAATAGAAAGCACTCGGCGTTTGGTTTAATACCGTGACGCCTTGGTTTTGACACAAAGCAATGAACTCACGCGGATCACGGGTGCAGGCTTTATCTGGGATCACAAGGCAGCCACCGTGTAATAGCGCGCCCCAAATTTCCCACACACTAAAGTCAAAGGTACAAGCATGGTACATCACCCACATATCTTGCTCGGTGAACTGATACGCTTGCTCACAAGAGTCAAACAGTCGTACCACGTTGTGATGCGGTTGCATCACGCCTTTTGGCTGTCCTGTGGTACCTGATGTGTAAATCACGTATGCCAGATCATCTGCCGTGGTATTCACCACAGACAAGTCGATATCCACTTTTTCCTGACTGAGTTCGTCATAGCTGAGTACTTGCACAGATGTATCTAAACCATCGAGTACGTCCGTAAGATCAGCCTCTAACCCTGCTTCACAAAGCAATATTGGCGTTTGTGTATCACTCAAAATAAACTGGCTGCGCGATTTCGGATACTCTGGCGTCAAAGGTACATACGTGGCTCCAAGCTTTAATATCGCCATCATGCTCACTAACAACTCAAGACTGGGCGCAAAGTACAGTCCTATGTAAACCGGCGCTTGGCTTGTGGCAGAAGCAACACTCGGGTCTCGCGCTAAAATCGCCTGGGCCAATGCCGTCGACTGTGCATCTAATGCTTGATAGCTAAGCGCTTTGTCTTGGAACTTAAGTGCTGTATTATTTGGGTACTTTTGCACTTGTTCGGCAAAAATCTCACTCAAGCTGCCACGCTCAGGCAGTGGCGCGACTTGCGGCTGAATTTGCATCAGCAACTCATGGCTTTGTTGCTTTGACAGCAAGCTAATTTGACTGTGTGGCTGCTCAACTTCAGTCGCGATGGCATTAACGATAATTTGCAACTGCGCGATTAATTGCTCAGCCTGAGACGCATCAATTTGCTGCGCACAATAATTCAAAGAAAATTCAACCTGCTCTGGTGTGGCAGTGACAATAACGGTGATCGGGTAATCACTTTTCTCACGCGTCTCACGATACTGCATTGCCTGCTCTACGCGCTCAGCATCACTTTCTTGCACTTCTGGAATTGGGTAATTCTCAAACACAAATAAAGTGTGGAATAACGCATCCCCTTGGCTTTGCACACGAGATAACTCAGCACCACTGTGGGTATTTATATCGGCGATTTCCAGCTGAATTTGCGACATCATCTGGGTGATCGTTGCATCCGCTTGCCAATTTACCGCCAGAGGTAAGGTATTTATAAACAGACCTACACTTGAATGAATATCCGCAACAGGCATATCTCGACCAGATACTGTGGTGCCAACGATTGTTTGCTGGTCTTGGCAATAGCTTTGCAGTAACTTGTGCCAAGCAAATTGCATGGCAGCATTGAGTGTCACACCTGCGTTCTTACACACTTTATTTAACGCACTAAACTCATCACCTGCAATCACAAACTGACTGCGCATAGGTTCAGTGATGACGCGCTCATTGGCTAAATCAAATGACTGGCTCAGCAGATAATTAACATCATTGGCATGCTCAAATTCCGGCATTTTTTTCTGCCAAAATGCATCCGTTTTGTCTTTGTTTTCATACAGGTATACTTGCGAGGCTTGATAAGCATGGTCATGTTGGATAACGGGCTGTTCACCGACTTTAAGTTGGTTGTAAAAACCGTTGACCGTCTCCAGTAGATTGCCGACACTCCAGCCATCGCCAATGCTGTGATGTTCCGTTTTTAGGACGCTATAATGAGTGTCGCTGTGCTTGAACACCACCACTCTAAAGAGCCCAGGCGCAGCCAAATCAAACGCTGTGAGCCTATCTTGAGTGAGTAGCTCATTCATTTTTTGCGCGCTTTCACCATCAGGCAAAGTAGTTAGATCTACCACTTTGAAATGCGCGTCATTGAGCACCAGATTTTGGCTGATCACTTGCAGCATCTGCGCTTGCCAATTAAATGCCATACGCAGCGCGGGGTGTTTATCAGTCGCTAGCTGCCAAGCTGCTCGATACAGTTCAAGGTCTAGCTGAGTATGATAGTCCACCAGCAATTGTACTCGGTATGCATCATCATCTGGCTGATTTAAGGCATGATAAATAAAACCTTGTTGCAAACTGTTGGCAGGATATAAAGCCTCTACAGAAGTCTGTGACTGGAGGTTTTGCAGCAGCTCAAAACTAATCTTCGCCTGCGGGAAGTCACTTGGCGTGCTCACCCCGCCAGATTGCATCGCCGTCACACCTTGAGCAATCACCTGCTCAAGTGCACGCTCAAAGGCACGGACAAATTGCGCACCTTGCGCTGGCGCAAGTCTGGATTCAACCTCAATGCTCAACGCATCCTGCTTAATTAATCCCAACACATTGAGCATTAAGTCACTGTCATTGTCAGCGCTAACCGCTGCGCCAACAGGCTCTCCGGTAATTTGCCAATCAGCAGGCTCTGCCGTTTTATACTGTCCAAGGTAGTTAAAGCATACTTTTGGCAGCGGCGCAGGTAACTTTTCAGGGTCAAATTGATACAGCGCACCAAAACCAATGCCCTTATCTGGAATAGCACGCAGCATGTCTTTGTTTGCAGCAATGGTTTGCTCTACAGATTGCGCACATTCGAGCTTAACTGGGTATAGGCTGGTAAACCACCCCACTGTTTGGTTCACTTCGAGTGCATCATCAATGGCTTCTCGGCCATGGCCTTCGAGCATAATGTGATGAGACTTAGACCCAAATACAGTTTCCATGGCAATGGCAAGCGCACTGAGTAACAACTCTTGCGTTTGCGTGTTATACCCTTGAGCAGCTTGCTGTAGCAAAACTTCTGTTTGCTCAACCGATAAAGACAAGGATAATTTCTGCATTGCATGTAAAGGCTGTGGACTTGGCTGTCCTGCTAATACCTCAGACCAATAAGCCGTTTGCGTTTGATTACGCGCTGCGTATTGCGCCAGTCCACCCACCCACTGACGATAACTGGTTTGCTTTGCCAACAGGCTTTGTCCGGCAATAAGTTGCTCAAGGTCGTTAAGTAAAATACCCCATGAGACGATATCTATGATCAAGTGATGGAAAATAAAACACAGTCTATCGCGACCATCGCTATGCCCTTTTAGTCTGACCACACGCCATGTTGGGCCTGCAAAAATATCCAAGCTGGCTTGTAAAGTGCTCAAGCTCTCACGAACTTGTACCTCGTCCAGAAGCGAAATATCCAGCTCAGTTAATTCAAACAGCACTTCTTCACAATAGCGGTTTTTCCGTTCAACGATACTTCGGCTGCGCAACATATCATGCTGATTGCTCAGAGTGGTTAGTGCCTCATAAAGGTCATCATGAGATAAGTCATTCGGACAATAGGCACTAAATGCTTGGTTGAAGTGGTGCGCATTGGCAAAATTTTGTGCAAAGAACCAACTTTGCGTTGGGTGCAGGTCAAAATCACCTAATAAAATCCCTTGCTCTGAGAGTACTTCCACTTTCGCGACGTCATCATTATCGGCAATAAATTCTGCCAATTCCGCCACGCTTGGCGCGACAAAAATATCTTTCACTTTAAGGGAGTAGCCCGCGCGTCTCAGGGCTGATACCAAGCTGATACTGACGATTGAGTCGCCACCGATTTGGAAGAAGTTATCCTTTATGCCCACTTTTTCAAGACCAAGTACACCTTGCCAGATGTCACAGAGTTCTGCCTCTAATTCATTGCGCGGTGCTTGGTATTCAGTGCTGGCACTAAACTCAGGCTCTGGTAATGCTTTTCTGTCTAACTTGCCATTGAGGGTCAAAGGTAATGCATCAATCACCACAAAAGCAGCTGGCACCATGTACTCTGGTAACTGCTGTGCCACAAACTGCCTCACATCATCTAAATCAATCGATGCATTAAGTTCTCCAACAAGATAAGCAACCAGCGCTTTTTGTTGATTGTGCTCTTTATCAATCACCGCAACGTGTTTTATTTCTGAGCGCTTTAATAAGCAGTGTTCAATTTCGCCCATTTCGATACGGTAGCCACGTACTTTTACTTGAAAGTCTTTACGGCCTTTAAATTCAATATAGCCTTTCTCATTCCAACAACCGTTGTCACCAGTACGATATAGTCGGCCAAGTTTAGGGTGTTCAAAGTATGCAAGATTAGTACGTTCTGGGTCATTAAAATATCCCTGAGCGACCCCAATACCACCGATGTGAATTTCACCTAAAATACCAGCAGGACAATGATTGCCATATTGATCCAGCACCCACATAGCTTGGTTCGGCATTGCCAAGCCATAAGGAATGCTCTGCCAATCCGGCTCAACTGTTTTTATTTCATGCCAAATTGACCAGATACTGCCCTCAGTGGCACCACCTAAGCTCATCACTGTGGCATGAGGTGTCATAGCGCTTAGCTGCGTGGGTAGGCGCAGTGGGATCCAATCTCCACTCATCATGTAAACACGCAAACTATCCACATTGCGTGCTTGCAATGCTTGCTCATTTGCGAGCAGTTGCGCAAGCTGCGGTACTGTATTCCAAATTGTCACTTGATGCGCTTCGACCATGTCTAACCAATGATCAGTGTCTTGCACTTTGTCTTGCTCAGGCAGCACAATCGCGGCCCCCACAGCCAAGGCACCAAACACATCGTATACAGATAAATCAAAACTCAAATCCGAAATACCAAAAATACGGTCTTCTGGCTTAACATCGAAACGCGCATTAACAGCAAAAATGGTATTCATGGCACTTTCGTGGGTGATCACCACCCCTTTGGGCTGGCCAGTACTGCCCGATGTGAAGATCACATACGCAATCTCATGCGCCAGAGGCAAGGCTAAGCTTTCTCGCCATAGGCTATCTGCCTTTGCACTGTTTGCGGCGGCCTCTTCAACTAAAGTGAATTGGAATTCGCTCAACCATGGTTCATTTTGAATACGCTCAAATAACGCATTCGAAATTAATACCTGCTGCACGCCACCTGCCAATAAAACCTGATGAATACGAGAATTTGGCCAAGCCACGTTGATTGGTAAATAAGCACACCCTGCGGTATTAATGGCCAGCAGTCCAGCGACTTGATATTCACTTTTTTCGCACATGACAGCGACCAATTCACCGCGCTTAGCAGCTTTAGATGCTACTTGGTAGGCAATGCCATAGCGGTATTCACTCAAGGTATGATAATCAATTTGACGGCTTGCCGTGATCACAGAGACGCGTTCAGGGTACTGTGCTACTTGTAAGTCAAAGCCATCAATTAAATTATGCTCTGGGTATTTTGCAGGGAAGTCATTCCACTGATGTTCAATCAAATGTGTTTGTGCTTCAGTCAGCGTGCTGATGCAGCCACATATTTGATGGGCATCATCTTGCGCCAAATGCGTAATAAAACGTTTTTGTATTTCACCAATTTCTTGTAAAGCCTGGGGATTAAACTGTGCGTCTGCTGCGACAATTTTTCGCAGCAACTGTGAACCTGTTTCGAATAACGTAAAGTCTAACTCAAACTGTGCCACAACCGGGGTTAACAGCACGCCTTCCACTGTGACCGTATTATCTTCACCTAAACGGATCTGCTGTTCAGGTAACCCCGCTAGCACCTGCATCAAGCCCGGAATAATATGAGACGTTTTTAGCTGTGCAAGATAGTTACACACCACGTTAATGTTCTTGCTGCTCAAGCCTGATGGAGCTTTATTCAAAAGCAGTGCAGTCAGCTGCTCACTGATGGTCTGTAATAATTCAATCAGTGACTTTTGATGAACCGCCGTGATAGACAACGCTTCTAAATCAACATAATGGCCTAACAAGTAACGATTTTTTCGCGTTCTTCTGGCGATCGGTACACCTATGGTGACGTCTTCATCGTTAGTTAAACGGCTCACCGTTAAAATGGTGCTTGCAAGAATAACGCAGTAAGGGCTGATACCGTGCTCAGCAGCCACTTGCTTGATTGGCTCAATGCACTCGGTGGTATTGTCCAGTAGTACAGCCACCTCATCACTGCTATCCGCGCTGTGCGGCTTTTTCATGATAAAGTCTACTGGGCTCACTTGTACATCGGCAAAGTCTTGATCTTTGGCAGCGTAATATTCAATATCTGGTGTGAGTGTTGAGCTGTCATCCTCACTCGATAAGAGTCTCAGTAAATCATTCACTAAAATCTGTAAAGACCACTGATCACACACTATGTGGTGACCTTTGATCAACACTATCACCTCAGAGTCTGTCAATACTTGATAGAAAAATTCAAAGTTATGCACGCTGGTATCAATGAACTGCGCATTATATTGATCGCATAGTTCTGAGGCGCTCGCAGTTGTGTCCGCCATGGCTTGCCACTGCACTGTGCCCGATTTAAAAATGAGTTCAGGCGTATCCGCTGTCAGCTCCACTTTACTGTGGATCACTGGATGACGTTGCTGTAATTGAACAAGCGCATTTTGTAGCTGTTCAAAGCAATCGTCCATGGTAATTTTAAGTGCACTAGAGACATTAAAAACAGGGCTAGTTGGTGCAATTTCTTGCCCTTGCCAAACTTGTAGTTGGCGCTGAGACAGTGATTGAGAATGTTCGTTAGGCATTGGGTTTATACTTCCATTATTATTTTTGTGATGGCATAAAAAGGCGTTCAACGCCGCGAGCGTTATGATTTAGCTGAATGCTGTCAGTGATTAGGCACATGTATAGCCTCCATCGACATACACGGTGCTACCTGTGGTCCATTCACTTTCTAATAAATTAATAATTTCTTTTGAAACATGCTCTGGTGAGCCAAATCCTAGCGGGTGCATGTTGGCTAGCTTTTCAAAGTGACCCGGTTGCGCCATGCCTTGATAGCCATCATTGAGCTTGGTTTGGATCATGCCAGCGGCAATGCAATTAACCAGTACGCGATCTTTAGCCAATTCCAACGCTGCACAGCGACTTAAACTGCCTAGCGCCCCTTTACTGGCCGCGTAACCAGAGATGCCCGCCTCACCAGCGGACTGACTCACTGATGACAGTAAAACTAGAGAAGTTGTACCCGCTGTATTTCTCACGCTTTTGCGTGTAAATGCCTTAATCATGGCCAGCGCCCCGCCGCAGTTAACACGGTAAATCTGCTCAAAATCAGCATAACTGGCTTGGCGTAGCGTGGTCATCGCGTGTACACCTGCACAAAATACAGCCCCTTTAAATGCACCATGTTGCTTGGCATTGTCGATAATGAGAGGCGTCAATTCGTCTGGCATATTCAAATCAGCCACCGCCGTTTTATGCTGTCCGGGTAAAGACTCGGCCAATGCACCTAAGGTTTTTTCATTTCGCCCTATCAATAGGAGTTCGTAACCTTTATTTGCTAAATCAAGGCAGGTTCTCTGCCCGAGATCTGAGGTTGCACCAAGCACCAAAACTCTTAATGGAGCCCCATCAATATTCATTGTTTCCATTACTATGCTTCTTCTCTTTAAAGGCCACATCACGCCAAAAGCACGGCTGTGCTTTTGGCTCATATGCGTATACTCAATGTTGAATTGTTAAACGGATATTTCTGTGCTTGGGCGCATGGTCATACACTGCCCAGTCATCATGTTGTTGTAGTGTGAAAAGTGCGCGATAAACTCGATAAATTCCTGCTGCAAAAATACAGTTGGTCGCATACCGAATACTGAACGCTTTAGTGCACGGCGCATTTTCTTTCGCTCAGCTTCATCCTTTGCTAAATAAGGGATCACAGCACTGTTGATGAATACGGTATCGCTCGTTAGCTCTCTGGCTAAGGTTTTCATAAATGCATTCAAAGCGTGGTTGGCCACTGAATTCACCTCTTGCCCGAGATAACTCAAACTGTCCGAATACAGAGGGAAAACAATGTTTGCGCCCACCTCTTTCACAAACGTCGCCAGACTTTGATAAATTAAAAAAGTATTATCTAAGTAGGTTGTTATCTGCGCCAAACAACTCTCATCGGTGAACAACGCCTGTTCATTTGCACACTGCACACCTTGGATAACAACCAGTGGCTGTCCATTATCGAGCATGCCTTTTTCGGTCAATAGCAACTGAATATCTGGCTCATCTTGCACTTTGATTTCAGCCAGTGACAAGCTGGGTAGCGACACATTTTGCGATTGAAATTGCGCTGAGGGCGCTATCAAAATCACATTGACGTTTGCACTGAGGTAGTGATCAACCACCGCCTGATCAAACTCACTTTCTGCTTGTACCAATAATAAAGATTGCGTCGCACTCATATTAAAAACCCTCCGTCCAGATGGATGACTTCTCCATTTTGATAATTTGGCGCATCTGATGTGAGGTGCAATACCGTGCGTGCAACTTCACTACACTGCCCCATGCGTCTGACACTGGTACAGTCGATAATAGGTGCAACTATAGACTGCTCTGCGCTGTCCACCATTTGTGTTTCAATCAAACCCGGCGCGACAGCATTACACAAAATATTGTCTTTTCCATACTCACGCGCGATGGTTCTGGTCATACCGATGATCGCGCCTTTGGACGTGGCATAGTTAATTTGACCTTCGCGTCCCACCACACCACTTTTTGAGACCATATTGATAATGCGACCAAATTGCTGTGCTTTAAAAATCGGCAGCACCTGTTGGCATAAATTAAACGTGCCCTTTAAATTCGTCGTCAGTACTTTTTGCCAATCTTCTAGGGCCATCAGCTGTATCAAGCTATCGTGATTAATCCCTGCGTTATTAACCAAAATATCAATGCGTTCGTCTCGCGCTTTAATGGTCGCAATGCTATCTAACACAAAACGACTGTCAGATATTGATCCCTGTAACCACGTAAAATTAGGATTAGATTGCAGTTCTTCAGGTACACTCGAGCGAGCAATACCATACACTTTTGCTCCTTCTGCAAGATACTGCTGACATATTTCCAATCCTATGCCTTTGGAGCAGCCGCTCACAATCACGACTTTCTCTTTAAACATCCTTTTCTCCTATTTGATCTAAGTACCGAATGGCGATCCGTGCACTCGCAACTTGTTCATCATTAACCCAAGCTGCAACCTTAAACTTCACCAGCTCGCCCAATGCGATCTCTACCATAGCGCGAATTTCTAAAACTTGGCCGGGTAAAACAGGCGTGAGAAATTTGACCTTATCAATGCCAGCGATAACCCCTTTCGATTTGCCGGTAATACATAGGCCACTGGCTTGAGCCATCGCCTCCACAATCAATACACCAGGAAACACAGGTTCATCTGGGAAGTGCCCTTCTAAACAAGGCTCGTTATAGCCAATAAACTTTTGCGCGATAATAGACTCGTTTGGCTTTACCTCGACGACTCTATCAACAAACTTAAATGGCGGTTTATGCGGTAAATTATCCGGTGAAATCATTTTTCATCTCCCCAGTCGAACAAAAAGTAAATCATTACTAAAAGCACCACACTAAACCCTGCTAGGGTTTGCACTTGCACAGAGACGTCTGCAAGCGATGCCCCTTGATTAGCCGTTAATCTAAATGCATCTAAAAATGCCGTAGACGGTAACCACTGAACGATGTTTTGAATCGCCTGTGGGAAGTTAGAGGTGTCAAAATAAATCCCAGATAAAAACATCAACGGGAAATACAGTAAGTTAGAGATACCTGTGGCCACTTCCACTTTTTGACTACGCGCACCAACCAGCACACCGATTAAACACAGGACAACAGAGCCCAATAACAGTACGGTTAAAATACTTAACCAATTGCCAAGGGGCTGATAGCCAAACAAAAAGTAGAAAGTCGCAAACAGCGCAACCAGCTGGAATATCAATAAAAACACTCTGGCGAAAACAATCCCAATCACATAGTCCAAGCGGCTAAACGGAGATAACTTCAAGCGTTTAAAAAAGCCCTGTTGGCGGTCTGAAACCAATCCATTTGAGATAGAGGTAATGCCAATACCGATGATCTGCAGCACAATGATGCCGGGGATCAGCCAGTCGATGTACCTAAACCCTTGAAGGTCAATCACCCCATCCAGATATGGCTTACGGGCTTGGTCTTGAAGTGCCATGACATGGCTAAAAGCAATCGCTTGCTCATGACTGTTGCGTGTTGAAAACAAACCGCTAGGCGTCAAAATCAGCACATCACCATGATTTGAAAGAATCGAAGATAACCCCTCTCCCGGCGATACTTCCGAGTTTGGCTCAGCAAAATGCGCATTGATCCGTGCGATCAAGGCGGCATCTTCAATGTTGAGTATGCTGACCTTGTTATCTTTCTCAATGGCTTGATACCAATCGGCATCTATTTTTTCCTGTTCAATGACAACCACATTCACTTCTGCCATCGGCTTTTCACCTGAGAAGGCTTGTACTAATAGCAACGCCATAAAAATGGGGAAGCCAAAAGTCCAAAACAAGGTGGCAGGCTCGCGGAAAAACGGTCGGATATTAAGCAGCATAAGCTGCCAAAATGGCTTTCTTGTCAGTACATTACTAGGCATGACTTGTTTCCTGCTTGAGAATATCGTGGCCAGTGAGTTTTAAAAACACATCATTGAGCGTGGCTTTGCGCGGCTCTCTGATAACCGGATCTGTAAACGTGCGGTGGATAATGGCATCAGGCGTACCTGACTCAATAATCTTGCCCTGCTCGATGATAAGTAGCTCATCACACAGGTAATCCGCCTCATCCATATAATGTGTGGTGAGAATGACCGTCATGCCCTCTTCTTTGAGCGATTTGATGATCTCCCAAAAGCTCTGGCGGCTGGTTGGATCAAGACCCGTGGTGGGCTCATCTAAAAAAATCAGTTCAGGTTTACCCACTATGGTCATGGCTAAAAAAACACGCTGCTTTTGACCACCGCTAAGGCTGTCTAACCATGCATTGGCTTTGTCAGTTAAACCAAAGCGTTCTATCAGCTCATCGACATCCATCGGATCTTTGTAAAAGCTGGCAAATAAACGGACCGCTTCTTTTACTTTGGTTCTGCCGTACAGACTATTGGACTGCAACAGTCCGCCGATTTTCATGCGGATCTGCTTTTCATTGTCCTTCCAATCCATGCCAAACAAGCTGACTTTGCCAGATGTTGGTTTTTTCAGACCTTGTAATATTTCCAATGTGGTTGACTTACCCGCCCCGTTTGGACCGAGTAACCCAAAGCATTGCCCCTTTTTAACTTGGAAAGATAACCCCTTTAAAACAAGCGTATTATTCTTGTTATAAGACTTCTTTAAGTCTGCTACATCAATGACCGCTGACATCTCTATTTTCCTTTTACTGTCGACACCAAACATGTCGTTGCACTGAGCTGTGTATTCACACTCATTACCAATACGGACTCTGGTTTACTGGTATTTTGCAATGCCACGTCACGGCCCATAAACATGCGTCCGTTCAGTGCACAGGTGGCAAGGCTAATTGCATCAAGACTTTGGCACGCAATGCCCGATTCTTTATACGCTCTGCCATTAATCACTTGAGCAGTTGAAAACTGCGCTTGTAGCGCTTTTGAAATCGCCTCAAATTGTTCAGCGTTAACCATTGAAAGGACTATCAAATCTGGTTTTGCTGCAAGTTGTGCAAGCGCTGCACAGTCCCACTGTTGGCTGTCTTCATCAAATACCCAACGACCGGCATTGAAATCACTCACTTGCGCGAGTGCTCGACTCGCACGCGGGTCTTGTTCATTGACCGCGACCAGCGCATTGGCTGAACTTGCCAACCTGTGCTCATCCACTTGCATTTGCTGCCAAACTAAATCAGATGTGTCGCTCTTGTCTTCTGCGCTACACACCAAAGCACAGGCAATTTTGTCTTCACTTAAATCCATAAATGCATGCCACAGCGCGTGCATACCTTCATTGCCTAAGTCGCTAAAATTGGCAGAGCAGCCTTTTAAATCAAATGCCAAAGCTAGGTTTCCAAGCGGCGCATTGAGCACGGTATCTGGAAACAAAGTACTCTTGACTCCTGTCGGACCATATTCTTGTAAGTCAGACAGATTACGTTGCTGTACTTGAGATGCCCCCAAAGTAGTGCCGAAGTACGCACCCATGGGCGGCTTTTCAGCATCACTGTAATCCACATCCGCACCGCTAAAGGCAAGGTATGATGCGCCAATGGCATATTGACCTATGGTACTCATGCGACGACGATATAGTTTTGCTTGGAAAGGCTTTAAGGCAAACTCTCCCTCATAGCTAAGCAAAGGTTGATCTGCACCATTGCTATAACCACCTTGCTCAGCAATGCAGCCGTGCCCAAGGATATAAACCTTCTTACCCTCAGCCTTAGGAATGGCTGAAACAGATTTACGTGCCAGCATGGTGGTATTGTGGCCGCCAAACGCGGAATTGGTTGCGCCGATGCACTCAACCTTGTGATCTATCAGTCCATTCACAACGATATGGTGGCCTTGGCAGTCTTCGCGAATTTCATCACCATTTAATGTCGAAGGCAGTTGCCCGTTGTCGATAGCGACCAGGGCAGAAATAAACTCAATAGCACCCGCTGCGCCCAATGTATGACCAAAATAAGACTTTGAACTTGATACTGGGATAGATACTTTATCCTGTGGGTTTAACGCAGCAAAAATGCCTTTGAGCTCCGCACCGTCATTGGCGGGAGTACCAGTTCCATGGGTGTTAATGTAATCTAGGTCTTCAGGATTCACATAACTTGAGCGCAAAGCACTTTCAAATGAGCGCCTGACACCTGCTCCATCCGGCTCAGGTGCGGTCGCATGATATGCATCTAAACTGGAGGCTGTGCCCGCCAATTGCATGATGCTCGGTTGATTTCGAGCCTCGGCATGATTGTGATTCTCTAGCACAAGGAAGCCTGCGCCCTCACCTAGGCTTAACCCCATTTTTACGTCATAAGGAGAGCAAACTTCTGGCGCAACCGACTGCAAAGAGTGAAAGCCTGCATAAATTGTTTTCGCCAAGGCGTCGGTGCCACCGGCTATAACAATATCGACTACATCATGGTCTAAAAGCTGTTTTGCAAAGCCCAGTGCGCTGCTACTCGATGTACATGCACTGGTAAAGGTTAGTACAGGGCCCAGCACGCCAAAGTGTTTGGCTATGTTGTCACTTTGCTTGTGCGCTGGATACTCCAAAAGACCATCATGCTGATTATCCATGATGCCCTTTTCAAGCTTTTCCATACCCGTATTTGCGTTGCCGACACACAGTGCGACACGTTTGTTTGCTATGGTAGGACGTGAGATATTTGCAGCACTCAGTGCTTCTTCTATCGCTTCAATGGCAAATAGGGTTGAAAAGTCAGGTAAATCAGTTTGTTTATCTTGATGTTTTTCTCGTACTGAGCGAACAATACCTGCAATATCGCTCGGCAAGCCAGTCACGTCAAAACAGCTTAGTGGTGCAACTCCCGAGCGTTGTGATTGCATTGAGTTATATAACTCCTGTGCATTGTCTCCACACGACGAAATTACACCGTATCCGGTTATCACAACTTGTGATTTACACTCTGGCATTTCTTACTTTCTCCTGTAAACCCTGCAATGTCACTTTGCCCATTGCATTGGTAGGTAACTCATCAATGAATTCTATTTTGGGGATGGGTAAATCTTGGAATAACGCTCTGACTTCATCTGTGATGTCAAAATGTGAGGATCCTTTTGCAACAAAGGCTATCAGCTCTCCGCCGCGTACATTGTCTGCTTGCTCGATGAAATACACCCGCAAAGCATGTCCTGAAAACACCTGAGATAGCTTGTCTTCGATGGCCTTCAACGAGTAGCGTTTGCCCTTGAACTTAAATACGCTGTCCTTTCGGCCCAGATGTAAAATCCGGTTGTTAGCGAGTATTTCAATCTTGTCATCTAGCGGCGCACATTCGACTCCCAAAGGTAAGAAGTCAGAATAAATGAGATGTTCACCACCCGATGGTTGCAAACGAACGGTAGGCAGTAACTGGTACGTTTGAATATGGTCTTGACCTATCATGCGATAAGCAATGGCACCTGTTTCGGTGCTACCAAGCACGTCAATGCCTTGCAGATCTGGGAGCTTGCTTTGAACTAGCTCAGCAAACTGTGTATCCCTTTGCTCACCAAACTTGCCACCTGAGTTAACAACATAGCGATATTGAGCCGTCAAAGCACCTGACAAGTTTTGCCAAATGCTTGGCACACTCACCGCCATGACATGATTGACCGCCTCAGGCACTGGCCTTAGCAACGTATTTGATTGATACATCAAAGGAGTCTCAAGCTTAAGTGGCAACAAAAAGCTCCAAATAAACCCGTACATGTGTACAGGTGACACATAGGCGTCGATTAAATCAAGGGCACTAAAATCAAATAAAGTCGTCAGCTCCTCTACCTCTTGCACCATGCTCGCTAACGATTTTTCAATGCGCACTGGCACACCTGTGCTGCCGGAAGTTTCAAAGAAAATCACAGCCTCTTGCTGCAAAGACGCTAACTGCTGATAAATAGACTTTGAGTCCAACAAAGACGACTCAACTTGCTTTGATTTCAAATGCGCAAAACTCACCGCATTTTCACCTTGAGGCTGTGCACTCATCAGCGGTTTATAACCACTTAAAACCGCCGCAACAGCGACCATCATCATTTTGACGGGATCCGTATCCAATACTCTCAGAGGCTTTACTTTATCTAAGCCTTCACTTTGCAGTGCTGTGATTAATTGTGCGATATGCTGCTTAAACTCAACATCGCTATAATGATTGCCATCTGAGGAGTAAAACAGTGCACTGTCCGTGTTTGCATTTTTAGTCGCTTTTGCCGATATAGTGCGGGTAACAATGCTGCTAACAGTATGCGTCCCTTCATAGTCCGCGTTATTAAACACGACACCAAATTTACGCTGACAATCAGCGTAAATTTGTAATAAGTCGACTGAATCAAGAAATAAGGGACTGCCCAATAAATCATCATCATCTGATAGCTGCGCTATTTCTGGCTCTTCAAGTTCAACCGAGATAACAATTTGTCGACGTACCTGATTGATTAAGCCTTCAAAATCCTTCATTCAGTTACCAATTCCTGTAATTCAATTGCTGCAACGCGTTTTTTGAACGATGCTTTAGGCGGCACGACTTCAACCTCACCACTGCAAACCAGCAGCTTGTTCTGATTTACAATGGTAATGGCCAATCGCACGTGCCGATTTGGTAATTTTTCAGACACTTTAACTTGCGCATAAATAGTGTCACCGATATACAAAGGTGCATGATGGCTTACGGTCATATTCGTCACCATAGAGCCCACACCTGGCAACTGCATACCAATAACTTGCGCAATCATGGCTGGCGCTATCCCTGCGTGGGCGATTCTGCCTGCTAACCCCATTTGCTCTGCAAACACAGCGTCTACATGCAACGGATTAAAATCCCCGGTGATCCCAGCAAAGCTATATACATCTGCCTCAGAGATAGTTTTTGAATGTACTGCACTGTCTCCTTCATTGATTTCCCTATACGTTTTTCCAGCCGTGTAAAGAGTCATAATCACCTCAATTTTTATGCTGCTAGTTGCTCAGAAATAAATTCGCTTAACGTATGAATTGACGACATTTTTTGCTGTACAAGTTCGCTTGGAAACTCTTTAAACTTCAGGCCATACTTTTTTTCTACCGCTGAAACCAAGTCTAAAAGTTCAATGCTGTCTAAATCTAAACCCGCGCCAACAAGCTCTGCGTGTTCATCGATTTCTTCCAGTGAGTCAGCCACTTCAAGCTCTTCAATTAAGATGTCAGTTTTAATAAAGGTGATGATGTCTTGTGTACTATTCATTGTTCTTCCTTAGCTTAAAAAAAGTGAATTTAATCAGTGTTTAGTCGAATAAAAAGGCAACCATTTCTTCAATTTCACCATCCAATGCTCGGTCTTGAATGACAGGTGAGAAGGTTTGAGCAAGCGAATCAAAGAAAGGACGAGATAAGCTGTTGAGCTTCTCTGCAGATTGGTCTTTATCAAGCACATAGTAAGCCTGACGAATTGCCATCGCTTGAATTGCAATCACTGACTTCACCAAAGATAAAATGGTTTTCAAATCACGAGCTGCAATGGTGCCCATGCTCACGATGTCTTGGTTTAGAGCTTCAGTCGTACGGGAGAAAACCGACATAGGGCCAGACTGCTTAAGCGCTTCTGCAACCAATGCCGATGCGCTGATCTGCATCGCTTTAAAGCCGTGGTTAATCCACGCTTTGTCACCTAAGTCGTCAACAGCCACTAGGTTGTTAGGAATGCCCCCGTTTAATCTGTCATCAACAAGAATCCCCAGCTCCCGCTCTAACAATGCGCCCATATTGGCTACTTGTGGTTTAAGCGCATCACAAATTGCAGCAACATGACCACCATAGAAGTGACCTGCGTTGAGAATTAAATCACTTTCATGGTCAATTAATGGGTTGTCATTAACTGAGTTGATTTCTACTTGAAGCACTGATTTTGCCCAGTTCAACGTATCTACCAAAGAACCTAGCACTTGTGGAGAACAGCGAATTGAGTAGCTATCTTGCAAGCGGAACTTCTCTTTTAGACCATGTTCAATCACTTGGTCATCCGTTCTTTGTCTACGCCCCAACCTTTGCTCAGGGTTAGATAAACGCTTGTAGATTAAATCAGCACAATACCTTTGACCTTGGTGCGGCTTTAATTCGTGCACTTTCGGGTGAAATGGTGACGCTCTGCCATCGATAAGTTCTACAAACAACGCAATTAACTTACATGAGATATCAATCGCTGTGTCTATCTCATTGATGGTATTAGCAGCAATGGCACTCATCACAGACGTGCCGTTCATGATTGCCAAGCCTTCTTTGGCTTTTAATTCATAAGGCGCAATGTTAAGTTCTTCCAAGACTTCAGAAGTAGGTCTAATCACGCCTTGGTAATACACATTTCTTTGTCCATTTAATGCAGCACCAATATACGAAAGTGGTGTTAAATCACCGCTGGCACCCACGGAACCTTTAGCTGGTATTGCTGGGAATATATTGTGTTGTAAAAACAGCTCCATTTGCTTAAGCAACTCCCAACTCACGCCTGAGTAGCCTCTTGCATTACAATTTAAGCGGATCAAAAGCGTAACGGCACAGTCGCGCTCACTCAAGTACTCACCTACACCACAACCGTGATAGGCCATTAGGTTCTTTTGCAATTCTTGTGACATCACAGGCGAGATTCGATTACTGGCCGAATTCCCGAATCCAGTTGTTACACCATATATGTCATCCCTATCAGAAATACGCTGATCTATATATCGGCGATTATTCTCAATGAGTGATTTGTGAACCTCTCCATTCAACTGCACTTTTGGATAATTGTCCTTGATAAACTTTTTAATATCTTCAAGCGTTAGTTGGCTTATTAAGTCTATATCTAATGTCGATACTGCTTTACTTCCAGACTCAGCTTTTGATTCTGAAAAAGAGAGTTCATTACTCATTTTTCTTGCTTCCTTTAACAATTAAAAAAACGGTCATTTTTAATTTATATTTAAAGTACATAATCTAATTAAATATAAATATCGCATGCACTAGTTAGCATTTTAAAAAAGCAGCTAATGCAAAAATTTAAGTCACTCACATAGTTCATCACTGGCTTACCAAGCTTAAAAGCACTTACTTTGTGACTGAACCACCCACTCAAAAGCGTGTGTGTCATTTTTTACACCATTACATTTAATCAATCAATAGTACCCACAAGAATTACACCAAATACATTTATTGCTATAAACTTTTACAAAATAGTGGATAAAACAGCCTTATTTAACAAAAAACACACAACAAGTGTGAGGGAATTATTTACCAAAAAGTAGGATAAAAGAGAAAGGTTAAGCTGCAACTTTCCTACACAAGGAAGTTTGAAAAAGCACTTATATATATTTATTATTACAAAAAATTTTAAAATAAAAGACAACAACAAAGTAATAGCAAATTAATAAAAACCAACTTGACATTTTTCACACCCTTATAAATAAACTCATAAAGATGGTTTTAGAATATATGCTCAATTTTAAAACTCATAAAAAATCCCTCGTCGTACCTATATTGGTTAATTTATTATGTTATTTATATGAATACATATCATTGAATATTAAAAGGGAAAGAAATAGGTCTAAACATAATTTTATATTTTTATGAATTGATACTTTTTTGTGCAAACATTTCCATTTTTACAAGTAACCAATAAAGGTACATTCGCTAAAACTCGGTTTAAAATGCTGTTTTTATCAACAATTAAGTTTTAATGACGAGCAAAAAAAGCTGAATATTCGCTTTATAGGTCTTTACTTATTGTTTCAGGCAAAGCAATTAATGTTTAATAATTAAACAAAACTAGCTTTAATAGTATCGTTAGAGTCATATCCTAGTCATAAAGCATGCGATAAAAAGCCAAAATGGCAAAGACATAAGAGAAAGCTCTGTCACATTAATGACATATAAAAAAATAATGTGTTCCACTTTATTGCAAACCTTGCTAAAAAAAAGCCCATGTAAGTTCAAATAAATCTGCATCCAACCCAAGACGATTGAACAAAACACTCTATAAAACCGAACAACTCGTCCTTATTTTTAAGTTTTACGTCATGGCGCTTTGAAACTAGTATCAAACTAAACATGCAATATGATTGGAGTTTCATTCTGTGGCGCAAATACTCAAAGCAACCACCCACGACATTGGCGGTTTGACAGTTAGTCGGCTACTGCCACATATGAGAAAGCGCATGGTCGGCCCGTTTATCTTTTTCGACCATATGGGCCCGACCCACTTTCCAGCTGGCCAAGGGGTTGAAGTTCAACCTCACCCCCATATCGGCTTATCCACATTAACCTACTTGTTTGAGGGGCGTATCCTGCACCGTGACTCTTTAGGAAACAAATTAGAGATAGCCCCAGGTGACGTAAATTGGATGACAGCAGGAAGCGGCATTGTGCACTCCGAAAGAGAGAGCTTTGAAGTTAGAGGGGGGGAGCATGCCATCAATGGCTTGCAATCATGGGTTGCACTGCCAGAACAATACTCTGACATCGACCCAAGCTTTGAGCACATTGGCCGACATGATTTGCCGCAGATCACACATAATGGCGTCATGACGCGAGTTATAGCTGGCGAGGCTTATGGCCTTAACTCCCCAATAACAACCTATTCAGAGATGTTTTATGTCGATATCATCGCACCAATTCAACGTACCATCACAGTGCCCAACCCAGGCCAAGAGACTGCTTTATATGTGATCTTTGGTGAAGTAACCCTCTCTGGTACCTCCTACTCGCCGGGACAATTAGTACTCTTAGATCATGAAGATACATATATAACGACTACCAGAGATACGCGTATGATCTTATTGGGCGGCGATAAATGGGAAAGTGTGCCTTATATACACTGGAATTTTATCTCCTTTAGTAAAGCGCGTATAGAACAAGCCAAGCATGATTGGCGTGAGGGCAACTTTCCCTCCATACCCGATGATGACCGTGAATATGTTCCGCTGCCAGCAAGCAAACCAAAAGCTCAGCCACTGCGCTAACAATCTAGCTTTGATTAATTTGAGGAAAGGTAATGAGAGAAAAAATTGAATTTATCAGTAATGGAAACACACTTGCAGGGCTATTGGAGCGTCCGACTCAGCATATCAAAGCAGTCGCGCTATTTGCACATTGCTTTACTTGCGGTAAAGACATTGCGGCAGCCTCCCGTATTTCAAGAGCTTTGGTAAAGCATGGCTACGCCGTGCTGCGCTTTGATTTTACAGGACTTGGCAATAGCGATGGAGATTTTGCCAATAGTAATTTTTCATCAAATCTCGAGGATTTATATGCAGCAGCAGACTATTTGCGCCAAAACCTGCATGCACCGCAACTACTTATTGGGCACAGCTTGGGCGGCGCTGCGGTATTAGCAGCGGCGGATCAAGTTGAAGAGGTTAAAGCGGTCGTTACCATTGGTGCACCCGCGAACGCCAAACATGTCGCACACAACTTTTCAGCTCAAATTGAGCAGATAAAACAAGCTGGTGAAGCTCAGGTTCAACTCGGTAGACGTACTTTTAATATCAAAAAACAGTTTTTAGACGATTTAGATACGCATAGTAAGACACAACACACGTTAAAGAATAAGGCACTGCTTGTTATGCACAGCCCTATTGATGATGTGGTTAGCATTGAGCAAGCAGAAGCAATTTATATGGCATCTAAGCACCCAAAAAGCTTTATTTCTTTAGACAATGCAGATCATCTATTGAGCAGAGCGCAGGATGCTGAATACGCTGCAACTGCAATTTCTGGATGGGCCAGTAAATACATTGAGCCACACCCAGAAACCACAACTGATGCTGTTGAAAATGGTCATCTAGTTGTCAGCGAAAAAGACCATAAATTTACCGTGAATGTTATCAGTGACAGTCACAGCTGGCTAGCTGATGAACCAACCCAAGTCGGCGGAAAAAACCTCGGCCCCGATCCTTATGAGCATTTACTAGCAGCTCTGGGTACGTGCACAGTGATGACAATGCGCATGTATGCGACCCATAAAAACTTGCCACTCAAGCACATAAAAGTGACGTTACAGCATAAAAAAAACCATCATCAAGACTGTGACAACTGTGAGCAAAAAGACAGTTATGCAGAACTTATCACTCGAAAAGTTGAGATTGAAGGTAATTTGACACCAGAGCAAGAGCAAAGGCTGCTGGCCATTGCCGATAAATGCCCCGTGCATAAAACGCTGCATAATCACATCGAGGTCAAAACACAGTTGGTTAATGATGCCTAATAGGTTTGGACATTTACACTGGCGATGCAGTGTGCATCGCCAAGTGAATATTGCAGCAATTTATTTATCTTCAAGCCTATCTTTATACTTATCGAACCACCATAAGATATATTCTAACTTTTGCTGCAGGTACGAAGGTCTTGCTGTTAGCGCGTGGCTCATATGTGGCATTCGCACCATGGCTGTATCAACGTCCTGTAACTTCAATGCTTGATAAAACTGCTCTGTTTCAGAAATGGGCGTGCGATAGTCTGCTTCTCCGGTGATTAATAAGCTCGGTGTTTTGATGTTATTCATATATGTAATGGGTGAGTGCTTAAGATAATGCTCTGTGTTTTCCCACGGTTTTCCATTAAACCAGTACTTTGGAAACATAGGATAAAAATCAGAGGTCAGCACAAAGCTATATAGGTTAACCGCCGGCTTCATAATCGCAGCCGCTGCAAACTGCTGTGTTTTACCCAACATCCAAGTGCCGATCATACCACCACCAGATCCGCCCATAATGTATTGCCTTGTTTCATCAATAAAGCCACGTTTAATCAAAGCGTCAATACCACTGATCAAATCTTCATGCTCATGATTAGGAAAGTTATTATGGATCAACTGAGCAAATTCATTGCCATACGAGTCGCTGCCTCTTGGGTTCATGTAAAGCACAACATACCCACGGGCCGCCAACATTTGCAGCTCAGCAGTAAAGTGCGGGCCGTAGTTCGCCATAGGACCACCATGTATTTCTAATACCAATGGATACTTTTTAGATTTATCGAAATTGGGCGGATAGATCACCCAACCATGAATAGGCCTCTCATCATATTTTGATTTACTCCACAGCGCTTCCACTTGACCAAGCGTCACAGTATCTAAAAACTTACCATTAAAATCACTGAGTGTGCTGATCTTGCCCTCGCTCAACACAGCCAATTCTGGCGGCCTTTGAGTATTAGCGATAGGAAATGCAACCATACCATTACTCGCCACATCAAACTCTCCTCCAGCGTATGGTCGACCAGAAGTCATGTTACCGAGCCTGTCAGTCAGCACTTTGAAATCACCAGCTAAACCGCTATAACCTAGCTGCGTTTTTCCTTGGTCATCATAACTGAAATAGATGCCAGCACTATCGTGTCGCCACTGCAAACGCACCACACTTCTATCGAGCCCTGCGGTTAAAACAGACACTTTACCTGTCTTCAAGTCTTTTACATACAACTCTTTATTTTGATAAATCATGCCATTGTCATCATAACCCGTATAGGCAAGGTATCGGCCGTTAGGGGATACGGTCGGCATGTCATCGGGGCCATCACGTTCAACAACGCTTTTTATTGCACGGGTTTTTAAATCTAGATAATGTATATCTGTATTAAAGTGTGAAAACTCAGGATTGGCATAACGCTTTGCAGAAAAATAAATACCGCCCCCATCCTGTGCAAAGCTGATTTTTCCGCTATGACTGTGCTCGCCTTTTGTCAGCTGCTGAGGTACGCCCGCGGTAATCGATTGTAGAAAAATTTGGCTCGCTCCCGGCTTCAAATACCCTGCCCCATTTAAACGATACCGGTTCGACTCAATCAATTTTGGCGCTGGGGCCCAGTTGGCATTATCTGGTTTGCCCTTCAATGGGATAGGTAGCGTCTTTGGCTGCTCAACAAACATGGTAAAAGCGACAGTTTGATTATCAGGTGACCATGTAAGATTACTTGGCATACTCGGGTACCATGATGAGTGATGAATATGACCCGTTTGAGTATCTTTAAAATTAATACGTGCTCTGCCGTCTGTGACTGACACAAAAGCCAGTATATTTTGATTGGGGCTTAATACTGGTGCAAAGCTCGCATCCGATTGAATATCGATAGGTTGAAATTTTTCTGTAGCCTGATGATAAACCCAAACATGACTAGTTTTTTGATCATTGACTCTATCAAACTGATTTTTAACGAAGTAAATATCATTGCTTACATTTGAGACATCTACCTGATCGACATATTTAAGTTCAAAGTAGTCTTCAGGTTGTAAATACTGTTCATTGGCTGCTTGCACAACATCAGTATTCAACGCACAGGTTGCTGCAACCCATATAGTTGCAATTACATTGGTTTTTTTCATAGTTATTCCTCCTGTGCTTTCTTTGTATAACGACCAATACTATCCAGCCAGTGAACAAACCCTTTTATCAGAAAACAGTCAGGAGAAATAAAAATTAAAAGATTATAAAACAGAAACTTAAACCACATGAAAAAGTAGGCCAAAGTGTAGACACATCATCATGAAGTTAATTTTAAGTAGAATAATCAACCTCAGTAACTTCTAGAAACACCATGGTTGACCTTAGTACAAACCATATTAGTCGAGGTTAAGTTGCGCTTCGTGCAAATCCAGCGGATAAACTGTAGATATTTTATCTTCTTTGGTACATTTTACAGCGACCTTATTTGTCCCTACAGCCGTGGAATATCGACAAGTAACAAATTGCGCCTTCATACCAAACTTACGTTTATAATCAGCAACCACTTTGTCTATTTGCTGTTGCATCTGAGGAGTTGCTTTCGCGTAAAGTGCATCATAAAAATTGACCCACTCTTTAATACCTGACTCGGTGGCCACACCTAACCAACCCATACCAATTAATGTTGACTGCTCAACATGCTGGCCTTTTAAAAACATAAATGCCAAATAATACTGTGCATCTTTATAACCCCATGTAGCGAGTTCGCCAAGCGCCTCAAATGCCTCGGGATATGCTTTTTGATGGTAGAGCTTAATGCCTTTTTTTCTTGCTTATGGATGGCATCAATATCTTTAATGATGGCACGATTAGATTGGCACGCAGGGAGTAGCGTGATCAATACAGCAAGAAGAAGTAACTTATGAATCATAATAAATACTCAGCTAACTTTGGCCATAAAACTTACAATTTAAGCAGGATAACTTGCTGCGATTAGGAGCGTAAAAGGGAATAAGCTGTAAAATTGAGGGATTTAAACTAAAAAAGCGGCGGGACACACCCCCACCGCTTTATTCAACACACTCTCTTCTTTCGAAGATAAAGGAACATAAGTATGCGAATACTTTGAATATTAACGATATTTTATTACAAAACAACGAAAATATCCGATATTTTTTTAAAGTCGAATACCACCGTCAATTTCGACGACACGACCGGTAAAGAACTCATTTTCAATAATATATTGTGCAGTATGGGCAATTTCTTGCGCTTCACCCAAACGGCCAACTGGCTTCATTTTAACCAAGCGGTCTTTTGCTTCTGGCTTCATCGCATCCGTCATCTTAGTACGGATAACACCTGGCGCAATAGCGCCGACACGAATGCCATAACGACCTAGCTCTTTTGCCCATGTTGTCGTCATTGCCACAACACCAGCTTTTGCAGCTGAGTAATTAGTTTGGCCAATGTTACCAGCACGCGCCACACTCGACATGTTAATAATCACGCCACCTTGATCTGCCTCAATCATTTTAACAGCCGCTTCGCGACCACATAGGAATACACCTGTAAGATTGACATCCATCAGTGATTGGAACTGATCAAGCGACATTTTATTAATCACTTCACCTTCTTTGACTTTAACAAATAAGCCATCACGTAAAATACCCGCATTGTTGATAAGCACAGATAGCGAGCCAAAGTCTTGTACAATTTTATCAAATACTTCTTCTACGTTGCTTTCAATACTGACATTTGCAACGTAAGTTCTAACGGTTACATCAAATTGGCTAAGCTCCTCAACTGCTGCATGCAACACTTCTTCTTGCATGTCTACAAGCGCAAGATTTGCACCTAAGCTCGCCATTTTATGTGCCATAGCAAGACCTAAACCTTGCGCGCCCCCAGTAATAACAACCGTTTTATTTTCTACATTCATAATTAAATTTTAAACCTTTACGTTTTAAGACTTTTCAGAGAAAAGTTTAAATATCGCACTAAAATCTTCCGACCCTTTGCCTTGATTTTGCATCAGGTTATACAGATTTTTCGCCAGTGCGCCCATTGGGGTGGCTGAATTTGTCTGCTGAGCGGCCTGCATTGCAAGTCCTAAGTCTTTTGCCATCAAATCCACCATGAAACCCGGTTTGTACTCATTTGAAGAAGGCACATTGTCCAGTACATTCGGGCATGGGTTATACACTTCAAGTGTCCAATTGCGCCCAGAGCTATTGAGCATGATTTCGCTCAATACTTTGGGATCTAAGCCGTGATCTACACCCATTTGGAGTGCTTCGCTGGTCCCTGCCATTAAAATTGACAGCAGCATATTATTACAAATTTTTGCGACCTGCCCGGCACCTATGTCCCCAGCGTGATAGATATTTTTACCCATATCTTTCAACACTGTGTGCGCTTTGGCAAATTCTTCGTCGCGTCCACCAACAATGAAAGTCAACGTCCCAGCAGCGGCCCCTGCCACACCCCCAGACACTGGTGCATCAACAAAAGATACGCCCGCATTTGCCAGTGTTTTACCAACAAACTGAGCAGACTCTGCATCTATTGTCGAACAGTCAATAACCAGTGCCGACTTACTAAGGTAGTTGATTAATCCATCTTCGCCAGTATAAATTGAGCGAACATGTTTGCCCGCAGGCAGCATGCTGATCACAAAGTCTGCGCCTGCGCAGGTATCAGATACTTTCTTAGCGGCACTAGCACCTTGCTCAACTAATTGATTTACAACTTGTTCATTTAAATCAAATACAGTGACATCGTGACCTGCTTTAACTAAGTTTGCGGCCATTGGGCCACCCATATTACCTAGGCCAATAAATCCAACTTTTGCCATTTTTATTTCCTTACATACTTGCTAATGGGTGGTTTTCATCATCCCACTTTGGTACAAAAAAGCCGTCAACCACCTTGCTATCAACCTCAGCAATTGATTTAAAGTGCCAATTTGGTTTGCCGTCTTTATCAATTAACAGTGCACGCACACCTTCTTGAAATTCACCGACCTCACCACAGTGAACGGACATATTAAGCTCTTGTGAAAAACAGGCTTTTAACGATTGACCAGCAAGGCGTTTAAGTTGCTCACTGACCAGCACGGCACTTAAAGGAGAACCATGTTTTAAACCTGCTTGGGCCTTGCTAAGCCACTTATTATCGCTGCTATCCATTGACAATATATGATCAACTTGCACAGCTAAATCAGCATGCTCCACTAACTTCTTAATGTCTTTTGCAAGTGGCTTGATTGCACTGTTTGGCAATGAATGTGCGCCCTCTTCTATCGATAATAGAAGCTGCGTCAACTTATCATGGTTGAGCACATTCGTTTTGCCCCAGTTCACTTCACTTAAGTTATGAAGCAAAATATCAAAATGATCCGCATTAATGAAATGATCAGCTAACCCGACAAACTTCGCATCATTGGCATTCACAGAGGCGCCTGTTAAACCTAAAAATAGGCCAACGCCCTCTGGCATTTTGTTAAGGAAATACGAGCCACCTACATCAGGATATAAACCTATGGTAATTTCAGGCATCGCAATACGAGATGTCTCAGTAACCACGCGGTGACTCGCCCCTGCCATTAAGCCAAGGCCGCCCCCCATAATGATACCGTTACCCCATAAAAGGATAGGCTTGTCATAATTATGGATTTGATAATCTAGGCGGTACTCTTCGCTAAAGAAGGTTTCCAAGTAATTATTGTCATCGTCAGCAGCCATCGCTTTGTACAGGCTAACAACATCACCGCCTGCGCAAAATGCCTTCTCGCCAGCGCCTTTAAGCACGACCATAGCAATGCTGTCATCTGCCGACCATTCGCTTAACTGCGGCGCAAGTAAACGGATCATATCTAAGTTAAGCGCATTCAACGCTTTTGGCGCATTTAAGGTCGCAACGGCGACCTTCATGTCGTTATTACAGTGCGCCAATTGGAACACGACTGGCGCGTCTTCTTGGTTTAGTAACTGTAATTCAACCATTAGCCATTCACCCAATTTGCTTTGCGTTTCTCTAAGAATGCGTTTACGCCTTCTTTTTGATCTTGTGTATCAAATAATGTCACGAACAATTCGCGCTCAAGCGGCAGTGCACTGTCAATCGTGCCTGAACGACCTTTTTGAATAAGTGACTTACACGCCGTAACCGCTACAGGGCTTTGATCTTCCACTTTTGCAGCAAGTTCCAGCGCAGCTTCTAGAGCTTGCCCCTGCTCTACCACTTCTTCAACTAAGCCAATCTTCTCTGCTTTGTCAGCTTTAAGACGCTCACCGCATAAAATCATACGCTTCGCCCAACCTTCACCAACCAGCCAAGATAGGTTTTGTGTGCCACCAGCACAAGGAAGCAGACCAACCTTTGCTTCAGGTAGTGCCATTTGAGCTTGTGCTTCAGCAATACGAATATCACACGCCAACGCCACCTCTAAACCGCCGCCCATTGCAAAGCCATTGATGGCCGCAATTGATACACCACGGAAGTTGCTCAGTGTTTCGAATGCTTCACCAAAGACACGCGACATATCGGCAGCGACGCCTTTGTCACCATCTGCGAATACATTTAAATCAGCACCCGCTGAGAAGAACTTCTCACCTTCGCCGGTAATTACAAGCGAGTAGATTTCTTTATCCGTGTTTAATTCGTTTACCAGCTCTTTTAAGCCAACTAGCGTGTCACGTGTCCACGTGTTTGCAGGTGGATTAGACATAGTAACAATTGCAGTGTGACCACGTTTTTCAAGTTTTAATTGTGCAGACATTTATTTGCTCCTTATAAAACGCTTGCAGCGCCTTCGGCTAAAATTCGACGGGCAATGATCACACGCATGATCTCGTTAGTGCCCTCTAAGATTTGGTGAACGCGCACATCACGTAAATGGCGCTCAAGTGGGTATTCTTTGATATAACCATAACCACCGTGGATCTGTAGTGCATCATCACACACCTTTGTGCCTACATCTGTCGCAAAACGTTTTGCCATCGCACAGTAAGTGGTTTTCTCCGGGTCATTGCTATCTAGTTTAAACGCTGCCAAGCGAACCATTTGGCGCGCAGCAACTAGCTCAGTGTTCATGTCAGCAATTTTAAATTGCAGTGCTTGGAATGCAGCCAAAGGTTTACCAAACTGCTGACGCTCCTGCATATACTCTTTTGCTGTATTCAGTGCTTGCTGCGCAGTACCAATAGAGCATGTGGCAATATTAATACGACCGCCATCTAGACCCTGCATCGCAAATTTAAAGCCTTCGCCTTCTTTACCCATTAGGTTAGCTGCTGGAATTCTGACATCTTCAAAGGTAATTAAACGTGTTGGCTGTGCATTCCAGCCCATTTTCTCTTCGGCTTTACCATAAATCACGCCAGCCGCACCCGCTGGGACAACAAATGCAGAGATCCCTTTAGGGCCTTCTTCGCCAGTACGTGCCATAACAACTAATACGTCTGTTTCACCTGCACCAGAGATAAACATTTTTGAGCCATTTAAGACATACTCATCACCTTCAAGCACCGCTTTTGTTTTAAGTGACGCCGCATCAGAACCTGAACCTGGTTCGGTTAAGCAATAGGATGCTAATAATTCACCCATTACCAGCTGGTCCATATATTGGCTCTTCACCGCATCAGTACCAAAACTGGCGATCATCCAAGTTGCCATATTGTGGATAGTCAACATCGCTGTCGTCGCGGTACAGCCCATAGACAGCTGCTCAAAGATAATGCTTGAATCTAGGCGAGATAGACCTAGGCCACCCGCTTCTTCTGGTGTGTATAAGCCGCAAAAACCCAACTCACCCGCTTGTTTAATTACATCTTTAGGAAAAATATGCTCCTGATCCCAGCGCGCAGCATTTGGCGCAAGTTCAGTCATAGCGAATTGGTAAGCGGTTTCGGCGAATGCCTGTTGATCTTCATTCAGATTAAAGTCCATAAAAGACCTCTCTTGTTGTCGTATCAAGCGATTTTCATCACTTGTTTTTATTCTTGTTGCACCTGATCTGCGTCAGGCGGTACTACTAAAAGCCCAGCATAGGTACTGGGCTTTGGAAATATATTGGATTAACGTAAGTTAATGCTCATATTAGGGCCGGTTACCGCTTCATCAGCAAACCAGCGAGATGTGATAGTCTTCGTCTCTGTGTAGAAACGAACACCTTGTTTACCATACGTGTGCACATCACCGTAGAAAGAGTTTTTCCACCCCGTGAATGAGAAGAAAGGAAGTGGCACAGGAATAGGAATATTAATACCAACCTGACCTACTTGAATTTCTTGTTGGAATTTACGAGCAGCAGCGCCGCTTGCTGTGAATAACGATACACCGTTACCATACGGGCTGTTATTAACCAGCGTGATTGCTTCTTCAAGCGTATCAACAAACACACAATTTAATACTGGACCAAAGATCTCTTCTTTGTAAATGTCCATGTCTGTTGTCACATTGGTAAATAGTGTTGGGCCTACCCAGTTACCGTTTTCATAACCTTCCACGGTAAAGTTAGAGCCATCAAGTAAACAAGTTGCACCTTGCTCTTTGCCCGATTCAATCAAAGACAGAATACGCGCTTTTGCCGCTGCTGACGTTTGTGGGCCGTACGCAGCTTCCGGATCATTCCACACACCCGGACGCACTTTTTCAAGGCCCGCTTTTAAGTCATCAACCCACTCTTGTGATTTGCCGACAAATACAGCAACTGAAATACCCATACAACGCTGGCCAGCAGCACCCACTGATGCACCAACAAGGTTATTAATTGTTTGCTCTTTGCTCGCGTCAGGCATAATTACCATGTGGTTTTTAGCACCTACACAAGCTTGGACACGTTTAAGGTTTTCCGTGCCTTTACTATAAATGTATTGACCAACACCACACGAACCAACAAATGAGACCGCGCGGATCTCTGGAGCTTCTAAAATCTGGTCAACTTGATCTTTGCCACCGTGCACAACCTGTAACACCCCTTTTGGCGCACCGGCTTCCTCGAATAGTTCTACTAAGCGCATTGGTGTTAGTGGATCTTGCTCTGATGGTTTTAGTACAAATGTATTTCCGCATACAATCGCCATTGGGAACATCCAAAGTGGGATCATTGCAGGAAAGTTAAATGGCGTGATACCCGCACATACACCAAGCGGTTGAATGTATGAATATGTATCAATGTTGCGTGCTACATTTTCAACGGTTTCACCCATCATCATAGCTGGCGCATTAGCTGCTTGCTCAACTACTTCAATACCGCGCCAAACATCGCCTTTGGCATCTTCGAATGTTTTGCCAAGCTCATGACAAATGATGGTTGCGATTTCTTCTTGGTGCTCTTTTAATAATGCAGCATAGCGCATCATGATACGTGCACGCTCAGGTACAGGGACATTCTTCCAAGTTTGGAACGCCTCTTGTGCTGAATTAATAGCGGCTTGTACTTCTTGTGACGTAGCGCAAGGTACCTGTGCAAGGACTTCTTGATTTGCTGGATTAACAACGTCTAACCATTTGTCAGACTGCGACTGTGTGAATTCACCGTTGATGTATAATGGTACCTGGTGCATTTTGCACTCCTCCCCAAAAAAACTGAAAGTAGCGCCGCGTTAGAAATTAGTATAAGTGCGGCGCTTTGACGATTTTAAACTTCTACTGCTAGTGCAACCGCCTCACCACCACCGATACACAGTGATGCGATGCCTTTTGATAGACCACGATTGCGAAGTGCATGGATAAGTGTCACCAAAATACGCGCACCACTTGCGCCAATTGGGTGACCTAGCGCACATGCACCGCCATTGACGTTAACTTTTGCACTATCAAGTTGCATTTCATTGATAGCAAGCATAGTTACCATGGCAAATGCTTCATTGATTTCCCAAAGGTCTACGTCTTCTTTTGACCAACCCGCTTTATCAAGCAATGAGTTCATTGCACCGACAGGCGCAATTGTAAACTCAGCTGGCGCTTGAGAATGTGTAGCATGTGCCACAATTTTACATAGCGGTGTTAAGCCATGTGCCTTTGCTTCTGACTCACTCATCAAAATAAGCGCCGCTGCACCATCTGAAATAGATGACGAATTAGCTGCTGTGATGGTGCCGTCTTTTTTGAACGCTGGACGTAGTGAAGGAATTTTATCTGGACGTGCGTTACCTGGCTGCTCATCTGTTGTTACTTCAATGTCGCCTTTGCGAGTAGAAATAACATGTGGGATAACCTCATTGTCGAAGTTGCCGCTTTCAATTGCTGCGTTTGCTTTACTTAATGAATTAAGAGCAAACTCATCCATATTTTCGCGAGTAATGCCATATTGATCTGCAGTATCTTGAGCAAAGCAGCCCATTGCTTTTTTATCATATGCATCTTCAAGACCATCAGCCATCATGTGATCGATAACTTGATTGTGGCCCATGCGCATACCACCACGCGCATTTGGCATGAAATATGGTGCATTTGTCATGCTTTCCATACCACCTGCAATCGCAGTTTTGATACTACCTGATTTAATTAAATCATGAGCGAACATGGCTGCTTTAAGACCTGAGCCACATACTTTATTGATAGTTGTTGCACCAGTTGAACGTGCTAGACCGGCATGCAAAACAGCTTGGCGCGCTGGCGCTTGGCCAAGGCCCGCAGGCAGTACACATCCCATAATAACTTCATCGATGCTGGCATCCGATAAACCAGTATCATTCATGACAGCTTTAATTGCAGTTGCACCTAAATCTGTTGCAGCTGCACCAGATAGGCTTCCCATAAAACCACCCATAGGGGTACGTTTGGCTGCTACGATGACTACGGCTTCGTTACTCATTTAAAACTCCTGTTAACAAGCAAATTGCTTGCTTTTAGTAATCTCTTACGTCGAGCATACCTAAAATTTACGTTTACGCCAACGTAAATCTAAAAACAAGCGCTTTGCGATTTTCAAAAATGTAAAGTTTACTTGCACAGCTGTCTTGCCAAGTTGGCATTTTACTGCGCATTCCCTTGCTATATCCCATGTTTAAGAGCAAATTAACAAAGCATATAGTGCCTTATGCGAGCTAAAAGTAGTTCAAGATCCAGATTTTGCATATGCGACTAAAGCATGATGCAAAAACGACACTTTACCTTTACGTAAACTTCACTTATATTGGTCTAATCAGTTTCGAAGTAAGTGTGTAAATAATGCAAGACACCAATAAAGAACCAACCTACTCAATAAGCGAACTCGCTAAGGAATTTGACATTACCACACGAAGTATTCGTTTTTATGAAGATCAAGGATTACTTTCGCCAGAACGTAATGGTCAGACCCGAATTTATTCAAAACGAGACAAAGTGCGCCTCAAACTTATTCTGCGCGGTAAGCGACTTGGTTTTACGCTTGCCGAAACTGGTAGATTGTTTGAGCTTTATGATGCAGACAAATCCAGCGAAAAACAGCTCCATACTATGCTGCAATTAATAGAAGAAAAAAAAGCAGATCTAAGTCAGCAAATGGATGACATAAAAGTCGTACTCATGGAGCTAGTGACAGCAGAAAGACGCTGTCTCGATACATTAAAAGAATTACAAGACTAATCAGTACACAGTATTTGTTCGCTGAGGCATTAACCATAATCAACCTCAGCCACCCGCAAGGGTATAACACAAATTCTCACACAGGATGACAACAAGATGAGCACAGTATCACTATATAAAGAACTCAATTTTGGACTTGGTGAAACCGCAGATATGATCCGTGATCATGTCAATAACTTTGCCACCAGCGAAATCGCGCCATTGGCAGAAAAGACCGACCAAGAAAATAACTTTCCAAATGAGCTATGGCCAAAGTTTGGCGAAATGGGCTTACTCGGCATCACTGTGCCAGAGGAATTTGGCGGTGCGAATATGGGCTATTTAGAGCACGTAATCGCGATGGAAGAAATTAGCCGTGCAAGCGCGTCTATTGGTTTGAGCTACGGTGCACACTCTAATCTGTGTGTAAACCAAATCAACCGCAACGGTAACCAAGCACAAAAAGAAAAATATTTACCTAAGCTAATCAGCGGCGAGCACATCGGCGCATTGGCAATGAGTGAGCCGAACTCAGGTTCTGATGTAGTTTCAATGAAACTCAAAGCCGAGAAAAAAGGCGATAAATACGTACTAAACGGCAACAAAATGTGGATCACCAATGGTCCTGATGCCGATGTATTTGTTATATACGCCAAAACTGAATTAGACGCAGGCCCTCGCGGTATTACCGCTTTTATCGTTGAGCGTAACTCTCCTGGTTTTTCTACTGCGCAAAAACTCGATAAGTTAGGTATGCGCGGGTCAAACACCTGTGAGCTTGTATTTGAGGATTGTGAAGTACCTGAAGAAAATATTCTAGGTACGTTAAACGAGGGCGTTAAAGTCCTCATGAGCGGACTTGATTATGAGCGCGTTGTATTAGCAGGTGGCCCACTGGGTATCATGCAAGCATGTATGGATGTAGTTGTGCCGTATATTCATGAGCGTCAACAGTTCAATCAATCAATTGGCGAATTCCAATTGGTACAAGGCAAAATCGCAGATATGTATACGCAAATGAATGCGGCGCGTTCGTACGTATATACCGTAGCAAAAGCCTGTGACCGTGGTGAAACCACCCGTAAAGATGCCGCTGGTGCAATTTTATATGCCGCTGAACTTGCCACCAAACTTGCTCTAGACGCGATTCAGCTACTTGGCGGTAATGGTTACATCAATGAATACTCAACTGGTCGACTTTTACGTGATGCCAAACTCTATGAAATTGGCGCGGGTACGTCTGAGATACGTCGTATGCTGATTGGTCGTGAGTTATTCAATGAAAGCCGTTAAGGAGAAGTGGCATGACAGTATTAAATACATCAGTTAATACGCATGACCAACAATTTAAAGACAACCATGACGCTATGGCGTCATTGGTTGCTGATTTAAATGATAAGGTCGCAAATTTAAGTCAGGGCGGTGGCGAAGCCCTCATTGCCCGCCATCAAAGTCGCGGTAAACTGTTTGTGCGTGACAGGATTGATACGCTTCTTGACGAAGGCTCTCCCTTTTTAGAAATTTCTCAATTTGCCGCGTTTGGCGTATACGAACAAGACATTCCATGTGCTGGTGTTGTCGCTGGGATCGGGCGTGTTAAAGGCGTCGAATGTATGATTGTTGGCAATGACGCGACTGTAAAAGGCGGTACCTATTTCCCTTTGACGGTTAAAAAGCATTTAAGAGCGCAAGAAATCGCGGAGCGCTGCCACTTACCATGTATTTATTTAGTCGACTCTGGTGGCGCTAATTTACCTGAGCAAGACGAAGTATTCCCAGATAAACTGCATTTTGGGCGCATCTTTTATAATCAGGCCCGTATGTCAGCCAAAGGCATTCCGCAAATTGCCGTGGTCATGGGCTTATGTACCGCAGGTGGTGCCTATGTGCCCGCCATGGCTGATGAAAGCATCATAGTGAAAGAGCAAGGTACGATTTTCTTAGCAGGTCCACCTTTGGTAAAAGCCGCAACAGGCGAAGAAGTCAGTGCTGAGGATTTAGGTGGGGCAGATGTCCACTGCAAAGTGTCTGGTGTGGCCGATCACTATGCAGAAAATGACGAACACGCCCTCTCAATTGCACGCCAATGTATTGAACGACTAAACCATCAGCGCCCTACCCAACCTATTCTAAAAGACATCAAGCCACCAAGATATGATATTAGAGAGATCTACGGTATTGTCGGTACCGATCTGAAAAAACCATTTGATGTCAGAGAAGTCATTGCGCGTATCGTAGATGACTCTCAGTTTGACGAGTTTAAGCGCTACTTTGGCGAAACGCTTGTCACCGGCTTTGCCGAAATATTTGGTCGCCCAGTGGGGATCGTCGCAAATAACGGCATCTTGTTTTCAGAGTCGGCGCAAAAAGGCGCACACTTTATCCAGCTGTGTGCACAACGTGATATTCCTCTGTTGTTTTTACAAAATATCACTGGATTTATGGTTGGCCAAAAATACGAAGCCGAAGGCATCGCCAAACATGGTGCCAAAATGGTTACCGCTGTGTCTTGTGCAGACGTACCTAAATTTACAGTGCTTATTGGTGGCTCATATGGCGCTGGTAACTACGGCATGTGTGGTCGCGCATACGAACCCACCATGATGTGGATGTGGCCAAATGCACGAATATCCGTCATGGGCGGTGAACAGGCAGCTGGCGTACTCACACAAGTCCGCCAAGATGGCTTAGCGCGTAAAGGTCTAAGCATGAGTGACGATGAAGTTGCTGAGTTCAAAAAGCCGATTGTTGAGCAGTATGAGAAACAAGGTCATCCATACTACGCCAGTGCAAGACTGTGGGATGATGGCATCATCGACCCGGCAGATACACGCAACGTATTAGGTCTGGCGTTAGAAGCTGCGGCGAACGCGCCGAGTCAAGAATCTAAGTTTGGTATTTTCAGAATGTAGGGGGCGTACATGTCTGTCACTTTAAATATTACAAAGAGCAAAGTGGCGATTTTAGAATTAAGTCGCCCTGAAAAACATAATGCATTTAATGCTGAAATTATCGCAGAGCTAATCAAAACCATTGATTATGCCAATGAGCTAGACATTCGCGCATTGGTTTTAAAAACCAATGGTAAGCATTTTTCAGCCGGCGCTGACTTAGCTTGGATGAAGTCAATGGCGGATAACAATTATGAAGAAAACGTCGCTGACTCTCTAGAGCTGGCAAAGCTGATGCAAGTGCTGGCTTCCTCTCCTCACCCAACGCTATGCTTGGTGCAAGGTGCCGCTTTTGGTGGCGCTCTTGGCCTTATCGCTTGTTGCGATATCGCGATTGCCTCCCCCAATGCAAAATTTTGCTTAAGCGAAGTCAAGCTAGGCCTTATCCCAGCGGTTATTAGTCCATATGTGATTAAAGCGATCGGCGAAAGGCAGGCGAGACGTTACTTTTTAACAGCTGAAGTCTTTCAAGCTGAGAAAGCCCTCGAGCTTGGGCTTATTCACCAGATCAGTGACAATTTAGAACAAAGCGAAGAGTACTTCATTGAGCAGCTTTTAAATAACGGCCCTACTGCCGTCAAAAGTGCAAAGTCGCTGATTGATGAGGTCGCTGGTAAAGCCATCGATGAGCAACTGATCAAACACACCGCAAAACGCATCGCTGAAATTCGAGTGAGTGAAGAAGGACAAGAAGGTTTGAGTGCCTTTTTTGATAAACGCGCGCCTAATTGGCAACCGACGGCAAGCGAATAAGGAGAATAGCATGTTAAAGAAAATCTTAATCGCTAACCGAGGTGAAATCGCCTGTCGAGTCATGCGCACCGCAAAACGCTTAGGCATGAGTACAGTCGCGGTTTATTCAGAAGCGGATGCCGATGCACTGCATGTTAAACAAGCTGATGAAGCCTATTTCATAGGTCCTGCACCTAGCAAAGACTCATACCTTGTCAGTGAACGTATTTTAGAGGTTGCCAAGCAAAGTGGCGCGGATTGCATTCACCCAGGCTACGGCTTTTTGTCAGAAAACGATGCTTTTGCGAATGCCTGTGAAGAAAACAATATTGTTTTCATTGGTCCACTTGCCAGCTCAATCGAAGCCATGGGGTCAAAAACCCGCGCAAAAGAAATCATGGCACAAGCCAATGTTCCACTTGTGCCAGGCTACTACGGCCAGCAGCAAGACACCGAGTTTTTAACCTCAGAAGCTGAAAAGGTTGGCTACCCAGTCCTTATCAAAGCCGCATTTGGTGGCGGTGGTAAAGGTATGCGTGTTGTCAGAAGTGCAGATGAATTTTTGAGTGCATTAGAAGGCGCTAAGCGCGAAGCTTTGGCAAGCTTTGGTAACGATCTAGTGTTACTAGAGCGTTTTGTCGATAAACCACGCCACGTAGAAGTACAGGTGTTTGCTGATAACCATGGCAATTGCGTTTACTTAGGCGACAGAGATTGCTCACTGCAACGACGTCATCAAAAAGTCATTGAAGAAGCGCCTGCACCCGACTTAAGTGATGCGCTACGTAAAGAAATGGGTGAAGCGGCTGTTCGCTGTGCACAAGCCATTAATTATCGAGGTGCTGGTACGGTTGAGTTTTTACTGTGCGGTGACGAGTTCTTCTTTATGGAAATGAATACGCGCCTGCAAGTAGAGCACCCAGTAACTGAAATGGTGACTGGACAAGACCTGGTTGAATGGCAAATTCGTGTGGCAAATAATGAGCACCTGCCACTTTCGCAAGCGCACATCACATTGCAAGGCCACAGCTTCGAAGCACGTATTTATGCTGAAGACCCTGAAGAAAACTTCATGCCCTACTCGGGTAATTTAGCGCACCTGAGCTTCCCTAAAGCTCAGCGCGGGGTTCGAATAGACACTGGCGTACAGCAAGGTGATGAGATCAGTCCGTTCTATGACCCAATGATTGCCAAATTAATTGTGCACGGTCACGATAGACGCACAGCTTTGCTCAAGCTCAGATCTGCGCTGAATGAAGTGCACCTTGCAGGCGTTAAAAGCAACATTGCATTTTTACATCATTTAGCTGAACACCCAACCTTTATGGCTGGTGCACCTGATACGCACTTTATTGATACGCAAACAGACGAGCTAACAGCATCTAAAGCCCCTAGTGATACTTTAGTGTGCTTGGCAAGCATTGCCTACCTTGCTCATAAACAAGCACCAAAACTTAGCACTCCGTGGCAGCAAGTGGGCTTTAGACTCAATCAAGCTCGCAAACTCACCGTACCATTTACTGAACACTTTGTCGTTGCACAAGCACAAGGTCATCATTGGCAGGTTCACTACCAAGACTTTGAACACCGCGTAGAAGCCAAGCTTGAAGGCCACCAACTGATTGCAAATGTTGATGGCAAACGCATGATTGCCGATGTACTCATTGACGAGTCAACCATTACGGTAATGTACGGCCCTTATCAGCACACCTTCGAGCTCAAAACCAAACATTACGTGAGCGAGCAAGAACATCAAGAAGCTCCATTGGCTGCGCCGCTCAATGGCACCGTCGTGAAACACTTACAAACAGTGGGAGCAACAGTCAGTAAAGGGGATCCTATTGTCGTTATTGAAGCGATGAAGATGGAATATACCCTCAACGCACCATTTGATGGCACACTGACAAGCTACTGCTTCGATGAAGGTGAACTCGTAAGCCATGGCGCTATGCTGGCCATTGTTGAGGAACAAGCAAATGGCTAACTACCCTACTCAAGTCAAAATTGTCGAAGTGGGTGCCCGCGATGGCTTGCAAAACGAGGCCTCGGTCAGTACACAAAGCAAAATAACGCTTTTAAATGCATTAGCCGACGCAGGATTAAAGCACCTTGAAACGGGCGCTTTTGTCTCCCCTAAATGGGTGCCGCAAATGGCTGATTCGGCGCAAGTGATACAAGGTCTTACACGCAAAGAAGGCGTAGAAATAAGTGCCCTTACACCGAATCTAAAAGGGGCTGAATTAGCCCTTGAAAACCAAGTTGACGAATTTGCTATCTTCACTGCCGCCAGTGAAGCGTTTACGCAAAAAAACATCAATTGCAGCATTGAAGAAAGTATTGAACGCTTTCGTCCCGTGGTTGAGCTTGCACAAAAAAACAACATCAAAGTAAGAGGTTATGTCAGTTGTATTGCAGGCTGCCCCTACCAGGGAAAAGTGGACCCCGAGCAGGTTCTCGCAGTATGTAAACAATTGTTGGCACTCGGCTGTTATGAGATAAGCCTCGGCGATACCATAGGTGTCGGCACGGCAAATCAAATAGAATCACTGCTAAGCTTGCTACTCGAACACATACCAGCACAAAGGCTTGCAGTGCATTTCCATGATACATATGGCCAAGCGCTTGCAAACATTCACAAGGCGCTAGAAATGGGTATTGCGACAATAGACAGTGCGGTTGCAGGTCTCGGGGGCTGCCCTTATGCCAAAGGGGCGTCAGGAAATGTTGCCACTGAGGATGTTATTTACTTGCTGCAAGGACTTGGCATTAGTACCGAAATTGATTTAGAAAGGCTAGCAAAAGCAGGCTGGCAAATTTGCGATGCGCTTAACAAAGCACCTGTAAGTAAGGTTTCTTTGGCATTAAAAAATACGTGCCAGTCTTAACAACAAGACAATATTGACAACGAGGAGTGGGCTAATGGCCGGTTTCGATAAAGTAGTTTCTAGCTACGAAGAAGCAATGGAGGGTCTCAAAGATGGAGATACCGTTATTGCCGGTGGTTTTGGACTGTGTGGTATTCCAGAAGGTTTAATCGCTGAAATCAAACGTAAGCAGACAAAAGAGCTGACTGTGGTATCTAATAACTGTGGTGTTGATGACTTTGGTCTTGGTATTTTGTTACACGACCGTCAAATCAAAAAAATCATCGCATCCTATGTTGGTGAAAATGCCCTATTCGAGCAGCAACTACTTGACGGCATTATTGACGTAGAGCTTACCCCACAAGGCACGCTAGCAGAAAAAATGCGTGCTGGCGGTGCAGGTATTCCAGGTTTTTACACGGCAACGGGGTATGGTACACCTGTTGCTGAAGGCAAAGAGGTTAAAGAATTTAACGGTCGCCCTTATATTCTTGAGGAGTCTATCACCGGTGAATTTGCCATTGTTAAAGCTTGGAAAGCAGACCGCTATGGCAACTTGGTCTTCCGTCATACCGCGATGAACTTCAACCCGATGGCTGCAACAGCTGGCAAAATTACAGTTGTTGAGGTAGAAGAAATTGTTGAGCCTGGCGAATTAGAGCCAAGCGAAATTCACACCCCAGGTATTTATGTTAACCGCGTTATCAAGGGTAACTTTGAAAAACGCATCGAACGTGTTACTACGCGCAAGTAAGGAGATCACCATGGCTTTAAATCGTGAACAAATTGCAATGCGCGTTGCGCAAGAGCTTCAAGATGGTTACTACGTAAACCTAGGTATTGGTATTCCAACACTTGTTGCGAACTACGTACCTGACAATATGGAAGTGATGCTACAGTCTGAAAATGGCTTATTGGGTATGGGTCCGTACCCAGATGCCGACCAAGTTGACGCAGATATGATCAATGCGGGTAAAGAAACCGTGACAGCAGCCACAGGAGCGGCTATTTTTAATAGCGCAGAAAGCTTTGCCATGATACGTGGTGGTCATGTAGACTTAACGGTATTAGGTGCATTTGAAGTGGATCAGAGCGGCAATATTGCTTCTTGGATGATCCCGAAAAAGTTAATCAAAGGCATGGGTGGTGCGATGGATCTCGTCGCTGGCGCACAAAATATTGTTGTGACCATGACCCATGCTAGTAAACACGGCGATTCTAAATTACTTGAGTCATGTACACTGCCATTGACTGGGGTAAATTGTGTGAAAAAGATTGTGACTGATCTCGCTGTGTTAGAAGTAAAAGACGGCGCATTTCATTTGCTTGAGCGCGCGCCAGGTGTTAGTGTTGATGAAATTATCAGCAAGACTGCAGGTAAATTAATCGTCGAAGGCGATATTCCTGAAATGCAGTTTGCGTAAAACGTATATTACGTGGTCAACATAGAAGATTAAAAACTAACACAATTGTACCGACCTCATTCCCAGTGCCAAAGGCGCTGAGTTACCCAAAACCCCTCGCAAGAGGGGTTTTTTTTATCCTCTTGGCTTAGTTTACCTACCCTTATTGCAAAGCAAAGGCGATTTACAGGCTTTTTCACCCGACAACATCTTGTAACACTTCAGCGCCATACTCGCTATTGAGAAAATCAATTTGTCCTCCATATTGATAGAAAGCAATGAACACTTTTTGCGTAGCAAGAGTAAAAACAAGTAAGTAAATTCAATTTTAATGAGGTGACTATGAAACGCGTGTTACTTTTTCTAGCGACAAACTTAGCCATCATGGTTGTGTTGTCCATTATTTTATCCATTCTAGGGGTTTCCTCTAGAAGTTATGCTGGCATGCTCACCATTGCAGCCGTATTTGGCTTTGGTGGCGCATTTATTTCGTTATATATCTCTAAGTGGATGGCCAAAAAGTCAACAGGTGCCTATGTAATCGACCAGCCTCGCAATGAAACCGAGCATTGGTTAGTCAGCACCGTGGCAGCGCAAGCGCAAAAAGCGGGTATCAAAATGCCAGAGGTTGCCATTTATGACAGCCCAGAGATCAATGCCTTTGCTACAGGCCCCAGTAAAAACGATTCTCTCGTTGCAGTCAGTAGCGGTTTACTTGCTGGCATGAGCCAGAGTGAAGCAGAAGCCGTGCTCGCACATGAAGTATCCCATGTTGCTAACGGTGATATGGTCACATTGACGCTTATTCAGGGTGTCGTAAATACATTCGTCATTTTTATCTCAAAAGTACTGGCCAATATTGTCGACGGCTTCTTAAATGGTGATGAAGAAGGTGAAGGCTTTAGTTGGACCTACATGATCTTTGACCTTATCTTCCAAATTCTCTTTGGCTTCTTAGCATCTATGATCGTTGCTTACTTTAGCCGTAAGCGAGAATATGCTGCCGACAAAGGGGCAGCTGATTTAGTCGGTGCACACAAAATGAAAGCTGCACTTGAACGTCTACGTAGCAATCAAGAATCAAAGTTAGAAGGTTCAATGATGGCATTTGGTATCGCATCAGGTAAGAGCGTGGTCGATTTGTTTGCCTCACACCCACCACTTGAGCAAAGAATTGCCGCACTATCTTAGGATGTTGATGTAAACACAATGTATATTTTATAACCATAGGCCCTTACGGGCCTTTTTAATGACGATTTACAAATAATTAAATTTAGGAATTAAATTCAATTATTACGTAATAAATAGTTATAAAAAATTATATCTTTATATGGCAAAGATATATAATTACTTTCCTTAATATTCTCTATAAAACAATACTTAAGTTCTCTTCTCTAAGAATAAACCAGTAAATAGGTCGTTTGTTTTATGACCAAAAGACAGGAAAAGTTACTTTTTGGTTATTTATTAACCCACATTTAACTCAAATCTTAATCTAAACCATACTTTTTGCGTGTATCTATACCGGGCCCATTTGTTTAAAATATGTAACCCACTTTATTGACATAATAGCAATATTCTACGTTCGCAAGGTAAAAAGAAGTATGCTGATCAAAACTCGATTACTCATTTCATTTATGCTCATAGGTCTATTACCAGCAGGTATACTGGCGATGGTCTCGTTGTGGACCGCCTCCACAGCACTTGAACAACAGGCATACAATCAGCTTACTTCCATCAAACAAATAAAACACAAGCAAATTGATGATTACCTTAATGCAAGAAAAGGTGACTTATCAGTCATCGCAAAAAAATGGCAGCTCCTCGTTGAGCAAAACCCTACCCTGTCAAACACAGAGCTGGCTCATAACTATCACAGCCTTTTTGACACCTTCATCAATGAGAAAGGGTTTTACGACTTTTTCGTAATAGAACGCGATGGCTTAATTAGCTATACAGTTGCTAAAGAGTCTGATTACAACACGAACCTGGTTACTGGCCCGTTCAATAACTCAGGGCTTGCTACTTTGTTTACTCAAGTCATTTCAGCAAGAAAGTTTATCTTAGCCGACTACAGTGCGTATGCACCGAGCAATAATGACCCAGCTGCCTTCATTGGTATTCCAGTCATAATTGATGGTCAAGTCAACTCGGTACTTGCACTACAACTTTCAATCGATGCCATAAACGCCATTATGCAACAGCGTGATGGCATGGGAGAAACCGGTGAGTCATACCTTGTTGGTAATGATTTCCGCATGCGTTCAGATTCATTTTTAGATCCAATTAATCATACCGTCATTGCTAGTTTTGCAGGTTCAGTTGAAGCAAATGGTGTCGATACCGTTGCTGTTCGCCGAGGCTTACAAGGGATCTCTGATACAGAAATTATTATCGATTATAATGGCAACCCTGTTTTATCCGCTTACCTTCCTTATACATTCGCTGGATTAAAATGGGTACTTTTGGCTGAAATAGACAAAGCCGAAGCTTTCGCGCCAGTTTATAAACTCTACTGGATTATTGCCCTTATCTTTTTATTAACTGTTTTATCAGTCGCTGGAGCAACGGTATTGATCGCCCGCTCGGTATTAAAGCCGCTTGGTGGTGAACCAATTGAAATGCGTAAGATCAGTGAGCGAATCGCCGCAGGTGACCTAAGAGAGCAGTTCGGCCGTGATGAGAACGCAATTGGTGTATATGGCGCGATGAGGCAGATGAACACCTATTTAACTAGCGTGATAGGCACCATAGTTGAAACGACAGCTCAGCTGGCTTCTACAGCCACACAGACAAGTGCAGCCAGTGAACAAGCAAACGCCAGCTTACAAGAGCAGCATGCCAATATTGAGCAAGTCGCCGAAGCAATTCAGCAGACTTCTCACTCTATCGATGAAGTGGCAACCAATGCGCGTAATGTTGCAGATTTAAGCTTGGACGCAGAGAAAACATCATTATCGGCGAATCAAACACTCAGAGATACCGTTGTACAGATGGAAGCGCTCAGTACAGCTGTTGAGAACTCAGAAACGGCCATTAAAGAAGTTGAATACAATACGCAAAATATCAGCCGTGTTATCGAAGTGATCCAAGCTGTGACTGAGCAGACTAACTTGCTCGCACTCAACGCAGCCATTGAAGCAGCACGAGCAGGAGAACATGGACGTGGATTTGCCGTAGTTGCTGACGAAGTCAGACAGCTTGCACAAAAAACTCAAGCGTCTACTGCCGACATTGAAAATATGATTGCCAATCTTCAGTCTACATCACAAACCGCGGTATCTGAGATGCATGCATCCGCTGAAGCGACTAAACAGACGATCACAGCAGCCAATAACAGCGCCTCTTTACTTGAGCAAAGTGTACATCAAATCAATCAGATAGCGCTGAGTGCGCAAACCATAGCTCAGGCGGCTCAAGAGCAATCTGCGACGACTGAAGAGATTTCATATAATGTTGAGTCGATTAGACAAGCGGCTATTGATAACGCAGCAGGTGCAGATCAAGTTACCAGCGCGAGCCTTGAACTAGATAAGCAATCTAAAACTCTGAAACAAGTTACATCAGCCTTTAAACTGCCTCAGCAATTACACTAGTCCTTAGTGAAATTCAGCAAGCGCCTAACCGCGCTTGCTGAGTCCATATGTAAACCCACCTGCCAATATAAGCATTGCACTTGAAATCATCAAACAGGCTTCAAGGCCATAAAACTGATAAACAAGACCAGATAAGAGCGTACCTAACAATCTGCCCATTGCATTCGCCATGTAATAAAAGCCAACATCCATCGACACGCCATCACTGTCAGCGATTTTGACGATTAAGAAACTATGCAACGATGAGTTAACAGCAAATACAGCGCCAAAAATCAATAAGCCACCGATAATCATTATCTTAGGCTGCCAGTCTAACCACAAACCCAAAGCCAGCAAAGCTGGTATAATTGACAGTAAGGCCACCCACTTGAATGCTTGTTGGTAATTACCACCTTGCTTTGCTGTGATTTTTGGCGCGTTCGCTTGGACTATGCCATAAGCAATCACCCAAGACGCCATAAAGCCGCCAACCCACCAATGATCCCAACCAAATGTTGAGGCCAAAAAGACAGGTAAAGCCACCACAAACCAAACATCGCGTGAAGCAAACAAAAATAAACGCGCCGCCGCCAATAGATTTAACTGACGACTTTTAGAAAACAGTTCATTAAACTTGGGTTTGTTCTTTTTCTTCCCTAAGTCTTGCTTCAACAACAATAAGCTTGATAGCCAAGTGATTGTCAGCATTGCAGCCATAAACCACAAAGCGCCTTGAAAGCCGAGTAACGTCAGCAGTAAGCCACCAAGGAAAAAACCAACCCCTTTTAAGGCGTTTTTTGACCCCGTAAGCAGTGCTACCCACTTATACAAGGTACTATCTTGATCTTTCGGAACCAGTAATTTAATGGCGCTTTTGGCACTCATTTTATTGAGATCTTTGGCAATACCAGACAAAGCCTGCGCGACCATGACATAGGCAATTGTCAGTAATTGCGCATCTAATGCCAACATAGACACAGCCACTATCTGCAAGAATAGGCCAATATTCATGGTCTTATTTAAGCCAAGACGTGCGCCTAACCAGCCCCCCAATAAATTGGTAACCACGCCAAAGATTTCATAAAACAAGAATAGCGAGGCAATCGCCAATGGGCTGTATCCCAGTTGATGAAAATACAGCACCACCAACATACGCAGCGCACCATCTGTCAAGGTGAATGACCAATAGTTACCAGTGATAACAAGGTACTGCTTAATTTCTGGTGATAGCCTTGCCATAAGTGACTGCGTCATGATGTTATCCCCAGCGCTTATCGATAACCAAACGGACTAAATCTGCCGTTCTATTTGCATAGCCCCACTCGTTATCATACCAAACGTATAATTTAACTTGCGTGCCATTGACCACCATAGTTGATGGCGCATCAACTATGGCACTTCTTGGGTCCGTTTTATAATCTATTGAGACAAGTGGACGCGTTTCATACCCCAATACACCGGCAAGTTCACCGTTTGCAGCTTGCTCCATCCAGCTGTTAATCTCTTCAATACTGGTTTCACGATTAACTTCAAACACGCAATCCGTGATCGAAGCATTCGTTAGAGGTACTCTCACGGCGTGACCATTTAACTTACCCTTCAGCTCAGGGAAAATATGGGTAATTGCCGTTGCCGATCCTGTCGTCGTTGGAATAAGACTCGTGCCGCATGAGCGCGCACGGCGCAAATCTTTATGCGGTGCGTCAATGATGGTCTGTGTATTGGTAATATCGTGTATTGTCGTCATCGAGCCATGTTTAATGCCAATATTATCCTGTAGCACTTTAACAACGGGCGCTAAACAGTTAGTCGTGCAAGATGCCGCTGTCACTATCGGGTGCTGCTCAACATCGTAATCCGCGTGGTTTACACCCATCACAACATTTAATACTCCCTCTTCTTTGACGGGTGCAGTCACAACCACTTGCTTCACGCCTTGAGCAAAAAAAGCTGCGAGTTTTTCTTTGGTTTTAATCTTACCTGAGGCTTCTATTACAAGGTCACACATCGACCAGTCATTATCAGTAACGGACACTTGCTGTGTTACTGCAATGCGCTGATCGCCAATGATCATCTCACTGCCCTCACTCAGCGCCTCGTGTTGCCACTTGCCGTGAACAGAATCAAAGTTCATCAAATGTGCTAAGGTAAGTGCATCGCCTGCTGGATCATTTATCTTCACCAACTCGATACCTGGCGAATTCCACAGTGCACGCATAGTCAATCGGCCCATTCTGCCAAAGCCATTGATCCCAACTTTAATTGCCATCATCTTTTCTCCCATTATTTAGCCGTTCGCGTATGTCGTCATAACTCTTGACAATGCGCCCAGCAACTTTAATTAACTCGCCCCACTATACATTTGCACCGGCATTAAATGTTTCAGTGCGCCATGCAGACAAAATTATGTCTATTGATGAGGAAACTTACAATATACGAAAAATCATATATTCATTTTCCCATATATGCAAACACTCATTTGTAATGATTTTGTATCATTTTTATTAATTTTATTTGAAACTTTTTCGCGATTTACTAACATGAAATTAGAAGTAAAAAGCAATGTTAATTTGAAAGGAGTTAATCACTATGAAGCTTAAAGTCACCAAAAAGCCATTGAAAAAATTGAGTTATGATAGCCTACCACTTGATAGAAAACTGACTCCACTGGTCGGGGGCGCGGGCTTAAGTAATGGCCCAACACAAGAATGTGAAACTTACTACCACTGCGATTCCGAGACGCCATAATTGGGCCACTGAACATGTAAACGTTGTCTTTTCATACGGCAACGTTTGCTTACTCGTTAAATCTTTCCTGCTAAATACCAATTGATGATAAACTACAACAAATCCCAGTTGTTTCGAGTACTTTAGATTGGATAAGAATACCTACATCCCAGAAAACTTTATCGAAGATGTTAAAACCTACCTACCTGAGCATTTAAATCTAGATGACTTCATTGAGCATTGCCAAAAGCCTCTAAGGCTGTCTATACGCGTCAATACACTCAAAATGTCCGTCGATGATTTTAAACTCGAAGCAAAAGCACTCGGTTGGCAAATAATACCTGTGCCTTGGTGCCCAGAGGGCTTTTGGATCAGTCGCAGCGAAGAAGAACAAGCAAACCTGCCTATAGGTAATACAGCCTTACATCTCAGTGGCTGTATTTATGTGCAAGAAGCAAGCTCAATGCTTCCACCTTTGGCATTACGATCTGAAATAGAAAATATGGATACAGATCAATATGCTGTGCTCGATATGGCTGCGGCTCCGGGCTCAAAAACCTCACAGCTTTGTGCCTTAATGAATAACCAAGGCCTATTGGTTGCCAATGAATTCTCATCTTCTCGGTTAAAAGTGCTTGCCGCCAACATGAAGCGCATGGGGGCAGCAAACTGCGCATTATCACATTTTGATGGCAAAATATTTGGCGACTACATGTATGAGTGCTTTGATCACATACAGCTTGACGCGCCATGCTCAGGTGAAGGCACTGTAAGAAAAGATGCAAACGCACTTAAAAACTGGTCAATAGAATCTAATATCGATATCAGCGATGTGCAAAAAAGCCTGATCAAAAGTGCCTTTTTAGCGCTAAAACCCGGCGGTAGTTTGGTGTACTCAACTTGTACACTGACCCCTTTAGAAAACCAACAAGTGTGCTCATTTTTACTAGAAGAATTTGCAGGTGCTTTAGAAGTCACGCCTCTCGACGACCTGTTTGACAATGCGAGTCAGGCCACCACAAGCGAGGGATACTTGCATGTCTGGCCACAAATTTTTGATAGTGAAGGTTTCTTCATCGCAAAATTTAAAAAGCTCGCCTCTGTTGAACACCCTAATCAACAGCAAAAAAAAGGGGCATTTCCTTTTGAAGCTTTTCCAGCTAAAGCACACAACACCTTCGCGAGCTATTTAAAGAAGCAATTTAAGATTAAGCAGCTTCCAGGTACGCTCATGCAGCGCGATAAAGAGCTATGGCTATTTCCCGAAAAGCTTGCAGATGTGCAAAACAAAATAAAATATGCGCGCTTGGGGATCAAAGTAGGCGCAATCCACAAAAATGGGGTGCGTTTAGAACATGAGCTTGCCACCGCATTTGGACATTTAGCCACAGAAAATGTACATGCACTTACTGAAAAACAGGCTGTAGACTACTTCCAAGGCAAAGATGTACGTTTAGAAAAACCGACTAATGAGACAGGTGAAGTCATACTGACTCTGTGCGGTGCCCCTGTGGGTCTTGGCAAATGGCAAAAGGCGAAGATTAAAAATAACCTCCCTAGAGATTTAATTGCACAAGGTCAGTTAATAACTTGGGTATAACCTGATTAGAACTTTTTGACAACTTTAAGATTATTAATTCATATGAGCGCAACACTATGTTTTTATTATGTTTTAAAAATGTCATTCTGTTTGTAACTTTTGTAATGCATTTACTACACTTAAAGGACTTTCTACTTCTCCCTTATGTTTTAGAAGGTGTTTAAGTTAGCGCACGGCTCCAAATGAGCCTTCCCCTACGCCCAGATTCACACATTACTGGGCGTTTTTTTATGTCTAAAATTTCAATCCAAATCTGCAATAATCCTGCTCACCAAACCTATTCAAAATGTCATTTGATACATTGCATATTTTTAGTTGAATAAAGTAGCAAAAGAAAATATGATTTATATATAAATCGCTACATAACATATAAAAATGGGTATTGTAAAAATTTCCGAAGAACTTCATGAAGAGATCCGCCTAGCTAGCCAAGTGATGTCACGCTCAATCAATTCACAAGCTGAATTTTGGTTGAAAATGGGTCGCCTAGCTGAGCAAAATCCGGACAAACCGTTCGCACAGTTAATACAAATAGAATTAGAGCAAGTAAAAAAGAAGCAATATGAAAGCAGTGATAATTAAGGATCAGGATCAAATCGTTAAAATGCGACGCTCCGGACAGATGTTAGCAGCCGTGTTTAAAGCACTGGATGGCTTCATCAAACCGGGTGTCACCACCATGGAAGTGAACGACTTTGTCGAAGCCTATATCACCGATGAGCTGAAAGCAATTCCGTCAACCAAAGGTCAATATGGCTACCCATATGCAGTCAATACATCACTTAATGAAGTTGTCTGTCATGGTATGCCAAAAGCGAACCAAAAAATAAAATCGACTGATATCATCAATGTTGATATCACGCTCAAATGTGATGGTTACCTTGCTGATTCAAGTAAAATGTACGTCATGGAGGACGCTCAGGGGCTTGCTAAAAAGCTTGTAAAAACCACCTACGAAGCCATGTGGCAAGGCATAAAACAAGTTAAACCTGGTGTAAAACTGGGCGATATTGGCTATGCAATTCAGTCATATGCGCAGCAACATGGCTATAGCATTGTCAGAGAATTTTGCGGTCATGGCATAGGCACTGAGATGCATGAAGGGCCAGATGTGCTTCACTTTGGCAAACCTAACGAAGGCTTAACTCTACAAGCTGGTATGACATTTACTATTGAACCTATGGTCAATCAAGGCCAACACAAGGTGAAAACCTTAAAAGATGGCTGGACCGTTGTGACAAGAGATAGAAAATTATCGGCTCAGTGGGAACATACCATTTTGGTGACAGAGACAGGCTATGAAGTGCTGACCTTGAGAGAAGAAGAGCAGCTGGCGATACAATAAACTTCTTCTGTTCATCAAGTTTTTTTCAGAATGCCAAAGCAATGACGGTTACTTTAAAAGCGATGGTAAGCTCTGCTTAAGAGCCTACCTTTTTTCTCAACATCCCTTTGGCCATCGCTATATTCATTGTTATCTAAAAAGCCTTAGACTATGAAGCAGAGTCTTTCAAGAGCGTCCAAACATTAGCTTAATTTCAAATAGATTAATCTAATTTGCTTTTCTAAATATCTTTAACGCAATTTGTGAAAGCATAAACAATGTGAACGTAAATATAAGCCCAAACAGCATCACGGGATCATAACCCTCAATCACGGCCGAAATGGCTCTCGCGAAAAAATTAAAAAAGAAGTACATCGATGCGGGTAAAATCAGCAACCACGCTTTTTTATAAATACCAATGGCGGTGATTATTGCCAAACTTAAAGTTGGCGCACCCAATGTGCGTAAATTAGTAAAGCCATAATCTGACCCTGCGTTAAAACCACTTGGTTCGTTAATAATCGCAGGAAAAAACATGGCTGTTAATGCCGCCGAGCCCAGAATAAGTACAAACATGCCGCATAACACTTGTGCGAATTTGATCATAAAAATAACCTATCTATCTGTTATTTGATGACAAACATTCTATTTGAACTGACCGTACCTAACTTGCACTATTCGGTCACGGATTTATATTTTTCAGTCAGACTGGGCTTTTCTCAATTCAGTTGGCGTGATGTTAAAGTGCTGCTTAAATGCCCTTGAAAAATAACTTAACTCCTCAAAACCGCATTCAAGTGCAATGTCGGTAATGCGTTTATTGGTTGTGTTTATTTGCTGTTCTGCCTTTTCTAAACGCTTCAATACAAGGTATTTGTTAGCACTTGTACCATACACTTGTTTGAATTTTCGATTAAAGGTTGATGTGCTCATATGACATAAAAACGCCATTTCATCGACCTTCAAAGGAGAATATAAATGTGCTTGTACAACCTGCTGTAGTTTTGGTTGGTTCGGTAAAAACAGCTCGCTCAGAAGTGGCGTAACTTGGCTGCTTGAGTCAGCTTGTATGATCAGCTCTATTAGCTCTTGTACCTTTAAAGCAATCAAACTATCTGTCATGTCATCTGGCTGAGCAATGTACTGTTTCAACAGCGTGAAATAGCCTGTGAGTAGTTTGTGATTTGAGATCACCGCGGCTGATCCAGATTCTGAACTCTTTAAATTTAAGTGAGTGCCTACAAACCTCTCAGGTAATGAATTCTTATATATTGATTGAATTAACGACTGTGTTAACCTTACTCCGACAAATTCAACTGCATTGCCTTGTGGGCTGTCTAACCAGCGATTAATGAAGTTATCTGCCTTCATCAACAACGTATCCCCCGCCTTTAAAGACAAAGTTTTACCTGCGCAAATTAAAGATGATTGTCCTTTGAAGATATGGATCAACCGAGCTTCATTAACTAAGCCATCTTGGTAGGTAAAAGGCGCAGAAAACTGCCTGAGCCCCATTACGACTTGAGAGTCGTAGTACAAGGTCTTTAAAACTGGTTTATGTTCTGATGTCATCTAGCTGAATTAACTTTGTGGGGTATCAAACAGTTTAAAGGAATGAGTTGTGCCTGTCCTAATTTATTCTCTCTAACTTATTGCCTGTCCCAATTTACTGCCTGTTCTAATTTACTGCCGGTCCTCTATTTAGTTTTGATGTTTAAAAAGTGCCTGTCCTAACTTATATATGGGAATTTTGTTGGCTCTAAAACTGCGCTGCAAGCGCATGCAGCCAAAAATGATGTGAACTGATACAAAGGTGTTGGATAGTATTTAACGCAATTTTACGTCTGCCATTTTAAACATTGCTTGTTTATAAAAATGAAAATATTCCTATTCAAATGAATTGCTTTCAAAAACCTCAATGTGACTAGGTCATCTAACCCTAGAAGATGTACTTTCTAAACTTACGCCTATGATGATATTGATTTTGAAAAAAGTGTCTGTCCCAACTTATCACTTTCCTATTCAAGTGATTTGCTTTCAACAAGCTTCAATGTGACTATGTCACCTAACCCTAGAAGATGTACTTTCTAAACTTATGCCTATGATGATATTGATTTTGAAAAAAGTGTCTGTCCCAACTTATTCTTTTGCTGAAACGAAAAGGCCTGAGTCCGATAGCGTATCGAAATCAGGCCTTGCTAGCCGCTTAGAAATGAGTCTAACTTTACGGGGTTACTTCATAGTGTGAGGCTTTGGCTCCAGAGATTTGCGCCTGTCCTCTATTTAGTTCATTTATCGGGTTCAAAACATTAAATTGATTTGATTACTATTTAAATTAGCCCCAGTCGTTCCACACCATATCCTCGCTGCGCCAAAGCCCTTTTCCTTCTTTAAGCTTCATTACAGGATCTAATGTGGGGTCATACAATACAAGTGTACTCAGCGGAACCACTCTTGTATCCTCTTTTTTCACATCTGGTCCCGCCCCTGAAAAAAGCTCCCATTGTTCAACCTCCCACCTCATTGCCTCAGTAATAGCGGCTCCTTTTAGGGCCTCTAAATTTGTAATTGCTGAACAATTTTTAGGTAGCCCACTTGGGTAACTTCGATCGAACCAAGACCACACTCTGTTACCTGTGTCGTTCATAGATAACTCACAATTTGGAACATCAATTGTCAATAATTGCTGTGGAGGAGTTATCTGCATCAAACAGACTTTATCTGTTTTATAATAGTCGATAGCTCCCAATGGCAAACTTTTAGACCAAGATTCATCTGCTTTTTTCAGTTCAAAAGTTCCACAAATGTTTTCCACATTAAATGAAGATGTACTTGGGTTGTTCATCAAGTATTTCGCTGCACAATCTACTATGTCTTTAGCTAATTGAGCCGAGAAATAAGCCCCCCCAGCAAATAGTAGTTCCACATCAAGTTTTTCATGCAACCCTACGGTATATAAAAAACGCGGTGAACTTCCCCCACTTATTGTATACACAAAATAGCCGTGACTCTTGATAGCATTACCTATCGTATTTAATGCATCATTTTCATTCATTTAATCTACTTCTCTTTCGCATGTACTTCTTTATGGCAGTCTTTGCAAAGCGCAGCACCATTTTCTTTCGTAGTTGGACCACCATCTGCGTGACGCTGTCTATGATGACCATCGACTTCACTTAAAGATTTAGGCTCTCCGCAACCAGCACATTTGCCATCTTGCTCTTGCAACATTTCATTGGTTTGCTTTCTAGAGTACGCTCTTTTAGGGTCTCTGTCACCGGGAGGAACAGAACCTCTTCCTGTTGGAGACTTAGGAACTTTCGAAAAATCACATGCATTATGGACCCACATATTTGTCTTACCAACAAAGTATGTATGGTCGGTATCAACTGTGAAATTGTAAGCATACTGAGGTTCTTGATTAACCTGAATATTAACAATACTTATATTGTTATCTGCTTTGGGGCCAGAAATCACCGTTCCTTCTGTCACCTTTCCTGCTTCCAACCACCCAATGTTATCGACATAAAATGGATGCTCTGCCGTGGTTGTTATAGTTTCTTCAATGCCATTTTCATCTACAACTGTTAATGTAATCGTTTCCTCATGCCAGTCTTTGAAAGTATTTGTAACTTCACGCCACGCAACTTCACCTGTTACGTCATTTTTAGATAGCACAATATCGCCAATTTTAACTTCGATTATAGTCTTATACCCGTCTTTAGTAAGGATCAAAGTCTCTGGAGTAAAGCTACAGTTGCCACTTAACGCTTTTTGTAGCCGTTTAGCTTTTTGGAGAGTTTTCGCTGGATTCAGAACCCCAACAGCTGCGTCAGTAACCGCACCACCAAGATTCAATGAGCCAGTTTCCGCATAATTTAGAGCAGCCCCTACAGCAACATCAGCAACAAACTTGACGGCAAAATTTAAAAATTCACCGTTAGGGTCTGTATATTTATATGGATTGTTATTTACATATAAATAACGGTTGAATGACATGACAGGGTTTTTCGGTGTCCAACCAACCGGATCGTTCGAATAAAACCGTCCAATCACTGGATCATAGTATCTTGCCTGCATATAGCTCAAGTTCAAATCTGTATCAAACTTGTGGCCTGTATAACCTACATCATCTTTAGGTGGGTTTATCGTTTCTCCGAATGGGCGATGGTATTGGCGGTCATTATTTGCAGTCGGTGGCGTCACATCGCCATACTTTGCAATGAGCTTTTTACCTAAATAGATGTAACTGGTGCCTTCACCTGCAAATGCATCTTTTTCTCGATACAGCAATACGCCGCTTTGGCTATATAAACTATAGCTGGTGCCATTGCCATCTTCTTGTTTCACACGACGGTTATGACCATCATAAAGGTAACGGTTGCCCTTGGCTTCAACCATTTGATTCGCCAAGTTATAATCCATCGCAAACCCGCCGTTATGCGTGACATTGCCTCGTGCATCATAGTCAATCACACCATACTTACCGTTTGTGCCCAGCCCTGTCACTCGCTCTAAGCGGTTAGTGCTATTTTGATAATGATAAGTAAGATCTCGGTCTTTACTTTTGTAGGTGCTAATGTTACCGAGGGCATCATATTTAATTGTACTGTTTCCAATTGCTATGCCACCTTGTACTTCTCTCAGGCGGTTGAGGCCGTCGTAAACTAAACTCGTTAGGCTATAGGCATTATTCACATTATCTGTAATGGCAGTAACGTTTGCATTACTATCATAGTCATATGTCAAATTCACTAACGCTGATGTACCCAACGTATCTGAAAGCGTTTTAGGCAAGTTACTCAGCGGGTGGAGCTCTAAACTATGCACCGCCTTATTACCATATATAAAACGCGCAGGCTGACCTGTCGGGTGGTAACTTACGTCTTCAGCAAATGCTAGCTCTACCGCCCCATTTGCATCCAAAACAACTGCACGCGTTGGTTGCCCAAAGCCATTTGGGCTATATTGCACAGTTGTGCCATCAGGGTAAGCAATATAGCTTTGTGCCAAGGCGCTGTTATAGCCATAATCAACCTCTGATTGAAGGGTGTTATTGATTGTTAGCCGCTCAAGCTCTAAAGACCCTTGATTGTTATAATAATAAGTGTGATTCACACTCCCTGCGGTCAAAGATAAAAGGTTGCCATTGTTGTCATGCTCATAAGTTAAAGACGGAGTACCTACAGGAAACGTCACTGTATGGCTATCACCTAAATTGTCATACTTAAACACCGTTGCATCACTGGGTTGCGTTGTGACGCATTGTGTATTATTGACTCCCTGTTTTTGCCACACAACTTGGCCTAAAGCGTTGTGGCCCATCAGGGTATTACCCACATCTGGTCTGATTATCAAACATAAATTTTGGTTATCGTCGTACCTGCGTGTCTCCGTGACTGACACACCCTCACCCGATTGGGTGATGGATTCAACCAATCCAAATAAGTTCACATCCATCGCAGTTGTCACCGACTCTGGAGACTCGATGAGCGTGGCAATCTCATAGGCTGGACTGCCAAACGCTTGATATGTGGTTTTTGTAGTATGTCCTTTTGCGTCAGTCACCGACATTTTATGGCCGCTAAGGTAATCAAAGCGTGTGGTACCCAACCCGCTGACGGTTACTGATTCTTTTCGGCCTAGGGCGTCATAAAGCGTACTCGTCCCTCTCGCTTCAAGAGCATCGAAACTCGGAAATGACTCAAAAGTTGTCTGATTTTTATAGTCATAACTAAAACGCTGATAACGCGTCGGATTTATCGAACTTGCGTACTCAGACAGATCGGTTTCCGTTTTGCTAATTAACCGATATAGCCCATCGTATTGCTCAACATTTAGGTATTCAACAGTGCCAGGTTCGCATTCCCCCAGCGCATTTAAGAAGCATCGTCTAACTGAACGAGTAAGGGTATCGTCATTCCACGTAAATTGGGTATCAAGCCAGTTTTGGTCTGCGTCATTGGTTAAATTAACACTGGTGATACGACCAATCTTATCGTAGTCATAGAAGGTGGTGACATCATTCAAATTCTTGATTTGCCTCACCCATCCATTTTCATCAATGACTTTATTAATCGACATCGATTGCGCGTCAAAATAACGATTCGGTAATGTAATGGTTTGCGCAGTATTATGCTTATAGTCGTTGTAACGAATAACACGTTTACCTGTGCCATCATTAAAAGTGACTTTTTCTAAGCCACCATGGCCATGGTAAGCATTAAATGTCTTTTTTAACTGGCCATGTACTTCAATGGCGCTAGGCAAATGAACCGTACGTTTAGCCCCCTGATTGGTCAATTGATATGGGGCATACTGAGTCCAAGCAGCAAGTTTGTCAGTACCATTGGTATCAATCTGTGATAAGTCAGTCCCACTGACAAAAATTTTACTTGGTTGGTTTAATGAATTGCTCTCTAAGTCATGAAAGTGTGTCAACCGCACATGTTTGGACTCAGCGTTAACATGGTTTGTTAACTTAAACAGGTCTGGCTTATCATATTCGTTAAAATTTAGTACTTTTGTCGAATAAACCGACTGAGTAGCCTCTTTAAAAATGGTGGTTTTTACATCACTCACTTCAACATTAATGTTTGCCGTGAAGTCTTTTCGTTGTCGCTCAAATGACTTTTCAGAGTTCAGGATAAATACCATCGCTCTATCCTCGCCAAACCCTGCACCTTGATTATCACCATAGTGATAGTCATAACTCACTTCTTTGAGCTTTTTATGATCTTTAGAATAGGTTTCTTCTTTTAATAGGTTATTTTGAGTTACTCCGTAACGTCGACTATGGTGATGTTTGGTATATGAGTTATCTGGATTGGTTACTGTGGTCACTTTCGTGTGGTCCACACTCGAAATATTGTTGAAGCTCCCTTCTTCACTTGTGTAATTATATGACCAGATTAGTGGTGATGACACACCAGGTATATTCAACGTTTTTTTCACTAAAGAATACGCAGCATGGGACTTTGGTACCCAAACGTCGTCATGTTCTGTAAAGCCATTAGGGTCTATTTTTAAAATTCGTGGAACATCGGTGATCCCTTTACATAAATCCCTTATGCCAAACTGGCCAGACGTTCCATTGGGGTGCTTTACAGTAATAAAGTTCTCTATATGCAGACCTTCATTCGCAATACAGCCAGGTGCTGCACCGGGTACTTGTAGTCTTGGGGTTTCAAAAACTTTATCGTTACCATATTCCATGATCCAAGTCTGTAAATTTGGCAGCGTGACTTTTTCTAATAGGTTATAGCGGCGCGCATCAGAGAACCTGACTATTCGATAGTCATACTGCCACACTCGACCATTGTGATTAATACTTTCAATGCGCTCTTCAACTGGGTCCCAAGTAAAATCTACCCTTTGATTATCAGACGTCGTTATATAGTCGATTTTCCCATTTTCTAAATAATTAAACTCGATGGTATTACCAAACTTATCTTCAATTTTTGATGGCAACATAAAGACGTGGAACTGCTCAACCCAAGTACCTGATGGAGAGTCTCCGCCACCTGTGGGAACTTGCTTTGGCGGACAGTTAAAAGGCACGCACCCCTGCTCAACATACGCTGACATTCTTAAGTTGTTACGTCCAGCAATTTGCCGCATTTCATCTAGGTAATATGTGATCCCGTTAGGACTGATGACTTTAAAGCCCTCGTTTCCAGACTTTGCGGTATAACAGGTAATATCATGTGAAGCTTTGGTGGTTTTTTTGAACTTATTTTCGTTGGGGCCACCCGTCATTTTCTCTAGTAATTTATAGCTGGGCTCACCGATTAGTGAGAGCGAATCACCACTCCAATAGGCATCTCTATGCATGCGATAGACAATCAGCTCAATATCATCCGCATCATGAAAAATGGTATGGTTATAAACCATATTTGGTGTCGCACCGACATTTGCTGTACACGCATTTCCCTTTACCCATGCTGATGCATTGTCATAGGTACCAGCTGTATCCGTTGCATAAACTGAACGCAAATGAGGAAGCTTCAAACTCCATGAACCAAATTCTTTAGTACTATGAAACCAGCTATCTGGGTCACTGAAGGTTCTTGTAAGGTCTAACTTCAAGCCACCATTCACGGTTAGAGATAGCTCATTGTGCGAGATGCTAAAGCCACCATTGGCTAAGTCAACCTTATCACCCAGTAAATCTGTTGTTAACGTCTCTACTTCAGTACTGTTATTAGTATATTCTTTATAGTTATATGCATAATCAGGCAACTTAGAAGGATCTGACAAAGTCAGTGCCTGTAAAGGCAAAAGTCCTGCTAATAAACCCAACTTACAACGCATTGTAAATTTCATTTTTATATCCATTAAAACAATATTATTCAGTGGCTTAATTTCTCAAGCCACTCTTTTCTTAATCCAAAATCGATTCAGCCACTGGGCTGCCTAATAGGTCAGTGTGAATAAATATCACTTGTTTCTTACTGCTGGCTTCGACTGTATTACTCCATGGGGAACACTAAACGGTATTACAGCCTTTTACTCGGTAAAGGTATTTACCTTTATCCGTTGTTGGCTGTTTATACTGTGATTCAGTTGTTTGCGTGACTCGTTGCCAAGCCAATGAAGTCGTGGCACTGCAGCTTGAAGCGCAATTTGCTCGCTCTAAAATAAAGTAATTAGCATCAACCGGGGAGGTCCAAGTTAAAGTGTTGCGCCCACTTAAAGTCGGTGCTTGCATCACAGGCACTCGAATATAGTTACCACAGCCACCACCATTGGCATTGCATGCAGAGATACGCAATACACTCCTGCCTAGCTCTGGCACTTTATCGCCTTCGCCCAATAAAATCGTGCAGCCGTATACGGTTTACCCTGTTGTGTGAAAGATGTGGCATCACATGATAACTAAATTTTCCCGGTTGATGCTCAGTAGCCGTCAAGATTTCACCAATTTTGGTTACTCCATCTCCTTGATATAAAGCCGCTCTTGCATTAGCGCGCACGGGTGACTGTGCAATTACATCGCCCAACTCAACGCTGATTGCACGTTCATACCCTGATGCATCCAAACAATCGCCTGCAGATTTAACCGCTATTTGTCGCTTTTCACTCACTGCGGTCACCAGTAACGAATCACTGACTTTGCCCGACGCAGTATTTAATGACAACGTCCAATAAGGACTATTATTCTCGGTAACACAACTAGGTATACTGTGTACCTTATCAATGTGTGTTTGAAAATAAACCACATCATTTTCAATACGAATCGATTTAACGCCTACATTTTCTGCAGCAAGTATTGAGGTTGAAAACCCTCCTGCCGACATTAAAGCCAAAATTAATGGGGACTTCATAAAATCAAAATCCATTTGTAAATCACCATTTGAACCTATTTTAGGTATTTTCTACTTTATTGTGAAAAACCACAATGTATAATTTAAAAAAACCAAACGGAATGACTAATTTTAAAACACCTAAAAATTAATATTTATATTAATATATTCATACCCTTTAACTATCAATGCTAATTCAAGCGACATTAAAAGCCTAAAAGCACAACAAAACCTCATTTATATTACTTTAAATAATCACAATGAAGTCCCAAGACCCAATTGCGTATTACCAAACAATATGAATACATGGACATTGTCTCTGTCATCAGCAACAGGCAAGCTATGCACTGCTGGTTAACGCATTTGAAGATAAAAAACCAATTTCAATTGAGGGGCCAGTGACTGTTTAGACGCACCAGTAACTGAGCGCGTGAAGGCGAACAGTGTAGAGCAGTCACATAAAGACGACGCGACTTAATATTTGTATAAAGGAGACGGACAAACCCGAGTTGGCCGGATTTATGATATCCAAAGTATTTATGATGATTTAAAAGTATACTATTTAAGTAAAAAATATGGCAGAAGTATGTATTACATGAAACCTGATTTCTATAATCAATTAGGGGATATCGAGATTGGATATACAGGTTTCAACTGTACCGGCCAAGCGCATATCGCATAGAACCTAATAAATTTTACGCTCATTCACGATTTAATAAAGGTAATGTATTTCGACTTACTTCAACAACAAGCAATGTACGTCTATATTCGCAAAAGAAACTTAGTACTGGAGAATGTATAGACTTAAGGAATTACCAAATTTATGGACACATGGGGACAATTAACAGTTTTAAACACTCCATTTGCGGCGAAAAGCCGTGCCAAATAAAGCCATAAAAGATTAAACAGAGAGCGTGTTACACACTCTCCCTCGCTACTTCAAATAAGATTGTACTCACCGCAGTTTTTAAATCACTCGCGCTCAACAAGGTTTCAGGAAGCAGCTTGGCAGAAATAGACTCTGTGTAGGATTGCAATACAGGGCTAAGTTTACATGGGCTAATGCGGCCTTCTTTGATTCCACCAAAGGTATTCATCAGGACTTGCCTGTTTTTTTGCAGCTCCAAAATAACCGCACTGCGGATCGGGCTATTTTGGCACAGGTGCTTTTTGCATGCACGAATTGCTATTTCCATAAACGCAGAAATTTCTTCATTACTGTGAGTTGGCTTATTTAAGCTTGTGCGCTTACCCTGTTCACTCGAGATAGGGGTAATGCTGTTTTTAAAACCAAGGGCTCTTTCACCAATTAGTTCCATTTCATCACTCGTTAACATCAGCTCGCCAAATCGCGCAAAGTACATCGCTTTATCCGTTTCGTTTTTTAGGATAATTATGCGGGTAATTTTTCGAGTGTACATTACACTTTATTACACGCCCTGTTTTAAAATTTAAATTTGTTGCGCCATATACAAAGCGATACAATACGGCTTTTAATCCACAGAGCCTGCTATCGTGCAATTTGAAGTTGAAGCCATTGGCCATATAAAATCGCCTTATAAGCAAAAGTTTGCCATTCCAAGACAACCAAGACTGGTACCAGAGGCCACCGCAAAGCTGATATTCAGCGATGCATTTAACCGTGAAGAATTTGTGCGAGGCATTGAAGAGTTCACCCACCTTTGGCTGCTATTTAGATTCCACGAGACCGCTGACAAAGGCTATTCGGCGCTAGTTCGCCCACCAAGGCTAGGCGGTAATGAGCGCAAAGGCGTATTTGCTACCCGCGCAACCTTTAGGCCAAATGGCATTGGCATGAGTGCAGTCAAGCTAGAAGGTGTTGAATATAAAAATGGTCAATTGGCGCTGCTGCTCTCTGGCATAGATTTACTCGATGGCACGCCAATCGTGGATATCAAACCTTATCTGCCCTATTCAGATGCACTGCAAGGTGCCTCGGCAGGATTTGCCGATACGCGCCCTGAAACCGAAATGACGGTGTCATTTAGTGAGCAAGCCCAAGACTTTATTGAAAAGCAGCGACAATATCCCGAGCTAATGAACTTTATCAGCAACGTCTTAAAGCAAGATCCAAGACCTGCCTATAAAAAGAAAAAACAACAAACACAAAGCTATGGCATGAGCCTGTACGAATTCAATATTCGCTGGCAAGTTGAAGATGAGCATAACCATGTCATCGAAGTGAGCGCTGAGAAACCGCAAACAGCCAAAAAACCACAAGATTAAATATCTTTACAGCGAAAATAACTCTTTTTTAGCACCTTAGGCACTGTTAAACTACGTGCCTAATTAAAAACACATAACATTGAACGGAACAAGCATGCGTACCAGTCAATATATTTTAGCGACTCTTAAAGAGACGCCTTCTGATGCCGAGGTGGTCAGCCACCAGCTAATGCTACGTGCGGGTATGATCCGCAAACTCGCTTCAGGTTTATACACTTGGTTGCCGTCAGGTTTAAAAGTACTTCGTAACGTAGAAACTATTGTACGCGAGGAAATGGAAAAAGCTGGCGCAATCGAAATGTTGATGCCTGTCATTCAGCCTGCAGATCTGTGGGAAGAGTCTGGCCGCTGGGAACAGTTTGGTCCTGAACTACTAAGAATTACCGATCGCCACAATCGTCCATTTGCACTTGGCCCAACGCACGAAGAAGTGATCACTGACTTTGTACGTAAAGAAGTAAGCAGCTATAAGCAATTGCCTTTAACACTTTATCAAGTACAAACTAAAGTACGTGATGAAGTTCGTCCGCGTTTTGGTGTAATGCGTGCACGTGAATTCACCATGAAAGATGCTTACTCTTTCCACCTAGATGACGCTTGTCTTGAAAAAACATATCAAGTGATGCACCAAGCATACTGCAATATTTTTGAGCGCCTAGGTCTAGATTACCGTCCAGTTATTGCTGACACAGGTTCAATTGGTGGTAGCGTATCACACGAATTCCACGTACTTGCTGAGTCTGGTGAAGATGCGATTGCATTTAGCACTGAAAGTGATTACGCAGCAAACATCGAAAAAGCTGAAGCACTGGCGCCTTCAACTGAGCGCGCAGAGCCAAGCAAAGAACTAAATACTTTCGATACACCGAACGCAAAAACCATCGCAGAGCTTGCTGAGCAACACAGTGTTAAAGCGCACAAAGGCGTTAAAACACTGATTGTATACGGCGCTGAAAACGAAGACGGTGAGCGTGGTCTGGTCGCATTAATCGTTCGTGGCGATCACGAATTAAACGAGCTAAAAGCTGAAAAGCTACCGCTTGTTGACTCTCCGCTTGAAATGGCAAAAGAAGAAGACATCGTTGCTGCAATTGGTGCAAAGCCTGGTTCACTTGGTCCTGTTGGCCTTGATATGCCAGTGATTGTTGACCACAGCGCTGCTGTTATGTCTGACTTTGTTGCCGGTGCAAACAAAGACGGTGTGCACTACAGTGGAATTAACTGGGGCCGCGATGTCGCTGAGTTCACAACTGCTGACATTCGTAACGTAGTTGAAGGCGATCCAAGCCCGTGTGGTCAAGGTACTTTGCAAATCAAACGCGGTATTGAAGTAGGTCATATCTTCCAGCTTGGTAGCAAGTATTCAGAAGCAATGAATGCAGGCGTACTAGGCGAAAGTGGTAAAAACCAAGTCATGACTATGGGCTGTTACGGTATTGGTGTATCACGTATCGTGGCTGCGGCGATTGAACAAAACCACGATAAGTTTGGTATTAAGTGGCCTCAAGCCCTTGCACCATTCGACATCGCAATCGTTCCAATGAACATGCATAAGTCTCACCGTATTCCTGATATCGCAGAAAAGTTCTATGCGGACTTAAAAGCAGCAGGTCTTGAAGTATTGTTTGACGATCGTAAAGAGCGCCCAGGTGTCATGTTCAACGATATGGAACTCGTGGGTGTACCATTCACCTTAGTCATTGGTGAGCGTAACCTTGATAACAATCAGGTTGAGCTGAAAAACCGCCGTACTGGTGAAAAAGTCATGTTAGACATTGATTCAGCAGTTGCTGAAATCACTAAGCTAATGGCTTAACTCTCCCCTACTTTTAAAAACGCGCCTAAATGGCGCGTTTTTTGTTTCTACCTGCTGCCTTTGCAGAAAATGTCATCTTAGCGTCTCAATACTGATAAAAGTTTGTCATCTCGTGCCTTTACCGTAGACATTATTACGCTTGAGAGTAAACAAGATGGAGCAAACTTACTACCCCAGCATATGGATTTCAGATGTGCACCTTGGCTACAAAGATTGTAAGGCTGAATTCTTATTAGACTTTTTAAATTGCACACGCTGCGATACCCTGTATTTAGTGGGTGATATCGTGGATCTTTGGTCTTTAAAAAGGCAGTTTTACTGGCACCCAAGCCACTATCAAGTTTTAGAATGTATTCAGAAAAAAGCAGAGTCCGGTACGCGTGTCATTTATATCCCGGGTAACCACGACGAGACGTTTCGCAATTATGTGGATATGACACTGTTTAATGTTGAAGTGCACCACACATACGTACATACCACCTCTGCAGGTAAGCGTTTCTTATTGCTACACGGCGATGACTTTGATTCGGCCACCCGCTACAACAAATTAATCAGTATTATTGGCGATCAAGCCTATGACTTTTTGCTGTTTTTAAATCGTTGGACCAACCGTGTGCGTAAGCTCTATGGCGGACACTATTGGTCGCTGGCTTCTTGGCTTAAAAACCGAGTGCATAAAGCGCGCGCAGCGATTGCGGCATTTGAGCAAGCCGCTGTGCACGAAGCAAAAAAACAAGGCATGGATGGCATTATCTGTGGCCACATTCACCAGCCCAGAATTAATGTCACCGACGGCATTGTGTATTGCAATGATGGTGACTGGATAGAAAACTGCACGGCACTTGTTGAAAACGAGCAAGGCCGCATTGAATTACTGCACTGGTCTGATATACAAAAAGTATTGAACGTCGTTGAGTTAGACACACAAAATTTAGACGGCGTTAAAGCCGCCTAATTGCTATCTAAATAACACAGACTCTTTGCTAAACCAGCGTATACAAAACATCAGCAATGCCCCAGCAAGCAGTGCTGAGGCAACAAAAATCATCACCACGGCACTGTAGTCTACGGTGCCTTTGATGATCTCTTTAATCGCTAAGGATACGTTGGTAATGGGGATCCAAGCCGTAGTGGTATTAAGCGACATATTCGGCATCACTGACACGACAATGGGCACAAACACCAGCATGCTCAGCGGCCCCATATAGTTTTGCGCCTCTTTGAACGAACGTGCATAGATTGAAATTGCCAACACCAAGGATGAGAGCATCACAGCCACAGGCAGTAACAGTGCAAAAATCAGCATAAAGTCCCCAAGTGTCACGCTAGAAAAAGCGTCTTTGATGGTGTCTAACACCCCTATTCCGCTCGCAATACTTATCCAAATAGCCATGCTAGAGACGGTCACCAAGGCACAGGCGATGGAGCTTGCCAATATTGTTAAAAACTTACCCAATACCAGTTGCGTACGCGTCACAGGGGTCAACAGTAAGGTTTCAAGAGTACCCCGCTCTTTTTCCCCTGCGCCCAAATCAATCGCTGGGTAACTTGCGCCCATTAAAACAAGTGGGATCAACATATAAGGGATTAATGCACCAAGCTTTTCACCGTAGTTTTCACGTTTATCTGCGGTATCGACTTTGGTAATGGTGATCGGTTTTAGAATTGCACTATGATGCGCTTTAGGCGCCCCTAAAGCTTCTAACGTCGCAGAGCGAATGCCTGCGGCGTATTTATTAATCAGCTTTTCCAATCGCTTATATACAAAGTTAATCGATTGAGCATCATTAAATACCACATGCCAAACAGCTTGCTCTGGTGAAACGCTCACCTGCTTGTTTTGCATCTTAGGGATCTCAATACCTACATCTATTTTCCCCGCTTTTACAGCGGCTTTTAATGCCTCGATGCTGTCAAACTGCTCATCCCCTTCATACGGTTTAAAGCTTTTATGATAAAACAGCATTTGGGCAAACTCTGGAGAAAGATCTGCATTAGCAAGGTAGTAAGTATGCACCTTTTGCTCCGCTTCAAAGGTGGTCTTTGACGCTAAAAACCCAAGCAAAGCAAATAAAATAGGAAAGATAACGATGGGCAGGGCAATGACAAAAAACAGGGTTTTTCTATCACGCAGTAGCTCTTTGACTTCCTTTAAAAACACTTCAAACATCTGCACATCCGTGATTAACAATATTCAAAAACGCATCGTTTAGCTCTGTACTTTGCCCTGCTGTTTTAAACGCGTCTATACTGCCAGAAAAACGACTTTGCCCCTTATCTATCAAGCACACGCTATCACATAATAAAGCGATTTCATCAAGGTGATGTGTAGAAAACACCACTGGGGTATTCGCCGATTTGAGTTCACGAATAAACTGAATAATGGTTTGCTTGGTCATAATATCTAAGCCTGTGGTTGGCTCATCCAACACAACCACATCGGGTTGATGTACCACAGCTCGAGCAATATTGGTTTTTTGCTTCATGCCCGTTGATAAATGCTCAGCGCGTTTATCTAAAAAGTCATCCATCGCTAATTGGCTAAACAATTCATCGCAGCGCACTTTAAGGGCTTTGCCTTTTAAGCCATGCAATTTGGCAAAATACTCGACATTCTCTTTGGCGGTTAAACGACCATATAAACCCGTTGTTCCAGACAAAAAACCAATGGCTTTTCGACCTTTCAAGGGGTGCTTGACAATGTTATGTCCAGATATTTCAATGCTGCCTGCATCAGGTTTGAGCGCGGTTGATAACATGCGTAACGTGGTGGTTTTCCCCGCGCCATTGGGGCCTAGCAGCCCCAATACTTCACCTCTATCACAGCGAAAAGACACATCTTCCACAGAATGAAAGAAACCATCACGCTGCCTTGCGTCGCCACGACTGGTGGTATTTTCTAACTCTTTGGCGAGCTTAAAGCGTTTTTTCAGTCCGTTTACTACTATCACTTATCTTCCTTCTTTTAGGCCTAAAGTAGCTTTCATCCGCATAAAATGCTTCATCTTGCGTATCATAGTGCCATTCAGGTATGCCCAGTAAAGGGATGGGTGACATCTGTTTATTGTCATCCAGCACCTTATCCATTGTGATCAACTCAACCAAGCGGCTATCCAAGTGCGCATATTGCTCAAGTAGAGGGAGAGCAGTAAAAGACTCGTCAACTTGAATACACAGCAACTTGCCCGTTAGGCCGATAAACGGGTTAGTCAGCATTTCGTAATTGGCATGACCAAAAACGAAAGGCAGAGCTTCTGTATGCCACTTATCCTTTTGCACAAAGAACGCGTCATGCCATAAATGCGAACGCAAATCTTCTTGCCATTGCATATGAGGCACCGCGAGTACTAATCCGCATTCATCAAACAAGGTTAACGCATTGCGTTTGCGACTGCGCTCTTTTAAGCCGTGCAGTGCTATTTCTTCAATGTGGAGTTTATTAAGTAGACTTTTGGTTTTTGGAAATAAGCACCAGATCATCGCCCCAAAAAAGTCATGCCAGTTATGCTCTCGTGTCGGCACCTGACCGGTTTGCGCAATGATCTCCTCATAGTAACGTGTTTCTTCTTCCAGCTTACTGTTTTCAGTAAAAACAATGTGTTTACCCTGTGCGTTTTGCTGGTTGGTCTGTGCATTTAACCACTCAAAGCTTGGCCAGGTATCAAAGGCTTGTAAATTAAATGTTGCCTGTAAATGCGCAAAAGGGGCTTGCGCAAACAATTGATTTTGCCAATTTTCAGGGGGAGTAAACTTTTTCATGCTATCTATGCGTGCTCATTTCGCAAATTGTACTATTGCGCGCATTTTACCAAATACACGCGACGGCGCAAAAAGATAAATAACGTCTGCGTACTTTTCCATCTACCTAGCACCATACATCGGCTAAAGTCGAATTTACTTTGCAATTATGGTATTAATTAGCCCGGAAGTAATCTCATAAAAAAGAAAGGTCATGAAACTAAAATTAACACTGAGTGCTTTGTCGCTTGCCATTTTAGCAGGCTGTGCAACGACAAAAAGCAACACACCTGAAGACATTGTCACGGCATATAATAGTATTAATGCCGAGCAACTAGGTGAACACATCAAAACGCTTGCCTCTGACGAGTTTGAAGGCCGCGCGCCATCAAGCAAAGGCGAAGAACTAACGCTTGCTTATTTGACTAAACATTTCAAAGCATTGGGTTATGAGCCGGGCAACGGCAATAGCTTTTTGCAAGAAGTACCGCTGGTATCAATCGAAGCCGATCCAAACATGACGCTAAAAATCGGTGAGCGCAGCTACCCGTATAAAAAGGGCATGGTCATGGGCACAAGCCGCATCAGCCCAGCACAGTCTCTAAACAACTCAGAACTGGTATTCGTAGGTTACGGTGTCAATGCGCCAGAATATGGCTGGAATGACTACAAGGGTCTGGATGTAAAAGGTAAAACGGTTGTTATGCTGGTAAACGATCCAGGTTACGCAACAAAAGACCCTAAAGTGTTTAACGGTAATACCATGACTTACTATGGACGTTGGACATACAAATATGAAGAGGCAAGCCGTCAAGGTGCTGCTGGTGCCATCATCATTCATGAAACAGCGCCTGCATCATATCCATGGGAAGTGGTTGAGAACTCTTGGAGCGGTGAGCAGTTTGGCTTCCAAAAAGAGAACAACAACATGGACCGCGTTGCAGTGGAAGGCTGGATCAGTGTTGATGTTGCAAAAGAGCTCTTTGCAGATGCAGGCCTGAACTTTGAAGATGCCAAAAAGAAAGCTGCTGAAGGTGCATATCACGTAGACATGGGCGACTTAACTGCGTCTGTGGATGTTAAAAGCACTATCAAAAAGTCTGTATCATATAACTTCATCGCCACGCTACCGGGCGCTAAAAAGTCAGATGAGCACATCATTTACTCTGCGCACTGGGATCACCTAGGTGTCGATCCTAACCGTAAAGGCGATAAAATTTATAACGGTGCACACGATAACGCAACAGGCACAGGCGGTATCATCGAAGTGGCTGAAGCTTTTGCTAAATTACCTCAGCGCCCAGACCGTTCGATCACCTTCTTAGCGGTCACCGCTGAAGAGCAAGGTTTATTAGGCTCTAAATTCTACGCTGAAACACCGGTCATTCCAGCAAACCAGACTGTTGCAAATATCAACCTTGATGCCCTTAACTTACTTGGTAAAGTAAAAGACATCAGCGTTGTTGGCCTTGGTAAATCATCACTTGATGGCGTACTTAAAGAAGTGGCTGATGAGCAAAACCGTTCAATCTCAAATGAGTCAAACCCATCTGCGGGTATTTACTACCGTTCAGATCACTTCGCTTTTGCTAACATGGGGATCCCAGCTATGTATGCAGGTGGCGGCCATGAAGCATTCGATGATGCCACAGCCAAATACCGAAAGCGTATGAGTCTTGTGCTACGTGGTTGTTACCATCAGCCATGCGATCGGTACAGAAAAGAGTGGGATCTCAGTGGCGCAGTCCAAGATCTTCAACTATTTTTCAAAGCTGGTTACTTAATTTCTCAAGAAGAAGCGTGGCCTACTTGGAGTGCAACATCTGAGTTCCAAAGAAAATAAATGGAAATGATATTGATTTTCATTTAATTTAACACTAAAGTGCAACTGTTATTAGGTTACCGGTTGCACTATATGCTCTCATATTCTCGTTCTTACCCGTTCAAGGCGGCTTCTCAATTTGCCTATCTGGCAGCAAATAAGCGGTTGATACTCCCGCTATTATTGATAGCAACTCTATTTTATGCACCTATCCGTGACATCGCGTTAGGCACGTTAGCAGACGCGTTTTTCCAAGTCAGTGTATTTGTTGCAGGTACCTTGGCAATTTACTACTATCTCGTTGAAAAACTTCCCCAATTAGAACTCAGTTACTTAAATAAAAAATCTCCTGCGCTTGAAGTCACCATGGCAGCCGTGCTTGGGGCATTACCCGGCTGTGGCGGAGCCATCATCGTTGTAACCCAATTTACCAAAGGACAAGCCAGTTTTGCCTCCGTTGTTGCAGTATTGACCGCAACCATGGGCGATGCTGCATTTTTACTTTTAGCAAAAAAGCCGCTTGAAGGCATGGCCATCATCTTACTAGGCATCGCAGTCGGTACCATCAGCGGCCTAGCCGTAAACCTGTTTCACAAAGCCGATTATTGCAGACCAAAAGCCAATGACACACAAGTAGAAGACTGCGACCCACCCACTTTTGCAGTACGCATGAGTGAACCTGTTTGGAAAATTGTTTTGTTCCCGTGTATCGCGATTTCACTTGTTATGGCTTTTAACATGGACTTAGGACAATTTGAGCAACCTATCGAATTACTCGGTGCGGGCATGGCCATCTTCGCGGTTGTTATTTGGGCTTTGTCCTCTAAGGGAAAAACTTATAAGCAAATTACGGCAGAAGAAGAAGAGGTTAAGCCCCCTTCTCGATTAGCGAAAATCCTTCAAGACACGCATTTTGTCACCGCTTGGGTAGTGGCTAGCTTTATGATTTACGAACTATCGGTCGCTTTATTCGGCTTAGACTTAGCAGCTTGGTTTACAGAGTATGCGATTTACGCACCGCTCATTGCGATTATGATTGGGCTTTTACCCGGATGTGGTCCACAAATTGTAGTAACAAGTTTATATATTCAAGGTGTATTGCCATTTAGTGCTCTGGCGGCAAATGCTGTCGCAAATGATGGCGATGCGTTGTTTCCAGCGATTGCCCTTGCGCCAAAAGCAGCACTGTTAGCAACAGCCTATTCAGCAATACCCGCCTTGTTTGTCGGGTACGGTATTTACTACTGGAACCTACCCTAACCTATTTCAATTCGCATATTCACAACCAGAACAAAAAAGCGACCTCATGGTCGCTTTTTCATATCTGTTATTTATCGAACTGGTTTGGTTACTTTTCTATCCAAGGTTTAACACTGACCAAGTTTGCAAGCACATTAAATCGAGTATTATCATTTTCCCAGCTATCATTGATATTAAATCGACAACGGTTCAATTCACAGCTAACGCCCTCACCACTTAAAGCGACGTTACTTGCAAATTCCACCGTAACACCTTTTTGGTCAGGTAACATAAAAGATAATAGCTTACCCACAAATACACCTGACAGATCGCTCAATAATGTCTCAAACTCAGTGTGTAACTGGTATAACTTGTGTTTAGTAAGGTGTTGATTAGAGAAGTATGCAGATTCAATTTGGATCTTAATCTCACAATAAGCCGCTGTTTCAGGTTTTACTACTACCACTGCTTTGTCTTTATCAAGCTTTTCGTCAATGGGTAACATTAACTGTGCATGTTCAGTGTAGTGCAGCGGCATTGAAGTTTGCTCAGTAACTATGTTTCCCTCTGCAATGGTGCATGGCTTTTTACTTTCACCTTCAACCAAATAGAAATTCACTCGAGCAAACTCGAAATCACCTTTTTTGACCACCTTAAGACGGTCATAAAAGCCTTCATAAGAGGCCACAAACTCTTCTGCGAAACAACCAAAGCTGCTAGACAACAGCAGCAGTGGTAAGATCCTATTCTTCATCAAAATAAGCCTTATTATGTCTGATCATATCATTGAGTTCTTCAATGTAATCTTGTCCACGTTCAGAGTATGACATTAAACCCGGCGTCAGCGCCGTCGCGGTGATCTCTTTTTTATCCGCTCTAAGCTGCGCACGAACTGTGCGAAGTTCACGATAAGCATCATGGGTATTTATATTTCTAAAATACGAGGTAACCGATGCCCTAACCGACTTAAATGCCGCCACTTCATGTGCGGCCTCATCAGCACGGCGCTTCGGGATCATTCCGCACCCTGTACGGTAACACCACTGACCGAAAAAGTTTAAACCAATCCGTGCAAATCGAGATGTACCCCAAGCAGACTCATTGGCCGCCTGCATTAATGCTAACTCTTTAGGGATAATATCAACTCTATCAAGGGCCAATTTTAAACTCTGAACAGTGATCTCTTCTTGATCTATCTTATAAAGTTGAAAGATAGACTCTACACGCTCAATCTGCACATCACTGAGTGACTCATCAAACTGCAACATCATCAATGCAATTTCAATGCTGGCTCTTTGTTGCAAAATGACCTTATTCTCGGCCTCTACATGAGGTTTAATGAAGTCGAAAAAGGTCTTTTTCTTAGTCGCAATGTCTTTAATAGACGCAAAGTCAGGTAGCTGCACATCATGTAATGGCTGCTCAGGTAATTCGATTTCAGGGATCTCAACGATAACTTCTGGTACTTCTACTGGCTCTGGCTTTTCCGGTGGTTCGGTTATAAATGGATATATAATTGCGTACAAAGAAACTGCAATTAATAAAATCTTGATCAAATTAGAACGCATGATTCTCCTCTCACTAGTACCTACCAAACGAGCTATCTGAACTTCCTTTGTCAGAGAAAGACTCGTTGTACTTAGTTCATCTCATAAAACGGCGACCGATTATAGCAACAATCGCAGTTAAACGCGAATTTACGCCAATCCGTCGCTAAAATAAGCTTTTTTCCAGTCACACCAAGTAATTACATTTTTAACTTTGCATCGCTATACTTAGCTTACAAAGATGGAATAAGACAATAACCAGCCACGTAGAGTACCTTATGACCCAGCCCGTATGGCAACAAAGATTGCTAGATCAAGTAAAGAATCGCCCCAATGATAATCGCTCAGCATGGCAAGTAGACCGCTCTCGGATCATCCATGCAGCTGCTTTTAGGCGCCTGCAATCAAAGACGCAAATCATGAGCATTGGTGTAAATGACTTTTACAGGACACGGCTAACACATTCACTAGAAGTATCTCAAATAGGCACAGGCCTATTGCGTCACCTTAAACTGCAAAACCCTGACTTTGAGCACTTCCCCTCTGCTAGCCTCATTGAAACCATCTGTCTTGCCCACGATATTGGTCATCCGCCTTTTGGCCATGGTGGAGAAATTGCCCTCAATTATTTGATGCGTGATTACGGAGGCTTTGAAGGCAATGCGCAAACACTGCGGATCGTCACTAAGTTAGAGCCCTATTCAAATGGCTATGGTATGAACTTGACCAGACGCACGCTGCTCGGTTTTATAAAGTATCCAGCGCACATCTCTTCATTGCAGCTTAAGCCAAAAAGTATTAACCCGCATCAGCGCTTTATCTATACGCAAAAATGGTTTCCCGCTAAGGGCATTTATGATTGCGATAAAGACGTTTTTGATTGGATATTGTCGCCTTTGTCCAACAAAGATAAAGCCCTTTTCACAACACACAATCCCATTGATGAATTTAAATCTAAGACTATCTACAAATCCCTTGATGCGGCGATCATGGAATATGCAGACGATATTGCTTATGCTGTGCATGATTTAGAAGATGCGATTGCCACTGGCACACTCAGTGAGCGCGATTGGTATAACTACGCGATGCCTGAATTTAAAAAAATTAACTCCCCTTGGCTTGAGCAAAACCTGTCTAGTTTAACGCACCGCCTTTTCTCTGATGATGAACCGCTTCGAAAAGATGCCATTGGTGAACTCGTCAACATCTTCATTGTGCACTGTGCTTTGGTACAACACGATGCAGAGTTTGACGACCCCTTGCTCAAAAATACAGTTAAGCTCAATGGTGAGTTTGAAGCCATCCTAAAGGTCCTTAAACAATTTGTTTATCAAAGACTCATTCGTGAACCGACTATGCAGCAGATTGAGTTTAGTGGTCAGAATATGTTGATTGATTTATTCGATGCATTTTCCAGCGATCCAATGCGTTTACTCCCTTATACAGCTCAATCTCAGTACGAGCATGCTGAAACTGACACGGCAAAAATGCGAGTGCTTGCAGATTATTTATCTGGCATGACTGATGAATACGCAAGACGCTGTCATGCACGTTTATTTGGCAATAGTATGGCGAGATTATAGACCTGTTGGGGTGTGACTCAGGTGAAGTGGTAGAGCCTTGTCTGTACTCTTGTCAGTCAAGTAATGAAGGAATAACTTCAATACCCTCACAGAAAAAGGTGAGACCTGTTTGTATCAGGCACATCGTTTTACTCACTCGCTGGGTTGTCACGAATGTTTAACTTACATTTCATACACAAATGCTAGCCTGTGTATGGTATTAACTCATATCAAAAAGGACTAACAATGAAATTAAAACTACAAAAAGGCAACTTAAAAAACTTGTCTAATGACAGTGCGGCACTAAACAAGCAAGTAACTAAACAAGTCAATGGTGGACGCAGATGGTACGCAACATGGGAATGCACAACCGGTTGGCATCGTTGTGAACCATAAATAACGGCTTAGCCGTATATGTTCGATAAAATTTTTAACCTATACGGCTTAAATAAAAATACACTACCCAGCATAAAATAAATTATTTAAATGATTTATTTGTATAAAAATAATTAAATTAAATTAAATAATGATAAATTTAAATTTAGGAATTCAATCTTACCTTGTTTAACCAGTTTATCGACATATTGCTTTTCTTGAGCCCAAGAGTCTCGTTTCCAACCTTTAAAACCAAACTCAATTATAGTGACATGTTGAAACCTTTCGATGAAGTAGTGCATAGTAAGCAACCCTGAACTTGGGACATACTGGTTTACATTCAGGTTTACCTAGCTTTAAGAATTCTGATAAAACCGTAGCTCGATAGCGCTGATCAATTCTTGGAATGATCTGTTTGTTTTCAATATTCCTTTCTATTCTATCGCCAAAATCTACTTTTCCTTTTCGATTTGTCGCTTTAAATAGTATTTCTTTGAAATTATTTTGCTTTGGGTCGGTCAGCATAGCTTGACTGAGGTGAGTTAAATTGAGATAGGGAAACTGCTGGGCAATTTTCATAGCCTGCAACGACTTGATAACCATAAACCAGCACACTTGGTGCCAAGATGAGTCAAATGCTTCAACTTGCTCGCTTATATCAACATTGATAGACCCAGTGCCTATAACGATTACATTATACCTTTGTATTTTAATATCCTTTTAAAAATCAAACAACCAACCCTAGCCACAGGAGTAAGACCTTGTTTCCTAAATAGTTGAAATTTTGACCTTGTGCGTGATCAGATCGTTCACAAGCTCATTGATGTCATATTACCAACCGTTTGTACCGTTTAAAAATGGCATTCCTCATCACGATACTATTGACAGAGTTATTAGCCGTATAGACATAACCCAATTTAAAGATTCATTTTCCTTTTGAATGAAAAAGGCGTAGTTTTGGGCAAGCACAAATTTATAAGAAGCGTAATTAAATAAATGCGTTACTTAAGAAAATTGAAAGTATTCTATTGCCAAAGCTGACCAGACAAGTATGAGGTGGTGCACAGCCTTAGTGAGCCAACTATCAAAGCAATAGAGAAAAATTGAGATAGCGTGCTGTGAGCCATGATTCAAAAGCATTATCGGAAACGGTTCATTAGAAAGAAGCAAAATAGGCAATGAGTTAAGCTGTCGTTATTACATAAGTTCGGCCTTGTTTCCTAAATATTTGAACTTCTGACCTTTTGCGTGATCAGATCAAAAAACATAACGCAACTCAAGCCACCATGACAAAGAAAATTAAGAACTGGTCTGCCTATAACCGAGCGTTGATACAGCGTGGCAATATTGCTATTTGGCTCAGCGACGACGCTATTCAACAATGGCAAACCGCAGAAAAACACGGTGGGCGTGGTCGTTCAAATAAATATACTGACTTGGCAATTGAAACTTGCCTGACACTTCGG
>NZ_AUXY01000057.1 GCF_001625695.1 Pseudoalteromonas luteoviolacea H33-S
AGTATGCCCATCGACCAGCCATCCGAAGCGATATGATGCATGGTTACCAGCAAAATATGCTCTAAATCTGAGACTTTAAGCAAACGCGCCCGCAGCATTAAATCCCGGCTCAGCTCAAAGGCACTGGCCGCCTCTTTCGCAACAGCTTCTTCAATCTGTGTTTCTTGCGCAGCTTCAGGCAGTGCAGACAAATCAGTAAGCGGCACTTCAAACGTCTGTGGCGCTTGAATTACCTGAACCGGCTCGCCATCATCGCCAGCAATAAAGCACGTGCGCAGACTTTCATGACGTACCATGATAGTGCTAAAGGCCGCCTGCAGGGCCTGCCCGTTTAAGTTACCACTTAACTTTAACGCCGCGGGCATATTGTAATGTACACTCCCGCCATCGATTTTATCTAGTAGCCATAACCTTTGCTGGGCAAAAGATAAAGGCAAAACCTGCTCCCGAGATACCGCTGTTAATGGCGGCCGCATAGCGCCTGAATGCTCACCGGACAATAAGGACGCCAGATTTGCCAGCTTCGGCTGCTCAAAGACCTCCCGCAGTGCCAGTGTAACCTCAAATACTTCACCGATACGGGCCACCAACTTAGTAACCAGCAGAGAATGCCCCCCCAGGTCAAAGAAGTTGTCTGAAATACCAACCCGTTCAAGCCCCAGTACTTCCTGCCAGATCCGACATAAGGTTTTTTCTGTTTCAGTGCGCGGCGCAATATACTCGCCGCCTAATAAGTCACCTTCCGGTGCTGGCAGCGCCTTACGGTCAACCGTGCCGTTGGCTGTCAATGGAAAGGATTCTAGTACCACAAAGGCCGAAGGCACCATATAGTCCGGCAGCCCCGTACGCATATGTTGGGCAAGCGCTGCCAGCGAGCAGCTTTGCCCGGGTTCGAATAATAAATAACCCACCAAGCGTTTGTGCTGGCCCTCGTCCTGACGTGCCATCACCAGCGCCGCTTTTACCGTATCCAGTGCCAGCAATCGGGCTTCGACTTCTTTTACCTCCACCCTGAAACCGCGGATCTTCACCTGTTCATCATCACGACCGACAAAATGCAGACTGCCGTCCGCCCGTCGAACCGCCTGATCGCCGGTGCGGTATAAGCCTTGACCCCCTTCCTCGGTAAAAGGATGTGTCAGGAACTTCTCTGCCGTTAGGGTCGCCTGTCCGGCATAACCTAATGCCAACCCTTTACCAGCGACGCACAATTCCCCGGCGACACCATAAGGCTGCAATTGTTGCTGCTCATTAAGCACATACAACCCGGTATTGGCCAGCGGTTGCCCCACTGGCACCGTGTCCGCATCCGCCAGCACCAGCGCTGTTGCCCGACAATAACTGGCATCAATCACAGACTCTGTTTGACCGTAAAGGTTAAAACATTCGGTGTCTTCCCCTACAACCATTTTTAAACGCCGCAGATCCCGTCCGTACCAGGCCTCGCAGCCCACTGAAATATGCGCCATAGCGTCAAGCTTTTGCCCGCTTTCAAGCAAATAATCCGTCAAGGCGCGGATCACCGCCGGAACAAAATCGCCATAGGTGATCTGTCGACTTTGGATCATCCGATACAGCTTATCTGGCGAGAGCAGCACCTCTTTCGAGCAAATCTCCAGCCGTCCCCCCCAGCCGAGGGCTTTCATCATATCGCCAAGCAGGATGTCAACCGACAGTCCCGCCATCTGTAATACCACAGGCGGACACTTTTCCAGACCAAACACCCGGTTCCAGCCATCCTGACGCACCAACATCGCCTGATGCTGCACCATGATCCCCTTAGGTTGCCCAGTGGAGCCCGAGGTATAGATAACATACGCAAGGTGATGGGGCGCAAGTCCCAGCGAAGATACCGACAGGTTATCCGCTGCCACCTGCGCCAACTCCTCCTGTAGTCCAGCATCGTCTAGGCACAATACCTGACCACCAAAGCTCGGCAATTGCTCCCGGACACGGTGCTGCGTCAGCACTAAAGTGACGCCGCTGTCGCTGAGCATATGGCTCAGCCGCGTTTGCGGATAATCGGGATCTAAAGGCACATAAGCCCCGCCAGCCTTGAGGATTGCCAAAATAGCAACCACCATGTCCACCGAGCGTTCGACGCTAAGGCCAACCAAGCTATCCGGCTGCACTCCCTGTGTTTTCAGGTAATGGGCCAACTGGTTAGCACGGTGGTTTAACGCCTCATAACTGAGGCTGCTCTCTTCACAGACCAAGGCGGTTTTCTTTGGATGGGCACTAACCTGGCGTTCAAACAACTCATGCAAACACAGATCCGAGCGGTAGTTGGCTGTGGTGTCATTCCAGGTATTAAGCAACTGCTCACGCTCCTGTGGCGTCACCAATTCATGGGCATAGACATTTAGATCGGGAGACGTTAACAAGGAAGATAACAGAACCTCAAAGTGTCCCGCCATGCGTTCGATGGTTTGCGC
>NZ_AUXY01000058.1 GCF_001625695.1 Pseudoalteromonas luteoviolacea H33-S
TCAACTAGAAAATTTAATTTTTTAATTAACCTTTCAATTTAACTTTAACCTTCACTTTGCTCTTTGCTTTTCAGCGAGTTGCTCCGTGTCAGTGGGTGCGCATTATAGGGAGATCCTAACTTTGATCAAGTGTTTTTTTAAGAAAACTTATAGAAAACACTTAAACGATTAAAAATCCGCCCGAAACGTGCAAAAACACAAGCCTTGTCATCATTTTTTAATCAAAATGTCATGACTTTTCGAAAAAGGAATTTAAGTATTGTACATATTTGAGAAGTTGCAAGAAATTTCTTGGCGCGATCTTCACCACGCCAACATAACAAGGAGGTTAGTAAAGAAGACTATATAGTTTTCTACGGAAACTTGCCGCTGCTGCGTCACCTTCCGGTAAAGACGCAATAATGTCTAAAAAGCCTTTTCTTGCTTCACCAAAAGCTAGGTCTTTACTCAGGACTTTAAACAGTGAGTCTAAAGCATCTTCTTTTTTCCCTGCATCAACTTGTGCTTGAGCTAGTTCGCATAATAAAGCTAAATCTTCAGGGTTTTGTTCAACAGCTTGCGTCAATCTTTTTATTTCAGGAGATTCCTGCGCCTCTTGCGCTTGGATCAGCTTAGCTTGCAAGTTATTGTAATAAGCGTCATGTTGATCTTCTGGGATCGTCGCAAGTAATGCTGCAGCGTCCTCTGTTTTTTGTATTTGAATGCAAATGTCTGCAAAAACCAAATTTACTCTAGGGTTACCTCTAGCAATATCATATGCCTGTTTAGCATGTGAGTACGCAGCATTTAAATCTCCTGCTGTTAATGATTGTTTTGCTTGATCTAGCAAAATCAATTCTGGCGAAGGTAAATGCTCGGTAAGTACTTTCGTAATTTCTTCCTTTGTCTTAGCGCCAGCCAACACATCTACAGGCGAACCTGCCTTTAACACAACTATAGTAGGTAAGGCTTGTAAACCAACTTGCTGCGCTAACTGCCCTGCTAACGCCTGTTGAAGATCACAATCTAACGTCGCAATGGTAATGCTACTTTTATACTGTGTTGCTAATTCGTCCAATATAGCAGCTTGAGCCGCGCAATCAGGGTGCTGAGCACTAAAAAAACTCAACAAGACAAGGTGATCTGCAGAGGAAGATGATAGTACCTGTTGGATATTTTCAGGCGTTAATGTAATTTTGTTTTCCATAAATAAGGCGTTCTTAATTTAGATTCTAATAGCTATATAGTGTCTTGTTTGTACTTTACAAGGTAATTATCACTAACTATTTACTTTTTCCTTTCGTATAAGCTGACTTACGACGGTTTTTACGGTAACTGCCTTTCTTTTTGAAAGCACTTGTTGTTGAGATCCCTTTTAATGCGTCTGTATTAATTGTTTGAGATAGCCCCACGAGTTCAGACAGCTCATTTTGCAGCGGTAACATAAACTGATTATAAGAAGCCGCCTTTTGCGCAATGTTTGTTAATTGCGATTCCCACAGCGCTGTTCTATCAGGCAGTGATAGGTTATTGGGGATTGTGTTAATAAGCCCGCGTCCTAGCTCTGTAGACTTAATCGACTTCCCTTCTCTACTTAAAAAGTTCCTTTTAAAAAGAAGCTCTATGATACCTGCACGTGTAGCTTCGGTTCCTAAGCCGTCTGTTTCTTTCAGCACTTTTTTAATATCACTGTCTTTTACATAACGAGCAATACCCGTCATGGCACTTAATAATGTCGCCTCTGTATAAAAGTTTGGGGGTTGTGTATGTTTTTCCATTACTACACCATCTGTGCAGTGTAATGGCTCACCAACTTCAAGCATCGGTAGTTGCTTTTTATCCTCTGACTCTTTTTTATTTGATTGATACAAAACCTTAAAGCCCATATCGATCACCGTATCTGCTTTGGCTATAAACTTACCACCAGAGATCTGTATATGCGCTTTAGTTTGAGAATATAAGTAAGCAGAGTAAAACTGTGCTAAATACTGCCTACAGATCAATCCATAAACTTGCAGCTCATGATGACCCAGCTGCGCTGTTTTTAGTTGTTTCTTTGTTGGTATGATTGCGTGATGAGCTTCTACTTTTTTATCATTCCAGCATTTACTTTTTAAGCTTAAGTCCGCATTGTTGATATGCGACTCTTTTTCACCCTTGTTGTTAAGCATTGCTGCTAATATGTCATTGCGCTCACTGTAATGATCTTTAGGTAAATATCGGTTATCTGATCTAGGATAAGTAATTAATTTATGCTTTTCATATAAGGATTGGCAGATATCTAATACTTGCTTGGCTGACATAGCAAATCGCTTATTTGCATCGATTTGCAAAGCTGATAAGTTATATGGCAACGGCGGATTTTGCTTTTTAGGTATTTGCTCCAGTTCAGTTAGGTCTGCCGGTTTATCTTTTATTCTACTCGCTACATTCTCTGCCAGAGATTTCAATAACACCCGCTTTTCTTCATCCATGTAAGGTAAACAAGCCTCACTGGGGATCCACTTAGCTTCAAACTGCTCACCTGTCTGCTTTTGCAGTATTGCTATCACTTCATAAAACGGTTTTGAGACAAAGTTTTCAATTTCTTCATCTCTGCGCACAACCAAACCTAATACAGGCGTTTGTACCCGTCCAACTGATAGCACACCTTGAATACCTGCTTTTTGCCCAGCTAAGGTAAATGCACGAGTCAAATTCATTCCATACAACCAGTCTGCTCTTGCCCTAGCTAACGCAGAGATGCTCAAAGGCATGAATTCAGTGTTAGATTTAGATTGGTTAAGCGCTTTTTTTACTGCACTGGGGTTTAAATCACTTATTAGTACACGCTCAACTGATGATTTTTTTGCTTGTGAAAGTTTAGCCTCTTGGATCACTTCATCAACAAGTAGCTGACCTTCTCTATCTGGGTCTCCAGCGTGGACTAAAACATTCGCCTTTTTTATTAACCGCTTAACAGTAGATAACTGTTTTTTTGTTTTTGGTTTAGCTTTAAATTTCCACTCTGAAGGCACAATGGGTAAATCTTGGATCAGCCACTTTTTATAGCGCTCATCATAATCTTCTGGTTCTGCTTGCTCTAACAGATGGCCAATACACCAAGTAACGCAATCACCATTGCCTAACTCTATAAACCCATCCTGCTTTTTATGGGGTTTTGGTAGTACATCGGCAATTGCTCGCCCAAGTGAAGGTTTTTCTGCGATATAGAGCTTCATAAAATTCATTTACTGTATATAATTACAGTCATTCTAGCCAACTCATTTAAACAAATCTAGGGTCTGCAAATAATTGCGTCTTTTACTAAATAAGAAACTCGCTATTTTTATCAAAAACTGCCCGTACTAGTGGGAGTTATGTCTTCAGCAAATTTAACTGCCCATGTTTTTGCTCGACCAATTGAGTCATCATACTCGCTGCCAGCTCGACCTCGTCAGCAAACTGCGATAACTCACGAGCTGCATCAGCAATACTCGTCGTATTTGTATTAACTTCTTCTGTTACCATGCTTTGCTCTTCAGCAGAGGTTGCTATTTGAGTCACTTCATGGGAGATAGTATGTAGTTCAGCCACAAGTCCTTTCATGGTGCTTGCTGCCTCCCGGCTTAAAAGTGTTGCATCACGGCCCTTGTTCACCGTATGTTCGATTATCTCTTCAGACCCTTTAATTTCGCTTTGTAAATTTTCAATCAATTTTGCAATATCATCGGTCGACGCTTGTGTTTTAGATGCTAAAGAACGTACTTCATCTGCTACCACTGCAAACCCTCTGCCCTGCTCTCCAGCTCGCGCTGCTTCTATCGCTGCATTTAATGCCAATAGGTTCGTTTGCTCTGCTATCGCTCTGATCACATCCAAGATTTGTGAAATATCATTACTGCGTTTAGCAACCTTATTAAATGCGGACTGAGCGAACGAAACTTGATCTGCAATCTCTTCAACCGTACTCGTTGTCGAAACGATTTTGCGCTCACATTCATTGACTGTTCCAACAGCTTTATCTGTTGTAGACGCTGCTTGTTCACAAGCTCTGGCCACTTCATTGGCCGTCGCGCTAAGCTCATTAATTGCTGTCACAACACTATCGATCTCAATATGTTGATTTGATACTTTATTTTTTATATTGATTGCCGCCTCTGTCGTAACATATGACTGTTGATACGACTGCTGGGCGAGCCCTTTTAGATCCTCGATCATGTGCCTTAATTTATTTGTAAATAGATTAAAGCCATTCGCCAAAGAGATTAATTCTGCGTGATGCGTAACATCAAGCTTATGTGTTAGGTCCCCTTCACTGGAGGCAAGATTAGAAACCCGTGATTGAATATATGAAAGAGGTTTGGTGATCGTATTGATCAAGAAGATACTCAAAGCCAAAGCCACACTGACAATCACTATTCCCAGCATCAACATCCAGCTCCCAAGGTCTTCAGTGGACTGATGCAACTGCTTTTCAAGCATAAAGGCTGAAGATAAAACTTCTTGCTTTGGGACCTCAATTACTAAAGACCAGACCGTATTCGCCAATTGAATCTTGATTGGACTGGCAACAAAAATGGAATTGCCAACTTCTTGATAGCCTGTATTCGTATGCAAAGATGTTAGTTGCTCAGCAAGTGTACTTTCTAAAATTTCAGTGAGAGGTTTACCCAAACTATCATGATGATGACTTGCACCTGCAACCAAGCCAAGTTCACTGAGTAATAATACCTTTCCTTGTCCCTGATAAAGCTGACTTGAAAGTTCTTGCACTAATCTCTGTAGACTTGGCAAGTTGACATCCACACCAATAATTCCCTTAAATCGTCCATGTTGTGTAATAGGCACAGTCAGTGATGTCATCAACATTTCATTGCCTTTGGAAATTTCGTATAGATACGGCTCCATAATGCATGGCAATTTACTTTCTTTTGCACATAAATACCATTCAGCCTCACGTATACCATAGCGATTGAGCGCTTCTGAATATTTTGCTGAGGAGGACATGACGCTATGTTGAGTAATACCCACATTATCCTGAGTAAAATACATTTCAAGTGCGCCACTCCCTAAAACCGAGTGCGCAGCATCATTAGTAAAATGCGCATCTTTCTGATCATAGGCATTTTCTTCAAAATGCACATATACAGAAGAAATATCTGGGCTTGCTTTCAAGGCACCTTTAAGCATTGATTGAATATCACTACGAGCAAGAGGAGCTGTTAATGTCGACTCTAATGCACCCACCAATGTATTTGGTACACGATATGCGGAGTTTAAAAACGCAGCAATTTTCTGTGCGTAATAATCTCCTTGAGCAGCCAAGCGGCTATTAATTTCCGATAGAATTACAGATTGTATTTGCTCACTTTGTTTTTTATTTTCATCTTGTAAATGCAACCATGTTGTTATCACGAGCATTGCTATTACTGCCATTATTATCGTAATAACAAAGCACATGAGTTTGTATTTAATTGAGATTTGTCGCATAAATGACCTTGTAATTCTAATTTGACTAACCACAGGTGAGTCTAAAAACGCACGAAGAGTGAACTGTTAGAAGTTGGTTCTTTAATTTCTAGAATTGATTATGCTACAGAAATATTAAAGATTAATTGACAATAAGTGTTTAAATTGAAATGTGCAAGAATAAATTAATCTGGATTAATTGTTTATTAAGAATATAAATATTTAAGAATAAAGTGATAGGGTAAGAAATAAAACTGGGTGCCGACACACCCAGCTTAATATAAGGGTTTAATCTTCTTCTATGTTGTCTTTGCCAGTCGTCTTATCAGTAGAATCAATTCGGTGGTGAATTGCAGACTTAATCAACATATAACCACTGATTGGCGCGGTAATAAGTAAAAACAAAGAAATTAGAATCTCTTTTAAACTAAGCCCATCACCATATTCACTGTAATGTGCCATCGCGGCAAAAAGCAAACATGCCATGCCTAAAGTGGTTGCTTTAGTCGGCCCATGTAGGCGCATGAAAAAGTCTGGCATTTTTACCAAACCGATTGAGCCTACTAGTACCAAAACCCCACCCATTAAGAGCAAAACTGAAATTACAATATCCACTTACATGGCCTCCTATTCAATAATATCGCCACGAAGCAGGTATTTACACACGGCAACCGTACTAACAAAGCCAAGTAAAGCAATTAACAACGCAGCTTCAAAATACAGCGACGTCCCCATGTTCATTCCATATAGAATAATTAACGCAATGGTATTAATGTACATGGTATCCAGTGCCAAAATTCTGTCTGGCACTGATGGGCCAACGACTAAGCGCCATAAGTTCAACAGTAGCGCCAAACCAATCATGGCAAAAACAATTAAGATGATCGTGTCTAACATTCAAAGATCTCCTTCAAAGGTGCCTCATAACGAGATTTAATGGTATTGATCAACGCTTGCTCATCATCCAAATCTAAAACGTGGATAAGTAAGTATTTTTGACAATTCGGTGCTTCACCCTCAACTGTCTCTGGCCAAGGGTATACCTCAGCACTAACAGTACCTGGCGTTAACGATACCGTGCTCGCTAGAATTGTGATAGGCATAGCCTCATTTAAATCTAGTGGCACTTTTACAAAACCCGGCTTCAGCTTTTTAGTCGGACCTAAAATCTTAATCGCAACTTCAATATTTGCAGTCAAGATATCATACAAAACCAACATTAAGTGGCTCAGCGCTCTAAACGGTCTCACAACCAGAGGTTGCTTGGTTCTAAAAGGGTGTGTGATCAATGGGATCACAATCGCCAAAATTAACCCTAAAATAACATGACCGAGGGCAACAGTATTATTGAGTAATAGCCACACCGAAAATAACAGCAAACTTCTAAACGGAGTAGGTAACCATTTGTATTTAGCTTCTAATCTCATTTACTTGCCTCCTAATACATGTTGGATAAGGCCGTAAAAGTTGTGCAGTTCAACTGCTGCAAACTGAGCATAGTCAGTAACTGGGCCTGCAAAGATAACCATCAATGGAGACGCCGCAACCAACATCAACACGGCAACCATCTGCACAGGATGTGCCTTTTCTTCGGTATTCGCTTCACCTTTACCGGTGTGATGCCAAAAAACAGTACTACCGGCTTTTGATACGGAAACCAATACTGCTAGACTAGCAATTAAGTAAATTGGCCAGAACCAATGTCCGTGTGCTGACTCCAACGTTGATTCTAAGATCCAAACTTTACCAATAAAACCTGACAACGGAGGCATGCCAATGACGGTTACTGCCGCAAAAATAAATGCACCACCAAGGAACAACGGCTGCGCTACAGGACGACCCGCTGTTATACGGTCGCTCACTTTACCCCTTTGCTTACCCACTAAATCAGCAATTAAGAATAAAGCTGCTGAGACAAGTGTTGAATGAACTAAGTAATAGATTGCTGCGGCGCTGCTATCAACTGTTTGTGCAGCGACAAGTGCCACCAAGGTGCCAACAGAAACTACCACTAAGTTTGCAACCATCTTACGAAGATCTTGGCTTGCAAGCACACCGATTGCGCCCATTACGATAGTTGCCAGCGCAAGCCACCACAACCAATGTTGTGCCATATGGCTCAACTCTCCTGCTTGCTCACCAAAAATTAAGGTGTAAACGCGCATCATTGAATACACACCAACCTTAGTCATGATAGCAAACAAAGCAGCAACAACTGGCATTGCTGTCGAGTAAGTATTTGGTAACCACAAATGAAGCGGTAATAAAGCACCTTTTAGAGCAAATACGACCAGCAACAACAAGCCACCTATTTTAGCCAGATATACATCATCGCCTTGTAATTCCATCACGCGTGTTGCCATATCGGCCATATTTAATGTACCCAAAGTACCGTATAAAATACCAAGGGCAATTAGAAACACAGATGAACCAACCAAGTTTAAAATAACATATTGCAATGCTGCACGGGTATTGCGTTTATCGCCACCATGCATCAGCAATGAATAGGATGCAATCAACAATACTTCAAAGAAAACAAATAGGTTGAATGCGTCTCCCGTCAAGAAGGCACCGTTCACACCTAAAATTAAGAAGTGTAAAAGCGGGTGGAAAAAACTACCTTGCTCGTCATCACCAGCACAGCTATAAAGCGCACAAACTAAGCCTAAAAACGACGTAAGCGAGACCAGTAAAGTTGAGATAGGATCCGCAACCAACACAATACCAAATGGCGCTGACCAATCACCAATAGCGTACACTTGCGTCCCATTAACTTTTACATAAGCAAGCAACGACACAGATACCACTGTCGTTATCAAGCCCATCAAAACAGAGACGTAACGCCTAATTTTTAAATTTTTTCCACATGGCGGCATCAGCATAAGCACTGCCGCCAACATAGGTAATAAAACAGGTAAAGAAGTTAAATGTTGACTCATGCTTTACCCTGCTCCTTCGCCTGACGAGAATTTGTTTTTGATTTATCAGGCACTACCCCATTGACGTGATCATTACCTAAATCAGCACGACCACGGATCGCTAAAATCACCACAAATGCAGTCATCGCAAAGCCAATTACGATGGCTGTTAAAACTAATGCCTGTGGCAGCGGATCTGCATAACTTTCGCTGTAACCAAGCACAGCGGCTTGGTTCATAGACAAACGTCCTGATGCAAATAAAAACAAATTAACTGCGTACGAGAGCATGGTTAAACCAAGGACAACCGGGAACGTTCTTGCACGTAAAATCAAAAATACACCGCAGGCCACTAAGAGGCCCACGCATGAAGAATACAAAAGCTCCATTAAATATTCACCTCTTCTTTGGGTGCATTTGCAGTCACTTTACCAAGACTTGCTAGTATCATCAGCGTTGCGCCTACAACGGTGATGTAAACACCTAAATCAAATACTAATGCACTGGCAAGCTCAATCTCACCAATCAATGGAATATCAAAATAATCAAACCACGTAGTCAAAAATGGACGTCCAAATACCCAACTACCTAAACCAGATAACATCGCTATCGCAATACCTGATGCGATAATCTTTCTGTAGTTCAAGGTAAATCGCTCTGCAATCCAATTTGAGCCATGTGCAATGTATTGCAAAATAAAGGCTATTGCTGTGACTAGACCTGCGATAAAGCCTCCACCTGGTAGATTATGCCCTCTCAAGAAAATGTAGAACGACACTAACAACGCGAGTGGTAACAAGCTTTGAGAAATTGAAGCCAATAGAAGCGGATAGCGCTCTTTCGCCCAAGGTCTACCCTCAGAGTCACTGCCTGGCATAAACAATGGTAAATGAATAATCAGTTTGTATATACCCAGAGCTGCAATCCCCAATACAACGATTTCACCAAGCGTATCAAAGCCCCTGAAGTCAACTAGGATAACGTTTACGACATTAGTACCACCGCCGCCCGTTTTCGCGTTAGCAACGAAGAAATCAGAGATAGAAGTCAAAGGTCGTGTGATCAGGGCATAACAAATACTGCCGATAATGACACCAATCGCTGACGCGATCCCCAAGTCTCTCAGCGTTCTAATCGAGCTAGACTCTTTTGGTGTTTTCTGCGGTAAGAAGAACAAAGCCAACATCAACAGAATAATGGTCACCACTTCAACCGTTAACTGTGTTAACGCAAGATCTGGTGCAGAGAAGCGCGTAAAGGCAACAGATACCATCAAACCTACAACTGAGATCATAAGCAAGGCAACCATACGCGTGCGGTGCCAAATCACAGTGCTAATCGCACCAATCATTAATAGTCCAGCGCCAATACCATTATGAATATCAACAGGTGTAAGTGTATTCTCACCCACTAATTGACTCATCTCAAATAAAGGCCAACCTGCGCTGACAAGCACAACCAACAGCATCAGCATTAAATAACGCTGCAATGAGCCATTTTCAATAGCGCTAATTTTGTTTTGACTCCAGATCACCACAGAGTGCATGGTCTTCTCAAAACCTTTTTTGGCATTAATTGGTGGAAGAGATGCTTGGAATTGGAATAGGTATTTGCGCTGAGTATATATCAGTAAACCACCACAAACAGCAATTGCACTCATTAGCAGGGGTAAGTTCAAGCCGTGCCAAATTGCGATGTAGAATTCAGGCGGCTCGCCACCTAAAACAGCGCCAGAAGCCAGTCTTAAAATGCCGTCGACAATAAAATTCGGGAACATGCCCACAATCAAACATAGCGCCACCAATATCTCAATAGGTACTCGCATATAACGCGGTGCTTCATGAGGCTCTTTTGGTAAATCAACCGGATCGCCATTAAAGAAAACATCGTGAATGAATCGTGCAGAATAAGCCACAGAGAAAGCAGCAGCAATGGTTGCTAAAATAGGGATAAGCCATGACATTGAACCCAGTAACTGCTGGTGCAATGTTTCTGCAAAAAACATTTCTTTCGACAAGAAACCGTTTAACAGCGGAACACCGGCCATCGATGCAGCAGCAACCATCGCCAATGTAGCGGTATAAGGCATAAAGCGCCACATACCATTGAGTTTACGCATGTCTCGGGTGCCAGTTTCATGATCAATAATGCCGGTCGCCATGAAGAGCGACGCCTTAAACGTAGCATGGTTAATAATATGGAAAATAGCCGCGACAGTAGCAAGCTCGGTATCCAAGCCCAGTAGCAGGGTGATAAGACCAAGGTGACTGATAGTCGAAAATGCCAGTAGACCCTTTAAGTCATGCTTAAATAAAGCGATATACGCACCAACAAGTAGCGTTATCAGACCTGTCAAACCCACTAAGATGAACCAAATTTCTGTGCCCGCCAAAGCTGGGTAAAAACGTGCAAGTAAGAAAATACCCGCTTTAACCATAGTCGCAGAATGTAAGTAAGCACTTACAGGTGTTGGCGCAGCCATAGCGTGAGGTAGCCAGAAATGGAAAGGGAATTGCGCGGATTTAGTGAATGCGCCTAATAGGACAAGTACTAATGCCACTTCATATAAATCATGAGATTGGATAAGCTCACGACTAGCCAAAATAATGTCTAAATCGTAACTTCCAACGATATTACCGAGTAATAGTAAACCAGCCAATAATGCTAAACCGCCGCCACCGGTAATTGCCAGCGCCATTTTTGCGCCTTTACGCGCTTCTGATTTATGCCACCAATAACTTATCAGCAAAAATGAACTTATACTGGTTAATTCCCAAAATACCCACAATTGCAAGACGTTGTTAGACATTACAATGCCTAGCATGGCTGTCATAAATAACATTAGATAAGCATAAAGCTTGGGCATTGAGTCATTTTCACTCAGGTAATAGCGTGCATAGAAAATAACTAATATGCCAATACCTAAGATCATAAATACGAATAAAAGTGCCAATCCATCCAAACGGAAAGACACGTCAAGATCGAGTATTGGTACCCAATCTAGCGTTGCGCGAACAGCTTCCCCAGCAAACACTGCGGGAGCTAAATCAATGGCTAATAAAAGAGCCACAGTAGGTGCAATCAAGGTGATTGCAGTAGACTGATTGCGAGAGAGTTTACCTGTTAACGATGAGAGTAAACTACCTAACAAGGATATCAATGGTATCCAAAGCAAAGTCATAAAGAAGCCTTATATCTTCGATGCCGTTCATCACTATTAAATGCACGTTATGATTACGTCATGGCGATCGTGTTCTGTTTATTTTTTACGTGCATTTTTATCACACATAACGTCTACCAGTTATACTTTATTAGTGTTTGACTTGTCTAGGGTTTCACGTACTGGCTGTTTAAATTGTAGACAAGATTAACAAACAATTCAGATCCTGTTCATAAAAGGTACGCTCATTTAACTCAGATCAATGCTTAGCATTTAGCTCGTTGAGATAAACTTGATAATCGCTGGGCACTGATAAAGTTCTATTTAATGACTTTAACCATAATCCTAAATAGTGGTTTGACAAGTGAATTTCGTGATATTGCATTTTTGATGCGATATGTTGCGGTTTGTACGACGCTAGCTGCCCAAACTTACAAGTCTCGCTCTTATACCATCCTTTTGGGGCACTTGTACCAACATATAAATTGGGGGCTTTATAGCCTGATGTTTTACATAGCCAATCAGCTTTTGCTTGAGGCACTGGATACTCATCTTCAAAATGAGCGAAATGCATCATTTCGTGTACAAACAGCTCATATTGGCTCTTATTATGAAGCCTCATCACACCATTATATACATTTGCCAAGCCTTGTTTATTTGTCATGATCACTAAATGTCTGGCTTGTTGCACTGATGACTCTTGAAGTAAATGATCAATATTGCATTTGATGAAGTTAGACTCTCCTCCTGAGCACTGTGTCAGGTCTCCAACATATAAAGGATCAGATAAGCAATATGGAAGCAATTCAGATAATGTGCTTTGATTGTACTGTGCTCTTAGACGCTTGAGTTGCTTTACACCAGATAAGGTCTCCGCAAATAATATAATAGAATATTTACAACTTGCAGTTGGAGTATGCCAACCAAATACGGACACACCTAAAGTATCAACACTGGCCTTATTCAAGGTGCTTATCGAGTTGCCGACTTCAAGACCATATATAGAAGCATAAGGCTCTACAACCTCTAGCTGATCAAATATACGTGTCATAAGCGCATACTCTCCTTGCTCCTCTAATAGATCTAACAACCGAATACGTGCTGACGATGTGCTCTGTTGCCAATATTTTTCGATTAAAAGCCACGCTTGCTCATAATGACTGTTTGCTACAAGCCTAATAGCCCATTCAAAAGCAAAAATAGGATAGCCAGTTCGCCTTAGCGATTGAACTTGCTCATCGGTGAGTTGCTCTGGGATTTGCTTGAGTCGCAAATAAGCATAATTTGAGGGATTAAAGTTTTGCGCGGCACGGGTAACGAGTATATTCAGTTCGGAGCCTTTCATATCGGCCAAACTTGCTATATATTGGCTGCTACTCGGAACAGCCATCAACAGAAAGACAATACCAGTCAGGTACTGACGTAGCATCACTTAGCTAGCACTTGCTTTTAGTAATGCTTCTCGTAACAGGCGAAGCTCTAATTTAGCATATTTATGTTCGACAAATTCATATACATTAGTTGCTAAAGTTAGCCTAAAATACTCCGCCGCTTTCACATAACTACCTGTACTCAAGTGCTTTTTCGCTATATAAAAATATGCTTCGCAGAGTCTTTCTGCATACTCTTTTTGAGTTTTCACACCCGCTGTTATGCCATCTAAGAATTGCTCTTCACTTATCTCATTTAAGTAAAACTGCACAATTTGAGTTGACCAAGCTTCTTTATTGAGTTGCTGACGGTTTGCTTTTAATTGCGCTTGCGCAGTAATCGGGTCTATAGAACTATGTGCTATATATAACCATAGCATTCTGTATGCATCATCTGGTGAGCTTGATAAAAAGCGCTCAAAATCAGTGACCGCTATCTCTTTTCTGCCGCCATAGTACAGTGCAATGCCGCGATTTAGATAAGCATATTCATAGCTTTCATCTAACTCAAGCACCGATCCAAAGCTTTCGTAAGCCTCACTAAACTCCTGGCGCAATGTATGGTGTATACCAATAAAATTATATGTTTCAGCAAGATCTGGTCTGAGCTTTAGTGCACGATTGAAATCTATTTGAGCCAATTGCGCTAAACCCAAGCTGTCGTATAACTTGCCGCGTATGTGATATAACTCCGCTCTTTGATTACGAGTAAGCTCTGCGCTATTTAATAATTCACTATAGCGAGCAACTTCGATTTGAGCGCGAGGGTTAGGTTGCATTGGCTCGGTGAAAGGGATTGGTAGCAGTGGTTGCAGTTTATCTTCAATATTCGCCTGCTGAGTGCTTTGGCAGCCCAATAAGCTCAATCCAAGCAAAGGTAATAGTAAAAATCTCAAGGTATATCCCTCTTTGGGCCAGATAATTATAGTGTCAGCCATTAAAGCACAAAAAAAGGGGCCATTCAGCCCCTTTTAACGAAACTTATTGTTTCTTTACATAAAATTACTCACCTTTTGGTGCTTGCTCTGCAGCAGGCTCCGATGGCTCAAGTGCTTCTTTAATACTTAGACGTACACGGCCTTGGCGGTCTACTTCTAGTACTTTAACTTTAACTTCTTGGCCTACCTTCAGGTGGTCAGATACGTTATTAACACGCTCTTTGCTGATTTGAGAAATGTGTACAAGGCCATCTTTACCTGGTAGTACATTTACAAACGCACCAAAGTCAACGATACGGTTTACTTTACCGTTGTAGATAGTGCCAACTTCTAGCTCAGCTGTCAGTGCTTCAATACGTGCAATCGCTTCTTTAGCGCTGTTACCATTAGTTGCAGCAATCTTAACAGTACCGTCATCTTCGATTTCGATAGTTGTGTCAGTTTCTTCTGTTAGCTGACGAATTGTTGCACCACCTTTACCGATTACGTCTGCAATCTTCTTCGGTGGAATGTTCATTGTGTAAATACGCGGAGCGAATTCAGATAGCTCTTGTGAAGGTGCAGCAATTGCTTGATCCATCACGCTAAGGATATGCATACGGGCAGCTTTAGCTTGCTTAAGTGCGATCTGCATGATTTCTTTCGTGATACCTTCAATCTTGATATCCATCTGAAGTGCAGTAACACCAGCGCTGCTACCTGCTACTTTAAAGTCCATGTCACCTAGGTGGTCTTCATCACCTAAGATATCTGAAAGAACAACGAACTCTTCGCCTTCTTTAACTAGACCCATTGCGATACCAGCAACAGAAGCTTTAACAGGTACACCTGCGTCCATCAGAGCCAAAGAAGTACCACATACAGATGCCATTGAAGATGAACCATTTGACTCAGTGATTTCAGATACAACACGTACTGAGTAAGGGAATTCTTCTAGGCTTGGCATTACAGCTTGAACACCACGCTTTGCAAGGTTACCGTGGCCGATTTCACGACGCTTTGGAGAACCGATGAAACCAGTTTCACCTACACAGAATGGAGGGAAGTTATAGTGAAGCATGAAGTGATGCTTGTGAGTACCAACTAGGTCATCCATCATTTGCGCGTCACGTTCAGTACCTAAAGTAGCAGTTACTAATGCCTGAGTTTCACCACGTGTGAAGATTGATGAACCGTGTGTACGTGGGAGTACACCAGTCATTACGTCAAGTGCACGAACCATATCTGGTTCACGACCATCGATACGTTTCTCACCTGCAATGATGCGACCACGAACAATTTTCTTCTCTAGAGAGCTGAATAGCTTGCCAACTTCTTGCTCGTCTAGCTCTTCGCCTTGAGCCAGCTCAGCAGTTAGCTTTTCAATTACTTCTGCTTTTGCTTCAGATAGAGACTCTTTACGTGCTACTTTGTCAGTAATAAGGTAAGCCGTGCCTACTTTTTCTTCTGCAATTGCAGCTACTTTGTCTGCTAGTGCTACGTTTTTCTCAGGTGCAGTCCAATCCCAAGCAGGTTTGCCAGCTTCAGCCTTGAACTCTTCAATTGCTTTGATGATAGCTTGAGACTGATCGTGACCGTATACAACAGCACCTAACATCTCTTCTTCAGTTAAGATTTCAGCTTCTGATTCAACCATCAGTACTGCATTTTCAGTACCCGCTACCACAAGGTCTAGCTTACTTTCAGCTAACTCAGTTACAGTTGGGTTAAGTACGTATTGACCATTGATGTAACCAACACGCGCTGCACCGATAGGACCATTGAATGGTACACCAGAAATTGCTAGTGCTGCAGAAGTACCGATCAACGCAACCATATCAGGCTGAATTTCAGGATCTGAAGAAACAACTGTCGCGATAACTTGAACTTCGTTCACGAAACCGTCTGGGAATAATGGACGAATTGGACGGTCAATTAGACGCGCTGTTAGTGTTTCTGAATCAGAAGGACGACCTTCACGCTTCAAGAAACCACCTGGGATACGACCAGCTGCGTACATTTTTTCTTGGTAGTTAACCGTAAGAGGGAAGAAGTCCTGACCAGGCGCTGCTTCACGCTTACCAACAACAGTCACTAGTACTGATGTGTCACCGATGCTTGCTAAAACCGCACCGTCAGCCTGACGTGCGATTGCACCTGTTTCCAGAGTCACTGTGTGTTGACCTAATTGGAATTCTTTAATTATTGCTTGCACAAAAATATTCCTTAAAAAATATATTAAAACGCCAACAACAACCAATTACAGTCTTAAATAGAACAACCAAAATTTACTGGCTACTCATAGAGTTCTACTTAAGCACTACAATTGGCAGAAGTATCGGCGCTTGCTCAGCACTATGCATGAGCGAGGGTAAGTATACTGCTAGTACACGCACAAAAAAAGGGGCGAATTCGCCCCTTTTTTATTGTCGGATAAAAATCCAACAATTCATCAAATTCTTAGCGACGTAGGCCAAGCTCTTTGATCAACGCAGCGTAACGCTCAACGTTCTTACCTTTAAGGTAATCAAGAAGGTTACGACGTTGGCTAACTTTACGTAGTAGACCACGACGAGAGTGGAAGTCGTGTTTGTGGTCAGCAAAGTGGCCTTGTAGTTTGTTGATATCAGCAGTTAGAAGTGCAACTTGAACTTCTGGAGAACCAGTGTCGCCTTCTGCACGTGCGAATTTTGCTACGATTTCTGCTTTTTCTTTGTTGCTTAGTGACATAATAAACTCCAATTTAAATAAATTTAATGCTTCAGCCGATCACTAATTCAGCCAAAGCGACAAAGCGGCGGCATTGTATCAGTAATTAATGCCGCTGACAAAGCTATTGTGCGCTAGATAGTGCTCTTTTTGCTTTTAGATGGCCATGCTTGTTACGTTCGCCAATACCGATAAACGTGTCTTCAGCCATTACCTTTATAACGCCTTCAGGTACTTCACCTACCACCACAGTTTGCCCATGGCTAAAAGCAACGCCTTGCTCTTTGGTTAAAGTAATCGTCGGTAAGTCGACCAGTGCGGTATCCATCGGAAGCAGTAGCTCATCAATATATGTTGACGGCTCAATACCATCCGCTTTAGCCTGTTGTAACTTTTCTTCTAACGCTTCAATAGTGATCATCTTTTCTGCTGGGTAGTGACCAACACCACTGCGATGAAGCATGATCACATGTGCACCACAGCCAAGCTTTTCACCCAGATCGTCAACAATAGTGCGAATATAAGTACCCTTTGAAACGTGCACGGTCATCTGGATCTGTTGACTGTCAGCATCGTATTCATCAAGAGTGATGCTATATACGTTTATTTTTCTGCATTTACGCGGCACTTCAATGCCTTCACGTGCATACTTATATAATGGCTGGCCTTGATATTTGAGCGCAGAATACATCGAAGGATATTGATCAGACTCACCTAAAAAGCTAGCAACTTCCTGCTCTAATTGCTGTTGCGTAATTTCAACAGGGCGTGTTTCAACAATTTCCCCATCTGAGTCTGACGTCGTTGTACGTTCACCTAATTGTGCACGCACAACATAAGTTTTATCAGTATCTAATAGAAACTGCGTAAACTTTGTCGCTTCACCAAAGCAGATTGGCAGCATACCTGTTGCCAGTGGATCTAACGCACCTGTGTGACCCGCTTTTTGTGCAAAGTAGATGCCTTTAGCCTGTTGCAAAGCTTTGTTAGATGAGATCCCCTGTGGCTTGTGTAAAAGTACAATGCCATCAACCGGGCGACCTTTACTACGACGGGCCATTACTCTTCACCACCTTCAACTGAATCCGTATCTTCACCGCGCTTTTCTTTGTCAGTGCGGATCACTTCATCAACCAAATTAGAAATACGCATACCTTCCATTAGTGAGTTATCAAGTACAAATCGTAGCTCTGGCATAATACGTGCGCGGATACGTTTACCAAGCAATGAACGGATATAGCCCGTTGCATCATTCAGAATTGCTAGGTTTTGCTTCGTATCCTCATCACTTTTACTGCTTAAAACAGTTACGAAGATTTTTGCGTAGGATAAATCACGAGATACTTCAACTGCTGATACAGTCACCATACCTAATCTTGGATCTTTAATTTCTCGTTGCAAAATAACCGCAATTTCTTTTTGAATTTGCTGTGCAACGCGATCCGTACGAGAAAATTCTCTCATTGTCACCACTTATATAAACTATTGATTTTTATGCTATAAAAATCCAAAAAACACAAACACAAATGGGGGCGAATGCCCCCATTTCAAGGTTTAGACCCTGCGAGAATTACAGTGAACGCTGTACTTCAACAGTTTCGAATACCTCAATTTGATCGCCAACTTTAACGTCGTTGTAGTTCTTAACGCCGATACCACATTCCATACCGTTACGAACTTCTTGTACATCATCTTTAAAGCGACGAAGTGACTCAAGTTCACCTTCGTAGATAACCACGTTTTCACGTAGTACACGAATTGGAGCGCTACGCTTAACGATACCTTCAGTTACCATACAACCAGCAACAGCACCAATCTTAGGCGATTTGAACACGTCACGTACTTCAGCAAGACCAATGATCTCTTGTTTGAACTCAGGCGCAAGCATACCAGCCATTGCTTGTTTCACTTCTTCGATCAGGTCGTAGATAACGCTGTAGTAACGAAGGTCAAGGTTTTCAGCTTCAATCACTTTACGTGCTGATGCATCCGCACGTACGTTGAAACCAACGATGATTGCATTTGAAGCCGCTGCAAGTGTTGCATCAGTTTCAGTGATACCACCAACACCGCTACCTACAATCTTCACTTTAACTTCGTCTGTAGACAACTTAGTTAGTGAATCAGAGATTGCTTCGATTGAACCTTGAACGTCTGCTTTAAGTACAACGTTAACTTCAGAAATATCGCCTTCAGTCATGTTAGTGAACATGTTTTCAAGCTTCGCTTTCTGCTGACGTGCAAGCTTCACTTCACGGAACTTGCCTTGACGATATAGAGCAACTTCACGTGCTTTACGCTCATCTTTAACAACCGTTGCTTCATCACCCGCCGCAGGTACACCTGAAAGACCTAAAATCTCTACAGGGATTGACGGACCAGCTTGTGAAATTTCTTTACCGTTTTCGTCTCTCATCGCACGAACACGACCATACTCAAGGCCACAAAGTACAATGTTACCTTGCTCCAGTGTACCGCCTTGTACAAGTACAGTTGCAACTGGACCACGACCTTTATCTAGACGAGATTCGATAACAACACCTTGTGCCATACCTTCTTGAGGCGCTGTAAGCTCTAGTAGCTCAGCTTGCATCAAGATAGCTTCAAGTAAGTCGTCAATACCTAGACCTGTTTTCGCTGAGATATGAACAAACTGCGTATCACCACCCCACTCTTCTGGAATAACATCCAATTGAGCAAGCTCGTTTTTAACGCGATCTGGGTCGATGCCCTCTTTATCCATTTTGTTTACAGCGATGATAAGCGGTACTTCAGCAGCTTTTGCGTGCTGCACAGCTTCTTTAGTCTGAGGCATTACACCATCATCAGCAGCTACAACTAGAACAACGATATCCGTTGCTTTTGCACCACGTGCACGCATTGATGTAAACGCCGCGTGTCCCGGAGTATCTAGGAACGTGATCATGTTACCGTCAGTTTCAACATGGTATGCACCAATGTGCTGCGTGATACCACCGGCTTCGCCGTCTGCTACTTTCGCTTTACGAATGTAATCTAGTGTTGACGTCTTACCGTGGTCAACGTGACCCATAACAGTAACAACCGGCGCACGTGGACCAACACTTTCGTTGTCACTACGATCGTTTAATACTTTCTCTTCAAGTTCGTTCTCTTTAACAAGAACAACTTTATGACCCATTTCCTCTGCAACATACTGTGCAGTTTCTTGGTCAATAACCTGGTTAATCGTTACCATTTCACCAAGCTTCATCAGTGTTTTTACAACTTCAGCACCTTTCACAGCCATGCGTGATGCAAGCTCAGATACTGTAATTGTTTCACTGATACGAACTTCTTGTTTAACTTCTGCCGCAGGCTTTTGGAAACCGTGCTGAAGAGAAGTAGGCGCTTTAAGCTTGCCTTTTTTACCACGTGACTGTGCGTTAGAATCGCCTTTCGCCTGTGGCTTTTTCTTTTTCTTACGACGTGCACTTTTCTCTTCACGTGCATCAGATTCATCTTCTGCTTCACGTGCATATGTAGAAGTCGTCATGTGGTGATCTGCAGAAGCTTCGCGTTTTTTGCGCTCTTCTTCTTCAGCTTTCCAACGTGCTTCATTCTCTTCCGCTAGACGACGAGCTTCTTCTGCTTGACGTTTTGCTTCTTCTTCAGCCTTTTTCACAGCTGCTGCTTCTGCTTCTGTACGAAGACGTTCTGCTTCGATTTTCTCTTGCTCTTGTTGGGCGCTATCCACTTCTTTACTCTGCTGTTCTTTCGCTTGACGTTCTGCTTCTGCTTTACGTTTGGCTTCTTCTTTAGCTTTGCGCTCAGCTTCCTCTTTGGCTTTTCGCTCTGCCTCCTGTTGGGCGTTGCGTTCAGCTTCTTCTTTCGCTTGTTGCTCAGCTTCTTGTTGAGCTTTCAATTCTGCTTCTTTGCGCGCAGCTTCCTCTGCAGCTAAGCGTTCTTGCTCTTTTTGCTGCTCGATTGCGCTCTTTTTAACGTAAGTGCGCTTTTTACGTACTTCTACCTGAACCGATTTAGCTTTACCAGTAGAACCAGTAACACTTAAGGTACTCTTGCTTTTACGCTGAAGAGTCATACGCTCAGGGCCATCTGAACCTGTGCCGCCATGTTGCTTGCTCAAGTGGTCAAGTAACTTGGCTTTCTCAGATTCACTTACCTGATCGCCTTTGGCTTTGGTGATCCCTGCATCTGTTAACTGCTGTAGTAATTTATCGACAGTTGTACCAATGTTCTCGGCTAGTTTTTCTATGCTCACTTCTGCCATGCTATGCGTTACCTCCCGTTAATAAACTACTCTTCACTAAACCAGCAAATATTACGTGCAGCCATAATAAAGTCGCCCGCTTGCTGTTCAGATAATTCAGTGATCTCAACTAATTCGTCGATACCCTGTTCTGCTAAATCTTCTAGGGTGATAACGCCTTTGCTCGCCATCACAAATGCTAAGTGACGATCTAAACCTTCTAAGTCTAGTAGGTCTTGAGCAGGTTCAGCACCTTCTAAAGACTCTTCATCACGAAGTGCTTTAGTTGTTAAAGCATCTTTTGCACGTTTACGTAACTCTTCAACTGTGTCTTCGTCTAGCCCCTGAATTTCAAGGAACTCAGCAACTGGCACGTATGCCACTTCTTCAAGCGTAGAGAAACCTTCGTTGATTAAAAACTCTGCAAAGTCATCATCAATATCTAGGTTGTCAGTAAATAGGCTGATCAGTTTATCAGATTCTTCAGCGTTTTTACGCTCCATATCTTCAACTGTCATTACGTTCAGTTCCCAACCAGTTAACTGGCTAGCAAGTCGAACGTTTTGCCCGTTACGGCCAATCGCTTGTGCAAGATTATCGGCTTCAACAGCGATTTCCATTGTACGTGTATCTTCATCCATCACAATTGATGCAACTTCTGCCGGAGCCATTGCATTAATTACGAACTGAGCTGGATTGTCGTCATATAGTACTATATCAACGCGCTCTCCGCCTAGCTCTGTAGATACTGCTTGTACACGTGCACCACGCATACCTACACATGCACCTACTGGGTCGATACGCTTGTCATTTGATTTAACCGCAATTTTTGCACGTGAACCAGGATCACGAGCTGCACCTTTGAGCTCGATCATCTCTTCACCAATCTCTGGTACCTCAATGCGGAATAATTCCATCAGCATCTCTGGCTTAGAGCGAGTAACAAATAATTGCGCGCCGCGCGCTTCAGGCTTCACTTCATACAATAGACCACGAACACGGTCACCTGGACGGAAGCTTTCACGTGGCAGCATATCTTCACGATAAATAACCGCTTCAGCATTGTTACCCAGATCAATCACAACTGTATCACGAGACGCTTTTTTAACTACGCCCGTAACAAGTTCACCTTTTTGATCTTTATATGCATCAACAACGAGTGCACGCTCAGCTTCACGTACTTTCTGTACGATAACTTGCTTTGCCATTTGAGTTGTAATGCGGTCAAACTGAATAGACTCAATTTGCTCTTCAACATAGTCACCCAGTTGTAACTCTGGCTCTTCTACTTGTGCAGCTTCGATGGTAATTTCAGAATATGGATTTTCTAATGAACCATCTTCTAGCGGCTCTGCAACCTGCCAGCGACGGAACGTATCGTATTCACCCGTTTTCCTATCAATAGAAACGCGTACTTCAATTTCACCGTCATGTTTTTTCTTTGTTGCAGTCGCCAGTGCGAACTCTAACGCCTCAAAAATTTTCTCTCTTGGGACTGCTTTTTCGTTGGATACAGCTTCTGCAACCAACAAGATCTCTTTTGCCATAGGTTTTGCCTCGCTTGCCCTGGTCCTTCGCACTTAATCTTAAAATTTGGCGATAATATTAGCTCTCTCGACGTTACTAAGCATAATGTGATGCTCGTGTCCGTCGACAGTTAGCGTAATCATATCGCCTTTAACTGCTACTAGGTCGCCTTTAAAGTTGCGACGACCATCTTGTGGAAGTTTAGTGCGCAAACGCACCTCTTCACCTTGCGCGTCCTCATAGTGAGCTTGTTTGAATAATGGTCTATCCACACCCGGTGAAGACACTTCTAAGTTATATTCATTTGTAATGGGATCTTCTACATCCATAATCGCGCTAATTTGGCGACTTACTTCTGCACAATCGTCAACATTAATGCCATTCTCATGTTCAATGTACACTCTTAGTGTAGAATGACGACCTGCTTGCACAAACTCTAGACCGAGTAGCTCAAAGCCACACGCTTCAACAGCGGGCTCTAGCATTACGGTTAAATCTTGCTCGAGTTTTGACACAAATTACCTCCATACAAACAAAAAAAGGGCTCATGGCCCCATCAATTCAGCTGCATGTTCTTGGGCCTACATTGCTAATATCTAGCACCAGACACAACAACGCCCCGAACCAAGCGGGGCGTCACACCAAAAACAAACTGTGTGGCCAAAGGCCGTGCTTGGTTGCGGGCTGTACCAGCCTAAATTAAGCTGCGCTTAAACGCAAAACGCGCATTACCATGAATGCGCGACCTTTAAGAAATATAGAAACTTCTTAATATTGGTTGCGGGAGCCGGATTTGAACCGACGACCTTCGGGTTATGAGCCCGACGAGCTACCAGGCTGCTCCATCCCGCGTCCACATGCAGCAATAAGCTGCTCAATTGGCGTGTATTATAGAGATTGTTCCATTAATACGCAACCACTAACTAGATAAATTACCCAGCCGTTCAAATACAGCTCAATTACAGATTAGTTCTTTAACAATCATTAACATACAGCGCTTGTACCTATTTTAGATTTCTCTATACTTCACATTTCTTACAATTAGGAGACAATAAAATGAATAAAAGGTCATTTCAGGCAACAATCGCTGCACTTTCGACATTAATCTTTAGTGGCGTCGCTACAGCAAACTCATGTGCAAAAGCTGGCCCGCAAACTCCACGCGACATTGATAACCTAGCAGGTGACAATAAGCGCATCTTCAGTCTCGCTCCCCCTTCATCACAAATGAATCTGTGCAATATTCACTTTCATAAAAATGCAGAACACAAAGCAAAAGACTTTTCAGTATTTGCGGGAGATGGGAAATACGGTGGCTATCAATGTAATGCGACTTCTAGCCTTACACCCGCTGAACTAAAAGCACCAAAAGGCAAAATATGTAAAAACGTCAAACCTGGTGACACTATCGAAGTACATTGGGTGCATAGCTCATGTGATGTCAAACCTGGCAAAGGTTTAGGTTCATGCCTTAATGAGCAATGTGCAAATCCAGATCTACGTGTAGAAACGCAAGTGTTCTTGGTCGTGAACGATGAAAATGCGCTTGATTTTAATGACTTAAGCTATGACGGAAATATCGCTAATGGTTATCACCAGCCAAAACATATCCCAAATACAACAGGTAAGCCGGTAGAGTTTTTAGGTTCTACAACTGGACCAAGCTACAACGACAAGCAATGCTCTCCTCTACAAGTAACTTGGAGCGTCCGCCCAGCTTGCGCTAAAGTTGACATCAACAGTTTAGCCGAGTGGTGTGAAGATAACGTCTTTGAAGAAGATCACGCACATGGTGTTAGACAGCTAGTTACTGATCCTAAACTATTGTCTCCTATCAAGTAAAATTAGTAAGTAATGCAGAAATGGGTTGTTTTCATTTCTGCATTAGTGATAAATAAGTTTGCAATCATAAAAGTCTCGTGGCTATACTTGTGAAAAGTGTGCTTTTTAAACAAAATAGAATTCGCACTATGAGTAACTACCCAAGTTTAATTTGTTTTGTTTGTTGTATCAGTTGAGTGATGGCAAAGCAGATTTGATTAAAAACTTGAGCATGGATCCGCTCTAATCGTAATTGGAGCGATTATGAGTATTTCACCCTATCAATATCAACTGCTAAGTCAGTCATTTGCGACTATTAAACCTAACTTTCACTGTTTTTGTGTCAGTTTCAACCACCGCCTTAAAATGCACCCTATGTCGATGGTCATACCCAATGCCGAATCACAAATTCTGACAATCGAATATCAGTTACGAGCTTTTATCCAACAAAGCTTGATCAGAATGGCAAACCAAAAAGAACTGTGCCGATATATCACAGAAAATATCGCCACGATAAAGTCACTGCGACCATCCGCATGTGATATCAGAATTTTGTGTAATTGCTTTTTAGATACTCTCAAAGTGCACCTTGGTAAGCAATTTACACTCGCAGTCAGAAATGCCTGGAAACGCGCTTTGCATATCGTTGCAAATGTACTCAAGGCTGAGCTATTTGGCATGTCAAATATTGTTTACTTAGACCAAATTAGACAACAAAAGCAAATCGGCCATTCCTGAAGTTATGATGACAATCAAAGTATGAATGAGTAAACTGGACCTAAATTAGGTTAACTAGGTGAGTTTATGAAGCGTATCGCTGTTTTAATGGGTTTGAGTGTATTTTTTACCACTGGATGTGATGTATTTGAAAACTCTAAAGCCCAAATAGAAGCGCAATATTTGTCGGAAAACCAAGAGCTTCAAGCTGTTATCGAGCAGATCCGAGAGCAAGGACTCGAAGCCATGGCACAAAGTGCACAAGCAGGTACTATGGCCAGCTGTGTTGCAAGCAAACTTGACGGCGACCCGATGGGTGCCTTGGTTGAAGTAGAAGGTGCACTGCAAGATGGGGCAAGCGTCGCGGAATTAGCAAATTCAATTGCCAGTTTAACTGAACAAGAGATCAGCTTGGAAAGTATACCAGAGTTGTTAAAAGCTGGTGCCGAGACAGTGACCTATCTGAAAACTTTATTGCAAACTTATGACTTAGCTGAGCTACAAACACAGTTCGCAACGTTATTAGAACAAGGTCAAACAAAAACTGAAGATATCGGCACCCACTTACGTGGATTAATAGAACAGTGTAATTAAATATGACGGTGGGCATACATAACGCATGGCCACCGCTTTTCAGACTAGAAAAGACGCCAGCGCCTTTTTTTAGTGCGCACTTTATGTACCCAGTTAACTTCAATAGTGGTCACTGCTAAAACATCACTATGCGCTTTAGCTATTAATTCATAACTGACACTTTCTACAGAACCAAAATTCAATGTGTACGTAAAGCTATCAGTATTAGCCCAACATTGTAAAATGCGTTTAGATTCGCTTTCTCTAAGGCAATAATCCCCCGCGGCTGGTGCTGATATATCAAATACCACATCAGCATAGCAGGTACGTCCTTGGTTCAGCGCAACACATTTAGTTGGTGATGCATTTAATATCCCTTTACGCGTTTCGTTAGCCATTGATTCAGTTGACAAAGCACTAACAAAAACCATGATTACCCAAGCAAATCTAGAATACATACTTCACTCCAGTAAAAAATACTCGAGCATAGTTTGAATCAATCAGTGGGCTACTTTTCACACCGCCTGAGCCAACCAAAATTGAAGCGCCTGCACTATATACCCAATCCTGCGCGATAGGATAATTTACTTGAGTTTGAACAAATGCTGTCGCGCCATCTCCGGCAGTAAAACCATACAAGTAATCGTTTACTTCAGAGGGCGACACACCATAAAAATAATTATTAAAATTTTGAGAGTAATAGTTAGCGCCAAAGTTCAGCCAAAGATCCCAATTGCGTAACTCAAAATTACGCGTCGCTTCGATATGAAAAACCCATCCATTCGAGTCACCAAACACATCATAGACTAATTCAGCAACGGCTAAAAACTCTCCAATGTTTCGATAATAAGCAAGACCTATGGACTGGTCTACTTTACGGCGATTAATCGTTTTTAACTCTTCAACTCTATCATCTTCGTTTGAATAATAACCTGTATCTGAGAATGGGATTTGATAATTGCCAAAAATCGCATCTAACCCCCAATCCTCCTCTTGAATCAACTGATAGCCTAAATCGGAACCACCAAAAAAATCTCCCGAATGTGTATTCAGATAGAATTGTTTGTATTGGATTTTGGCATCTATCAAAGGAGAGAGGGAAGAAAATTCATTTTTGGCGCCAATTAGCTTTGGTAGTTTAGTATTGACATAAAAAGCACCTACACTTAATTGCCATTCAAAGTCATCTTCATCATACCAAGGCTCAGCATGTGCTTTACTTGCAACAGCCATACACATTGCAAGCAGCACTGACGTTATTTTTTTCATTACTTATTATCTTTATTGCGCATTTGTGCCGAATTCAATTCCAGATCATACCTGAGCATTTCTCATACAACAAGTAAACATTAAAACCAATTACACCAAGCTTTTACACAAAATGGCGTTGCTGGCTGTGTAAGTACTTTACCCAATTACATGTCAACACGGAGAAAAGCAATATCATGCAAAATTAAGCTTCCTCTATGACACATCGCCACAGTGTACTGAGGTATAAGTAGGATATAATAGGTCTAAAGAATTTACCTAAAAATTAGCGATGACAATTACTCAATTCGATAATGCCGGCAATACTATAAGAAAGTCGCGTTATTTATATTTTTAGAACAACTCTTTTCTCACGGAAAAATAACCACTAGGCACTGTGACTTCTTCGTACAATACAGACAATAGCTCTCACTATGCTATGGTGAGTAACGTATAAATATCAGTGCGTTCACTTTTTATAAATAAATACGCAATTACTCACTTAAATAAGTATACAAAACCCGCTTATATATCTGCTCAATTGAGAGTAAATCAGTGATAGAAACATGTTCATTAACTTGATGTATTGAGTCATTTTTTACGCCACATTCCACTACTTGTGTATGCTCATTAGCAAAAAATCGGCCATCTGATGTGCCACCAGCCGTGCTCAGCGCAGGATATTGTCCCAATTCTTCAGCAATGACGTTTTCTATTAAAGATAAAAAGCAATTACTTTGCTTTTTGCCAGTATAAAATGACTCGCAAGGGCGCTCCCAAGAAATATCAATATCAGCGTCAAAACACTCAACAAGCGCAGTCAGCCTCTGGCAAATATCACCACTTTTATAGCTGTGACTATATCTCACATTAAATGTCACCTCGCATGCTGCGGGGACCAAATTATCAACGATATCAGGCACCGTTATCCCTGTTACCTGAAGCGTCGTTTTAGAACCAGGTTCATCCAAAGACCAGTTTAAGTGTGATAACTGGGTTACCAACTCACCTGCAATATGCGCTGCATTGACTGTAAATTCAGGATAGGCAACATGACCTGCTTTGCCATTTATAATAAATCGGCCGGAAATTGCGCCTCTTCGACCATTTTTTATGGTATCCCCTACTAGTTTATGCGACGTTGGCTCACCAACCAAACAAGCATCTAACACCACCCCTTTTTGCTTTAAATACTCTGCAATAAGGACAGAGCCATCAGTTGCTTCACCTTCTTCATCTGATGTGATCAGCCAATAAAATGAACCAATTTTTTTATTGCTTGATTGACAAAAATCTATGGTTGCATTGAGCATGGCCGCCACCGAGCCCTTCATATCTGCAGCGCCTCGACCATAAATAATATCATCCACAATCTCAGCCGAAAATGGGTCAACCGCCCAGCCTTCAGATGTAGCAGGGACAACATCCACATGTCCAGAATAGGCCAAAACGGGCCCATCGCCAAAATGCTTATAGGCAATTAAATTTTTTACCCCATTAGATTCAATCAGGTCCACCTCAAAATCACATTTGTGTAATTGCTTTTGTAAAAATGCGATGGTCCCTGCATCACAAGGCGTAATTGAACGGGCTCTAATCAAATGTTGTAAGTGCTCTATAACTGAAGGGATAGTTTGAACGCCCGTTTGAAGAGGTTGTGGCATGCTTCATCACCAAAAAACTATTTTCTTCATTAAACGTGCTAAAAGTGTCCAATTTATGTCTAGTAAATTGCACATTTATTACTAATCACCCACGTCCAAAAACGACTCTTAGATTACACAGCGAAAAAATACAGCAAATTTTCAACACAAAACGCTATAAAAACTTATCCCAAATCAAACTTTCAAATATTTCTGAAAGATGAAAAGTCAAATTTGATCTAGAACAGTTTTTTAATTGTCGGAGCCCTTACTATAGAGCCATTAAAGAGAACCAACTGGTATAGGTTCAGGAGATGAAAATGAATAAACTAACAGCTGCTTTAATTTCAACTTTATTAGTAACAGCACCACTCGCTCATGCACAATTTAGCGTTAACGTAGGTGCGATTCATGTAAACCCAATTGATACAGCATCAGCGATTAATGAAAATAGAGCTCTGGGGCTATCAGCAGATTCTGACACACAATTAGGTATCACATTCGACTACCACTACAATGATAACATCGTATTTGAATTAGTCGCAGCAACGCCATTTTCTCATACTGTGCAAGGCGAAGGAGGCTTAGCAGGGAATGACATTGCTAAGATTAAACACTTGCCACCGACACTTTTAGCGCAGTACCACTTCTTTGACAAGAGTGCCAAATTACGTCCATTCATTGGTGCGGGTTTAAACTATACAGTCTTCTTCGATGAAGAACCGAGTGCAGCATTAAAGCAGACGCTAGGTACAGATGATGTAAAAGTCGACTTAGATAGTTCATTTGGATTAGCATTACAGCTAGGTTTGAATTATGAAATCAATGACAAATGGGGCTTGCATGTGATGGTGTCGAAAATGGATATCGACACAGATGCAACCGTTTATGCAAATGGTAGCCAAGCGCTTACTTCTGATGTTGAAATTGACCCATTTGTAGCGATGATTGGTGCTAAGTACAAGTTCTAATATTCGAAATAGATTTCTCAATCTTGGCCACTTATGTGGCCTTTTTATTGTTTGCTTTTTTCTGTTCCAGCATTTCTTTCCAATGCACAATTTCGTTGGGCAGCTCAGGCTGTTCCCCTTTAAACTCTGCAAGCTCCAATAAATCTTCAACCGCTACGATACCTTTTCGACTTTTAAATACACCTCGGACGTAGGCAATAGCATGTAAGCCTTTTTCAGAATGAAACTTTTGCTCTATATAAAAGTACTTATGATCCCAACCTACCACGCGCGTCGTCACTGAAAACTTTTGCATAGGTTTAATGTCGCGAATATAAGTGATCGCTGTGGCATTTACGATAGGAAACCATTTTCTTTTGAGGATTTTATTGAGCAAGCCTACTCGCTCGGTCATCCAAGTTCTAGCAATGTCCATCATTGCCAAATAACGTGAATTTGTTAGGTGTAGATTGATATCACAGTCCGTTGGTAAGGCTCTAAAGTCAATGCTTGTTGGATCCAACATCCCTTCATAAGTTTTATTTTGTTTAATTTTCCAAAACAGAAGCAATAAGCGAAAATATAAATTCATGTTCCAATTGGTCTAACCAGTAATTTGTCTTGCCAGTGTATCATAGCCTTTAATTGCAACAAGCGTGTTCAGTTATATATTTAATGACTTGTTAAATTTTGAGCAACTTGCTTTATGTTATAAACTGAATTAAGTTTTCTTTATCTTCAAGATAAGTGTTTATTTATGAATAATATATTCAAACTTGGCTTATTCATCACAGCGCTGAGTTTCAGTGATCATGTACTTGCTAACTTTGACTTGTCCGGGAAAGGGGTTGTTACTTACCCAACTGGCATCACAAAAGATTTTGACTTTGGTTTTGGCTGGCAAGCATCAGACAAAAAATTCCGTATTGGCAAAAAAGCCTATTCAATGTCTCAACTTCCTGAGTCGTACTCTATTGCTTTGACCTTAAGTAAAGACGATTCTAGAGTTTGGATCCAAGAGTTTAACGCTGGCTATATTGAAGCCTTTCAATGGCAAATTGGTAAAAATAAACTAGAGCTAGCAAAGAAAGAGTTTAAAACCCCAGTGAAAGGGAATTATGTGCTTACGCTCAATAATGTTGATTACTTTTTAAGTAGAAATAATGTCAGTATTGACGTGCATTTTGATGATTCTGGTGTCAAACATGTTCGCTTGGAAGGCGTCACGAGAAGTATGGGCACCAAGAAGTAGGCGCCCAGAAAACACTTTATACCTTAACAGTTTTTCTATTGATGCCATATTCGCGTAGCTTGTTTGCTACCGCAGTATGGCTCAGACCTAAGCGCTTCGCTAACTGTCTTGAGCTAGGGTAAGCAGGATAAAGCTTTCTTAATAACGTTGCTTCAAAACGTTTAACGGCTTGCTCAAGCGTGCCTTCAAAGTCCGATTCCAAATAACCTAAGTCATGTGTAAAGGTTGGCAATTGCATATTTTCAATACGTAGCTCTTTATCATCTAATAATGACACTGCGCGATAGATAGCATTTTCCAGCTGGCGTACGTTACCAGGCCACGGGTATTGCTCTAAAAACTCAAGGCACTCAGGGTGTAAAGAAGGAACCGCTTGACCATTTTGCTGTGCATATTTTTGAATAAAATGCTCTGCCAATGGCTTAACATCCGCTTTGCGATCTCTCAAAGGTGCAATTTCTAAGGTTAAAACATTGATGCGATAGTAGAGGTCTTCTCTAAACCCGCCTTCTTGTACCATGGCTGGCAAGTCTTTTTGAGTAGCGGCTATTATGCGAACATTCACTTTAACTTCGTTTTCGTCGCCCACCTTTCTAAAGGTGCCATCTTGTAAAAAACGCAGTAACTTTGTCTGTAACTGTTCAGACATTTCACCGACTTCATCAAGAAACACGGTACCACCATCCGCTTGCTCTAAAACACCACGTTTAGATGGTACTTGCTCATCAAAACTTGCGTAGCCGAACAGTTCAGACTCTGCAACATCATCAGGCAATGACGCACAAGACAAAGCAATGAAAGGTTTTAACGAGCGGTTTGATGCATAGTGACATGCTCTTGCTAGTAGCTCTTTTCCGGTTCCTGTCTCGCCAGTAATTAAGATAGGTGCCTCTAACTGTGCCATTTTGCGCGCTTCACGCACCACACGTCGCATCGCAGTGCTTTGGTTATGTATGGTTGCAAAGCTTTCTTGTCCATAACGTCTAAACGCGCTGACTTGCTGGCCTAAACGGCTTTGAGACTTAATATTGATGACCGCACCTGCCAAAACATCTCCCTCAGTAGCCTGAGGCACAGAAATAGGCAGTATGTCTGCAATAAAATCTTCTCCAGCAACTTCTACACGTGTTGTCTGTCCCAACACCTCACTGCCTTCTAACCAGCGCGTAAAGTTAAAACCTTTTAATAGCAAGTTGATACTGGTGCCAATCACTTCATCAAGTGACAAGTTTAAGTCTCTGCATGCAGCATCATTGCAATGCCTCACGCCACCTTTTGCATCAATAGAAATGACCCCGTCAGGCAATGCACTTAATAACGTATTGAGTTCATTATGCTCACGCTCAGAAGGCAAAAACGCCGTAGTGCGAACATCTTCAACACCATCAATTAATCGAATTTCAGGCATGATTTTCTGAAACTGTTCAAACTCAATGGGGGGAAAGCTCACATACATACGGCAATTTACCGAGTCAACTTCAATCCCCTTTAAATCAACTCGATAGTTAACCAATATATTGAGTATTTCTTGTGCAATACCAATACGGTCGGCGCAATGAATCTCTAAACGCATCTGTTCCTCAAAACGGTTTTTTACCTCTGGCCGGATCATACTCTAAGAATAGTCTTCAGCCTAGCAAATTGTAAACATTTTTGGACAGATATTTTCTAAGTCATAATTAATAATAATGACCTATAATAAACACATGATATTTAAGATGTTTAATTCAGAATAAATGATTGCAAGTCGTTCAGCACACACTTTATAATACTAAATAATTAAATAATGTTAATATAAATGGTGGGAGAGCCAATGAAAGCAAAAAAACTAGCTGTAGTTCTAACATCCATTTTTCTTAGCGCTTGCTCCGTTGAAGACCCTTATGAGACGGGGCCAACCGAATCTCAGCAAGCTGAACAAACCGAGCAAGACAAACAGCAAAACGAATCGCTGCAATGGCAGATCAACATTGCTGATGCGTCAAATAATAATGTCACCGATGCGACAGTCGTTATTGCAGGCAATACCTACCAATCCAATAGCAGCGGTGTTATTTCTATACCCACTTTAAAACCCGGTAATTACAGTATTTCGGTTTTCAAAGAAGGGTTTGAGCCTTTACTCACCACAGTACAGGTATCCAGTGCCAATACACAGCTCAATTTGCGCTTAGTCGCCAAACCCGAGGGCGCAATCACCTTATTTTTTGCAGGTGATACCATGTTTGGTAGACGCTATATGGACCCAAGTTTAACCACTATGGGCAATTCAGTACCAGATGTTGAAGGCGCACTCATTCGCGCGAGCACAGCGGCTCAAAATGCCATTGAGATCACTCAGTATATTAAGCCCTTAGTTGAACATGCAGATTTTTCATCAGTTAACCTAGAGACCCCAATTCTAGATACTCCCACCAGTGTTCACCCAACCAAAGAGTTTGCTTTTTTCTCCTTGCCTGAAACATTACAAGGGCTCACAGAAATCGGCGTCGATTATGTCGCTTTAGGTAACAATCACGTTTATGATTATTTGCAGCCTGGCTTAGCAGATACCATCAAATATGTATCAGAGGCTGGCTTACTGTACAGTGGCGTAGGCAACAACAACACTGAAGCTTATGCCCCCTTAATTACCTCGGTAAACGGGTTTTCACTTGGGCTCGTCTCTGCAACATCCATTACTGGTGATGACAACCCCATTAATTATATTGCCGAGGAGCAAAAAGGCGGTGCAGCAGATCTCACCCAAAGCCAGCAAGCGACTTCGGCTGTAGAGCAAGCAATCGCACAAAGTGATTATGCCATTGCACAGCTACATGGCGGTGACGAATACTCATATGCACCCACGCGTTACATTAGTAATCGATTTAATTTACTCAGTGAGCTAAAACCTGACTTACTGATTGCGCACCATCCTCACGTTGCACAAGGTTTCAGCCTGCAAAACGAAACCCCCGTGTTACTCGGATTAGGTAACTTTGTATTTGAACAGAACCGGATCGAAACCTTGCTCGGTGTCGCTGTAACATTGGAGGTAATGCCAAATGCAACCCCCAAAACCACACGCGCTCGGGCTTACCCTATTTACCTAGAAGACTATCGACCTAAATTAGTCACTGGTTTTTTAAGTGACTACCTCATGAGACGACTTGGTGAGTTCTCTCAAGGCGGTGTTTCAGTCATTCCTCGCACTGGTTATGCGGAAATCGACTTTTATAATAGCCGTACACCAAATCTTGTAGAAACCGCTCAGATCTCACTCAGCGCAGGTCAGCATATTGTTGATTTAAGAGAGTTTGTACCGAGTAATGCCTTTTTGACTAAGGTATCATCCAGCGGTTCTGCAGTACTAAAATTAGGTAGAGACTTGATGTTATTTGGTGACTTTGAAGATTGGGATAACGATGACACATTTGGTGAGGTTTCTCGTTGGGAAAATGACAGCGAAAATATCACTCCATGCTTAACTGGCGCACGCAGTGGCAAACAAGCCATGTGCCTAGTTCGTACCCAGTTCGACAATAGGCCTTTACGTATGCCCTTTAAACATACGATTCGCACTATGCCAATTACCCCCAATGAATCTACATTGCTGGCATATCATGACATGAGCCTTTATGGATACAATAAAGGAATGAACGCCGGTGCACTGGATGTTGAACTCTCCATCACGACATCGGAAGACAACCTGCTCTTCTCAGAGCAAACCATTCGCCTTGCTGAGCCTGGGGAATATAATTGGCGCAAGTTTGAATATAGCTTTTCACTACCTGACGATACAAATACGCTTGGCCCTGAGCAGCTACCCGCTCGTGCAGTTAAATTAGCCTTTGTACATTCGCCGCCAGATGATGGCGAAGCAACGCTCATCTTAGATGACTTAGCCCTTATATCATGGCAAAAAGATATCTCGCTTTCCGATAACGTTTGGCAAAGCAATGCCATTCATGGGCTCGACTTTTTACATGTCACAACACAACAGGACGTTACCTTATCTTTTGAGTTTTCAGCATTTGACTAGGTAGCTTAACATGTCGATAAAGCAGCAGTTTTTTATCATCAAACGACAAAAGACTTTTTGGTCTACTATGCTGCTGTGCGCCCTGATTTTATTAGTCACCTTAAGTGGAACGCTAGACAAACTCAATGCACTCATTTATCTTGAGCTTAGCCAAAACCTCAATCGGCAAAATACCCAAATCGTCGTAATTGAGTCTGACAACCTCGTAGCGCAGCAAAGTGACATCATTTCAAAATTACGAGAAAATAAAGCCAAAGCCATAGTGATATTTAGCCATGTCTCTGGTGAGCAGCAGCTCTCTTTTGACAACGTGTATTTTCCATACGCCGACTCTAGATACTGTTTACCCAGCCTAGAGTCGTGGCTTGGCTATGAAATCGTCATTAAAGATGCACCAGAACACTGTAAAAGTGTTTGGCAACATGTATTCGACCCAGAGTACAAAGCACAGGGTCAATTGCTTGATTTTTCACTTGCGCCACAAGCCCTCACTAAATTTAGTGCATCACGATTGCTCTCAGATGATGTATTTTTAGCTCAGCTACAGGACAAAGTGGTGCTCGTCTCTCAGCGTCAATTAGCGTTTGCCCTCCCCGTACGAGCGCCAAAAATAGACTCTTTCAAAGACCCTATTTATCTTCACGCTTATATTGCTGATAACTTTGCTGAGCAGACCTTAGTAACTTTAATGCCTATCACATATGCTGCAGCCCTTCAGTTATTAATTTTAACGATTTTGCTCATCAGCTATCAAAGGTGCAGCTTTAACACTGGAGTATTAATCGCGTGTGCGGTTATCCTGCTTTGTATTTCCTCAGTCTATCTTAGCGTTCGTTTCTTTGATTACTTTTTGCCAGCCGGACAAATTATTTTTACCAACCTGGTTACGCTCCTATGGGTGTTCTTCTCTAGAAAATGGGTTGAGGAAATTGAATTAAATGACATCATAGGCAACGTTCAACAACGGATGATGGGACGTTACCTACCGCAAGCTTTTAGCGCGCAAAGTAGCCCTTGGGATGCAATTATCACACTGGTAAATCAGCAACTTGCCCTAAATCGTTCGATATTTCTCGCCCGTACTGAAGGCGACCATAGGCTCCATGAAATACGCGCCATTAATTGCAGTTTATCTGATATTCACGAGATGCGCAGAGACTATGAACGTCCTCCCTACTCGGACGCCATCAAAGCGTTTGGTGCTTTACATATAACGAGACCATTCTTCAATGATTTAAAAGAGGCTGAGGCCCAATATGTGGTGCCTTTGATGTATGCAGGAGATATTCGAGGCTTTTGGGCAATGACGGTTGAGCCCAATGAGTACTTTGACGAAGAACGATTCGTACAAAATGTAAATCGCTTTGCAAACCAGATAGGCGAGTTACTTTTTCACTTTCGGATCTTTGAAAATCAACAAAAAGCCAATACCAGTGCACTTACCAAAGTATTAACCTTGGCACTGCAAAAACCTTTGAGTCAACAAGTTAAATCTTCCATTGGCGACATGGAACAAAAGCTATCAACGCTTGAGCACGTATTTAACCAGATCCACACTGCGGCGATCATGTTTAACCTCTTTGGGCAAGTCGTGCAAACCAACCAAAAAATAGAAGAAATCGCCAAACACAATGAAATGTCTTTATTTGAGATGACAGCATTAGACTTGTTAGAGCGCGTCACCCACCTTGACAGTGAAAAAGCCAAAGGAAAATTACGCTATATCACCTTACAACAAGGCGAGTTATATATGCCTGCTCAATTAGGGCAAGCAACGTTTATTTTGAGTATTCGCTCATTGCGATCATCTCGCTCCACCAGCAGCATTGGCGAGCCTTTTGAAGTAGGCGGAATATTATTTGAATTTATCGATATCTCCTATCTAATTAAACAGCTAGATGACCCGGCCCTACTGTTAAAACAATTAGAAATGATGCAACCACTCGACCCTGAAGAAAATCATATTAAGGTGCAGACTTAATGGATTGGGTGCTGCAACTCTTCCCGACCGGCAGTGGCTTAGGACAGTCTGTAATTACAACAGTCTGGGTTGGCATCGCCGTTGTTTGTATGTTGAATTTACGCTTTGGATTTCCACTTACTGGACTTGTTGTTCCAGGCTACCTTGTGCCACTTTTCATAGTTACACCAATATCCGCGGTGGTTATCATCATAGAAGCGATCGTTGTTTATGCTGTCATGTTATTTAGTGCTAAAACAATCATGGAGCGCTTTGGGTTTAGCGAAATGTTTGGCAGAGACCGCTTTTTTGCCATCATCCTAATCAGCATTTTAGTCAGAGTGGTGATGGATACGCTATTTTGGCCATTAGTTGCCATGTACTTAGCACAATGGGATATCACGTTTGACTACTCCAGCCAACTCTACAGCTTGGGCCTGGTGATCATCGCTTTAACAGCAAACGTCATGTGGAATGGTGGATTTAAATATGGCATGCGGGTCACACTAATACAGCTCTTTGTGACATACCTGTTAGTCCGTTTTATGCTCATGCCCTTTACCAACTTTAGTATTGCCAATCTTGCAATCATGTATGAAGCTGTTGCGGCCTCCATTGTCGCAGCGCCCAAAGCCTATATTATTTTAGTGATCACTGCCTTTATTGCCTCTCGTGCCAACATCAAATATGGCTGGGAATTTAACGGCATCATGCTGCCTGCACTGCTCGCTTTGCAGCTCATGCAACCGACGAAATTACTCACATCCTTTGCTGAGACCGCTGTGATCCTGATACTTGGCGGCTCCATACTGACCTTCACTCGATTGCGTCATGCAAACTTTGAAGGGGCACGATTACTTTTATTTTTTTTCAATATCGGCTTTTTATACAAAATTGTCTTAAATTATGTTGTTGTACATTATTACCCGACATTAAAAGTAACTGATACCTTTGCTTTTGGTTACATGTTGTCCACCCTATTAGCGCTAAAGATTTACCAAAAAAATGCTTTAGGACTGGTGATCCGCGCAACCTTCCAAACCTCAATAGTCGGCGGATTAATTGCCATAACCACAGGCTTTTTAATCATGTTTATCCCTGCGATATTTGCAACAACGCCGGCGCAGATCAATTCAAGTGACAACACTGATATTGCGCTCAGCCAACAGATCAGCGCCTACAAAAGTTACCTTTATACGCAGCAAAGCGAGCCTGTCTCTATAAGCCAGTATCAACAGGCTCAGTCCATTCAACACTTTATGAGTGCAATTCGAGTACTTAATCGCGATAGACAAGAGCAGGAAAACGTTTTGTTAGCTAGGCGGCTATTGGCACAAGCTCAGTTTTCTTTATATGAAGACGAGCAGTACTTATATATCAAGGACACAGACACAAGCGCAGTAAGGGGCTTTTTTGCCTTATCAAAACAACCAAGTAAATCTCATATTATCAGCGTCCCCTATCCTTCAAGTGAGCGAGTCGCCAGTGATGCAGCAGGACTTTTATTTGAATTACTTGGTAGTGATGCACTGGTACTAGGAACGCAATTCACGCCTTCAATCGCAACACAGCAAGTATCCCAGCAAAGTCCCTATTATAGTGCGTTTTTCTCGGTTTTTGAGGAGCTGGAAGTACTGCAAATACGGTCAGTAAATCAATATACCCGAGTTCATTTACAATTGAGCCCCTATGGGGTAAATAGTCAATTTTGGATATTTAATCAGCTACCTACTTCATTATCTCAGAAGCAACTTACCAACCTCATGGGATTCGAGCGAGGTCAATTTGGTATATTGCACACCAGCAGCATGCCCACAGCTGATTTTAATGGAAAAATGGTTGAAGCCTATATCGATGGTGCGAGTTACTCCAACCTACTTTCAGAGGTTGTTCTTAGTACCAGCAGCGGCAGCAATGTCGCTGCCACCTTTATTGATACCAGCCTAGATGAGGTCATCGAAACCTTCGCCCCCTATATCAGTGCCAAGGGCAGCAATCACTACCAAGAGCTGACAAATAATGAAGCGGCACTCTGGGAGTTTGAAATTCTCGGTCCGCTATATAAATTAGTGGCGCAGCAATCAGATAGAGAATTTGATCAGGATGAGCTAAACCGTCTAGCCCGAATTAATCACATTGCCAATATGATGGGTTATCAGCTACAGATCGTAGATAACGACCAAGCTCAGTATATTGTCTTGGCTCCACTCGACAAACAGGAGAGTTTGCAGCAGGGTCAAGGGCTATATGTTATTAACCTGCACCCGAGTGCCATGCTCAATATCCAAGTCCCAAGACCTTTATTTGAAAGTAATACGCTAAAGTTCTCCGGTGAGCTATTTGCAAGTACTGGCGCCAAAGCACTGTCAATCGCCGGCGCGCATCCATACGCAAATGAACAAGCTAATGTCATGGCCCCAGGTAATGTGAGAAGCCTATTTAACGTCGTACACCAGAGTACGTTGCGCTACTTCGCTGAGCAGCCGATTTTAAGCTTACAAGTTCGCAGTCATAGCGCACCTTCATACGTTAGACCCAGTGCAATTGCATTTCAGTTCACAAACCCAGATGAACAACACGCTAATACATTGAAAGAATTACAATACACATTAATTGACTTAGGTGTGAATACACAAGTAGTTAGCGGACAAGTGCAAACAAGAGGGCTTGAGATTGGTACATCACCGCAATCTGGCTACCGCTTATTTAGCCCAATCAGTGAACTTGCTACATTGTGGCTGGCCTCCGATTTTAAACAACACTTTGCCATTTCAGAGCAGGCGCTCTTGCAACGCCTGCTCGCAGTATCAAGAGATCCCCAAGTAAGATCTTTAAATACCTTAGTATTGAGCCCCAATGATTGGCTACTGGACAATCCCCCCTCATTAGAGAAGGTGTTGAAACTAGCAGAACAATACTCGCAAGATCAGCACTTGCCACTGCTATCAGAGTTTTGTCAAAAGTTCCCAAAATGCCAATTACAAGCCGTGCGCATAGAGCAATCACAACAGCTTGCTCTGACCATTAAGCTACGCGATAAATTACTTGCTATTTACACCCCCACCAGCAATAAAGTGCTGACAATCAGAGACTTTAACTACGCTACAGGGGGGCTAATGCATGTATTGGATTAAAAAGCTGTTACACCTTAGCGCGACTGGATTTTTGCTCTTAGTCTTATTATGGGTGAGCTTTAATGGCGTGACATGGCTGGCATCTGCTGAGCAGTTAGAAGAGCGCAGCGAAGAAGAAACACGCTCAGTTGTGCATTGGTTACCTAGTGACAAGTACATTGCATTTAATTTTTCAGCATCCAGAACGCGCGCAGTCAGATTGCTATCAAACGCCATTTTTGAGGGACAACAAGTATTTGACGAACCTGTAAACTATGCAATCGAATATCAACTGTTTGATAGTCAGGGCGTTCAACTCAATAAACACACTTACCACCACGCATCAAAACTGGTGCTTGCAGCGCAAGAGCAGCAAGTAAAGCAAATTATAGAGGACAGACAGGCGCTGTCGGTGGCCTCTGGGCAATCGTTTTATATAGATGTGTCACGCTACCCGAATGCCAGCCAAATCAAGCTCAAACTTATCCCTGAAGAGGATACACTTAGAGGTGTTGTCGTCAGACTTCACGCCCAAACATCTACAGATACCGATGACAGTCAGCAAATATGGTTGAAGTTACCACTTGATTGGCGCGAAAGAATGCTCAATTACCATACCCTAGGGGGCAATGCGCTCGCGCCGTGGGAGCTCACCAACGCAGTACGTTATGATTGGCAAAAACTGGCGCCTCAAGGCATACCCAATATCGATTTCGTCAGTGACATCTTATACGAAACACTGCCTTATAATGTCATCACTTATGATTTTTCTGCACAACAGTGGGATCTCGATAGCTTTTACTCAGCGCCAAACCTAACAGCCACTTTTAGAGTTAAAAGTACCGCTCCCCTTTATTTTACGTCGACGGTGCCTGTCAGTACATTACGCCTCACATGGCATGACTTGAGTCAGCAACTGGCGCCGATTGAGCTAAGCGCAGTGGAGCTCGAAGATAATAACTATAAAATAGAAAATATTAGACCTGGTTTAGTGACAGTGCAATCGAGCTTGCCCGCGTTAACCCAGTGGTATCAACTCGCGCAACCAATTGCCCCCTTGCACAGTTATTACTACGTATTAACCCCAGATACCCCTGTTGATTATGCTGTTTCAGGTGGTAGTGATGTGGTCTTCGATATTCGGGATTTAACCCCTGAGAGCTCACATGCGATAGTCTCTTTATACGACGCACAAGGTCAGGTTTTTGCTCGCCACAAAATAAGTTTGGAATCGCGGCTATCACAATTTGATCGCTTAATAACACCTGAAACACTGCGCCAAGCCGTTAATGAAAGTGAAAAATATTATCTGCGCCTACCTGATGAAGCCGTAAAATTAAGAATTTCTAGCAAAACAAGTGTTGCTGTAAAGCTACAAAGCAGACATCGTGATTTTCATTATCAGAATGTGGTTTGCGAACAGCTATGCGAAAACCCTTTAACTGACTTTGTTGAAATTGGCGCTTGGTTTGCGCAAAAAGCAACCAATGAGTTTATTTTTACAGAGTTACAACAAATCCTAAAAGTACGGCTATTTGAAGCCCCGCCTTTACCAGTTATTAAAGAGACAGATTATGCATCTGAATCGCTCTTTGACAGGCACCCAATTTCGAATACCGCATTAATTTACAGCCCTGCTAACTATTTTGAGCCACCCAGTGAGCCAACACAAGTTCACTTTAGACAACTCGATGATATTCACTCAATTAACTCGGATCAGGACCCTTCTCTCAAGATCCCAAAAGTGATCGCTTTAAAACCGCAAGCCCCCACATACATTGAGTTTGATGCGACGAGCAGTACCACTGACGACTCGATCATCACCAGTGCAAGCCAAGCAAACCATTTATTTATTAACCAAGGCGAGCAGCGTCACTTTATTAAAACGCGTCTGTACAAAATCAATCGCGGCGATACTTTATCTTTAGACTATCGCGGTAAAAACAGGCCGCTATCGATTGTCATTAAGCCTTTTATTTATCCAGCAGCAAAAAATAGGCAAGCACCGCTTATTATTAATACTAGCCTTAGTGGAAGATTTAAAATCGGCATCACGGATGAATATACAGTGGCAACTAAAAGGTATGCGCTCATGCCATCGCAAGTTCCTGCATTTATGCTGCATCCGCAATCAACCAACATTGTTAGCTACCCGCCCGTTACAATAAAAATAGGAACAGATATTCAAACACTTGAAAAATTTGCGATATCGGCTGAAGATGAAATGTGGATAAGTATTTTAGAAGAACATAGCGCACAACCACTTACCCCTTTATGGTGGCAAAATGAAAATACATAAAATGATCATCGCGCTCATCAGCATTACAAGCTTTAACGGATTTGCACAATCACAATTAAGTTGGCAGCAAATTAATAGCTGGATAGCAAAGCCGAAAGCGATTGAGCCATGGGAATATCAACAGCAGGGAAAATTACGCAGCCCTGTGCATACACTGACTGCAACTTCGCCCATCAATGGCGGAGGCGCACTCATATATCGCGTGGCGGCTTCCCCTTGCTTTGTGTCTATTCCTCATCAATTTCACGACAAGTACACACTGAAAATCGGTCGCGCACTCTTTGAATCTAACTGCAATATGATGGTTTTTAATACCCATCACAGGCATAGCCAGAGCCTTGATAACCTGCCAATGGATTACTCCAAGCGAAAGCGTGGGCTGCATGTTGCTGCCGTCAAAGCCTTTCACTATGCTCACCCCAACGCCGCCATTTTTCAAATACATGGATTTAATCAAAAAAAGCGCAAATCCCCCGAAGGGAAAAAGGCTGATTTTATACTTAGCCAAGGTCGAAGCTACAATGCAAAATTGGCTAAGTTGCAGCGCTGTTTATCGGGTTTAAGTAATCATACCTATATTTATCAAAAAGATATTTTCGAGCTCGGTGGCACTAAAAACATCCTGCACAAAATAGGACTCGCCCCACATCGGTTTATTCATATCGAGATCAGTAAGCCGATGCGCAAGCGACTGATCACTCAATCAACCAGTATGGAGCAATTTAATTTATGCCTCTCATATTCACGTTGATTGCGTTTTTAAGTTTAACAAGCTCCGTTTGCCTAGCACAGACTGCCAACTTACAGGCTGATGTGCAGTGGTACGACGCCGAGACTTTAGCGCTGGAGCGCAGTGCTGCTGACATTAGTCTCACTCATCAGCAGGCTAAGTACTTATTTTTACCTGCAGGACAGTGGCTTGTAACCCCCCTTAAAAACCTTGAATCACTGGCATTTTGGCAAGGGCAAACATTAAATGCCCTTATGCAGATCACCAAACAACAGTGGCTATGCCAACAGGACATATGTCAATTAAGTGCCTCTACAAGATCGCGGGTTGTAAAAGTTTACAACCAGCAGCAAGATGGAAAGTTTGAAATATGGCGTGGCTATCAGCACTCCCACAGAGACCCCTTCCGTCGCGCAGTCAAATTTCCAATGCCAGGCAAAACCGTTGCGCTGGCACAGGAACATACCACTTTATACCCATTACATAACCAGCAAAGTGTGAAGCTGTATTTTGAGCAAGCAAAGAAGCTAAAGCTCACAGTTCATCGCGACCTGTATGACCTGCAAAAAGGCGGCAAGGTTGTCGCCTTGGTGAATGACACCCCAATCAGCATCATTAACGTCTCCGATGCACAAGCTCAGGAATATACACAACACAAACTCGGTGTTGGCAATGTCGATTATCTCGCTGTGCCAGCAAACAGTTATTTAACCTTAAAAAGCAGTACTAAAACCTGGGTTAAATTAGAGCAAATGCATCGTGCCATTTATGATCAAAATGCGGGGATAAAACATCAAGAGAAATTACTCAGCCCATACTGGGTCAATAATTTAGACCCTGCTCTACACAAAATCTACTTTGAAAACAACATCAACCAACTCACTCAATTTAAGCCTGAGAGCGCTAGCGCACTTGAGCTAAGGCGTCATCAAGATTTTATCAGCACAATATCAACGGGCACATTTTTAACACCGACCAGCAATGCCCAAAAGCCACTCACAACACACAAAAGGCTAGTTTCTGTATACCAAACCGCGAGAACAGCAAAGCAGTACTTATTCCAAAGTCAAACATCCAGCATGTTGCAATATAATCGCTTAAATAAGTCGCTCAAGTTTGATTTTAGTCAGGAGCGGAGGATCACAAACAGCGCGATTTTGTATGTCAGAGCCAATCGCGCCGCTGAGCTGATAGTAGAAATCAACGCGATGCGTCATAAAATCGCTGTGACCCCGAAACAAGGATTTGTGCCAGTTAATTTAGTCGTAGATATGGATGTAGAACAAATCACTCTTTTCTCAGCCAGTGATGCAAAAATAGATATCGCACTGCAAATTCGTACCTTACTGCCACTACCCAATAATGAGCTCCTATACACGCAGCCCGGCAAATTAGCATTTAAGAGCCCAACTATTTCCGCACTGCTTGCTCGTATCCAATCAGATAAAGCCAAAAGCTACATCAATAGTTTGTCTAACTTCAAACTACAATCAGACCCTAATAGCCCTTCTTTATCCCAATACACAAAGAGTCATTGGATGTACAAACTTGGGGAGATTGAACACTTAGCTAAACATGCGCCAACCAAAGCGCTGCCCAAACTTAGGATATTATTAAACAGCCCCTATGCAGATGTGCAGCTACGTGCTTGGCAATTGCGGTTAGCGGTTCTTACACGACTTGATCGTAACAATGCTGTACTGCGCTACTTGGGTGCTTTATTGCAAAGCTCAAATACGTTATTGAGCGACTTTGCTGCAAAAGGGTTACTAAGCCGCTACCAACAGACTAATCAAATATTTAATATCCAAGGTTTATGTGCGCTGAAGCATAGACTTAAGGGGTGTCCTCAGTTACTCACCAGTACTTTACTGTCGCAAGGTAAGCTACTTGAGACATTGTGGTTAGATCACGATCAACAACAAGTATCCAATGCACTTTTTGATAGACTGGGTTACACAACCTATGGCGGTCAGCGCCGAGATATTCAGCCAAGATATGATATTGTCCACCACAAACAAGTGCAGTTAGTAGCCGAAACAGCTGCATATAAAGCCTATAAAATAGGTGAACAGCCTGTTTCTATTACAGCCCACTCAGACATCAATATCCAAATTAGCGCCCGCAGCTTTGGCTTAGAAACTGGAGAAAACAACATCGCTTGGTTGCATGTTGATAAAGACAATGAGCTCTATTTTATGCCAATTTACAGCGACATATTGTCGACTACTTCCGTTACCAGCCCAATTGAAACGCCCTTATCTGTGGCATCCAGCAGTATGATAACGTTACGCGCTGGTGAGACTTTAACTTTGAGCAGCAAACAGACTACTTTTGCGCAGCTTCAAATCTTTGATGAAACACACTTTAACCCTTACTCAACGCAACAACTCAGTGAATTTGCATTAGGCACTTCTTTTTTAGAGTTACTGCATACCACTAACGCCCAAAACACAGCCGCATTTACTAAGTTACTCAATAACAGTTTATATAGGCTAGAAAACGCAACCCTGGCAGATCATGAGTTTACCGCATTATTCTCAAAACTAAACGGCTTGGATATTCCCGCCTCTTTGTCCAAGCTTCATGACCGTGTACAAAGTTTTGGGCACTGGGTACCACTGCAAAAATATCTTAACTACGCTGGTACTCAACTTGTCGACCTGTCCCCCATTGAAACTCGAAGTATCGCAGAACAGCTTAGTCGCCACACAGCCAAAAGAGACGATGTAAAAGGGATCACAATACGTCCTTACCACATCCTTTCACTCGATTTTAGTGAATTAAAATCAATGCAAATGCGTCTAGTGTTTCACTTTTCTGATGCGGAGCTGGTATCCAATGCAGCCACCTTAGTCGAAATCGAAACAGGCAATGGCGAGACGGCATGGCCAATTTCAGACCAACAAACTCAGTTTGGCTTGACGCAGAGTGAGTTGAGTAATGGGCTAATTAAAATACGTTGGCTAAATCCATATTTATCGCAAATACTGCAAGTAGAAGTGCAAGTTCGTCAAAATAGTCGCTGGCAAAGTATCGAGCTAGACCAGCGCCAGTTGTTTTATTATGCCACCGCATCACAATCAATCTTAGCGAAGCTCGATAAAGATGCTTTGGTTAAAATTGAACGCTTCGAGAAAAAGCAGCGTCAGGAGGATATTGGATTCTACCCTGCTGGCAATATTGAGATCCCAAGTGACTATGCGCGTCTTGCGCGATTATTTGCTTGGCGACTTAATACGAACCGTCAAAAGCTAGCAGTCGCCCCCCCTGTCACACCTCTAAAACTGAACAGAGCAGAATTGAAATTTGAGCGGCTTGCCAAGCATTTCAATGAACCGCTGATCAGTGCCAACGGCAATAGAACACATATTGAGGGGTTTATGCGCTATGACAGAGACGGCATTTTTCAAACCAATGATCCCATTAATACCGCTCACCGACTCGATTTCGGGATCCGCTTAAGAAACCGCTATCGACAGCACTGGTATCGGCTTGAGGGCGCATATCGACTCAATAATTTACGATATGAGTCTTTGGCGATTAACGGTATATACAATTGGCTAGATCACGACAGCCCTTGGTTTAGTGAAGTTGGACTCTATAACCGCTGGCAAGAAGCTGAACTTGCTCAGGAAAGCCATTTGACCAGCCACATTGACGCAACCATCGGTCAAATTTGGCGAGATGATATATCCGTGAGACATCAATGGTGGTGGCAACCCTATTACTATTACACCAGCATAGAAAAACAAGAATACCTAGACGACCCGTTTATTAGCCAAGACATGTACAATTTTTATCGCGCAAACCATATGCATGGCTGGCAAGCAGGATATCGAATTCGCTACCAACCTTGGGTAGACAGTCAATTTAGTGCGCAAATTAGCACAACCTCCAATGAAGATTGGACCAGCCTAGACACCGCAACACTAAGTGGTAATTGGCAACAATATTACGAAGGACATATTTTTACATTGGGACTCAGCAGCAGCTATGTGTTCGCGGACCAAAACCGTCCGAATGCGACTTTTCAGTACTTAACCTCATTGAGCTGGCAAACCTTATTTGATTTTAGTGAACAAACTGCAGGGTGGATCAGTCTTAATTGGACACAAGATTGGTTTAGAAACAACCATAACATACGCTTTGAGGTGACTTTAGGTAACCTACAAAATACAGGCTTTGCGCCTTTTGCACATGATGAAATTATTTTTGAATCACTACAACTAACACACTTCCTAGAGCAAGATATTAATGGCAGATAAAACGTTAAAACGACAGCTTCAAGATCTCTTATTTGCCGACACAGAACAATTTTGGCTCAACCTATATCAGCACAAATATCAAACTCTCGTGGACGAATTAGCTGATTGGGAGCTAGTAAAAAACAAACCAGAACAAGAACAAATATCATATTGGCAACTATTACAAACGATTGCGTTTTTACGCCATAAAATTGAAAGTCATCATGGTAATTTACAAGCCATCGAGGCCGACTATAAAAGTTTCATTGAACGATTAAACAAAGCCGAGTTAAAAGCAGAAAGAGAATTACACATTTTAAAGTATGCGGAGCAACTCGGTGCTTCACGATTAGAATTGCAAAAAGACAAGTTGGCCTTTTCACGCTGGTTCGATGAAGGCGCAGTCATCGCGCGCTATCAGTCCAAAGTGTCTGAAATTGAACAAGACTTAAAATTTTTAATTGCAAAACTTGGGGCGCTGACAAACCGCTACCTACGTTCGAGTAAAGATGACCTGAATACCGCTTGGCAAAAGCTAGACTTACAGCCGTTTTTTATTCATTTACTGGCGCACAGTAACAGCCTGCATATTCGTCACGGCATGATCCGTGCTCTGGTTAACCAAGTTTCTCTTATTCATGAATTTAGTGCCGATCCTGAGCTAGATGCTGAGTTGGTAGCGCAACTTATTGAGCTTTTGGAGGCTGACAATACACCTTACCTCGCCATCATAGATATACTGGAAATATTGATACACCAAAGACCGACGTTTATTCGCAGCTTTATGTGGGCAAAAGTTGCAGAGTCTGTAAATGACTTTCCAGACAAACCAAAAAATAATGATCAGTTATTTATCTTAGCTGCTATGCCAAAAGTGCTGATACAGCAAAGAGCTTTAACAGACTCCGACATAAAGCTGATACTGCAGCTTAGCACTCACCCATACCACAGAGTAAGGCAAGCAACGATAGAGTGTATACCAAGCTACGAAAATGAGTTTGCCACTCAATTATTAGAAAGCAGATTTCGCTACGAAACAGAAAACGCGATACGCTTTACGCTCATTAAGCAGTTAACTGCCGCCAGATTTAGCGAAAATGGGCTTGCTTTCAAACACTGGAAGCGCTGTCTACAAGGTGAAGAAAGCTTCGAGATAAAGCGCATCATTTTAGAGCAAAGCGCCCGACTGATGCTTAATATGCAACTAGAAACAGATCAACCTGAGTCTATTTTTAAACAATTCATTGATGTGCTCAATTTGCAATTAGAACAAGATCCTAGTACCGCTGTCAGACGCTTCATTACCAGAACTCGAGAGCAACTAAACAGTTTTTATATACAAGAACTTATTGTGAGTATCGAAGATCAGCTGGCGCTAGGAGAGACCGTCACACTTTCCACTGATGCCGCTCATGAAGAAATCGGCAGAGCACTGAGTTTCATTGCCCAATCCGAGCTTGGCTTTAATGGCTATCAACAAGGTGATAAATGGCAGATCCACAATGGCACGTTAAAGGGGCGACGATTTTGGCGGATCTGGCATGAGTTTTTTACACCAAGCACAGATAAACGACAAAGTTATAGTCATACTAAAGCGCAAAAACCCTCTGCAGAGCTACATGTCACTAGCTGCTCAACTGCTGAGATCAGTGAAACCAATGTACCCGGTGAAGCACTTTATAACTTAGAAGAGCATAGCGCAAGGCCCTATTTACCATTACCTGACTATTTGCTTTCTATCCTGAGTCAAGATCAATTGCCTGCGCAAGCTAAAAGTTACACACCTGATGGCATTTTATTGATCACACGTCCACATAAACTCATTCAACGTATACGAGCCTATTGGCAAATCTCTATTAAGTTTTCTTCACTGGACCGCCTGAGAAAAGGCGGAGAGCTTGAGCAGCAAAACTACTTAGACGCGATTAGAAAGCTTGGATTTCAAATTGAGTTTATCGGCTATGGATCCACGCACACAGCCCAATTCCCAGTTGAAAGCGGCATTCGACAATTGTTTAGTCGAACGTCCATTACCACAGCACTGATTAATATTGGCTTAGGATTTAAAGAGTATTTATATTCCATCTATCAAAATAGCATTGGTCAATTGGTGTTTTTTGTCTGCGCCTTTATGGCCTATTTTTGGTCTCGTCATATTAAAGTGAGCCAAAATATACAGCGTAATCGAAAACATATTCCTATCTCTATTGGCGGTTGGGGAACACGTGGTAAATCAGGGACAGAAAGATTAAAGGCGGCACTGTTTAGCAGTATCGCGCTAAAAGTGATCACCAAAACGACTGGTTGCGAAGCCATGATGATATACACCACCAGCAATGGAGAGCAACATGAGCTGCCATTATTCAGGCCTTTCGATAAAGCCAGTATTTGGGAGCAAAGCGACGTATTGGCATTTGCTAAATCAGTAAAGGCAGACGTGTTTTTATGGGAATGTATGGGACTGACGCCAAGATATGTGCGGATCTTACGTCGCTGGATGAATGACAACTTCGCGACAATTACCAATGCTTATCCAGATCATGAAGATATTTTAGGTCCAACGGGTTTAGATGTCGCCACTGAAATGTCGTCGTTTATTGGCTCAAACACCCAAGTATTTACCGCTGAGCAAAGCATGTATCCTGTGCTAAATAAGTCGGCAGAACAAAAAGATTCGACACTTATTCAAGTGCATTGGGGTGAAGGGTTCCAAATCACGGATGACATTCGTGCACTCTACCCCTATGAGGAACACCCAGATAACATCGCACTGGTATGCAAAATGGCGCAGTATATAGGCATAAATAAAGATTATGTGTTTAAAGAAACTGCCGAACGCATCGTGCCCGATATTGGTGTATTACAGCATTTTGAGCCAGCCCCCATCGGGACCCTCACCCAGTCTTTTGTGAATAGTATGTCAGCCAATGAACGCCTTGCTACAATAGAGAATTGGCGACGCTTAAATTTGTTTGGTCAAAGCCAGCAGCCCAAAATTCAAACTATTGCGCTCATCAATAATCGTAATGATCGCATTGCACGTACTAAGGTGTTTGCACAAATACTCATTGAAGATCTCACCTTTGATTATATCGTCGTTATCGGCACTAATGTGGATGGCTTTCTCGCTTACTTTAACCAAGCATTGAGCGCACGTATTGCACGTATTATTGCCAATAATGACCGAGAAGATCTCGCCAAACTACTCGAACAGTTTAAATGCTTAGTCTCTGATCAAATGCTCTGTGATAAGTTAAATGCGCTACTCCCAAATACACAGTTGGACTGTGAGACGCTTCAGGACAAATCCCAAATGGCAGCATTTTTTGAGCAGCACGTAGATAGTGGACGTCAGCGCCGTTATTTTAATCACTTAGTTGAAAGCTGGCATTTGGCCAATGACATAATGTCCATAGAGGATTTGCAAGCACACGCTAAAGAAATAAGCGACCACTTAAATACACTACTTGCGGCGCGCACGCGGCTAATTGAAAACCCCTACATTAGCGCCGATGAACTCACTCGAAAAATCGCCAAGCTCGGATTAGATGGGCAACATCAACTTATTGTGGGTATGCAAAACATAAAAGGCGCCGGCCTTAACTATGTTTATGCATGGCAAAAATGGCATCATCTACATCAAACTTGCGATCATTTGTTAGATCACCACATCAGCCAAGCACAGTTTAGACAAGGGTTGATGAAACTCGCACAAACCTCACGGATCGGCGTAATAGAGCAAGACTATTTTAATGACTTTCTTGGTAAGCTCAGTAAATTACCCCATGCTCAAAACGAATTTAGTCAGGCTGAAATCGCCCACCTTAAAGAGCGCCTGCAAAGTAAAGATCCCAAATCAAACAGTGAGGAAGAAGAGATAAAACAAAATCGTGCCACTCGTTTTGTCTTGCAAGTCGTGGAGTCTTTTTTAGATGCAGGTGCTGCTGTGAAGCGTAAAAAAACAGCCCAACAAGTTTATAAAGACATCGCATCACAACGCATCACGCTCGAAAAAGCCATTGCAGTTTTGGCCGCACTCAATCGTAGCCAAAAGCCAGGCTGGTTGGCCCTTCAACAGAAACGAAAAAGAATTCCAAGCTCTAAAAATTAGTACTTTTTAACTAATTTCATATGGAGTTAAATTTAAGGAATAATAAATTCCAGTCATTTTTTGTATTTTAATTGACCTGAGCATTCAAAACTAGGAAAATAAGATTAGACAAAATAAATTCACATTAACACTTTACTAACAACGGATGTTATGTAATCAAGTTGGGAGTAATATATGAAGCTATCCACGTCATCTGTATTATTAATTACTGCATTGACAGCAAGCCAGAATGTTCTGGCAGATAATAATCTAATTGCCAATGGTTCATTTGAACAATCAGGAAATATTTCAGGGACTTGGAAACTCTTCAATAACCTTTCAGGCTGGCAGCGTACAGGCGCACGCTTTGAAATTCAAACCGATAGACTCGGTCTTATTACACCACAAGATGGTTCACAATATTTAGAATTAGACTCAACCAGCAACTATACCGCGTATCAAAACATTGCTACCGAAGCTGGTAAGCGTTATGTGGTCAGTTTTTATTACTCTCCGAGAGTACGCAACAACTCCCATACAAATCAAGCAACGGTTACGTGGAATGGTCAAGTTATCGCTAATTTAAATGGCACTAACCGAGGTTGGCAGCACGTAACAGTCACGGTAACTGCCGACAGTGCCCAGAGCACACTGGCGTTTTCTGGTAGCGGCACCTCAGATTCAAACGGTGCCTTATTAGATAATGTATCAGTGACGGCAGATTGCGTTACTGGTTTGTTTGGCATTAACAACTATGGCAGTGCAGGTGATGGATATATTTTCAATTTCAATTTAGACACCATGACTTACAGCAAAGTTGCTGGCGTGTCTCATACCGCGTCAAATATCGCGAGCAAAGACGGCGTGTTGTATTTCATGGAACAAAATAACAATCAAACAAAAGCCTCTACATTATGGTCACTTGATTTAAGTGGTAATGTTGAGACAGCTGTTGCCAATGCGACATCATGGCCTATTTATCGCTCTGCAGTTAGTGACGACGGTATACACCTTCGCGCTACGAGTAAAACCTACATGTATGACTACAATCTGCAAACGGGTGAAAAGACTGTACTAGGTAAGCTGAAATACACAGGCGATGACTTTAGTCACGGCGATATCGCTTACTCAGCTGACAACAACACGCTATACGTATTAACCGGTAAAGCGCTATATACGTTAGATACCGCAGACATGAGCCTCACTAAAATTGGCGAACATGGCGTAAATTGGGCGTCTGGCCTTGCCATTTCGGACACTGGCACCTTGTACGTGTCAGGCCGCCAGAGTGGTCAGAATGCAAAAATTTATTCACTTAATCCAAATACAGCAGTCGCGACAGAGCTGATGGAAGGCCCAGCGCATATTAATGACCTAACTTTTGTCGATAATTACTGTCGTTAATATTTATTAATCTTAAAAACCAGCCTCTTGGCTGGTTTTTTTATGCCAAGACGCCTCTAAACCTATCTGGTAAGGCTTCCCCATAGCCACCTTGCTGGGTATACTGACGCGTTTTTCGTGAATAGTTAGTCAATACTGACTTCGTACGTAGAGCTTTTGGGAACTGGCCTCCCAATTAAAAACAGACAAATTCACACTTATATAAGTATAAATTTGCCGATGATATAAAGGCCATACAACACACATGTGATAAATCTGGAAGTAATAAATATGAATTCAATACCTAATCGAGGTGAGTTTTTAGGCCATCCTAAGGGTCTATTCTTACTATTCGGCACGGAGATGTGGGAGCGATTTGGCTACTACGGTATGCGTGCAATTTTAGTACTTTATCTAGTAGCTCAGGTACAAAGTGGAGGTTTTGGCTGGACGAATGCCGACGCACTTAGCTTATACGGCACCTTTACTATGGCCGTATACTTAACTCCGCTATTTGGCGGCTGGCTAGCAGATAACGTACTGGGACAACGCAAAGCCATCATCATCGGTGGTATTTTAATGGCGGCAGGTCATTTCATCATGGGTATTCCACACAGTGTGGTCGCAGGCCAAGAAGAAAATGTCTTCTATATTGGTCTTACATTACTGTGTATCGGTAACGGTTTATTCAAGCCAAATATCTCTACTATGGTGGGTGACTTATATGAAGAAGGTGACAAACGTCGTGATGGCGCATTCACCATCTTCTACATGGGCATTAACTTAGGTGGCGCATTAGGCCCACTGGTCGCAGGCTATGTTGCATCTGAAATAAACTGGCAAGCCGGTTTTGTTGCGGCAGGTATTGGTATGGTGATCTCTGTCGTCATGCAAATGCTACTAAGTCAAAAATACTTGGGTGATATTGGTGTCATTCCAGCTGCGAAGTTATCACAACAGCAGTCAGAATCTGGTACAAAAGAGCCATTAACTAAAGTGGAAAAAGATCGTATTCGCGTGATCTTTACCATGTCTGTATTTAGTATTATTTTTTGGATGGGCTTTGAGCAAGCCGGTGGTTTGATGAACCTATTCGCCAATGATTATACAGATCGCATGCTGATGGGCTTTGAAATTCCAGCGTCTTGGTTCCAATCTTTAAACTCCATTTTCATCATCATCTTTGCGCCTATTGTCGCCATGATATGGTTAAAGCTTGATAAACGAGAGCCAAACTCTCCGGTGAAGTTTGCAATTGGCCTGGTTTTCTTAGCACTTGGCTTCTTAACTATGATGCTGGCACTAATGACAGAAGGCGCAGCAGCCGGTGGTACTTTGCAGATCAGCATGATGTGGTTAGTACTATTTTATTTGTTCCACACCCTAGGTGAACTCTGCCTGTCTCCAATTGGCTTATCCATGGTGAGTAAACTGGCACCACTTCGCCTTGCATCACTGCTTATGGGTATTTGGTTTCTATGTACGGCAGTCGCAAATAAAATAGCCGGCTTTGTCGGTTCGTTCATTGGCGAAGGCCAAGAAGCAATGGGGAACGCAATGGGTATCTTTATTGGTTTAGGTGCAACAGCACTCATTTCTGCACTGGCGATGTACTTGCTCAGTAACAAGCTGGTTGACTGGATGCATGGTGCTGAGGGGGACAATGAGCCCCACACCCAAGCTCACTATCTTGAAAAAGAGCTCGAAGTCACTGGCGAAAGACAGTAACCCATAAATAAAATTTACGAAAAAGCCGCACTTTTCAGCACGGCTTTTTCATATCTCAACCCTTAAATGTACAATTAAGTTTACAGACAAACCCTTAATTACCTCTTTGATTCACATCGCGCATATAACTGTAGACTTCTTGAACAATCATATAAAAAATAAAAAAGCACTATAAAATCATAACCTTGAATTTATATCTCTTTCTAAAATGTGTTAATTAACAACCTAATTTTCAGTTTAATTACAGCTTTTCAATCTAAAAAAATTGTCTGTTTTCATTTTGTCTTAAAACGGCACCAAATGTGCAATCAAATTTACAAAACAGCCATGAGTGAATTGATGTTGAAACCTTTCACTTTAGGTCATTTTGATTAATTATCCACTGCATAAATTACAACAAGCAATCCAGTGCTTAATGCAGGAGAATGACAATGAGTGAAGTAAATAATCCTCTTGGCCTTGTAGGTATCGAATTTACTGAATACGCAACCCCAGACGCAGATTACATGGACAAAATCTTTGCTGATTTTGGTTTCTCTAAACTTAAAAAGTTTAAAGGTAAAGACATCGTTCATTACAACCAGAACGAGATCCATTTCCTTCTAAACAACGAGCGTGGCGGTTTCTCTGCCGAGTTTGCTAAGTCACACGGTCCTGCTATTTGTTCAATGGGCTGGCGTGTAGAAGACGCACAAAAAGCATTTGATATTGCTGTAGAGCGTGGTGCAAAACCAGCGACTGATTCTGCAAACAAAGACCTACCATACCCTGCTATTTACGGTATTGGTGACAGCCTTATTTACTTCATCGATGTATTCGGTGATAAAGGCTCTATCTTTGAAAATGATTTTGAAGACCTAGAAGAGCAAAACATTGTTGAAGACAAAGGTTTCATCCGCATTGACCACCTAACTAACAATGTTTACAAAGGTACAATGGAAACATGGGCAAACTTCTATAAAGGCGTATTTGGCTTTGAAGAAGTGCGTTACTTCGACATCAAAGGTCAGAAGACTGCGCTACTTTCTTACGCACTTAAGTCACCTTGTGGTACTTTCTCGATTCCAATCAATGAAGGTAAAGATGACAACAACAACCAGATCGATGAGTACCTAGATGAGTACAACGGTCCGGGCGTACAGCACCTTGCATTCTTAACAAACGACCTTGTTGGCTCTCTAGATAAGCTAGACAAAACAAACATCGCGACTTTAGATATTGTTGATCACTACTACGATACAATTTTCGACCGTGTACCTTGGGTTGCTGAAGATAAGCAAAAGATCAAAGAGCACCAGATCCTAGTAGATAGCCAGAGCGAAAACTGCTACCTACTTCAAATCTTCACCAAGAACCTGTTCGGTCCTATCTTCATCGAGATGATCCAACGTGTTGATGACGGTGGCTTTGGTGAAGGTAACTTCCAGGCTCTATTTGAGTCAATTGAACGTGACCAAGAGCGTCGTGGTGTGATTTAATCACTTACCAGTTAAGACAAAATAAAAAGCAGCTTTTCTAAGCTGCTTTTGCTATTTAAACTTGGCCATATTCTGGCGAAAGCACAAATAAAAATGCATAGTCATATGCAGCTTGTAGAAAAAAGGAAAGACCATGTCTTTTATCAATGAAACACACGATATTAATTTAAAAAGCTGGGTTGCAAGTGCAAACCAGGCTGGTAACGATTTCCCAATTCAAAACTTACCGTTTGCGTCATTTCGTCGCAAAGGCAACAATGAAGAATTCCGTGGCGGCGTAGCCATTGGTGATCAAGTACTAGATCTAGCAGTCGTTGCAGCTGCAAACATCTTTGACGGTTTAGCGCAAGAAGCGGTTGAAGCAGCAAATGCACAAGCACTAAACGAATTCATGGGTCTAGGTAAAGCACATTGGTCAGGCTTACGTTTAGCACTTTCTCGTGCATTACGTGAAGGCTCTGAGCATCAAGGTGCCCTTGAGAGTGCACTTGTAGCACAAGATGACGTTGAATATGCTCTTCCGTGTCACATTGGTGACTACACTGATTTCTACACATCAATCTATCACGCAACTGCAGTAGGTAGCTTGTTCCGCCCTGATAACCCACTTCTGCCTAACTACAAATGGGTACCAATCGGTTACCATGGCCGTGCTTCATCTATTGATGTATCAGGTCAGACTTTCCCGCGTCCTAAAGGCCAAACTAAGGCTCCAGATGCAGAAGCGCCATCATTTGGCCCTTGTAAACGTCTAGACTACGAACTAGAGCTAGGTATTTACCTTGGTAAAGGCAATGAACTCGGTGAAGCGATTGCACTTGAAGATGCAGAAGACCACGTATTCGGTTTCTGTCTATTTAATGACTGGTCAGCACGTGACCTACAAGCCTGGGAATACCAACCTTTAGGTCCATTCCTTGCGAAGAACTTTGCATCAACAGTCTCACCATGGATTGTGACAACAGAAGCGTTAGCACCATACCGCACCGCGTGGCACCGTGACGAAAACGACCCACAACCAATGAGCTACCTAGAGTCTGCACAGAACCGTGAGACTGGTTCATTTGATATTCAAATGGACGTACTTATCGAAACAGATAAGATGCGCAGCGAAAATGCAGCACCAAGCAAGGTTTCTGAGTCAAGCTTCAAGCACAGCTACTGGACAGTTGCACAAATGGTTACGCACCATACAGTCAATGGTTGTAACTTCTTACCAGGTGATATGCTAGGTTCAGGCACACAATCAGGCCCAGAACATGAAGAAGCAGGTTCATTACTTGAACTGTCTCGCGGCGGTAAAGAATCGATTACTTTAAGCAACGGCGAAGAGCGTAAATTCCTTGAAGACGGTGACAAGGTCATTATGCGCGGCTGGTGTGAAGCTGACGGCTTCAACCGTATCGGCTTCGGCTCAGTAGAAGGCACTGTGCTTCCTGCAAAATAATTGAATAAAATAATTTCATTCAAATCAAAGGCGTGCATAAACACGCCTTTTTTTTATGATTTTATACTGGCTTTTTGTATAAAAATTGTTAGAGTTAGGCGTTATCTAAATTTTTAAGTGTTATGTTAAGCGTTATCAAAAGCCTAGTTTTAAAGCTATTTCAACCCAAACAAGTCATGCTACGTCAAAATGGCGAAGTAAGTTTATTGGCTATACCAGCTTGGGTGCAAATCACGATTATAGTATGCCTAATCACAACTTTGGCATGGCTTGGCTTTACAACCTCACAATATTTCACACAAAAAACACATTTACTTGCGCTGTCCGATGAAGTTTCAAGCAAAGAAGCTGCGTTTCTTAGTAAGCAGGCTGCACTTGAAGCGCAACTAGCCCAACAGCAAACGCGCATAGCACAGCTCGATGCACAACATGCAGTACTAAACGAGCTTATGGCTTCACTCCCCAATACGCTGACTGAAGGTGAGGTGAATGACACAGCCCCTCTCCCATCAGAATCGCATGAAAATAGCGAAGTGAATACCGAATCATTAGAGCTACACGAAGAACATACTGACTCATTTCATCATCATGCGACTGAGCTAAACGACGCACAAAGCCAACTACTTAACCAATTGCACAATTTGATCGCTCGCAGAAATCAAGTTTTACTCGCGGGTATGCAAGAAGCAGGCATCAAAGCAAACACCTCAAATGAAGCGCAAGGTGGTCCTTATCACCAGGTTCAAAGTGATAAACTGCCTCAATCGTACCTCAACGCAATTGACAGCTCTGTACAATTGAACCAGTTAGAGCGCTTAGTGCAAAAACTGCCAGCAAGCATGCCAGTTAAAGAAGACAAATATTATATTTCTAGTGCATTTGGTTATCGAAAAGATCCAATAAACGGTCGCCGCGCCTACCACAAGGGCGTCGATTTAGCTGGGTGGCACAAAACAGAAATCATCGCACCTGCAGATGGTAAAGTTATCAGAGCCGGAAAATATGGCGGTTATGGCAAATTTATTGAAATTCAACATGTCAACGGGATCACGACACGTTACGGGCATTTACATACAATTAAAGTAAAAAAAGGCCAAAAAGTTAAGCAATCAGACGTAATTGCATTAATGGGTAGCACAGGAAGAAGTACCAGTACACACTTGCACTACGAAGTATTACAGGATAAAAAGCATATTAACCCTGTTAAACTTGCAAGAGTACTCGAACGTGTTCAATAAATTAAAAAATAATAAATCCTCAGCGCTCTACGTCGCCATGATCTCTCCCAACACCAAAGTCATTGGTGACATTCACTGCGAAGGTGAAATTCAAATTGATGGCATTGTTTCTGGTAACCTCGACGTCGAGCACTTAGTAATTGGTGAGCAAGGGACCATTGAGGGTAATATTAAAGCCACACAAGTTCATGTGAAAGGCACTGTCAACGGTTGTATCACTGCACAACAAGTCCGTTTAGAGCCTTCAGCTAAAGTACACGGCGATATAATCCATGATACCTTGAGTATCGAGGCTGGGGCACATATTGAAGGTCAACTTACACACAAAACAGACCTTTCAAATGTCACCCCAATTGAAAAGCAAGAGCAGGCCTAGTTTCTCGCAGTTATATACATTGTGACATCGGCGTGAAACACTTTCACGCCCTCAGCATTAAACACTTCAACTGGTACGATTAAATCTTCTTTATCTTGCCACTGATGTGGCAATGGGATCACCGCTTCAGCTTTAAGGTCACTATCCGCTTTTTTTAGATATTGCACTGTCATCCCTTTGGGGATCCATCTATGGGTATTTACAGGAACTGTTGCGTCAGTCACAACCCCAGCACATAGCTCTGCCAAATTACACTGGGCAATGGCATGCACTGTACCAATATGATTATGCACCGCACGACGATTGGGCATTTGCGCGCAAATTCTACCACTACTTAAATGTGTGATTTTAGGTTTAATAGTCGCAAAGTAAGGGGCTCTCTTACATACCGCTTTGCTGAATAAGCAATTTCCAAAAGGTAGCCAACGAAATTTTTTATAAGTATTTAACAATGAACTTGCCATAAACTATCCTGCCTTTTTGATTAAACCTAACACATCAGACCAGTTAACTCTAGTATCATCAATATATAAAAATATCCATATATCTATATAGGCTATTCAAGAAGTAAGCGCCTTTTAGAAAAAAGTACAATAAACAACCTGGGTCGATAAAAGGTAAAGCACTGTTTTAATGACTATTATTCATTCATAATTCTTATTAAACCCTTTCGATTAATAAAATATTATTGTATTACGGCGATTTGTCCTGTCTTTTTTTTTTGCGCGCAATACAATAGCGTCGAAAAGGAGACAGCATGCAACACCACACCAGTAAATCACTTATTTTCATCCTCGCCCTATTAGTCATATTTTGCCCGCTTGGTATTGATTTATACTTACCCGCTTTTGTCGACATGCAAAATGCACTAGCAGTAAACGAGGCTCAAATTCAACAAACTGTCAGTATTTATATGCTTGCTGTGGGACTCGGGCAATTGATTGCGGGGCCACTGGCAGATAAGTATGGGCGTAAACCAATCGCCCTCTCTGGTGTCAGCCTATTTATGATTGGCGCAGCACTGGCCACAGTTGTGGATACATGGGAGTCAGTGATGTTTGCTCGAGTACTTCAAGGTCTTGGCGCATGTGCTACTTTTGTCAGTGCTTTTGCCGTTGTGCGAGATAGCTTTGGTAACAAAGGCAGCGGCCAAATGATTACATATTTAAATGGCATTGTTTGCTTTATTCCAGCATTAGCACCTATTTTAGGCGCATGGCTAACTGTGGAACTTGGCTGGCGCAGTAATTTTGCGTTTTTATTTGTCTTTGCGGTATTTGGCCTTATTTTATTGTTTTTCATTTTTAAAGAAACGAAACCTGAGGATTCCATTTACAAAGGCCACATCCTCGATCTTCGCCGTTTTGGCCCTATGCTAAGTAGCCCCAAGTTTATGTTTAACGCATCAATTACCATGGTGTGTATGTCGGCAATGCTCGTGTTTGTGGTCGGTGCACCTGGGTGGATAATGTCTCATTTAAACCTCCCTATGACGGACTTTACTTTCTGGTTCGCGCTTAACGCATTTATCAGTATTGTATCCAGTTTTGTCGCACCGCAATTTATTAAACGTCATAGTCGTCGCGCTTTGCAATTTGGGCTCACTCTATTTTGTAGTGCAGGTGCCATCATCCTCATACTGCCGCAAATAGCAGCCGCTTATTACATGCTGCCAATGTATGTAGCCTCAATAGGGTTTGCTTTTACCATCGGTGCAGCGGCAGGCAATGCGTTAGCAGAGTTCCCTAAACAAGCTGGTACAGCTTCCGCATTAATTGGCCTCATGCAAATGAGCGGTGCCGGGCTATTAGCTGTATTGACTCAGCCGTTGGGGCTGACTGCACCATTGCAATTAGCACTGCACCTGTGCATGGGATTGCCTTTTTTAATGTTGTTGTTCTCAAAACATCGCCAAGCGTTACACAGTGCAAATTAACGTGACACTTTTTGCTAACTAGTCGTAAAACTGTCACATCAACTCGGCATACTGTATCTAATAGCTGCACAGGCTGTTGTTGAGAAGACATAGGACTTCTTTTTTAGCATTTATTTATATTGAATCAAAATCCCCCAACCTTGTTATGCGGGTTCATTTGGCCCGCATAGTTTTAAAAAAAGCGCAATAAAGCATTTTCAACCTGTTCCCGAATGATTAAACTAGCTCCTAACTGTATTACATTTACTCTACTATGCTAAATCCTGAATTTTTGATTTCATTCTTGTTTGCAAGCTTCATTATTGCTATCGCACCCGGGCCCTCAAATGCATTTTTAATGGCGCAAACCTTTACCCATGGTAAAACAGCTGGGATGCAAAGTGCACTGGGCTTTGCGCTCGGTGGCGTGATACACACTATTTTTGCCGTCATTGGTTTATCTGCTATTTTAAAAGCGTCTGAAACGGCCTACACAGCAGTCCAGTACCTCGGTGCCGGATATCTTGCTTATCTCGGGATAATGACCTTTAAAGCAACCTTATCGAACACCAATGACGAACACTCTGAAGGGGATAATAGTACACCGAGCAAATCCAGTAAGAACGTGACTTTTCAGGCAATGATGACCGAAGTACTGAACCCTAAAGTTGCGCTTTTTTTCATCGCTTTTATCCCCCAATTTGTTGATACTAGTTTAAATACATCCACAACAGTTCAATTAGCATTATTTGGTCTACTCTACCCCATCTTGGCTTTTCCTGTTGATTGTGTATACGTCTATGGTGGAGATAAAATTGCAGGCTACTTTAGAAGTCATCCACAAGCGCCTATATGGATAGATAGAATATCCGCAGCCATTTTTATCGCATTAGCTGTTAATCTATTGCTCTAAGGAAACTTATGAAATACACACAAGCTAACATTCCTGCGACCAAGCGCATTGCTTTAGTTGCCCACGATGGCAAAAAATCAAGTATGGCTAATTGGTGCAAAAAACATAGAGCCGTTTTAGTCCAGCATATTTTGAGTGCGACTGGCACAACAGGCGCACTGATAGTGTCACAGTCAGAGCTAGAAGTAACACAGTTAATGAGCGGGCCCATGGGGGGAGATCAACAAATAGGCGCCAAAATTGCTGAACAACAAATAGACATGTTGATATTTTTTTGGGACCCTTTGTCATCTCAGCCCCATGATCCAGATGTGAAAGCGCTATTGAGACTGGCTGCTGTTTGGAATATTCCAGTTGCGTGTAATGAAGCCAGTGCAGATATGCTGCTGACTTCAACTTTGATGAATACTGAGCTGCCAAGAACACAGCCCGATTATTCAGCATATATTTCTAATCGTATCCCTTAACGATAAATACGCTCAGCCCACTTTGTTAAGCCAGCGGTGACACTACCAAAGTTGTCACCGTTCAACATTGGAATATCGCCTAATTTTGCCTGTAATGCACTTTTTAACAACGGTGATTGTGCACTGCCCCCAGTCAAATAAATGGCATCAGGCTGAGTCCCTGCATCTGAAATCGCTTGCTCGGCAAGTGCCACAACCTGTTGTAAACTCGACTCAACAGACTCGGTTAATTGAGTAAGATTGAGGTTTTGTACCAATTCATTTTCAATAAATGATAAATCAACTTGATGCGCGCTATCATCACTCAACGCAATTTTCGCAAGTTCAGCCTGCCTAACAAATTGATGTGTCATCTTGTTTTCCTGGATCACTTGCAAGCGCTTTAGCTTTTCAGGCTCACAGACATCACGGAGCATGGTATTGAGCTCACGGCCAAAGGCACTGCTGTAAAAATCACTCTGCAATTGAATGTCATTGATTTTGCATGCTTGCCAAAAAGCTTGCTTTGGTAAAGGCAAACCAGATTTAAATTGTCCACCTAAACCACACACAGGCATTAACTTATGAAACGCCAAAGCAATATCTAAATCGTTGCCACCAATCCGCTTTCCCGTATGAGCCAGGAAGTGGGCACTCCTATCTTCACAATCTCGATAGCTTGGGCCCATTTGTACAAATGAGCAATCACTTGTACCACCGCCAATATCAACTACGAGTACTTTTTGGTCCTGTTGCAGATCTGATTCAAAATCAATTCCTGCTGCCAGGGGTTCATAAAGAAACTCCACATCAGTGAAACCCGCACGTTTCGCCGCCGTGGTTAAAATAGATACAGCTTGACGGTTGCTATCCTCTCCACCGACCGCTTGGAAATTAACTGGGCGGCCAATCACCGTTTGCGTCAGTGCTGAACCTAAGTGTTTCTCAGCTCGCGTTTTCAGCGCCATGATCATAGCTGTGGCAATATCTTCAAAAAATGCGATTTGCTCAGGCTTGAGCCCTATTGCGCCAAAGAATGACTTAGGCGATTTAACGAAATAGCCCTCTTCTGGCATAGAGATGTATTCTTCAATCGCTTCTTGACCAACAAAAACACCACTTTCTTGTGGCATCAAGTCTAAGTCGCTACGAGCAAACTGTGCGCTTTTCAATATGCCACTTCTCTGTGCTCTATACTGAGACTGGACACTCTCTTGAATCCCTTTTGCAACATATTCAGAAATAAGCGAGTTATGTAGTGCATATAAAGTAGAAGGAAGGTAATACTTAGAGTTTTCCAAAGGGATCAACTCGACTACGCCTGCACGCATTACACCCATTGCACAATTTGAGCTACCATAATCAAACCCAACGACCATTCTTACCTCGCATCCGCTCGCAAAAAAGGACGAAATTTACCATAGCTCAGATCGATTTTAAAGGATATCCCTCCTTACAAAGCGTCACGCATTCGCAAAAAGCTCGCGAATCTCGGTTTACCGTATTTGGTAAACCCTTGGTATTGAAATGTAATTGTACTTCCGATGGCTGGCGGGGAGACACGCTGCTCGTCTGTAAACCCCGTCCCGATGTTAAATATGACCCCCTCCATCGTTTTAACCCTGATTGCCCCCATCATTCCCTGATACTTACCTCTTCCTGGTAAATGTGCGATAACAACCGCTTCAGCATCAAACTTAGGCTTGTATTTAAGTACTTGAGCGGTTCTGCCAGCCTGATGAGTAGCAGCCTTTTCATGTAGCATTACTCCCTCGCCACCACGCAACAATACTTGCGTATAAAATTCATCTAACTGCGCTTTATTAGTAAAATGGTGCTGAGGAATTGGCTTCACATGGATACTGTGTAAGCCATTGACGATACCTTGGTATTTCTCAAAGCGTTGCTCAAATGTCAGCAGTGGATCTGGGGCATCAAAAATAAGGTAATGAACCTGTTGCCAATTCTCATGATCAGGGACTTTTCTGCGCACCAAACTACTAACAAATGCAAAGTTGTTATACCCTGCCCATAATTCGCCATCCAACCACCGATTAGGTAATACAGCCGTAAACCATTTTGGCGCGTGAATAATATGCCCTGTTCGGGTTTTAAGCAACTTGCCATCCCAAACTGCACGTACGCCATCATACTTTTCACTTACCAAATAATCGCTGACGGGTTTTTGTTGCGCATACACTTTTGCGAGTTGAACATCAGGTGCAATACTAGAAAAAGAAGTGGGGCTGATGCAAATAATGACGGCTGTACACAGCCAAAAAAAGACGTGTTTCATGCTACTTTCCTTTGCAGATAAAAACAGACAATAAAGACCATCACAGCTAAAACACCTTGTTAGCGTTTCAATGGCTCTTTTTAAAGTAGCACCTTTATCGGACTTGTACAGTTTAACTTGGCTTTGCGATTTGCTGCCACATCGCTTCCAAGCTCTCACTTCGCCACGCAGCTTTTTTAAAATCTTGGCCTGCTGAGTGTAAGTGAGGGATCACAACCGTTTTCAATCCTGCAGCAGTGGCAGATGCTAGCCCTGTTTGTGAATCTTCTACGGCAATCGCTTCTTGTGCGCTAATATTGAGTTTAGCCATGGCCAAACAGTAGGGTTCTGGGTGTGGTTTAGGATTGGTTACATCATCTTTGCAAACAATATAGTCAAAAAACTCGTGCAGTTGATAATGTGCTAACACGGGAAGCGCTTCTGCTCGTGTACTGCCAGTAACCAAAGCCAACTTATAATGTTGTGAACAAAGAGAGAGCACGTCCATAGCGTGTGGCATCAGTTTAGGTTTCTCAGTAGCAGCAGTTTCTACAAACTGTGTATTTTTTAACGTTGCTAACTCCCCCCCCGAATAAGGAAGGTTGTAACGTTGCTGCAAAATATGGCCAGTTTTAACCGTAGGCACACCAGAGAATTCATCGCAAAACTCAGATTCACTGATGAAAATATTAAATGGTGAGAGTACTTTGCACCAACTGGTGTAATGGAGTGTCTCTGAGTCTACTAAGGTACCATCAAAATCGAATAATATTGCCTGTAAACCCATAAACACTCCTGATCATTTTTTATTTAGCCTTTCAAAGCTGCAGGTGGCTCAGCGTACGCCTCTTCACCCGTCTCCACTTCAACTAACTCGTAACCACGTTGCTTACGAACAACTTTTAATACTGGCTTTTCAAACGCTGATTTAAGTCTATCAGAATCCGCTTGTAACTCTTCAATCGTGTGACCAAAAGGAGCGGCACCTGTCTCTGACCAATTAGTCACTTTACCATTGATATTGTATTCAACTTCATGAATTTGGTATAGCGGTGATTCACTATCTTTACCTTCACAAAAAATCACGCGATAGTTCCAAAACCCAGACATGTTTAACTCCTCTTACTTAAACTACGATGCGACTGTATCAGCTAATTCCGACAGTTGCATTAAAGAAATAAAAAACCCGTGTTATTTATCCAATAACACGGGTTTAAAATTGACTAATTCATTTCAGTTACAAATTAAAAGAAACGAACCTTGAACTCAGCACCTATGAAGCGCTCTTCATTTAACATACCAGTGTTGTTATTGAAATCTACACCACCAATAACAACTTGTTCATCAAACAAGTTACGTACAAATACAGACGTTTCGTATTCGTTGTCACCAGACGCCCATGCATAACCTGCTCTTACGCCTGTTTCGAATAGTGCTTTGCCTTCAAACTCAACTGACTCATACAAGAAGAAGTTAATTTTGCTACGGTAAGAAGTATCAGCGTATACGAAGAAGTCACCGCCTTCTAACTCTTTAGTGTAGCGAAGCGTTGCGTTTGCAATCCACTCTGGTGCATGTGGAAGGCTATTACCATCCAAAATTGCACGTGCTTCAGGTCCATTAGGGCCTTCAACCATATAAGTAGGATCTGTCACTGTACATTGATTACATACCGCAACCGCTAAGTTTGCATCATCTAGTTCAGTGTTGTTATAGCTCAAATTAAACGTCGCGTTTAACTCATCTGTAAGTACCCACTCAGTATCCAACTCAAAACCATAACCGGTTGTTTTGTCAGCATTGATTAGGCGGTTAAAGTTAGAACCACCACCTACAGCCGTCAGCTGCTGATCATCCATTTGATAATAGAACACAGTCGCATTCACACGACCTTGACCATCAAGTACATCTGATTTAACACCGAACTCAATTGAGTTTGTAGTTTCAGACTCAGCTACAGTTACTTCATCACCAAATACAATACGACCTTGAACACTTGGCGCACGGAAACCATTTGCTAAACGACCGAATAAGTTAATATCATCCGTCAGCTTGTATGTTGCACTTAAATCCCAGCTCACATGGCTGTCACTAGGGTTTGCGCTGCCTTCTAGGAAGTCAGGAGAACCATTCCAAGGTGTTGGGTTATCAGTTCTTTTCGCATAGAACTCTTTTTCATCATCAGAGTAGCGAAGACCAAGAGTCACATCTAACTTTTCAGACAGTGTGTAATCAAAAGAACCGAATACAGCCCAAGCTGAAGTGTCTTGATTCTGGATAGCATAGCCATTTTGTAAACCATATTGGCCCGCTGCTGTATCAAATACACCAGTGTCAAAGCTGAAGCTTTCAATGGTCATTTCTTCTTCAAATAAGAACACACCTACTTGGTAATTGAAATCACCTGAGTAGTTACTTGAAAGACGTAATTCTTGTGTATATTGGTCATGATCTGGAAGCGCATCTGCTGTTTCAGATGAGAAAGGGATTTTACCCGGTCCCATTGCTGGAGCAAACGCATTACCATATGCACCATCAATGTCCGCGCGCGAGTATATCTCAGCACTTTCCCAAGCAGTAATTGACGTCACAGTGTGCTCTGCAAGATCCCACTCAAGCTTTAAGCTTAAGCCCTGCGTTTCAACTTCTTGTGTCGCACGAGACGCTGCATCATGATAAACAACATCATTATCATAAATAGGGTTAATGTTATTCGAACCTTTCTCAATCAGATTTGCACGGAAAGGGATTGGGCGGCCATCAAGGTCACGAACGTGATAGTTTAACAAACCTGTAAAGTCATCACCTTCGTATAAGAATTGAATACGTGCTGCTTTTTCGCTGTAGCCACCTAGTGAATTATCTTTTGCAAATTCATTGGTGATGCCTTCAGGAGAACGAACATCAATGTAGTCTGGCTGCTCTTGCCATAATACAGATACACGTGTAGAAATTTTGTCAGTTAGACCAGTACCTACAGCACCTTCAAAGTCAACAGACTCGCGGCTACCGTATGCAACTGATGCGTAGCCATCAAATTCTTGGCTTGGTTTTACAGAGTCAAATTTAACTAGACCAGCTGGCGTGTTACGACCAAATAAAGTGCCCTGTGGTCCACGTAATACTTCGATACGCTCAATATCAAAAACAGGGAAACCTTTTAAGATAGGATTTTCTTGAACGACTTCGTCAACAACTAAAGAAACCGGTTGAGATGCATTCAAATCGAAGTCTGTGTTACCAAGACCGCGAACATAAAAGCGCGGGAATGTGCGTCCAAACGAAGATTCAACCGATAGGCTCGGGATCTTAGCGTTCATAAAGCGGATATCCATACCAGCAGAACTATAGGCGTCTAAATTATCACCTTGTAAGGCAGACACTGAAACTGGCACTTCTTGTGCATTTTCAACACGCTTACGCGCAGTAATTTGAATCACTTCCAGTTGATTGCTTTTCGCTTGCTCTTCTTCAGCTAGCGTAGTGAATGAAGTACCTGCCACAGCAGAGAACAACGTCGCATTGATTAAAGTTGCTAACGTAGATCTTTTCATTGCTTTCATGTTGGTTTTTGACCTTATTAATGCACTCTTTGAGTTCAACGGTATATTTGGGCGCCGTATCACATTGGCTATGGCGTTCAATTTTGCGCGTTGATGACAAACAACGCGGACCTCGATCTCGAGAGTGCAAAACGTTAAAACGAGGCTGAACGCAACGGGCGTAATTATAGCAGCATATTTTTAAAATGCTTCTAATAAACACATAAATTACACACATTTTTACAACGTTCGACGACGTTAGGTAAAATATTACAACTTTTAGCTACAAAAAGCGGACATTTGTCCTTATAAACTCATCAATACTATGTTCAAGGAAATATTTTTTACCTAATTAATATACAAAAGATCAATATTTCGTTGATAAAGAAAAAAACGCAAAATTTAGACTTTGCTAAAAACAACCGAAATAAATTTAAGTTACAAAGGTTACCATCGCCCAAAATGGTAACCGGTGTCATGAAAGCATATCTATATTAACTAACTGCTCTATAAGATAAGAGGACATTAGACCTCATTAAGCAGATAGCAATAGATATGTGATTTGAACGTGATATTTAAAAAAGGTTCCGTAACAGGGTTAAAATAAATTTAACCCTCCCAATAAGAGAAGTTCTAAATAATAGTGGCAGTAATTACTCCGCCCCAAATACATGTCAAACTGACACTATACACTTGGAGCTTGCAAGCCTTTATAGTTTGATTTGTGTGTTTTTGGACAATATTCAACAATAGCAACGCCAGCAGTTGGAAAAATAGGCATTTCTCCCGGCACTAGTTGATCTATCATATAACTTACAATAGGCATATGAGCTATCACTAGCCACGTGTCTATTTCGTCATGCATACTGATGAGTGTTTCTAAATAATCGATGGCAAAAGAAGCACTGCCGCTCGGGATAATATCAGAACACGTCTCTTGATAAGAAAACTCATTACTTTGCTTTACAGCATCTGCGGTTTGTTGTGCGCGTAAATATGGGCTGACAAGCAATGCATTAGGCTTATGGTTGTTAGATAACCACTGCCCCATGTTTAATGCATCTAATTGGCCGCGTTCAGTCAATAAACGCGCAGCATCATTTGCTTGCATTGGACCGGCTTCACCATGACGCATTATCAATATTGTTTTCATAGCTCTCCGAAAAGTATTGGCTTTTTATCTCGATTCAGTAGTAAACCTAGCTGCAAGTCCGCTATATTAAAACAAATTACTTAGAACTGGTAAGCGGTTTACTGCTTTTAAGACTGTCTCACTTATTATATCGGCGGCGTTAACTTGAAATTAAGCAACAATGATAATAAACAATATAAGCACGTTACACTGGACAATGGTCTTAAGGCTTTACTCATAACAGACCCTAGCAGTGAAAAATCCGCAGTCTCTTTAACGATAAACGTTGGCCACTTTGACGATCCAGTTAATCGCCAAGGTATGGCTCACTTTATTGAGCATATGCTGTTTTTGGGTACAGAGCAATACCCAATCAAAGGGGAGTTTGCTCAAATCGTTAATCAGCACGGTGGCAATAGTAATGCTTGGACAGGCACAGAGCATACTTGTTACTTTTTTGATTGCATAGCAGCCGAACTTGGTTCTCTGCTCCCTCGCTTTGCTGACTTTTTTATAGCCCCAAGCTTCGAACAAAGCGCACTGCTTGATGAGCGTAATGCGATAGATGCTGAATTTAACCTAAAAGTAAAAGATGATAACCGCCGTATCATTCAAGCGCATAAGGAAACAGCAAACCCGGCGCATCCATTTACCAAATTTTCAGTTGGCAATCACGATACCTTAGGTGATAAACACGGTGATATTCACAGTGAAGTCATTCAATTTTTTAAACAACACTATCAAGCTCAATGGATGACACTCGTCGTTGCAGGCCCACAAACATTAATCGAGCTTGAAAAGCTTGCTCGAGTACACTTTAATACCATTTCTGGTGACAGGAATCTGCCAAAACCCAAGATTAAAGTGCCGTTTTATCGACAACAAGATCTTGGATTAAAACTACAAATTAAACCAAGAAAGCATCTACAAAAGCTGATCGTCAGTTTCGCCATGCCAAATATAGATGAGTTATATCGCTATAAAAGTCTCAGCTTTCTAGCTCATTTATTGGGATATGAAGGAGAAGGCTCACTGTATGCAATTTTAAAAAAAAATGGTTGGATCAACGCCCTATCTGCCGGTGGCGGTGTGAATGGCAGTAATTTTAAAGATTTCAACATCAGCTTTGCGCTCACAGATTTGGGCATTGAATTTTATGAAGACATCGTTGAAATGTTATTTGAGTATATAAGTCTGATTCAAGTACAGCATCACACTTTGCCAGCTCTTTACGCAGATAAGAAACGTCTGATGGAACTAGCTTTCGACAATCAGGAAGTCAACAAACTTATTGACTGGGTCAGCAATGTCAGCGTAAACATGCATCACTACAGTGAAGAGTACACCCTCTACGGCGACTATTGTATGGAACGCTTTAATCAAACTCTACATACTGAACTAATGGGCTATTTAACGCCTAATAATATGCGCCTTGTACTTATTCACCCAACAGCAACAGATGAAACTGATGCTATAAACAAAATTGCACAGTGGTATAACACGCCATATCAAGTCGTGAAAATCAATCAACAGTGGTTAGATGCACTTGCACGAATAAATGAACCATTACCAGAGATGCGTTTACCTAATGTAAACCCTTATCTTAGCGAAGAAAATACGCTATTTGACATCGAGTCAACAACACATATCCCTACTCGACTGCAAGAACGACCGGGTTTTGCCTTTTGGTTTAAACAAGATGCAACATTTAGGGTTACCAAAGGACACTTTTATCTAGAGATAGACTCTGAGACCTCTATACTAAATCATACATCAATGGCCCTAACACGATTGTTTGCCGATTTATTTATGGATAGTGTTGCTGAGCAATTTTACTCGGCTGAATTAGCAGGATTAAGTTACCACCTGACATCACACCAAGGCGGATTAACATTGCACACAGCTGGGCTCTCAGCATCTCAACTTAAACTTGTATCTCAACTTGTTGAAGCTCTGCAAAAACAGCCTATCAGTGCGGCAAGGTTTGCTGAATATAAAAAGCAGCTGATCCGACATTGGCAAAACCACAATAAAAATAAGCCAGTTAGCGAGTTATTCAGTATTTTAGGTGCGAAGCTTATGCCCTGGAACCCAACTCCAAATGAGTTAGCAAGCGCGCTGAAAAATGTGTGTTTTAACGAGTTTAATGCGTTTAGGGACTCATTTTTCACTTCAATACATGCAAAAGCTTTTTTACATGGTAATTGGCAAAGTCAACACGCAATTGTAACTGAGCAACAGTTACTCTGTAGCTTTGCGAAAAGCGAAATATTAGAAGATCTCAAGAAACCACTTGAAACAATTAAGCAACGCCAAATTGAGCACTTTGAGAGCGCAAACAATGAGCACGCCTTTGTACACTACATTCAAGCACCAACACCCAATGTACAAGATAAAATAAAAATCATGGCTTTCAACCAGCTTGTAAGTCAGCATTATTTTGAAAAGCTTCGTACCGAACAGCAATTGGGTTACTTAGTAGGTGCTGGCTATGCGCCATTTAATACTCGAGCCGGTATCGCTTTTTATATTCAGTCTCCGAATTACCACAGCGGAGACTTATTAAAGTACCACCAGCAATTTTTAAATGACTTTGTCTCGAATATTGATGAGTTTGATGGGCAACACTGGTTAGACGTGAAATCTAGCCTGAAGTCACAAATAGCAGAAAAAGATAAAAATTTACGTCTACGATCACAACGCTTTTGGATAGCAATCGGAAATGATGATCATACTTTTTCAATGCAAGCTCAATTATTAGATGAGCTCAATAAGCTTACATTCAAAGAATTGAGGCATTTTATTTGCCAAATCTCCAACAAGGAGTTTCCAAGTATTACTTTAACCATTAATTAGTTTTGGATTAGGTCTGGAAGATTTGAACTGGATAGTAGAAAAGCTTACTGACTACCAGAGTGAACAGCCATAAAACAACCAACTACCGCAAGTGTTTCCATATTTCATCAATTATGCTTTGACTCAGGCTGGTTGTTTCGATTAGATTAACGGTGAATGTATTAATCTTGTACACTATGGTATATAAAAACAATATAAGAATTTTATTGGCTCTTATTTATCTTTTTGCTTTGAGTACCCCTGTACACGCATCAGCATTTTTAGAGCCCCTTTTAAGTACTCCTCAGACTTTTTTGGCTGTGGCTTTAGCCTGTTTGGCTCCATTTTTCATCACTCTGCTCCTAAATCGAAATGCTAAGCGCAAATTGGACAACCTTCGTATGTCTGAAAAATGGCTGAAAAGTACCGTCGAAGGCAGTGGTGACACACTGTGGGATTGGAACATTCAATCTGGTGATATTATTCGTATTAATGATAAATACGCATTAAATGAAGAGAAAAGTAATCACTTTATTCCCAATGCTAAGCGCATACATCCACAAGATATTCCACTCGTTGAGAAACAGCTTAAATTGCATTTCGCTGAAAAAACCGCTTTCTTTGAAGCTTCTTATCGTTTAAGAGACAACCTTAACCAATACCACTGGGTACTAGATAAAGGGAAAGTAATTAGTAAAGATGACAATCTCAACCCGCTAAGAATGACGGGTACAGTGAGAGATATAAATCACTTAAAAAGTACCGAAGAACGTCTGAATTTATTTGCTAAATGTGTAGAGTCACTGACCGATGCCATTGCTATTTATGACCATAACTTCAAGCTAGTCGATCTTAATCCAAGTTATTTAAGAGTATTTGGCGGAAAACGGGCACAATATATCGAGTCAGAATTTCAGCTACCTGGATATGACAGTCGCTTTATAAGACAAATAAAGTCCGCTCTAAAAGAAACTGAGCATTGGCAAGAGGAGCTGAAAATTTATGATCATAAAGGTAGTATGCTACCCATAGAGGTAACGATTGATGAGATTAAGAACAGCCATGGTCATGTGACCAATTATGTTGTTGTCTTCTCAGATCTCACAGAGAGAAAAAAAGCAGAATCGCAGCTGCACAATCTTTCAAATAGAGACAGAATCACAGGGCTGCCTAATCGAAATTTATTTTTTACCAATTTAAAAAAGCTCTCTCAGCAAGGTACTCATCACGCTTTGTTGGTTTTTGATTTGGACAACTTCAAAAAGATAAACGACTCTCTTGGTCATCAGCTGGGCGATAGCTTACTTTCTAAACTCTCCATGAGATTAAACAAATTATGCCGCCAGCAAGATACATTCTATCGTTTAGGCGGTGATGAATTTGCACTCGTCATGTCCGGCACAAATGACATACATACAATCACAAAGGTCGCTAAGCAGTTTCTAGCAGCCATTGCAACCCCGTTTAAAATGGCAAACCATGAATTGGTGATCACCTCTTCAGTTGGTATTGTGCTCTTTCCTGAGGATGGAAAAACGCCTGAAATTCTTCTGAAAAACGCAGATACTGCAATGTATCATGCCAAGCAAAAAGGCAATCACTATTTATTTTTTAACGATTCAATGAATGAGCAAGCAGTCAAACGTTTGCAAATTGAAAACTTGATGCGCTTTGGCCTAAAAGAAGATCATTTTATAGTTTACTATCAGCCCAAGATGGACATAAGAACCGGAAAACTCGTCGGTATGGAGGCACTTGTTCGGTTTATTACACCTAAGAAAGGAATTATAAGTCCAGGAGTGTTTATACCAATTGCTGAAGAAACCGGACAAATTATTGAAATTGGCGAAGTAGTACTTGATAAAGCATGTAAAGATGTAAAACGATGGGTAGACAAAGGACTTTTCAATGGCCGAGTAGCCGTGAACTTATCTGCGAAACAGTTTAGCTTACCTGATTTAACTGCCCGCATTGATATTATCTTGCAAAAAAATCAACTTCCTTCATATTTTCTTGAACTTGAAATTACAGAAGGAACAGTTATGGACGATCCTCAAGAAGCAATTTCAATTATGAGATCGCTAAGCTCCCGTGGAATTCACCTTGCAATGGATGACTTTGGTACGGGATACTCGTCATTGGCCTATTTAAAGCAATTTCCGCTTAATACACTCAAAGTTGATAAGGCCTTTATAGATGATATGGGCAGCGAGCGAGGTCGCAATATGGTAGATTCTATCGTTACTATTGCACATAACCTAGATCTTCATGTCGTTGCTGAAGGTGTTGAAGAAGAAGAGCAGCTGGCTCTACTAAAGCAGTTAGAGTGTCAAACAATACAGGGTTACTACTATTCCAAACCGCTTTCTAGTGACGAGTTTGAGCACTTCTTACAAGCGGAAAATGATATAAAACCAAGCCTACAACTCGTTAATTAATTGCTAAATAATCTAAATTTAATCACATTTTACTATTTCAACCTATCTTAAGCTCTCAGCGAGTTAAATTAAGCCTGTAGAGGTAATGTCACAAACGCAGTCTTAAAATCGGACAAAACCATCATTTTACGGATAAAAACCAATCAAAAACATAAAATTGTTGCAAAATATTGCATTATTTAATTTAATACCAGCCTTGAAGAAACAAGTTATTGCAGAATATTTAGTGCTAAAATAGGGACTACATGGTCTTTGAAATGAAAAACTCTTTAATAAACAGTTTATTATTAGAGTTTAGTCATTAATTACCGCTTTATTGCATCATAAAAAAGTGTAACCAGATACAATTTAGCTGCAAATTGCGGTTAGGGCAGTGACATACATTCACTATTTCACCATGTAAAACTAGGTTTGGTAAATCGTAATAGTGTATTTACGAATACTAGACTAAAGTTAGTAGTAAGTAGTTCAGGTAGTACTTGTTAGATCAGTCGGTCATGGTGTAGTTTGCAGCTACCCCAAAAGTAGCGCATTTAATGCCTACTTGAGATAGTTTAATGATGAGAAAAGTCTATTAGACATATTTTTCGAACTTATCTTCTCTAATTTAATAAATTTCAATGGATTGTAAATTTGATTTATGTAATTAGGTGGATAGTATCGAACCTAGATTTGTCAACTATGTTTGTTATTTCATGACATTTTGCATAAGAAGTCTTACTCATTACAGAATTCTCTCAATAGCTGCTAAAATTAGCCCCATGTTGTTTTAATTAATATAGTTTTTCAAGGACACGGGCTATGGATCAGAAGAGTGTACATAATTATTTACAGGCAAAGCCTGGGACCTTTATTACCAAGCCATTTGCACAAGAAGTAGATGTGTATAAAGTGCAACACAAAATGTTTGCAACACTTTATGAAGGTAAAGAAGGCCAAACAAACGAAAATGGTGAGCCAGTTTGGTGGCTAAACTTAAAGTGCGATCCAGATGAAGCATTGTTACTGCGTGACAAATATTCGTCGATTGTACCTGGGTACCATATGAACAAACGTCTTTGGAACACCATCGTGCTTGATGGCAGCATTCCCGAAGATGAGTTAAAAAAGTTGATTGATGACTCATACAACATTGTTGTAGACAACCTGCCTACAGCGCAACGTGAAGAGTTGAACCGTATCACCGCTGGTGGTAATTAATTGGCCTCCCTCGCACTCAGTGCGAGGGCCATTTAACTTATATCAACTCCCCCTTCAAATATGTATTTTTTGTGTCTAAACGCTTCTTTGTCACTTAGCTGTAAATTATTTATGTTTAATTATGTTCCTAAATTCAATAATATTTTGGGACTAAACGAAAATGAAGCAACTTGTACTTCCATTACTTATCTCAGCTTTACTAACAGGCTGTACTTTTGATGGCGAAGATGGCAGAAATGGAGTCGATGGCAAAGATGGAAGCAACGGCCAGATCGGAGAGACTGGTAGCACTGGCGACAAGGGAGATAAAGGGGACCCGGGTACAAACGGTGTGGATGGTGCAGCAGGATTAGACTCACTCCAACAAATTACTCCAAAGCTTATTGGCCGAGCAGTGCTCAACGCAGAAAGTCCAGAAGGCGCTGCAGAGATAGTTGCTTACCACGCTCAAGGTCAGCGTATCTTTGCCCTAAACAGCTCTTCTTCACCAGCTACAATTGAAATAATCAATATTGCAGACATGGATCCACAAACACTGACAAAAAATGCAGAAGGTGTGGTAACCAATACCAATTTACAGAGCAATACCAGTATCAACCTGAGTGAATTTGAAACTGGCGATGCAAACAGCCTAGCTATTCACGATAACTTACTCGCTGTCGCAATCGCCAAAGACACAGGCCAATCAGGTAAAATCGTATTTTTCGATATTGCTGACACGCCTAAGTTTATAAAAGCGGTGACTGTTGGCTATCTGCCAGACATGGTTACATTTAGCCCTGACGGGCAAAAGGTCGTAGTCGCAAATGAAGGAGAACCCAAAGGGGATTATAGTATCGACCCAGAAGGTAGCATCGCAGTCATCGACATAAATAACGATCAAGTATCCGATACCGCAAACATTCTAAATTTCAATCAGTTTGATAGTCAGTTAGCTGTGCTAAAAAACCAAGGTGTTGTATTTGCAAACCCGACGGGGCGTACAATCAAAGGCAATACCATTAATACGACTGTATCGATGGACCTAGAGCCTGAATATGTCACCATCAGCAAAGACAGTCGCTATGCCTATGTTTCGCTACAAGAAAATAATGCAATTGCCAAAGTCGACTTAATTGATAATAGCCTGTCCATACTTGGTCTTGGCTTTAAAGACTGGGGTAAATCGACGCTTGATGCATCAGATAAAGACAACGCAATTAACTTCGCAGCATACCCTGGGTTATACGGTATGTATCAACCAGATACGATTGCAGCCTACCAGTGGCAAGGCGCCAACTTCATTATTTCTGCTAATGAAGGCGATGGTCGGGAATACTTTTTTGATTCTCCTGACGAAGCAACTTGTTTAGCTGAAGGCGGGCTGGAATTCGACAATGATGACGGCTGTCTAGCTTACACTGATGAGATAAGAGCTGAAGATTTAACACTCAACAACAACTTCGACTACCTAAATAATGATGATCAAGATATCGGCAGACTAAAAGTAAGTACCGTACTGGGTGATTCAGACAACGACAATCAATATGAAGCGCTTTACACCTATGGTGCCCGCTCATTTTCAATCTGGGATCATCATGGTCATAGAGTATATGACTCAGGTGATGACATTGGGAAAATCACAGCATCCATCCATGGCGAAGCTTTCAATAATGATGAAGATGAAAACAAGGGTGATACACGTTCAGATGCAAAAGGCGCCGAACCAGAAGCGCTTGCAATCGGTCAAATCAATGACCGTACTTATGCATTTATTGGCTTAGAAAGAATGGGCGGCATCTTAGTCTACGACGTTAGCAATCCATTTAATGTCACCATGCATACTTATATGATCAACAGAGGGCTAGAAGCAGGTGCGCAAATAAGTGGAGACCTCGCCCCAGAAGGCATGGTATTCATTGATCAAGCACAAAGCCCAACAGGAGAAGCTTTGCTAATTGTAGGAAATGAGATTTCAGGTAGTGTGTCAATTTGGTCTTTATCCAGCCAGTAGACAACTTTGACATTTATGCATCGCTGTCTAGGCTAAAATTTGCATGCTCCTTTTTTATCGGGGGAATTAATGAACCGCATAGCAATTATCACCAGTGGCGGCGATGCGCCTGGCATGAACGCTGTAATACGCGCGATTGTATTTTCATGTCATGAACAACATATCGAATGTTTCGGCTTTTACCATGGCTATAATGGCCTTATAAATGATGAGTTCATACTTCTAACGCCCGAGCTTGTTTCCCCTATTATCCAGCGCGGGGGCACAATTTTAAAAAGTGCTCGCTGTAAAGAGATGCATCAGGATGCAGGGGTAAAACAAGTTGCCAATACGCTCACAAAACACAAGGTAGATGCACTTATCGTCATCGGCGGGGATGGTTCGTTTAGAGGCATGATGGCACTACAGAATTACTGGCCCGGTAACCTTATTGGTGTACCCGCAACCATAGATAATGATATCGCTTGTACAGATAAAACGATTGGCTTTGCCAGTGCCGTTAATACGGCAACACAGGCTATAGATAAGATTCGTGACACAGCCAATGCATTCGAACGCGTTTTTATTATCGAAGTCATGGGTCGTCGCAGTGGCCATATCGCATTTAATGTCGGCTTGGCAGCAGGTGCTGAAGCAATTCTTTCATTTGAAAACTGCAACCTCAAGAATTTAGAACAAGCTAAATCTCACCTGATAGCTCAAATACAATCGCAACTAGTAGAGCAACATACAGGCTTTGTGATTGTATTAGCTGAAAACCTCTGGCCCAATGGGCCCCATGGACTGCAACAAGCTTTAAAAGACACAGCTAACATTGAAAGCGCTGTATGTGTATTGGGCTATATACAACGCGGTGGAAGCCCCTGCCCTGAGGATCGTATCTTAGCCACAGAGTTAGGTATTGAAGCGGTGAGAGCAGCAAAAAATAGTACAGGGATCATGGTGGGGAAAGTCAGTGGTCAAATCTCGCGGCATTGTATTATCAGAGCTACTGAGCAAAACAAGCCAGTAGACCAAGCACTACACTCGGCCTACCACCATATATCTAAATTAAACAACTAAACAGACATGTGCTAGCCATAAATAGTGAATAAATCAGCATTTAACCAAAGGTGTACTGCAATGCTGGCAGCATAACCGAGTGCAATGACTGGGGTCCATTTTAAGTGACCAAAAAAGGTGTAGTTACCTCTAGCTTGCCCCATTAAGGCAACTCCAGCTGCGGATCCGATAGAGAGTAGGCTCCCGCCCACACCTGCGGTCAAAGTTATCAGTAACCATTGTCCATGAGACATTTCAGGTTGCATCGATAATACTGCAAACATAACAGGAATATTATCAATGACAGCAGAAATAACACCCAAGAAAACATTCGCCCCTGTTGCAGACCAGCCGCCATACAGCACATGAGACATGAGATTTAGATACCCTAAGAAACCAAGTCCCCCAACACACATAACAATGCCGTAAAAGAACAGTAAAGTATCCCACTCAGCCCTTGATACTTTACTGAAGACATCAAAAGGAACAACACTACCGAGCTTTTTCAATCGCTCTTTATCGCCTTCACGCTCTGCCATTGCCATTTTACGAGCCAGAGATCCGGGTAATGTCACTCTCAAGAAATATCCGAAAAACTGTAAATACCCCAACCCCATCATCATGCCAAGTACAGGAGGTAAATGCAGTAAGCTATGGCACATTACTGCGGTAGCGACAGTAAGTAAAAAGAGCGTAAGAATACGCAGCGCACCGCGTTTAAGCTCAACACTTTCGCAGCTTGCGGCAGGCTTCTTATCTGCAACAAAAAAGCTCATAATCGCCGCTGGAACTACATAATTGGCAATAGATGGCACAAGCAAGACAAAAAACTCGTTAAATTTAACCATGCCTGCCTGCCACACCATCAAGGTGGTAATATCACCAAAGGGACTAAATGCACCGCCAGCATTTGCAGCCACAACGATGTTTATACAACTCAAATTAATGAACTTTTTATCTCCCTCTGCAACTTTCATCACCACAGCACACATGAGCAAAGCAGTCGTTAAGTTATCTGCAATCGGGGAGATAAAAAATGATAGAAATCCAGTTAACCAAAATAGGGTTTTATAATTAAATTCTTTTCTCACCATCCAAGCACGCAGCGCATCAAACAATCTGCGCTCTTCAAGCGCATTGATATAGGTCATCGCAACCAGTAAGAACAGCATCAACTCAGCAAACTCGAGTAAGTTATGACGAAACGCATGCTCAGTCGCATCTGGCATGCCTTGCTCGATATAAAATGCACCAATTAAAATCCAGATTAAACCTGCAGCGACCAAGACAGGTTTGGATTTACGCATATGCAGCTTTTCTTCAAGCATCACCAGTGTATATGCAACGACAAAAATGGCGATACATACAAACCCTAGTGTATTAGCAGTTAAGTCAAGTTGGGTGGTAGAAGCGAACGCTGAAAAATTGATCCCCAGCAAACAGAACAATAGCAGGCAACTGATCCCTACAAGTTTCATTTCAAGGTGTTTCCTTGTTTAGTGAGTACATCTTCGCCAGAAAGTAACACACTTTTTACACTTGCGACATTGTACTCTAGTCTAATTTTACAGCTAGTTTACGAAACTACAGGTTAAAGCATGGCATTTTGTCTTGTATTACATGATAAACCACAAATGTGATTATATTGTTACCTTGAATTTATTGCATACCACAAAATAAGTATTGCGATGGGGTTAAAAATAAAGGAAGTAGTAAGGGTAGCACGTTGCATTTGAGCCCGATGAGCAACGTGCTGATGACTGAGTTAATCCTGATGACTAAGTTTATCCAGAGCAAGGATCAAGCAGAGTCCAAATACAGCGAGTGCAATACAAATGCCTAATTGCGCATCTTGGCCTGTCAACTGAGAGAACTCCATAGGCGAGATATTTTTTTGCGTCAATGGTTTCTCTACTCCACTTGAATTGACATAAGTAGAAACTACTTTTTTCCATGGCCACAACATATTTAGCGAGCCAATTAAAAACCCAGCCAACAATGCAAAAGTTACTTGTTCAAACCTTGCTAATAACCAAGATAAAAACCTTGAAAAAATCATCAGTCCACATACACATCCCAGCAAAAACAAACCAATGAGCATAAACTCTCGTTCATTGACCGCAGTTAATACATGGCCGTACATACCCAGTAACAACAAAATAAAGCTACCTGAGATACCTGGTAATATCATCGCGCAAATAGCGATGCTGCCCGCAGCAAAATAGAACCATGGCTGTGCTTGTGCTTCTGCAGGACTTAACGATGTTATCATTACCGCAATGATCACACCCAATGTGCAACTGACAATATGTTGTAACTGCCAACGTTTAACTTGCTTGGCAATGTAAACGAATGAGGCAATTATCAATCCAAAAAAGAACGACCAAACAAAAGTTTGGTGGTGCTCGAGTAAATAAGCAATGATTTTTGATAAAGCTAAAGCACTTGTAAATAATCCACCAAATACCGCAAGCAGAAAGTTACCATCAATATGCGACCATGCTTCCTTAATTTGGCCCTTTAAAATCATTTTTAATACTGTAACATCCACGCTTTTAATGGCTGCTAATAGGCGGGCATATATGCCTGTAATAAATGCCACAGTCCCGCCAGAAACACCGGGAACCAGGTCAGCAGCCCCCATGCCAGCTCCTTTAAAAAACAACCAAATGTAATCGCGCTTACTGTCTGCCATATTTAGACATCCTCTCATTTCCATTACTGCATATTTGTCTATTGTATCAAATTCACAAATTAAAATACTAAAGCTCAAGGGCTTTTAGTCGATAGATAAACTAATCAATACATTTTTATTCGCTGGCACCATGAGAAAACAGACCAAGTTAAGTTTGACACTTTATTTCAGCGTCATGTTTGCACTTAACAGTTTAAGTCAAGCAGCAGAGCATATTGCTCCCCAGCCAAAAACAGAGATCATCAAATCTGATTTAGGATACTGGCTAGCTAATGACTCGTTTATAACCATCAAAGATGACGAACGAGAGGTCCCTGTGCTGTTTTCTGAGTATATGAGTAGCAGTAAGCGCGGTATTATTGTAATGCTCCCTGGGATTGAACAATCACCACTGCATGGCAATGGATTAAGTTACCTAAGAGAAGCACTTAACGATGATGGTTATGATACATATGTTATCCCATCCCCAGATCTGAATATCAACGTAAATATGATACAAGACGGTATAGTCGATACAGAGCAAAACCAACCGAAATCGAGGCAGCAAAATGTTGTTTCTTCTGTCAGTGAATCAGCGCTCAATGATTATAAGATGGAGCTAGTAGCGCGCTTCGATGCACTTTATAAGACACTGGCGCTGAGAGAAAACGAACATATCGCCATTTTAGCTTTTGGTAACAGTGCAGGTCTGTTTGCAGAGCATCTCGCAACCTTGCCACAGATACGAGTAGATGCTTTGATCACTGTCAGTGCACAGCTTGCCAACCCTAACAGGAACAAGCACCTTGCAGCCAGTCTCTCTTTAGTGAGTCCAGCATTATTGGATGTATTTTATTCTTATGATAACCCTGCTGTGCTCCATACAGTGAAAGATAGGCGCCGTTGGGCAAAAAGAAACAGTAAATACGATTACCGTCAAAGGCAGTTATTTGGTCAAAATACACAAGAAAGCCAACATTACCGACTACAAAAAGAGTTGTCAGGTTTTTTGCGACAATTATAACAACACTACTTTTTTAGGACCTCATAAGCTGCTTGTATATTTTGCGATTTTACTTTTGCCACTTCCATCATATGCTCAGGTAAACCCTGCGAAACCAATTTATCTGGGTGGTGCTGGGCCATGAGTTTGCGATATGCACGTTTTATCTCCTTCTCGCTAGCTCCTTGTTCTAACCCGAGTACAGCTAATGCTTGAATTCGAGAAATTTCAGGCTCAGGTGCCACTGTGTTGTGGTGCGACTGTTGATATCCACTTTTGTGTGATTGATTAGACTGCCGATTATTCTGCTGAGACTGCCACTGAGCACGCTGTTGACGAAACTTAAATTCTGCCTGATAGCGTTTCAAGACAAAATTAAAATGCTTCCCGCCAATACCTAAGTACTTACTTACTAACTTCAAAAGCTCGAGCTCTTTGGCTGATAGATGACCATCAGAAAAAGCCATTTGGATTTGGATTTCCAAAAACAACTGCAGTAAATCGTATCGCCTAGCAAAAGCTTCTTTAAAATCGTGCACCGACTCTTTAATAGAAAATTCTGCCTGTTTGCCGGCATTAAAAGCACTTTGCGCTTCTCTTCTATCATCTCCGTGTAAGGCCATTTCATCCATAAAGGCAGATGCGGCTTGAATATGCACTTCACTTACTCTACCGTTTGATTTTGCAATATGCCCCATCACAGCAAAACAGCTGGAAAAAAACAGTGCTTGGCGCTCGTTAAGGTCATCTCCACTAAAAAAACCTTGAAACCCGCCGGCTTTATCGAAGTCTTGTTTTAAGCTTTTATCAAACAGATGACCCAGATAAAAACCTAAAATCGCACCTAACCATTTGCCAAACAAAAAGCCAAAACCTGCACCTATCAGCTTACCCCACATCACTAGACTCCATCACGATGTTAATTTCCTTAAGTCTTTCAGGTGTCCCAATATCATGCCACTGACCCAAAAACAGCTCACAAGATAACATATGCTCGTCTATCGCTGCTCGTAACATCGGGCCAAGCGGCCTTTTTGAAATCATCACATCTCTAAAAAAATCTTTGTGATACAAACCTATGCCAGAAAATGTATAGGTCTGTTCATTGAGTGGCTGATGCGTTAAACGAAAATCGCCATCAGGGTTATGTGCAGGGTTTTCTACCAGTACGATATGTGCCTCACCACACATAAGCTGCAATTGAGTCAAAGCATGCAGGTCATAATCGGTAAAGATATCACCGTTAATAACTACAAAAACATCTTCCTCTGTGCATAACTTGGGTAGTGCCATCGCAATACCCCCAGCTGTTTCAAGCCCGCCTTCAGGTTCATGGCTATACTCAATGTGCATACCCAACTGGCTACCATCACCGAAATGTTGTTCGATCTTTTCACCTTGCCACGCTAGATTAATAACAACGTGATCAATACCTGCACGCTTTAATCGCTCAAGGTGATACGCAATCAAAGGCTTGCCTGCCACTGTTAACAAGGGTTTTGGTATCTGTGCAGTTAAAGGCATCATACGTTGGCCTCGCCCAGCAGCTAGGATCATTGCTTTCATAAAGACTCTGCTAGTTTATCTTGTACCATCGGTATTATCTCGGATTGAAGCCAAGTTGCAAGCCATTGATATTCAGCATATGCACCAGCAGCTTCCACAATATAATCTAGGGTAGGTAAAATATTGGGTAAGTATCCGGGCTTGCCATCACGTAGATTTAACCGAGCAAAAATGCCCGCAGCTTTCAAGTGCCTTTGAAGACCAGTAAGGTTAAAGTAATCAACGTACTGCTCATATGCAATACCCTCTAGAAGCTCATGACTCGACAGTTGCTGATAACTGGCTTTTTTTAAGCTTTCAAACTCGTCTTCAGGTAACTTTACGTAACAGTCTTTAAGTAATGAAACTGCGTCATAACACACAGGACCTACCACCGCATCTTGATAATCTATTAAGCGACCTTCTCCTTGATGAAACATCACATTTCGACTGTGAAAGTCACGATGCATTACTACTTGTGGTTGAGCCAACATACACTGCGTTAGACTTTCGGTTAAATGCTGCCACCTGCCCGCTTTTTCATCGTCCAATGCGTAACCAAGCCATTTTTCTAATAACCAAGATTTAAAAATCTCCATCTCTTGTACTATAAATGCCGAGTCATATTCTTTCATCCATCGCGATACGGGTAACTTAGCTATTTTAGGCAGCCAAGATAACAGTGTCAGATAATGTGCTTCTCTGTGCTCTGATTCGATAAGATCAGCAAGATGGATCACCCCTAGATCTTCAAGTAAAACAAACCCTAGTTTATCATCAAAAGCCAACACTTTTGGCACAGTGAGGCCCCCTTCTGCGAATACTTCATTTAAATGCACAAATTCACAGACAGAGCCTTTTTCAGGTGGCACATCCATCAAAATAAAATCAGCCTTAGCTGTTTGAATACGGAAGTAATGCCTAAAGCTTGCATCACCTGTGATAGCGGTAATATCGATCTCATCAATTCCTCCAAATTGGGTTTCAATAAACTGTTGTCTGTGATGTTCTCTTTCTAATCTGTCCAATGGAGTAAAACTCGCCATATTTTCACCAATTACTGATCTTAATTACTGTATTTAACACGGTTTTCATTTATCATGTCTTGCTGAATCGTGGTGCAAGGTAGACAAGGTCGATAAATGAGCAAAAATTGGGGCATTTTGGTCCTACCCCTTATTAGTACACAGGTTTTCGCTAATTCGAACACTGTTGGCGGACTCTGTAAAGACTATCTGCAACCAAAAGACTGGCAACCTATGGAAGGTATACTGCCAGACACCATCGATATTCAAGCAAATAAAGTTGAACTGCAAGGCACTGACAGTGCAGAATTTTCTGGTGATGTTGAGGTCAATACTAATACGATGTCCGTCACAGCACAAAGCGCATTAGTCGATAAACGTAAAGGCCTTCTAAATGCCTCAGGGCCATTGCTATTTCAAGATGATTACACAATAGTCGATAGCACAGGTATGTATGCAGATCTCAACAGAAGCGAATTTAGCTTGCTCGGCGCACAATATCAATTGACCGAACAGCAGGGTAAAGGAAAAGCCGAGAAGTTGCGCGCGACTAGTACTCAAGTGGATTTATTTAACTCAAGCTTTACGACATGTCCAGGCCAGTCACCATTTTGGCAAATTGAAGCAAGTACAATCACACTAGATAAAGAAAAAGGTTGGGGCGAAACGTATAACACCGTATTAAAAATATTAAACACCCCTGTCGTCTATGTTCCTTATTTTACGTTTCCAATCGATGATAAAAGAAAATCGGGACTCTTAACGCCAACTTTATCAAGCTCAAACCGCTATGGCATCGAAATCGTCACCCCCTATTACTTTAATCTGGCAGAAAACTACGACGCGTTACTCACACCCAGGTATATGTCAAATAAAGGGCTGCAATTGCAAGCTGAGTTTAGGTATTTGACCGAACAACATACTGGTACGCTAGCAACAGAAATACTTACCAACGATAAATCAGAACCAAACCTAGATGAGCGGTACTTAGTACACTGGCAACAGAAAAGCTATTTCAATGACTTTTGGCGTGCCAATTTTGATGTAACCAATGTCAGCGATGACAACTACCTCACCGATCTTGGGTCTAGTTACGCTAATCAGACAGATACACAGTTAGCTAGAAAAGGCCAATTAAGTTACCTTGGCGAAGATTGGCTCGTCGACATGCAATTGCAAAATTTTGAAGTGCTGGGGAATCATGCTGAGTCTTATTCTGCATTTCCAGAAATTACGATTAAAAACCGTATCCCAGAAGAATACCTTGGTCTGGACTGGCAATTTACTGGGCAAATGAGTCACTTCAAAAACAGCGATGCGACAATTACTGATGCAACACGTGTTCACCTTGAGCCAAGTGTTACCTATAACATCAGTGACTATGCATGGTCATTTGATTCAAAGTTAGCATTATTACACACGCATTATGAGCAAAATGGTAATTTTAATGACAGCGAATTTAAAGACTCAACGTCCCGTACATTGCCACAGGTGAGACTGCATGGACAATTAAACTTAGAGCGCAATACGCACTTTCTTCTGAACGATGGGACGCAAACTTTAGAACCACAGATCCAGTATTTATACACACCAGACAAAGACCAAAGTAAAATCGGCTCCTACGATACGGTGAAAATGCAAGATGACTTTTTTGGTTTATTCAGAGAACGCCGCTTTTCTGGCGTTGATTACATCTCAGAAGCAAACCAAGTTACCTTAGGTGCAACCACTCGCTTGTTAGACGATAAAAATACTGAGCGCTTTAGCTTGAGTGTCGGCCAAATTATCTATTTAAGTGACTCAGTAAAACCAACTGAAAATACACTTAATAACCGCTTTGGCGATAACAATTACAATGCATTGTTCGCCGCAGAAACCAAAATTCACTGGCACCCAAGATGGTATTTCTCTGGTGGAATACAGTACGACGCAGACGAAAAAGACGTGATCCGCTCACATATGACAATTGATTATCGTGGTAATAATAAAAAGCTGGTACAGTTGAACCATCACTACGTTAACGATGTCTCAGGTAATGAGATTGATCAAGTCGGCATATTTACCAGCTTACCCATTGACGATAACTGGCAAGTTGTTGCGAGCTATCATCGTGACTTAACAAGTAAACGAAGCGTAGAAGTATTTGCTGGTCTACAGTACGAATCTTGCTGCTGGGCTATTCAAATTACAGGAAATAGAACGATTGAGACTGATTTGAATCAATCCACTAATTTTCATGACCCTATTTTCGACTCAAGCATAAACTTTAATTTTGTGCTAAAAGGGTTGGGAAGTAAGTCGAGATATGATGCGAGCCATTTACTTAAACAAGGTATATTTGGCTACCGTAGGCCCTATTTTTTAAATAATTAACAACAAAGACTCTTATGAATTTCAAAAAGCTGTTACTCATTCCGGTATTAAGTGTTGCGCTATGTCAGCCAGCATTTGCAGAACGTATACAAATTGACAAAGTCGTTGCCACAGTGAACGATGGTGTCGTACTTCAAAGTGAAGTTGATCAGATTGTAAATCGAGTTAAAGAGCAAGCAAGCCAACAAGGTACTGAATTACCGTCAGATAAAGTTTTGCATATTCAGGCAACTGACAAACTAATCGATGAAACCCTTGTATTGCAACTTGCTAATCGCATGGGCATGATCATTTCGGATGCTCATCTAGACCAAACCCTAGCAAACATCGCTAAAGAGCAAGGCGGAACTATCAGTGATCTGCGTCGCTCTGTTGAAGAGGCAGGTGATAGCTTTCAAGCTTATCGAGAAGAGATAAGAAAAGAGATCACAATAAGCCAAGTTAAGCGTAGTGCCGTAGATAGAAGAGTATATATAAGCCCGCAAGAGATAGATAACTTAAATAAAATTTTAGAACAACAAAGCGGCCAAAGTGAAGAATATAATATTGGTCATATCCTCATTAAGATTGATGGAAAAGCAAATCCAGAAGAAGTCGAAGATGCAAGAGAACGCGCAGAAAACGTGATTAAATTCTTAAATGAAGGAAAAGAATTTAAGCGTATCGCAATCGCTTCATCGGGTGGTGCAAATGCATTAGATGGTGGTCAACTTGGTTGGATGGGTATCAATGAAATGCCAACATTATTTGCTGAAGCAATTAAAGGGAAGAAAAAAGATGAACTAGTTGGCCCTCTTCGCTCTGGCGCCGGTTTTCATATTGTTAAGGTCCAAGATGTGCGTGGCCGAGAAGTTGTAGAGACGGTTGAAGTACGCTCTCGACATATTTTGTTGAAGCCATCAATCATTTTAAGTGAAGAGAAAGCTCGCGATATGCTTGCTGGGTTTGTTAAAGATTTAAGAGCAGGCAACGCTGATTTTGCAGAGCTGGCAAAAGAACACTCTGAAGATCCTGGCTCTGCGTTAAAAGGTGGTGAATATGACTGGACAGACCCATCAACTTACGTACCTGCTTTCAGAGACACTCTACTGGGCCTTGAGCAAAATGAGGTAAGTGAGCCATTTCGCAGTACATTTGGTTGGCATATTGTAGAACTTCTAGACAAACGCGTAGCTGATAAAACAGAGCAAGCGAAAATGAACCGAGCTCACCAGTTATTATTTAGAAGAAAATTCAAAGAAGAAAGCTTCAAATGGATGAGAGAAATGCGAGAGCAAGCTCACGTTGAAGTTCTTGATAGCAAATAAAGAAGATCATATATGAGCTTGAGAATAGCAATTACGCCTGGTGAGCCAGCTGGAATTGGCCCTGACTTGGTGATCAAATTAGCACAACAATGCTGGCCCGCCCAGCTTGTTGCTGTTGTTGATCGCACCATCTTAGAACAAAGAGCAAATGAGCTTGGGTTAGAAATTGAGTTAATTGCATTTGACCCTCAAGAACCCATTAAGCCTGCTGCAGAAAAGCAACTGTATTATCTTCAGGTAGATAAAGGCTGTGACGTCGTTCCTGGGCAGCTAAATGAACAGAACGGGCAGTATGTTTTAGATACATTGCGTATTGCCTCAGAAAAAAATATGGATGGTACCTTTGATGCAGTTGTGACAGGCCCTGTTCACAAAGGCATTATCAATCGAGCTGGCATCTCATTCAGTGGCCATACAGAATATTTCGCTCACCAATCAAATACACCCGATGTTGTCATGATGCTTGCAACAACAGGTCTAAGAGTCGCACTGGCAACCACGCATATTCCGCTCGCGTATGTTTCTAAAGCAATTACACAAGAGCGACTCACCAAAGTCGCTAATATCTTATACCATGACTTACAAACTAAGTTTGGTGTACAGGACCCGCGTATACTTGTTTGTGGATTAAACCCACACGCAGGCGAAGGCGGACATTTAGGTAATGAAGAAATCGATACCATCTCACCAGTGTTAGAAAAGCTTAACAATGAAGGCAAGAACTTCATTGGTCCACTCCCTGCAGATACGCTTTTCCAAGCTAAGTATCTTGATAATGCAGATGCGGTACTGGCGATGTATCACGATCAAGGATTACCTGTGTTAAAATATAAAGGATTTGGTAACTCAGTTAATATTACTTTGGGATTGCCTTTTATCAGAACTTCCGTTGATCATGGCACAGCCCTTGACTTGGCAGCATCAGGAGATGTTGAAGTTGGTAGTTTTGAACTGGCAATTCACGAAGCAATTAAGCTTGCAAGCAAGAAAATACAGAATTCATGACAGATAAAGTACATTTGGGCCACCGCGCCCGCAAAAGATTCGGCCAAAACTTTTTAAATGATGACAACATCATCGATAAGATAGTCACGGCGATAGATCCAACACCAAATGACAACCTGGTTGAAATTGGCCCAGGTCTTGGGGCAATCACTGAGCCAGTTGTTGAACTTAGCGGCAAGTTGACGGTTGTTGAGCTAGATAGAGATCTTGCAGAGCGTCTAATTGCTCACCCAACAATGGGCAGTAAGCTCAATGTTCATCAAGGCGATGCAATGAAGTTTGACTTCTCTAGCCTAGTTAGTGAAACAGCAAAGTTAAAGATATTTGGTAATTTGCCATACAACGTCTCAACGCCTCTATTATTTCACCTTTTTGAGTTTGCAGACCATGTCGAACACATGCACTTTATGCTCCAAAAAGAAGTTGTAAATAGAATGGTCGCAGGGCCAGGTTCCAAAGCCTACGGTAGATTAAGTGTGATGACACAATATTACTGTCATGCTATGCCAGTCATTGAAGTGCCACCCACCTGTTTCAAACCTGCGCCAAAGGTTGACTCTGCAGTCGTTAGGCTGATCCCTAAAGATGCAGGTCAACGCAGTGCAAAAAGCACAAAAATACTCAATACCGTTTGTCTTGAGGCATTTAACCAAAGACGTAAAACTCTGCGAAATAGTCTTTCAAATTTACTTACAGTAGAAGAGATAACACAGCTTGGGATTGACCCGTCACTGCGTGCGGAAAATATCTCCCTTTCTCAATTTATTGAAATCGCAAACTGGATCTATGACAACAAACAGTGAAATAGGCACACCAATAAAAGTCTCGGTTGAGACATTTTATGTGGAAGCACAATCTCAGCCAGAAAAAGACAAATACGTTTTTGCTTACACCATTACCATCAAGAACCATAGCCTATGCAGTGCAAAGCTTGAAAGCCGTTATTGGTTAATCACTGATGCAAATGGCAAAGAAACAGAGGTTGAGGGAGAAGGTGTTGTTGGTGAGCAACCAACGATTCGTCCTGGAGAAAGCTACCAATATACCAGTGGTGCCGTTTTAGACACTCCTGTAGGTACTATGGAAGGCTACTACTTGATGCGAAATGAATTTGGTTCTGAATTCAAAGCACCTATTAAAGTGTTTAGGCTTAATCGTCCAGATATATTGCACTGATAATGGCACACTACGTAATTGGTGATTTACAAGGGTGCTATACGCAATTTAAACAGCTTTTAGCACTTGTAGACTTTAACCCAAGTAAAGATCACTTGTACTTGGTTGGGGATTTGGTTGCACGTGGACCTGATTCCCTAGCCTGTATGCAATACGTATATTCATTACAAAGCTCAGTCACCGTGACCTTAGGTAATCATGACCTACACTTGATGTCGACCGTGCTCAATGCCAAAAAAGCCAATCCCAAAGACAAGCTAGACGCATTAATTTCGAGTACGTCACTGACAAAGTATTTAACTTTTTTGCAGTCACAACCTCTATGTACATATTTGCCAGAGTTCGATTGCTTCATTTCACATGCAGGCATACATCCTCATTGGGATATTGAGCAAGCAATCAAGTTGTCAAAATGGGGACAATCTTGTTATCGAAGCGCTAATTCTGCGCAGTTTTTAGCAGACATGTATGGTAAAAACTCAAATATTGATTTACCAGATGACGATCCACAAATTAAGTTTAATACCATAGTCAATGTGTTCACACGAATGCGTTTTCTAACACCAAATTGGCTGCTTGATTTTGATAATAAAGGCACACTCAAAGACAGTGAGCAATTACAGCCTTGGTTTACTCATCCACGCTTTAAAACAAGCCAAACTCGTTTCATTTTTGGCCACTGGGCAGCATTAGAGGGAAAAACCTCCCTAGATCAAGTTATTGCTTTAGACACAGGATGCGTCTGGGGTGGTCCAATGACTTTGCTTAATTTGTCTACAAACGAACAAATTACAAGCAATTAATTAAAACCTATCCGTTTTTACTGAATTTTATATTCACATCTGCTATAAAATACTTAACTAATGCGCAATAAATCCGATAAGTGGTTGTACTGCTTTAACTTGATGGTATGTTTGTATGAATTTAACCGTTAGCCAACGTATTTGGGGTGGCTTTATAATAATTACCCTACTTTTATTGTCCATCGGAGTGAACTCGCTGCTCAGGATCGCAAATATCGATAGTTCAACTCAGCTGGTCAACAATCTTTCTCTTCCCGCGCTAGATAGGAGCGCAGCTTTACAAATTGAATTTACTCAAATGAGTAAAATCGCCCAAGCTAGTTTTTACACACAATCCAGTGACGAATTGAGTGGTTTAAAATCTGCTTTTAATACACGTCAAAAAACCTTTGAGCAAAGTTATTCTGCTCTGAACCAGATTGTCCAAGACGAACCGACACTGTCCGGAAGCAGTCAGGATGTCGCTAAAAGTTTCGGTACGTTCTCTAAATCGGTTACTTCCCTATTTGCCGACAAATCACTAGAAATGAGTTTGAATAAACAACTTATAGCGCAATTAGAGGAAGCAGAAATTGCCGCTGACGATGCCGCTACGGTTGTGGTTGATATCTTAGACCTGGATGGCTTTGAGTCGATAAACTCACGCGCATATCAAGCCGCTAATAAATTAGAAAACTCGTTTAGTTCATTGGCTACCAGCAGCGCTGATATACTCACTATCAATGAGTCAAGCACCTTGGATATCGTCAAAAAAGAGCAAAGCTACGTATTTGAGGATATTGATCGTAATATTGAACTAATGCGCTCGACCGTTGCGCAACTGGATGAAGACTTGCTCAATGACCTTGACTCATACTATGGAGCGCTCAAAGAGCAACTTCAGGGTAGTGACAGTATTGCAAACAATCGCCAACGCTTAATCACCGCCCGTATCAATACACAAAATGAGCTTAATAGCGCAGAGCAGGCAACTAAAAAAGCTCTTGAACAACTCGGTGAGCTTGTTGCGCAATCTAAGCAATTAGCCTTTGAAATTCAAAGCGAAGTAACCGAAGATGTGTCATCTGCCAACATCGCTACTTGGACAGGTATGATTGCCGCTACTCTGCTAGCGATTGGTATTGCTTATTTCACTGTTAGCCGCATCACTAAACCACTTGCTGAAGTAAACCGCGTACTAGATATCGTTGCCAGAGGTGATATGACACACTCCCTTGATGCCTCTGCAAAAGATGAATTTGGAGAACTCGCACAAAGCTGTAATACGCTCATCGCCAGCTTAAAAGAGTTAATTACAGGTATCGTGTCACGCTCAACGCAATTAGCAGCTGCGTCAGAGCAAACCTCAGCAATTACTTCAGAGTCTAGTCACGCAATTAAGAGCCAACAATCTCAAGTTGAACAAGCCGCCACAGCAACAACAGAAATGAGCAGTACGGCACACGGTGTGAGTAACAGTGCTCATCAAGCACTTGATGAAATTAAAAACGCAGATCAAGAAGCTGAGCGCGTTAAAGGCATTTCACATGACAACAAGAGAACGATTGAGCAGCTGGCACATGAAGTGGAAGAGGTTTCTACCGTTATCAATAAGCTCCACCATGATAGTTCTGCCATTGGCGGGATCTTGGATGTTATTCGCGGTATTGCTGAGCAAACGAACTTACTCGCGCTCAATGCTGCGATTGAGGCTGCTCGTGCAGGTGAGCAAGGTCGTGGCTTTGCGGTAGTTGCAGACGAGGTACGTTCTTTGGCAAGTAAAACACAAGAATCAACACAAGAGATCCAATCAATGATTGAATCACTGCAAGCTGGGGCTGAAGAAGCGGTTACCGCCATGTCAAAAGGACAACAACAAGCAGAATCATGTGTGGCTCAGAGCGATATCGCCAACGAAGCACTAAACTCTATCACTGATGCGGTTTCAAGGGCACACGACGTAAGTGAAGAAATTGCAACTGCAGCAAACGAACAGCAACAGGTATCTCAAGAGATAAGCGAACGCCTTGAGTCAATCGTAACGATTGCTGAGCAAACAGCTGAAGGGGCAAATCAAACCTCTACTTCGAGCTCAGAAGTCGCAAAGCTTGCTGAAGAATTACGTCAATCTGTATCACAGTTTAGAGTGTAAATAGACTGACTTGATTATGCGATAAGTCCACTTTTGTCATTTGGGCTTATCGTTTAAAAATAAAAAGTAAAACTTATGCACAAAAAAACCGCCCTACTGAGCGGTTTTTAATTGCTTTAACGCTATTAGAACAAAGCGTTTGCTTTAGCAACTACGTTTTCAACAGTAAAGCCAAAATGCTTAAATAGTTCACCAGCTGGTGCAGATTCACCAAAGGTGCTCATGCCAACAATTGCGCCGTTCAGGCCAACATATTTGTACCAGAAATCTTCAATACCCGCTTCAATTGCAACTCGACGAGTAATCGATGCAGGTAATACTGACTCTTTATACTCTGCAGATTGCGCATCAAATACATCTGTTGAAGGCATTGAAACAACACGTACTTTTTTACCTTCTTGACGCAATTGCTCTGCTGCTTCTACAGCCAATTGAACTTCTGAGCCAGTTGCGATTAGGATAACCTCAGGGTTTGTATCACAACTTAACACATAGCCACCGCGCTTAATTGCAGCAACTTGTTCTTCAGTACGAGCTTGCTGTGCAAGGCCTTGACGCGTAAATACTAAAGAGGTAGGACCGTCTTTACGCTCAATCGCTTGCTGCCATGATACTGCTGACTCAACCTGATCACATGGACGCCAGCTAACTAAGTTAGGTGTCAAGCGCATATTAGCAAGTTGCTCTACAGGTTGGTGTGTCGGTCCATCTTCACCTAGACCAATTGAATCATGCGTATAAACAAAGATACTTGGTTGCTTCATTAATGCAGCCATACGCACGGCATTACGTGCATATTCCATGAACATTAGGAATGTAGCACCGTAAGGAATAAAGCCTTTATGTAGGGCAATGCCATTCATGATTGCAGACATACCAAACTCACGCACACCATAGAAAATATAGTTGCCTGATGCATCATCCGCAGTTAGGCCTTTAGAGCCTTCCCAAATTGTTAGGTTAGAACCTGCAAGGTCCGCTGAACCACCCATAAACTCTGGTAAAATTGGACCAAATGCATTTAGTGCGTTTTGCGATGCTTTACGTGTGGCAGGGTTAGCAGGGTTTGCCTGTAACTCAGCAATATAAGCTTCGGTTTGTTCAGTCCAATTAGCAGGTAATTCACCTTTAGTACGACGCTCAAACTCAGCAGCAAGCTCTGGATAATGCATCTGGTACTCTGTAAATTTAACCAACCATTCGCTTTGAATTTGTTGGCCGTGTGCCGCACCATTCCATTTAGCGTAAACATCTTCAGGGATATCGAAAGCATCATGCTTCCAACCTAAAAACTCACGCGCTGCTTTAATTTCATCATCACCTAATGGCGCACCGTGACAGTCATGGCTACCTGATTTGTTAGGTGAACCGTAACCAATAACAGTTTTACAACAAATCAATGTTGGCTTGCCTGTTTCAGCTCGCGCAGCTTCAATTGCTTCTTTAATTGCTTCACTATCATGACCATCTACAGCTGGAATGACATGCCACCCATAAGATTCAAAGCGCTTAGGTGTATCATCACTGAACCACCCTTCTACTTCACCGTCAATTGAAATGCCATTGTCATCCCAAAATGCGATTAACTTGCCTAGCCCTAGAGTGCCCGCTAGTGAACACGCTTCGTGAGAGATACCTTCCATCAGGCAGCCATCACCTAAGAATGCATAAGTAAAGTGGTTTACAATATCGTATTCGTCACGGTTAAACTGTGCCGCCAGTGCCTTTTCGGCAATCGCCATACCAACAGCATTTGTAATGCCTTGCCCTAGAGGGCCCGTGGTAGTTTCAATGCCTGGTGCATACCCATACTCAGGGTGGCCAGGAGTTTTAGAGTGCATCTGACGGAAATTTTTCAAATCATCAATCGATAACTCATAACCGCTCAAGTGTAATAAAGAATAAATTAACATCGAGCCGTGGCCATTTGATAATACAAATCTATCTCTATCTACCCACTCTGGATTATTCGGATTGTGCTTTAAATAATCGCGCCAAAGTACCTCTGCGATATCTGCCATGCCCATGGGTGCCCCTGGGTGACCTGATTTAGCCTTTTGTACAGCGTCCATGGATAGAACGCGAATTGCGTTTGCAAGTTCTTTGCGAGATGGCATGGATTCTCCTACCTTTAAGTGTTTGCACGGTGGTTTTTAAAGGCCCATTCTTACCTAATAAAATTACCACTGCAATTAAAATCATAAGAAAAACGATAAATTCACATTGTTTTTAATGACTAAATTGCAAGTAGATAAAAATAGACGTCTAGGCGTAAAAAAACTATGCATACAACCCTGTTTTAGTTAGAATAACGCCCTAGATTTTTCCAGCGCTGTTTTACGCATGTTCGCGAAGCGCACTTTTTGTGAGTATAAAATAATGGCGAAACACTTATTTACTTCAGAGTCAGTTTCTGAAGGCCATCCGGATAAAATTGCGGATCAAATTTCAGATGCAGTACTAGATGCAATTCTTGAGCAAGACCCGAAAGCACGAGTAGCGTGTGAAACCTATGTAAAAACAGGTATGGTCATGGTTGGTGGTGAAGTAACCACAAGCGCTTGGGTAGATATCGAAGAGCTTACTCGTAAAACAGTTCGTGAAATTGGTTACACGCATTCAGACATGGGTTTTGACGCCGATTCATGTGCTATTTTGAATACTATTGGTAAGCAGTCACCTGACATTAACCAAGGTGTAGACCGTTCTCGCCCAGAAGAGCAAGGTGCTGGCGACCAGGGTCTAATGTTCGGTTATGCATGTAATGAAACGGACGTTTTAATGCCTGCGCCAATCACTTATTCACATCGCTTAGTTCAGCGCCAGGCAGAAGTGCGTAAAGACGGCACTTTACCTTGGTTACGTCCAGACGCTAAGTCACAAGTAACATTTGCCTATGAAAATGGCAAACCTGTCGGTATTGATGCAGTAGTGCTGTCTACTCAACACTGTGATTCAGTGTCTCAAGATGATCTAGTAGAAGCGGTAATGGAAACCATCATCAAACCTACTCTACCAAAAGAGTTGATCACTGACGCAACTAAATTCTTTATCAACCCAACTGGTCGTTTCGTCATCGGTGGCCCAATGGGCGACTGTGGTTTAACTGGTCGTAAGATCATCGTTGATACATACGGTGGTATGGCTAGACACGGCGGTGGGGCTTTCTCAGGTAAAGATCCATCTAAGGTTGATCGCTCAGCAGCTTATGCAGGTCGTTATGTTGCTAAAAACATCGTTGCTGCAGGTCTTGCTGACAAATGTGAAATCCAAGTTTCATACGCTATCGGTGTTGCAGAACCAACGTCTATCAGCATTGATACATTTGGCACTGGCAAAGTAGATGAAGCTCGTTTAATCGAACTAGTTCGTGAACACTTCGACCTTCGTCCATATGGCCTTATCACTATGCTTGACCTAGAACGTCCAATTTACCAGCCAACGGCTGCATATGGTCACTTCGGCCGTGAAGAATTCCCTTGGGAAAAAACAGATAAAGCAGAAGCACTTAAAGCAGCTGCTGGTCTTTAATAAGTCATTACTTATTATTATAAAGGCGCCTTTGGCGCCTTTTCTATCCTATCAGATATTCTTCTACATCTTCTTTTATATCTGTGTAGTCATCATCGCTCAAATCTAAAGCAAGCATCACATCATCTTTAAATGCATGCCAATCAGCACAACTCCTAAAGTGCTTTATTTCAAAACAAAAGTTTTCTGCAAGCTTCAAGGTCGCCATGATTTGTTTTTCGACGCTAGAATCACTCTCTTGAAAAAATGACGAGTCATGATGTCGCAAGATAATTTGACATACTCTTTTTGGCAAATGCCAAGAGCTTGCTAAATAATATCCTACAACCGTGTGGTTTGTTGGGTACTGCTGACCTTCATACTCTATCAACGAGTGTTCTGGACGTTGTGCGGCTCGCATAAGCACATCATTATAATCTTTAAAGCGCATCGCCATTGCTGGGATCCCGGCATCATGGAACAGGCCGAGCAACTGCAAATCTTCAATTGGAATTGCCGAGTTTACTTTTTTTCCGATAAGCATAGCAACTTGGGAAATATCAGATGCACTATCCCAAAAACGCTGCAATGAAATGCAACAGTCGTCTTGCGCAAATGCACTTTTTAGCAAATGCCCAGTCACCACTTGAGTAATACAATTCATCCCCAGAAACATCACAGCCTGCTTAATGTCTGTCACAGTTCTAGACATGCCATATGCAGGAGAGTTGATAACTTTTAATACAGCAGCAGACGTAGCGACATCTTCTGTAATAATGCCAGCTACTCGATTTAATTCAGGTTCATCTCTATTTAATTCATCTTGGAGACTTTGTAAGATCTCTGGCTTAGCAGGTAAACTAAAGCCTGATCTCAAATCTGCTAAAACTTTGTCATCAATATCTATCATAGGTCACCTATGTGGTGGCTTTGATTTTAGTGTAGTAGATGAATTTTGACCTGTCGCGACTATTTAGTAATCTCTAATAGTCATCAATTTGGATCTGATTAAGTGACATAGCTCGAGTGATTGATTGTTGAACTTGGTAACAAAATAGTAGCTGAAGAAAGAAAAGTGCTTTGTGCTACATTTTTTTTAATGACTCGTATTTTTGGATTAAAGAATCACATTCAGGACGCTTTTAACACCCTGAATGTAGCAGTTTTTACCCAAACCTTACCAATAAGGCTCACAACTAATTGACGCGTCTCGGCTCTGATCCATTGCACTAATTAAAAAATCCGATTTTTGCTGCAACCAAACCAAAATATCAGACAATGGTTGCGCTTCTTGCCCTTCACAAAGCTGCTGTAAGTAATGCAACGTCTCCAGCTCATAAATACCTGCGAGAATATCCATCCAAGGTGCTCTAAAACTTAACCTGAGCTCTTCATCAAATAGCGAACCTAAACAACTACCGCTGAGTAACATCTCTTCAATACTTGAGCGTGTTTGCACATATTGCTCAAGCGACATTGAGCTTTTGTTAAGAAACATAGATTTGAGCTTTTTCCACTCTAAGTCAAACGTTTTTTTAGCCATCGAACGCACATTGCTCTGCGCTGATTTTATTGCATTTTGATCCCACTGCTGTCGCCAACTTTTTTCAATTAACCAGCGAGTTAAGGACAATAACAGCTTATTATATCGTGGGCAGTGGAAGAGATCTTCTAAGTCCGTTTTGGTAGGCTGTACGCTTTTCAGGTCATCAATCACCTGAGACAGCTCCGGCGCACCGTGAATGCGCTTATAGTAGGCATGACGTTTAGATGTGTAAGTCTTTAAATAAATGGCGCTCTCTACCCAATCAAGCTCTCCTAACAACCACTTTAGTTCTTTACGTAAGCTGTCCGTGGTTTCTCGTGCGACAAACTCTTCGAATAACCAAAAAGCATGCTTAATTAAACGCACACCATCAATGATGCGTTTAAGCGTTTTTAAACTTGGCTCATTAACATAACATTGCTCATGTTTTTGAACCAGTGCAATTGCATAGTTAATTGTTTTTATAAACGCCTGCTCTTGATTCATATCACTAGATAATGGTACAAATCCAATTTCTTTATTAGCTTTCAATGGTTTGTCGTCAGCTAAACGATACCCTCTGGCGGCTTTAGAGTAGTAACCTAGTCTTACCCCAATTTGTGCAACGAGTTGCTCTGCCAATAAAAATAAATCAACACGATCTCCTTCAACAAGCTCTATCTCCAGCTCAGAAATCGCCTCAGACTTTCCACTGGCAGATACTTCACCTTTATCTAAGACCACTTCAATTAAACTGCCTGATTCAGTCTCTATCAGCCAAGTTCTTCTAATAAAGTTCGTGCTAAATATTGGAAATAAGTTTTCAGCGATTGACTCAAGTTGCATGCCCATGGGCCAAATATTCGAATCGAAAGCAAAGATATCTGGTTTTCTTGTTTTTAATGGTAAGTTATATTCTGGGCGTTGATGAAGACCCCCTAACACTTCACCAGAGAGCTTGATTGTCTGCTCGCAGTCGTCGTTTTGGCAACGTGTGCGAAGCCCAATATCTAAAGCCCTTAACTCTCTACTCGGCGTATCATAATATGCATTTTCTAAATTTTTAGCCGGTTTGTTATTCACCCGCTTCGCAAATTGTGTGATCAATGCTGGGATAAGCGGAACTTCATTATCTGAAACCAAAAACTTCAGTTCTATTTCAGTGTCCATCAGGGGGTAGGTTACCTATATAATATGAGAAAGATCAAAATATACAATGACACCTATTTTTGCAATCTTTTTACCATAAACAATGGAGAAATGAAGATAAATCACCGTATCTTGTCAAGTACCTTAAATAATACCACTCCATTTACTTACAACCCTAGTGAAGGCATTATTTCGCAAGATCTAAATGAGCCATGTTCAGATCGAATTCATTTTACTGCTTGATTTGAAATAAAAAATGACGATTAAGCTTTAAGCCCTTGCCAAGCGCTTTTTAAAGCCATACTATTTTCATAAATTCATATAAACCTTAAAAAATAAGGGCTCGCGAATGATAAAGTACCTCGCATTGCCACTTCTGCTTGTTTTATCGCCCCTTACGCTCAGTGCGCAAGATGACGATAGTACAAGCAACACCGAACAAGCGGCACAACAGATAACACCTAACGGCTTTATCGTTGATAACCTCTACCTGTTTTTACACTCCGGCCCTGGAAAAAATTACCGTATTCTTGGCTCTGTAGAGGCAGGTGCCTCTATTCAGATAACCAATGAGCAGGAAAACAATTTTGTCAGGATTATTGATAATAAAAACAGAAGTGGTTGGGTTGAATCAAAATTTGTGACTGCTGAAGCTGGACTTCGACAGCAAGTGATAGACTTAAATGCTTCTTTAGCGAGCGCACAGCAACAGCTTGATAGTTTAGAAGAGTCAGTGCCTACTTTACAAAATGACTATGCATTATTAGAAACTCAAAATATTGAGTTACAAAACACCATAAAAGATCTCAATACACAATTACAACAGCAAATCAAATCAAATCAAAACAAAGTAGAACAAGAACAACATAAACTGCTTTCGTATGGTGGGGGAATTGCGTTATCGGGCTTAATATTAGGCGTGATTTTGACTTTGTTTTTATCCAGACGAAAAAGGTATGATGGCTGGAGCTAAGAAAAACCCACTTTGGTAGCCAAAGTGGGTTTTATTATTTACCTAAAACCATAATTGATAAAAAAAGCGCCGAACCAACAGAGAAAAAGATCACACCTATGTCGGCCAAATACAACTCAAAAACATGTTCTTTTAACTTTGCATCGTTTAGATTTTGTAATTCGCCCGCCGATGAAAACTCAGCTAAGTTATAAACAAACGAGTATTTTCTACCAATGTCAAATTTATCAAGCGAAAGTCGCTTATAGAAGCTGGGATAAGCAGAAGAAAAGTAGCCCTCTATTATACTTAATTTATGGCTGCTTACCTTCCTACAAATCAAAGCCACTGCAAAATTGGCTAAAATCAAAAACAGATATGTCAAGTACCACCTCCTTGCCATGACGATACCTGTTCCCATTAAAATAACAAATTAAGCAAATTGCAAGTATAAATTAACAAAACTAAAACATTCCATATCTTAAACTTAATTTATGGCAATAAGTTCTACGTCAAAGATAAGTAACGATCCAGCGCCAATTTTACCGGCAGATTTATTCCCATACCCCAAGTCTGGATGAATGTAGAGCCTAAATTTATCACCCACAACCATCAGCTGAAGCGCTTCTTTCCAGCCTTCAATGACCTGCTTGGGAGTGAAGGTTATCGATTTTCCGCGCTCAATTGAGCTGTCGAACACAGTGCCATTTAGCAATGTGCCATGATAATGCACACGTACACTATCGTTCATTGTGGGGGAAACATCCCCTTCCCCTTTTTCGATCACTTCATATTGCAAACCACTATCAGTGGTAATGACACCTGCTTTTTCAGTATTTTCTTTTAAGAAAGCTTGCGCATCTTGTCGGTTAATTTCTGCAATTTGTTTTTGTTTTTGGTTTCCACTATAAATAAACCATGCCAACCCAAGCACGAAAACAGCAACTGCAATACTTGTTAAAGACATAACTACTCCTATTCACTGTCTTCAGGTGACTCTTTATCATCACCATTTACAACTTGTGCTATTTGCTCAAGCCTTTCTAACGCCAACTGATTGATTGTACCTTGAGGGTACAAGCCATCAATTAATTGTCCTGCTTCCTCTCCCATCAAAATCTCGAGTGCCTCATCAACACTTTTAACTGCAAATAAATGAAATTTTTTACGCTCTATAGCTTCTACAACTTCATCCTCTAGAACCAAATTAATCAAATTAGAATGAGGTACTATCACCCCCTGACTTCCGTTTAAGCCTCGCATTTTGCATAGCTTAAAAAAGCCTTCTACTTTTTCGTTCACGCCACCAACAGCTTGTACTTCACCATGCTGGTTAATAGATCCCGTCAAAGCCAAAGATTGATCTATTGGGAGTTGCGTGATCGCAGAAATCAAGCCACATAATTCCGCCAAAGACGCACTATCACCATCGATGTAGCCATAACTTTGTTCAATCGCAATATTTGCACTTAAAGTTAAACTGAATCGCTGCGCGTATTTATTCCCTAAATAGCCAGTAAGCAACATAACACCTTTAGAGTGAATTGATTTACCCAACTCGGCTTCTCGCTCAACATCAATGACGCCATCAGAGCCTGCATAAACTGTCGCAGTGATCCTCGCTGGGGTACCAAAAGCTGTATCGCCAATATGGAGTACGGTCAAACCATTGACCTTGCCAACCGCCTCGCCCTGTGTGGCAATCAAGGTATGGCCCTCTTCAATATCGCTCAGCATATTTTCGCTCAGCTGCCCCGTACGGTATTGCTTTCCAACTAATGCTTCATTGATATGATGCTCGTCAATAACGTCCGTATTGTCCTGCCTTGCATAGTAACTGGCTTCTGCTACGAGCTCTAACACATCCGCAAAACGCGCAGATAATTTGCTTCTATGCTCAGCTTGACGGTAGCTGAACTTTAGCAATCTAATCAACGCTTCGGCTGATAAGTTACAGTTCAGAGTTTGCTCACAATATTCTTGTACTTTGCTGACAAACTGATATTGCAACCGATCGCTTGACGGCAAGTAATAATCAAAGTCAGCAAGCACTCTAAATAGCTCCCCAAATTCTTCATCATACTCACTTATGGTGTAATAAAGATCTCTGGAGCCAAGCAAAATGATTTTCACATCCATCGGAATTAACTGTGGCTTCAGTGTAAAGCTACTGCCAACGGAGCTATCTTGAAATGGTAAGTCATTTTTTATCTGATGTGTTTTCAAAGAGAGCTTCAACCCATCCCATACTTGTGGCGATGATAGAACTTTCTCCGCATCCATAATTAAGTAACCGCCATTTGCTCGATGCAAAGCCCCAGCTTGAATAGAGCGATAACTCGTAATTAAGGACCCTTGAGCGCTTTCATACTCTATTTTGCCAAAAATATTACCGAATGTCGGATTCGGCTCATAAACAACCGGCGCTGGTGCACCTTCTTTGTATTCGATTAATATATTCGGCGCAAAAAAGTCTGTGAGCATACCTTTAGCATCAAAATCATCTTTTTGCTCGTCCGTACCAGCGGAATCATCATCCAACCAATCTAAAACAGCCTCAACTATTTCAACACGCAAATCTTTTAAATACCGAATAACACCTATGTGGCTAGCATATTTATGTTCAAGTGCCTTTAACAGAGGTTTCGTTGCCAGTTCAATCGTGGTTTTTTTTAACTTTCTAAGCTTTTCAGAAGACTCTCTTTTCCATCTAGGAAGTTCAATTAATGCCTCAATTAACCCATCTTCTAACTCGTCAATCGCATCGTAAAACTGTGTCTGCGCCTGTTCACTCAAAGCGGCAAATTCATTATCATCGAGCTGCTTGCCATTCACCACAGGAACAAAGCTCACAGCACCATTTTCTTCAAGCATTACAACGCTTTTTTGTATAGCTAACTGCTCAACGGCTGTGAGTGCTGCATTATATTTATTATCAAAATCTCTATCGATTGACTTTTTCTTGCGCTGATAACCAGGGTTATCAAAAGCTGCGGGGAACGTATCAATCACTTCATCTAAAAATGCATCAACATCATCAGCGAGCTGCCGACTCTCGCCAGGCTGCATAAACATTGTTATCGGCTCACGGTGATCGTCGTAATTATTTACGTAAAGCCACTCTTTGGGCGTCGGGCGAGTTTTACTGTGCGCCTCCAGTTTGTCTTTGACCATGGTAAAGCGCCCTGTGGCCGCTTCACCCATGACAAAAACATTATAACCGGGTAGCTCCATACCAAGCGCAAAGTCAAGCGCGCTCTGCGCGCGTTGCTGGCCAATAAAAGGTAAAGACTCTGGATAGGGGTTTTGCATACATGAACGTATATGCTGCAAAGAGACTGTCGGAGTTAATTGCTCCGAACTCAGTGGCTTATTTGTTTTAGTCATTCCTGATTTCTTTATTGTTCACCTTAGTAAAATCAAAGCACTTTGGCTAAGGCGTGAGCGCTTTTCTTGAAAACGTATCATGTCCACATTCGCTGCACGCTTTTATTTCAATAGAGTGATAAACATCGATTTTATTGCCGCAATTCTTACACACTAATTGCCCCAAAGCTATCCATTCCCCCTCTTTATAAATACCATCATGAGCAAAATCATTCATCAGTGCATGCCACTCAAGCTGCGTCCTATCTTCTAAATAAGCCAACTCATATAAAATTGACTCTTTGAACTCTTCCCACGCCACGCCTTCATAATGGTCTTGAAACTCAGAAACATGGTGTAAGTCACGTTTAAAATAGTGCCGATAATCACTTAACTTGTTTTTCCCAAACTGCCGCCACTTTTCCTCTTCTTGTAAAAAGTCATCCATCAACTTTTTAAGCTCATGTTCTTTTACATCTTTACACCATTTAGAAAAGTCACTTAGCCATTGTTGATAATCCGCCATGCCGCCCCCTACTCAACGACACTTCACAATTAATTGTCTACGCTACTCCGATAAAAATCCGAATATCATGCTAATAAGCTGTTGAAGCAATTGACTTGTGAAGTCATCACAACCAATGTTGGATAGTTTTGCATATATAAATCAAGTATAGAGCACCTTTGAGAAAGGGCCATTGAGCCTGCATCAAGTTACTTCTTAACATGCACACAGCGAAAATAATCGAAATCCACTAAAATCGAATTAATCGGCTGAAAATGCTTATCCGACGCTGTGATCAAGCTTAGTTTTCGGGTATGCTATTGACCAATTTTACAATCAGTTTGCAAGAAGTCTGGAAACGTCAATGCAAGAGCAATACAACCCACAAGAAATCGAACCCAAGGTTCAATCCTATTGGGAAGAAAACAAAACATTTAAAGTAGTCGAAGACGAAAGCAAAGAAAAATACTACTGCTTATCTATGTTCCCTTACCCAAGTGGTAAACTCCACATGGGCCATGTCCGTAACTATACGATCGGTGATGTTGTGTCACGCTTCCAGCGCTTGCAAGGCAAAAATGTCATGCAGCCAATGGGTTGGGATGCATTCGGCCTACCTGCAGAAAATGCGGCAATTAAAAATAATACAGCACCAGCAAAATGGACCTACGAAAATATCGATTACATGCGTGGCCAGTTAAAGCAATTAGGCTTTGGCTACGATTGGGATCGTGAGATTGCGACATGCCACCCAGAATACTACAAGTGGGAGCAATGGTTCTTCACTAAGCTTTACGAAAAAGGCTTAGTATACAAAAAAATGTCTACAGTGAACTGGGATCCCGTTGATCAAACAGTACTTGCAAACGAACAGGTTATTGATGGTCGCGGTTGGCGTTCAGGTGCACTCGTTGAACAAAAAGAAATTCCTCAGTGGTTTATTAAAATTACTGATTATGCACAAGAGCTATTAGATGATTTAGACAAACTAGATCACTGGCCAGAGCAAGTAAAAACCATGCAGCGCAACTGGATTGGCCGCTCTGAAGGTTTAGAGATCGATTTCAAACGCGCTGACAACAACGAAAGCTTCACCGTATACACAACTCGTCCTGATACATTCATGGGTGTAACCTATGTTGCTGTTGCGGCAGGTCACCCAATTGCTTTGGAAGCTGCACAAAATAATGAAGCTGTTGCTGCATTTGTTGATGAATGCAAAAATACCAAAGTGGCTGAAGCCGATTTAGCAACAATGGACAAAAAAGGCATCGCGACAGGCTTTACTGCTATTCACCCATTAACAGGCAAAGAAGTACCAATCTGGATTGCCAACTTTGTATTGATGGATTACGGCTCTGGCGCGGTAATGGCTGTACCTGGTCATGATCAACGCGACTATGAATTTGCGACCGCTTATGGCCTTGAAATCAAGCAAGTCATCAGCCCTGCTGCAGACGCTGAACAGTCAGCTGATTTAGCCAAAGAAGCATTCACTGAAAAAGGCGTGCTTATCAACTCTGGTGAGTTTGATGGTCTTGACTTTGACGAGGCTTTCAATGCAATTGCAGATAAGCTTGAAGCTCAAAATGCAGGTAAGCGCAAAGTAAACTTCCGTCTTCGTGATTGGGGTGTAAGCCGTCAACGTTATTGGGGTTCTCCAATCCCAATGCTAAATAAAGAAGATGGTTCTGAACTTGCTGCAACTGAAGATATGCTGCCAGTTCGCCTACCTGAAGATGTAGTGATGGATGGTGTAACGTCACCGATCAAAGCAGATCCTGAGTGGGCAAAAGCAACTGTGAATGGTGAGCAAGTATTCCATGAAACAGATACATTTGACACCTTTATGGAGTCTTCTTGGTACTATGCGCGTTATTGTAGCCCTCGTTATGATGAAGGTATGCTAGAGCCAGGCGCTGCTAATTACTGGTTGCCTGTTAACCAGTATATCGGTGGTATTGAGCACGCGATATTGCACCTACTTTACTCTCGCTTCTTCCACAAGCTACTAAGAGATTTCGGATTAGTTAATTCTGACGAGCCGTTTGAGCGTCTACTATGTCAAGGCATGGTGCTGGCTGATACTTATTACCGCAAAGACGAAAAAGGTGGTGATATCTGGATTTCTCCACTTGATGTGGAAACTGAAAAAGACGATAAAGGCCGTATCATCAAAGCATGGCACAAAGACGATGGCGAGCCTGTTATGTCTGCGGGCATGGGTAAGATGTCTAAGTCTAAGAACAATGGTATTGACCCACAAACTGTAATTAAACAATACGGTGCAGATACTGTTCGCTTATTTATGATGTTTACAGCGCCGCCTGAGCAAACGCTTGAATGGTCTGATTCTGGCGTTGAGGGTGCACAGCGATTCCTTCGTCGTGTATGGAAATATGCAGTTGATGTGAAAAATGCTGGCCAAGCAGACCTTGACTTAAGCAAACTTTCTAGCAACCAAAAAGCACTGCGTCGTGAAATACATAAAGCCATTGCTAAAGTTTCTGATGATGTTGAGCGTCGCCAAACGTTCAATACAGCAATTGCTGCAATCATGGAACTATCAAACAAACTGCTTAAAGCGCCACTTGAAAACGAACAAGATATCGCGCTTGCAAATGAAGCGCTCAATGCAATTATCATTATGTTGGCGCCTATCACGCCACATATGTGTCACGAGTTATGGCTACAACTAGGCCATGAAGGTGATGTATTAGATGCGTCTTGGCCTGTTGTCGATGAAAGTGCTTTAGTTGAAGATGAAAAGCTTATCGTTGTTCAAGTTAACGGCAAGCTTCGTGCAAAGCTCACTGTCGCAGCTGATGCAACTCAGGAGCAAGTAGAAGCGATTGCATTTGCCGAAGAAAACGTAACTAAATTCACTGACGGCAAAACCATCCGTAAAGTAATTTATGTACCTGGCAAACTACTCAATGTGGTTGCAAACTAATGATTGGCTTTGTTCAGCAAGTCATTTCAACAGCGGGCCAAATTGGCTCCGCTGTTCGCTCGCTTGCAGACATTAAAAACGGACTGGCAATTTTGCTGGTCTGTTTTGCTGTCTCAGGCTGTGGTTTTCACCTCAAGCAAGCATCTTATATCCCAGAAGATTTAAGAATGTTGCACCTCACTGGAGATGATCAGAAATCAGCATTATTCGAGCAGCTAAAGTACGAGTTACAACGTTCACAAGTAAAAATTAACGACCAAATTGAACATCAGAACACAAAGTACACCGCCGAGCTGCACTTATATCAAGATGAGCTAAATAGACAAACATTAAGTCTGTTTCCAAATGGCCAGGTTGCTCAGTATGAACTTGCCTATAAAGTGTCATATCGTCTCGTACGCCCTGATCAAGACCCTATTGAACAAAGCTTTGAGTTATATCGTAATTATCAAGATGATCCTACTAACTCACTTGCTAAATCAAAAGAATTAGAAATTATTCTTGGTGAAATGCGCAAGCTTGCCACCAAACGAATTATTCGAGAACTATCACAACTCTAATGCGCTGTTATGCAAATCAATTAGCAGGTCAATTAAGTAAAGACCTGCATCCATTCTATCTGGTATTTGGCGAGGAGCCATTCCAAGAAAATAACTGTGTAATCAACATTCGTCAAGCGGCTAAAAAACAAGGGTTTGACGAGGTAATTAAGTTTGCCCTGCTGCCAGGCTTTGACTGGCAAGAGTTAATCGCACAATACAATAGTATGTCTTTGTTCAGTGCTCGAACGATCATTGAACTCGACCTAAACCAACAAAAGCCGCCAACGCAAGGCGTGAACATACTCAAAGAACTTGCTGCGAGTATCAATCCAGATGTTATCCTCATCTTAAAGGGCGCAAAAGCCAGCCAAGATATTCAGCGTTCCGCATGGTTTAAAGCGCTCGATAAAAAAGGCTTATTTGTCCCTTGTTATGCATTAACTGGCTACCATTTAGAGAAATGGCTAGATGAAGAATGTAAGCGATTAAAAGTGAACCTAAAAAGCGATGCCAAACGCAGTCTTCTGCTGGCAACCGAAGGGAACTTGCTCGCAACTTCTCAAGAACTAGAAAAACTGTCTTTGCTTCATAAAGATGCACTTATCGACCAACAGCAGTTAATGAACGGGCTGTTAAACCAAGCTAAATTTGATATTTTTGACTTAAATGATGGCTTACTCAAAGGTAATGCAAAATACATTATTAAAATACTGAACAAGTTAGCCAAAGATAATGTCGAGCCAACCAGCGTTGCATGGACCATCCAAAATCAAACACAAACGCTTCTAAATATTAAACGCGCGTTAGTCGAAGGTCAGCCAGTTAATCAACTATTTAAGCAGTATAATATTTGGAAAAATCAGCAAGCATCAACGCAACAGGCGCTGGATAGATTACCAATAACCCAGCTAGAGACCATCATTGGCTTACTGGCACAATTTGATTCTGCATATAAAAGTAACTTGCTCAGTGCACCCTATCAAGGTTTGGCACATATTGCGTTGAGTTTTTGTCAACCTGTTAACTTCCCAATGCCATTTTCTGATGAGAGCAAGCAAATTGGAGCTGCAAATTAATGATAGCACTATTTGGTGGTACCTTTGATCCTATTCATTTAGGCCATATCAATATGGCAGAGCAGTGCTTGAAAGAACTTTCTTTAAGCACTTTGTCCTTTATACCTAATGCAACGCCCGTTCATAAACAAGGGCCAAGCATCACCACAGAGCATCGTCTAGCCATGTTAAAACTGGCTACAGACACTGAGCCAAAGTTCACTATTGATACCAGAGAAATTGTTAGAACAGAGCCTTCATATACAGTTTTAACACTGCAAGAACTAAGAAATGAGCACCCAAATACCCCTATTGCCTTTTTAATGGGCATGGACTCATTCAACAGCTTACATACCTGGTATCAATGGCAAGCAATCACCCAGCTTTGCCATATTGTTGTTTACGCAAGACCTGGGGATACATATGCGCCTTGTGAACAATTGGCATCATATTTAGCAAAGGCACAAGTATCCGCTCCTGCATCTTTGCACCAAGCTACAGCTGGTAAGTGTTATTTTTTAACTGGTCAAACATTTTCTGCGGCATCTAGTGAAATACGCTTAGCAATAAAATCTGGTAAATCCATTGAACCTTGGCTGTCACCGAAAGTCATAACTTATATTAATAAGAATGGGTTGTACGCGCATTAATCGCCGCTGATCCACTTGGGAATTCTGTTGGAAATCATGTTAGAATTGCGCCCTTATTTGAAGTGTATTTTGTAAAGAGACCCTGATTTGGATTCAAAACAACTATTAGACTTTGCGCTTGATAAAGTCGACGATATGAAAGCCCGTGATATTGTAAAGCTAGATGTGCGAGAAACATCTTCCATCACAGATTATTTGGTCATTTGTTCTGGCAACTCAAAACGTCATGTTCAATCTATTGCTGAACACGTCGCAAAAGAGGCGCGTCACGCAGGTGAAACTCCACTTGGTCACGAAGGGCAAGACAGTGGTGAATGGGTGCTTGTCGACCTAGGTGATGTTGTTGTACACGTTATGCAAGACCAAACGCGTGATTTTTACGACTTAGAAAAGCTTTGGGGCTAGAGTGAAAATTCAGTTAATCGCTGTTGGTACAAAAATGCCTGCATGGGTTGAAACGGGGTTCAAGGAATATCAACGCCGTTTCCCCAAAGACATGCCACTAGAGCTGATTGAAATTACTGCGGGTAAACGCGGTAAAAACGCTGACATCAAACGGATCTTGCAACAAGAGGGTGAAAAAACCCTCGCAGCAATCCCAAAGGGAAATCGGATCGTTACCCTAGAAGTTACTGGCAAACCTTGGGATACACATCAATTAGCAAACAACATGGAAAAATGGCAGCTGGATGGCCGTGATGTCAGTTTACTGATTGGTGGACCTGAAGGACTGGCACCAGAGTGTATTGCAGCATCAGAGCAAAAGTGGTCACTCTCCAACCTTACTCTGCCACATCCGCTGGTTAGAATTGTCGTAGCTGAAAGCCTCTATCGTGGCTGGAGCTTAAACAACAACCACCCTTATCACAGAGAATAAGTATTTCATGATAAAAAACCGGCCAACGATCCGCGACCACAGCGCTGAAGCCAATTTATTTGCGCGCCGCGCGTTTGTTGGCTTTGTTTTTGTCGTGATCCTTATCGGAGTCCTTCTTAATAACATCTATACTCTGCAAGTTGAGAAGCACGAGACCTATCAAACACGTTCGAATGATAACCGAATAAAGGTCATTCCTATCGCGCCAAATCGTGGTTTAATTTACGACAGAAATGGCGTCTTACTTGCTGAAAACCGGCCAGTTTATAATCTTGAAGTGATCCCTGAGCAAGTAACAGACTTAGAGCAGTCTTTAGAACAACTCGGTGCAATCATCAGCATTACCGAGACACAAAAAAACGCTGTCTTAAAAAGTAATCGTCGCTCTAGACGCTTTAAAAGCCAAGTTTTAAAGGCTCGGCTAAATGAACAAGAAGTGGCAATTTTTTCCGTTAATCAGCACCGCTTCCCCGGCTTTAGCGTTGAGGCCAGACTTGCCAGACACTACCCATACGGTGATGCGCTGACACATGCGCTGGGCTATGTCTCCAGACTAAACAAAAAAGAGCTCAGTGAACTAGAGTCTCAAGGGCTTGCTAAGAATTACCGTGCCACACATGATTTTGGCAAGTTAGGTATCGAAAAGTTCTACGAACAACGCTTGCATGGCCAAGTTGGCTCACAACGCGTCGAAGTGAATAACCGCGGTCGAATTATTCGCTCCCTCAGTATCGAGCACCCGAAGCCTGGGGAAGATTTAGTGCTCACCTTAGATATTGGTTTACAGAAAATAGCTCAAGAAGTACTTGACGGCGTTAGGGGCGCAATCGTGGTGATGGACCCTAAAGATGGCGGGATTTTAGCCCTATATTCAAATCCAAGCTACGACCCCAATTTATTCGTACATGGCATTAGCAGCAAAGACTACCGAGCACTGCTCAACCCTGACAGACCTTTGATCAATCGCGCAACCCAAGGTAGGTACGCACCTGCTTCTACCGTGAAGCCTCACCTTGCCATTTTGGCATTAGAGGAAGGCATCGTAAAAGAGGAAACCAAAATTTGGGACCCCGGCTTTTTCCAAATTCCTAATGTAGAGCACCGCTGGCGTGACTGGTTAAGGTGGGGACACGGACATGTTGATGTATATGAAGCGATTGAACAATCTTGCGACACCTATTTCTATGAGACCGCTTATAAGCTTGGCATCACAAAAATCAGTAACTTTATGAGTCAGTTTGGCTTTGGTGATCTATCTGGTATTGATATTCATGAAGAAACGGCTGCCATCATGCCAACCACAGAATGGAAACGCCAACGCTTTAAAGAATCTTGGTGGCCTGGCGACACGATATCAGTCGGCATAGGACAAGGCTATTGGACGGCTACACCAATGCAAATTACTAACGCTGTTTCTATTTTAGTTAACAAAGGGATACACCGTCCCCCACACTTGGTGCAAGTTGCAAAGCAAGACAATGATGTTGAGCAAATGTACACAGAAGAAAAACCACCTGTCGTATTAAAAAATCCGCACCACTGGAAGATAGCTTTGGATGCGATGCACAACACAGTGAAAAAAGCCCGAGGCACAGCTCATAAGGCTTTCTTGGGGGCGACTTATGACCCGGCAGGAAAGACAGGCACAGCCCAAATTGTCAGTATCGCACAAGGTGAAAAATACGACGCAGAAAGTCTTAAAGAAAAGCACCGAGATAATGGTATTTATGTTGGCTTCGCTCCATACAATGACCCACGTATCGTCGTTACCGTGATTGTTGAAAACCAAGGTGGCGGTTCAACCATTGCGGCACCAATTGCGCGAAAGCTCATGGATTATTATTTCGAAACTTACCCAAGTCATACGGAGGGTAAATGAATCAATTAAGACAACGACGCTCGTTCTGGCAACGAATTCACATTGACCTGCCATTACTTATCGCACTGCTTGTCATGATGGCTGGAAGCCTTGCGGTCGTATACAGTGCCAGCGGTCAAAATATGGATATGATGGCTCGCCATGCAACTCGTATGCTCGGTGCTATTATTGCACTGTTTGTCATGGCTCAAATTTCACCGAATACGCTCAAGAGACTTGTATTTCCGCTCTACACCGTGGGGTTGATAATGCTTATCGGCGTATTCTTTTTCGGTATTACGATTAACGGAGCTAAGCGCTGGTTAGACATTGGCATTACCCGTTTTCAGCCTTCAGAAATTATGAAATTGGGCGTACCCATGATGGTAGCATGGTACATTGGTAGGCAGCAGTTACCACCCAAAATCTTACATATCATTATCGGCTTTGCCATTGTGTTGGTGCCAACCATCCTCATTCAAAAGCAACCAGATTTAGGGACTTCTCTGCTCATTGCAAGCTCAGGCATCTTTGTTTTATTTTTATCTGGTCTAAGCTGGAGATTGATCGGCAGTAGCGTCCTATTGGCCATCCCCGGTGCATTTGCCATGTGGCACTTTGTCATGCACGAATATCAAAAGCAGCGAGTCTTGACCTTACTCGATCCCGAGAGCGACCCTCTCGGCGCCGGTTACCATATTATTCAGTCAAAAATTGCCATCGGTTCCGGTGGCATTGAGGGAAAAGGCTGGTTGCATGGCACACAGTCCCAACTTGAATTTTTACCTGAGCGCCACACTGATTTTATATTCTCAGTGCTAAGTGAAGAGTTCGGCTTGCTTGGCGTCGTTATGCTATTGAGTGTTTATCTATTTATCATTGGTAGAGGGCTATACATAGCAGTCAATGCTCAAGAGGCATTCAGTAAATTGCTCGCTGGGGCGCTCACACTCACATTTTTCGTCTATATTTTTGTCAACATTGGAATGGTCTCAGGATTATTACCCGTGGTTGGCGTACCTTTACCGCTTATCAGCTATGGCGGTACCTCAATGGTTACACTGATGGCTGGTTTCGGTATCATCATGGCAATAGCAACAGATAAAAAAATGCTACTAAAATAATCTATGAAAAAAACATTACTTCTCCCTTTAAGTGCCATTTTACTTTTGGGCGCTTGTAGCAGCAGATACCATACAAGCCAAGATAAGGCGCCTTTACGCGCGCCGACTGAACTTGAAATGCAAGATGCAAAAGTTACCAACGAACCAAAAAGCGTCAGTGCGGGTCGGCCTTATACTGTACTGGGCAAGAGTTATACGCCTATCTCAGATGAAAAAGACTTTACACAGACAGGGACAGCGTCCTGGTATGGGCGCAAATTTCATGGTTACTACACCTCCAATGGTGAAACCTTCAATATGTTTGATATGACAGCTGCGCACAAAACACTCCCTTTGCCTAGTTTTGTTAGAGTCACTAACTTGGCAAATAATGTGAGCGCAATTGTCAGAGTAAATGACCGCGGCCCATTTCATGACGACCGAATCATAGATCTCTCTTATGCAGCCGCTTACAAGCTTGGATATCATTTGCAAGGTACAGCGGAGGTTAAGATTGAAGCCATTACTATTGACCGTAAAAATCCACGTTTGACGTATGTACAAGTTGCAGCTGGTAGTAACATGGAAAATGTGAAGGCGTTGGCTTCTCAGTTGTCTAATAAATTTGAATTAGGTACTCCTATCGCATTTGAAGATAATCTTTACAAATTGCGACTTGGACCGATTTTAGATGACCAGACAGCACAAAAGGTGCTAAAAACCTTACAAGAAGGTGAATTTAACAAAGCCTTCTTGCTTTATAGCGAATATGAACTTTAAAATATTCGTAATCTGAATTACGTAATTTTTGTTCCGCGACTTAAAGCCAACATGTAAGTATACTGAATGGCATGTAGAACAAAAATCAAACCTGCTGGGCAGTGCAAAGGCAAGTCATTGCCCAAACTAAATTAAAAAGCGAGCATGATGACAGTATTTAAACCAAAAGTAGTTAAAAAAATCCTTGGTGTCGTGTGTTCTTTGTCATTATTTTCGGCAAGCGCACAGATCATACCTTCTCCACCGCAAATGAGTGCAAAAGGTTATTTCCTCGTCGACTTTACAACCGGTAAAGTGATTGCAGAGGGTGAAGCAGATACCAAACTTTTGCCTGCTAGTTTAACAAAAATGATGACCAGCTATGTTATTGGTACTGAGATTCTAGCTGGCAACATCGCGCCAACAGATATGGTGACCATCAGCGAAAAAGCTTGGGCGAAAAATTTTCCTGAATCATCAAAAATGTTCATCGAAGTCGGTAAAAAAGTCAGTGTTGACGACTTAAACCACGGTATTATCATTCAATCTGGTAATGATGCGTGTGTTGCCATGGCTGAACACATCGCTGGCAGCGAGAGTGCATTCGCAGACTTGATGAATGCACATGCTGAAAAGCTAGGTATGACCAACAGCTTCTTTATCAATAGCCATGGCTTAGATGCGCCAGAACAATTCACCACTCCAAGAGACATGGCCACCTTAGGTGCAGCGCTAATTCGCGACGTACCAGAAGAGTATGCACTATATAAGCAAAAGTCATTTACCTTCAACGGCATCAAACAGTACAACCGTAACTCACTATTGTGGGATGCAAGCTTAGATGTTGACGGTATTAAAACAGGCCATACAGCGGAAGCGGGTTTTAGCTTAGTCACTTCAGCAACCAAAGGCGATATGAGATTGATCGCAGTTGTTATGGGTACTGAAAGTGAAAGAGCCAGAAAAGTCGAAAGTAAAAAGCTTTTAAACTACGGCTTCAGATTTTTTGAAACAATCACACCTTACAAAGCAGGTGACAGCTTCGCCGATCAGCGCATCTGGATGGGTAATAAAGAGACCGTCTCTTTGGGTATCACACAAGATACGCCAATTACTATTCCACGCGGTCAACGTAAAAACTTAAAAGCACATTTTGAGTTAGACCAAACGCTAACTGCCCCACTTGCTAAAGGCAGTACTGTAGGTACGCTATTCTTGCAACTAGACGGTGAAGATATTGCTGAATATCCACTCGTCACCCTTGAAGAAATTGAAGAAGGTAGTTTCTTCAGCCGCATTTACGACTACTTACGTTTACAGATCATGCAATAACCCTGTATCTAGTACGTATATAAAGCAACAGCGCCTCTATTTGAGGCGTTTTTTTTTGCCATAAAAATGATAGAATGCCGCCATTATTGAGGTAATGATGCCTAAGTGAAAACAATTCACATTACACAATCATTGCTTAGTATCTGTAGTGAGGAAACCGTCGTGGTAACACCTGTAAAAAACACTAAGTTTGATGAGTACTTAGAATTTCCCTGCCCGTTTACTTTTAAGGTCATGGGCTTGGCTAATGTTGATCTAACCGATCAGATTCTTACCAAAATGCAAGCCATTGCGCCTGGCGATTATGCGCCAAAGGTTAAACCGAGTAGCAAAGGCACATACGAATCTGTCACTTTGGTTGCAACAGTGACGTCAAAAGAGCACATTGAGCAGATATACACTGAGCTAGGTAGTATCGAAGCTGTTCGTTACGTACTGTAGTCAAGGAAGTCCATGAGCAACCATAACGTCATCATTCGCCACCTAGGGCGACAAAGTTACGAGCCTATTTGGCAAAAAATGCAGCACTTTACTGATCAGCGTGATGACTCAGCGGCCGACGAGATTTGGTTAGTTGAACACAGCCCTGTTTTTACGCAAGGGCAAGCTGGCAAAGCGGAGCACGTACTTGCACCGGGTGATATCCCTGTTGTTAAAGTTGACAGAGGCGGTCAGGTGACCTATCACGGACCTGGCCAGCAGATGATGTACGTTTTGTTCAATTTACGCCGCCTGAAAATTGGCGTAAGAGAACTGGTTACTTGGCTTGAAGAGACCATTATTGAATCATTGCAAGAGTACGATATCGATGCCTATGCTAAAGCTGATGCACCAGGTGTTTATGTCAATAATTGCAAAATAGCTTCTTTGGGCTTAAGAGTTAGACGAGGTTGCTCATTCCACGGACTTGCACTCAATGTCAACATGGACCTGAGTCCATTTTTGCGTATTAACCCATGCGGCTATGCAGGCATGGAGATGATACAAACTAGCGATTTAAATGGGCCTGCTACGCTTGAAGAAGCAGGTAACGGGCTTATTAAGCATATGCTTAAGCGTATTAACGCTGAGCATGTTGTTCACACTGAAGGGTTTGAGAACGAATGAGTAAACCAGTCAAAATGGAGCCGGGTGTAAAATTACGCGATGCCGAAAAAATGGCATTAATTCCGGTCAAAGTACTACCAACTGAGCGAGAGCAAATGCTCCGTAAGCCTGAGTGGCTTAAGATCCGCTTACCAAAATCAAGTGAGCGAATTGAAGGCATTAAAAGCGCAATGCGTAAGCATGGCTTACACTCAGTTTGTGAAGAAGCATCTTGCCCTAATTTATCTGAGTGCTTTAACCACGGTACAGCAACATTCATGATTTTAGGCGCTATTTGTACTCGTCGTTGCCCATTCTGTGATGTCGCACACGGTCGCCCATTAAAGCCTGATGCAGCTGAGCCAGAAAAGCTTGCACTGACAATTAAAGACATGAAACTTAAGTACGTGGTGATTACCTCAGTAGACCGCGATGACTTGCGTGATGGCGGCGCACAGCATTTTGCAGACTGTATCAGAGAGATCCGCAAACATAACCCGGGGATCACCATTGAAATCCTAGTCCCTGATTTCCGTGGCCGTATGGATAGAGCACTTGAGATCCTAACCGAAACGCCACCAGATGTGTTTAATCACAACTTGGAAACTGCGCCTAGACTATACAAATTAGCGCGTCCAGGTGCTGATTATAAATGGTCTCTAGAGTTACTTCGCCGCTTCAAAGAAGCACACCCAGAAGTTAAGACAAAATCTGGTTTAATGGTAGGATTAGGTGAAGAAATCTCTGAAATTGAAGAAGTCTTAAGAGACCTACGTGAACATAACGTAGACATGTTAACTGTTGGACAGTACTTGGCGCCTTCGAAGCACCACTTGGCAGTTAAGCGCTACGTGCCACCAGCAGAGTTTGACGCTCTGAAAGACTACGCTGATGAAATTGGCTTTTCACATGCAGCATGTGGCCCGTTTGTTCGCTCAAGTTACCACGCAGACCAACAAGCGGCAGGTAAAGAAGTTGTGAGTTACAACGTTAAGCGCGACTAAACAACGCTATTTTGTACTACAACGATATTTTGTACTGTAAGGAAGAGTAAAGATGTCGCAAGGAATACCTAAAATTAGTGAATTTCCTTGTGACGATCGTTATTGGAGGGTCGATTGGTTCGGCGCTATTGAGCGCAACCCAAACGTGCCCTCTGAGCCTTATTTACAAATCGTAATAAGCCCTCTCATTCAAAATGAAAGCATAGACTCCACAACCAAACATCTCGCTTCCACTCATATTACAAATTATGATGACCAAGCAGTTATAAAGATTGGTGTTGGACAGCTTCCATTTATATCTATCGGTTCGATCTGGTTCAATGGCCAGTGCCAAGCTACAAAGGCAGGTCAAACGAAACTTTTACATAATCTTCATATCGCCGAACACACCACTCAATCCATCCCTGGTAATCATAAAGTTGAGGATAAAAACCTCATTCCGTACGACTCTTATCGAACGGGAAAAGGGTTTATGGCTAACCTTATAGCCATTGAACATGATGAAGACCCCTTTGGAATACTGGTTCCTGTTATGGAGTTAATTCGTTTCTATTACGCCGTTTCGACAGACATGGCGCACATTGTTTTTTCTGGCGATTTAAAACATCAACCTCAGAATGTGATTAATACCGAAAAGTGTGGCTTTGATGAGGGAGAGAGACGCTGCATACTGCATCTAAGGCAACACCTGTCAGACGAAGATGGTTGGGTCATTGGAAGAGCACTCACATGTAAAGAAGCTTGGGAAGGCTTTACGCTGCCACATGACACTATAATGAAACACTCGTTGAATACAAAGTTTCTTCATCCCCAGAGTGCGTTTCCATTCTCAGGTTCAAGTAACCTAAAAGTCAGAGGTAAGTTCATTCCTGCTAAAGATGAACTATCAAAAAGTGGCTGGCGATATCTAGTATTGGCCATAGAGCACTGTAAAGCACCATTTCCTTTTGAGCATCTTACGGCTGATAGAGACAATAACAATAGTCAGGCTGAGGGAGAAAATAAAATCAATGATGGTGATAAGAAACCAGCGTTTCCTCAGCCTAAGCATAAAACATCAAATACTGATAAGCCTTTTCAAAGTCAAAATGAGCCAAATAAAAACAAAACCAATGAACATGTACTCTTACCAACCAACCGATTTGGCGCAATCATGGGCAAAAAAGTCGATAGGCCTAAAAAAGATCAATGTCGCTACATAAGCGCACTACGCTATGCGCCAAAAGAAGATGAACCAAAGCAGCTTGGCACTGGACAAGGTGATTCTGGTGATATAAAGACTGGCCGTGGACACGCAAAACCAATCCGCACACGTCGTCAAGCCCTTCCAGCCAGCTTTGAAACATTTGAAGAGGCGATCCAGCTACTCACTCAAGCCGAGGGCGTAAAAGCCCGTCTACGGCCCATAGAAGAAGCCATTGAGTTTATCCCGCTCACAAAACCTGCCAATAAAAGGCAATGGTCGTACTTAGACTCAAACTCATACTGCCGACGACAAGTAATTATTGCTGACATTCACTATCAAAACCGATGGTATACGCTGATTGAGTTTGAGATGCGTAACAAAGAAAATCGCAGTGTTGCATTAGTTAATGCCGAGAACTTCGAGTATTGCTCTAACCAGAGAATGAACAATTTACTGCATCAGCTTGCAATAAAAAAAGGGATCTGGTTAAACATCCCCTCAATTCCTAACATAACAATTAAAACCATGAAACATACATGGTCAACACCATTAGATTTTAAGAGCTCTATCTTTGATAGGCTTTGAATGTAGACGGGGAAAGAAAAACAGGACTGGCATAAATACACGAAACGTAAGTCAAGGCTGGCTATTATCCTAACCAGCCTGCACATCAGCTTTGATTAAAGCACACTAGCTTCATCTGAGTGATTCGGCTTTACTTCACAGATCACCATTGTCAGCAAAGTTCCACAGCAGAACGCCCATGCTTTTGAAAATAGGGCTATACTAGTCTTTGATTACTTTGTTTTTATATTTTGAGCCTGTACGAAATGATCTCACAATGCCTCGTAGTCCGTAGAAGGCCAATCCTTGCTTTTTAACCGATTCACACTTAGTTCTCCAGCAAAATGTAAGGCTTGACCGAAGCTCCTGACAAACTCCAAAAGCTCTATTATGAAGTCATCACTTAATTTTCATCCAATACAATGAAACAAATGATAATTTTGTGTAACATAAAGATGAATTTAATAATACAAGTGATCGTTATGGCAATTTTACTCCGTCAAGTTGTGATCCATGAGTTAGTCAAGGAGCAACATGAACCTATTCAACCTTCAAATGTGAAAAAGAAAACTCTACCTGCAGATAATCCAACTATCCAAAAGCTTGTGGAGGGCATTGTTGACCTTTACGGGAAAAAGAACAATAGTGCTCAATATGGTGTTTTTGAAACAGGAGATGCGCGTGGAAACTTTCCAGATGCATTTGAGGGTTACAAAGGTGCCGAAGAAAATGAAGATAATTTTATTGAAGCAACGAAAGTGGCGATGACGCAGCTTTATCTCAAGGCTGCTGACAAGCCAACAGCTAGCGGTGGTTATATTTTATTTGCCGACTATGTGCAGAATGATGTTCGTTACTTCTTGTCAGCGATGGTTAAGCAAAAACCAGGTTACAAAATAACCGGCGCACTGAAAGTTGAGGACTTAGAATATATTGATTTAAGTAGGTTACACCAGGCTGCCAAGGTAAATTTTGCTAAGTATGAAGAGTTTGCAGCAGCAGATGAAGTTGAACAGTTAGATATCAACTATTTGAGCTTTGTTAGCCCTCAAAACAATAAGGCGACAGCTGGTTACTTTATTACTGCGTTTGGGTGTAAGGCGGGCGCCCCTTCTGCCAAGGCAACTGAAGCCGTAGTGAAGGAAAGTGTAGCATTTTTTAATGCAAACGATACGCTGTCCGCGCATTCGGCTGAGCTGAGTAAGAAGTTGTATGAATACCTAGATAATAAGCAAGGGGAAAATCAACCTGCAAAATTATCAGAGATTGAGCATATTGCGCGGGAATTCTTTTCTGCAGATGAAGCCGATAACTTAGCTGAAGAGCTTGTGGCACACCTTAACAGTGATGAGATAGGTGTGCCAAGCGAGTTCTCGGTTAACAAGACGCGGCTACACAAGATGACGCACATAGTGTATAAAGGCGATGATTTTCAGCTGACACTAGATAAAGATGACATTGGTCAGGACGCTGGCTCCAGATTTTACTATGATGGTAATAGGCTGGTTATTAATGAGTTGCCTGATGAGTTTAAAGATATGTTAGACGAGCATTTTGGGTAGGAGAGATAACGTGACACTGGATAATGTGGTCGCCATATACAGGGCTTTGGGATGCCCTGACATACAAAAACGCCAGTTTTTTTCTGGGGAATTTGTGGCGACTGAAGAAACCAGTGTAGCCTTTGATGCACTGCTTAGCAATGAAGGGGGTGGGCCTGCTCGCGTAACTGAGGCAGATTGTGATGGCGTTAACTTAATACTTAACAAGTATGACATTACAGTCGGTTCAAAAATTACGGCTAAGATTAGGTTAGCGGGAAACAGCCTTGAAAAATTTTACGCCTCCTATGGTGACTTTTTATCTTCCTCTTCCATCAAGCAAGGTAAGGTACCTGCTAACTTTTATATAATTGAAGGCGATGACTTCTTCAGTCCCGAAGGTAATATAGATAATGAAGCGCGCTTAGAACAGTTTAATGCATTATGTGAGGTTATACGCGGCTTGCAGGAGCTTGCTCATTATCATGATAAAGATGTTGTTGATGCTCAAAACAAGCTGGTGTTCCTAAGCGCTGAAGAAAATAAATCATGTCCAGTGGTCTTAGATATTTGCTTAAGGGAAGAGATGTTGACTGCTGATTTATCGGATATCAGTGTTTTGACATCTTTATTGAGTGATGAAGCGAAGCTGGAAGCGCATTATGAGCCAAGAAAAAGTATTTTTTATTCTTCACTTGTTGAGTTTGTTGCAGGGTTCTCCCCCGAAGTCGCGTTTTGTAAGCTGGTTGAGAACTGGCCGGATTTTACTGACGTTTATCAAAAAAATCATAGCACTTACCTGAGTGGCTTTGCTTTTCATAAAGCAAAGAAAGAGGTCGCGGAATCTGAGATTAAGCTCGCAGAGCAGCTTTCTAAAGTAACAAGTGAGCTGACTGGAAAGCTATTTTCAATCCCAGTGTCGGTTGCAGCTATTGTTGCAATGTTTCATAAAGACAGCTCGCTGGTTACTAATATGCTTGTTGTATTAGGTTTGGTGCTGACTGCCATACTGATTGTAGGGGTAGTGATTAACCAAAGGAATCAGCTGGAATCTGTAAAGCAAGCTAAAGAGATTGTTGAGCAATCGATTGAAGGTAAGAAGAGCAGCTACCCTGATGAGTTAAATGACCATATTGATAAAATGTCTAGACGGTTAGGTGACAATATTGCAACTGCTGGGCGATGGTTGTTTGTATTTCGTACGTTGGCTTGGGTGCCAGCGTTAATTGCGGTGGTGGTGTTTTACGCACAATACTCTAACGGTGCATTGATTCAGAATACGATTCGTTCTTACGGGATTCTTAGCTCTATGGTGAAGACATTCTGGTCATGGGCTGTTTCTTTGCTGTGATTAGGAATATAGTTCATATTAAAACTCTAGGAGAGAAACTTATACATGGCATTTTTTGAATAAGGCATAGACTAATGTGTGTTATATTGCTTTTGAAAACGTAAACAACGATATTTTGGATCGTCAGTAGCCTGTAGTTATGTATTTTCAATACATAAACTGTATTTCTTCAGACAAGATCTGACGTTTCGATAAAATCACCGGCTACGCCAAGATGCTTGGAAAACATCTTCTTAGCTTTCCTTGTGGTAACTTTTTTGCGGCCCCTTTACCTAAACGGTGCGCTATTTTAACCAAATTGAAAAAAGCAAAACTCTTGTCTGGAATTCCTACGTTAAGGATGGCCTGCCTTAATTTACTGAAGAGGACAACTCTTTCTCTCGCTCAATTAGAGTATCTATCATTGTCATGGCTCCTTTGCTTAAAACGTATCGGCTTTGACTAATTCGAAAGGCAAAGCCTCTCTTTTTGATGAACTCAAGTGCATCAATTGGCGTTTTCAATTTTAAAGCTTTAAATATTGCACTTGTTGTTTCTTCGTCTGCCAACGCTGCAACATCATTACCTGTAATTCCCTGCACAGGTTGGCCCAAGAATTCAAGCGGTTGCCCTCGCTGTGTCATGATTCGACTAATGAGTGTTAAGATCGCAATGATTTTTAAAGACGTTTCATCAAACACAGCATCTTCACTTTCGCTCTCAGCTATCAATTTAATAGAAAAAAATTCGCCTTCTTCATCATGAATGAGTTCATACCCCAAATGTCGGTATAGCTGAATGTAATGGTTTTCATGCTGGCGAATTTCAAGATAAATCTTGGACTCCACAAATTGCGCTTGTGAGGTCATATATTCCTTTCGATTAATAACACTACCGGTGTAGAAGGCACGATAAATGGTCTGCGACAATTTCTCATCAACCTCTAAAAATGTATTACGATCCATACTCATTTAACTTCCGTCTGTTGATTGCTTAACGAAACCAGATGACGCACCCTGTACTGGAGTTCGTATACATCATCTACCATCTTTTGATATTCATTTCTCAACTCCAGCTGATAGTTAGGTGAGTTGATAAGTCTAGACTGTACTTCGAATAGATCTGGCAATTTAAAATCCGGCCATTCCTGACTTAGCTCTTTATGAGCCAAGGCAAGGAAGTCTTTGTTTAGCGGCCAGTCAAAATTATCAACCCATCGTGCCAAGCGTTGAGAATACTGCAATTTCTTAGCAGCCTCTTTACTGATGCTTTCGGATAAAAGTACTTTTTCACTGTTTTCAGGGGCATAACTTTGGACACGGGTAGCCAATTCATTGAAAGCGACGTCTAAAAATGAGGGAGATTTTTCTGTCCTGAACGGAGCTATCCTGCCAAGGGCTGGGCACTGAACTGACACTTCCAATGACTTTAAATCAGACATATCAATGAATTTGTTACGCAGATCGCCCCCAAGCGTATTTTCAAAGGCAGCAAGAACTACCGAATATGCACGATCGATCGCGCTGTGCTCATGTAATGATTGTTGTGTTTTTTGCAGGTAGATACTGACCTGATTTGCGACTTGCTTGATTGGTGAAAATAAATCCAAGTACTGTACTTCGTAGCTCAACATCAAATATGCGCGACTCGTATCGTTTATCGTCTGAAAAAAAGAACGAAAATATCCTAGGGTAAGAAAAATACCATCCCCTTCCTCATAACGTGTATGCTTGTCAAGAAACACCTTCAACGGATCTATTTCTCTCTGATATAACTTAGCTGCCATGTTATAAGATTCACGCTTCACTTCCAGTTGTGAATAACCCTGAGGATCTGCTATCGCGGATTTTTCAAATTCAACACCAACATTTTGGAGCTTTGCAATATTTGCTCGGATTTTTCCCAGTAAGTCGCTTACTCGATATACCAAATCGTCCACCCACTCTAGGTAGTCATCAGTTCCTGGTGTCGTACTCAGCTTGCCGCGCTTAACCTGTCGCATCAAAGACCACAACGGTGTCATGGCTGCATTTAACGATACTTTTGTTAATGGACGGTACAGACTTACTCGGCATAATCGAAATACCTCAAACACGCTAGTATTGAATAATAACTTCGTTACTCCATCAACATTGCGGCGGTCATTGATGATCCGCGACTGTAGCAGATTATCCACATCAAACACTAAACTCACTTCATTTGCCTGTTCATCAGAAAGTTGATCCTTCAACGCTATTACAAATGAGTAAAAAACAGTCTCCGGGATAGCACCAGCATGATTAATGTCTGCAAATTCGATGGTTTTGAACATCACTTCACGATAACGCAGCAATCGCTGAAGTGTCTCCAGTGTACTAAACTGTTTATTAGTTATACTGCCTGCCATTTACGCCCCCTCAAAGGCAAGTTGAGTTGAGAGCCTACGGATGAACTCTTGCTCAGGAGAAAAGCACGTTTTAACCCGTTTTGGATCATAAGGTTCTGCTGTACTCATCTCATCCATGAACAGGTATTGCCCGAATGCATCAATTAGATCCGCACTTTTTCCATGAGTAGTCGCACCGATCAGTGTGTGGCCTTTTTCATTGAGAATTCGTGTCAGCGGTGGAATTTGTTCAGCGCTGACGGTGCCCACTTCATCCAGGATAAGTGGAAACGAAATAGCACTGATATCATCGCATAGCCGCTGGATGAATATTTCTGCAAAGTGCATATTAATCAGGATCTGTGTGGAAGTTGACTGTGCCTTTTCATCCCACATTTCCCCCGGCTTTTTAGTCATATAGCTGGCTTGTTTGATAATATTTTCCATGCGTAATTTGCCGTCTAAGCTATTTACCGCGTCGGAATGTAAAAACTCTTGGAGTCTGGCATACCAGCTTGCGGGCAAAGTTACTGCTGTATTCAAATCATCAAATTCTCGCCAACTAAGCACCAAGTCATCAAAGGATCCATTGAGCACAACTTTAAGTTTGACTGCCTCTAAGTCATTTATTGTTGCATTAGCCAGTTCCTCATTAATGCGCTGAACTGTCTGTTCTATTTTGATCTTTGTTTTGTCTAACCGTTCTAAGCGGTTGCGCAAGTAGCTGTTATGCAGGGCTGTATCTTTTTCTAGTTGGCTTTGTGACTGGTCAAGCGTTTGGAATTTTATAGAGAGAGTATCAAAACTCTTGCTAATCGCGGCTTGTGAGCGATTGTTTTCCATGATTCCATGCTCATCTTTTATTATCCCTTTTATACAAAACTGCACTAGCTGGGTATAAACGCTTTCTCTGGCGTCTTTGCTTCGTTCTAGCTTTTGACCATAGGTTTGAAGCTCTTCCGGAAGCGGAAGCTGAATGTTTTCTGGAGAATCTGTGGGCTTTAAAGATACAGTAAGATGCTGTACTCGTGGAAAACGCAAACAGTCGCTCTTGATTCTGTCGTTCAACCGTGAAATTTGTAAGCATAGCTCAGCACCTGTTTTGCGCTCCAACTCAGCTTTTTCATAGGCTTGTTGTGAGTTTTCTAAATCTTTAAGATTTTTTTCTTCCTCAGCCTCCTTCACCACCTTGATTTTATTTAGTTTTTCTAATTCTTCCAGAACTTCTTTTTTTCGTTGAAATGACAATTCAAAGCTTTTTAGCGTGTCCAAATCTGATTTAGTCAGGGTTATTTCTTTTTCTACTTTAGATACTTCCGATGCGTTATGCAGCGTGGAATTATCGTTAAGGCGTAATAACTCCTTTTCTTCACTGATATGGCTAATCAGCTGTGCGTCACAGTCAGAAATTTGCTCACTAATAGAGCACTCTGCAGTGTAAGCCGAAAGAGGAATATTTTCGTCAAAAAATTTAAGATGTGCTGGTTTCAATGTAAATAGTTGAAGGAATTTTGAAATGACTTGGATTTCATCTTCATTGAGCAAGCGCCCTGGGTTTGCGTTAACCAAAAGCGGATTGATCGCATACAGTTTTCTGACTTCGCTTTCGGCCAATTGAACCTTGATTGCTAAGGCTTGGTTAGCCTCTCGTTCTTTTAGCTTTTTGAGGTTGCCAGTTTCCCTCTGGATCAGCTCCTTCAGTTCGTCTAGCCTGATTTGACGTGCGTTGGCATCTTGATACTGAGTTAACTTTTCCATCCTTTCTTGAAGGTGCTCTTCTAAAGCATCGAGTACTTCAGATGTAGAAAGGCCTGGGTATGGCTGACAAATAAGTTCGCATTTTTCTAATATTGACTCACGCCGTTTTAGCTCTCTTTCACAGTTACCAATATCGTGCCGGTTTATCTTGAGTGTCTCTTCGCCCTCCTTTAACACTTTATCTGCTTCTTCATAGGCCGATTTTAACGGCTCCACTTTCTGACAAAGTAAACCGTGCTTCTGCTCATGATACTGTCTCAACGCGTCAACATTTATCATTAGCTGAGCGTAATCCAGTTCGTGTGTTTGTTGTGCTTTTTGAATTTCAAACTCTTTGGTTAATGCTTCAAAAGCAGGAATATTGGCTTTTAGCTGATCCAACTCAACCCGTTCGTTCTCCAGCCTGTCGTGATCATTAATAAGCTGTTTTACATCTACTTCCAGAGTTTGCGAGCCTTGCTCCTGAGAATCAATGGCAGTCGCCGTCATTAGTTGTAGGGATTTTCCGTCTTGGTTAAAGAGTAACTTGACCAACGCACGCAGAGACTCAATTGAGTTTTTTGACAAATCATGCAGCGGGTAAATTACAAATGGACACTCATCCGGATGCAAAACATCGATATTATATAACTGTTTTTTGAGCTCATCTATATTGCGAATAAGCGCCGTTGTTTTGTTGACTTCTTTCAACGCGCTAAACAAATTTTCCCCAGGGGGGGAGTCTGGTCTTCCACCACTTGTTCCTTTTGATTTGTCCCAAAACAAATGCGCGATATCCTCAAATGGAGACGCTATAAAAAGTCGGTTAAGCTTGTAGTTGTTACCAGCAGAAATAATCTGACAATGACGCCGTATTCCCCCCCCAATAAGCTTGTGCTCCACCTCTAGGATTAGCTTGCTATGAACCGACTGGAAGTAATAGTTTTTCACCTCATCCTTAGTGTAATACTCTTGTTCGGTCGTGCTCTCGGGAGTTTTAAAGGCAAATTTTTTATCACAATCATTTAGGTTAAGCTCAGGAAGCAAGAAAAAGCGCACTGCATTTACGATGCTTGTTTTCCCCCAGTTGCCTTTAGCTAATAGGACGAGGTTGCTATCCAGTGGAACCTCGACATAAGCAAAAGAAGCAGAATCAACGGCGATTATTCGTTTTAAATTTACAGAGAACCTATTATTCATATTCTTCTCCTAAGAATATTTCTTGCTCAATAAAACCCAACCCTTTAGAAAACAAAGAAGCTAGTTCGGCAAATTTCCAATGATGTGCCTTATCCAGTGCCTTTATAAATTGCTTCTGCTTGTCAGGTTTCTGGCAATAGCCGTGGTAACAGGCAAGGTTTGAAGGCATTGTGAATATTATTCTGTCGCCGAGTTGCTTCTGCAATGTTTCAAATATCTCTAACCCGGCCAAGTCGTAGTCTGGACAGTAATACACTTTTTCAAATTGTGATAAAAACCGCTGTGTTTGCTTGTGAGTGATAGCGTTACCTGAAGAAAAAATAATTAGCGATTCCACGCCAATATCTTCAAGTTCCATAGCAACAAGGAAGTCTTCACTGAACGTAAAACAGTCACTGTTCTCAATAAGAATAACCGGCGTTAAGTGGTCAAAATTGGACATTTCTTCCGGCGCTTTCTCAGGGGAGCACTCAATGGCAATATGGGTTTGAGCTTTTAGACCAAATTTCGCTGTGAGGTATGCAGAGTGTGCGCTATGACGATGAGAGTTGCCTTGTTTAGCCGCGTGTATGCGTGAGCGACTGGGAGCATACTTTGCCAGTAACTTATCAAATAAATCATGGTTGGAAATGCGTATAAAATATCGTTCCGGTCGAACAAATTCAGCCACGCCCAGAGAATCAAAATTTACATGCTCATTATTGAGTAGCGTTATAAAACGAGTTGCGTTTATAGGCCTACCGGACTCAATCGCTTTCAAATAAGGATACAAGTTCATTTTATGCCTCAGGGAAAAAATATTCGTTGATGTCGTCTGAATTCAAGACAACCAAAGGAAAGGCTTTTCCGGAAACTTTCTCAGGATCTTTAGCTATTCTGTAATACTGAATAGTGTAATCAACCAAAGCCCCGCGAGTACGTATTTTAAATGGTTTGTCATAGCCAAAATCATTGAGTACCAAATTTTGTTCTTCTTGAGTCAGTTCGGGGTGTGGGCCTATTTCAATGTCGACAAAAGTAAACCAAATAATATCTTGCTGAAAGCTGATGCTGGACTTTCCTTTTAGGTCTACCCTCATAATTCGGCCTAGGTTAAAGTCAGCAAAGCATTCCCGAGAATGACAATAAGCTCGGCAATGCCAGCGCAAACCATCATTAGCAATTGCGAATGGCGTTACCAGGCGGTTTTTTCCGAGAGGATTGGTGCGACTGCGATAATCAATCATCACTTCTTTTCCCATCCGGATAGCTTTAAATAGCAGCCTTGTTACTTCTGGGTTAGGAGACTGAATAGGAGTTAGGCCTTTTGAGAATGCCGATGAACCATATGTCTCTGATACGTATTGATTAGCGTTATGAAATATAAAGTCCACGTAGTCAGACCATTTAGGCCGAGTAAACTTTGGAGTGAACTTAGCGGTCGGTATGAATACTTTTTCAGGATCCTTACCATCGAATACAAGATTGTCAGGGTGAGCTTGACGATACAAAAGAATAGCTTTTGAGATCACATTTACATGCACACCGAAAAAACGGGATAAGCGTGTGGCATTTGTCCCGCCCTCCCAGTAAAGCATATACTCTAAAGCTTTAAACCTTTCAGTTTGTTGATTCGTAAATTCCGTCTTTGTATCCATCATTATTGTGTACACATTTTTTGTGTATACGATTTTCCGTTTATTTTGCAAATTTGTAAAGCTCTTTTAAATACCTGCTCAACAGCATGTTATTTTCTTTGGACTTTGCCCTACCTCTGACGGTCATGGAAGATTAAATAACATTGAAAGAATTGCTGTTTGTTTAGCGTACAGCGCAAACAGCAAGAAGGCTTTTGTCGTTCAATTCAATATCTCTGTAAAGCCAATTTCTTCTTATTACTCTAACCCCAATAGCAAGCAATATCCGTCTGGGGTATTTGAGCAGTAACCATTTAGCAAGACTGATAACATAATGCCGTTCAGCTAACGACCTCTGCTCAAAGGCGATTTTAGTTTTAATTAGTTCCCGTTCAGGTTGACCACACAAGTTACATATATAACTCTGTAAGTCTGGCGCTAGGCTTTTAGAGACGATCAAACGACATAATTGATGTAGCAATATCAGCCTATCAAAATCAAACTTCCCGCAGTTAACAAATTGCCTGTCTATCACTCTTAATTGTGCTGCCCAGCGTTCAAAAAGCACTTTGTTCCAAAAGCGTACATGATGGTTTGGAGATTGCCGTAAATCAAAGCCACACTTCCAACAACAAGCCATGTTCGCGTCTTTGTATATCCCGGGCTTTCCAAGTTCGCAACGATGAAAGGAAACACTAGCGCCACATTCAATGCATCGGTCATGCATTATTATTTGGTGATAAGGACAAAAAGTATAAAAGCCGACTCGCCATGAAAGTCGATAGTATGGTTCAGCCCCTTCAGCCAAGCATTTCGGGCAAAACTGCATACCATAACCGTTGTGAAGTCTGTGTTTAATTACTAATGGGCAGAGCCATCTAAGCTGGCCCGATAATGTAAGTTCGGGAAACAGACGTCCTTCAAAAAGTGAAAGCATGTGCTTTTCTAACTCTTCGCAGCTCACGCTCACTTTTTCGCTTATTTTACCCAACAGCCACTGTGGTATATGCCTATCAATGTCTCTGTTCCACAGTTGATAATTTGAGCCAAATTCTAGTCGGCAAAACGTTTGAAGTTTTAATCCATTGCTATGGGCACACCTGACTAGCCAAGAAGAGAGGCACTCTCCATTATAAGGTTTAGGGTGGGCTGGCCATAACTTACCTGACAGCATTTACGATACGCCATCTAGTCTACGTTTCCTTGCTGAGGGCGTGATCCAATCTAAATCATCCAGCACTTTTAAAGTGATTTGTTCTATTTTATTTTCAATCGCATACACCGCAGCGTTATTCAATATTTTGCTTAGCTCTCCGATATACCCCTCTGACATGGCAAATAGACAAGATGCTAGTTTATGCTCGTGTAATACCGATGGCTTTTTGAGTGGCAACATCCTCTCAAAGCTCGCTAACAGCCTTAAATACTCATTATCAAATTCCCACCTAGAAAGCATTACGGGTTCAAACCGATTAGCTAATTGCGGATCTGTTTGCAGTGCTCTAAATGCATCCTTGGTTCCTACCCCAACTATTGTAATTTGAAGCTCATTGCCCAAATATTTGAGAACATTTAAAAAAGCCCGTTGGCGATTAGTATTCCCCGCTAGAATATGATGAATTTCGTCAATCACTAATATCTTTAACCCAACATATCTAAGCAGTTTAATGACTTGAAACTGCTTTTTATCGACTCGCTCACTCGGTTTATAAGGTGCAAATAGCAATTCTAAAATCGAGTTATAAAAGCGGCCTTCGTCAGGAACAGGCGGTGCTTGAACGAACATAACAGGTGCCAATACCCCATCACCTTCGGGGTTGTCTTCGGCTGGGTGGTTTCGACAAAACTTTTTCACCAACATAGTTTTGCCATTATTAGTATCACCCACGATGAGTAAGTTGGGCATTCTTTCTGTTCGAGGATGTACCAGCAAATCCTCAAGCTTGTTTAATATGTTTTTCGCTTTGGAATAACCAATCCAGCGGTCTGAACGTATTTTTTCAATCCTGTGAGCATCATCTAAAGAGAGCATTCCTTTGGCACTGTCATTTAAGTGACTAAAATCGCTCATGACCATTCATCCATATCATCAAAGGGTTCAATATCTAGAGTTGGAACTGCTAGTTCGCTTGGTTGCTCCTGAATTGCTGGCATTGGGTTAGGCTTTTCTGCTTGGGTATGATTCTTTCGTCTCTGCCGTGATCGCTTTGCAGCTTTAGTTTTGTTAACTGCTTCCTGTTCTAGCTCTCGCATTCGCTCGTATGCCTCAAAAATCGTGTGTTCATTGATTTTGCCACCGGATTCTTCAACGCGCTTAAGGGCTTCTCGTAACTCCCAAATACTTATTGCTGGATGAGAGGTATCTCGGTAAGGAATTTGGTAATAAGACTTGAGCTCTGGGTCAAAAAACCAAATTAGGCTAATATCTCTGGGATCACGACGCACCATAAACTTACGCTTTCTCTTTGCATCTTGCGGATCAATCGCATTTATCCAAGGTCTTAAAACATCGTGGTAATAATAAATTTTATCTATCACAATGCCGTAATCTTGCACTGTGCGCATTTCAAAAGGCATTAGATCCAACTTAAGCTTTTCTTCATCTATTATTTTTGCTGGCAAACCTCTGCCTGGCATTTCACTATCGCCCAATATTCCTTGCTTATATCGAGCGAGTGGTGCCATACCTAACATTGAATGCTTCTTTTGGTGATATACATTAACAATGTAATCCGCAAGCCACTTTTCAAATTCAGATAGCGTTAAAGCTGCTGCTTTTTCTGAGTCATAATCACCTTTCTCTTTTGGATTTGCGAATGTAGAACCGGGTAAAGCGTGAACTTCTTTCGATAATGTGCCTAAAGCTCTTTCAACATGGGCCCCATAATTAGGTCTTGCTACCGGCCTCCACTCCAAATCCATCGAGTACTGACTACAAGCTCGTTTTAGCATGTTGCCCCTGAACTCTTTTGCATTGTCCGCGTGAATTTTGTCTGGTAACCCCCAAACAGGCCATTCTCCACTAACACCGAGTTTTGCTAACCATCTTTCTTTTGGCAAAATTGAGTGTGCGAGACATAACCCCGTTGTCATTGCACTCGGGGGATCAAACGATATATAAAACCCAGTCACCAATCTACTAAACACATCAAATGATAAAGTGATCCAAGGTCTTCCTATCGGCGCTCGGTAGTGATCATCCACTAAAATGATGTCTAGCTTTGTGTGGTCTATTTGCACCACCGCAAGTGGCCAATCCGCGCCAGGGAATTTACCCTCTATAGGTTTAAAGTCATTGTCTGATTTTTTACGTCCATGTCGCTTTCTTGACACTAGCTCTAGTGGTAACGCTTTAACTCGGTTCCTAACTGTATTGTCATGAGGTGGCGTAAGCCCTCTTTTTAAACATTGGGCTTTTACGGCATCAATAACCTTTCGAACAATTTTCTTCTGTTTGGTGAGGTATTCTGTTGCTATTGCTTCTTTAATTATCTCTTCTACTATTTGGTCGCCTTTAGTCGCTCCTTTATCACTTCTGGTCTTTGGTAACAACGAGGTAAGTAACCCTGAATCTTCATACAAGCGAAGCCATAAGTATACTGTGTTCACATGTAAGTCATGCGCTTGAGCTCTTTCAATAACGTGGTTTCTCGTACGCCCACCTTTATTAACCAAAGGCTTGATGATCTTGTATCTTTTATTGGCAACTTGCCATGCTTCTTCTGAAATAAGCATGAGCTCTTCGTCGCATTTGCGAGGTTCGACTTCAAGCGGAGGCTGCAATGATTCAGCTTTAGTTTCTAACGTCTCACCCGTTGACTCATCCACTAATACCACTTTAGACAGATTAAACACTTCAGCAATACGGTAGTTTTTACCTTCCCTTGAGACCTTTTTCCCTGGTTCTAATGCTAACGACTTATTCACTTCATCAGCTCCAGATTTCTTGTATCATGGTGATCTTTTGATTCAGGTTCATGCCAATTTGACCCGTTCCAATCAGATACCACAAAGTTGGTAACAACCTGGCTTGATTCCAAGGATCAGAGTATATCTTTTCAAGTAGTCCTGTCGGAGTTGAACGCCCAAGCGTTTTTAAATTTCCAACTAGCAACGCCATATCTGCTTCTTCACTGGCACCTTGTCTTATAAAAGGAAGAAGGAACTTAACTGACTCCAGATAAGGCGTTCTAATTTCCTTTTCAGTGACTATTTTAAACTTCCACTGATTTTCCTTTGCATATTTAATTGCCATGCGGAACTTTGGCCGAAGCTTGCCCCAATTCTCCTTGAGTTCACTTCTATACTTTACTTCATATAAAGTGGGCTTTTCACCTTGTCTGAAAGCAAGTACATCAGGCGTATAACTACGTCGCTTGTCTTCATTATTTAGACAAATAATTTTAACTGGCTGAACCTCAAACCGGCTTACGTGTTTGTCGAATTCAAGAAGACTTATAAAGTCTCGCTCCAGTGTTGACTCAAACATTGCTTGCCCATCAGCTTTACTGTGCGCAGCTATTCCTGTGACATTGCGATAGTTTTTTGGGATGGTTCTTACAGGCATGCGAAGCCCTTTCTTTTATCAATTCTGCTGAACTCAAGTGCAAAACGATGTTCTGCTTTTTTAGCTTGAAAGATTAATACATGCTTCCACTGAGGCAGGCTAAGCATATCATATACTTTTGCTTTATCTTGTTCAGATGTTTTCAAACCGAATGAAACTGATTGAATTGATTGAGCGGAAATATCTTTTAAGCCAAACTCTTGTGATATTAGTCTAGTCTCACGTTCATATCTCCAGTACGAGTATTTCGTTGTTAAAAGAGGAGTAATGACAGCTTCGAGCAGGTTTCCAGAGTTCAACTTCATGCAATCTGGAATACTGTGTAAAGGATGTTTTGACTGATAAATGACGTCTTCAACTGAAACATTTGGTAAAGCACTCAACAAAACGTTCCTATTGAAGCCAATACAAATACCTTTATGGCTATTTGCATAATGAGACCACATAAGCTGGTTTTTCTTGGCTCTGCAAAAGCAACAGATGCCTATATTTGTTAACTTTTTCTTCAGCTGCTTACTCAATATGTCTGTTGAGGCCTTGTTAGCAACTCCTTTTTGCGATAGTACTTCATTTACAGTTCTTTCATATTCCATTTGGCAATCAAAGGGATCATTAAACTGTTCAGGTGTGGAAAAATGAATCTGCTGGTTCTTAAACTCACTTAAAAAGTGATTTTTCTCTGGATCAGAATAGCGAAACAACACATTCTTCAAAACATAAATCCTTCTCTATTACTCTGTTTTTTAATAACTATTTAAAATCACAATGCATTATTCCAGTACAAAATAGCAGTGTAATTATCGAACTTTTTTATACCTTACTCTCTAATAGTAGCCTATAGCGATGTAATTTCGACTCTAGATTGGAGTATTAGTACAAAAAAGCGATGGAACTCACAGAAGTAAAATAACTTTACGTCACGCATAAAAAAGCAAGCGCCTGAGCTTGCTTTTTTTGTGGCTATTCTTCTATTTTACAATTAGTTGGTCTTCCCACAGGTGGATGATATTAGGGTTAGTTAGGTTAAACACTTTAACAACCATTGTTTTTCCCGCCGCATTTTCACATTCAATAATTTGATACAAAACCTGGTGGGCAGGGTTTGTTAACACATCATTTTTAATAAATACATCTGAGTGAAATGGTCCTTTTCGATCTTCGCCATGAAACAGGCCTAATGACACGCCTCGATTCGCTACTGTTGAGCAATAAGATTGTGTGTTTTGATTATTCACACTTAAGCTACTGCGAATACGATATGCTGAGTGGTAGCCGTATGAATATGGCTGATAAATAAACTTACCTTCGGGCTCTAATGTTACCTGCCAATCCACAATTGGAGCGCCTGGCACATTGACCAACACGTTGTAATCGATGCCATCGCCATCAAGACAGTTAATATGCACCGTTTTGGAAGCCTGCAATGCATTTTCATCATGCAGATCTGCCTCTAACGTCAAGCTCTGCGTCGAATCCACGTCCACAGACAAGCTTAAATTAGCGAGGTTATTATGGGTTTCGTTAGAATAAACGTTGGCGTTATAGCAGCGGCTGAACTCATCTCTAAGCTGCACATTGAGCGTTAACTTGTGGGCATGTTCACTGGTGATCAGAACATGACTCACAGGGCCTTCAGTATAGCGTGTTAAACGTTCAAAGCCATCTTCGTCAGCAATATTTTGCGCAAGAGCAACCACATTCAAGCTCGTCATTAACGCACCAAATACAATCGAAAGTTTAGATAAAGACATGACAATTTCCTTTTCATTGAGAGAAATCGGTATAGTCTGTACTACATACTCAGCTATCTGATGACTACAACTTATCAGTCAGTTCCTTCTATTACAAAAAACATGATGGTGGTCGAAATCATTAAAAAAATTGAGAACTTATCTAACCTTTTTAGATGGTTAGGTAAGTCCCTTTTTAAGATAATTAGTTGATAAAAAGTATTTCATAACCCTTCATAATCACACACTAGCATTCCTATGAAACCCACTAGTAATCATCATCAATATTTTACAAATAACTAAGTGTAGCCACTTCATTTAGCCACAAAGTGCACCACCATTTAACAACTTATTATTACGCACCTACTCTAAGTGCGTCATATTTTACGCAACCAACTCAGGATCGTTTCTTACACCTTCAATCACTTGAGTGATGTCCATCAGGTAAACATCTTCAATCAATGAAATCACATCATTCCAACGAGGATTATATTCATTATTTTCCCACCGCCTTAAAGTTCGCTCTTCAATACCATAACAAGCCGCTGATTCAGCCTGCGTATATCCCCTGCACTTTCTTGCATATTTTAGTAACTGTGCACCTTTTGGCGTGCGGATTAACTTAGATGATTGAGGGCTTATATCAGCACTACTTTGAGCAGACACCAAGTGCTGAGATAAACGAGTTTTCATTTGGGTATTGAATGTAAGGTGTTTGGCCATGTTCACTTTCCTTATTTTTTTACGCAAGTGAGTACGTCTGCACCCAGAGGTGCCCTACTAACTGTTATAACTTACCGTAATTAATGCATACTGAACCATTAAAAGGCTCAGGTGCGTAATTTTTTAATAAGTATAGATTAAAATCCTACGCACCACAACCGTAATTGAATTTAATACTGCGTAAAAAATTGCATTGAGTTTACTTTTAAACCTCCCTATAATGTCTGACATGACGCTTAAACAAATGTGATATAGGAAATAAAACCCATTATGGACGGAGTAAGTTACCTCAATACCTTGGCTGAGAGAGTCGAGGAAGCGATTAAACCACATAGTATCAGGGCATTTGCGTCAAAAATTGATGTCTCTGAAGGCACACTGCGTCGTATTTTAAAAGGCGAAGATCCTAAACTGAGCATCATTGAACGAATAGCCAATGAAGCGCAAGTAAACCTGTTGTGGCTTATCACTGGCACAGAAAGCGGCGTCGAGGATGTGGAGTCATTACATCCAGTCGTAAAATTAGATGAATTTAATGACGCCTTTGCTTTAGTTCCTGGTTACCATGTATCTGTAAGCACAGGGCATGGTGCATTTAATGACCAAACTCAAGTTTCAAGGCATCTCGCATTTCGAAAAAAGTGGCTTGAATACAAAAATCTTGAAAAAAGTAAACTAGCCGTTGTTTTTGCCAAAGGTGACTCTATGGAGCCCACCATCCATAACAACAATACAATTTTGGTCGACTTAAGTGACAAAAAGCTCAGTGAAGGCCTAATTTATGTAGTTAGACTCGGAGAAGAGCTATACGCAAAGCGCCTACAACAGTATCTAGATGGGTCAGTAAGGCTTATTAGCGACAACAAAGAATATGTTGAACAAGTCGTGAAGCCTGATGAAATGGAGCAACTTGAAATCATTGGGAAGGTGGTATGGATAGGAAAAGATCTTACTTAAATCTTTTCCTGTGAGTTAATGTGTGGACTGTCAGCCCACACATATATTAATTAAAGTTTTTGCCATGCACTGCTTTTACCTGGCTCATCACCTTTGGTCCACCACAATGCTTTGTAACGTGCACATGAGTTAGCAGCATCACAATGATTCACTTCTGAACCTGCATTGTAAGCAACATCAATGTGCCATGGAAATTCAGCTTGACTGATCAAAGTCCATGCGTCAGCAAAACGCGTTGGCTCCACACCAGAAACCCAGTATTTAGCTTCCCAAACAAGTGTTTGCTTTACTTCTTGATCAAAATGACTCACTCGATCGCCGGTGTTATACACCGCTTGAGCATCATAAGCTGGATGACCACCGGCGCCTTTTGGTGTAACTGTAACGATTACTGTATCAGTATAGTTATCAACACCATTGTCAGATACACTTAACTGGAATACCAATTGCTCTGTTTGCGATACTTGAGGCGCTGCAAAACTAGCTTGATTGGTATCAGCGCCAGTCAGTACAACAGCTGTGCCTGAAACCTGAGACCATGTATATGTTAAAACATCACCATCAGCATCTGACGTTGCGCTACCATCTAACACGACACTCGCTGTTTCTGATTCAACTTGTTTGTCTGCCCCAGCATTCACCACAGGTGGTGTGTTTACAACACTGTCTCGAATCGTGATCACAACTTCGTCACTGGTATTTCCGCCTTTGCCATCGTTAGCACTAAAGCGTAAAGTGACCGTTGCTTCACCTACAACATCGGGCGCGACAAATTCTAGGTTCAATGCGCTAGTGACACCTAAAGTAACTGCAGGACCGGACACTTGCTGCCATTGATAGGTAAGTGCGTCATTATCTGCGTCATTCGCTGTCGCAGCCAGTTTAACCACAGAACCTGATAACACACTTTGATCTGCACCTGCATTAACAACAGGAGCACGATTAGAACCATCCACGAGGGGGTGACCAAGTGACTCATGCATCCAGTTCAAAATATCGCCATTGTCTGTATCGATCTCCCAACCAAACATACCAGCTAGGCCTTCTTGGAATACAAGCTCACCTTTTGCCTTAATAGACTTTTGATCATCGTAAGAGATCAGATCGCCCGTACTAGGTCGATAGATGTAGGGTGCTTGCGCAACCGTATCATAGTGATACTCCCAATCAGGATGTTTTGCCCACTGTGCGATATTGGCATACATCAAGGTACCAGGCTCTAACTTAAATGCATCTGCCGGTGCTGAAGGACCAGTTGCTTTACCTTGCATATGGTGTGTACCAGGCGTATGTTCAACACCAGTCCAACCACGACCATACATGGCAATACCTGCGATCAACTTATTGCCCGGCACGCCTTGTGCTTTAAGTAAATCAATACCAGTCTTAAGGTTGTATTGCGTGGTACGTACATCTGAAGGTTTAAAATCTGAGGGATATACTGCTGTTTGATGACCTAGGCCTTCTAAATCCCATGCGCCGAAGTAGTCGTAGGACATCATTAAAATGTAGTCCATATACTTAATCGCTTCGCCGTAATTCACTTTCTCTAGTTTATCAAAACCGACATTAATCGCCGAAGTAAGTTCATACTTACGGCCTGTGCGCGCTTCCTCTTCATCCAGCATCGCGCGAAGCTCTTTCATCAACTTAATATACGTCGCACCATCACTTGGAGACCCCAAGTTCGGGTTTGCTGCAGCGACGCCTGGGAATTCCCAATCGATATCAATACCATCCCAGAACTGCCATGTTCTTAAATACTGACGGCAAGATTCAACAAATGTTTTACGCTTGGCATCGTCAGCCATAAAATAGAAAGGATCGGAGAGCGTCCAACCACCGATAGATGGAATAATTTTCAGATCAGGATAACGCTGCTTGAGTGCCATCATCTGGCCATAGTTGCCTTTGATTGCATCTTGGTTTACTTGATCGCCAACAGGTTTCATATAAGCCGCCCAAGGATCAGGTGGCGCAAGCTCAAAATCGCTTAAACCAGCAGTAACACGTTGAAAAGTGTCATAACCTGTCGGGTTTTCCTTTTTGAACGACTCGTTAGGTCCTGCAATCGCAACAAACCCATAAAAAATATGCGTCAGATTTTCAGCAGGGATATTATCGATGTAATAATCCATCCCTTCAACACGATAAACAGACCATTCTGCAGCATATGCCGCGACCACTTTACCAGTTGTATTCACGTAAGATCGGTTGGTCATCTCGATTGGAAAACGCGGATCATTCACTTTCATCGGTAGAGGGTCTAAGTGACTGCCCGCAGTGTCCGCCACCACAAGCACTTTATTATTAGTGCTGTCGCTACAACCATCAATATTACAAAGTTGAACCGTTAAGTTGAACTTACCGCCTTTAGTAAATGTTAATGTTTCTACACCCGATTGTGAGCTGCCTACCTCAGTTAACACACGACTGTGGACTACCTGCCCATCAAGTAATACTTTGACTGTTTCACCAGCTTCCCCAGTCCATTTTGACCAAGGCACAGAAACATCAACACTTGGCGCAACCAAAACGTCTTTGTATGCAAGTGAATCTGTGATTGTAACTAAACTGTGTTTTTCAACCATCCATTCTACTTTTGGCGCACCAGGGGTTGCTGCAAGCGTAGAAAGAGAGGTGAAAAAACCAGAGAGAAGCAACGCGTGCTTAACCCGGTTTAATGCCCTTTTGTTTGATGTTTTCATTTTATATCCTTCAACATGTTTTTATTGTTACGCAGGTTTATCTACCTGCTTTTTTAAACTTCAGCGGACCCTTACTTCCCCCTGAAGCATATTCTCCTATCAAATACTGTCCGTCCTCGGACAGCGTCAACGTATGGACACCTTCTGTTGTCCATCCTGGAATTTGTTGCGTTACCTGAACCTTCACCGTGATAGTGTCTTTTTCACGTACACCATTACCATGCTCTACAAACGGTGTCCCTTTAAATTCTAAATAATGAGCAGTAAACACCTCACTCCCTTGCTGTGAAACAATTAAGTGGCCATTGGCAAAATTGCTGTTGTTAACGTCATGCCAAAGACCTGCAATACGTCGCTCAGAAACCTGTTCATTAACGTTTATCGAAGAAGAGACAGCGCTGTCATCAGCGTTAGAATAAAAAGCGCAATTTATTGTCAAAAGCACGCATATTGAACGAAAAGCTTTGTACATTGCTATAGGCCCTCAAATTTTAAGTTAACAAAATCATTAATGTTATTAACACCAATGTACCTAATATAAAGTAAAACACAACCCGCTTTAGGAACTAGAAAATACCAACTAAGCACAATTTAAGGCATAACCTCAGCCTACTTTCGCTTTTTATAAGCGCTATTAGGCTGAATTTATTACTTTTAAAAAAATCACATGAATTACACTCAATGTAATGAAATAGTAAAAATAATGGACTAAAGCGTTTTAGCTATCTGTATTATCATCCAAATACCTGCCGGATGAGCGATTAACTAGCTCCTTATACATAACAAAATCAACTAAAGTCCTTATGATCTGTGCATGTGACTCAACATTAATATTGATCAACTGAATTGAAAACGCACTGACCACGGTCCACATTAGAAGATTAAAACCAACGAATAAAAGGAAAGGTGATGACACAGACTACTTATACACCAGAACGAGTTTGGCAATGGCAAGCAGGTAACGGCGGAAAATTTGCCAATATAAATCGCCCAACAGCAGGGCACAGATTTGACAAGGCTCTGCCAACTGGCAAGCACCCGATCCAACTTTATTCTTTAGCGACCCCTAATGGCGTTAAGGTCACCATTTTACTCGAAGAGCTCCTTGAAAAAGGTATCGTAGGGGCGGAGTACAATGCCTTTTTAATTGATATTATGGAAGGAGATCAGTTCTCCTCTGGGTTTTGTGATATTAATCCCAATTCAAAAATCCCTGCACTCATTGATAACAGTCAAACGCCATCTATTCGAGTATTTGAATCTGGCGCAATCTTGCTCTATCTGGCAGAAAAATTCTCTGAGTTTATTCCTAACTCTCTCGCGCTTCGCACCGAGTGTCTTAACTGGTTATTCTGGCAAATGGGATCAGCACCTATTTTAGGTGGTGGATTTGGACACTTTTATGCTTATGCACCAGAAAAATACCCATACCCAATAGACCGATATACCATGGAAGTAAAGAGACAACTAGATGTGTTAAATAATCACCTACAGAACAATACTTATATGTGTGGCGATGAATACACCATTGCAGACATAGCTATTTGGCCTTGGTATGGGGTACTCGTTGAAGGCGGGCTGTATGAGGCTGCTGAGTTTTTAAATGTACAAGAATACGCTCACGTTCAACGTTGGGCTAAATCAATTTCAAAACGCCCTGCAGTCAAGCGCGGGCGAATGGTCAACCGTACATGGGGTGAGCCCAGTGAACAGCTTCACCAAAGACATGATAGCAGCGATTTTGAATTAAACACCCAAGACAAGCTTAACCAGTAATGCACGCACTGTTAGCCCCTTTTGTGGGGCTTCATTTGATGTTATCACTGCGCTTGCTGTTTAGAGATAAACTCGCTCATCCTCTCTTGTAACTCTGCTTCCGTTAAGTCTTCAATATGAGTTGCAATTGTCCAAACATGTCCAAACGGGTCTTCTAATGTGCCCGCCCTATCACCATAAAACTGATCTTCAACAGCTCTGAGCTCTTTTGCACCCATTGCCAAAGCTTGTGAGAACACAAAGTCGACATCTTCTACATAGTGCATCAAAGAAACCGAAGTGCCTCCCAATTGCTTTGGCCCCTTGAAATGCATATCCGGACATTCATCACTGATCATGATATGCGAGTCGCCAACTTTCAATTCAGCATGTGCGATTAATCCGTCTGGCATGTTTAGCTGCATAACCAATGACGCATTAAATACTTTTTGATAAAAATGAATGGCGTCAGCGCCACCTTGTACAATTAAATAAGGCGTGATCGCATGATACCCTTCGGGAATTCCCTTAACCGCCATGATTGTTGCTCCTAAGCCATGTATGTGAAACTAAAACTAGCCTAATATTTGCAAAGCACAACTTTACCCTGAGCTTCCCCCATGACACAGATTGAAATATGACGCTTTTCTTCCGTCAAAAAAACGCTAAACTATGCGTTTTTATCGCATTTCGGGGTCATTATGCAGCGCAAAAAATTAGTTAACCAACTCACAGAATTACTCAAACCTTTTCAAATAAGTGACTTTTGCCCCAATGGTTTGCAGGTTGAAGGTAAGTCAGAAATCAAAAAGATAATTACCGGTGTTACCGCCAGCCAAGCGCTAATAGATGTTGCGATAGAAAAACAAGCCGATGCCATCTTAGTGCACCATGGTTACTTTTGGAAAGGTGAAGACCAGCCAATTACAGGCATGAAAAAGCGTCGCATCCAAAGTTTACTTGCACACGACATTAATTTGCTGGCTTATCACCTGCCTCTTGATGTGCACCCAGAACTTGGCAACAATGCGCAACTTGGTGAGCTCCTAGATCTGATTGTAGAGCGCCCATTGGAGCCGTGGAATAAGAACAGTGTCGCTGTTAAAGGGAAGCTAAAAACCCCAATGACAGTCGGTGAGTTTGCGCAATTAATAGAACAAAAATTAGATAGACCACCACTGGTAAATCAAGCTGGTGAGCACAAGATTGAAACGATTGCGTGGTGCACAGGCGGCGGTCAAAGCTTTATTGATCTAGCGGCAAGTCAAGGCATTGATGCCTACCTAACAGGTGAAGCATCAGAGCAAACCATCCATAGTTCTAATGAGCAAGGCATCCACTTTTTTGCTGCTGGACACCATGCAACTGAACGTTACGGTGTTAAAGCCTTAGGGGAATATTTGGCTGACAAATACGACCTTGATGTTGAGTTTGTCGATATTAATAACCCGGTTTAAGCCCACATGGCGAAAAAGCAACATAAACCTAGTCCAAAAGATCGTCACTTTTGTGATATCGCTGGCAAGTTTAAGAATAATATCTACGGTACAGCCAAAGGAAAAATTCGTGAAGCCGTGCTCAAGCGAGATTTAGACGAGCTATTGAGCCAGCACTTTACAGACAAAGCGCTCAGGATACTGGATGTTGGTGGAGGTCAAGGCCAACTTGCGCTTTACCTTGCCAAGCGAGGCCATCATGTGACTTTACTGGATGTATCAGAGCCTATGTTAGAACTTGCTAAAGAACGCGCTCAAAATGAAAACCTTATCAATGAGATGAGCTTCATCCATGCTCAGTTACAAGATATCCCAACACTTGAGCTTGGGCAGTTTGATTTAGTGCTTTGTCATGCCGTTTTAGAATGGATAGTTGAGCAGCAACACGCACTAGCCATATTAAAAAATTGCTTAAAGCCTGAAGGCGTATTATCTCTGATGTACTTCAATAAGGCAGCGCAGCGTTTAGCCAACATGGTTTATGGTAACTTCGATTACGTAGCGAGCGGATTGAAAGTTAAACAAAAAGTGGGACTTAGTCCAAACCAGCCACTAGAAAGTGAGCAAGTTGAATATTGGTTAGACGAGCTTTCTTTCAAAACGATGAGTAAAACGGGCGTGCGATGTTTTCACGATTATTTACGCGAGCTGCAAAAAGCAGAAGACCAATTTGACGCGCTTTTAGCGCTTGAATTGCAGTACAACAGAGCAGAACCATATGCATCAATAGGAAGATATACACATCTGCTTTTGCATGCATAAAAGAAAACGGCCTTAACATCTGCAGCACCCACCACGGTACTAATGTTAAGGCCAAGACATTTGCTGTAAGAGAGCAGCAACTAAACGTTGACATAGTTGCATGAATTTGTCCCTTGAATCGCTTTGAAATAAGTTGAAAAGTATATAAATCAAATAATTAATATTTTTCATTAAATTTTTTCATCACTAAAATGCAGCAATACATAATTGTAAAGCTCTTGCTTTTTAGTGGCGACACCCTGGCCACCTGCCGATATGATCACTTCTTTTTGCTTATCAGACTCAACCCAGGTATAGACATAAAATGGGGTTTCATCTCCCACAGCACGCATCGCTCTGAGCAGTTTCAATCCAGCTAAAGGTTCACCATCACGTCCCATATCTGAAATAACGACCGAATATTCGTACATGCTCAATAATAGCAGTGCCTCTTGTGTTGAGGTCGTATTGTAAACGCCTATCTTTTTCTTAAGAAAATACCCTTGCTCTTTTGTATTGTTTTTAGGGTTATCATCGACCCACAGTATTCTCCCTTTAGCATCAACGGGTTCACTGGCCTTAAAACTCGTATTTTGTTCATGCACAAACCCGTGGTTAATCACTAGCCATATGCATACGCAACACATCAACAAAGTGACACCTATCCAAAACTTTAGATGCGCTCCATCAGAATTATGCTCTGCGCGCAGGATTGCTAACTCAAGCTGAGCGGTGCCATTTGCACTGCGAATTGTGACTTCAGGATTAAACTTGTAGCCCTGCCCTCGCACAGTAAAAATCACATCTTGTTTTACACCTAATCTTCGTAACAAACTTCTCGTATCTGAGATTAAGCGAGGCAATGACCATGGGGAAACAACGGAGTCAGGCCATAAGTAGGCGACCAACTCCTCTTGAGAACAAACTTTAGGGTGGGTATCAATTAAATAAGCAAGTAACTTAAAAGTGCGATCTTCAAGTACCGCCTTTTTCCCATCTACTTCGAAGCTTTGACTTCGAGTGTTTAACACTGCATTAGAAAACTGATATTCCATATCTTCATGATTTCCAATTAATTAACTAATAATCATAAGAATTCATAGACTATACCAAAGTCTTCAACAGAGCTAGTCTTTCGAGCTAGTAATAATGTCTAATGGAATGTACCTAAATACGCACTTTCTTTGCCTGATTAGCTGAACACATTTAGTCCATTTATCATACATAAACAGTGTGCACACAGGCTTCCAATGAGGCTGTTAGCGGCAAACATCATGTATTAATTGGTTAGCTAGACTCGCTATGATACTCGCGTCCTTTTGAGCTTGAGAAAATGTCCTAAGTCCATAAATACCAACAATTAAACTTTGTGCACGCTGCTCAGGTAATCGCTCACCAGTTATAACACCTTCTTGTTCTGCTTGCATAAAAATGTCTTTCATAAAACTTTGCCACATGACGCACTGCTGGCTCAAAACAGCCTGTGCCTGCGCATCTGTTTGTGCAATTTCATTAATGGCCTTTTGGCTTAAACAAGATTGAGTGGGATCGCCACTAATACACTCAGCAACAATACTATCTAAGTATGCTTGTAAACCACTTAATGCGCCGTTTTGCTCATGAAAAATAGCACGTAACTCTTCGCTTCTATCCAAGTTGTACTGTTCTAACGACGCAAGTAATAATCCTTTTTTATTCTCAAATGCACAGTAAATCGAACCTGGATGCAGCCCTGTAGCACGCTTTAAATCTTGCATACTGGTTTTATTGTAGCCTTTTTCCATAAATGCATTCATAGCGGCTCTTAGAACAGCTTCTCTATCAAACTCTGCGCTTCTCATTGATAACTCCACGTGGGGATTTAAAGGTATATTAAACAATTTTGAACAAATGTTCAAAAACACTCTTGAATGATCGTTCAAATAAAGCTATCTTGAATAAACATTCAAAATAAAGAGAACCACAACCCATGACAGATATCTTATTTCAGCCCTATAAATTAAACGCCGCAATCTCGTTAAAAAACCGCGTATTAATGGCGCCTTTAACACGCTGTATGGCAGACGACGCACTCGTCCCTACGGATGATATGGCAGCATATTATGCAAGACGAGCTGATGCTGGATTGATTATTTCTGAAGCGACTATTATCCGACCGGATGGCCAAGGGTATCCAAATACGCCAGGGTTATTTACTCCTGAGCAAATCAATGGATGGCGAAAGGTCACTGATGCTGTGCACAATAATGGTGGTAAGATTTTTGCGCAGCTATGGCACACAGGCCGCACGGCACACCCCTACTTTTATGATGGAGACACTGTCATAGCGCCCAGTGCTCAAGGTCTTGAGGGAACAGTCCCGCGTATGAGAGAGCTCAGTTATCAAGTGCCAACTCCTGCTACCGTTGAGCAAATCAAGCAACTGGTTGATGACTACGCTCAGGCAGCTGCCAACGCGATAGATGCTGGCTTTGATGGTGTTGAGATCCATGGTGCTAATGGTTATCTCATCGACCAATTTTTGCATTATGATAGCAATACCCGAACTGACCAATACGGCGAAACTCCAGAAAATATGAGCCGATTTGCTTTGGAAGTCGTCGATGCTATTGCAGCACGTATCGGTCATGAAAAAACAGCCTTACGCCTATCTCCAGGTGCATATTTCAACATGGCTGCAGACGCACGAGACAAAGCTGTGTTTGACTATTTATTACCTGAATTGGAAAAACGCAATTTAGCCTTTTTACATATTGGTATATTCGATGACGAAATGACGTTCGAGCACCTTGGTGGCCGAGCTTCTGATTATGTTAGAGCAAGATATCAAAAAACATTGGTCGGTGTGGGTGGATTTACCCCAGAAACAGGGGCTACAGCAATAGAGACCGACCGTTTTGACTTACTCGCAATTGGCAGGCCATTTATTGCCAACCCAGATTACATGTCCAAAGTGAAAAACCAGCAACCTTTAACCGAATACAATGAAGAGATGCTAACAACTCTCGAATAATGCTTTGACTATCAGGGTTACTACTTTACCAGTGGTAGCCCTTGCGACTTCCAGCCCAAAATGTCTCCCTCTAGGTGGAACAATTTAAAGCCGCGTTTAAATAAAGCGCTTTCAAAAATTTGCGCCCTCCTGCCAGAGCGGCAATAGACCACTAATGTTTGATCTTTTAGCTCATTAAGAAGAAATGACTGCGCTTCAATTTGGTCATAAGGAATATTGATTGCGCCTTTAATATGGCCATCAGCGTATTCTTCAACAGTACGCACATCGATAATCGTATATGGAGTATCTGACATTTGATTAATTAGCAACTCTGTTGCTTTGACAGCTTGAACATTAGCACTGACCACCGCACTAACACACAATGAAGAAACCAACATTATTTTTATTAAAAATGCCTCAAAAAACCGTCTAGAACTCAACATCAACAAACTCCTTACTAAAGTTTTGAAAAAACGCATTACCAAAATAGCCTATCTTAGAAATCATTGAAAGACGATTTATGTACCAATGAACAAATCTTTTTTTAAAAAAAACACCAGCCTAATAAGACACTAAACACCTAATTTTTAAAATAAAATAAAACTCTGATTGAATTAATTAGCGTCTACTATCCTTTAGTCTAATACCGAAAATCCCAATACCTACTATTACTTACTGCACGCGCGATTGGACAATTGGTTAGACAACTCAACTTGTTAAATTTTGAGTTTTTAGTCTAATCTAAAATTGGATATTGAGCAGTATGGCAGAGATTTAAGTAATACGTGCCTAAATCAAATACAAAATCATGAGTATTTGTCTTTTATATTAAACAAATTGGTTATTAATTCGTCACATTAGACATGAACAATAACGTTAGTTTTAACCCGTCACTGAATACAACCACTTCAGTGATACGTGGCTTAGTTGTGCAGTTGTTTTGCCACTTAATGTTCGGAACAGCACATTATGGAAAATAAAAAAATAGCAGTAGTAACAGGCGCTTTAGGTGGAATCGGTACAGCCATTACCCAAAAGCTGGTAGAAAATAATTACTTTGTTATTGCAGTCGCAAGCCCAAGACGTAACGAGGCAGACTTTGATACTTGGTGCAATGAATCAAATATCAACCCGAAATATGTTTCACCATTATTTTTAGATGTAACTGACGCACAAGCATGCACTGATAGCCTTGAGTCAGTTATTGATAATCACGGTAAAATTGACGTTTTAGTTAATAATGCAGGTATTACTCGTGATGCTTCATTTAAAAAAATGAATGCGCAGCAATGGCACGATGTCATTGATACAAATTTAAATTCTATGTTCAATATGACTCAACCACTTTTTGCACACATGTGCAGTAATAAGTCAGGTCGTATTATCAATATCTCTAGCGTCAATGGTCAAAAAGGACAATTTGGCCAAGCAAACTACGCAGCAGCCAAAGCAGGTATGATTGGCTTTAGTAAATCTCTTGCCTATGAAGGCGCGCGAGCGGGTGTAACCGTGAATGTTGTTGCACCTGGTTATACAGAAACCCCTATGGTTGCAAAAATGCGTGAAGACGTATTAGAAAGCATCAAGGCGCAAGTGCCGATGCAACGACTTGCAACACCATTAGAAGTTGCAGAAACAGTGAGCTTTTTAGCCTCTGATGGTGCAGCGTATATTACTGGTGAAACGCTTGCCTTAAACGGCGGCCTTTATATGAACTAAGAACTCAACGATACCATTTAGAAAAGGCAACTTTTCTGTAGTAGATGGGTATTGCATTTTTAAACGGATTATCTCTCAATAGGAAGCAAGCCATGTACAACGACTTTTTTAAATCAATCACTGATCAAAGCGAAAAATTCTTCTCACCTGCAATTCAGTTCAACCAGCTAGTTGCAAAAAATATCGAGCAACTAGCAAAAATTCAGCTAGACGCTGCGCATTCATTCACAGAGACATCTGTAGAACAACTTAAAACTGCCGCTGAAGTAAAAGACGTTAAGTCTTTCATTGACTTCAATGCAAGCCAACTAAGTGCAGTGAATAAGCTAAGCCAGCAACTTATCGAAGACGGTCAAAAATTAACTCAATTAGGTCAGGAGTTTAAAGATAACCTAGAGACTATCTCGAACGAGACTGTTAAAGCGGCAAAAGTATAATGCGTTAATATCAGCCTAGTGGAATTCAATTTTGCTAGGCTGATCTACCTTATTCACATGCAATACCACTGACAAGCTTATATTTGGTCATCACGATCTGTGAGTATGAGTATTAGAGAATATATGTGCCAATAAACAACGTCGACTCACACTCTCGTTAAAAAGTTTGTACAGCACATGCAGCGCATCTTTTAAAGCAATAACTCGTCTGTCACATCTCCGACTAGGAAGCATAAAATGGATACCGACAATAAAGATTTTACTCAGACCATGACCGCTTGGTGGCAGTATAATCAAGATCTCTACAGTATTTTTTCGCAAAACCTTTTTAATAACAGCCCAGTTCAAAAAGCGCTAAATGAACAAAGCGCAGAAGACTTTGGCCAATGGGCAAAAGAAATTACTAAGCAACCAGAGCTATTCGCAAAACAACAAATTAACTGGTGGCAAGAGCAGCTAAAAATTGTTCAACAAACTTGGGAACAAAGTCTCAATGCATCAAGCGAAGAGGTGATCTCAACTGAGCGCGGTGACAAAAGGTTTCTTGCTGACGAATGGCAAGATAACCCTTGGTTTAGCTATATCAAGCAAAGTTATTTACTCTTTGGCCAGTCCTTACTTGACTCGATTCGACAAACTCCTGGCTTAGATGAAAAATTAAAAGAAAGACTCGAGTTCTTTGCAAGACAAGTCATAAACTCTATTTCTCCGAGTAATTTTATTACGACTAATCCAGAGCTTTTAAAATTAACCATTGAGTCTGAAGGTCAAAACCTGATAAATGGACTTGAACTATTTAAAAAAGACATGGCTAAAAGCGGTGATATGCTGAGGATCAGCATGACCAATGAAAACGCTTATGAGCTGGGAAAAGATCTGGCCACAACACCTGGTAGAGTCGTTTTTCAAAACCATTTATTTGAATTAATTCAATACACTGCGACAACTAAGCAAGTGCACAAAACACCATTGCTTTTTGTACCGCCCTACGTCAACAAATACTATATTTTAGATTTAAAAGAAGAAAACTCATACGTTAAATGGGCCGTTGATAACGGCCATACCGTGTTTATGATTTCTTGGAAAAACCCAGATCCAAGCATGGCAGAGGTTGGATTTGAAGATTATGTCGTCGATGGTGTGATTGCCGCTTTGGATGAAATAGAAAAGCAAACTGGTGAAGCTTATGTCAATGCCATAGGATATTGCATCGCTGGTACGCTGGTGGCAACAGCCATGGCATACTTTACATCTAAACGCATGAAGCAAAAAATTAAGAGCGCGACTTTGCTAACAACCCTACTAGACTTCTCACAACCTGGTGAGCTAGGTGTCTTTGTTAATGAAGGAACTATATCTGCGCTAGAGGCCTACAACCTGCAAAATGGTGTTATGCATGGTCACCTGTTAGGCGTCTCGTTTAGCATGTTAAGAGAAAATAGCCTGTATTGGAATTATTATGTGAATAATTACCTCAAAGGCCAGCCACCAATGGACTTAGATCTGCTGTACTGGAATGGAGATAGCACCAACCTCACAGCTAAGTGTCACAACTTTATGCTGCGAGATTTATATTTAGAAAATAGATTAATCGCCACAAAAGAAGTTGAAGTGCGAGGCACAAAGATTGATTTAGCCAAGGTCAAACAACCTATCTACGCGTTATCAACCCGAGATGACCATATTGCACTGTGGCAAGCAACGTTCAAAGGCTTTCAATACACCAGTTCAAAAACAACTTTTGTACTTGGCGAATCTGGCCATATTGCCGGTGTTATTAACCCACCAAAGGCCAATAAATATGGTTTTTGGTCAGGCCCTGCGCCACAGGGGGATGCCAATGCTTGGCTTGAAAAAGCGGACCATACTAAAGGCTCCTGGTGGAGTCATTGGGGTAAATGGATAACCCAATTTACTGATGAAAAAGTTCCGGCACGCGCTGTAAAAACGAAGGCAAACCCTGGTATTTACGACGCCCCAGGAGAATATGTGAAAGCTAGGCTTTAACCATACTTGTAGGTAAAGACGCGGGTCTTTACCTACCTCACAGCTACCTGCTTTGTATAACGATTTAGTATCTTAATAATCTGATTTTCTGAAATATATGGAAAATCCCGTCTCGATTTATAGCGCTTATAAAGCGGTATAAATACGCTATTCTTGGTTAGCATATCAAAATATGACAGGAACACAGTGCCGCTTTGACTGACTTTTATGGCTTTATTATCCCGGCAACAGGTCTGGTAACGCGCTAGCAATTGAACAATATTGCAATCGGCACACTTGGATTGTAATTTAAGTTCAGCTTCAATAAAAAAAGCAACACCACTCCAATATACACGCTGATATGCTTTCAACTGCCACATGTTATTGGATATCTGCGATAATTGTCCAGCAAACTGCTTAGTCGCAAGCTCACCACGGTCAAGCCCTGCTTTAATTCTTTCGACAAACTCACGATTTGAAATAATCCCCCCTTTGAGCATAATCACATTTTGTAAGTAAGTGGCAAGTCCCTCAGCCAGCCAACTATCTTGATCATCTAACCGTGGATGATATAAATGCGCTAATTCATGATATAAGGTCCAATCAGCTATTAGAGATCTAAGTGAAGCATGTTCATCAATGTACAAGGTGATACCATCTGGTTCGCCACGCAATACCTCCCCCCAAGGGACAGGCTCTTTCGCATATTTCATGTAATATACAGATACAGGAATAACGTTGCTAGGAAGCTCCCCAAGTGCTGATACCGTCTTATCAAGACCGTCATAGATCCACTTCGGCACTGCTTCAACATGGGGGGCTGTGGGCGTAGTATTACGCCACGTGATCTCGGCAGAATTGCCCAAAGCGAACAAACTTGAGCTAAAAAAACAGGCTAACCACGCAGCAAAGTGCATAGACACTCATTAGAAATAAGTAAATTTGAACTCCAATTATAGCGCTGGTTGCAGTCCAGCATAGGATGCCTCGGTGTGCGAGCCTTTCTTAATAGTAAAATGCTTGCCACCGAACCTGACACGACCACGTTTGCGCTCAATGATCTGCTCAGCAAGGCTTTTATCATTAACTAAGTCAACAAACTGTTTGCGAGCACGGTGGATCTGTATATTGATATGGCTTTCACTAATACCTAAATCTTTAGACAGCTGTGAAACACTGACCCAGCCGCGTTCATTCTCTTCTTCGACTGCATCCTCATCCCTTGCTTTATAACGGGCTAATAAAGCGGTTAAGTAGTGATGTGTCCTCACATCAAAATCAAGTGACGCGCCGTTATGATTGACTTTTAGCTCTGTTATTTCTTCATCTAGGCTAATGTCAAATACAAACTCTAAACTGGACTGCTGCGCCTTATCAATTGGCATTGTCGCTTCTTGAGAAGCTGCTTCAACTTGAAATAGGTACCAAAGCTCATTAGCGACACATAGATTATCACTGTCAGTCAAAAGGACAATTTTGCCCGTAGCCAAATGCTCATAACACCAACATAACTTTTCATTGTCGTAAAAAACAACCAACTCAGGGTCAGTTTCTGATGGTAAGAAGTGGTATTTCTCCAGCGGGATCACTTCATCTGGTTGCTCATTACATGACGGAATTAACAAATCTTTTGGCGGTGCAATAGAATCGACGACAAATGTTTGAGGGTGCATCTCAGAAAAAGTAATTTCATCATCCACTTTAAGGTGCATCGCTTGGTTGTAAGCTATACGCTGACCATTTAGCCACACGCCATTCTTACTGAGATCCCGGAGCTCCCAGTCCTCACCATTATGCTCTATAACAGCGTGGATACGAGAAATTTCTACACCACTAACATGAGTATCCACAGAATAAGTCAACCTACCAAAGCGATGGAACGCCTTTAAATAGATCACATCTGAACAATCCTTTACTTTAAGCTTAGCCATGGGTTCACCTATTCCTCTGTAAATACTCTATATTGCAAGGACAAGTATGCGCTTTATCACTGCGCTTTTCCTTCCCTATAGTGTAACCCTAAAGCAAAAACAAATAAATTACGCTTCATTACAGCATTGTAGCTGCGTGTAAAATCAGGCTTTTCCCTGTAATCGGCTAACCATTCCCACTGGTAATATCGACCATAGTTGCCTAAAGTTATCAATGACTGCCTTCAATTTAACTATTACACTATTTATGATGCGTCCCATGCTTTTCCTGCTTGTTGTTGTGCTTACGGTCTGTGGTGCGCTTTTGCCTTTAAATGCACATGCCAGTATCAAGCCGCGTGTAACAATATTAGTTGACGATAGCTACCCACCCTATTCTTATGAAAGCAATGGTTATTTATATGGCATTTATATTGAGCAAGTCAGACTCGCGGCGAGGCGATTATCCGATCATTATCAAGTGATATTGGAGCCTATACCATGGAAGCGTGGCGTTGCGGCTATGGAGAATGGTGAAGCCTTTGCAATTTTACCACCTTATATTCATAAAGATAAGAGGCCTTATATCTGGCCCTATTCAGTACCGCTTGGAGAAGAAGCCGTTGTTGCTTTTTGCAACCCTGGGGTAACACTCAATAATATACTGAGCAGATCCACTCAAAAACCACCGATCAATATTGGCATCAATGCTGGTTTTTTAATCCTCGATGAAGAGCTCGCATTAGCAAGAGAAAAAGGCTTAATTAAAATATGGGAAAACAAAGATACCCTGACGAATATCAAAAAGTTATCTAAGCTTCGTTTAGATTGCTATGTCAATGACAGATTATCGACATTAATGGGCTTTGAATCCGTCAAAAAAGAACGAGACGACATAAATGTTAGACAGTTTAGCGAACATAGGGTCGTTTTAAGCCGCACTGCACATATTGGCTATACGAGGGGCAATGGTAATAAATACCCGTTTAAATATGACTTTATAAAAAAAATGGATGAAGCACTGCTTAATGTCCAGAAACAAATGCGCAAATAGCGCAGTAAATAATGAAGTAAAAGTGCCAAGAGTTCACTTGCTCAACTTGGCACTAATCTCTGCGTTTAATAGCTTTAGCGCATCCACACTTTAATTTCAGCTAAGCCATTAGACTGAAGTAGTTGTAATTGAGATTCTACATTCTGGCTTTGCTCAAATTCAAACGCATCCAATTCATCATCAAAAGCCACAGTTGCTGCACCATCACCACCGCTGCGCTTAACTTGATGCAACGCGATATCCGCAAGATTGACCGATGCTTCCCATCCAATAACGTGTCCGCCTAACATTTGCAACGGGTAGAACGACCAACCAACAGACACTGTCATTTTTGTTGATTTACCATTGGGTAAAGTAAAATCAAACTCACCAATTGCCTTGCAAAGATCTTTAACATACTGGTCCACATCTGAGCATTGAAAATCCCGAAGTAACAGTAAAAACTCATCACCACTCCAACGCGCAACATAATCAGAGCCTTGAGTACGAGTATTAAGTAAAGTCGCTAATTGTTGTAAGCAACTATCCCCACCAATCGGCCCATTTGCATCGTTAATTTTGCTAAACTTATCAATATTCAAAATCATCAATACAAGACTTTTACCTTGCTCTTTTAATGAATGCGCATTGCGCTGATAATGTTCAATGTCTTTAGGCAATTGGTCAAATAAAAATCGCCTGCTTTTCAAACCAGTAAGTTCATCTGAATGGCTCACTAGCTTTAATTGCGTGTTCACTTTATTGAGCTTTTCGTTCGCTTTTCTGAGCTCTGTGGTACGTTCCGTGACCAGTTCCTCTAGAGCCGCTTGCTTTCGTCTTTCCTGTGCTCTAAATACCCAAAATACAAGATAGAACAAGAATATAAAGCCGCAAGTAATAATAAGCCTAAAAAACACGGTTTCATCAAAACGGCGCGGTAGCGTCATTTTGACCGATTTAGAATGAGCTTCTTGCCAATCTTCACCACGGCGTTTTACTTCTAACCTAAACGTAAACTCGCCTGGTGGTAAATTCGTGTAAATGGCTTCACGTCTAGCAAGTGCATCTCGCCACTGATCATCATGCCCTTCAAGCCTATATCTAAACTCAATACTTTGCGGCGCATAGAAGTCAATGGCTGTATATCGAATGGTTAAATCTCGCTCATTAGTGTCCAAAACGATACTTTCTACAATTTTGTTTGGCGTCAGCTCTCTAATTGGTGTGGTGATCCCTTCAAAGCGAGGTTCAAGTTCACTGTCGCTGAACAGCTTCACGCTTTTCGGAATTCTAACTACACCCTGTAAACTTGGATACAATAATACGTCATCAACTTCAACCACAGAGTCATGCCCGAGTCCAGTGCAGCATTGACTGGGCATCCCATCTAATTGCCTATCAAACGGGTTGATAACTTGTTCAACTTTCAAGTTTTCAATCTCTTGGGTAAATTGCTCTATAGACATCCGATAAACACCTTTCATAGAGCTTACCCAGATAAAGTTTTGCTCTTTGTCATAGTGCAAAGACAAAATAGGGCCATAAGGCAAGCCATGAGAGGCATCTAGTTGAAACCAATCTCCAGACTCGGTGCGATAATATAATCCATCGTAGAATGACCCCACCAAAGTGGTGTAGTTTTCAACATGTAAAATACTGGTCACATAGGCAGTTTCTAACGACGTTTGCCCACCTATTTTTTCAATGCCGCGTTCATTGTATTTATACGCACCTTTATCAGTACCGATAAAACCATAGCGAGGAAAATCAACAATATAAGTTACAAATTGACTCCCCAAAAACGCATTATATGTAAACGGCGTTAATCCATTATAATCAAGACGATACAAGCCACGACCTGTACCTATCCACAGTCCACCTTGATTGGATGGACTAATTGTAAATACCTGAGTTTGACGAAATTCACGGTTTGGAATGGCAAGTAATTCGCCATTATCATAGATCACAACACCACGGCCAGTCCCTAAATACAATCGGCCATCCAAGAACTCCATGTCATGTACCTCTACACCCTTCAACTGCACGGGTGTAATGATAGGCTGGTAATTATCATCTTTATCCAGCATACCGACACCTTCTCGGGTAGCGACCCAAACGTTTCCTCTTGGTCCCATCGTCATAGCAGAAATAGCCTGCTTGCCCCGAAGACCCGCTTGAAAACGCTCAACCCGACCTGAGTGAGCAAGCCATAAGCCTTCATTAATACTCGCCAGCCAAACGTTATTGCTCTTGTCTATGAATAAGTCGGTGAACCAAATACCCTGATCAAGTTGCACTAAATCGACTGATTGCCACTCACCACCGCTTTCTTTATACAATAAACGACCATAAGTAGAGACCCACATACCACCTTGTTCATCGCTTAAGAACTTGTAAACTGCACTATTGCCAATTTCATCAAAGCGTCTTAAAACTTCATCAAAATCTAAGAAAAATGCACCAAGTTGCGATGCGAGAAAGAGTTTGCCATCAACCCAAGCTAAATCATGGATATTGGTTTGCGCAAGCTGACGTGGCAAAGAAATTTTGCTCGAAAGCTCTAACCTCATACCACTAGAGCCGACAAACTGTGATTCGCCGATACGTAAAAGATGACGTTCATTGACAACCCAAATTCCGTCTGGTGATGGTGCCATTTTTGTCACGGAACCAACAATCTGACTAATATGGGTAAGTGATAATTTGCTATCGTCTAAGTTGTTTTTGTCCAACATTAAACGCTTTGCAGAAATATAATATAGTCCATTTGCAGCGACCCAGATATTACCATTATTATCTTCGATAATATCTTTGACATCGGCTTGAATTTTGAATTTCTGCGCCTTCATAGTTTGAGGGTCTATGCGCAATACGCCTCGGCGTGTGCCCACCCAAAGCATACCAAAGCGATCAACAACCAATTTATTGATCGCATTACTGACTAAAAAGTTGGTGTTTTGAGTGTTAAAATTGACAAATTGATGCCCATCAAATCGACTCAGGCCAAATTGCGTACCTAGCCAAATATAACCTTGTTGATCTTGCACCACACTTTTGATGCTTTGTGATGGTAAGTCATTTTGCATGTTCCACTGTTTTACGACGTAATCGTTAATAGCGGCATTCACGTTGAATGTCACTAGCATAATTAACAGTAGAAAAAATGTGTGCATAGATTCCCTCTTTTTCAACTTTGAGTTAGCCGCCTAGGACCCCTGTTTTAAACAAAGCTTGGATACAAATCAATGAAAAAATACCCGCCAAAACATCATCAGCCATAATTCCACGCCCACCGTGCAGCTTTTTATCTAGCATTCTAATGGGTCCAGGTTTAGCTATATCGAAAAAGCGAAACAAAACAAAGCCCACAATCAACGATTGCCAACTAATAGCAGCACCAATCATAGTAATATAAAAGCCAACCACTTCATCCCAAACAATCGCAGGATGGTCATGCACCTTTACATCTCTCGCTGTTTTACCACATACCCAAATACCAAATATCGTCATCAAAACAGCAAGGCTAACCTGAAACCAAACGGGCAATGTCATTGTGGCAAAAATAAACGGCAATGCTGCTAATGTTCCAACTGTGCCAGGTGCTTTGGGCGCAAGGCCCGTACCAAACCCCAACGCAAACAATTGGTGTGGGCGTTTGAGGTTGAATTTTAACGACTTATCCAAGCTCGCTCCTAATTAAAGTGTTCATAGCCAGCTTGCTCTGAGATAGAGTATTTCTCGCCATCTTTATAAAGTTCTACAACGCCCGTTGTGTTTGTGATCTGTCCAATACAGATTGCCTGGACGCCATACTGGACTAGCCTCGCTTCAACAGCACTTCTATTATTATCATTAACAGTAAACAGTAGTTGATAGTCATCGCCATAAGACAAACTCAGCATTTCTCGAAGGTTTTCGTTATCTAGTGCACGTAAATCATCAGAAATAGGGACTTTGTTTACATCAACTTCAGCACCTACCATTGAGCGGTCAACAATATGCTGGAGATCCGCAAGTAAGCCATCAGAGATATCGATACAAGAAGTTGCAAGGCCTCTCAAAACCTGTCCTGCAGCAACATGAGGCTTTGGATAGTGCAATTTTTCGGTTACACGCTTTTCTTGGTCTGGATTTAATGCAATGCCGCGCTTGCGAGATTCAATCGCCAAAGCCGCATCACCAACAGGACCTGTAATATAGAGCCAATCACCCACATTTGCGCCCGATCGCGTTAAGGCTTTGCCTTTGGGCACGATACCTTTAGCACAAATGGTAATTGTCAGCGGACCTTGTGTTGTGTCACCACCAATCAACTGTACATTATAGTATTCGGCGATTTCATGCAGGCCCTCAGTAAACTCCTCAAGCCATGCCATATCAACTGCAGGTAGTGTTAAACCGATGGAGATCCAAGTCGGTTCAGCGCCCATGGCTGCCAAATCACTTAAGTTAACGGCTAAAACACGATGTCCTAATGCCCTTGCGGGAATATCAGGAAAGAAGTGCACACCCTCTACTAAGGTGTCTGTGGTAACTGCAAGTTGACAATTTTCAGGAATATCAACTACAGCACAATCATCACCAATTCCAACGGCAACATCACGGCGAGTTATGCCTCTGCCTTTGAAGTAATGATTAATTAACTCAAATTCCTTCATACATTAAAAAAGCCGGCCAACGCCGGCTCTCCTCATGATTCTGATTACTTGCGGATTTTCTTAACTGCTTTGTCCAACACGCCATTTACGAATTTATGGCTGTCTTCTGCACCAAATATTTTGGCCAGTTCAATCCCTTCGTTGATAGCCACTTTATATGGCACATCTTCACGGAACTTAAGCTCATACGCGCTTACGCGTAAAGTCGCTAATTCAACCATGTCTAAATCGTCAAATGGACGAGACAGGTGAGGCTGAATCGCTTCATCCAACTGTTTATGGTTTACTGCAACACCACGTGCTAAATCTTTGAAGTATTCCACATCGACTTTCGATACGTCGTTCTCAATTAGCATTTGCTGCTCAATATCAGCAATTGGGTTGCCACTTAACTGCCATGAGTAGACAGCTTGCAATGCAAGCACACGCGCTTTACGTCTAGCTGCTGGTTTCACTTAGATTCCTCTTAAATTTGCTCAAGTACGTTAACCATTTCTAGTGCACCAAGTGCAGCTTCGCCACCCTTGTTACCCATTTTAGTTCCCGCACGTTCAATAGCTTGCTCAATACTTTCTGTCGTCAATACACCAAAAGCAACTGGAATATCGTAGTCTAATGAAACGCATGCAAGTCCTTTATTTGATTCGTTAGCAACCAAATCAAAGTGTGGCGTACCGCCACGGATAATAACGCCTAGCGCGATAATAGCATCATGCTCTTTTTTCATTGCAACACGTTTAGCTGCAAGAGGTAACTCAACTGCACCTGGTACATAAACCACTGTGATGTCTTCATCTTTCACGCCACCTGTGCGCTTAAGCTCATCTACTGCACCTTCTAATAAGCTGCTGCCGATGAAATCGTTAAAACGAGAAATGACAATGGCAAATTTTTTACCTGGTGCGAACTTGTTACCTTCAATTATTTTCATTAGATGATTCCTGATCAGTATTAGCAATAGCCAAATTGACGCGCATAATAGCACATCTTAAAGAAAAACACCTACTGTCCAACCAGACAGTAGGTGCAAAAAGTGAAGAGCGCGACTATTTCGGCTCTACGTAATCGACAACTTCTAAGTGGAAACCAGAAAGTGCATGATATTTCTTCGGCAAACTCATCAGACGCATTTTCTGAATGCCCAAATCTGCCAAAATTTGAGAACCTACACCAACTGTGCGAGATGTACCTTGAAACTTACGGTAGTTGATTTTCTCGCCTTGATCTTCAGCAGCAAAGGCTTTAACCAATTGCTCTAAGTCTTCAGTCTGTTCATTTTTACCAAGAATGACCAATGCGCCTTCATGCTCTGCAATGTATTCCATTGCACCATGTAAAGTCCAGCTGCGATCTGCACTTCTATCAGACAGGAGAATATCATTGAATGTGCTTTGTAAATGAACACGTACTAGTGTCGGCTCATCTTCTTTAACTTCGCCTTTAAGCAACACGTAGTGTAGTTGATTATCAATGGTATCTTTGTAAGTAACTAGGTCAAATTCACCGTACTCAGTTGGCAGCTTACACTGGGCCACTTTTTCGATTGTAGTTTCATTCAGGTTACGGTATTCGATTAAATCAGCAATGGTGCCAATTTTAATATCATGTTCTTTTGCGAACACTTCCAGCTCTGGACGCCTTGCCATAGTGCCGTCTGGGTTCAGAATTTCAACAATTACTGACGACGGTTCTAGTCCAGCCAAACGTGCTAAATCACAACCCGCTTCCGTGTGCCCTGCACGCGTTAAAACACCACCAGGTTGTGCCATAATAGGGAAAATATGACCAGGCTGAACGATATCTTCTGGAACAGCGCCTTTAGCAACAGCCGCTTGTACTGTACGGGCTCTATCTGCAGCAGAAATACCTGTTGTCACCCCTTTAGCCGCTTCAATCGACATCGTAAAATTAGTAGAAAACTGCGCGCCGTTGTTTCGCACCATAAGTGGCAGGTCGAGTTGTTGACATCTTTCTTGTGTCATCGTTAGGCAAATCAAACCTCGGCCATAGGTCGCCATAAAGTTAATCGCTTCAGGCGTAATATGTTCTGCCGCGATGATCAGGTCACCTTCATTTTCTCGATCTTCATCGTCCATCAAAATAACCATTTTACCGGCTTTAATGTCTTCGATGATTTCTTTTGCGCTGTTTAAGCTCATAGTTTTCCCATTAATTACTTTGTTTGAATGGCCAATTACTTAATAAAGCCAGCTTGTGCCAACAAACTGGTTGTGAGAGTCGATTCACTTGAAGTCGTTTGAGTACCTTGAATTAAGCGCTCCAAGTATCTAGCAATTTGATCAACTTCTAGATTCACCACAGTACCGACTTTAAAATCCGCTATTGTTGTTTCTTGTGCCGTATGTGGCACTATGGTGAGTTTAAATTTATTTCCTTCAACAGCATTGACTGTCAAGCTTATTCCGTCGATAGCAACAGAGCCTTTATAAGGAATATATTTTATCAGACTATCAGGCGCCGATAGCCAATAATCCGTAGCGCGAGCATTCGCTTCAACTGCCACAATGGTTGCAACGCCATCAACATGGCCAGACACTAAATGACCGCCAAGACGCGAAATCGGCTGTAACGCTTTTTCCAAATTGACCTTTTGTCCAACTTGATAATCGCCAAACCGTGTAAGCGACAAGGTTTCATTTGATACGTCCGCTTTAAAACCATTACTGTATTTTTCAACTACGGTCAGACAAACGCCATTAGTGGCGATACTATCGCCGAGCGCCACATCAGTCATATCTAAATTGTGAGATTGCACTTTTACACTCAAATCACCTTGCTTCAAAGTAAGTTCAGTGAGTGTACCCGTTGCTTCAATGATGCCTGTAAACATATGTACTCTTATTTAGTGGTCGCACTTATGCGAATGTCTGTGCCAACTTGGACACATTCTGTAATTTTAACTTCTGGTATTTGGGCCATCTCTGTCAAAACAGAACTGTTAAATAGACCCCTGCCACCTTCACCGATAATTTTTGGCGCCATATAGATGATATATTCATCAATTAGCTTTTGCTCGTGCATAACACCGCATAAAGTTGCGCCGGCTTCGAGCCATACTTGATTAATATTTTGCGTCGCCAAATAGTCAATTGCAGCATGTAAATCTAGCTTACCTTTGGTTTCAGCTAAGCACACTTGCTCTACAAAATGAGGCCATTGATGCTGTTTATCAAGCTTGGTACGTAAAATAATAATTTTAGACTCTTGGCTAAATAAGCTTAGGTTAGGGTGCAAGCGGTTTTGAGTATCGATGATCACACGAATTGGTTGACGTAATTGTGCTAGGTTATCCACCAATTCATAGTCTTTAAATTCACTGGCGCGCACATTGAGTTTGGCATCATCAATCAATACCGTGTCCGCACCTGACAAAACGGCACAGCTTTGAGCTCTAAAGCTTTGTACATCTTGTCTTGCGATGGGTCCAGTTATCCACTTACTTTGGCCATTTTGTAGCGCTGTTTTACCATCTAAACTTGCGGCGAGTTTTGCAATCACATAGGGCTTTCCAGTTTCCATTTTTTTTAGAAAGCCTTTATTTAAAGCTCGCGCTTCTTGCTCCAGTAAGCCAAATGCAGTTTCTATTCCCGCATGCTCTAACATTTTTATGCCATTGCCAGCCACTTGCGGATTTGGGTCAACCATGGCGCAAATCACTTTTTTCACGCCCGCATCAATTAACCCTTTAGCACAAGGCGGAGTTCGGCCATAGTGACTGCAAGGTTCTAGAGTCACATACGCTGTAGCACCTTGTGTCTTCCCTTCTGCTTCTCTTAAAGCATGCACCTCGGCATGAGGGCCACCAGCCTGAATGTGAAAGCCTTGCCCTATTATTTTTTCGTTCTTAACAAGGACACAGCCAACGTTTGGGTTTGGCGTTGTGGTGTACTGACCCTGCTTAGCAAGTTCAATGGCCAGTGCCATATACTCATGATCAGCTTGTGTAAAATGCATCAGTCTCCCAACCTCGCGATTTCCTCACCAAACTCTTTGATGTCTTCAAAACTGCGATACACTGACGCAAAACGAACATAAGCGACTTTGTCGAGTTTTTTCAGGGCTTCCATAATGCATTCGCCGATCATTTTGCTGTTAACTTCTCTTTCTCCAGTTGCTCGGATCTGAGATTTGATTTGATGTACGACTTCTTCAATTTGCTCAGTACTAACTGGGCGCTTTTCTAATGCGCGATGCAAACCATTTAGCAATTTATCTTCATTGAAAGGTTCCCGTGTACCATCTTGCTTAATCACTCGGGGCATTAATAATTCCGCGCCTTCAAACGTCGTAAAGCGCTCATGACAAACTATACATTCACGGCGGCGTCTTACTTGGTGCCCAGACGCCACCAAGCGCGAATCAATCACTTTAGTATCTTTTGCCGTACAAAAAGGACAATGCATAAATTCTCACTGTTGGGTAGTATTTTTAATGCGGCGTATAAATATGCTCAGTTTCTGCTTAACAAGTGCCTTTGTGTAGCACACCAAGCGAATAGATAATAAAAAGGCCGCATAAATGCGGCCTTTATAATATCAAATATAACGCAAATTGTGACTCTAATTATGCGTAAACAGGTAATTTAGCACAGATGGCTTTTACCTTTTCTTTTACTTGTGCCTGTACTGATTCATCATTGATGTTATCTAATACATCACAGATCCAACCTGCCAATTCACCAGCTTCTGCTTCTTTAAAGCCACGACGTGTGATAGCCGGAGAACCAATACGAAGACCAGATGTCACAAATGGTGAACGAGGGTCATTTGGTACAGAATTTTTATTTACTGTAATGTTTGCACGGCCCAGTGCAGCATCAGCATCTTTACCAGTGATGTCTTTATCGATAAGGTCAAGTAGGAATAGGTGGTTATCTGTTTTACCCGAAACAACTTTATAACCACGATCTTGAAGAACAGCTACCATCGCTTGAGCATTCTTAACAACTTGTGTTTGGTAAGTTTTGAACTCAGGCTCTAATGCTTCTTTGAATGCAACCGCTTTTGCCGCGATCACGTGACATAAAGGACCACCTTGACCACCTGGGAATACTGCACTGTTCAGTTTTTTGTAAACATCTTCGTCACCACATGCAGAAACAATCAATCCACCACGAGGACCAGCCAATGTTTTGTGTGTTGTTGTAGTCACAACGTGTGCATGAGGTACAGGGTTAGGGTAAACACCCGCAGCTACAAGACCAGCAACGTGTGCCATGTCTACAAGTAAATATGCGCCAACTTTGTCTGCAATTTCGCGGAATTTAGCCCAATCAACAATACCAGAGTAGGCAGAGAAACCGCCAATGATCATTTTTGGTTTGTGCTCAAGTGCTAACGCTTCTACTTGTGCGTAGTCAATTTCGCCAGTCTCTTCATTAAGGCCATACTGGATTGCATTGTATGTTTTACCTGAGAAGTTTACGTGAGAACCGTGCGTTAAGTGACCACCGTGAGCAAGGCTCATACCTAATACAGTGTCGTGTGGCTGAAGTAGGGCTTGAAAAACTGCAGCATTTGCTTGAGAACCAGCATGCGGCTGAACGTTTGCGTAGTCTGCACCAAATAGTTCACAGGCGCGGTCAATTGCCAGCTGCTCAACCACATCTACGTGCTCACAACCGCCGTAATAACGCTTACCAGGGTAACCTTCTGCGTACTTATTTGTAAGTTGTGACCCTTGAGCCTCTAAAACACGCGGGCTACAGTAGTTTTCAGATGCGATAAGCTCAATGTGCTCTTCTTGACGAGTCGTTTCAGACTGGATCGCGTTAAATAATTCAGGGTCAAAATCTGCAATATTCATGTTACGTTCTAACATGGTTTCTCCTAGGTGCACGTATGATTAAATTTACCGAATGCAATTGTACGCAATTTACATCCAATTGCCTACGAAATCTGCGTGGCTCTATTTAAGCAGGGATTGAATTTATTTCACAGTGTTTCGGGGATGATATTTTTTTATTTAAATATAAAAAATATTTATGTGGATTAGAACATTCATTAAAAAATAAAATGTGCATACATTCACCCTTTGTTGATTTATGTATGCACAGGTCAATGTAGTACGTACGTTTACGACCCTAGCTTTTCAAACAAGCGTGACTTAAGTGCACCATAATCAGCGTAGATAACCTCTGCTAAACACGGCTTAGCTAAAGCTTCTGCAAGCACTTGTGGCATATCAAGTTGTTGTTCTAACACACCTTCAACAGAGTCTTTAAATTTAGCCGGGTGTGCTGTCGCCAAAAATATCCCTGTTTCATTATCGGATTTATTAATTTGCAAACCTTCATAAGCGATCGCGGTATGTGGTTCTGCAACATAGCCAAGCTTGTTGATGTGCTTCATCACTTCTTGAGTACGAGATTCACCCACCGAACATGAATAAAAATCATCTTTGTTGAATATTGCTGCGTTAAGCATGCTTTCAACACGAGGCCAGTTATTAGGTTTACTCACATCCATTGCATTAGATAGCGACTCTAAAGTCGCATTGGGAGACCAATTTCCTGTTTCAATATAACGCGGTACAGTGTCATTTTGATTTGTCGTCGCACTGAGTTTATTGACAGGCAATCCAATTGCCGCCGCTATCATCGCAGCACACACATTACCGAAATTTCCACTGGGCACAGAGATGTGTAATTGCTGACGTTGAGGCTCAGGTAATTGTGCAACTGCTTCAAAGTAATAACACACTTGAGCTAACAAACGACTGATATTGATTGAGTTTGCTGAATTTAACCCGAGCTTAGACTTTACTTCCTCATCCAAAAACGCCTGTTTTACCAGCGCTTGACAGTCATCAAAGCTCCCTTCTACCGCATAGCAATGAATGTTTTTACCCAGCGTTGTGAATAATTTTTGTTGTGCCAGCGAAATTTTGCCTTGCGGGTATAGAATAACTACGTCTACGTTTTCTTTGCCGTAAAATGCATGGGCAACCGCCGCGCCAGTATCTCCACTGGTCGCTGTTAAAATCGTGACCCGCTCGCCTTGATTAAATAAGCCGATGCACTCAGACATAAAGCGCCCGCCGAAATCTTTAAATGCTAGTGTCGGACCATGAAATAACTCTAAGCAATACGTATTCTTTTCTACCTCAACAATGGGCGCAGGAAAATTAAAGGCACTATTCACCATTTCATCAAGTGTATCACTTGGTAACTCATCACCGATTAAATGCTGTAAGATTTTACTACTGCGAGCCTTAAATGGCATCGCTAACAGCGCATCAACATTTTCAATTGCCGCTAATTTGTCAGGAAAAAAAACGCCTTGATTACGCCCTAGACCAATTTTCACTGCTTCTGTAAATGAAACCTGCTGCTGAGGATCCATAAGATTAACTAAATTCATTTTTAATTCCTTAAACCAATTCTCTGGTGCCCATGCTGTCTATTTTACAGATGTGACTAAACCCTTGCTCGTTCAGGTAGTGTGGCTGCAGCCAATTTTGACACTTTTGAGCAATCTCTAATGAATCGCACAGCGCAAATAGTGTTGGTCCAGCGCCAGATATACTCACTACACTGGCGCCCAACTCAGGTAAACTCAATTTTGCTTCTTTGAACCCTTCAATAAGTGGCGAACGACTGGGCTCTGCCACATTGTCTTGCATCAGCGCAACTGCCTCATCAAATCGGTTTAACTGCAGCAAAGTACAAAATGAGGACATTCTTTGGGCAAAGTCAACACTTTCACTTAATGTGAGCGCCGTAGGTAATACCGATCTCGCTTTAGATGTATTCAATGCAAATCCAGGATATGCCACAACAATATACCAGTTCGGATCAACGGGTAATGCCAGTGCTCTGTCTGGTACTAATTCCGCAGTAAGCTGCAACCCACCCAGATAACATGGCGTAATATTGTCATAATGACGTGCGCCACTCACTTTAGCCTCAAAGTCTGCCATTAGTTCAATCATTTGGGATTGTGACAGCTCAGTGCCAGCAAACGCATTCAATGCAGCAAAAGTTGCAACAACAGAGCAAGCACTCGACCCTAAACCAGAGCCAACCGGTAATTTTTTCTCAAGTTTCAAAGAGACACTTGGCATATCAGATTTCACATGCGCTCTAAAATGAGTCAAACATTGAAATGCCAAATTCTCTTTTGGATCTGTTGGGAGCTTATGTGCATACTCACCAATACACTCAAACCTATCATCATTGGCCTGCTCAATATAAACAACGTCGCCCAAGAGCTCCCCATCTATCGGCGCGAGTGACGCACCGAGAGAATCAAACCCCACGCAAAAATTACCGATAGAAGCAGGTGCATAAAATTTTCTCATCGTGCACTCCTAGCGAGACAGTGTTTTTAAAATATCGGCGAAAACACCCGCAGCGGTAACTTCTGCGCCTGCACCGTATCCTCTAATCACAAAAGGCTTCGGCTGATAATACTGGCTTAAAATTGCCAACGCGTTCTCACCGTCACGAATATCATATAGCGCATGTTCTGAATCGACCGCTTCAATGCCAACGCGACAAATACCCTCTTTTATACTGCCAACATAACGTAACTTCTTGCCCTCACTCGCCGCACTTTGCACGCGATCTGCAAAAGCTGCGTCCAGTTCAGGCAACTGCGCCATAAAATCATCAACGCTAGTATCAGCCGCAAATTGCTCAGGCACAACTGGTTCGACTTCAATATCACTTAATTCAAGTTCCAAGCCTGATTCACGTGCAATAATTAATAGCTTTCTAGCCACATCGGTACCAGATAAATCATCTCTTGGATCTGGTTCTGTAAAGCCGTTTCGCTTCGCTTGTGCAGTTGCTTCAGATAAGTTTAACCCATCTTCAATGGCACCAAACATATATGATAAAGAACCAGATAAGATCCCACTAAAGGACAGTAACTCATCCCCTGCACCAAATAGAAGCTGTAAATTATCGAGTACCGGTAATCCTGCACCGACGTTTGTTTCATATAAAAACTTGCGCCCTGATGACTGAGCAGCTTGTTGCAATGCTCGATAATAGGCCATGTCACCTGTATTGGCTTTTTTGTTCGCAGCAACCACGTGAAAGCCTGCTTTGAGAAAGTCAGCGTATTGATCAGCCAATCGTTCAGACGAACTACAATCAACAATAACTGGGTTGATTAGATGATTGCGCTTTACAAATTGTTCAAGTTCATTGAGGTCAAAGCCGTTATTAACCTGCTTTAACTGGCTTTCCCATTGATCAAAATCAACGCCTTCATGACTCAGCAAGCATTGCCTTGAGTTTGCCACGCCGTACAGGTTTAATTTGATATTGCGATTTGCAAGCCAGGCTTGTTGTTTTTCTAGCTGCTTAATTAACTCTTTGCCCACTAAACCACAGCCAAGTAAAAAGACATCTATTGACGGAACATGGGTGAAAAAGTTTTCATGGCACACCTTCATCGCATCTTTGCATAAGTCACCCGACACAACCGCAGATATTGCGCTTTCTGTAGAATCTTGCGCAATGGCCACGACATTAACTTGAGCTTGCGATAAAGATGCAAAAAATTTCGCCGCTAAGCCCTTATGAGACTTCATGTTGTCACCAACTAGGGTCACAATTGCAAGATCTTTACGAACTTCAACAGGTTCAATTAGGCCGGCTTGTGTTTCCAATTCAAATGCCGACTCTAAGGCGCTTAAAGCCAGAGATAAGTCGTGTTCATAAACGCAAAAGCTAATGCTAAATTCACATGAAGATTGTGTGATTAGGACAATTGAAACGTTGTCATTGGCTAACGCACCAAATACCCTCGCAGCCATACCCACTTTGCCTTTCATACCTGGCCCTGAAACAGTCAACATAGCCAGTTTATCCAAACTTGATAAGGCCTTTACAGGTTCATCACCACCGCCTTGGGAAGAAATGAGCGAGCCGGGCACGTCTGGATCATGCGTATTTTTGATTTCACAAGGTACATTTGTTTTCGCACACGGTAAGATGGTTTTAGGGTGTAGCACTTTAGCGCCAAAATAGGCGAGCTCCATGGCTTCTTTATAAGATAAGCGTTCAACTTTTGTCGCTTTTTTTATGAGTCTTGGATCTGCACTATACACACCGTCGACATCAGTCCATATCTGACAAATATCTGCATTTAAACTTGCGGCCATAACCGCTGCCGAGTAATCAGAGCCATTTCGGCCTAAGGTTGTTAACTCGCCTTCGATATTGCTGCCAGTAAAGCCTGCCATAACGAAGATGCCATCACCCTTATCATTAATATGCTGGCGAACTTCAACTTTTGTTTTGTCTAAATCTACTTCTGAGTCAAGATGCTCTGGGTTCGTTTTTATACATGCTGCAGCGTCTAACGCTTTAGCATTATGTGTTTTTAACATAGAGACCATCAAGGCAACGCTAATCCGCTCACCAAAACTAATGACATATGCATTAACCGCCGCAGGGCACTGCTTAAGCAGCTTAACACCCTCCAACTTCTCACGAAGCTGATCCAACTGAGGCCAACCTAATACTTCACCATACTCAGATTCAACTTCCTGCCTCAAACCTTCGCTGCGCGCGACAAATTCATTCCACTTAGCTGCGTATTGTTCACCTTTTTCGGCGCTTTGTGCCAAAGACACCAAACTGTCGGTCATACCGCCTGGTGCTGATAAGACAACTACAGCCTTATCACCACCGTAATTAAGAATTAAAGATCTGACCCGCTTCAAACAAGCCATATCGGCAAGTGATGAGCCTCCGAATTTTAAAACTCGCATAATCAATTTTCCTCATTCCAAAACCAAAAAAGGCCTGTGCTCTCAGTGAGCACAGGCCTTTTTCAAATATGCACGGACCTATGCCACTATCCAGTGTGGATGGTGGTCGTAATAATAATTGTCACGTTACATAAAATTGGGTTCATGGTTTTTTGTTAACCTAACTAAAATTTGTTTATAAAATGTCTTCGTGATTTAGATTGCCCGATTTACAGTCAACCTGTCAAGACGATAAATGAAAATTAAATATGCAAAATGTTCAAGATACGTACAGGGATGTGAAAAGCTTATCTAACGAATGCCGTATTCACTGAGTAAAGAAAGTAATTGCTCTGGCTTTACTGGTTTTTCAAGAAATTTAAGTGCGCCTAATTGAGCAACTCTCACTTTCATCTTATCTTGAATATCTGCAGATATAACCACCACATAAGTTTCTATTTTATTCGCTTTAATCGCTTCAAGGACACCAATACCATCCAGGATCGGCATAGTTAGGTCTAAACACAGCAAATCTATTTGCGAATTTTGCAATATTTCAACAGCCTCTTGGCCGTTTTTTGCCTGACTGATCTCAACATCAAGGTTGGAGCTCAAGCAACGCATAACTTGCTTACGTGCGACAGTAGAGTCGTCACACACTAACACGGAGTAGCTCATAAGAAGGTAAATCTTTATTGTTCTAGTAACAAATAAACGTTATTGTTGTCCTAATCTTATAACACAATAATCAACATCCAGTAAGTTTTTTATATACTCTTATATGTTGTAAAGATAGCAAGATAAACATTTATTTTTAGCCATTTATTGGCTAACTTTAAGTTTAACACGTGTGCTATAACATGGTCGTCAGGAGCTAAGAACTCTCCATGCTACAGAAAAGTCTGTCCAAAAAACTACTAACAAACGTTCTGTCAGTTTACTTTCTACTAACGTTCGTCGTCACTTGTGGACAAGTGGTTGCAGAATATGTCAATACCAAAGACTACATTCGTAACGAACTGACTATGTTACAGAAAACATTCAGCCGCAGCCTTACTCGTGCGATATGGGAATTAAACACAAAGCAAACGGTCACCACCGCAGAGGGCTTGCTTGCAATACCCATGATTGAAGGGATCATCGTGCGTGATGACAGTGGTGAAATCATCTCGCAACTTGGCCGCTCCTTGAACATTCATGAGCTCTACAGCCAACAACTTGTACAAGAAGAAGCCCTCATTGAAGATACGCCTTCAGGGCTGTTTGGTTACACCTTTCCACTCATTTTCGAATTCTCTGGCCGTGCCACGCAAGTCGGCGACGTCACGCTATTTTCAAGCCGAGAAGTAGTCTTTAGCCGGATCATGATCTCTATCTATTTCTTGATAGGGAATGCCATGGTCAAAACAACCTTCTTAATTATTCTATTTTTGTTAGCGTTTAGAAAACTGCTCACCGAGCCGCTAACGGATTTGACTGAGCAAATTGAAGATTTTGAAGTAGATAATGTGGATGGCCACAAGATTGACATCGATACCACCGAGCGAAATGAGCTGAAAGTCATGGAAGAGGCATTCAACAAGCTCATAGATAAAGTGGCTGAATATCGAAAGCAATTGGACCAAACCCAAAAAGAGCTCATCATTAGTAATGAAAAGTTAGATCAACATAATATTCAACTTGAACAAGAAGTCGCGAGGAAAACCTCCAATCTCAGCCAAGCGATGATGGACCTCCAACAACAAAAATATGAATTAGAAAAACAAAAACTGACATTAACCGAAGAAATTGATCTCAGACGTCAAACAGAAGAAGAACTACTGACTAAGCAAAATGAATTGGAAAAATATGTCGACGAGCTCAATATGGCCCAAGAGCGCTTAGTTGGCTCTGAAAAAATGGCAGCACTTGGCGGGCTTGTAGCAGGTATAACACATGACATTAATACACCAGTCGGTATTGGCGTAACCGCAACGTCTTTCTTGCAAGAACGCTTAGACCAACTAGAGGCCGCTTACAAAGAAAAAACGCTATCACCTAAAGCGTTAGAAGAATTTATGCATGAAGCGAAGCAAAGTGCGAGCTTACTCACCAACAACTTAGCACGCGCTTCTGAGCTTGTGGCCAGCTTTAAACAAATTGCCGTCGACCAAGCAAGTGAAGCCGTTCGAACCATTAATTTTCAGCAATATTTGGAAGAAGTGTTGCGCTCATTGCACCCCAAGCTGAAAAAAACAGCACACGAAGTTAACATAGACTGCCCTGCTGATCTTACCCTCAACTTACCAGCGGGTGCTATCAGCCAAATATTTACCAACTTGATAATGAACTCTTTAATCCACGGGTTTGAAGGGGTCAATAAAGGCACCATTGATATTCAAATCACAGATGACAACGATGATGTAAAAATCGTATACAAAGACAATGGTAAAGGTGTATCTGCAGCACAACTAGAAAAACTGTTTGATCCATTCTTTACCACTAAACGAGATCAAGGAGGTAGTGGTTTGGGAACTCACATCACATTCAATCTTGTGAAGCAAACTCTCAATGGCGATATCGAAGTCAGTTCAGAAGAGGGAGAAGGTCTTACCTACCACATTCGTTTTCCAAAAGAAATGAAAGCACAGCAGGCTATGTTTAGCTAACCTCACGCTCTTAGGGCGTGAGTAAAGCACTTTTTTCACGCCCAAATAACCTGTCGCTTTTTAAAATAACCAGCTCGATAATTTTCGTTTTGCCCAGCCCAATAGGTTTGCTATGATGCAAGTCGATTTTTAACTTGGATATTTGAATATATGTGGTTCAGCAACCTAATCTGTTACCGTTTTAAACAAGATGTTTCGTACACACAAGAAGACTTTGAAAAAGCACTAGAGCAAGACATATTTCGCGCTTGTGGTAGCCAAGATATGAGCACCTTTGGTTGGGTAAACGCATTAGGGAAACACGGTCAAACCCTGTCTCACTTTTCACAAAACAGCATTCTTTTGTGTGCTAAACGCGAAGAAAAAGTCCTTCCTGCTGCCGTTATTAATGACATGGTTGCAGAAAAAGTAGAGCAAATTGAGCGTGAAGAAAACCGCCCAGTTAAGAAAAAAGAAAAAGACGAGCTCAAAGAAAATATCTTAGCAACATTGCTCCCTCAAGCATTTAAAAAGTCGAGCTTACAATTTGCTTTTATCGACCAAGAAAGTGGTTGGGTGATTGTAAATAGCGCGAGCTTTAACAAAGCCGAAGAGATGATGGCCTTGTTGCGTAAATCTTTGGGTACCTTGCCTATCGTGCCAGCATTTGCAAACTACGACCTAGATGTATTTTTAACTGACTGGTTGACTAAATTTGAGGCACCTGAAGGATTTGCCATTGGTAATGACGCTGAATTGCAAGATGCTGCCGATGAAGGCGCACAGGTTAAACTAAAACAACATGACCTAGCTAGCGACGAAATTAAGCTTCACTTAGAAAATGGTAAGCGTGTTACCAAGCTTGCATTGGATTGGAAAGAGCGTGTTCAATTCTTATTGCAAAATGATGGCTCAATCAAACGTGTTAGCTACAACGACGCACTCAAAGAGCAAAACGCGGATATTCCAAAAGAAGACTTGGCAATCAAACTAGACGCTGACTTTATCCTCGTTTCTGAAGAGGTCAAAGAGTTGCTCGAAGACCTCACCAAAGAGCTTGGTGAAAAAGACGACCTATAATAGACAAAAGGGCCAACAGGCCCTTTTTACTTTAAATAATCCGCCTTAGGCAAACATCGACTTCACACCCGTTAGCAAGTCTAAATACGCATCATCCGTAAACATATCAATAGAGCGAAGCACACCTTTTTCTTCATAGACCCCAAGTGCAGCAGCTTTATCTGACACTTGTAGAATGCCCTCTACAATGGCCCCTGCACGAATAAAGTCAACGTAGCAAACGTGTTCTGGCTTATAATTCGGATTCGCCCAGCTCTCTGCAACTTCAACAAAGTCATCAGTAAAGCCCCACTCACGCATAATCGCTCCGCCAATGCGCCCTGCTAACTTTTGGATTGCATGCGCTAAGAAACTGGGGTTGGCGAACACTTCTGGGTGCTTTTCAGCCTCAGTTAAAATTGGCAAAACCCCAATGTTAAACACCAAAGATGCCAACGTAATGGTATCTTTATTCAGTGAAGTATGCTTGTTTAAACGTAGATAAAACTCCATGGTGGAAATAGCCTGGCAGGCAACTTTTAACGTTTTTTGCCATGCCTTATCCATGTAGGTTTTGATTAACTTATTGTTAGAAACAAACAACTGCTCCATCGCCATCGCCGTTGCGATGTTTTTAATTTGCCGCAAGCCGATTCGGGTCACAGCCTGATTGAGCGTATTGACTTTAATAGAGCGCCCCATAAAGCCACTGTTTGCAACCTTAATCATACGTGCAGCCAATGCTGGATCATGAGAAATGACATCCGCCATTTGCAACAAGTTTACTTCAGGGTCGTCGGCAGCCTGACGGACTCGAACAGCAACTTCGGGGAGTGTAGGTAAGACAAGTGTGTCATTATTGATTTTATCGACAAGAATGGTAAGTAATGCGTTTTCTGTAGACATATGGTCAAGTCCTTTAAATTCGCCACTTAACTATGGCCTTATAATTTTTACTGCTTTAAGTATTGTCTAACTTCTCGATAAAGTTAAGAAAAGTATAAAAATTATTCTTAGCATTTAGGCGTGAATAAATACTTTGTTTTAACTGTTTGCTCAATTGCTATTTTTTAAGCATCATAGATGCCTCACAATCATAATAACTAAAATCTCAAGGGTAAATGATGAAACTTTCTAAACTATCCAGTGCTATTTTGGTCGCCTCAGGCTTGCTAGTAAGCGCGTGCTCTCAACAACCATCAGAAAAAGCAGATACTAAGCAAGCAGAAAAGCAATCCTCTGCAACACATTCATTAATAAATGTTGATCAGCAACGACTCAATATTTATACCGAGGTCACCTTAACAAGTGATTTGAGTCACCTTAATGACAACCAGAAAAAGATGATTTCACTGCTCATTGATGCATCAAAAATAATGGATGATTTATTTTGGAAACAAGCTTTCGGTCAAAATAAATCCGCATTCCTAGCGGGCATCGAGGATGACAAAGTACGCCAATTTGCCGACATTAATTATGGTCCTTGGGACCGTTTAGATGGCGACAAAGTATTTCTGAGCGGGTTTGAAGAAAAAACACCCGGCGCACAGTTTTACCCAAGTGATATGACTAAAGCGGAGTTAAACCAAGCTGAATTTAAAGACAAGCAAGGTCTTTACTCCATGGTAAAAAGAGATGAGCAAGGAAACCTATATTCCGTACCCTACGCCACTGAATATAGAGCTGAGCTAGAACAAGCTGCAAACCTGCTCAGACAAGCAAGCTCATTGGCTGTAGATAAGCAGTTTTCTAACTACTTAAACCTTCGCGCAGATGCCTTATTAAATAACAGCTATCAACCTTCTGATTTTGCATGGATGGAGATGAAAAATAACCCCATCGATGTTGTCATCGGCCCGATTGAGACATACGAGGACCAATTATTTGGCTATCGCAGTGCATTTGAGTCTTATGTATTAATTAAGGACTTAGCATGGAGTGAGCGTTTAGCTAAATTTGCGGCCTTTTTACCAGAACTTCAAACAGGTCTACCAGTTGCGCAAAAATACAAGCAAGAAGTACCGGGATCAGATGCAGATCTCAACGCCTATGATGTAGTTTACTATGCAGGTCACTCAAACGCAGGCAGTAAAACAATTGCCATCAACCTCCCTAACGATGAGCAAGTACAATTAGAAAAGGGTACCCGTCGACTTCAGCTTAAAAACGCAATGCGTGCTAAGTTTGATAAAATTTTAGTCCCTATCGCAGACGAACTGATTGTGCCCGAGCAGCGCAAGCACATTACCTTTAACGCATTTTTTGCCAACACCATGTTTCATGAGGTAGCCCATGGCCTAGGCATTAAAAATACCATCACCGGCAAGGGCACGGTTCGACAATCATTGCAAGAGCACGCCAGTGCAATCGAAGAAGGCAAAGCCGATATCCTAGGTTTGTATATGGTTGAGCAGCTTTTGAAAAAAGGCGAAATTACTGAAGGTACTTTGGAAGATTATTACGTCACTTTTATGGCCGGTATATTCCGATCAGTGCGCTTTGGTGCATCCAGTGCACACGGCAAAGCCAATATGATCCGCTTTAATTTCTTTAAACAAGAGGGCGCGTTTTCTAAAAATGCACAAGGTCTTTATCAGGTAGATATGGATAAAATGGGCGCCGCCATGGAGAAATTATCAAACTTGATCCTCACATTACAAGGAGAGGGTGATTACCACAAAGTCGACCAACTCATTGCAACCCACGGTGATATAAAAGCTGAGCTGCAAGCTGACTTAGATAAACTTGCAGATGCGAATATCCCAGTAGATGTGACATTTAAACAAGGTAAAGCCGTATTGGGCCTTTAGCCATGAAAGGCGCTACAGTGCGAGCGCCTTTTTCAATTCTATAAGCTGCTCATCCGTATACGGTATTGCAGGATGCAGACCCCAAACAGGTTTTGGCCACGCGACATCATGCGTAAAACGCGCAATATGGTGTACATGTAACTGTGGCACCATATTACCAAGGGCAGCGACATTGAGCTTTTCAGGTGTAAAAACTGCCATTAACAATTCACTCAACTGCTTTGACTCCTGCCAAAACTGCTGTTGCTGCTGCTCATTTAAATCAATGATCTCACGCGCGCCATCGACTTTAGGGACCAGAATAAACCAAGGGAATTGGCTATCATTCATTAAAAGCACCGTACTTAAAGGCCACTGCGCTAATTCAATGCAATCTCTTTGTAATTCTGGGGCAAGTTCAAATGCCATTTTTTCTACTCCGATAAAAAAGCAGATAACGAGTATCTGCTTTAAGGTAATTTTACTTAGTTAGAGCACAAAAGACTCTATCAATCCTTACAGGCAATAACGTGCAAACAAGCTGCTCACAGTTGCAGCCGTTGGCTTACCATGCTGCCAATCACCGCCTTCAACACCGCTACCTGCAATGTCCATATGAACGTAAGGTAAAGGTAGTTCAGAATCACAACCATGTTTATCCAGACCACCCACAATCGCCAAAAATGCCATAGGGAACTGGTGACCACGTGCTGTCACAGCTGATGGTGCATTGTTACTTGAAAGCACATCATCCGCCAACGTGCGAGGCTGAACAAAATCGTAATCTTCACGACGGCTACGAGATACCTCTGCACAATCAGCCCAAATATCGCCTTGATCAGCAATTTGGCGTGAAACCGCATTAGCTCGTGCCGGACCGTTTTCAACAAACGCACTGTATGGGCCCATCGCGCGCGCTGCGTGACCTGTCAATGTTGCTACAGTGAACAGCTCAGGGTTAACTTCTGATTTAGCTAAATCTTTCATTTCACTTAGCAGATCGCCCATAGCTAAACGCCCTTCTGCGTCGGTATTACCGATACGAACACGTACGCCCTCGCGAGTTTCGATGATTTCATCAGGCACAAAGCAATCAGAGCCAATTGAATTTCGAACAACCGCCAAGTAAGCAATCACTTTCACACCTTTTGGCTGATACTCTGCCACTGATTTCATAAAGCCTGCAACAGATGCTGCACCGCCTTTATCGCGGCTCATACCTGCCATAAAGCCACCCACTTTCAGATCTGCACCACCCGTATCATAAACAAGGCCTTTACCGACAAACATCAATGTGCGTTCAATATCTCCTTCTGGAACATATTCCATCTTAACTACGCGTGGGTGATGACGCTCAACAGCATACGATGCACGCGCTACAGTGCCAAGCATAGGGTAGTCTTTATCAATGGTATTAATGTCTGAGATCACCTCAACTTTGACTGAGGTGTTTTCAAACAATGAGACACAGTAGTCAGCAAAGCGCGGCGGTGCCATGCGCTCTGGCTCAGTACCACATAAGTCACGTGCCGCATACTGACCCGCGGCAATGGCATTGATCTGCGCACACATAGCGTCATCAGCATCAACCAAGAAAATCTGCTCAACCGGTTCAATATGCTCGCCGCGATACTCACGTGCTTCTAGCGGTTGCCACAATGTTTGACAAGCACCTAAAAAAGCAACTTGTAACGCATTTTTATAACGTTCGTCACTTGGTACGCCCGCTAACACGATCACTGGTTTCACAGCACCTGATGCTTTTGCTTGTGCAATGGCAGCTTGGCCCGCGGCAAAAAAGCGACGCACATCATCATAATCACGGTTAAGTTGACCTGTTGGTGCGATAATTAAACGCTGCCCCGGAACTTGAGGTGCTAACAAAACATTTGCTTGAGTGGCCAAACGCGCATCAACGGCTAAATACGGTGCGGCTATGTCATTAAGTTGCTGATCGCCTAAATCGTTTACATCAGATGTGATAACGATCACTGCATCGGCATCGCTTTGCTGCCAGTTAGAAGCTGGCAATGAGAGAGGAAAAGACATAAAAATGGCCCTTGTTCTTGTAATTTAAGGGCCAATTATCGGTTATTTAGACGCAAGAGCCAAGCTAGCTGCTCGATTCTTCACTGTCCGGAGCAGCTTCCGCTGTACTTTTGAGTTTACTGACAACACTCCATGCTTCGAGCATAACAAGGACACTCACCACCAAAACCACAATATCCAGGCCAACCAATAGCCAGTTACCTTTCTCATAGTATTCACCCAATTTAATAAGACCGGCAAAAAAGGCCATTAAAATAACAAATATCATGGGGATTAATGTAAATTTTGCGGGTCTGCCAAGTTTGATAAGGTACACAGAAATGACCAACAAGGTTAAGCTTGCCAGAATTTGGTTGGTCGAACCAAATAAAGGCCAAATGATCATGCCACCGCTTCCTGAAGCGCCACCAGCCCCAAAAGCCAATAACAAACAACACCCTACTGCGACTAAGGTAGCAATAATGCCATTTTTCAAAATAGGGAGTTTATAAATATCACCCCACTCTTGAATAATATAGCGCTGCAATCGAACACCTGAGTCCATCGTAGTACCTGCAAACAACACCACCATCACAGCCAGTAATGTAGAAGCTATCTCAGCAGACAGTCCCCAACCTGTGCTTATCAAGTTTGAGCCACCTTGAATGAATGCACCCACTGAGCCCGCACCTAAATGGCTATAAATTTCATGCCACTCTTCTGGGGAAACCGCCAGCATCACACCACTGACAGCCACTAGGGTGATCAGCGCCAAAGAGCCTTCACCAATTGCACCTAAATACCCAACAAATCGCCCGTCGGTCTCTTTATTTAATTGTTTGGAACTTGTGCCTGAAGACACGATACCATGAAAGCCAGATACGGCACCGCATGCAATCGTGACAAATAGCAGCGGAATAATACTGGGGGTATCTATTGCGGTTTGTGTGTTAAAAGCCGGTGCTGTGATATCTGGCATAACAACGAATACCGCACCGTATAAAAGAACAAGGCCAACCAGTAGCTGCATACCATTAATGAAATCACGGGGTTGAAGTAACATCCAAACAGGTAATAGCGAAGCAACCGCTGCATAAACGAATAAAATTAAGATCCAACTGGCTTTATCTGTTAGCCCAAACACTTCACTGGGCAGTGCAATCGGCATTCCACTACCTGCATAGATCGTTGCATACAACACCACAACACCGACCAAACAAAGCGGAATTAACGGCACTTTACGCTTTAACAGTTGGCCGATAATAAGTGCAACGACAATAGCAGCCCAAGCAGGGAAAACAGCATTTGGATTAGCAACAAATGAATTTGCAATCACCACTCCAAATACGGCGTTGACCATCAGCAATACCAAAAATACCACAATCATAAACAGTGAACGTGTGCGTTTACCTATGACTGACTCAGACAGCGCCCCCATGGACTTGCCTTTGTGACGCGCACTGGCCCATAAAGCGCCCATGTCATGCACACCGGCAAAAAAGATAGTACCAAAGACCACCCATAAAACAGCTGGCACCCAACCCCAATATACAGCAATCGCAGGGCCGACGATGGGAGCTGCGCCAGCAACAGATGTAAAATGGTGTCCCCAAAGTACCACTTTATTGGTTGGGACATAGTCAACACCATCGTTAAATTCATGAGCAGGAGTGACGAAGTTATCGTCCATTTTAAAGATTTTAGTTGCGATAAACTTGGAGTACACAAACCAGCCAAATAGCATCCCCAAGATACCAAACAATACTATCATGATAGATTGCATGGGTTGTCCTCAGTGTTATTGTTGTATTAACACCACTTTAACACGGAAAATCGCAATTTCAGTTATATTTTAGTCGCACAGATGGGCTGAGATAAAATGACACCACAGCGTCAATTAAATAATCCCATTTGAATTTGATTGCTCGGTGCATCACCCAACCCAATTTGCACCCCAACTAATCGAACTGGTTTATTGCCATAACGAGCAATGGCTTGCTCTAATAAAGTACACAAAATATCTGGATCAATATGGCTACACTGGCATTCTTTTGTGGTTTGAGAAAAGTCGTAAAACTTCACTTTAACACCCAACTTAGTGAAGGCACGCTCTGTTTGATACCCTTCACTGCGACGAGTCAATTCAGGTATGAGTTTGTCACATAAAATCGACTTTAATTGCGTCAGATCTTGGATATCTTTTTCAAACGTGGTTTCAACACCCACTGATTTACGCACACGCTCCGTTTCAACACCCCGCTCGTCTATTCCCTGGCACCGTCGCCAAAGCACCCTGCCAAACTTGCCAAAACGATGTGCCATTTCATCCAAGCTTAAGCCTTTCACATCCTTGCCGTGCACTAAGCCACAAGCCAATAATTTTTCATGTGTGACCTTACCCACACCCGGAATTTTGCGAAGTGGTAACTCATCGATAAACGCATCTACACGCTCTGGCGTGATCACACATTGTCCATTAGGTTTGTTTTCATCACTGGCTATTTTTGCCAAAAATTTAATTGGCGCAATACCTGCTGATGCAGTGAGCCTAGTCTCATTAAAAATATCTTTGCGGATTTGTTCTGCAATTAATGTGGCACTGCCATGAAATGCAGTGCAATCAGTCACGTCAAGATAAGCCTCATCTAATGATAAAGGTTCTATCAACGACGTATACCTTGCGAAAATAGCACGAATTTGATGGGATACTTCTTTATAGACCTGCATACGCCCTGGCACAATGACAAGCTGAGGACAGAGTTGTTTGGCCTTATAATTAGACATGGCTGAGCGCACACCGTATTGGCGTGCAATGTAATTAGATGTTGAGAGCACACCTCGGTGGCTTCTACCGCCTATCGCCATTGGCACATTAGCCAATGAAGGGTCATCGCGCATTTCTACCGCAGCATAAAAGCAATCCATATCAATGTGAATAAACTTTTTCACGAACGCACACCTAACCACTGTTTACTTATACAGTATATTGACAGCTTAAATCTTGTTTGTCTACGCTCTGTTCACTCATTTTGGTTAGGTGCCACCTTAAGCGCCTTTACTGGATAAAAAATAGACTTATTATTCAATGCTTTAATATATCAAATAAATCAGTGCATTAGGGTCAGTCATCACAGGTGTTACTTAAATTAAAGTTTCTTATATAGCTGCAAACAGACTTGATATAACGAAGACGCACGTCAGATTAGTTTGACAGTAAAAACCGCTTAACCAAAGTTATATCAAATACACTTTTTAGTTTCTGGCTTCAAGGTCAGTGTGTACATACTCAGCGCATAAATCGCAGCACACTGGGCTAAAATAACGCATGCGATAAAGTAGTTTCTAAAATATAGCTTGATGAATGCATTATCAATTATCCAATACTTATAGCAAAGCACTTCTATCCAAGTAATAAAATTAACCAATGCAGCTGCTGCTAATAATTGAAGAAATCGGACTTCATAACGCGACAATATAGTACGCTCAGCCACGTTCAAGAAAAACACTTGCTGAGTATTTCGATAGCAAAACAATGCCATGGGGCGTCTAAAAACGATAGGCGTCATAAACAAAAAGCACATAAAGACTTCAAAAAGATAAAAGTGTACTTTCCAAGTATAAACCTCACTAAAAGTTAAAAACTCAATTATTTCAATTACTGTGTAACTGAGAAGAAGCCATCTTGCAAACGGATCACGCCAACTGATTATTAGACCTAAAAAAAGAACTACAAATGCCAAATGGTCGATAATCGCAAATATAATTTTTTCATCCATACTTGATCCATCAGATTGCTTTGCAAAAACAGGGATTAAAATACAATAAGTTACATGTGGCGTTCACACAACCAAAATATATTGGTACGCAATGAATAAAATACCAAACTACTTTTTCACCTTCACCATTGCCTCAACACTCAAGCACCAACAAACACCTGCACAATAAGAAGAAATGCTCTACACTGCTGTTAGTCGATATAAATCTTAGCGCCGCTATTTAGCAGGGTGCAATTGTCAGATTTTGCAAGGAGTATCTATGAAGTACAGCCAATTAGGCCACTCACCATTAAAGGTTTCGCGAGTTTGTTTAGGAAGTATGACTTGGGGTTTGCAAAACAATCAGCATGATGCGGATGAACAGATTAATTATGCTTTAAGTCAAGGCATTAACTTCATTGATACTGCCGAGATGTATGCAGTCCCTCCATCGCCTGATACCTATGGAAAAACCGAAAAAATCATAGGTGATTGGTTAAAACGTCATGAAGAAAAAAGATCAGAAATAGTTTTGGCTACTAAAATTGCAGGAGCTGGACTAAATTGGGTACGAGATGGTAAACCCATAAATAAGCAAGCGGTGATCGAAGCTGTAGATCACTCTCTCAAACGATTAAATACAGATTATATTGATGTATACCAGTTACATTGGCCAAACAGGACATCTCCCCACTTTGGCAAGCACTGGCATGGTATGTTAGACCTGCACGCGGTGAGTAAAAAACAACAGTTAGACGAAATGAGTGATATTTTAGAAGGTCTCAAAGCATGCTTTAGCCAAGGCAAAATTCGCCATTGGGGGCTGTCTAACGAAACCCCTTGGGGTATCAATACCTACCTCAACTTATGTGAGCAACACCATATTGAAAAGCCCGTTTCAATTCAAAATGAGTTTAATTTACTACACGAAAAAGACTGGCCTTATTTACTAGAGAATTGTGTTAACGAAGACATTGCCTACCTACCATGGTCACCTTTAGCTGGTGGTCTGCTGGCAGGTAAATATTTGGGTGGTGCTAGACCAGAGGGCAGTCGCTGGACACTGATGCAGCGCCATGGCTTATTTAGAGATACGCAGTATTCGCAACAAGCAACAGCCGCATACCAAGAAATTGCTCATGAGCATCACTTAACAACGGCGCAATTGGCATTAGCTTGGTGTGATCAAGTCGATGGTGTGACCTCCACCATTATTGGTGCAACATCAATGGCGCAATTAAAAGAGAATATCAGCGCGTTTGATAAACCACTACCTCCTGAGGCGCTTGCTGAAATTGATACCATCTTAAAAACTTACCCAGTGCCTTTCTAGTCACCGCCGCACACAAGGAGAATGTAAATATGGTACACTCACCAATTTGCATTCTCTAACAACAAAGTCATTATGAAGCAACTCAATACCAACCCCGCTGAGGCGTTGCCTGGCAGTCATTTTATTCGGCACGCAGCACGAGCAATCGTCACTAAAGATCAAGAAATCTTACTACTCTACACCGCAAGGTATGATGATTACACTTTGCCGGGAGGTGGCGTTGATGAAGGTGAGAATATGGAAGCTGCGCTTGGCAGAGAGTTGCTAGAAGAAACAGGTGCAAAATCCATTACCCAGATTAAGCCCTATGGTATTTATGAAGAGTTTCAGCGCTGGCACAAACCTGAATTTGATAATGTACATATTATCTCACACTGCTTCATCGTAGAAATTTGCGGGAACTTCACAGCACCTCAAATGGAAGCGTATGAGCAAGCCAATGGTATGCGACCTGTATGGGTACCAATTCAAGATGCCATCGCACATAATCGAAATACTTTGGCTAATAGTGATAAAAAAGGTCAATCTGTACAAAGAGAATTAACTATCTTAGAAAACATAGCTAAAGATATCATGAAGTTAAACCTAGACTAAACGTAATAGCAGCGCGAGCTAGTCAGTTCGCTACAGGAAAGCATAGACATTGGCTCGCAATGTGCCCCTGGCTATCACAAATAATGTATCGTCTCAGTTCATGCCAGTGACGAATTCTTTGATGAGAGTTCGTCACACAAAGAAGTAACATAAAACAAACACCTCATACCCCACTCAATTATGAGTAACAGCCAAGCTCTCCTTTATTTGCATTGCACCGAGATGGTAGATTGTTGAAATAAATAAAAGACATTGCCTGTGGAGTATCCTATACCATTTCTCATATTTTGGGGACACATGTGTATTTTTGTAACATAAATGTAATGAAAATAACTTGTGACGTCATAATGAATAAGTGGTTAGACAAATAATCTCAATAAATTTCATTGCTAATTGGTAATTTCAAAATTCTGTTCTAAGTTTTGTGATGGGAGTATCGAAGCTAAGGAGTAGACTATGACCATACGTCAAACTTTCATTTTACTTTCTTCTCTTGTCATGATCGCACTGTTTTGCATGGTGGGTGTATTGTGGTATGAAACAAGCCATATAGCGAATTTAGGACAGCGACTCGCAACCAGCAAAGAGATTAATAATGACCTTTTGATGCTCAGACGTCATGAAAAAGACTTTTTGCTTCGCAAGCAGCAAAAGTATGTCGATAAGTTTGACGCCCGTATCAAACTGATGCGGCAAAATATGTCAGTCCTTAGTGGGCAGCTTCCTACTCACTTGCAGCAAGCCCTCATTGTCGCCGAAAAAGACCTGAGCAATTATGAAACCAACTTACGTAACTTAGTCGCACTGGATACAAAGATTGGACTTACCCCTAACCAAGGCCTGCGAGGAGAATTCAACCAAGCTGAGATCGCATTGCATGAGTCGCTCACCAATATCGGTGATATCACAGCAATGAGTAAAGCACTTCGGCTAGTGCTGTTGGAAAATGACTTTCAAACTAACCTCAACATGTCGACTAAAAATGAAGTAACCCAGCAACTCGCAGTGATGAAAGTCTATTTCAATGATCAGTTTAGCGGTGGACAAAATGACCTTACTTTATTTGAAAATACGGCGCGTGCGCTCACTACTGCCCTGGTTGAGCGAGGGCTAGATGCAAGCTCAGGGCTAAGAGGAGAGCTGAGAGGCAGTATTCATAAAGTTGAGAGTACAATGAACCAATTGTCTGGCGATATAGATCAAGGGATCCAGCACGAACTTATTGCCGCGAAAAATCAAGGCTTGATGCTAGCTGGTATCCTAACTGTCATCATCGCTGGGTTATTACTGTGGAAAGGTGCGCATATTGTGCAACGACTCAAAATTGCCAATGCTAATATGGCCACCATTAGTCATGGTGAAGGGGACCTGACCCACCATATTGAGCTCAGCGGTCGAGATGAAGTCACAGAGTTTGCAGGATCAGTCAATCAATTTATCGATACAACCGCCGATATTGTCAGGGAAATAAAACATACGGGCGAAACAGTAGAGAGCGGTGCTCACCAATCGGTTGAGGTAACGAAACGCTCACAACAAGCCATCGAAGAGCAGAAAAACAATACTCATGCCGTGAAAGTGGCGGTCAGTGAGCTAGTGCAAGCCGTTTCTCTGATTGCAGAAAACAGCGTTGCAGTGCAAAACAATGTCAATGAGGCCGATGAAAATATGGCCCGCGGCTCAGAAATCATGCACAAAGCCCATCACAATATGTCGGAGTTGACCGGGCACATCAACGAAAACAGTAAACTGATGCAGCAATTATCCTCAGCCAGTGGCGAAATTGAAAGTGTGACTTCAGTCATACGTGGGATCACAGAACAAACCAATCTACTCGCACTGAATGCCGCTATAGAAGCTGCGCGCGCTGGTGAAAGCGGTCGAGGCTTTGCGGTCGTCGCTGACGAAGTGCGCACACTGGCAAAGCGCACTCAAAGCTCTACCGTGGAAATCGAACGCATGATCCATGGTCTGCAAAGCTTGGTCCATGACTCAGAGCAAGCAATGCAAACAAGCTTATCTTTAAGTGAGCAAATGTACGAAGGGATCACAGATGCCCAGCAAAGCATGGATGATAACAAAAGTGCGATGGATAAAATACGCGATATGGTGATCCAAATAGCAGGCGCAACAGAAGAGCAAATGGCAACCGTTCAAGGTGTAGAAAATGCGGCAGCCAATATTTCTGTATCAGCAGAGCAGCTCTATGTTGACTCTTGCCAAAACTGCAAAAACTGTGAAGCACTTGAATTTGACGCCCATAAAATGCAGGAGGACGTATCTAAATTCAAAGTATAAATCATCAAACGCCTTACACTGCGGCACTTTTGCACCTCAAAAGTGCCCGAGAGATCAAAGTAATTCTCTTATCTTCTCGAAATATAATGTAAACATGTTACAGTCTTGAGTAAGCACCTCGCTTAATATAAGCAATTCAAAGGAGTAGGCATGAGTGTAAAGCGCATCGGTCAGTTTTTTAATCCCAAATCGGTTGCAGTCATCGGCGCCTCCAACAACCCTAACAGGGCGGGTAATGTCGTCATGAGAAACTTGCTACAAGGTGGGTTTAAAGGGCCTATTATGCCAGTTACACCGAAATATACAGCTGTCAATGGTGTACTTGCGTATTCGGATATAGAGCAACTGCCCTGCACCCCAGATCTTGCCATTATATGCACGAACAAAGACACCCTTTGCCAACTCATAAAAGCACTCGGTACGCTTGGCTGCAAACACGCCATTATCGTTGCTGCTGGATTAAACAATGAAGAAAAAAATACCTTAAAGCACTGTGCACAACATGCCGAAGTTACCCTACTTGGAAGTAACAGCTTAGGGCTGATCTTGCCGCATATCGGTCTGAATGCCAGCTTTTCACACACAGTGGCGAAACCAGGTAAACTTGCGTTCGTATCGCAATCGGCTGCAGTCTGCTCTACCATTTTGGACTGGGCAAAAAACAAGCACATTGGCTTTTCTCATTTTGTCTCTGTCGGAGATTGCCTTGATATCGACTTTGATGAGCTACTTGATTATTTAGCACGAGACAGTAAAACCTCAGCTATTTTGCTCTATATCGATAATATAAAAGACGTAAGGCGCTTTATCTCCGCAGCTCGCGCTGCAGCGTTCAATAAGCCTGTTATTGCAATAAAAACAGGTAGAACCATTGCCGGCGCGCGTGCAGCATACAACCACACAGGCGGTAAAACGTCAGATGACGCGGTCTACGATGCCATGTTTCAACGTGCAGGGATGCTGCGCGTAAACGATTTACGAGAGCTGTTTGCAGCCACGCAAACACTTGCACTGCACCCCAAATTACTCAAAGTCGAACACTTAACAATCTTAACCAATGGTGGCGGCCCGGGTATTATGGCTGTCGATACCCTATTGATGCGTTCAGGTAAGCTTGCAAAGCTCAGCGACAAAACCATTGAAGCCCTTAACAATATTGTGCCTCAATCATCACAAACTGAAAATCCGGTCGATATTTTCGGCGACTCGTCACCTGAGCGCTACCAGAAAGCTTTAGAAGTTTTATTAAAAGCCGATGAAGTTAAAAATCTGCTGATCATACATACGCCTTCAGCACTGGCACCCAGTTCAGCATATGCCAAGATCATCGCACAAACGCTAGAAAAACTGCCCAAGATGGCCAGACCGTTTGTAATGACTAACTTTATGGGAGAGGAAGCCGCACGTTCCGCCAGAGACATTTGTGTATTAAGTAACATACCAACATATCGAACGCCTGAAGGGGCAGTCAGTGCTTTTATGCACCTGATCACCTATCGCCGTAACCAAAAGCACCTGACGCAAACCCCTGAGTCCATCATTCAAGACGAGTTAATCGATAGTCGTGCTGCAAAGCAGCAAATCAATCGTTACTTACGTGCTGGGCATCAATATTTATCAACCCACTCAGCGAGCCAAATTCTCAAAAACTATGGGATTGATTGTATCCAAACCGAAGTCGCCCTCACTCCTAGTGAAGCCAAAGAGCAAGCAGAAGCCATTGGCTTTCCTGTCGCATTAAAGTTACTGAGTGCCGCCATTCCGTCTAAATCTGAGGTCGGCGGCGTGGTGCTCAACCTAAACGATGGAAATGAAGTGGAACAAACCGCTTTTTCTATGCTGCTTCGAATTAAACAATCATATCCCAATGCAGAAATAGAAGGCTTTTCTCTACAAAAAATGGCATCTAGGGCCGGTACACAAGAGCTGCGTATTGCGATAAAAACAGAACCTGATGTTGGGCCAGTGATTTTATTAGGGGAAGCCGGTACAGGCCTGAATTTCTCTCAAGCCGCCGTCGCACTGCCCCCTTTAAATATGAATTTGGCTAAATACCTCATCGCCGCAGCCCATGATAAAGGCGTTTTGAAAGAGCGTACTCTACCAGATAAAGTCGATAAATATCGACTGTGTGCCCTACTCACTCGGGTGTCTCAAATGATCATCGAGCAGCCTGATATACATAGCCTTGAGCTCAACCCCATTTTGGCAAGCTCTGGACAGTTTTTAGTGCTAGATGCACAGATAGGCTTGTCACCATATCAGCCTACAGCACATCGCAAACGCTTAGCCATTAAGCCATACCCTAAAGAGCTGGAACGCCAAATTACACTCAAAAATGGCCAGAAAGTGACGCTGAGGCCGATAAAGCCTGAAGATGAGCGCCACCATCAAGAGTTTGACCAGTCACTTACTAAAGAAGATAGGTATAAGCGCTTTTTTGGCCAGTTGCCACAGTTTACCCACGACCAGTTGGCTAAGATGACACAAATTGACTACGACCGCGAAATGGCATTTATCATTAGTGAACGACACAAAAGCACGTTTCGTACACTGGGTGTTTCGCGAGTCTTGATGGACCCAGACAACACGCAGGCTGAGTTTTCTGTCATAGTGCGCTCGGATTCTCAAGGCCTAGGCTTGGGGAAAATACTTATGAGCGCAGCCATTGATTACTGTAAAGAGAAAGGTGTCGACACGATTGAAGGGATCACCTTGTTTGAAAACACGGGTATGATAAATTTAGCAAAACACCTAGGTTTTAATGTCAGAAGAGACTTTGAAGAAGGCGCTGCAATTATGACTATGCCGCTTCAAGCAACTAATCCGTAGTTAAAAAAACATGAGCTTAACGCTAAGACAAAAAACGGCAGCCATATTAGAAGGCAGCGGTAAATACCGCAAAATTGCCCACAGCTTAGATATATTTCTAATCGCTTTAATTATTTTTAATGTGGTCGCGATTGTCTTAGAGTCCGTGCCTGACTTAGCAAGTCAATATTATCGCGCGTTCTTCTATATTGAAGTGATATCCGTCGGTATTTTTTGTATCGAATATTTACTGAGATTATGGTGTTGTGTCGATAAGCTCAATTTTAAAGACGATAGCAAAAGTCATTTTGCTGTTCGATTGAAGTATATCCGCTCCCCCCTTGCTGTAATTGATTTAATCGCCATTTTACCTACCTTATTGATGGTATTTTTTACGTTCGACCTCAGGTTTTTGCGCGTCATCAGGTTAATGCGTATTTTTAAGCTTACTCGTTACTCTCGGGCAATGCAGTTACTTCTGGCAGCATTTAAGGAAGAAGCCAGCTCGTTAATGGCGGCTTTTTTTATTATGTCGCTTGTCTTGATTGTTGCATCATGCGGCATTTATCTTATTGAGCATGATGTTCAACCTGACAAATTTGGTTCGATCCCCGCGGCTATGTGGTGGGCAATGGCAACACTGACAACAGTAGGGTATGGAGATGTAGTACCAATTACGCCATTAGGACGCTTTTTTGGCGGCGTCATTACACTACTCAGTATGGGCATGGTGGCCATTCCAACTGGATTATTGGCATCGAGCTTTGCCGATCAATTGCGTAAACGCCGAGATGCCTTTCATGAAGCGGTATTACATGCATTGGTCGATGGTAAGTTAGACGACGCTGAGGCTGAGCATCTAGAAGCTCTCAGGCTAGAATTAGGCCTCAGCGCCTCTGAGGCCAATCAAGCAATTAAACTGATGGCCTCAGAACGAGCACAAAGCCTTTACTGTCGTCACTGTGGTGAGAAGCTTTAGCTTTCAAACATCTCTTGCCAAGAGTTCGCCATTAAGTGTGCAATCATGTCACCTGGCAGCGCTGGGCTAAACAAATAGCCTTGAAAACGCTCACAGCCAAGCATGCGTAAAAACTTAAGCTGATCGATATTCTCTACTCCCTGAGCAATGCAATCTTTACCCAAGCTATGAGCAAGGGATAACGTTGAATGAATAATGCTTTCATGATCCGGGTTATTACCGATGTCGGTAATAAAGCCTTTATCAATTTTTATCGTGCTCACTGGGAACTGAGTCAGATACATCAAAGACGTGTACCCAGTACCAAAATCATCCATAAATACACGGCACCCTAACGCATTCAATGCGAGCATTCGCTCTATAGATTGCGAGACATTTTTCATCATAACCGACTCAGATATCTCAAACACCAAACACCTTTCGGGTAGATGAGTTTTCTCCAGTAAAGTCCTTATGCCGTCAACAAACCCTCTGGAGTGTAAAAACTGTGCAGATAAATTGACTGAAATATACAGCTCTGGCCATGATAAATGCCACACCTTCAGCTCAATTAAGGCTCGTTCAATCGTCTGTAAAATAACGTCGTTCCCTAGCCCTGTTTTCTCAGCTGCCGCTGCAAACTCTTCAGCACTGACATTAGGATCATCAGGCCATCTGAGCATCACTTCAAACCCTTCAATATGGCCTTGCGTGGCGTTTAAAATCGGCTGGTAATAGTTACATAATTGATCATCATTGAAGATTGCACTTAAACGTCGTTCCACTTCTATTTTACGCTTCACTTGCTGATTAATATCTTGATGATAATACTGATAGTGGCTTTGCGGATTTTTCTTTGCATGGCTTAATGCAATTTCCGCAGCTTGATTTAGCTCAAATGCATCACTGGCATCATCAGGGTAGAGTGATATACCAACATGCACATCAATGTGCACATCTTGCTCATGTACGCGCATACCCTCTTCAAAGCGCGCCACCAAACATTGTGCGTAGCGAGTCACCGCGTCTACATCGTCAAGGTGCTCCATTAGAATGTAAAAATCTCGCTCTTGACCTATGGCTAGACTATCCATTTCCCTAAAGCAGCATTGCAACGTTTTGGCTGCTTGGCGGATCACAGCCAACACAAAATCATCACCAAAGGTGTCTGCTAAGCGTTGCAGACGACCAAATTTAATTGCCAAAATGGCCAAGGATTGCTGTGATTCTTCGCTTTGCTCTATGCCATGCTGTACTCTGTCCATAAATAGGACTTTGTTTGGCAATTTTGTAAGGGCATCGTAGTTTGCAAGTTGATAAAGCTCTTTTTCTGTACGCTTTTGTTTGCTGATATCCGTCAAAACAATAATGTAATTTTGACCTAAAGTGGCAGTCACTTTTACCAGTACATGACGTACCTCACCGCTTGGTAAACGCAATACCTCTTCGGCACTGTGATATTCCCCTTCTGCCAGTTTGCTCATTGCTCTCAAATAATGTAGTCGCACATGGCGCTCTAACCCAAGGCTTACACTGGTACTAGACGTCGGGTTTGCCTCAACCCCAAACGCATCTTGAAGTGCTTTGTTACATGCCAGAATTCGAAAACGCTTATCAAAAATCATAACCCAATCTCGGGTCTGTTCAAAAGCTTCACCAAATAATGCGGCGCGTTCTTCAAATACTCGCTCTCGCGTCAAGTTAGTGTAGGTGCCAGCAACGCGCATAGGCACTGCCTCTCGCCACGCCATTACCTTGCCGTAATCTTTATACCAGCGCCATTGACCAACTCGATTACGCAGTCGATATGTGCAGTCAATATACCCTTTTGCTGTGGAGACAAACTCCAGCCACTCTATACGAAATAAGGCCCTATCCTGAGGGTGAATAAGCTCTAAATAATCATCTAGGTTGATATATTCATTTTTATAGCCAAGCTCGTTTACCAAGCGGGGCTGATATACTAAGTTAGAGCCAGACTGCCAATCCCATACGCCCGAGTTACTGCCTTCCAACGCCATTTTTAAACGTGTTTCACTATTGCGAGTATCTTTGTGTGCTTCCATCAATAATTGCGCGACGCGATTTTTCCTGTGAACCCAAAGCGCAAATAACGCACTGGCCAAAATAAGGTAACATGCCAGCGCTAATGGTGAACGCCATATAGGATACTTAACGCGAATATTCAATTCTGCTGGCTCTGTGTAATCGCCTGTGAGCGGATCTTTAGCCCATACTTTCAAACGATAATTACCAGGGTTTAGTTTAGGAAAGACGACTCGATTACTGTTACGGCTCAATATTCTCTGTTCGCCCGACAACTGATATTCGTAGACGATACGCTCTTGGGCAGTAAATGCCATGGCAGAAAATGACACTTCTAATCCAATATCATCGTGATTAAGTTCAATCGAAGAAAACGTCTTTAGCCCCGCAGGTTTAAGCTCTCTCGACATCAAGTCAACGTTGGTGATATTTACGCGCGTTAGCAATGGCCTATTTGGCCGATTAACTTCCGGATCAAAAATGGTGACTCCCTGTAATGACCCATAGGCAATGTGCCCATTTTTTAATTTTACAGAAGAGCCGCTATTAAACTCATTGCTCATCAAACCATCGTTTATGGTAAAGCCTTGCAAGTGAAAGTTATCCGGATCTAAGCGCCATATACCTTGATGCGATGACATCCAAATCATTCCCTCTTTGTCCTGCTGCATTTCATACAAAATGAAATTAGTCACAGACAAAGAGTCCGTAGGCAACGGCAAGGGCTTATAACCATCGGCAGTCAGACGCACTAAACCATGCGTCGCAAACGATAGCCACAGCACGTTATTTTTGTCTATCGTGTAGCTCAATAGGTCTACCGCTGATTGCTTGTGTGCCTTTGGCACCTGATATATTTGCGTGAGTTTTTGCTTTAAATGGTCATATCTGAATAGCCGGCCTTCACTGTAAAAAACGGGTTGAGTGGGGTGACTCGACAACGGCGGGAAAAACCCATAACTCAAAAAAGGATCAAACTGTGCAAAGCTGTCTCCCAAAGGTTCTAGTATGCCGTTGTTCATATTGAACAAATAAAAGCCCGAATTACCATCAACAAAATACAAAAAGCCCGGTTCAACCAAGGCTGCTCCTTTTACAAAGCCTGAAAGTATCTCCGTAGACTCTGGATTTTGTGCTCTTGGCCGAGAGATTTTTTCTGTCTTAGGGTCAAAAACAAACAAACCACGATTACTTATCAGCCATAATTTGTTTTTAAATGGGAATAAATCAAAAATAGAGTATTCGGGTAAAAAGCTCTCTCCCATATATCCTTGCAATAAAGGTTTCGCTTCTCGTGTAGCCGGATCATATCTAGTTAACCCATCTCTGGTAGCCGCCCAAAGGTAGCCTTGAAACTCTACAATGCCCCATACCGCACCATGTGAAAACTCCCCGATCACAGAGTCATTTTGGACGTTATCAAAGATATGGTTATCCGGTGGTAGATAGAACGCGCCATCTGTGCGGGTAGCCGCCCAAACACCGCCATTATTATCTTCGTTTAAATGAATAATACTACTGTCAGAGATAGAGAAACGACTTTGAGTCAAACGCTTATCAGGTTCGACTTCCCCAGTCTTAGGATCAAACCGCATGAGTCCTTTATCAGTACCGAGCAACAAATATGCCTGCTGCTTCAACATATGCCAAATATTAAACTCTTCTAGTATCGTTTTGTATGCTGGCGTAGCATCGAAGTTTTTCTGCAACTCACCGATATCTAGCTGGTATAAGCCAAGTACTGCGCCCACCAGTAAAGTAGAATCATCTAGTAAGATTAAAGATTTTGTATTATGTTGAAACGGATGCTCGGGGTTATCGATATGTTTTATTGGCTTTAAGCGCGCACTGGGAATGTGGTAGGCAAATAGATGTTCCGTAGTCGCAATATAGAGTATGTCTTCAAATTGCAATAACGAGCGAACTAAGCTTCGGTCATTCATCCCTGGGATAGAAATAACCTCAGTGATGAGGCCTGTGTCTTTATTCAGGACAGAGACATTTTTGGTTCGGCCAAGCCACAATTCATTGGGACTTTTTTCTAGCATTTGAAAAACACTATTTTGAATATAGTCTTGCTCAGAAGAAGGGGCTTGAATGTATTGACGATATAAATCGAATTCAGGATGATAACTAAATAAACCCGCTCGGCCTGATGCTATCCAAATTTTGCCAGCAGGGTCTTGATAGATGCGGTCAATTTGCATTTTGTCCAAGGCTTTGTTGGGGCCCATGACCTCAAGTACTTGATATCCATCATAGCGATTTAACCCGCCCTCTGTAGATAACCAAAGGTAGCCTTTTTTATCAAATAGTAATGTATTTACATAGCTTTGTGATAAGCCTTCTGCTGGAGAAATACGAGACACTTGCCCATGACACAATACGCTGAACACCAAGATGAACAAAGCAATTAGATAGTTCATGCGTGCACATTCCCTTGATAACACATCGCGATAATTTCTCGTCCTTGTTTGGTATAACTCTCGAACATTTGCCGAAGCTTCATCGGCAACACCTTTTCATCTATCACAATAAAGTTAAGCTTTGAGTACAGTGGTAAAACCGCTTGATATGCGAAAGTATAAACACAAGACTCTTGCTCAATGGCAGCCAGTAGCAGCTGCTTAGCGACCCCTTTTCCTCGGTATGCTTGGTCTACAAAAACAGTTGATAAAAACGTCTCCTGTTCGACTGATTGTAACCGACAAGCGGCTATCAACCTTGAGTCCTTAACCACCCATACAGCATCTTGCTTAGTTGCTCTACCACGTACCCTGTTAGCCTGATAAAATTTATTCACTAATGGCGTCTGAATCGCAGGTAAACACAAACAACTTAATTGCATAACTAAACTAACATAAGTCCCAAATATTGCTCAAACTTTGCTTTTAACGTATCGCGCTCTGACAAAGGGCGGCTATTAATTGCGTCGTATATTGCCTCACGAGTATTTTTGCCGCGCTTAATTTGATAAGCCCAAAATGACGCTTCATACTCTAGTTGAATTTGATATTTTTCCGCTCTGGAGAGATTACACAGATTATAAGACATCGAACTGTACAATTATTGAAAATTATAAAAACAGTGTATCATATATGTTCTAGACAACGGCAGTATTGAATTACAAAGTTAATTATTACAGTGTATTCAGTGAGAATTAAAAGAACTAAAAGCACACTCATCAAAACTGTAATTTAGGGGGAGCTCTGTGGGGCATATCAAAATTTTATGGATACTTTTACTATCGTACAGCTCTGTTGCTCAGGCAAAAACGCTCTACTTTAATCGCCCCGCTGACACCCCCCAGGCACGCTATGTCGTTGAATTGTTGAGCTTAGCTTATAACGACATTGGCCATAAATTAGAACTCATTGATTTTGAATTACAAAGTGCGTTAGTTGCAGCCAATGAAGGGGAGCTTGACGGTCAGCTAGGGCGAATTGCAGGCGTAACAGACAGTTATGCAAATCTAATCCATGTCGATTTCCCCCTTTATTCTTTCAATCTACAACTTCTCAGTCATTGCACTACTTGCGCATTTAAAGATATTGAGTCTTTGGTCGTTCAAAGTGGCTATCTGGTCGCTTATCAATACATGATGGAAAATCGTTATCAAGGAGAGCTACTGGAGGTTAAAAGCAGTGCCGCACAATTAAACTTGTTGATGCAAAAAAAAGTGCAAGGCGCGCTCATTGTAGATTTTCACCTGCGCGAACATTTGCCCTATATGGATGTAGAGTCAATCAAAATTGAAGACTTAATGACCATAGACAGCTACCATTATCTTCACCATAAACATGAAGAACTCATCCCTAAAATAAAAAATACATTAGAAAAGTTAGAAAAAAAGGGGATTATCAAGGTTTTAAAAGCTAAATATCGAATTTAAACAAATCATCCTGTACATCTTTCCCTTTAGACGTACTGCTGACACTCTCTGCCTGCTTTTTCGCCATTACACGCTTTTTACGGCGCTGGCATAGATCTACCACCTGCTTTTTTTGATGCTCTGTCATTTGATTCCAACAAAAGCGTTCCTCTCGGCTGCGAAAACAGCCCTTGCAATAACCGCGATTGTTCACTTCACAGATCCCCTGACACGGACTTGGGATTGTGAATATCTCTATTTGTTCCATACTAAGGGTCAATGATCAAACCTGCACATAAAGTGGCCACATCAATCAAAATACTACCTAACTTGGCGCCTTAATAAAATACTAGTTGAAATATCGTAAAGTCGCTAAGGCTTGTGAGTATGAAGAGATGGTGAATACAGTCGACTGTAACTACGCCATAAACTGAAACAGTTCATAAGTAGAATTTCTACCAGTATAAGAAAGAAATTTTACGATGCGAAAAATTAAGTTCACCGAAACACAGATAGTCGGCATGCTCAAAGAAGCTGAATCGGGGCGTACTTGTACCGAAAACATGCATAAACATGGTGTTGGTCAAAGTACATTTTATAAGTAGCGTTTTAAATATAGTGGGATATAAGCCTCAGACGTTTAACGTTTAAATGAGCTTGAAGATGAAAATTGTAAGCTAAAAGATATGATATCAGTAAATAGTTAGATACAGGGCATTTTGGCTTTTTGAAATAAGTGGTGCCGACTATCCGAGTCGAACGGATGACCTACTGATTACAAGTCAGTTGCTCTACCAACTGAGCTAAGTCGGCACACTATAAGAATGGTGCCCAGAGGCGGAATCGAACCACCGACACGAGGATTTTCAATCCTCTGCTCTACCGACTGAGCTATCTGGGCAAATAAGGTTTCATGTGTATTAAAACTCACTAAGGATTTTCAATACAATTCCAAACAGCTCTACCGAATGAGCTATCTGGACAAATAAGATTTTTAATTAATTAGATGCAGCAAACTGCTGCTTTAAAATTAAATGGTGCCGACTATCCGAGTCGAACGGATGACCTACTGATTACAAGTCAGTTGCTCTACCAACTGAGCTAAGTCGGCACACTTAATAATGGTGCCCAGAGGCGGAATCGAACCACCGACACGAGGATTTTCAATCCTCTGCTCTACCGACTGAGCTATCTGGGCAAATAA
>NZ_AUXY01000059.1 GCF_001625695.1 Pseudoalteromonas luteoviolacea H33-S
TATTTGATCAACAAGGCCCATCCCCCCTTGGCCCATAGCTACATTACTTATAACAAAGTCAGTAATGTCAATGATGGGCATACGCAAGGTTTAAGTGCACTTTAATCAGCTTGGTAGGTTTGAATCAGCGAGCTTTTCTGCTTTATGTTCTTCTTCTGTGCAATCTAATTTCCAGTAACTACTGACATACATCTGCTCCTTTTCGAGCCCTTTTTCCTTTTTAAACCAACGGCGAAGCGCCTTCATGGTGTCAAATTCACATGCACACCATACAAATACACCACCTTGCTGCCAGTCAATGTCTTTAACAGTGTCGAGCAAAGGGCTATTTTTACCCGGTGTGGTATTCACTCGCCAGATAACCTCAATACCACTGGGCTTATTTAAATCTTGAATATCTTCGGGGCTGGTCACTTCAATTACTGCACGCCCATGAGCACACGCAGGCAAGCTTTCTAAATAGCAGCTGATGGCTGGTAGTGCAGTCATATCTCCTACTAATAAAAACCAATCAGCACTGTGATCAACCCCGATTGTTTTACCCGGCCCACCAACAATGATTTCATCACCAAGCTGAGCTGCCTTAGCCCAGTCAGAAGCGGGGGCTATTGCGCCTTCTTTTTCATGCAGTGCAAAGTCAATCGTCAATTGCTGAGCCTGCTTATCAAATGCGCGCACTGTATAGGTCCGCATCATAATATTATTGTTTGCCAACTGCGCGAAAGCTTCATCTTCGCGTAATACTCTGCCTTGTTTAGTAAAAAGTAATTTTACATATCCAGCTTCAAACCCTTCTGGAAAACTGGCTAAATCCTTACCAGTTAAAACAATACGTTTCATATTCGGTGTTAAAAACTCGCTTTTTAATACCTGTGCTTTTCGATAATTACCTACAGCCATCGCTAAACTCTTTTATTCTTTGTTATTAATACGATTGGCAGTTTGAAATATTTAATCAAAGTACGCATAAAGTCACTCAAAGCACCAGACATCACCGGAAATAACCTATGGATTATATGATAGGGAAAAGAGGAGGATAAAAATCCGTTGGGCCTAAAAAGCATACTTAGCCGAGCTGCTGATTTAAAAGTATGCTTTGGAAAAGCCCTATCTGACTAAGCTATTTAATACCCGTCTGAAAAAGGCGATTTTATACAGCGCTTAAAGCATTAATTAACGCTTCATTTCTGTATCTATTGTCGTAGTACACATCAGTCGCATTGGCGGCATAGCACCACCAGCAACCATATCGGCTTGCTTAGGGTTTAAGTGAAGATCTTCACTTAGCTGTTTAAGGTTTTTTTTCTTCAAGTTCATTTTGCATATCTCCTTTATTTCATAAAAACCATCTTCAAGCTAAACGTTCTCGAAAAGATCATCAAGTGCGCAGCTTAAAATTATGATTTTTTATTCTCAGAAAAACAGTTAGATAAAAATCTTTATAAAAACCTAGATTGACAAAGAAGATTATAAGCATAGAATAACCACATTCGAACATCATTCGAATAAAAATCAAAACTGCTAATTTAGAGGTGTTTATATGGCTCCTGCGCCAAAATATGACCAACAAACTCAGCAAAAGATGATCTTGTCCGCCGCCGAGCAATGTATCAATGAATCATCAATTACTGACTTCACCATGGCAAAAATTGCGCGTATTGCCGGACTTTCTATGGGATCTGTCTATAAATTCGTACAAAGTAAAGAAGACATCGTATTGGCCCTTGCCAATGAGTCTTTCATTCACCTCTCAAATATATTTAACCAAGTACTGGCCCTTGAACTCACTGCCCCTGAAAAAATCATCGCCATTAGCTTAATATCACCTCAAAAGCTTCAGTTATTCGAATTTGATTACGCACTTCAAACGTACGCCACCAATGAAGCTGTCATCAAAAAAGGGTCTAATTACTGGACCGGTAAAATTATTGAAGCCCAGTCTCGCTGTGAATCTTCTTTTAAAGTGGCACTCGCCGAAGGTATTAATGCAGGAGAGCTTGAAGCTGTGCCAAACTTGTCTGAAGTCATAGAAGAGATCATCATCAGTGGCTGGGCGCTGACCGTCGGCTACGAGCAAGTACAGCGTGTACAACAAACAAAACAAATTATAGAAGGAACTGATTCTTTGCTTGCCTCATTACCACTTAATCACCCAATCATCAGAAGCTCTGTGCGTCTACTTAATAGCTACCCGTGGAAGCAGCCACTTACTGACGCTTCGCTTAATCACATTGAACAACAGTTGATAACGCTTAATCTGCGTTGATCACAAATAGGAGTAATTATGAACATTAAACGTTGGCTCACCGCTATTTTTATTGTCCTTGTTGTGATTGCCAGTCTTGGCTTCATTAAATTTAGCCAAATACAAGCGATGATTGCGTTCGGTGAATCCTTTCCTGAACCATCAGCCTCTGTAAAAAGCACCTATGCGCAAGCGGTTGAACATACCACTCATATTAAAGTCGTTGGTCAACTACAAGCGCGTCAAAACATGACCATCAGTAATGAGTACCCAGGACAGATCACCTTTGTTGGATTTAACCCTGGTGACACTGTTAATGCAGAAGATGTATTAATTAAGCTCGATACCAGTATCGATGAAGCCAATCTAAAAGCGGCAAAAGCACGCGTTAAGCTGGCTAAATCGACCTATGCTCGTGTGGTCAAATTGCTTGAACAAAAACGAATTAGCCCTGATGAGGTTGATCAAGCAGAAGCGAATGTCAGCATTGGCGAAGCCGAAGTACAAAACCTAAAAGCTTTAATCGCTAAAAAAACCATCACTGCACCTTTTGCAGGTCACACTGGGTTTGATCAATACCAAGTAGGCCAGTTTCTCGACGTAAATAGTCAAATTACCACTATGGTAGGCAAAGATGACGCTATCTGGGTCGATTTCCATGTACCACAAACCTTGTCTCAGCCAAGCATTGGCAGTGAAGTCAGCATCTCATTTTCAAATAACAACCAAAATGCTCAAAGCGACTATAAAGCACAGATCATCGCAAAGAAGCCGAGCATTGATTTAAACTCACGCCAGCAAAGCTATCGTGCTTTGTTATCTAATACAGACCAACAATTTAATCACAACCAAATGGCCATGGTGACAATCCCCTCAACAACCGTGAACGCGGTCATGGTCCCCACCAATGCCATTACACGTAGCCACTTCGGAGAGTTTGTATACAAGTTAGAAAAAGACGATGAGCAAAACTGGCGTGCAACCCCCATTAAAGTGACGTTAGGTGACAAAGTTCAAGACAATCAAATTGTATTGTCAGGACTCACAGGCGGTGAATTTATTGCCAGCGAAGGCGCATTTAAACTCAGAGAAAACTTATTGGTTTTTACTGAGCAAACAGCGTCAACGCAAAGTGAAAACGGAGTGCAGTAATGAGCTCATTACACGAAAACAAACCGTCAATAATGGATATTTTTGTCAACCGTCCGGTGTTGGCAATTGTATTGTCCTTATTGATTATTTTAGCGGGTGTGAATGCCGCTCGGCAGATCTCCGTTCAGCAGTATCCAAAAATTGAAAGTGCCTCGCTCGTCATCAATACCGTTTACACAGGTGCAGCAGCCGATGTTGTCAAAGGCTATGTTACCGAGCCCATAGAACGTGTGGCTTCGACTGTGCCCGGCGTAGACTACGTTGACTCTGTCACCACATCAGGGCTCAGCAAAGTAACCGCTTGGCTTGATTTGAATCACAGCACAACCGATGCCCTTGCAGAGCTAACAACACGCCTTAACCAAATTAAATTTGAACTACCAACTGGTGCTGAAGACCCAGCCATTCAAATTGTGCGAGCTGATAGTCCCTACGCAGTATTTTATCTTGACGTTGAATCGCAAGGCTTACCAAGAAACGAGGTCAGTGATTACCTAGTTAGAAATGTCGTGCCGTCTATGTCTGATATTCCAGGGGTGCAAAAAGTTACCTTAGAGGGCGGTAGAAACCCAGCAATGCGGGTTTGGTTAGACACAGATAAACTGGCCATTTATAACCTCAGCGCCAGCGATGTGTTTGCTGCACTGCAAGCCAACAATACCATTGCAACTATTGGTTACACCGAAAATAATCGTCAACGCATCGATTTAATGGCCAACACCAGTCTAAAAAACGTTACTGACTTTGAGCAGCTGGTTGTAAAAGAGACAGACACTGCACAGTTGAAACTGGGCGACATTGCCGATATTGAAATTGGCGAAGCCCCTGGTATGGTGACCGCTCGTTTAGACTATCACGATACGGTATTCTTAGCCGTTTGGGCGCTACCTGGCGCCAATGAGATAAATATCGGTGATGCGCTCTATGCAAAGCTAGCCGAAATCAACCAGATTTTACCTGATGGGATGAAAATCTCAATTGGCTATGACGGTACACTCTATATGCGTGATTCAATCAAGGAGATCTTTACCACCCTTGCTGAGACTGTACTACTGGTCGGTATCGTTGTCGTTGCCATGATGGGCTCATTCAGAACCGCCATGGTGCCGCTTATCACCATTCCAATCTCTATTTTAGGTGCCATTGCGGTGATCTCGGTCATGGGATTCTCGTTAAATCTACTCACCATTTTGGCCATCGTGCTCTCGGTTGGTTTGGTCGTCGATGATGCCATCGTGGTCGTTGAAAATGTTGCTCGACACATGCGAGAAGGCAAGCCCAGATTGCAAGCGGCACTGATCAGCTCAAGACAACTACTTGTGCCCGTCATTGCGATGACCTTAACCCTTGCCGCCGTTTATGCACCGATTGGCTTTTTAACGGGCTTAACCGGCTTCTTGTTCCGTGAATTTGCCTTTACTTTGGCCATTGCAGTCTTAATTTCAGGGCTAGTCGCTGTGACGCTTTCGCCCATCATGAGTGCCTATGTTAGCCCAGAAGGCGGTAAAGAAGGCAAGTTGACTCTAGCAGTGAATGGCTACTTTGATAGACTGCAAGCATTCTATTTCAAGAGCTTGGACACCTTGTTCCAGTGGCGTACACAGATATTTTTTGTCGCTATCGTGTTCTCACTTCTGTCAGTACCGTTTTACTTGTTATCGCAAAAAGAACTGGCGCCAATTGAAGATCAGAGCAGTGTGCAAGTAGTGATAGAAGCGCCGCCGGAGTCTTCACAGGTCTACACCGCTGAAAAAATGAATGAGACAGCACGCGTGATGAACGCAACTGAAGGCGGTCAATTTACTTGGCAAATTGTCACAGCAGCTGCGGGTTTTGGTGGCGTAGAACTTGCTCCATATGAAGAACGCGAAAACTCAGTACATGACTTATTGTTTGATTTATACGGTCGTCTTGGAAGCGTCACAGGTTTAAGCTTATTCCCTATCCTACCGGCATCTTTACCAACCGCAGGCCAGTTTGATGTCGAAGTGGTACTGAGATCCAGTGATGATGCGCAGACGATGAAGCAATACGCAGACCAAATCATTGCCAAGGCCAACGCCAGCGGCCAATTTATGTTTGTGAATACCGACCTTAAAATTGACTTACCACAGGCAGAGCTAGAAATAGACCGCTTACTGGTCGCTGATCTGGGTCTGGATCTCGCGGATGTAAATAACCAGCTGAGTGTGTTGATGTCCAACAACTTTGTGAACTACTTCAACAAAGATGGGAAAGCTTATCGCGTGATCCCAATTGTGGGTGATGATGAGCGTTACAATCCTGAAAATATTCTGGATATGCAAGTTAGAAATGACCAAGGCACGCTCATTCCAGTCTCTGCGTTTGCCACTTTGCGCACCTTCACCAGCCCTCGTGTTTTGGGCTCATTTAACCAACAAGACTCGTTCAGGATCTTAGCGGGCGTGCTGCCACACATCACCAAGGAGCAGGGCCTAAGCAGTATTGAAGACATTGCCAAAGAAATCTTGCCTGCACATTACTCAATTGATTATGCGGGCGAATCAAGGCAGCTTCGTAAAGAGGGTAATACCATGGTTGGGGTACTCTTGGTCGCTATGATTGTGGTGTATTTCTTATTAGCGATTCAATTTAATAGCTTTAGAGATCCCCTTGTTGTACTACTTGGGTGCGCGCCTTTGGCATTATCTGGCGCACTGATGTTGCCGTTTTTATCCCTTACCACGGTGAATATTTACAGCCAAATCGGCCTGATTACCCTAATTGGCCTTATCGCTAAAAATGGGATTTTAATTGTGGAATTTGCCAACCATTTACAGCTTGAAGGTAAAAACAAATTTGAGGCTGTCAAAGGCGCTGCGGCAACCCGCCTTCGTCCTATCTTGATGACAACGGGCGCAACCGTGCTGGGTCACTTCCCGCTAGTCCTTGTTACAGGTGCTGGTGCAGAAGCAAGAAACAGCATTGGTATTATTCTGGTTGCAGGTATGCTGATCGGGACGTTCTTCACGCTGATTGTATTACCGCTGCTTTATGAAAAGCTGGCTACCGACCATCGAGGAGAAGTTGAGTCTGAAAAAGCGCTAAACGAAACACAGTTTGCCACTGAAATTTAAAGCAAATAGGTGCTTAGCTCATCGCTGAGCACCCAAACCTATCCATTCAGCCTAACTGCTCTCCCAGACTTCCTCGGTAACAATAAATAACAAATAGCGTTCCTGTTTTAGTCCATACTTTATAGCGTAAAATTGATATTAAAGGATTTACTATGCGCTATTTACGCTCAGCCGGATTATTTGTTTTGCTGACAACCTTATTTGGCTGCGGCTCAGACTCAAGTGGGCCGACAACTACTCAACCACCAAGCGAGTCCCAAACCGAAAAAATCGTTACAGGTGTAGAACTGCATTTATTTAATCGCGAACTAAACTCCACACTTGCAAAAGAAGACGTTAAACGCGACGAGTCTTATGAAGAAAATACACCGATTAAATACAATCATTTAATTTTTGGATTAGACACAGTCACAGAAATAGTGACTCTCAAGGCATCTTTATTTAATTTAATGCCGCCCTCACTGATCAGTAAGGCCTATGCGCTGTCACCAGTACCTGAGACAACCAAAGAAAACATCCAGTCCATCGTGATCACTTCTCCTTATGATTTTAATAAATCGGCCCCTGCTGGCAGCAACTTAAACCAATTCTTTTCCGTGTCTTTTGCCAGCTTCCCAAATCAATACTATGTCTATAAAGACGATAAACGCATGTATACAGCATTAAATGAGTACATTGAAACAGCCGATGGCGAGCCTTTAAAATCACTTGGCTTTAGTACAGATTTAATTTTAAACACAGCACCAGATGCAGACTATCCGATGAGCTTTTACATTGAAATGGCTCTCGACGATGGCCGAGTATTTTCGCTTGAAAGCCCTGAGATTCAGTTTTTAAAAAGCGGTGAAGAATAAGCTTTGGGCGCAATCGTAAGGTGCTTTAGGTTAATGTCCTCAGTCAGACACACTCATTAAGACGTACTCATCATTCAGGCATGAAAAAAGGGGCCTAAGCCCCTTTGACTACAGTGACAAAAAAATTAGAAATAGCCTCTAAAACCAAAGGCAAAACTTCTGCCTGGCATAGGTGCTTTATCCTTTAAAAAAGAGGTGTGCACGCGTGCCTCTGTATCCGTTAGGTTGTGTCCTTTTAGATACATGACCCAGTCTTGGCCTAGTGCAGCAAAATCATAATTAATGCTGGCATCAACTAGGGTATAACCCGGTGTTACCGTTTCATGGGCAGCGATGTGAGACTGCTTCTGATAGCGCACAACATCAAGGTTTACGGTGAATTCATCGAGGTTATAGGTCAGTTTAGTACCAAAGCGCACCGGTGACACCATTGGCAAATTACCGCCTTGATCTAAGCGTGCACGGACTAAATCTGCAAATAAAGTTGCGTGCAATGCATCTGTTGCTTGCCATGCAAACTCAGCCTCAAAACCGTGTGTGATCACATCATCTGTTTTAAAGACATAGACAGGTAAGCCATGATCTTCATGTTCGCCATGCTCCTCATGTTCACCATGGTCGTGCTCATCATCATGCTCTCCATGATCATGGTGGTGATCATGACCATCATCGGCCATCAAACCCGTGTTAACTTGATAATAGTAATTATCGATTTGGTTGTAGAACGCGTTCAGTACAAAACCGAAATCCCCTTCCAGCTTTCGCCAAGTTAAGTCGATATTATGCGCGCGCTCTAAATCAATATCCTCTGGGTTTAATTCAAATGACAAGCTATCTGCTTTTTGTCTAAACAAAGCTCCCACTTCATAAGTACCAGTGCCTATATGTGGACCAAATGAGAACAACTCTGATGCAGCAGGTGCACGTTCAGATCGTGATACTGAAATACCGACGTTATAGCCCGGTTGGTAATCCCACACCGCACCTGCTGATAAGCTCACAGGGGTAAATTCATGATCGACCGCAAAGACACGATCGGCGACTAAATTACCGTGGTCATGGTCGTGGTCGTGGTCGTGGTCGTGGTCGTGGTCGTGGTCGTGGTCGTCATCACCTTGCAAGTCACCGCTTGATAAAACAACATTTGGCGCATCAATAGTGACGCGCTCAACACGTGCGCCCAACTGTACTAATACATCAGAAAAATGACGCTCTTCCATTAAGGCAATGGCAAAGGTTTCGCTTACCGATGGCGGTGTGAATGCCTCGGCACCTTGCGCTGAAAAGTCACTGCGCTTGTAGTGCACACTGACGCCACCGCGCCAGCCAGAGATGGGTTGATGCATCACATCTAATCGCGCTTCATGGCTTTCGTTGGCAAAAATAGTCCCCACTTCTCCATGCTCTATTTCTGCGTGCTCATAATCTGTGTAAGCCGCTCTAAAGTTTGCTTCATTTAACCACGCATGATCAAAACTATATTTACCGATAAGCTGCCATCTGTCTTGATCTAAATCTGCATAAACCGTTGGTGCTTCATCGCCATGACTGTGCCCCGGTATGCCATATTCACGGGTCATTTTACCGTAAGAAACACCCACATAACCTTGATCAAATAAATAGGATGTACCTACCGTGCCGCCTGATGACTCCTCAGCACTGTTCTCAACGATATAATCACCAGATTGATTTTTCTCTGAGCCGACTTCAGCAGGCACTGGGATCTCATAGTCCTCTGAGTCTCTGACATAACCATCCACATGAAACGCAAACTGCTCAACACCCGTGTTTAAGTTAAAACTGGCTAACTTTTGCTCATCGCCCGTGGCATGCTCTACTAATACTTCACCAAATGTGTCACTGCGCGTGGGCACGCGTTCATCTACCACATTGACCACACCACCAATTGCACCACTGCCATAAAATAGCGTTGCTGGTCCGCGAAGAACTTCGACTTGCTGGGCTGTTGAGGTTTCTGATGCAACAGAATGATCAGGGCCAACACGAGAGGCATCGCTCACATCGAGACTGTTTTGCGTGATTAATACACGTGGGCCACTTAAGCCTCGAATAACCGGAGTACTGGCCACCTTGGCATGAAAGCTGGTGTGCACGCCTACTTGCTTTGAAAGCGTGTCACCAAGTGTTGCAGCTTGTTGCTCACGAAGCTTGTCGCCAGACAACACACTCACTGGCATAGAAGACTCCATCATCGACGCATGAAATGGAGACGCTTTAACATCGAGTACTTCAATCGCTGACGCATTTAAAGTCACTAAGACATTACTTGTGCCTGTGCTTGATGCCACGACTACTTTATTTTGATGAGCAAAACCAGATGCCGTGATATGTAGTTCAACATCACCACTTGAGTTTGTCTGCAAAACAAACTTACCGTTACTGTCTGACTGGGCTGTTCGCTGTGAACCCATGACCGATACGGTCGCATTGGCAACTGCATTACCATCTTGATCTTGAACCTGACCTTGGATGTTTTGCGCATAAGCGTGGACTGATAACGGCGCGATTAAGCCTAGCATCAGTGGTGAAAGTTTAAACATAATCATCTCATCTTAATAATTGTTATAATATAACATCGCACAACTTGGTGATTTGCAAGTTTTTTTATCCTGTTTTTTGTAGCCCTCATCGAAGAACCCTATTCATTTTACCCACATTAATAACACGTACTTGCGCAGCCTGAGTCGATATAAACTAGTAAAATCAGAATCTTAATAATTTGTTGCAATAATTGAGAGAAATATAATTGCATTTATTTTGTTACAATATAACATATCATGCAATTCAACAGTTCAGGTACATTGCGCAAAGAACGCACAGAACATCATGCTTAAAGCGACTCCCAACCAACTTTTTGCATGAATGTTTTTTTAAAAAAAGCCTCAACCATTGCATTAAATATTCAGTACACACTTATCTCGGAAGTACACTATGATAAAGAAAACAATCGCATTGGCCATCAGCTCAGTAATATTACTCGGCGCATGCAATAGCCAAAACGCAACTCAGCCAATGACAAACACACACGCAACTACGCAAAAGGCAGCACAAAACCCGCTGATGAGCCCAAGCACATTGCAGTATCAAGCACCGGATTTTACGGTGATTAAAGATGAGCATATCGCCCCTGCATTTGAGCTTGGCTTTGAACAGCAGCTTCAAGAAGTTGATGACATCATTGCGCAAAATACAGTGACATTTGAAAATACCATTGTTGCCCTTGAAAAAAGCGGTGCACAGCTAAGCCGTGCAAGTGCGTACTTTTCAAACGTCAGTGGCACTGACTCAAACCCAACCCGTCGTGCATTGGCGCAGAAATTTTCGCCACTCATGGCCCAGCATTTCGATAATATTTACCTAAACGATAAGCTATTTGCGCGTGTGCAAAAGATCCATGATAAACGCACCACTTTAAACCTTGACGCCGAGTCAGTAAGACTGATTGAGGTTTACTACAAGCGCTTTGTAAGAGCGGGCGCTAAGCTAAACGAGTCACAAAAAACGCAGATCAGAGCACTGAACAAAGAGCACTCACAACTGACGACGCAATTTAGCCAAAATCTACTGCAAGAAACACAAAATATTGCTGTTGTTATAGAAGACAAAGCGCAGCTTAAAGGCTTAACAGATGCGCAAATTGACGTCATGGCAAGCGCTGCTGAAAAAGCGGGCCACAAGGGTAAATACCTTATTAGCATTACCAATACCACGCGCCAGCCAATCCTTGCACAGCTAGAAAACCGCGATTTAAGAGAGCGCGTATGGCTTGCTTCTGCCAACCGTGCACAAACGGGCAAAACCAATAACACTGAGATAGTCAGTCGCCTTGCGCAAATTCGTGCAACACGGGCTCAAATCCTCGGCTTTGATAGCTGGGCCGATTATGGTTTGTCTGATCAAATGGCGCAGAATCCACAAGCTGTATTTGACATGTTCTCTGGCATGACTGAGCAGTTAATGAAAAACGCGGCGCAAGAGACTCAGGCGATTCAAGACAAAATAGCGCAAAACGGTGAAAGCTTTAAAGTGCAACCTTGGGATTGGGCATTTTATGCTGAGCAAGTACGCCAAGATAAGTTTGCGTTAAATGAAAGCAGTGTTAGACCTTATTTTGAGCTTAACCGTGTGTTGGAAGACGGCGTGTTCTTCACCATGAAAGAGCTATACGGTATCGAGTTTAAATTGCGCCCAGATTTACCTGTCTATCACCCAGAGGTTAAAGCGTATGAAGTCTTTGACCATGATGGCAAGAGCCTAGCAATTTTCTATGCAGACTACTTCGCACGTCAGGGTAAAAGTGGCGGAGCATGGATGAATTCATTTGTTGATCAGTCGCATTTACTTGAGCAAAAACCTGTGGTCGTGAATGTGATGAATATTGCCAAAGCGCCTGAAGGACAGCCTACCTTGCTAAGCTATGGCGAAGTCACGACCATCTTCCATGAGCTTGGGCATGGCATTCACGGCATGCTGTCGGATGTGAACTACCCTTCTTTGTCAGGCACGTCGGTTTCAAGAGACTTTGTTGAGTTTCCATCTACCTTTGAAGAAGACTGGGCCATTCACCCAAAAGTTATTGCTAATTACGCCAAGCACTACAAAACTAACGAGCCAATCCCACCAGCCTTACTTGATAAGTTAGTGCGCTCACGTAGCTTTAACCAAGGCTTTGATACGCTAGAGTATGTTGCTGCTGCACTGGTAGACATGGAATGGCACTCACTCAAACCAGAGGAAAAAGTAACCGACTTAGAAGCGTTTGAGCAAAAGGTATTGAAAAAGCACGGCTTGTACGTTCCACATATTCAACCACGCTATAAGTCAGCCTATTTCTCACACTCAATGGGCGGCGGTTACTCGGCAGGTTACTACGCCTACATGTGGAGTGAAATCCTAGCGGCAGATGCTTTCGCTTATGTGCAATCACAAGGTGGTTTAAACAGAAAAATTGGCGACCACTACCGCAAAAATATTCTAGAAGTGGGTAACTCACGCCCATTAATGGAGTCTTACAAAGCATTTAGAGGTCAAGCACCGACGACCGATGCACTGTTAAGAACCAAATGGGACAGGCACAAATTTATTGCTTAAATCGAGTTATTTAACTACTGTTTAAATATCCAGTTTGAAATTGAGTTAAATAGGAATGACAAGAGCACGGAAAGCACTGATAGATTTGTCGTCGACGTCTTATTACCACTTGATAGCACGGTGTGTACGCCGTGCTTTTTTGTGCGGAGACGATAAGTACACTGGCAAAAACTTTGACCATAGACGAACTTGGTTAGTCGAAAGAGTAAAGCTGCTAAGTCGTGTATTTGCGATTGAGATAGCAGCATATGCCATCATGAGTAATCACTATCATTTGGTGGTTAAAGTGAATAGGCAGCAAGCACTTAGTTGGTCAGATAACGAGGTAATATCTAGATGGTATAAGTTGTACAAGGGGAGTCCTATCATAGATAAGCAGCGAAACGGTAACACTCTGAGTGAGGCAGAGCAACTGCTTGTATCTGAGTTAGTTGAAAAGTGGCGAGCTAGGCTGTTTGACATTAGTTGGTTCATGAAAAATCTTAATGAATACATCGCAAAAGAAGCAAACAAGGAAGATAACTGCACGGGTAAATACTGGGAAGGGCGGTACAAGTCTCAAGCCTTACTTGACGAAACAGCGCTGCTCAGCTGTATGGCTTATGTAGATTTAAACCCAATTCGAGCCAACATGGCAAATAATCTGGAGGATAGTGATTTCACATCGATTCAAGAGCGCATAAGGCACTTTAAAAACTCCAAAGAAAATGCAAAGAAATCAAATTTAAATGAAGCAAAGAGCCAAGCCAAACAACCTAAATCACTAAAACCATTTGGTGAGAGGGAGCATGCAAACACAATACCTTTCTCATTAACTGACTACCTTGAGCTAGTTGACTGGACGGGCCGGCATATTCATCCCAAAAAAAGGGGTTACATACCAACAAGTATGCCCAATATTCTAGTTTCACTGAAAGTTGAAGAAGTGACATGGCTGGATAGGATACAAAGTTTTGGAAGTCACTACGGTAACTTTGCTGGTTCGCAAACTGTGTTAAGAGCGCATGCCGCTAAAAATGATGTGAATTGGTATAAAGGAGTTGGTTAGTAAGAAGTAGATTTAGCCTTGCTTATAAATCTAGGCTCTTCTTGCTTAAGAAAATGAATATATTCCTAAGTTATATTTATTTCTATCATAAAGCGGATTTTAACCACGCTGCTCAGAAAAACTTTAGGCTTGGAATACATTTCTGCAATTCGATTCTAACTTTAAAAAAGAAAAGAAAGAAAAATGCCTGTCCTAACTTTGTCCTTTTCCCCATAACTGTTATTTATGCCAGTTGTGGCTGCGCGTCTCGATTGATTGAATAAACTCATTAAGACAAAGGACTACACAGCAGAGCAACATGGATAATCTACATAACTTCTCTCAATCGATCGATAGACAACAACGATACTCAAACGTGATGGCATATCAAAATGACAATGTTATTGACAAGTTTACGGAATCGTTCGATGTGTCCAGAGATGAGTCCGCTGCCATTTTCGAAGAGATGAAAAAGTTACTGTGGTTAATGCACCAAGCTTCAAATGAGTCAGGCCCCGAAATCTATGTGCATAAGGAAATTTTAATCATCGATGAAATGTGGCACACCTTTATTCTGTTTACTCGAGATTATGAGGCTTTTTGTCTTCAATTTTTTGGTGAGTTTTTACATCATAGTCCGACAACATTACGCGAAAAAGAGCAAATGAAAAGTGACTATGATAACGCCCAAACTGTATTTATAAGCGAGCGTAGGGCTGAGTTAGAGGCTCAATACTCGTACGTTTATGATGCTTTGGGCGAAAACACTTTGCTCAAGTGGTATCAGGAATATCCAGAAATCTACTCTGAGCAAAACATTAAAAACCTTAGAAAATACTAATCAACCATTTTTGGAGAGATCATGAATAAATCAAAAATCATCAATTCACTTGTAAACAAAAACCTAGAGCGTAACAAGGGCGCAAGATTCTGTGGATGTGTTATTTGTCTTGTTGATAGAAAGCCTGGTGTTGGCCCAAACAACAAATAAATTGAATGAGGCTGTGCCACATTGGTACAGCCTATTCCTGGTTGCAATGATAAATGTAAGAGGTAGAAAATTTGTCTGAATTTCTTTTTGATTACGAGCGTGCTTTTAATCCCTTAATTACAGGCCATTTAGAGAGTGCCTCTTTTGACCTTATGTTAAACCAGCAACAAGCGAAGCAAATTCAAAGCTTTCTAGCATTACAAAAGGGTATGAAAATACTCGATATTCCCTGTGGTACTGGACGTCATGCAAAGTTATTGGCTGAGCAAGGGTTTGAGATTGATGCATTAGACTACAATGCTTCGTTTATTGAACGAGCCCAACAGTTTGCAAAAGACGCCGGCCTTTCCGTCAATTTTATGCAAGGGGATATGCGAGATCTCAGGTTTAAGGAAAAGTACGACAGAATATTTAACGTTTTTAGCTCGTTTGGCTACTTTGACGATAAAACTAACTTGCAGGTGATGCAAGAAATGTCATCCGCACTTAAACCCGGCGGGCGTCTGTTGTTAAATGTCCTCAACGGTGAGTCAGCGGCAGTTAAGGAAAGTAAAAATAGTATTGCGCGTCAATTCAAAGACTTGGATACGCAATACGATCCACACAGTAAAATATTAACAACCAAACGTGCGCTAAAAATAGAGGGCGAAGAATATAGCTATGAGTTTAAGGTGCGTCTCTATAATGCCTCTGAACTAACTCACATGCTCGAAATGTGTGGCTTAGTACCTTTGGAATGGCACGGCGACTGGGCAGGCTCAGCTTTAACCAATAATTCGGCACAAATTTTTGTTGTAGCTGAAAAAAGCTTTGTTGCTTAGTACTCCAAATAACTAGATATAAGTAAAGGAGTTAGCTGTGAATCTAGTTGAACAAAATCAAAATAGTTTTGAGCAACCAGTGCATGTTGCATTGACCGACGTAAGCCAAATGAATGGCCTAAATTTGATTGATTATATTAAATCGTGCATGGCTCAGTTTGGAAACATATTCACACTGTCTATTTTTGGTGGGCCAAAAATCACATTAGTTCAGGAGTCAGATCTGTTCAGTGACGTCGTGGCAAAAAATAAGATGAATATTAACCCTGAGCTTGTAGAGGTAAGGAGTCAATTTGAAATTGACAATGTATTTTGCGATGAGCAACAAATTGCACAAATGAATCGAGACTTTGTACTCGCACTAAAAGGGCAAAAGTTAGCAATCACAAAAGCACGTTATGATGAAAGACTCAATTTTGAATGTCAGAAATTTGCTGAGCGCTATTTAAATACACAGAATTATTGTGAAGTTGAGTTGGCCGAACTGCAACTTAATACCATGATAAAGGCAAGCCTATATTCACTTTTTGGTAAACCTTTAGCGAGCGACCAAGCTATTGCTGATTATTTTAGCTTTAGTGAAAGCTTGTCACCGACCGGTGCTGATTGTAAGCAAGCTGCAAATGACGCAAGCTGCGCTAAAGAAAAGCTGCTTTTACGGTTTGAACAAGTCCTTGCTGAGGCGCAAACTCCACTTATACAATCGTTAAAGATAGGGTTGTTTAGCAGTCCAATGATCAATCAAGAGGACAAGGCAAAGGTATTGCTATATTTTTTATGGGGTTCACTGTCGAATATATTGCCTTCGATGCAATCGTTTTATCGAACACTTGTCCAGCATCCCTCCTATGCTAATGAAATTAGAACTACCCCCAGTTTTGATATATTGCCCCTTATCAAAGAAGTGCTTAGATTGCGCGGAAATAAACCCATTTATAGGTTGGTAGAATCTGATATCAAGATTCAAGGAACTGATGGAAAAAAGTTTGTCGTGCCTAAGGGACATTGGTTGGGTTTTATTTCGCAAATACACCACCAAGACGAGAAGAATTTTAGTGAGCCAAACAAATTTGACCCATCACGTTTTTGCAAGGCCTTTGGTCATACAAAAAGTAACAAGCACCCTTCGCTATTTGTATATGGTGTAGGAAACTCAAAGTGTCCTGGCAGTGCCTTCGCAAATCATATTATGGCGAGCACGGCAGTGTATTGGCTAAAACATTTTGATGCTAAATTGTGTGGCTCGCATCAAGCTGAAGCCATGCGTATGTTCGATTCAGTATTGGGGGACAAACAGTCACTTTTATTGAAAAAAAGAGCTTAGCCAACGGAATAAAGAAAAGTGTCTGTCCTATTTATTTCCCAAATCATATGATGGCGAGCACGGCAGTGTATTGGCTAAAACATTTTGATGCTAAATTGTGTGGCTTGCATCAAGCTGAAGCCATGCGTATGTTCGATTCAGTATTGGGAGACAAACAGTCACTTTTATTGAAAAAAAGAGCTTAGCCAACAGAATAAAGAAAAGTGTTTGTCCTATTTATTTTGCGCCTTGTAATTAAAGATCCAAATAGTTATTGATTTTTGGCCTCTGGACTACTAACAACATCATCGAGAAAGAGCGCAAAAAGCTTGGTTTGCGCTCCTTAGTCGATAATTATAAAACCAAAGAAAACCAAATGGGACAGGCACAAATTCTCTTAGCACTAAAAATATTTCTAGTTGGCAATGCATTAGGTTATTTGTTAAAAGAAGACTTTTTAAATACATGTGCGTGACATAGGAAGATAAATACGCAACACTCGCACTATAAGATTGTTATGTTTTAAAAGGATGTTTAGTGAAGTCTTTCGTTTTAGTACTAATTAACTTCTATCAAAATTATTTATCTCCTTATAAGGGTTTTTGTTGTGCCCATGCAGCTTTAAACAAGGGAGACTCGTGCTCTGAAGCAGTTAAAAAGATAATAATTAAATGCGGATTATGGACTAGTTACCCTTTGATAAAAGCTCGATTTAATGAGTGTAAAGCAGCATACAAACAACTATCAGATAATGACAAGAAGAAACCTAAAGATAAGAATAAAAAAGATACATGGTATGACTGTTGTGATCCTTCAGCAGCGTGTGAAGTGGGAAACTGTATACCAAAGAAAGGCTGCGACTTACCAGATTTACCATGTGATTGTTCGTTGTTTTAAAACATAAGAAGGCAATTAAAGTCGGGGCCGTAAGAACCAATTAACCAAATGTGAAATAAATGTGAAATAGGACAGGCACACACTCTATTAGCACCAAAAAATTTATAGTTGGCAATACATTACGTTATTTGTTAAAAGTACATTTATCAGATACATGAGCGTGTCACCGGCAGAAAGATGCGCGACACACGCACTATAAAATTGTTAGCTATTAAAGAGAAGTCAATATGATCGATTTTATCTGGGACATGTTTCAGCAACGACAGATCGGTGAAGTACAAGATGGACTTCGAAGTAATCTTGAAAAAGATAAATATCAAGATGGAAAAATATCTACGAACGATGCGCGGTTAAAGGAATTAGAACGCCGTCATGAACAGCTAAAGCTCGTCACTATGGCTATGTGGACATTGCTTAAAGATCATTCGGGCTTAACCGAAAGCGATTTGAAGAAATATATAGAAAAAGTGGATCTAATGGATGGAAAAGCAGACGGGCGAGTCAGCACTAAAGAAAAGAGCGATTGTAAAGGGTGCGGTAGAACAATTCTAACGACTTCGTTAGCCTGCCCATATTGTGGTGGGGATTTGCAACGAAAAAGTGCTTTTTCTAAAGTGTAAAGTAGCTAACACTATGATCAATAGCTAAGGTCTGCTTTTGACATGATGCGGTACAGTAGATTGGCAAAAGTACACATTCGCCCTAACTAAAAATTATCCAAAGTGCGTTAGGGCCACCATCTATTCCTCATAACAGACATTCAAATGATTTAATTAGCCCACTCCTCAAAACCATATTCGAGGGAGACACTCCGTATCAACAGTCACTCCCTGTACAATCCAGCGCCTGTTGCAATACCGCTTGATAAGTGCCGTCTGCTTTCATTTGCAACAAGGTTTCATCAAAGCGTTTTTTCAGCTTTTCTCCGCGTCTGGTTTTTGGAAATGCGAAATAACTTGGTATGGCGTATGCGTATTCTGTATGACGTTTAATTTCATTTTGAATATCAAGTCGGCGTAATATATCCGCCCCACCCAACTGATTGCTGATCACAATATCAACCCTACCAGCAAATAATAGTTTAAAGCTTTGCATACCTGAGTTTGCTTCCACGATTTTATGGATCTGTCCTTGTTTGATTGCTTGGTCAATTTCAAAGCCGTAACTGACATTTCTGACCAAGCCTACACTTAACTCACTCAACTCATCAATTGTGCCAGTCAGGTTTAGCTTACTATCTCGTTTACTAAAAATAGACACCGATTGATTGATCAAGACTTGCTCAGAGAACAGCATGGTTTGTTTTCGCGCTTTAGAGCTGTAAATTGTGAAGATGCCATCTGCATGGCCCGATTGGATCTCTCTAATTGCCCTACCCCATGGCATAAATCGAACTGCAATGGGCTTATCCATGCGCTCGAATATCTCATTGACCATGGCAATGCCCACGCCTTTTGGCTGATTGCCTTCTAAATATTGGTAGGGAGGATATTCTAACGTCACAAACTGCAATACGCGTGCTGCATATGCTTGCTGGCTTAACAGCAGTAATAAGCTTGCAGCGAGATAGACTGACAAGTTGCCACATTGACATTTTACTTTGAAAAAGTGCCCAGCCATCGCACGCCAACTCATCATCACAGCTTAAAACTCAACTTTTAATTTGATATACGCTCTGCGCCCTCTTGGATCGCCTGTTCTGGGGTCGTAACTGCCTGCAATATCCACAAAAGGCGGGGCTTTGTCCGTTACATTTACAACACCCACGGTAATATTTGTATTTACACCTGCTTTTATTAACTCACCCATATCGACTTCATATTGAAGATCGAGTGTATTAAACGAGTTGATTTTCTCTAAGGTGACATCATTTTCGTAACTAGCAACATGGCGAAAAAAAACATTGGCACTGTGTGCCTCAAACAGCCAGTTTATGCCAAAGCTGCCTTTAAGTTTAGGGGTCGGATTACCCACCGTATTGCGATTAAGTTTACCAAGGCCATCGCTAACCACACCGGCATTATCGGTCAAATCATATTCCAAAATATATGACCCCAAAAGCTGGGGCGTGAATCTGCCAAAAAGTGTATCCCACTGATACATGATATTAAAATCTATACCCGATGTGTCAATGGCTTCCGCATTAATGAAGCGGGTATTGACGATTGAAATTGTCCCAGCTGATGTGCGAACTACCCGCTCAGGATCGTCTGCAAAGACGTTTACTACGGCTTGATGGCTTTCCCGCGTCAGCACCTCTTCAAACGAAAAACGCCAGTAGTCTATATCCATGTCAAACTGGTTTACACTATATGTGCCCCCGATGTTCAGTGCCGTAGAGGTTTCTGGCACTAAGTCAGGGTCTCCAACGGTTCTATTCCCACCAAATGTCGTTGAGCCATCTCTGGGATCTGTAATATTGGCAAAATTCGTTTGTACTCCTTTTAACTGATGCACAGAAGGCGCGCGAAACGACGTACTATATGATCCTCTCACAGATAAATTCGAAGAGGCATGCCAAAGCATCGACACCTTGGGATCTGTGGTATCTCCGCCTAAATCGCCATAATCCTCATAGCGCAGTGCAAGGCCCAGCTCTAGCTGTTCAAAGATAGGTAACCTCAATTCTGTAAATACCGCTTTGACATCACGGTCGCCTTCAACATTCTGATTACCAATTAAAAATGCGAACCTATCTTGCTGAGTCAAGGCATCATACACAGAGCGAATAGACTCTTTTCGATATTGCATACCCAACGCCAGTGCCGCAAAACCTGCATCCATTTCAATCAATTCGTCAAATGCGATGACGCCCTCAACAACTTGCATCTCAGATTCTACATTGCCAATATAATCACCAATGATATAGCCTCGGAGTTGCTCATTAGCACTTGCTTGCGGATCGAATGGGTTAAAATACAAGCACTCTCCTGCGCCTGCTACAGTACCAAGGCCTCGCCGACAATTAATGCCGCCATACCCCAGCAATGCAGACTGGAAGTTATCCGCTATTACATCCTTAGGATTTAAAAACGCCTCATTTTTGGCATTCACGTAGGATACTTGCCAAAATTTATCCGTGCCTATGGCCCCATCAATCCCCAATGCAACACGGGTAGTTTGATGCGAATAAAAGTTGATTTCCGTGGGCTTGCCCACACCGAACGGGCGACCTCGGAAGAAGATGTCTTCTTTATAGAAATTGTTAGGGTGGCTTGCTAACACGCTGGGGGCATTTAATACAGGAAAGCTCGGGGAGACTTCTCTTGATACGTCGTTATCTGCAAATCCCGCTTCAAACCACAGCTCTGTATCATCATTCCATGCCCATTTTGTGCGCATGTATAGCTGTAATCTGTCTTCATTGGGTACCGCCGTAATTTGAGGGGCAAAATCAAACAAACAAAACGAATTGCCATTACTGCCCTCGGACACACTCCCGCCATTTTGCACACAATTGGGATCTGCAACGGTGAGGCCGTCAGGGTTGTCATCATTGGCAAGCGACGGGATCACAAAGCTTCCAGGGTTGCCAAAGCTACTAAATGCAGGTTGCACCCAATCAACCTCTGAGAGCACCAAACTGCTTCGCTCTAAATAACTCGCGGCGAACAAAACATGCCCTGAGTTACCCGTATCACTACCAAATACAAAGTCCACTTTTGTCTCGTCTTGACTGCCATCACTGATACGTTTGCGATATTCATACTGCACTTCACTGCCGTTTAAATCATCTCGGCTAATGAAGTTCACAACTCCCGCAACCGCATCTGAGCCATAAATCGCTGATGCTCCGTCTTTAAGAATCTCAACCCGTTGAATTGCCAAGGTCGGAATGAGTGACGCCGTATCAACAAAGCTAGCTCCTTGATCTGTGACAACCGCAGATACCACTTGCCGCCGACCATTCAATAACACCAAGGTAGAAGAGACGCCGAGCCCTCTCAAATTGATATTTGAAGTCCCGACGGTAAAGTTTTGCGTTAAGTTATCAGAATTATTCTGCGCGCCTGCATTAAATGGTAAGGTTTCGATGAGATCTCTGACGTCATTCGCGCCAATTGTCGAAAGTACTTTTGCATCAATACTTGCAATGGGAATAGGGCTTTCAGATTGAATTGAACGCTTTAGCCTCGTTCCTGTGACCGATATTTTTTCAATCTCTTGCGCGCCGACACACTGTGTGGGCAAATACAACAGTGACCCTGTAAACAACCAGCCCATAAGCCTTGTTGGCTTATAATGAGACATCTCACCTCCACTTCACACCAAGTAAGTGTTACCGCAACTAAATGAATACTCTAAATAAGCATAGAAGATTTTTGGTTATATTCTGGAAAAATTATGCACATACTCAATGGACAAACGCGAGACCCCTTATTGTGCAATACTGTTGGTCATAAAACAAAAAAGCCCAGCGATTGCTGGGCTTAGAACTACTCAATTAAATATAATCAATCAGATTTGCTTACCACATTTTCGAAATCTTGATATCTGCTGTTGCACCATCAGCTGATTGATCAACCACTTCAAACATTAAACCAAGCTTTGGTAATTTAGTGCCTGTCGCTGGACGGATGTAGTTTGTATAGTCATCCCAGTCTGCAAAACGTGGGTTTGCATTTGTAAACTGGTCTCTCCAAACCGTTTCAAGATAGCCACCGTTAGCAAGATCGGTGCGGGTCGTTCTACCCTCGTCACCTAACTGCGGTACTGTATTAAATGGCGCATCTTTGATCTGTCTGCGGCTGTTTAGAGGTGTAACACTGCGGTCAGTTACCCACTGGCCTGTCGCGCTATATTCAGTGACATATTCTAAGATAGGATTTCTATCAGCATCTACGATACCTAAGAAACCATGACCTGGGTGTGCAGCTGATAGGTTATCTACACTCGGTACATCGAAGTACTGAAGTGCATAAGACGGGTCAACAAACCATACAAGTAAACCTTCTTCCATGCCTGCGTCTTTTAAGCTTGCATCGAAGCCAACATGCTGACGCCATTCAAGTAAGTAATATGGCGTGTACTGGATGGTACCATCAGATAATGACGCACTGAATGCAAACTCAACTTTTTCAGGGTTGTTTGACGTAATTTCATTGATAACAACACCGTTATCCGCCACAGAAATGTTGTCTACAGCAACGTATGTTGCATCACCGCCAATTGCATAGTTTTCAATTGTGAAACTCACATCGTCGAATTGCGCTAAAAATGCAATGTCGTAGTTCACTGTAGTCCACTGCCCACTTGTACCACGCACTTTTCTGCCATCTGATGCCATTTCTAATTCTGCAGCGTTAGCTGGTGCTAATGAGCCATAAATGCCTGCGCTTGGCACGCTTACCATTACACGTAAGCCGTATGCACCATTTAGAGATGTCGTTGAGTTTAAATCAAAGCTTAACGTTGCAGCTTGCGTGTTGTGCAACGGCTGTGCAAATGAAATAGCACTATAGCTAGTTAGGTCAAATGCATTTGCGTTCAGCGGCTCATAAATTCTTTTTGTTTGCTCAGGTAGGTTAATTTTAACTAAATCGTCGTTCAAGCCTTTAACACCTGCTTGAGAAAATTTAACCGTCACACCTTGGCCTGTTAATTCTGTAGCATTAATTTCTTGAGACTGGATCCAGTTACCGCCAAACTTGTTTTGTAAAAACAGTTTTGCGTATGGGCTATAGCCTGTTGGCTTAGTACCTCTTATCACCCCACCCCAGCTACCAGACGCCATTGAAGAGTACGAAGAAACTTTTGCACCCACACCACCGTGTTTGTCTTCTGAATAAGCAATATCATACTCATCAGGCAAGCCTAGATCATGGCCCAACTCATGCGCTAATAGACCAATTGTTGCATCAATAGGCTGAATTACATAACTGCCGATACGTGCTGTTTTGCCAACCGTTTCGTTAACCACATCTGCATTTACAACGTGTCTGTGTGACCAGATATAATTATTGAATGGACTGTTTGGATCTGGGCGAAGTGCGCGAGGCTCTGACTCTTCACCAAGTGTTGAGTGAACAATACTTAAATGGTCGATTTGACCATCATTATCCAAGTCGTAATCACTTAAATTAAAGTTTTCATCGGCAAGTACGTTATATACTGCTTCTTTAATTAATGCGTGCGTATCTTCTTTATAATATGGGTGTGCAAACTCTGTTTTGTACCAACCAAACACACCACCGTCTACATCAAAAGAGCCACCACTTTGGTCAATAAAGTACTCACGCATACTTGGAAGCGTATCACCACGAGGTCCTTTATAACCATTTTTGGAGAAAATCATCTCTTCATAATGCTCTGGTGTATAGTCTTCGTAATAATGTCTGCTTGGTGTATCTTCAGGTTTAATTGAGTTATGCGGAACGTCTGAGAACTCCATCAAAATGGTAAGTACTTTACGTGTTGTAACCTCTCCATGCCACTGGCGTGTTTGTGAGGTAACATCACCATTTTGGACAACTAAAGGTGCACTAAAGTCAGCTGTTAAATTTTTATGTAAGTCAGCATTTTTCTTAAAATTTTCAACTTGAACAGGCGTGATAGATGCATTTTCAGTAGGCGTATTCACGTGGTGAGCATGCGCTTGAGCATAACCACTTAACGCACAAATCACTGCTGCAGTGAGTGAGTTCAGCATATATTTTTTCATTATTATTTTTCCAAATTATTGAGTCATTAGTGAGCCAGAGCAATAATCAATTAAAATGAATTCATTGCTCACAGTAACCAAACTCGATAATTTTCAAAAAATAACAACAAACTTAAAAATTTTAAATAAATAATCTAAAACACACCAATAAATAGACAAGCTGATACAATATAACAATAACTCAAGTGAAATAATAACTATAAATCCCCACCCTATACACCTACCTTTATATTAATTTATACGATTAAAATACCAAGTAAAGAGTTAAAGCCCACTATTTCATGGGCTCTAATATATCAATTACCAAACTTTAGAAATTCTAACTTCTGCGGTTGAGCTATCTGCTGATTGACCTAATACTTCAAAAATAAGGCCAAGTTTGGGAAGCTTCTTACCCGTTGCTGGACGAACGTAGTTGGTATAATCACCCCAATCTGCAAATCGAGGGTTTGGACTTATAAATTCATCCCGTAAAATCGTTTCTAAATAACCACCATTTGCAAGATCCATTCTTTTTACCTCTCCCACACTGCCTCGCTGAGGTAATGTATTAAATGCAGCATCTCTAATTTGCTCACCAGATCTTTGCGGTATGATACTTCTGTCAGCAACCCACTGCCCAGTACTTGTATATTCTGATTGATATTCAAATATCGGGTTTCTATCCGCATCCACAATACCGATCCAGCCCTCTCCTGGGTGCGCTGCAACTTGATTATCCGTACTAGAAATATCAAAAAAATCGGTCATATAAGATGGATCAACATACCAAACCAGCAGACCTTCTTCCATGCCCTCGGTTTTAAGACTTTCATCAAAACCGACATGCTGACGCCACTCTAATAAATAATAAGGCGTATATTGAATAGAGCCGTTCGACAGCTTGGCGTTATATCTAAAATAGACTTGTTCAGTATGATTTGAATTAACAGTCGCCGCGACTTTATCACCATCGAAAATCTCAATATTGTCCGCAGCGACATAGGTCGAATCACCCGCAATCGCTAAATTCAGCAACGAGACGTATACAGTGTCATAGTCTTTAAACGCCGATAAATCATAATGTGCTTTTGTCCACTGCTTATTGGTTGAACGAATAAAGGTATTATTCTGGCTCATCATAAAATCATCGCTGTTGGACGGTTTTATGTTTTCAGAGATGTTTGTACCCGGTACTTGGACGTGCAAGGTGAATCCATAGCTGGGATGAATCGATTGCTCACTGTTTAGATCTAAGCTCAATGAAGGCGCTTGGCTGCCATTGAGAGATACCGCAAAAATTACTTCACTGTAGCTGGTTAAATCAAACGCTTGGTCATTTACTGGTTGATATAGTTGCTTGCTTAACTGCGGTAGGTTCACCTTAACTAAATCGTTATATTTACCTTTTACCCCCGCTGAAGAAAACGGCACAACAACGCCTTGCGCGCTCAAATCTTCACTATTGATCTCTGTAGATTGTACCCAGTTCCCACCATATTTATTTTGTAAAAACAACTTCGCATAAGGGCTATAACCCGTTGGCTTTGAGCCTCTGACAACGCCTCCCCATGAACCAGAAGACATCATAGAGTAAGACGCAACCGTTTCTCCAGCTATGCCATAATCATCTTGTGTATACGTTAAGTCATATTCATCCGCTAACCCGAGGCTATGGCTAAATTCGTGTGCGTAAAGCCCCATCGGGGTGTCTATTGGTTGAATGAAATAACTGCCTATCCGCGCCGATTTACCCACACTCTCATTTTTGATCTCTTCATTTACCGTTGAGCGATGTGAGTGGATAAATTGCTTGTAAGGACTATTTGGATCAGGTCGCAAAGCCCTTGGCTCACTTTCACCACCGAGGCTTGAGTGGATAATGCTCAAGTGGTCAATTTCACCGTCATTATTCAAGTCGTAATCGCTTAGTTTGAACCTTTCATCAGCTAACACATGATGAACCGCCTCTTTCACGAGTGCACGTGTGTCTCTTTTATATACCATATGGTCAAAGCGGGATGTATACCAGCCAAACACCTCTCCACTGATATCAAATGACCCGCCACTTTGGTCTAGCACATAATCGCGTACCGTTGGTAACGTTGCAGCCATCGGGCCCGAATAGCCGTTTTGACCATAAATTAAGTTTTGATAATGATTAATACTGTAGTGTTCTAAGTAATGCTTACTCGGTAAATCATCAGGTTTCATAGAGTTATTTGGAATATCATTAAACTCCATCAATATCGTGAGCACCTTTGCTGTGGTCACATCACCATGCCACTCCCTTGTCTGCGTTTGCGCCTCTTGAAAGATTTGTGGTGTATTAAAGTTTGCTGATAAGCTTTTGTGCAACTGTGCGTCACTATTTTTCTGTTGCAACGCGATAGACTCTGCATTGACTATGGCTACTTGCGCATTTACCCCTGTTGATAATAAAACAGCAACTGCAAGCGCATTGAGTTGATATCGTCTCATAACTACCTTCCTATTATTATTTTCATGCCCTTTTACTGGCACTTTGTTGAGCTAGAGTTTCGTCTATAAAAATCAAACCAAACAAATTAGATAGAAATAACAAGGATATTATTAATGATTCAAAAGCATCCCAAAAAAATAAAAATAGCCAATAGAATCAAAATGATAAATTAGTTCATTAAGAATAAGTTAAGTGCAAAGTCAGCCACATATTTAGGGTTTGAGTATTTAATATTGGCAGTATTTGAAAGTGCCTAATAAAAGGCACTTTTTTGAAGCTTAAAGGTTTAGCTCTTTAATTTGCTGAGATACGCGCACACCACTGCGCACAGCACCTTCCATATAACCTAGATATAAAGTGTCTGTATGCTCTCCTGCAAAATAAACGCGGCCAACTGGCTGCTGAAATAGCTTCCAGTATTTGCTTATTTGACCTGGGCCATATGCAATAAAGCCACCTTGCGTCCACTCTTCAGCAACCCAGTTTTGCACTTTTGTTGCCACAAGGTACTGCTTAGAGCCTGGGTACATTACTTCGATTTCATCTAGTCTTGCATCAACAATCTGTTGATCAGTCCACTCTTTTTGCATTTGACTGTAATCGCCAGATGTATAAGTAATAAGAATACCACCGGTGCCGCCTTGGCGCTCAGTTGTCTCCCAAGTCCACCCTGTGGGTAGGCCACCAGCAACCACTGTGTCACCGCCCAAATTTTGGTCTAACCAAAAGCGCTGATTATATTGCAGGAGTACTTTGGAATGAGACCCGTAGTTGATGCTGTTTGCTGCATCTGTTAACGCTTGTGGAAGGTGCGGGGTAAACGTAATTTTATTTAACACGGGAAGCGGCACTGTAACCACCACCACATCCGCTTCATAGCTGCCACCGGTTGTAGTTTCAACCGTCACACGATCATTTTGTTCGCTAATACTCACTACCGGCTGGTTTAAGTGGATATCACCTTCAAGGTTATCCGCAAAGGCTTGCGCCATCGCCCTGCCGCCTTTTAAAAAACGATAACCTTCCACATCGTCATCAGAGACTTGCTCATAAACTTTGGCATACTGCGCTAAGTGCAATAGAGACAGATCGCTTGGCTCGTCAAATTCGCCTCTGACAAATTGCTCTGCAAGTAACTCTGCTTCTGGGTGTAATTGAAGCCCATCAATCCAACTTTGCACCGTTGTAAGATCATACTCTTTTGCCTTATCTAAAAGCGCGGGCTCATCAGGATCTGGGACTGCATCTGCAAGTAGACTTAGCTCATCATAAAAACGGTTATAATCCGCAACAATTTGCGGTGCAAAGTTATTTTCAAAATCGGTATAGCTGACCAATTGACCATCAACATAATAAGCACCGCTTTCTATTTCTCCCCAATATCCTGTGTCTGCAAGTTCCACATTGAAAAGGCTAGCATATCGATGGATTTCCTGATGTACCATAGGCCCATCAATAAACTCTCCACCAATTTCACCATGCTGCTCACCCATATCATATGTGCCTATGCGTCCACCAATCCTATCTTTAGCCTCCAATATCGTTACATCATAACCGATACTCTCTAGCTCATAGGCCGCTGTTAACCCTGATAACCCTGCACCGACCACCACAGCTTGGTTTACTATTGGCTTTGCAGCAGGCTTACTCTGTTGGACGACGACCTCATTGGTATCATTGCTTCCACATGCCGATAGCACTGTAGAAAATACCACAGTACTGACGATGATACGCAAAGAGTCCTTTCTCTCTGATAACTTCATAAACACCTCTTTCAACCTAAAAATAAAAAATATAGTTAACAAATTTATTTAGATATATTTCAACCTATTAGCCCTAAATATAACCATTTTAAACGGCGGGTGCACGCTATCATGACCCTAAGATATTAACAAGGGCAAAATCATGTTAACGCATCAGTGGGAGAGAAAAATGCTCGGTAGTGTGTCTCAGTTTAAAATATCTTGCTAAGCGCTTTATTTATTGTCGAGTAATCGAAACACAAGGACTTCTTGCATGGCGTCAATCGGTTGAAATGCAAGATCTGTTGCCATCTTGACTGCGATACGCTTTTTTTCAACTAGGGCAAAAGCACCGCTTGGCAAAGGAGTATAGCGCTCATAATACCTTTGCGGTTCATACTGCAAAGCGAGCAAACGAGAAAAATGTGAACCCGGCGCAAGATTGCGCTCTGTGCCTTGATAAAGCACAAGGTCATCCACGACACACAATAACGTATACAAGCCCTCATCCTTTTCTGGTGCAACTAAGTACTTAGTTAATTCATCAAAAGCAACGCCACTGCGCAAGGCCTGATAGAGCTCTTGAAAACTATCGATATAAGATACACATTTATGACTTTGTGCAAGCGATTGCAGCCTTTGATGTTTTTGTAGTTCAGTCTCTTCGGGCTTGGTCACTTCTTCTGTGTTTCGCCACGGGGCCAATGACTGCTTCAATTCAAGAAGCGCTTGTGCTTGACTTTTCGCTTCATCTTCTTGTTGGTGTTTTCTTTGTTCAGTAAGCTGCTGTTGATGCTGCAACAGGGCCTCTTGCGCGTGTATCTCAGCACGCTTTATATTACCGCTTTCAAACGCATTGATTTTAATATTCATCACTTCTTGCGCTTGCGCAAAAGATAACTGCTCACCATATCGATTAACAATAAAAGCATTGGCGTTAATATAGTCAGGGTTTAAAGACACTAATTCTTGGCGAAGGCTTTGATATCTGTCGTACAACACTTGCTCTTGTGCCAAGGTTCCCTCACTGCCACATTGCGGATCACCAAGCCAATGTGCCTCGCGCATGTTACCAACAGTGACATACATAGCATCCATTAAATCAATGAGTTTGTTCTGAGAATTATCCATCTTTATCTTTGATTTATTATTTATCTATTAGATTAAAACTTAAAAAAACCACCGCTGCAATAAATAAGCATCACCTCTTTAGGGTGATGAATAGACCTAGCTATATGAAAGGAAGACCCGTAAAAAAGCAAATATAATTTACAAAAAACCACACATTTGATAGAAATAAAGACGATAAAAAACAAGGGATAAATTTAAAATAATAAAACCGATAACCCCTGGGTGATAAGTGAGCTGTTAAATTAATATATTTTTCAATTTAAATTATAAATTTGAATAATTAACATTCTTTATTTTAGATAACAAAAAATGTCAATTCAGGCCTTAAAACTAACACCATAATGGAATTAAAAGACCTAAAAACTATAAAAATAACAATTAGATACTGGAACAATATGGGAGTGTAGATGCATCTGGACGATGCATAAAGTGTAGACCATGCCTTTACAGCTTATCAAAGTTGTAATGGACATCTTAAACACTTAAAAAATCTAACGAAAATAAAAAGTAAAAGGTAGGACAATGAATACACACGGATTGTTAATGGTACTTTTTGAGGCTTTGGCGTTAAAGCAAGAGCGCTATTACTATCAAAATATCCTCTTTACGGGTATGGCTATTAGCCATACCGACGGGGTTGTAACCAGCCGGCATGTGTATAAAAATGGGGTTAAGGAGTATGATTACGAACCGCCTTATTTAAATAAAACAACTCATGTAATATTAGATGATTTGGTCGATTGCACCACAGATGAGCCTATGTATTTAAATGGAGAGCGGTATACTGGGACCATATACGGCATTTATCCAAAAGGTAGAGTATCAAGCGAAGATGTTTTTGTACGTGGCATGCACCGTGAAAGCACCCATTACCACTACAACTCAACTGCAATCCACGAATTGGTCATAGAATCCATTGTGAATGAGCAGTTCAATACAGTTGAAATACACGAGTGGGATTCAAATGGCCAACTAGAATATTGGGATGCAGGAATTGAAAGCATCAAAGGCGAAATAAAAGGACGTATTTTATTTAGATTGAATGAAGACTTTAGCATCCGTGTTTTTACAATTTCCGGTCATTTCAACAAAGTACTGGAAAACAGCGAAAGCCTGACATGTCCTTACTTCCTAGCACTCAAGCAAGTTCGTCAATTGAATTCAGAGCCCATACATTGCTTTGATATAAAATTCTGCGAGCAGCTATGGACTCATGAGCCTGTAATCAAACAATTGATAGAGGAACTTCAACCCGAAGAACTCGCAATAAGTGACTTTTCCAGTGATTGCCTAAGCCTGATCCAATATGCCTCCAAATATAATGTGAACAGGCTCGAGGTGTTTGGTTCTCTAGAGGCGCAGGACAGAGAAAGTTTAACATCATTTATTACCCAGCAATGCCCACATATTGAGCTAATTATTTATAGCTCTTAATTTCAGGGCACCCAGACAACCATAATAAGTTTGAATACAGCCCAGCGGAGCAACAATAAGTGATCGCGTGCATTCAAATGATAACTTGCTCAAATAATTATATAGTCTGCAAGTTCGCTCTGGATATTACTTTTACAGCTTCTCAAAGTTGTAATGGACATCTTAAACACTTAAAAAATCTGACGAAAATAAAAAGTAAAAGGTAGGACAATGAATACACACGGATTGTTAATGGTACTTTTTGAGGCTTTAGAGTTAAAGCAAGAGCGCTATTACTATCAAAATATCCTCTTTACGGGTATGGCAATTAGCCATACCGACGGGGTTGTAACCAGCCGGCATGTGTATAAAAATGGGGTTAAGGTGTGTGATTACAAGCCGCCTTATTTAAATAAAACAACACATGCCATACTCGATGACTTGGTTGATTGCACCACAGATGAACCCATGTATTTAAATGACGAGAGGTATACTGGGACCATATACGGCATTTATCCAAAAGGTAGAATAACAAGCGAAGATGTTTTTATACGTGGTATGAACCGTGAGAACACCCATTTTCACTACAATTCAACTGCGATACATGAACTACAAATAGAAACAATGGTGAATGAGCAGCTTTGCTTAGATGAAATGCACGAATGGGACTTAAGTGGCCAACTGCGAGATTGGAATGCAGGAATTGAAAACACCAAAGGGGAAATGAAAGGCCGTATTTCATTTCTATTGAATGCAGACTTTAGCATCAGTTATTTTACAATTTCCGGTGACTTCAACAAAGTACTAGAAAACAGTGAGCATTTGGCATGTCCCTATTTCCCAGCATTCGAGCAAGTTCGTCAACTGAATTCTGGCCCTATTGATACATTCAATATAAATTTCTGTAAACAACTGTGGGCTCATGAACCTATAATCAAACAATTGATAGAGGAGCTTCAACCTAAAGAACTCGCAATAAGTGACTTTTCAAGTGAGTACCTAAGCCTGATCCAATATGCCTCCAAACATAATGTGAATAGGCTCGAGGTGTATAGTTCTCTAGAGGCGCAGGACAGAGAAAGTTTAACATCATTTATTACCCAGCAATGTCCACATATTGAGCTAATTATTTATAGCTCTTAATTTCAGAGACATTCAGGATAAGTAATATCAGGGCAGGCAAAAAGGCGTTTAACCTCACCTTTTTTTGTCTGCCCGCTTAGAGTGTAATCACATCTAGCTGATAAGCAGTCAGCGACCGCAGGACATTAAAATAACTGATGCCCCAGGGTGTATGTGGACACCGACCCCATTATTGCAATTATCGGTTTTTTAACCACTTTCATGTCAAAAAAACCATGCAGGCTGTTCAAAAAGAACCCAAAACGTAAACAATTGTAAAAATTAGAACGTTCTTTATTGTATAAAGAAAGCATCAAATAATTAAAAAATGTTAACAACGTGATTTTATAGAAAGTGAGATCCCCCCGCAGATACACGCCACCCGAAAGTAACAAAAAATCCACATATGAAAGAAACCTCTATAAATCATGATATTATGCAAGGACATATGTCCCCATTAAGATACTTAATCTGCACAGCGTGTTAATAACTAGAGATGGGATATTGTTGCAATTAGATGTCTTATATTTAAGGTATTTTTAATAAAAAGTTCATAATAGAGTATTATATTCGCCTCCCATTTTTTAATGGGAATATTTGCACCCTTAAAAATAATCTAACTCGCAAATGATAAAACAGAGTGATAAACACACGGGAAAAATATGAACTCTAACAATAAGCATCGCGGAAAATTGCGATACTTGGGCCGCTGCATCGCTATGGGGCTGTGTTCAAGTGTCGTCATGGGACACGCACATGCAAATGTTATCTTTACAGAGTATGTAGAAGGTAGCAGCAATAACAAAGCGCTTGAAATTACTAATTTTGGCAACAATAGCATCGACCTTAGCACCGTCAGTATTGCGTTAACTGCAAATGGTAAAAAGCTAGATGAAGTCACCCCGCTTACCCTATCAGGCACACTCGCTGCAGGCAGCAGTTATGTCCTGTACAACAGCGGCGCAAGTGACGAACTAAAAGCACTTGGCGATATTGCCAGCACAGCTACTTATTTCAATGGTGACGATGCGTTAACCTTGATGGTTAATGGCGTCATCGTGGACAGTATTGGTCAAGTCGGTACAGATCCAGGCAGTAATTGGGGCGCTGGTGACACCAGTACAAAAGATAAAACGCTACGTCGTAAAATAGGCATAGAAAACGGCGACATCACCATAGATGATGCATTTGACCCAGCAAACGAATGGATTGGCTTTGCAAAAAATACCTTTGATGGCCTTGGTTGCTCAGGCGTTGCTGCCTGTGGCGGCAGTGGTAATATCCCGTCAGAAATAAGTGGGTCGCCACAAGGCATAGTGAATGCGTCTGATACCTATGTGTTCACTCCAACTGTCACCAACCTTGATGATGATACACTGGTTTTTGCCATCGAAAACAAGCCGAGTTGGGCAAGCTTTGATACAGCAACAGGCGCGCTATCAGGCACACCGACAGCGGCTGATATCGGAACCTATGACAACATTGTTATCACCGTCAATGATGGCACAGTGACCAATGCACTTAACGGCTTTTCAATCTTAGTTAGAGCTGCAGGCACCAATGATGCACCTGTTATTTCTGGTACACCAAACACATCCGTGCAAGCAACTCGGCAGTATGCCTTCACGCCTTTCGTCATCGACCTCGAAAATGATGAGTTGGTGTTCTCAATCACCAACAAACCAAGTTGGGCAACATTTGATAACGTTTCGGGTCAACTTAGTGGTACTCCAGCGGAACCTGATACCGGTGATCATGACAACATCATTATCTCAGTGTCAGACGGTGTGAATGCCCCCGTAAGTTTGCCTGCATTTTCAATTACGGTTACTGACAAACCGGGCAGTAACTATGATTACACTACCTACTACGCCTCTGCAATTGGCAAAGTGGGTGCGGAGTTAGAAAGTGCGCTTGCTTTAATTGCAAGACAAGGTCAACAGAGGTTAACTTACTCGCAAGTATGGGATGCCTTAAAGTACACCGACGAAGATCCAAATAATCCAAACAATGTACTATTGTTCTACACAGGAAAAAGCCAGTCTAAAGATACCAATGGTGGCGGCACTACGGATTGGAACAGAGAGCACAGCTGGCCAAAATCTCATGGTTTTCCAAGTGAAAGCCAGTATGGTTACACCGATATTCACCATTTAAGACCGACCAATGTACAGGTGAACTCAACGCGCAGCAGCAAAGATTATGATGATGGCGGTAATCCAGTGGGTAACGCACCGGGTAACTTTACTGATAGCGATTCATTTGAACCAAGAGACGCGGTAAAAGGCGATGCCGCTCGTATGATGTTCTACATGGCGGTACGCTATGATGGCACTGACGGCAACATGCCAGATCTTGAGCTTGTGAATAATATCAGCGCAAGTAGCTCACCAACTTTAGGCGTACTGTGTAACCTTATGGATTGGCACCGTGAAGATACAGTAGATCCGTTAGAATTAGATAGACACCAACGCATTGTAGAGCAACAGGGTAACCGAAATCCATTTATCGATAATCCAGAGTTTGCAGAAACCCTCTTTGCTGATACCTGTCCTAAATTAGGTGATGTAGCCCCCGTCATTAGTGGTCAACCTGAACGCATCGTTGGCACAGGTCGTGAGTATAGCTTTACGCCAACGGCATCAGATCAAAACAACGATGACTTGACGTTTTCTATCGTTAACAAACCATCATGGGCGACATTCAATACGCAAACAGGCCGTTTATCTGGCACGCCATCAGTAGCAGATATTGCCGTTTATGAGCAAATTCAAATTTCAGTGACTGATGGTACATCAACGGTGTCTTTACCGATCTTCACCGTTGAAGTCGTTGATTCAAGTTCAATTAAAACTCCACCGACAATCACAGGCACACCGAGTACAAGTGCTGTCGTCGGCATTGCATATGGCTTCAGACCAGCAGCAAACGATGAAGACAATGACACACTGACTTTCTCAATCACCAACAAGCCGTCTTGGGCCACATTCAACACGCAAAATGGTGAACTGACTGGTACCCCATCATCTCAAGATGTTGGTGTAGCAAGCAATATCGTCATCGGTGTCACTGATGGCAATACAGATGTTGTGACCTTGCCTGCGTTTTCGATTCAGGTCAGTGAACAGGTCGAAGCCAGCAAAGTGATCTTCACTGAGTACATTGAAGGTAGCAGCAGCAACAAAGCCGTTGAAATTACCAACTTTACCGGCGCAACTTTAGACCTTAGCCGCGTTACAATTACCTTGGCAGATAACGGTAAGCCGCTTACGACAGAAGGATTAAGAACACAAACCTTATCTGGCGAATTAAAGCATGGTGAAACTCACGTTATTGCTAACAGCAGTGCAAATGACGAGATTAAGAGTCGTCAAGACAGCACCAGTACCATCACTTACTTTAACGGAGATGATGCACTTGTACTGACAGTTGATGGCCAAATTGCCGATGTATTTGGTCAAGTCGGAACGGATCCTGGCAGTGCATGGGGCAGCGGTAATACCTCAACCAAAGATAAAACCCTACGTCGTAAAGAAGGGATCACATCAGGTGATACAAGCTTAGATGATACCTTTGACCCAAGCATTGAATGGGAAGGTTTCGAGAAAAATACCGCAGACGGTCTTGGCTGTAGTGGCGTTGCGGCCTGTGGCTCTGATGGTGGAACAACCCCGCCGCAAGTTGAGCTTGGCGCATGTAATGACCCTGCAACACGCATTAGTGCGGTACAGGGCAATCAGACTGCAAGCCCACTGGTGGATCAATCTGTTGTGATTGAAGGCGTTGTTGTGGCCACATTCCAAGACAGCGGTCAACATGGCGGATTCTTCATTCAAGAAGAAGACCAACATGCAGACACTGACAGCACCACCTCAGAAGGCATTTTTGTCGCGGATGCAAATACCAAGGTCACAGTTGGTGAACAAGTCCGAGTGCTGGGCACCGTGGTTGAAAAGTATGACTTAACACAAATTAGTACAGTAACCGAGACACTTTCTTGTGCCACAGATGTGTTAACGCAGGTCACACCAACAGAGGTGAATTTACCGTTTGCACAAGGCTTTGACCAAGAGTCACTTGAAGGTATGTGGGTATCAATGCCACAAACGCTACATGTCACCCTGAGCCATAACTTCACTAAATATGGTGAGATTTACTTGTCTCAAGGCATGCGAATGCAGCCTACCAACAAGTACCCTAAAGACGACCCTCGTCGCCTAGAGCTTGCTGAACTGAACACAAGAAACGTGTTACTTGTCGATGACAGCTCAACGCAAAGTAACCCTGAAACAATCAGTTATTACCCAAGTTTCAGTGCTGATATGCCACTTCGCTCCGGCGACCAAGTGTCGAACATGTCAGGGGTGATTCACTACACCTATGGTAATTACAAGCTTATTCCAACCAGCTTACCAAGCTTCGAGCCGTCTAACCCTCGTCGTACTAAACCATCAGAACGTCAATCAGAGCAACATATCCGTGTTGCGAGCTTTAACGTACTGAACTACTTCGTCAACTTTGACAGTCGCGGTGCGAACAATGAGCAAGAGTTCAATCGCCAACGCAGCAAAGTGATCCGTGCAATATTGGCGTCAGATGCTGATGTTGTAGGCCTAATGGAAATCGAAAACAATGGTTACGGTGATAACAGTGCTATCAAAAACCTCATTGATGGATTAAATGAGCGAGACGGTACGAATAATTGGGCATACATCAACCCTCAGCTAGAACAAGTTGGTACAGATGCGGTGACTGTCGGCATTATCTACCGTGATAACCGTGTGACACCTCAAGGCAGTGCGCAAGTGATCACAGATGCGCCATTCGATGAAGCAACACGTGCACATAGACCCCCCATGTTGCAGTCATTCAAACCAATTAACGGCGGCAAAGAAATCCGCGTCGTTGTGAATCACTTCCGATCTAAAGGCGGGTCATGTGGTGTAGATATGGATGATGCCGTAGAGGGCGCGTGTAATGGCCAGCGCTTATTAGCAGCTCAGACAGTCATTGCAGCACTTGACCAAACTGGCAGTGAAACAAACTCAAATTCAGGAGTTTCTAGCACTAATGAGCCTATTTACGCCATTTTAGGTGACTTTAATGCCTATGCGTATGAAGCGCCCATGCAAGCATTTTACGATGCTGGCTTTGCCAATATCAGTCTTGAAAAAGACACCGGCGATAATTATTCATACTACTATAGCGGTGTAGCAGGCAGCCTAGATCACATGTTAACTGCCAATGCGTCGATGGAAAGTGTTGTGCAAACCATGCACTGGCATATTAATGCCGATGAAGCCGCAGGCCTAGACTACAACACCGAAGGTAAGTCAGAAGGTCAGCTAACTAGATGGTTCTCAGACTCACCATACCGTTCATCAGATCATGACCCTGTAATCACCGATTTCGATTTGGAAGTCGTTGCCATACCAGATAACCAAGCGCCGATTGCAAATAATGATGTTGCAGACGCAGTACAAGGCGAAACCGTTACTATCGATGTACTGATAAATGACACGGATACAGACTCTGACACACTTATCATCAGCGCCGCTACAATCGTTTCAGGTGAAGGTGGGCTTAGTTATTCTGATACGCAAGTAAGCTTTACGCCAAGCGCAAACTTTGTTGGTGAAGCAACAATCAGCTATACCATCACTGATGGCAATGGCGGTACTGCCACAGCAACACTCTCTGTCAATGTTATCGCTAAAAACCAAGCGCCTATCGCCACCAATGACACCGCCAATACACTTGAAGATCAAAGTGTGACGGTTTCGGTATTAAATAACGATATCGACGAAAACATGGCAAGCGTAAAAATCACAAATGCGGCGCTTAGTTCAGGCTTAGGTCAGGTGAGCTATTCAGACTCTGCCATCACCTATTCACCAACTGAAAACTATCATGGTACAGCACAAATTACCTATGAAATCAGTGATGAAGCTGGACTTAGCGCAAGTGCCCGCGTTGCAATCACGATTGCTCCGCAAAACGATGCACCATCAGCGCTCGACGACTCAGCTGTGGTTTCTGCAAAGTCACTTGCCAACATCAAAGTGCTTGCGAATGACACTGACGTCGATGGCGACACACTTCACATCACTGCGGCAACGACTAATACAGGTCACGTTGAAGTAAGCGGCGATGTGCTTCAATACCAAGCACCGGCACTGAATACAGGCCATGCAACTATCAGTTATACAATCAGTGATGGCACAGAGACTGCTCAGGCAACTGTCAACGTGCAAATTAGTACGAATAACCTATCACCCGTTGCACAAGATGACTTTGTACAACTTGCCGAAGGTCAATCATCTATAGCGATAGCTGTATTAGACAATGACAGCGATCCTGATGGTGACACCTTATCACTGGTGGCTGTTAATTCAGATACAGGTCTTGCTGTGATTGAAGACAACCAGATTGTGTTTAGCACGAATGATACATTTAAAGGTATCGCTCAGGTGCGTTATGCAATTTCAGATGGATTTGGTGGCCGCGCAGAAGCTGTGTTAGAGCTTCGTCAAAATCAACCTTCTGCACCTGTGATCACCGCACCTGCTGATCTGACTGTAAATGCAACAGGCCAGCTTACTAAGGTAGACTTAGGCGTAGCAACTGCGGTGGATAGTAGCGGTGAGCCAATTGCTGTTGAACTCATTGGAAGTAACTTCTTGGCATCTGGTGCCAATAAAGTTTACTGGCAAGCATGTAATTCAGCCGATGTCTGTGCAAGCGCAGCACAGGTAGTAAATGTACGTCCGATGATAAGTATGCCTTCTCCAAGTCAGTTTGTTGTTGAGGGCCAAACGGCAACGATACCTGTGACGTTAAGTGGTGAGCATTTCACATACCCTATAAATATTGATTTTGCAATTTCTGGTACTGCTGATGAAGAAGACTACACAGTGGCATCAGGCCAAGTCACTATCGAGTCAGGCACACAAGGCCTCATTTCTATCGAAACCGTTCGTGATGACGAAAGCGATGCAAATGAAACCATTGTGATCACATTAAATACCGATGATTTGAATGCAATTACTGAGCAACAACACGAAATTACCATCGTAGAGTCAAACGTTGCACCAACACTTACGCTAAATGCAATGCAACAAAATGAAGCACGTTCAATCATGGTCGCAGAGCATGGCCTGATCACACTGACTGCGGATGTACAGGATCAAAATAGCACAGATACACACATCATTGAGTGGCAAGCACAAGCTGATTTGAATAATGAAAGCACGGTTCCAACTCAATTTAGTATTGATGCTTCTACACTTTCTGTCGGTGTCTACCAAGTCAGTGCAACTGCTACTGATAATGCTGGACTATTTGATACTCAAACTATGATATTTAAAGTGGTTTCAGAGCAACCGGTACTGGACAATAATACAGACACAGATGGCGACCTCATTAGTGATGCGCAAGAAGGTTTTGGTGACGAAGATGCTGATGGTATTCCTAACTATTTAGACCCAATTGATGCGCAATGTAATGTTCTGCCTTCTTCAGGTAATAACTGGGAGTCTGGTCTGATTGAGGTAGAAGCCGGTGTGTGTATGTCTCTTGGTAGTTTAAGTTTGGGTAGCAACAAAAATGCAGCCTCGCTCAATGCCAATGAAGCAGTGCAAACAGGCTTAATCTCTGCGGACGAAGGCATGGAAAATCGCGGTGGTATTTTTGACTTTGTCGTTGATATGCCAAGTGGTGTAGAGAGTGTCAAAATCGTATTGCCTCAGCAAGCCGCGATCCCAGCAAATGCCCAATATCGTAAGTACCTGCCAAATCAAGGCTGGATCACATTCTCAACGCAAAATGGTAACGCTATCCACTCAGCCATGGGCCAGCAAGGTTACTGCCCAAGCATGAATGATAGCAGCTGGCAGGAAGGCCTAATCGAAGGTGCATGGTGTGTCAGACTAACACTGGTAGATGGTGGCGAATACGATGCAGATGGCATTAAAAACGGTAAAATTGTCGACCCAGGTGGTGTAGGTATTGTTGTAACAGACAACAAAGCGCCTACTGCAGTAGACGATAGTCAAGAAATAACGAGCAACCAATCAGTCGCACTAAATGTACTTGAAAACGATACTGATGCTGATAACGACACCCTGTTTGTGATCAATGCCTCTGCTGTACATGGCACAGTGCTAATCAATGGTGATTCGAGTTTGCAGTATCAAAGTGCGCTTGATTTCATTGGTGTTGATACAATTGAGTATACAATCAGTGATGGTCAAGGCGGGACAAGTACTGCAACGATGCGAGTCAATGTGGTTGCACAAGTTCAGCAGAACCAACCACCTGTTACCATGAATGATGTGGCTGAAGTACTTAACAATGACACCCTCACAGTCGATGTCATCGCCAATGACTCAGACCCAGAAGGTAGAAAGTTAACACTTATAAGCGCAACCGCAGACTCAGGTGAAGTGACCTTTACGGATAGCACCATTACATTTAAGCCTGAAGCGAACAGCGAAGGTCAAGTGACTATCAATTATGTTGTTGCCGATGAGCAAGGTGCAAACGCATCTGGCACACTCGTAATAACGGTAAAAGCACCCACAGTAAATGTGATTGAACGCGAAGAAACCAGAACAATTCGTTCCTCTAGCGGTTCAATGCCAGCTCTTCTATTACTGCTTGTTTTCCCTGCGCTACTTCGCCGCAGACGATAACATAAAGCTATAACGATAAGCCCCTGTCGCCTTTGGCTTCAGGGGCTTTTTTATGGTGACCTTCAATTAATCCCATCCCCCTGAAAAAATTAACCCCGTCACTCTGAACTCGATACAGGTCCCAATTTCCTCTCAAACATGGATTGCGGAACAAGCCCGCAACGACAAGGATAAGAAAGTGCAACTTGTTTAAACCAACAACACTAAACTAAACCCCGTCACCCTGAACTCGTATATGGGCTCCACTTGTTTGACAACATGTTTTTTAAAATTAAAGATGCTTGCGTATATGCGGTTTCTTTTGAGAGCGCGACTCTCTAACCTTTGATTTATTCGCACCTTCTGTCCTAAACGCTTCGTTAGTGTATTATCACTTCCAGTTCAGACAGGTT
>NZ_AUXY01000060.1 GCF_001625695.1 Pseudoalteromonas luteoviolacea H33-S
TGATTTAATCTTTATGCGGAACGGTATGAGTTGGAGTTTTACCCTACCGCCAAAGCCATATACACAGCCCTGCATACCACTTTCTATCGCTTGGCTTTCATGGCATCTAATTCGAGGGCTTTGCCTTTAAATTTCACTGTGGCTTGATTGGGAAACCTAAGAAAACGTAATAAAAATCTGCTTTTACAATACCGAAGTTTGACATTAATTTATTGATTTATTTACTAGGTTTTGTTTCGATGCTACACATTTTGGATAAGTTGTTTGCAGTAATCTGAATGCCAACTCAAGCAAAGTACCATTTTTGAATCGTTATTGTCACAGTGTTTACTTCTTCTGGAATAAAACCTGCCTAAACACAACTATATAAGGGTTAAAAACATATTATTGACAAAGGCAATTCGTTAATGTCTTTTTTAAGTTTATGATATATATAAATTAAATCCCACATAAAAATTAAATATAAAGTTGGTCCTACTTTTGCATTATCCTGCATATAGTCAAATTTTTGGAGTTGGTTATGGCAATTAGTTTTGATAAAGCGCTAGGAGTGCATCAACATACAATGTTGATCCGCTCTCAACGTGCAGAGATCTTAGCGAGTAATATCGCAAATGCTGATACTCCCGGTTACAAAGCGAAAGATATCGATTTTGGCCGAGCGTTGAACGCGGCAAAGTCGGCACAGCAAAGCGGCAATCAGATGACCCGTACCAACGAAAAACACATTAGTGGTGGGACAAGATTGACTAACAGTGAAGAATTATTTCGTAATCCAAATCAAACAGATACGGGTGATGGTAACTCAGTTGATATACAGGTGGAACGAAACTTGTATGTACAAAACGCATTAGAGTACCAAGCTAGTTTGAACTTTTTGGGTGGTAAATTTAAAAGCTTGAAAAAAGCGCTTGGTGGTGGTCAAGGAGCCTAATTATGAGTTTATATAACGTTTTTGATATCGCAGGCTCTGGCATGAGTGCACAAAATGTACGCTTGAATACCACTGCCAGTAATATATCCAATGCAAACAGCATCAGTTCTAGTCAGGATAAAGTGTATAGAGCTAGGCACCCCGTATTTGCAGCCGAATTGAATAAGGCTGCAGCGGCAAATCCTAATACATTGAGTTCGTCTGTGGGAGTTAAGGTCTTAGGTATTGTTGAAAGCGACAAGCCTCTGCAAGTTGAGTACAACCCTAATCACCCAAGTGCTGATAAAGATGGTTATATCTATAAACCGAATGTGAATGTGGTGGAAGAAATGACAAATATGATTTCCGCCTCACGGTCGTACCAAACGAATGTTCAAGTAGCAGACGCAGCAAAGCAGATGTTAAGTAAAACTCTGTTGCTTGGTCAGCGCTAATTGGGAGTATAGCTGATGAGTAATGATGTCAATTCCGCAACTTCGTCCTTTGTTGACTCGTTGCGTTGGCAAGATAAAAAAGTGCCAACTGAGAAAAATGATGAGCTAAAGCAGGAAGATTTCTTTGCGCTACTTACTCAGCAATTGTCTTTTCAAGACCCGAGTAAACCAGCTGATAATGATCAGATGATATCCCAGATGACCAACTTTACGATGGCAGAGGGTATTTCAAACTTAAATACGAAGTTTGAATCATTGGCGGCATCGATGACATCAAACTCAGCACTTCAAGCATCGACATTGATAGGTAAGAAAGCTTTGCTTGAGTCTGATACCGTTGAGCACGGGCCTGGCATGCAGGCGAGAGGCTCCATTATTGTTACAGAGCCTGTTGAAAAGCTTACTTTGAGTATCGTCAATGATAAGAATGAGCTTGTTAGAAAGATTGAATTAGGTAAGCAAAGCGTAGGTGCAACACGCTTTGAGTGGGATGGGTTGACTGATAATGATGAGCCAGCCCCGCCAGGTGAATACACAATTAAAGCTGAAGGGCAAACAAACGGCAAGTTTGAGTCATTGCCAACAGCAACATTTAGAAATATTGATAGTGTGAATGTAAATGGTTCTCAGGGCATTGTCATTAACACTAAAGCTGGTGCAGTTAGACTATCTGACGTTGCAGAGATAGCTTAATCAAAAGATTTAACCTTCATTTACAGAGGTATTAGAGTATGAGTTTTAATATTGCTTTAACAGGACTAGCTGCAGCCCAAAAAGATTTGGACACCACAGCTAATAACATTGCAAACGTAAATACCACGGGCTTTAAAGAATCCCGTGCGGAGTTTGCTTCTGTCTATGCATCGTCAGTGTTCAGTGCTGGTAAAACCAAAAATGGTGATGGTGTATCAACGACCATGGTTGCCCAGCAATTCCACCAAGGCTCTTTAAACTTTACACAAAACTCGCTTGACCTTGCAATAACAGGTGAGGGTTATTTTGCAACTAGTGAAGATTTAGGTAGCCAAGATTATACATTCACCCGCGCAGGTGCCTTTAAGCTCAATAAAGATAATTTTATTGTTGATGCTAATGGTAATTTTTTACAGGGTTTCCCTGTTGACCCAAGTACGGGTGATACAACATCAGTGAGCTTAAGTACGTCGTCACCATTGCAAATACCTGACGCGTCAGGTTCGCCTCGAGCAACGACAAATGTTTATTCATCATTTAACTTAGATTCGACAGCGACGGCACCAACCATTGCATTCGATCCAGATACAACAGCATCTTATAATAGCTCAACGTCGACGACAGTATATGACTCTTTGGGTGAGCCACATACCTTACAGTTATTTTTCCGTAAAGAAGACCCAACAACCGATCCAAATGAATGGCAGGTCTTTGCAACGTTAGGTGGAAAGCCTTTTGATGCAAATGGTAATGAGATTGTTGCTCCTGCTGTGATAACACCCATTACTGAATTTGGATTTAATGCGCAAGGTTTTCCAGAGCATACTGATGCTGCAGAAACCCCTAATACAGGTACAACCTTCAATCCACTTAATTTAACAGCAGCTAATGTATCTGGGTTACTAACTAATGGTGCCACCTTTCCGTCAGATATTCAGTTAAATTGGCGTGATGAAGCGAATACAACCAATAAGTTACCGACGCAGTTTGCAAGTCGTTTTGAAGTAAAGGCACTTGACCAAGATGGTGCGACAACAGGCCGACTTGCAGGGATTGACATTGGCTCTGATGGTAAGATTGTTGCGTCATACAGTAATGGTGATTCAACCTTCTTAGGGCAGGTTGCGATGGTGAGATTTTCAAACTCACAAGGTTTGACTGAAGCAGGTAATACTGGTTGGAAGAAAAGTTTAACCTCTGGTGAGCCAATTGCGGGTGAACCAGGTTCAGGTACTTTAGGTACAATTAATTCATCAGCATTAGAGCAATCGAATGTAAACTTAACAAATGAATTAGTTGATTTGATCAGTGCACAAAGAAACTTCCAGGCAAATTCACGGGCACTTGAAGTGAACTCAACACTACAACAGAATATCCTTCAGATCCGATAATATTTATCTCTTCTTAAAAAGCCGCTTTTGCGGCTTTTTTATTTTTTTGACACTCACCTTGGCACTAATATTGCTTTTATCACTATATATTGAACAGTTTTAGGTCGTTCTCATGGATAAAATGCTCTATATCGCCATGTCAGGTGCTAAGCAAAGCTTGCGAGGTGTGGCGCTCAAAGCGAACAATCTAGCAAATGCTAATACGACAGGGTTTAAAGCCGACTTTGCTCAAGCTCGATCTATGCAAGCTTTTGGTGAAGGCCTGCCAACACGGGTATTTGCCATGCAAGAACGCCCTGGCACTAATATGTTAAGCGGCGCGGTTGCTGAAACAGGCCGTGATTTAGACATCGCGGTTGATGAGAAGTCGTGGATCAGTGTCATGGATGCCAGTGGTGAAGAGGCGTATACAAAAGTAGGTACCTTGAACATTACTAGCGATGGGGCTTTGGTCACCAGCCATGGACGTCAATTAATTGGCGAAGGAGGCCCGATTATATTACCTTTACCTATCGACAAAGTGGTATTTAGTGATGATGGCTCTATTCAAGTTCGCCCTCAAGGTGCTCCTGCAAACTTCTTAGAAACTGTTGATCGGCTAAAAATAATTACCGCTGATAATAATCAGCTCGAAAAAGGTAATGATGGTTTATTTAGACCACAAGAAGACCAGCTTGATGATGGGCATTGTGGTTTTTGCGAAGTATCTCCAACTGCGAAAGTGATGAGTGGTTACTTGGAAATGTCTAACGTGAATCCCGTTCATGAGATGGTGGATTTGATAAACCATCAGAGACAGTTTGAGATGCAAATTAAATTAATGAAGTCAGCAGAAGAAATTGACGAGCGACACACTTCGCTCCTGCGCATAGTTTAAGAGAGTGAGGTATAGATTATGAATCCAGCGTTGTGGATAAGTAAAACAGGGCTTGATGCTCAGCAAACTGATATTTCAGTTATTTCAAATAACTTGGCGAATGCCAGCACGGTTGGTTATAAAAAGAGCCGAGCCATTTTTGAAGATTTACTTTATCAAAATATTAATCAGCCCGGTGGGCGTTCATCACAGGATACCGAGTTACCCTCAGGTTTAATGCTTGGTGCAGGCTCTAAAGTAGTGGCTAACCAAAAGAACTTTTCTCAGGGCAACATGATAAGCACTGAAAACTCGTTGGATTGGATGATCCAAGGCCCTGGTTTTTTTGAAATACAAATGCCAGATGGCACTATTGCGTATTCTCGAAATGGACAGTTCACGACGGATGAAACCGGGCGTGTTGTCACCTCTGGTGCAGGCTTCCCTGTACAGCCAGAAATGACAGTACCAGATAATGCGAACTCTATCACCATATCTCAAGACGGTGAAGTATCGGTAAGTATCAACGGTCAGGCGGAAAACACAGTTATTGGTCAATTAGTTATCAGTGATTTTATCAATCCATCAGGGTTAGAACCGATAGGCCAAAACTTGTATACAGAAACTGCTGTAAGTGGTGCCCCTGTGCAAGGTAACCCTGGTGTTGAAGGGTTGGGCTCTATGGTTCAAGGTGCGCTTGAAACGTCGAACGTAAACGTAACTGAAGAGCTGGTCAACCTGATTGAGACCCAGCGCGTCTATGAGATGAACTCTAAAGTCATTAAGTCGGTTGACGAAATGCTGAGTTACATCAATCAACAACTTTAATTAGGGTAGGGCAGATCATGCGTAAATGTATATTGGTAGTTGCGTTAGGTTTAGGCTTAAGCGGGTGCATGTCTACAGAAAACAGTGATGTTGTTAGAGATGATCCGTATTACGCACCTATGTATCCCGAAATGGAGGCTGAGCCAGTTGTTACAACGGGTTCACTGTTCAATTCATATTCAAATGATCTGTACTCAGATAAAAAAGCAGTGAGAGTCGGCGACATAATTACAGTTGTACTGAGAGAATCTACTCAAGCTTCTAAAGCGGCTAATTCTAAATTAGATAAGGACAGTGAAGTCAATGTGGACCCTTTCCTAGGCCTTGGTAATGCGCCTGTCAATATTGGCGGTGACGCTATTCAACTGGATATGGGTGCGAACTCTTCTTACCAAGGTGATGCACAAGCGAATCAATCAAATAGTTTGTTTGGTAACATCTCAGTAAATGTAATGAGGGTTTTACCCAATGGCAACTTGGTGATCCGCGGTGAGAAATGGCTAACGCTAAATACGGGTGAAGAGTTTATTCGTTTAGAAGGGTTAGTGCGGCCGCAAGATGTTTCCGCAGAAAATGAGGTTGAATCAAATCGAATTGCTAATGCACGCATTCAGTACTCAGGTAAAGGTCAGACGCAAGAAGTGCAGAGTGCAGGCTGGTTAACTAAATTCTTCATGAGCACATTAATGCCGTTTTAAGGAAGTAGATTATGCGTATTCTGCAAAGTTTTATTTTATCATTACTTCTTATCATATCGGTCAATGCACAAGCTGAGCGAATTAAAGACGTCAGCGTTGTTGAAGGGGTGAGAAGTAACCAACTTATAGGTTATGGTTTGGTGGTTGGTCTGCCGGGGACAGGGGAGCAAAGCCGATTTACGGAGCAAAGCTTTAAAGCGATGTTAAACAGTTTTGGAATTACGCTGCCGGGTAACTTAAAGCCGAAGATTAAGAATGTAGCGGCTGTTGCTGTACATGCCGATTTACCGCCATTTGTAAAACCAGGACAAAGTATTGATGTCACTGTTTCATCTATTGGTAGTGCAGGCAGTTTGAGAGGCGGTACATTGTTACAGACATTTTTAAAAGGTGTCGATGGCAATGTCTATGCAATAGCACAAGGCAGCATGATCGTAGGTGGTTTGGGCGCTGAAGGTTTAGATGGAAGTCGAGTGGTGATTAACACTCCTACAGTTGGCAGAATTCCCAACGGCGCTATGGTCGAGCGAGCAGTCAAAAGCCCGTTTACACAAGGGGATCACATTACTTTTAATTTGAATCGACCTGATTTTACAACAGCCAAGCGCTTAGCCGACAGAATAAATGAATTAGTGGGGCCTAATAGTGCCAGCGCACTGGATGCAGCCTCTGTGAGAGTCATCGCCCCGAGAGATCCATCACAACGTGTTGCATATTTGTCTACTCTTGAGAATCTAGAATTTAAACCAGCAGATACTTCGGCAAAAATTATCGTTAACTCAAGAACGGGTACGATTGTAATTGGCAAAGATGTGAAATTACAGCCAGCAGCGATAACACATGGCGGTTTGACGGTGACAATTGCAGAGCAAACAAATGTGTCACAGCCACAGCCCTTGACCGATGCCGATGCAGTTGTTACGCAACAAAGTATTGTGGATGTTGATCAAGATGACTCGAGAGCATTTGTATTTGACCCAGGTAGCAGTTTGGATGACTTAGTTCGTGCAATTAATGCGGTTGGTGCAGCCCCTGGTGATTTGATGGCGATATTAGAAGCACTAAAGGAAGCGGGTGCAATTCATGGTCAATTAGTCGTTATTTAGTTTGTTTTATAATCAGAAAGTTAGCCTCATATTTATGAGGCTTTTTTTTGGCCTAATATTTGCATTTGTATAAGTATTCATTTTTTAACGACGTGTTTTTGACCATGAATACTGACCCTACACACAATCAAAGCTTTTTTGATTTGAACAACCTGAACTCATTGAGACAGGATGCATTAAAGAGTGCAGGGGACGGTGATGCATCAAAGCAGGCGTTGAAAAAGGCTGCGGAGCAATTTGAATCAATTTTTACGCAAATGCTATTGAGCAGTATGCGTAAAGCCAATGAAGCATTTGAAGACAAAGATAGTCCTTTCAATTCGAGCAGTGTTAAATTTTACCGAGACATGCATGACCAACAGATGGCACTAGAGCTGTCAGGTAAAGGTAGTTTAGGCTTAGCTGATTTGATTGTTCAGCAACTTTCTCCGCAAAAAGATGGTTATATGCCTTCTTCAGTTATTCGCACAGGGGCGGAGATCCAAAGCGATAAAATAGCCAGTGGCCAAGCTCCACATACAAATACCCCAGACAGTACTGAGTTGACTACGTCAGCACCTAAAGAAGTCGCTCAGCAACAACAAACTGACCCCCAAGCTTTTGAAAGCCCTGAAGAGTTTATCAATACTTTGTGGGGTTACGCGAAATCAGCTGCTGAAAAAATAGGCTTAAACCCTGCTGTTATGGTAGCACAAGCCGCTTTAGAAACGGGTTGGGGCAAGCATGTGATAGCAAAACCTGACGGAAATAGTAGTTTTAATTTATTTAATATCAAAGCGGATAGCCGCTGGACAGGAGACAGTGCCAGTAAAATGACACTCGAATTTGAACAGGGCTTACCTGTTAAAAAACAAGCAAACTTTCGTGCTTACGAGTCGCTAAAAGATAGCTTCAGTGATTACGTAAACTTTTTACAGTCTAACCCCCGCTATGAAGACGCCCTCAAAAAAGCGGCTAAACCTAGTGAATATTTAGACGCTTTGCAACAAGCTGGGTATGCAACCGATCCTAATTATGCCAACAAGATAAAAAATGTATTAGGCGGCTCGCACTTTCAGTCCGCAGTGACATCGTTTATGCGTCAAGGAGTAAACTAATATGTCTTTTAACTTGATGAACATTGGTACTTCTGGCGTCAGAGCAAGTAGTGAGTTATTGCAAACGACCAGTAGAAATATTGCCAATCTAAATACAGTCGGGTATGTCCGTGAGCGAACAGAGCACTCAACTTTAGTTGGTAATCAGGTAGGGCGAGGTGAAACCGTTCGTCTAATAAATGAGTTTGCGCAAAAGCAATTATACAGAGACATCTCCAGCCAGTCTTACTATGAACAGTTTGTGACTGAATCTGCACGTGTAGATACATTATTTGGTGAAGAGTCGAATAACTTAAACACCAGTATTAACTCTTTATTTAATAATTTGCAAGAAGCAATGAATTTGCCTTCTTCAACGGTAACACGTTCTCTATTTTTGACCGACGCACAAAATATGATTGATCAAATGGATCGTCTATCAGGTATCGTTTTTGATCAAAGTAATATTGTTAATGAGCAGCTCGCAATATACTCGCAAGAAGCAAATAACTTAATTCAAAAAATTAGTGATCTTAACGGCCAAGTCGGCGCGCTTAACGCTAATCCTGATAGCAATAATGCTAATTCTGTACTGAATGAGCGCGACCAATCAATAAAAGAGCTATCTGAACTCGTTGATATAGAGGTACTTGATGGTTCAAATGGTGAAAAATTAGTTTTTCTTGGTACGGGTCAAGCTGTAGTGATGGAGAATGGCACATTTAATTTATTTTCTCTTGATGGGGATCCAGATCCAAATAGAAAAGAGTTAACGCTTGATGTTACACAGGGCAGTGCCATTGCATTAGAAGTCGATCAAACAAAGCTTCAAGGTAAAATTGGTGGACTGTTGGCATTTAGAGATGAAATTTTAGTCCCAGCACAAAATCAATTGGGGCAAATTGCACTATCTCTTGCTGATGCATTCAACCAACAGAATAGATTAGGCATGGATTTGGATGGTAACTTGGGAGGGGATTTATTTTCGATACCGACCACGTCTGGTTTTCCGCATCGGACGAACACCAGTGCAACTCAGTTATCCGCAACGCTAGAGCCAGGAAAAGGTGATCAGATCCCTGCAACAGATTTTAGAGTTACGTATAACGCAGGTAATGTAACCATTGCGGCAATCGATGCATATGGTAATACCATCGGCACTCCAACAAATGTGGCTTATACGGATCCATTAAATTCGACAACAGCACCAGCTGGAACTGAATTATATGGTTTGCAAATTAACTTCACTGATGTAAGCGGTGCTGCTGCGCTACCCAATGACGGAGATATTTTTGATATTAAGCTTAATTCAGCAGCCGCTGGGACATTGTCGTTAGCAACAGATAGACCAGAAAGCGTCGCCTTAGCTTCACCGATCAGAACTGAATCCTCAGCTGATAATGTAAGTAATGCGACAATTTCTGTTGGTTCAGTGACCAATACCGATCCTGCTACCAGTAATTTTGCGGCGACAAATCCACCGTCGCTTGCGCAAGGTACGATTACCATACAGAAAACTGGCAATCCAGATGAATACACTATTACGGATGGTAACGGTACGACAACATTTACAGCTGCGGCACCAAGAGAAAATATTTTGGCGTCCGCTGGTGGTGTGTATGCAAATTATGGGTTTGACTTCGATATAGATGGGGAGCCTGCTACTGGTGATACATACACGATTGAATTTAATGAAGGCGGCTTTGATGACAACCGCAATGGATTGATCCTCAGCCAATTACAGTCAGGACAGTTAGTACGTCAGAATGTGGTTACAACAACCGTGGCGGATAATCATAAGACGTTTAATGAAGCATATGCGGGCTTGGTCACAGAAATAGGCGTTGTTGCTAACCAAGCAAAAACTAATGGTGCTGCCTATGACGCACTTGCGGCGCAATCAGAAGCGTGGTTTGAATCAGTTGCTGGTGTAAATTTAGACGAAGAGGCGGCAAATTTACTCCGTTTTCAACAGTCATACACGGCATCTGCACAGATTTTGAGTGCAGCGCGAACTGTTTTTGATACATTAATTAATGCTGCGAGGTAATTATGCGTTTATCTCATAATATGATTTTTAAGAACAACTTGAATTCTATTTTAAATAGTCAGCAAGAAGTCAATAATTCAATGAAGCAGGTTAATACTCAGAAGCGGGTATTAACGGCATCAGATGATCCTTCAGCAATGGCGAGGTCGCTACTTTATTCAGATAAGATACAGACGAATGAGCAATATACGAAAAATTTAACGATGCTAAAAAGTCGTTTAGATACCCAGGAAGGTGTTCTTGAAAATATCAAGGAATCATTAGAGCGTTCAATTGAGCTGACAGTAAACGCAGGTAACGGTGCATTAACTGCACCAGATAAAGCGTCATTATCTGAAGAGTTAGAAGCCATTCAGACTGCTGTACTAGAACTCATGAATGCAAAAACGGAAGATGGTCGCTACTTATTTTCAGGTTATCAGGATAATACGAGAACTTATGACTTCGATAGCAATAATAATCGATATGCATACAGAGGAGACCAAGGCCAACACAAAATAAAGGTGGCAGAAGGCGTAGAAATAAAGTCAAGTGATAATGGCTATGATGTGTTTGAGAGTGTTGAACAGCGCTTAAATGTTGTGAGCAATACAGCAACACCGACAGGTGGTATTGTGAGTGCGGATGTTTATGTCACTCAACAAGGCCCTTTTGATTTGTTTCACAAATCTAACTTTAATCCAGATCCAACTGCACCGGCAGGTAGTAACGACTTTCAGTTGGAGCTAAATGGCACGACTGCACCGCCTAGTTATCGTTTGATGCAAGGCGCAACAGTTTTTGAAAGCGGTACCTATACAGAAAATAATATCAAGGTTGCTGGGATGGAGTTTAGTTTTACTGGCACTGCGGGGGCTGCTGATACGATTACGTTTGAGTTAGAAAAGCCTGAAAAAGACAATGTATTAAATACACTAGAGAATCTAATTAATGCTGTGCAAGATCCGACTTTGTCTGATAAGGATTATCGACAAGTTTTGGCTGACTCCATGATTGGTTTAGAGAATGCAAAAAACCGAGTATCTCAAGTGCAATCTGGCCTTGGAGGAAGAAAGAACACAGCTACCCGGATCACTGACGCCAATATTGACTTAGATATTAATAATAAAATTGCGCGAGCAGATTTGATAGAGTTAGACATGGCGGAAGCGATTACAGAGCTGACCAAACATGAAACGCAATTGCAAGCATCTCAAGCAACGTATGGACGCTTATCTAATCTATCTTTACTCGACTATATTCGCTAATACCTATTAGCCGCCAGTTGTTTGGCGGCTTTTTTAGTTAAACCCACCAAATATTCAATTTTCTACTCTAACTCACTAGTTTTATTTAAAAAATATATAGTAATAAACTTGTTTCCTCATGCGGAATGCATTTACCGTTTGCCATAAAAATCACGGGAAAAACAAAATAATCTCAATATTTTCAATGCCTTGAAAAAAAACTTAAAAAAAGTCTAAAGGAAACTTTTTGCCGTCCGATAACTTAATTAACCAAGCCGGACAGTTCATTTAGCTCGAAGGCGCAGAGAGTTACAAGTTTGAGAGTAAGTACTCAGTTTACAGTGGGAGAATTACCATGGCACTTTATGTAAATACTAACGTAAGTTCATTGAATGCTCAAAGACAGTTAAATAATTCAGGCAATGCATTAGACGTTTCATTTAAACGTTTATCATCAGGCTTCAGAATCAACAGCGCAGCTGATGATGCAGCAGGTCTACAAATTTCAGACCGATTAACTTCACAGATTAACGGTCTTAATCAAGGTAACCGTAACGCGAACGACGGTATTTCATTGGCGCAAACGGCAGAAGGGGCGATGGACGAAGTAACTTCAATGTTCCAACGTATTCGTACGCTAGCGCAACAAGCTTCGAATGGCTCAAATACGGATGAAGACCGTTTAGCAATCCAAGAGGAAATACGCTCGCTTTCATCAGAAGTGAACCGTGTTGCTGCTGACACCACATTCGGTGGTCAAAACCTACTTGATGGCTCATATTCTGCAAACTTCCAAGTCGGTGCGGATGCAGTACAAACCATCGGTTTTAGTATGCAAACAGTGGGTGGCTCTGATAATAGCTTGGTAGCTAACGCTGGTTTTACAATGTCAGGCATTGCGGGTGTAGCCAGTGGGGTAACTGGTGCAAACCTTTCAGCAACAGCCGGTACGATCAGTACGACAGTTGGTTCATCAGCAGATAACGCTACATTTGCTACAGTATTCACTGCAAGTGGTATTTCGGTGTCATCTCAAGCAAATGCACAAGCAGTACTAGCTGGGGTTGACTCATTAATCGCAGTTGTTGATAAAAAGCGTGCGGAGCTAGGTGCGGTACAAAACCGATTCCAATCGACTATTCGTAACCAATCAAACATCGCTGAAAACCTTTCAGCTGCAAAATCTCGTATCAAAGATACAGACTTCGCAACTGAAACAGCTAACCTAACTAAAATGCAGATCCTTCAGCAGGCATCACAAACAATTTTAAGTCAGGCAAATCAGCGTCCACAAGCAGCATTGAGTCTTCTAGGTTAATCTTAGGAGCTTGATAAAGCGGAGGAAAGTGGTGTCTGTGCTTGATGGGGTATTAACACAGACACCAGAATTGGATGATAAAGCGGAGGAGCTTAAAATCCAAAACAGTTCATGTATTCAATGAACACATTAATGTTAGCACTTTCCGTGCCAATATTTAGAATAAAATATTGACACTCACTCTCAAACTTTCAAAAAAGGAGGCGCCGCCTCCTTTTTTATTTTTAAATTCAAAGTCTTAAAATAAATCCCTCTTGCTTTTATTTATCTCATCTTTAAATTAAATAAGCGTCAAATATTAATTTTTATTTTTGGCACGCTGTTTGCTTTCTTATATTCAAACTTTAAAAAGTTGTGTTAAGTGGCAGTCCATTGCCCCATCGTTAAAAAACATTTAATGATTTGGATTGCCTCTTAGACGAATAAATAGCTCTTCATAAGAGCTTTTGAATAGAGAGAGTGAATCATGGCTTTATTTGTAAATACTAACGTCAGCTCGTTGAATGCACAGAGACAGCTGCAACAATCAGGCGTAGAACTTGATACGTCATTTAAGAGACTATCATCTGGCCTACGTATTAATAGTGCTGCTGATGATGCGGCAGGTTTACAGATTTCTGACCGCTTGCAGTCGCAAATACTTGGATTAAACCAAGGTAACCGAAATGCTAACGATGGTATATCTTTGGCTCAAACTGCCGAGGGTGCCATGGATGAAATCACAAGCATGTTCCAGCGTATACGTACGCTTTCACAACAGGCTGCAAACGGTTCAAATACTGATGAAGACCGTTTGGCAATACAAGAGGAAATAAGGCAGCTAGCGTCAGAGGTTAACCGTGTTGCTTCAGATACGACCTTTGGTGGTCAAAACTTGTTAGACGGTAGTTATTCAGCTAATTTCCAAGTGGGTGCTGATGCTGTTCAGACAATTGGCTTCAGTATGCAATATGTTGGTTCTACAGCTAATTCACTGGCTGACAACGGCGGCTTCACACTATCTGGTGTTGCAGGTGTTGCAAGTGGCGTTGGTGGTGCGGCATTAAGTGCTACAACAGCAACGATTAGTACCGCGATAGGAACGGTAGCAGATCAAAAGACTTTTGCTGCGGTTTATACTGCAAGTGGAATCAGTGTTTCGTCACAAGCAAATGCTCAGGCTGTTATGGCAGGTATGGATGCATTGATCGCCGTAGTTGACAAAAAGCGTGCAGAGCTTGGTGCAGTTCAAAACAGATTCCAGTCTACGATTCGAAACCAGTCCAATATTTCAGAAAACTTAGCGGCTGCAAAATCTAGGATCAGAGATGCTGACTTTGCTATGGAAACCGCTAAACTTACTAAAAACCAGATCTTACAGCAAGCTAGCCAAACAATTTTAGGTCAAGCAAACCAGCGACCTCAGGCTGCATTAAGTCTTTTACAAGGTTAATTAATAAATTTTTAAAAATATTTGCAAATTTAGCTAAAGCTTTCACTTTATTGGTCGATAGCAGAGTTAGAGAACTATAACTCTAGGACTCTAATACTTCGTAATGGCAGGGTAGGGGTATCCCGCTATTACGAGTTAAATCGATAAAGCGGAGGCTATTATGGCTTTGTATGTAAATACTAATGTGAGTTCATTGAACGCACAAAGACAGTTGAATAACTCGTCGAATTCTTTGGATACATCTTTCCAAAGACTATCGTCAGGTTTTCGTATTAATAGTGCGAAAGATGACGCGGCAGGTTTGCAAGTCTCGAACCGTTTGACAGGCCAAATTAACGGCTTAAATCAAGGTATTCGAAATGCAAACGATGGTATTTCTTTGGCGCAAACAGCTGAAGGTGCCTTAGATGAAACAACGCAAATGTTTCAGCGTATCAGAACACTTGCACAACAGGCTTCAAATGGCTCAAACACCGATGAAGACAGATTAGCGATCCAAGAGGAAATTCGCTCACTGTCTGAAGAGGCTAATAGGGTTGCAGCAGATACCACTTTTGGTGGTCAAAACTTACTTGATGGCTCTTATGATGCCAATTTCCAAGTAGGTGCAGACGCTGTGCAAACCATTGGCTTTAGTATGAAGAATATTGGTGGAACAGCCAATTCTATTGAAGCTAACAGTGGATTTACCTTATCGGGCATTGCAGGTGTAGCCAGTGCGGTAACAGGCGCTTCTTTAAGTGCTACAGCTGGTACAATCAGTAACACAGTTGGTTCGTCAGCGGATAATGCGACATTTGCTACCGTGTTCACAGCCAGCGGTATCTCAGTATCGTCACAGGCGAATGCACAAGCAGTACTAGCGGGTATGGACGCTTTGATTGCGGTTGTTGACAAAAAGCGTGCGGAGCTAGGTGCGGTTCAAAACCGATTCCAATCTACTATCCGTAACCAGTCGAATGTTTCTGAAAACTTATCAGCTGCACAATCGCGAATTCGTGACACTGACTTTGCACAAGAAACAGCGTCATTGACCAAAATGCAGATCCTACAGCAAGCGAGTAGTTCAATCTTAAGCCAGGCTAACCAAAGACCTCAGGTCGCACTCTCTCTACTTGGTTAATTTGGTATTATGGTACGTCAAGTTTGGGACTCATATCAAACTTGACGTATACTATAAACTAGGCTTGTTGCTTGGAGGTGTATTATGAAAGATGTTCAATCTGCATTAGGAATGGGATCGAACAACATGGTGCCAACCCCTGACATAGTGAAGCCCGAAAACGGAAATGAAATATTACGAGCTGTCGAAGATACGGTTAAGTCTGAGCAATCCCGAGAAAAAAAGGAAGATGAGGGACGGGTAAAACCGGAATTGTTTGAAGAGGTGAAGGCTAATCTAGATAGGCTTAACAATGTTTTACCTGTTACTTCCACTAATTTGTCTTTTGAGTTTGATGAAAATGGAGATCCTCCTTTCATTAGAGTGATTGATAGAGATAGTGAAGAAGTGATCAGGGAAATACCTTCAGAAGAGTTTCGAGAAGTTGCTAAGGCTTTGGATGAATTTGCCGATAAAGTATCAGGAAAGGGCTTGTTGTTTGATAGAACAGCTTGATTATTAGTTGGAGGTAGCGAAATGCCACTTATTACATCTGCTGGAGTAGGCTCCGGTTTGGATCTTGAAAGTATTATTAAAGCGTCGGTAGATGCTGAAAATAGACCCAAGATGCAACAGTTCGCAATTAAAGATGAACGCCTGAGTGTTGAGCTTTCAGCGATTGGCGAAGTAAAGTCTGCCTTGTCTACCTTAAATGATACCGTCGAAAAATTGGCGGACATTGATAACTTCAATAAACGTGTTGCAAATATAACGCAACCCACTAGCGGAGACATTATCAGTGTTACGCCAACTTCTGATATATCGGTAGGTAATTTTGATATTGCGGTACAACAGCTTGCACAAGGTAGTCGAGCGGTGAGTACAGATGGCGCTTTTGATAATGCGGATTCAGTCGTCAGCGCCTCAGGGGGAACGCTATCGTTTGCTGCGGGATCCAAATCTTTTGATTTATCTGTGACTGCCGGGATGACGCTCAACGAGCTCAGAGATGCAATCAATGCAGATGAAAACAACTTTGGGTTAACGGCAAACATTGTAAATACAGGTATAAGTGGCGTCGGCAGTAAGCTTGTTCTAACATCAAGTGTAACAGGGTCAAGTAATAATTTAGTGATCACCAGCGATACTGCAGAGATGGATGCACTGGAGACTTATGATGATACTTTGAATCCGACTGGTGGGATGATTATTAGTGCGGATGATGAGGCGAAAGACGCTATAATTAGTATCGATGGTTTACTTGTTAACAGCGAGACAAATACTTTTAAGGATGCCGTTCAAGATATGACCATCACGGCCAAAGCTAAGAGTGTGCAAGATAGCGGTGGCGAGTATGAGACAGCGAAACTGAATATTGACTACGATAGAGAATCCGTAAATACACTCATTGACGAGTTAATTACCAACTATAACGCGGTTATAGGGCAAATAGGGTTTAGAACTCGAATTGGTGAACCGTTAAATGGTGACTCGTCTATGCGTAGTCTAGATGACCAATTGATCAGTGCATTATCAACGTCATTGACGGATGCAGGTCCTTTTGAGTCTATATTTGACATCGGTTTGGGCGTTGATGACGAAGGGTATTTAGAGAAGTCTTCGTTAGTACGTAGTTTAAATGAAGCGATGGATTCTAATTTTGATGATATTGGCACAGCGTTTGCAGGAGAGAATGGGGTTGCCAAACAACTTGAATCGTTACTTGGTAACTATGTAGACTCAAGTGGAATACTTAAGCAGCGGGAAGATAGCTTAAATGGTCAGATTAAGGAATTAGAAGAAGATGTTTTGAACCATGAATATCGGATGGCATCTTTGGAAGACAGACTACGTAAGCAATATGCTGGCTTAGATGTTTTGATTGCGCAAATGCAGCAAACACAAAATTATTTAGGTGCTCAGCTTGCCAATTTACCTGGGTTTACTTCTAAGAAATAACAAATTAAGGAGCCGTTATGTATAACGCAAGAGTCAAAAATTATCAGCGTGAGGCACTTAAAACTCGAGTTGCAGGTGCCGATAGATACGAAGTGATCCAAATGCTAATGGCAGGCGCAATCGAGAAAATGGTGTTGGCTAAAGTTGCGATTGAGAAAAAGCATCTAGAGGCTAAAGCTGAGCATATTTCTAAATCATCTGCAATTATTGCAGCGTTGAGAGATTGCCTTGATTTTGAAGTGGGAGGCGAGGTGACTGAAAATTTGTACGCCTTATACTCATACATGCTAGATAGGCTACTTGATGCAAGCTTACAAAATGATCCTTCAATTATTGATGAAGTAACAGGTTTATTGAAAGAGATCAAGTCAGCTTGGGACGCTATTCCTTACGATGTGAGAGAAAAGACATTGTCTCAAAATGGCGCAGATGCCAATGTCGGCTAGTTTATCTAATGTAGAAGATAACCTGACGCGACTAGAGTCTTTATGTAAGGCTGGTGAACTTGATGATGCAGAAACACTGATGGTCAATGTTGACATAGGTGTTAAGCAGTTTTTTTCTGATTGTAACGGGGAGGTCTCTGAGTCTCAATTGAGCCTTCTTAATCAGTTTAATGAGCGTTTGAGCCAGCTGAATCAATATTTGACTAAGCAAAAAGTAAAAGTTTCTCAGCAGTTGATAACACAGCAAGGAAACAAGAAAAAAATTAACGCGTACAAAAGCGTGTGACCCACCACAAAACTCTACCTATATGAAAGATAAATCATTAGAACAACAAATCGAATCTTTGAGCGAACAGCTTAATGTGTCAATCGAGCAGCAGCAAAGAGAAGCTCAATTTGCTACTGAGGCAAATGAACGTTTTTCAAAAAATATTGCCTGTTTTGAAGAGTATTTCCCTGATATTGCCGAAACCTTTAAAAATTATTCCGTCCGTGAGGACTTCTGTATCCATGTAACAAAAACCGGGCATGGAAACTTTGTACCAAAAGGTTATAGCGCACCGATCTACAGCGAGGACCCAATCGAGCAAACTAGGGTTCAGGTGATGAATAGCATTGAAAGTGCAGTGTTCTGCTCTACAGATTATAGCTCTTATCCTTCAGCTGGCGATGATGAACGGATACATGTTCGTTATATGGCTGCATTGTCTGAAGTCATGCAAGAGGTTCAAAAAAATGAACCTGAGCGGATCAGTAAATTACCAGAGAATTTTCCTACAGGACTTATTTTTGGCGTAGGACTTGGTTACCACGTGCCTCTTTTGCTAGAGCAGACAACATTTGATTATTTATTTTTTGTTGAGCCAGACTTAGAGATATTTTTTGCAAGCTTATTTTGTACAGATTGGTTTGATATTATTAAAACGATTGATGAGCAAGGTGGAAACTTGTTCTTTCAGTTGGGAGCTGACACAAAAACATTCATAAAAGATTTAGAGATTGTCGCCAACAATATTGGTGCTTTTTCAATAGTACGAAGTTTTTGTTATCAACACACTCCTCAGCCAGAAATCGTGGCGTTAATCCAGCAGTGGTCAAGTGAATACTTCCGTTTTCAATTTGGTCATGGATTTTTTAATGATGCAATAACAGGTTTGGCACATAGTATTCATTTGATGGAAAAAAATGTAGCTGTTTTGGCTGGTAAAGAATCTACAAATGTTGACTATTCTACACCTGTATTTATTGTAGGAAATGGCCCATCACTGGATGAAGCAGAAGAATTCATTAAACAAAATCATGAAAATGCAATAGTGATGGCTGCGGGTACTTCTATTGCGACATTATATAACAAAGGTATACCAGTTGATTTTCATATCTTAGTAGAAAGGCCATACTCTAATTACAAGATATTTGGTGATATTCTGCCTGCAGAGATATATAAGCAAACCAATTTAATAGGTTTGAATACTTTATATCCTGATAACGTAGAGCGTTATAAGTGGGCTGGTATAGCAGCAAAAGATAATGAAGCCGGCACTTTCTTAATGGGAATGCTTGATCATTTTCATGGTGGTAATGGCTTGCCTTTCATCCCGTTTTGTAACCCTGTTGTTGCAAATGCGGCTTTGTCATTTGCTATGTATGCAGGTTTTAAAAATATTTACTTATTTGGTATCGATAACGGTAACTTGCTGACAGGCGAGCACCATAGTAAAGACAGTATATACAAAGTAGATCAAAAAAATGATGAAGAAGAAGGGATGTTATGTTTGGCAATGGATGGCAAATATTTACCTGCAAATTTTGGTGGGCAGGTGGAGACCAACCAACTCTTTGCTGTAGCACATAGTCAATTAGAAAAGTTGATTGACTATTACCCTAAAAGAGCTGTTTATAATGTGGGTAATGGTGCAAAAATAACAGGTGCGCATGCTGTTCCTGCAGAGGAGTTGTTACCAATTCCAGAAAAGCCTAATAAACAGGTGCAAATTGAAGCAATTAAGTCTGACTTCTTTCAGCAACTTAATATACAGGCTGTAGATGAGCAATATATAGGGATTTCTGCGTTTAATGAAATGTGCGATCATTTAATCGAATTAGCGAGTGAAGATGTTAAAAATAGAAAAGCAGCATCTGATTGCTTAATGCGTCAAGCTCGTTTTGTATATTCTTATAAAAATACGCCATTGTCGCATTTATTTCATATGGTTAAAGGCGCTTTATTATATTACCACTGCCCATTGTTGACGTTACTTTATACCTATAAAGACGAGCACTATACTTTACAAAGTTACACCAAATTAAATACGCTATGGATAAGCTACATATCTGAAATGAAAGACTTTTATGAACTTAATTATCGTGCCAAGTGTGACTTGGGCAAGGAGTAAGCAGTGAGTTCGCAGTATCAAGAGTCAGTGGATTTCTATAGCCAATTATTTGACGAGCTTTTTCCTATTTTACGATCTATAACTGGACCCGGTCTGCGCCAAAGTTACGATATATTCAATCGTTATATTCCCTTGGAAATAAACTCCATTAAAACTGGTGAAAAAATCTTTGATTGGCAAGTCCCCCAGGAGTGGCATTGTACGGAAGCATATTTAGAAGCACCTGATGGGGAGCGGGTTGCTGATATGCACCGCTTGAATCTTGAGGTAGTAAATTATTCAGAGACGGTGGATAAAACGCTTAATTTGGATGAATTGCAAAACCATTTGTATAGTTTGCCCGAGCAGCCTACAGCTATTCCTTATGTCACCAGTTATTACAAACGTCGCTGGGGATTTTGCATAGCACAAGCTGAACGAGACAAGCTATCTCAAGGCAGCTACAAAGCAGTAATCAAAAGTAAATTTGTTGACGGTCAGTTAGATATAGCGCAATCGGTATTACAAGGTGAAAGTAAACAAGAGGTTTTATTAAGTTCATATTTATGCCATCCATCTATGGCGAACAATGAGCTCAGCGGTCCACTTGTATTACTCGGGTTATATCATCGTATTAAAAAGTGGAAAAATAGGCGTTATACCTATCGATTTGCACTACATCCAGAAACCATTGGCAGTCTTGGCCTGTTACATTTAGAGCACAAGAACTTTGCAAAGAATATGGTCGCAGGCTTGGTGATTAACTGTGTAGGAGGCAAACAGGAAGAATTAACCTTCAAACACAGCCGTAATGATAGTGGTCTATTAGACAAACTATTGTATCACCTCAATGATCATGGACATGATCATCGCAATATTGCTTTTTCACCTTTGTCTGGCTCAGATGAAAGGCAGTACAACTCACCGGGTTTCCAGTTACCAGTTTGCTGTGTAAGCCGCAGTTTTCATGATGGTTACTCTCAATATCATACGTCTTTGGACGATAAAGAATATATGGGTATTGAACCGCTGCTAGATAGCATTGATAAACTAGAGCGAATTTTCCTTGAGATGGAACAAACCGCTGTGTTTGAAAACCAGTATCCTTATGGTGAGCCACAACTTGGTGATCGTGGGCTATATCCAACACTTAGCTTTTTTAGTGAAGAAAGAAAAAAGCAGGTGGATGAGCTAAATCAAATAAAGATGCTGCTTAGTTACGGTGATGGTGAACATGACACCATTGATATTGCGAAAAAACTGGGGGTATCTGTTGGTGATATGGCTACGGCTATTGAAAAGTTGGAAGAACAAGGGCTCTTGAAGATGGTTGAGTCGTAAAAAAGCAGTGTAGGAGTTGTCATGGTAAATCAAAACGCAGTAATAGTAGGCGGTGGAGTCTGTGGTTTGGTGTCCTCTTTGTTGTTAAAAAAGAGAGGATATAATGTTGTTTTGATTGAACAAGCAGAGCGTATAGGTGGGTTGTTTTGCTCAATAAAGGATAGTAAAGGTGCTGCGTATGATATGGGGTCACACATACCTAACGCAACAGGCATCGAAGAGCTTGATCAAATTTTATTTGGCCATGTAGATGATAAGTCACAGTGGAATACGATTGATAAACTCGAGTCGGGTAATTATTTTTCCGGAAGCTGGGATTTAACAAGCCCTTTTCCAAACGCTCAAAAATTAGAACCTGCAGTTTACTCTCAGGGGTGTGGTGAGTTGATTAATTTAACTCACCAGCCATCAGAGCAATTTATTTATGACCATAGCATTAATTCTTTGGGGGTAGTGTTTACACACAGCATTGTAGTGCCTATCTTGCAAAAGCTTTATGGTAAGTTAACGGATATTCGCGGACTGACTATGGAAGCTGGTCTTTTTGGTTTCACGCGTATCTTGGCATTACCTGCTGATGTTGCTGCTCAACTTAAAGAGCTCCCAGCGTTTGACAGTAAATTGGGATATCAAACTGAGCAGGACTTTTTGGCGAGGAAAGAACGTGACAAATTATCTGATGTGAAATATTTTTATCCGAATAATGGGGAAGGCATTGGTCATTGGGTTCAAGAGTTGCTTGCTCACGTTGAAAAAGCTGGTGTCGAAGTAATTACATCAGAGCGAGTTAAAAAGATAGTTCGTTCAGGTACGCAAATCACCCATATTGAACTGGCTTCGGACAGAGTACTGTCAAGCGATCTGCTATTTTGGAGTGCGCCGCCGTTTATAGCGCTGAATGCGTTAGGTATAGAGCCGCAACGAGGTCAAATGGAATTAAGAACAGCGGTTATATTTCACTTAAACTTTGATAAACCTCTGACTAATCAAAAGTCTCATTATCTTTGGGTTTGGGACAGTAGCACTGATATTTTTAGACTGACTTTATACCCTAATTTGGATAAAAGTGTATCTCACCACCATTTGTCAGCAGAGATACTGTGCTCACCTGACGAAGTGTCCTCTTATTTACTTGAAGATGTAGTTGCGCAGCTCAAAGCAATGTGCGTTATTGATGAAGATGCACAGGTGATAAGTTCTCAAACACAGGTTATTAATAATACTTTTCCGGTTCCGACGAAAGAATTCAAAGATGTCAATTTACATAATTTTGAGTTATTGGATAAAAGTGTAGATAATTTGATTGTGTCGGGACGATATAGTGGTAAATGTTGGCGTCAGGCAGATGTTTTGATTGATGCGTATAACTCTATTAAAGAGCTTTAATGTGTGTAAAGCCAGAATTACGGCAGTGATTCTGGCGTGTTGCTAGCTTAGCTTCAAATGAAAGTATGGTGAAATGTCTCCACCAAAGCTTAGCTTAAACCAGCCCCTTTGAGGGCTATTAATCCCTTCTAAATCGATCTTTTTTATACCTAACCCAGCTAAAACCGGCATGGCTTGCCAAATCACGGCAGTACCTGTGTGTGAATCTCTCATGTCTGGTTTATTTGCGCCATAATAATAATAAGCTGTATCTTTATGGAGTAAAAATGTTGCAAAGCTTCCCGTTTCACCTGATTGGGTTTTTGCCTCAAACATGATTAGCCTACCACACTGCGCAAGGTTTTTTATTTGCAAGGCAAGTTGCTCAATTGCAGGCTGGTCAATGTGGATATTTTGCCTTGCCATCGTGAGAGAGTAGTATTGCGCAAACGTGTCGAATTGACTTGATTGTGTTGCAACGACGCCTTTTTTAATACCGTATCTGATTTCCTGACGTCTTGATACTGAGCTATTCAAGTAGTTTTGGCTGTTTTCTAAGGAGATAAATTCATCTGCGAATTCAGAGATATTTATGCATGTTGTGTAACGCGGAATAGCTGTATAAGTTGGTCCAGCATTATGATAATTGACCCAAAGGAAAGAGCGGATATCTAAAATGCTAGGGTGTAGTTTTAAATACACCGAATTATAGCTATGGGCGAGAAATTCAGCGATGGTTTCTTGCACGGAAAACTGTTCTGAGTGGCTTTGAGCGGTGTTCAAATGTTTGGTATCTCGATGCACGATACCATCGTATATTACATCATGATGCCCAACAATCGCGTTGCCTTCTGAATTGGTGATCAGCAGTATAGCAGCGAATTTCTCATTGCCTTTACAGCAATAGTAGGCATGGTAGGGGACGCCAAGATTGTGTACAAAGTCACTTTGAAAAAATGCAGCGCCATTTGGTGATTGATTTATAAAATTATCCCAATCACCATCTAGTTCACATTGTACTAATTTGAATTTACTTTTCATGTTGTGGCTTTCTTAAAATCATATTCCAACATGCATGTTTATGCCCTGATGCGATATCTTCGTCGCAACCGTGTGTTAGTGAAATAATTTCAAATGCACTAACAAGGTTTCGAATCAGTGGTTCATCAAAAAAGTTTACATTACCAACTTCGGCAAACGAACCGCTGGTATAGCCTGTTTTAGTGTACTTATCAATAGAAACTGGTGCCTTGTCGTAATCAGAGTGAGTTGTACTAAACCAATCTGTAACTAATAAAATACCACCTGGCTTGAGCCTTTCAAAAGCTTGCTTTAAATACTTCTCAATACTTGCTGTTGGGTTATGCACGGATGCACCACGGTCCACAATTAAGTCAAAGTCATTTTCAAATGGCCATGGTTGGGTAAAATCTCCAGTGAATAGCGTATCAGCGATGTCAGGGAAGCGAGACTTTAATTGGTTAATGATGAATTCGCTTCCGTCTATACCGTACACATTTTTGCAGTAAGACAAGAAAAATGGGAAGTTAGCACCTGCACCACATCCTACTTCTAATACTCTGAAGTTTTCATCGGCGTTTCGAAGCTGTGTGTGACGCAATGAAGCTGCAACTACTACGCTCCATGGCCAAATAGACATGTGCTGGCTGGCACGATATAAATTATCCCAATTTTGACAAAATGACATGTTAATTACCTTTATCTGTGTTTAGGTTTTATAGCAAGATATATGCTAGTTATTCCTTTAAGTCTGTTTATGTTTTGCTTATTTTCAGCGCTTGGACATAGCTTTCTGGCGTGCCTATATCTAGGTAATGGCCATCTACTTGCCAGCCTTGGATCCGATTGACCATTTTAGGAACAATGTCTGTGCTTAATTCGTATTGTTCCCCTTCCTTTAACGTTGAGAAGTAGTTATCAAATACACATGAGGAAAATAGAAATAAGGCGCCGCTGGCGAGATTGCCTGGAGGGTTTGCAACTTTCTCATGAAATTCAGTGACAACTTGATGCTCGTTTAATTTTACAATACCACAGCTATGTGGTGTCGGAGTTTCAAATAGTAGCAGTGTCAAATCAGTATTTTTATCACGATTTTGATGTGCCCTTAGCATACTTTGCAAATTGCTTTGGCAGTAGTTGTCGGCATGTATAACTAAACATTCATCACCTTGCCAAAACGTTCTATTTTGAATCAAGGTGCCCGCTGTCCCCAACAGTTTCGGCTCGTAGACTCGTTTTATAAAAGCTTTGTGGGGGTGTGAATCAATATACTGCTCCACCTGCTCATTAAAGTAATGAGTGTTGATTAAGATTTCTCGTACCCCTAAGGATACGAGCTTGTCAATCCATAATCCGAGCAGCGGTTGGTGATGAATTGGTACTAAGCACTTGGGAAGTGAATCTGTAATTGGTTTTAGGCGGGTTCCAAGACCCGCTGCAAGTAGAATAGCTTTCATATCTAGTGGAATGACTCTGAAATTGCTTTTTCGAATACGTCGATTGAAAGTGGCACATTTCCTAATGAAGAAACTTGGCAAGCAGCTGCCAAACTGCCTAAATAAAAGGCTTCCCATGAACTGGCACCAGCAACAAGAGCCAATGAACTTGCTGCTAAAAAGCAATCACCAGCACCTGCGGGATCAGTCGCATTGGTATTAATTGCTGGCAATCTATCATTTTCCCAGTGTTCAAATGTAAGGGTTGGTTTATGAATAAAGATACCGTCCTCTCCTAAAGTGATCACTAGGTTCTTTGGTTTTGCTTTGTTGGTTAGCTTTTGTGCAAGCACCACTAGGCCATCGTCAGGGTTGCTCAATGCAACTCGAGTTTCTCGTTCTGTTGGAGTAATTAAATCCATATCTGTGTAACGAGATATATCACCAACTTGAGATGAGGTCTGGCTGTCAGCAACTACCTTTACAGAGTGTGTTTTGCAAAGTTGTGAAATTGTGTTTACTAAACTCTGTGGTAAGAGCCCGTAGTTGAAATCTGAGAAAACTAATAAATCAAGTTTTGCTATCTCTTGTTCTATTGCACCAATAATATCTTTTTGTAACTCAATTGGGATTTTATGTTGCCTAACCTGATTCACTCGAAGTAATGTTTTGCTGGACGCCCTATATCTTGTTTTCAAAGGTGTTGGACGGGTAGAATCAGTAAAAAGGTAAGGGGTGACGTGGTAGTTATTAATATGTTCACTCACAAAACTGCCAGCGGCGTCATGCCCGATGACCGAGACGAGAGATACCGAGTTTGCTCCTAATGCTTTAATGTGTCCAGCAGTAATGGCTGCTCCACCTAAATATTTATCCGTTTTATTTGGTGTCATCACAATTGTTGGGTCTTCTTGTGACATACCCACGGCTGTGCCTTGTATATATTCATCTACGATGGCTTCACCTATCACCAAAACGTTGAGAGATTTTACTTTATTCAATGTGTCACTGAGTTTTGAGGCTTTAATATTGTGACGGCTCGCATAATTGCGCATTTCAGCAAAGTCGAAGCTACTAGCTGGACGGCTAGTTTTTTTAATGTATTGCTCTGCATTACTTTCAAATTCACCAGAACCAAAAATGAGTTTTCCCCCATACTCATTCAGTATGTCCAGCTCAGGATTTGCTCTGCATTCAAATTCTTTTCCTTTCACAACTGCATAAGGACGTAAGATGTTAACTACATCTTGTGGTAGGTCGTCGGTCAGAAATGCATGATCAACGCACTCAAGTGAATTAACCATTTCTAGACGGTGCTTTTCACTGACACGACTTTTAACAGGCATCGTTTTGTCTTTATTAACGGCAACAATTAGCTCCTGACCACAAGAGCGTGCGAAGCTGAGCAGTCTAATATGTCCTGGGTGTAGTACGTCAAAATTACCTTGAACTAGAATGCATTTACCAGAGGTACTTACTTTCGCCATGCTTCCAACCCTAACTGAACACAGGTTTCCAGGTCAGTAAACTGAAAATTTTCAAAAATAGATGAATTGATCATGGTTGTATTAAGCGGTCTTTTCCCAGTGCTATCGAGCTCAGCAAACTTAATATCTCGGATACATTGTGTGTCTAGGTTTAGTGCATTCGCTAGATATGTGGTTAAGTCAAAACGGCTAAATACTTGTGGATTACAAAAGTTAAAAATACCTGTCTTACGTTCTTGGATCAGCAGCTCTATGGCTCTAACAATATCTGTTACGGCGGTTGGGTTGAATATTAAATCTGAAGCAGCCTTCACTTCGTTGCCTGATGCTAACTGATTTACAATGTCATTCAAAATTGTACCGTCTTGGCCTGCGACCCCAACAATTTTAGCTAACCTGACGACACATGCATTATTACCTGTAATTTTCATTAGGCGAGATTCTATTTCTCGCTTTTGCACACCATATTCTGATACTGGAGTTTCAGAATTATCATCTCTGTAGGCGCCAGAAGAGCCCGGAAACACGTTATCAGAAGAAATAAAGACGATAGGTATTTGTTTGCTAGTCAATTGCTTTATGAGCTTCTCGGTAGCACGAACGTTAACATCAAAACTTTCAAGTGGGTTGGCATTAATGTAACCAATATTGGTCAAAGATGCGCATATAACAGCAACATACTTATTTTCAGGTTGAATTTTTAATGAATCCAAATCATTTTTTGCTAAGTCGAATTGAATCAGATCTGGCTTGTAATTTTGACCATACGTACCAATTGTTTGAGAGTTCTTAGTACCGAAGTATTTGAATAGGTGCCCGCCAAGTAAACCACTGGCACCAAAAATAATTGGGGTTATTTGCTGAGTTTTTTCCATATATCCTCTGCTAATTCAATATCAACTAGTGCTTCTTTAGCGCTGATTACATTGTCAGTTTTCTTTTTTTGAACACTTTCTATAAATGTAGCTGCCTGACTTTTAAATGCCCAGGACCATTCAACTTGTAGTTGGGTACTTTGAGATATTTCACCACTTTGCTGCAACTCAATAGTCGCTGGTACATTACGTAATAAAGCTGGTGGCAAAGTGACAACTAATTGACCTCTTTCGAAAATGAATGTGCACTTTTCTTGCCAATGTTTTTGTTCTACTTCCCCTGTTTCTAGCATGATAAGCTGATCCTGTACACGCATAACACAAATATGCGCTAGTGGTGAGACTGTATTAAAGTACTCAACAGAAGGCTTTTCGCCGACAAAATATCGAATGAAATTGAGTAAATGGGAGTGGACATTCACATATCTTGCAAAAAGAGGTTTGTCACTTTGGCATAAAAAGCTGGGTGCAAATTCCGCTTCATTTACCATGGTAGGCCTTGCTTCTTCACCATGAATGTAACCCGCAGCTTTGCAGTAGCTATCGCCCATATAGCACTGCGCACTAATTTGTAGCAGCTTTCCTATGGAATTTTTAGCGATAAGATCGTCATAAATTTTTTTCGCTTGGATAACACCAGCATCGCAACGCTTCATATAGCCGACACAATAAACAAGGCTATTTCTTTCAGCTAGTTGGACAAGTGAACTAGCAATATCACTGTTGCCAGCCATTGGCTTTTCACTAAATACGTGTTTACCAGCTAATAGACAATCTTTGACAATATCAACGGTGTGAGAGCGTGCCGTGACGACAACCACAGCATCTATTTGTGTATCCGCCAGTAGTTCCGTGTGAGTACTATAGCGATGAGTAATCCCAAATTTATTGGCTACTTGATTTAATAAGTTCGGTCGAAGATCGGCAATTGCATATAATTCACAATTGTTCAATTGCGCATAGTTTTCAATATGCGCAATTTGACCAATAAAGCCTGCACCGATAAAACCTAAACGAATTTTACGCGATGAAGTCTGCATAGTTATCTTTATTTATCAGTTGTACTGTTGGAGTTAGAGTTAAAAACTGCCCGCCGTTTTGCAGATATGCTTCGTGCTTACGAACAATCGCTTTTGCGTGTATCCAAGCTAGGATAACAGTCAACGCCGGTTTGGTTTCATTGATAGTTTGTGTCGGTTTAACTTCAATGAGATCACCTGGTGTAAACAGGCCAACTTTTTGCTTGTGGTCGTCATAGACTTCACTTACTTTATTGCCAATCTCATATTGAGTAAGTAACATTGGTCCACTGCGAGCTGCGCCATAGCCAGCAATGATGCCTCCGTTGTCTATCGTTAATTGTACAATTTCCGCGACTTCTTTTTTCATAGCATCAAATCGTGATACAAATTGTTGCATTGTACTGAGTTCATGTAGTTTTGCGCTTTCTTCAGATTCCAGCATTGCAGCCACAGTAGGTTGGATTTCTCTGGGTCCTTGCTTGTGCTGTGCAAAGCCAATAATAGAACCGCCTTGGATAGAAACATGCTCTACATCAAAAACTTCAAGACCTTGGGATGATAAAAAGTCGATCATTGGGCGCAGTGAGTGATTGCACAAATGCTCGTGGAATATTGTCCCAATTAGCATTTTGTCTATGATATCTTTGAGGTAAGAGACTTCGAAAACAAATAGTCCGTCACGGTCTAATACGTTCGCTATGCCTTTTAATAGATCTATCATTTGGTCAGCGTGCGCAAAGACATTAAAAGCAGTGACAAGATCTGCTTTTCCATATTTTTTCTGGATTTCTAAGCCTTTGGCATCTGTCATTAAATCAGCGAGAGTCTCTATACCTTCGCTTGTTGCTTTAGCTGCAATTTCGGTTGCTGGGTCAATCCCCAGTACTTTAAAGCCTCGCTCTTTGAAGCACTTTAAAAATGTTCCATCGTTACTACCTACATCAATAACAAACTTTTTATCGAAGGGTCCATACTTTGTCATTACCTGCTGAGAAACTTCATTGAAATGGTCAATAATTCCCTGAGTTTGTCCTGAGTGATAAGTGTAGTCAGACCATAAGTACTCTGGGTCAATCACATCTAATATTTGTACATGCCCGCATTGTTTGCACATGTAAAGATCGACAGGGAACAGAGGGGTTGTTACCCCTTCAGGATCAGAGACATATTTTTCGGCAATAGGGGTCGGCGCAAAAGGAATTGCCAAAGGTACATCCGTGCTTAAACACAAACGACAGTTGCTTCTATGCTGGTAATGACTCTTAGTTTCTTGTTCAAGATTCTGATTCATATATATTCTCTTACAATTAATCGCTAACGCTATTGATATAGTAATTTTCTACTTTGCTAATTGCAGCGAAAATAGCGTTAGCAGTATCTGCTGTGTAATTTTCATTCAAGTATATGTTGAATGACTTATCTCTTGCTGCTTGGGCGTTTGGTGTGTATTTGTGTTCAGTTAAATATGGGTGAGCCCAAGCCCATTGAGCGATAACAAAGCGATAATGAGGGTTAAGCTCCACTCCTTCAGCAAGCAAAGCATTACAGAATGTTTCTTTGTCTACCGATGTATCTTTCATATATACGGTCAAAAAGAAAGGGGATGTACCTTGGATAAATGGCGGTACATGACACAATTTAGAATTTTGCAGTAAACTGGTCATTTCCTTACAAAATGCTGAACGTTTCCTGATGGTATCATCTAGCCGTTGCAAAGAAGCGATACCAATCGCGCAGGAGAGTTCATTTGTATTCCAGTTGAGGGCGGGAAATAAATAAGCTTCTGCATTACGTTCTTGATAGTCAGGGTTTTCAAAATCCTTACCTCGGTCTCCATAAGACAAAGCCTTATAGTATAACTGTTCATTAGTGGTAAAAATTAAACCGCCGCTTCCACCAGAAGCGAGACTTTTTCGATACATTGTAGAAAGGGCACATATATCTCCAAATGAGCCTAATTTTCGACCATTAAATTCGGCTCCAGGTGATTGAGAACAATCTTCAATTAATTTAATATTTCTCGCCTTTGCTTTTTTTGCAATGTTTTCTATGTCTGCATTAATGCCGGCGCAGTGAACTAGCAGAATTGCGCTGGTCTCTGGTGTGATAACCTTTTCAATTTGTTCCCAGCTGGTGTTAAGGCTATCGCTGTGAGTATCTGCTAAAGATACTTTGAAGCCTTGTAACACTGCTGCATTAAATGAGCCTGGATCCGTGATGGGCGACATGACAATATGGCTATTTTCAGGCAGTTCTAATGCTGCGATGGCTACATATAGGGCGGCAGTGCCGGTTGCAACAGCAACTGTATACCCGTCGCCCATATAGCGACTGAATTGCTCACAATACTGTTTTTCATATGGGCCATAGTATCCAGGGTCTAGATCTTGAGTACTATAATGACTAATCGCGGCATTAAGAGCGGCTATCTCCTGCTTACCAAATGCTACTCGTTTTGGCATTGGTGTGTTTATCTGTTTCTCTCCACCATGAATGGCTAAAGTTACTTTATTCATACTCATTGTTCTTTTCTAAACTCTTTTTTAGCTTGCTATAAAGGTGCTCAAGCGCAGTGAGGTCTGTGTTTGCAGAAGACCATTTTGGTAGAATAACATCGGCTTCTTTGTTGTATGGGCCGACCAAGGTTTCATGGTAGACAACATAGTCACTCATGCAAATAGGTAGGTGCCAAATCCCCCCCTCAATTCTTTGCATTAAATCCTGACCTTTACCGAGTTTTATTACTTGTTGAACAGCACCGTTGTCATCAAAGATAAATGTAGCCAATGACCCATTAATTAAGTGTATTGATTCACTTTTCCCTACAGGGTGTTTATGTGGGGGAAAGCGAGCCTCAGCTAATACAACGATAATCATTTCTTGAATGTGTGCCGCATTATCTTGATGCAAGCAAAGACGATAGTGTCCATGCTCAGACTTTTTAGCTTTAGCAATTAAGGTCTCTATATCTGTCTGACAAATTTTGGATATAGGATGTTGGTTAAATTCAGCCGCTGACATTATGAAAGCTCAGTTTGATACGCTGCGTGTGCCAACGTGGCCATCGGGCTTATTGCAAAAGATGTCCGTATTAACTTTGACAAAGCTTTTGCCCTGACTAAAGTAATGTCACAGTTTCCATACTGCGCTAATAGCAGGTCTTTATTTTGAAATAGAGGCAATCCAAACTGATGAAAATCTCGCACTCGTTTCGTATGTCTCTGTGCTAAGTACTCAACGTTGTGTGCATTGTGGTCAATGAGTGTATATGCCTCCTTAGTATCTTCAAGGTAAATATCAGGAGCAAATAATTCTTCAAAGTGATGAATATAAGTGCAAGATTCCAGCGCCACTCCCAAACAAAGGATATAGGTATTTGATAACAAATCTGAGTTTTCAATGATGCCATAGGGACTATTTTCGGAACAAGGTCCTGATGCTAAGTGATGGCTGGCAGTTAATACTTGGGCTGCTTTACCCCATGCTGACACAGAATGGGTAGGGTGCAAACTTCTATGAGTAGCAAATTGTGTTCTAAATATTTCTGATAAAACACCTGTATGGGATGGGGTGGTACGCAAGTCGAATGTATTCTTTTCTGGTGTAACTGTTCGCCATGTCATTGTTGGCATTATTACGTTACCTTCGAAAAAGTAACGCTGTAAAAATTGACAAAATGACTCAATCTGAACATCTTGCTTACTTAACTGTTTAAAGGCACTGTGAACCATGATTGTACTTTGGTTATTTACATTCATAGGGCGAAACAAAGTATCCTCTAACCACTTATCAAACGTCATCTGACTGTTGCTCCAAAATTACACATTGCTGTTTGAAGTAAGCGCAAATAGACTCCGTGGTTTCTACATCATACGGTATTTGGTGAGTACCATTTTTCGCGAAAAATTGCTCTTGACCTATTTTAAAGCCTGCTCTTTCTAGCGTAGCCTTTGAAGTTGCAAAATGCCGTTCGTCAATCGGTGAATACCGTATGGAAGAGCAACCTTTCAGAAAGTAATAGGCAAAGCTTGGGCCGCCTGATGAGCTCAAATTAATATATGCTGAATTGTAGAGCGCAATTCTTAAGTGGAAATTAACAGAGGCTGCTGGTAGCTCTAAGGCAATGTTTGAGAGTGCACTTGGACTCAAGCACTCAGATGTATCCCTGATTACAATTGGGAAAAACTGCTCTTTATCGAGTGATTCAATAAACTCCAACCAAGGGGTAATAGGGGAGTTTCTCTCAGGGTGGGTCATCGTATTACGCAGCGTTAGTGTAACTAGTTTTTTACCAGCAACTTCTTCACTCTGTAGCAGCTTGTCAACCATGATTTGTGCTGAGTCAGGCACAGTTAACTCGGGTAATGGTATTCCATCATCAATGTATGTTTCTAATTTTAATAAACCATAAGCTTTACCTGTACCTTCAGACAAAATTGAAGCAGGGAACACATGTTTTTTTGAGCCTATGAAATGGCTCAGCTCTTCTCTATGAGTGATATTTGTAGTACCAATATATGAGGAAAAGCTTTCGAAAATAGGCCTGACTATATTGGCTATGCGCCAATTTCTTTCACTCTCAGAATAGTGAGCAGAGAAGGAAAACTTGTCATTATTGATTTCAGGAGATAATACATAAAAATGAATGTGTTTTAGGCCTAGCTTAATTCTGTGTGCTTCAGCAACGGCTGCAAAGCTTAATGCATCGAAGCATGGAAGGTTCACACTTAGGTCATAAACGACATGTAATATTTGTTCTGGTTGATTACCTTGTTTGACCGTATCAACGCAGCGCATAACTTGACTGTACGTAATATTATAAAACTCAATTTTGTCTAGTTCAAAACCCGTCTCAATCAATGAATTGGCAATATCGTCGACAAACATTGAGCAAATAATGATTTTCTCAATACTTTGTTTATCTTTAAGTGCCAGTTCATCAAGGCTGTAAACACGCCTCTCTTTATAGTTTTCACCGCCAGTAGTTGTCGCTAATAATGCGTTTGGATATTGCTTGAGTAGCAGATCTGTTACGCTATTGATGCCATATAGCACGATGTATGATGTATTCATGCTTAGATATGACCTTGTGATACTTTTGGCACAGCGTAGAGTACGGTCTCAACAAGGCCGCCATCATGCTGCCTTAAATAAAAGTCATATTTGTTAGGCGCAATATTCTCTATCTGAAATTGTAAAGAGTATAGATGTTCAGGCTGGTGGTAAGCTGATATAGCTAATAAAGGAGTATTTTTACTTATAATACCTTGTGCGCCATCAATTGCCTGTGGTTCGAACGCCTCAATATTCATTTTAATAAATGAAGGTGTTGTATTTTTTAACTCTGCATCCAATGAGGTAGTATCAATGCTTAGTTCACCCGACTCTGAAAATAGTGAGGCTCGCTCATTATTGGCTGAAAAGTTTAGCTTAGTGACTTTATCTCCGACGCCCTTGTTTATGCATTGTACTTGCTGGTAAGCGGACATGTTAACTTTCAACCGCTCAAATGTATTTGGATCTGGCTCAAACGCATAAACATGTTTGACTGCAGATTTATAACGGTTTAAGTGTATAGAGACACTATCTCCATCAAAAGAGCCACAATCTACATAACTATGTGCGAAAGGCGTTAAATCAATATCGGTTGGTAGGTACAAATCCCAATCTATAAAGTTCCCCATAACGGTAGGGTCGCCATGTAAGCGATAATCTAAACATGAGGCAAGTACGCCAACAGATATGTCATCTGCAAGGCTAGATCTTAGCTGTTTCAAAGCAGATACACTGTTTGACATGGTTTCTAGCATATCTTTATGAAAAAAGTGCGGTTCAAAGCTTTCAGGGTATAAAGCTTGAAGGTGCATAAATGTAGTCACAGAAGCAGCTTTGAGTTCTTTGCACTTGATGTATACATGGTACGTTCGGTGCGTAGCAAGAATAATGTGACGCTCAGTGATATTTTCAGCACAAAAAGGCATTATGCTTTTGCCATTGAGTACTTGAGTTCCTACCTTTTCTTTATTCATGTCAACAATGCGTACATCCGACGCTTGCAGAGAATCACAGATAGTGAGGAGTCTAATCCCTTCATCAGCAGCACCGACGATTGTGATGGGCTGGTTTATTAATGTATTTAAATCAAGATGGTTATTACGCTGTGCTTCACGAAGCTCCTCAACGCTATTTTCTTCGATTACTTTAATTAATTTATCTAGATAAGAAGTGTTGTCCATATCTACCTACATTTTTTCCAAGAGTTTAATCTGTCCAATCTATTGTAAAAAGTGAATTCAGCTGAGGTTCTAATAAGCAGATTTCCCTCTTGTTTCTCTTCGAATATATTTGACGCCCAGCGGTCACAATTTTTACAAAATGGTACTTTTTCCCACTCGCCATTTTCATGGTGCTCGCGTATTTTGGTCATCGCTTCACCTTGCCAGACTTCCTTAACACTGGTTTCAACAGCATTGCCAACGACGACATCTTTAAAACCGTCAAGGCAGCAAATAGAAACATCCCCATTGGTATGGATAGTCATCGTTTCGTAGAGCTCAGCGCAGGGTTTCCTTTGTTCGTGGTTTATATCTATATGTGGGAATTTTCCATCTTCAAATATTTCACCAATACGTACAAAATCAGTAATTTCTACCCATTTGTCTATAAAATCTTGAACCTCATGAACATTCTCTGGTTGTTTAGTGAAAGAAACGCCAATACGAGGGCTTGGGCTATCGCCTCTGATAGCAAGTAGATGTTTCACATGAGCTTCTATTTTCTCAATCTTTTCAACGCCACGAATTTTGCTTAATGTTTCATTCGTGGTTGCATCGATACTGACTGTAATGCTGTCAACATCAATTTCTACAAGAGAGGCTGCCATTTTTTTATTCATCAATAAGCCGTTAGAGTTCATTGAAATGGTGAACCCTCTGCGTTTCATACTGCGCAAATGCATTAGAATGTCACGGCCCATCAAGGGTTCGCTCCACAGGCCTGGCCCTATGGTCTTGGTGTGACCTTCAATTTCATCTAATATTTGCTTTGCATCGGTGACCTTCATGTGTTTCTTGATAATTGCATTGACTTTAGGATCGTCCGTGCTGCCATGTACGACACACATAGGGCATTTCAGGTTACAGTCTGAGCTTAAATCCATCAGAACCCTACTTGGGTATGGTTCTAGTGGCAATTTGTACGTACTCATATGCTTCTCCTAAGTTGCTATTGCGCAATCTTAATCAGAGCTCTCACAATTTTTTTATTATGTAAGTCTTGTAGTGCTTGATTTATATCTTCTAATTCATAGTTATGGGTTAGCAATGCTTCCAAGTTTAATTGGCCTTGCTGATATAATTCTACGAATTTTGGAATGTCTTTATCAGGGTTACTACCACCGCCCCAACTACCACGAATCGACTTACCACGATGGAAAGCATGTGGCTCTAAAGATATTTTTAGCTCGTTACTTGGATGTGAGGCGAATACACATTGTCCGCCACCATCTTTGACTGATTCAAATGCTTGCTCGATAGTTTGTACCGTTCCGCCAGCCTCTAAGCTGTAATCAACGCCAATACCATTAGTTAAAGTGTATATTTCTTTGACCGCATCTACTTTGCTTGCATCAATAGTGTGCGTAGCGCCAAGCTCTTTTGCTAGAGATAACTTGTCTTCATTCACATCTACGGCGATTAATTTTGTGGGCTCACTGAGCTTTGCTGCAAGCAATGCACTCATACCAATACCGCCAAGACCAAAAATGGCGATTGTTCTCTCTTTTTCAGGCTTTAGTTCATTAAATACTAACCCTAGACCAGTTGGAAGTGCGCAGCCTAACAGTACGGCAAGTTTGTCAGGAAAGGTGGGAGGTAATTTTACAAGCCTGTTTTCAGCAACAATGGACTTTTCACATAAAGTGGTGGCACTGCCTGAGTTAATTAAATACCCCTTATGTGGGTATTTTCCGCCTGGCGCATTTAGACCTTCTCCTTGGATCCAGCCAATCACAACCTTATCACCGGGTTTTATTTTGGTTACACCATCACCAATACCTTCTACAATACCCACGCCTTCGTGACCTAGTAGGTGGGGTAGGTATTTATCTTCTCCCCTACCTCCTTGCACTTCCATAAGTTGTGAATGGCACAGTCCACTGTACAAAATATTCACTTGAACTTGTCCGGCAGAGAGTGGTGGCATCTGGATATCGTCAATAATTTGGAGTGGTTCACCAGTTTTAAATAATACGGCTGCTTTCATGCTGTCTCTCTTAGTACTTTATTTAAGCCTATGACTTTTATTGATATTTTATCAAAATAGGCATCGCATTTATGTAGTTGAGCAAACTGGACTTGCTTCAATTTCTCTTTCTGTTCTTCAATGCAAGATATATTCCATGAGAATAGTCTACGTTTTTGAACTTCTGGTAAAAATTCATTTAGCATGATCAGGCACCACTTTAATAAAGTGAGTTCGTAAACTTTTAATGTGTCACAAGGATTATCTTTTAAATCTTTAAATAGTTTTATAGACAAAAATTGCGAGGCATGTTTGATATCAACTGGCACGGCAGGTTGTGAGAAAAAATCAGCAAATAGCTTCCAAGGTGTATCCAAGCCTGCATACTCAAAGTCGATGAAGTAGAGAGCTTTATTTTGCTTCAATACGTTGTGAAAGCCAAAGTCAGAAGGGGAAACAATATTTCGCTCAATTGTTTTATGCCAATGAGCTGGTAGCGAACTCCTAATCTTATTATGTCGTTGAGCTATTTTCTTTAACATGGCAGAAAATTGTTCGGCTATACTCTCGTTGTCTGGTTGCACCGCCTCAAACCTGGTAAGTCGTTCGCTTACAATATCGCAAAAACCGTCCAAAGAATTGGGGCTTTCACTCGCTACGGTGAGAGGGGTAGCTAGCTGACAAGCATTGATCTCTTGAATAAATAAGGCGGCCTTTAGTACCGCTTCAGAGTTGGCATTTGTTACTTTTTCGCCATCAATATATTCAAATAGACTCACGCCAAGTGACGTATTGATTGCAATGGGCTTTGGAATAGTGAAAATACCGGCTTCGCTCAGAGCTTGGCTAAACAAAAATTCGTTTTGCTGTTTTTTCTGAGCTATTGCTTGTGATAACTCAAAGCATTTTAAAAACCATGAGGATTGCCCCGCAGAGACTTGTATACCAAGGTTATTTGCACCTCCACTTAACTGACGGAATTGCAAATTTGGCTGCTTCAAAATTTGCTTGAGCCATGTATTCACAGCATCAGTTAACATAATTGCGCATTTACCTCATGCCAGTGCGTAATGTGGTTTGATTGATCGTTAGATAAATTTGGTTGAAACAACAATGCTTGGCAACTTGTTGGAAAGTCTGAATGAGTTAGAACTTTTTCTAAATCATCAATGAAAACATCACACTTTAATTCTTTGATTTTATTTACTTTTGTATCAAGTGTCTCATTAAAAAACAGTGTGTCTTCCTCGAAAGGAGCGTTAATTTGACCGATGAAGTTATTGGTCGCTAACCAGTTTTTAGCTGCTAAGTGAAAATCTACTTTGCTACCAATAATGGGATATCGCGTCTTGTGAGACACTAAATATAATGTATGGCCTTGCTCTTTTAGAGACTGCAAACATTTTAGTGCGCCATCATATGGCACTGCTTGACCAATTTCTTTGCCATAAACAATGCCTTGTAATTCAGTCCACTTTGGTTCTCTATTTTGTTGTATAAAATAGTCTTTAACTTCAGTTTTACTTTGGCCAATATCGGCACTAATCCAACCGAGTTGCAAAGCAACTCGGTAAAATACGCCTGTGTAGTCCGCAATAGTATTATCAAAGTCAATGCCAATGATCATACGATACCTCTCTTTGAAAGTATCGTAATGATGTTTTCAACAGTTAGCCCTGCTTGTGCACGTGCATCACCAGGTGAATGTACTTGGTCGATAAACTTATCTGGGATACCAAACCTATGGATACGTGGTGATGAATTCAACTCAGAGCAAAATTCCAGTACTGCGCTACCAAAACCGCCATTAACATTGTGCTCTTCGAGAGTAACAATGTGATCAAAGCGAGCTGAAGCTGAAGTTAGGTAGTCTTCATCTAGAGGCTTCACAGTATGAAAACTTACTAATTCAGCGTTAATTCCTTTTGTTGATAATTCATAATGCAGCGCTTGCGCGAGTGGCGTAATCGTTCCAGTCGCTAAGATAGTTACCTTTTCACCAGCGACCATTGTATGTGCCTGACCAAATTTTAAAGCCGGTTCAGCGTCATGGACACTTGGTTCGTTTTTCTTACCGATCCTAAAGTAGCATGGTTGATTGAGCTCGATAAGCTGAGGCATTAAAATTTCCAGCTCTTGTGCATCCGCTGGGCAAACAATATTCATGTTTGGTAGGGAGCGCATCAATGCGATATCTTCAAATGAATGATGGGTTGGGCCCAAATTTGCGTACGATAGTCCAGAGCCTGTCCCAACGATAATCACAGGCTGGTTCTGATAGGCAATATCAATCTTTATTTGCTCGAAGTTACGTGCAGTGGTAAACGGCGTGATGGTATATATAAAAGGTTTGTGTCCCATCATGGCACTACCTGCTGCCATAGATGCCATATTTGCTTCTGCGATACCTGCATTAATGGCACGATCTGATGCAAATTCTTTTAATGGGTTAAAAAGCCGGTTACCGATATCAGCATAAAAAAGCAGTAAACGTTGGTCTTCTTTTGCCAGTTCAGTCAAGACCCTTGCAAAGGCATTTCTCATAGTCCGAGCTCCTTTTTCGCCATGTCTACTTCATCAGCTTTTGGAATTCGGTAGTGCCAGTTGTTATCATTTTCCATAAAGGATACGCCTTTACCTTTAATCGTATCTGCCACAATACAGACTGGCTGAGATTGTTGCTTTGCCTGTTCAAAAGCATTTTGCAAGCTATTTAAGTCGTGACCATTAATACGAATGGTGTGCCAGCCAAAAGCGCGCCACTTTTCTTCCAGTGGCTCTAAGTGCATGATATCGCAGCTTTCCCCAGTACCTTGAAGCTTATTGAAGTCTACAATTGCGACCAAGTTATCAAGCTTTTTCCCAGCTGCAAACATAGCGGCTTCCCACACAGTGCCTTCATTGAGCTCGCCATCTCCCATCAAAACATAAAAACGATTCTCTTTTTGCTGAAGCTTTGTGCTCAATGCCATACCTGCTGCGAGGGAAAGTGCGTGTCCTAACGATCCTGAGACTGTTTCAACACCAGACGGGGCATTGATCCCCGGGTGCTCTTCAAATTGGCTGCCTGTTTGCCCATGCTCGTATAGAGCCTGAATGTCAAAAAAACCACGGTAGGCAAGTGCCGTGTAAAGGGCACTGGCTGCGTGACCTTTCCCTAATAAAAAGTAATCTCGATCACTTGCGTTTGGCATGTTAGGGTCAATATTTAACACGCGCCAGTAGAGCGTGGCTAAAATATCTACGCAGGATAAACAGCTGCCGAGATGGGGGGTTTTAGTCTGGCTAGAGACATCACATAATGTATGTCTCATTTTTGCCGCTATAGTTTCAAGATTCATAATTTACTTTACGGAATAAACCAATAGAAATCGCCAGTGTAGCCGTTATCTTGGAAAAATTGTTTCCAATCATCTACATGCATGATGGTTTTGGCTGTTAATGCCCACTCGAGCATGCGTTCTTTTTCTTCATCGTTGCGGTAAGCATCTACAGTAATAAATGATTTACCGCGACTTACTCGTTCGATTTCCTTCAGTGCTAATGCACACTCTTGCTCATCTAAGTTATGGATAGTATTAATCGACATCACTACATCGAAGCTATTGTCTTCGAAGGGTAGTGATTTTGCGTTGCCCTGAGTCAATATGTCTTTAACTTCTTCTTTTGCATGCTCAAGAGCATACTCAGATATATCTAAGCCTTGTAGCTGTATGCCAGGGATTAATTGCTGTAAATCGTAGAGCATGAATCCTTTAGCACAGCCAACGTCTAGCAAGCTGCTTTGGGCAGACAAACCAAAATGAGCTTGTAAATCTGGTACAACCGGTTGCCAAAAGCGTGAGAAGTAACTGAATCCGCCATAACCATAAGTGCGGTCACCGTCGAAAAAGTCTTTACCATATTGCCTTGCAATCTCTCTGTCGGCTTCGGTAATGACGTTGGCTCGGCCTTTAGTGTCTCGCTTAGACTTAGGGTAATTTTTTAATAGGTCTATTTCTTGTCCTAGCATATCTTTCTCACGGTTTATGAATATATGAATCAGGTAGATTTTTTAAATCATCAAGGTGTGTTTTAACCCATTCAATGGTGCGCTCAAGTCCATTTTCGAGTGATACTTGGTCTTGCCAATTAAGTTGCTCACGCAACTTGGTTGCATCTAATAAGTATGCTGCATCTTTTCCTAGGCGATCTTCAGTTACTTGGCATACTTGCTCAAATGGGACTTGTAGCATGTCACAAATCAACTCAACGAGTGCACGGATAGAAATGGTGCGCTCGGTTGAAATATGATAGATATCACCGAGCTGCCCTTGCTGAGCAATTGAGTGAGTCGCTGCTGATACATCGTCGATGTGAATAAATGAGCGGGTAGAATGGCCACCACCATGCAATGGTAATGTTTTGCCCAGTAGCGCAAATAAAATGGTGCGAGGAATAATGCGATATAGTTGCTGTCCTTCACCATACACATTCGCTGCTCGTGTGTATAACACCGGGAATTTATGCACATCAAAGAAGGTATGTAAGCTCATATCTGCAGCTGCTCTGGAGACAGCATAAGGTGTACTGGGATTGTAATTGCGATGCTCTGGAACTAACCCTTCGCAACTACCGTATACCTCAGGTGTTGAGATATGAATGTACTTGTCTAGATGATCAATATGTCTCAGGCGGTTGTGTAATTGTACGGTGGACACACAGTTAGTCATAAACCAGTGCTCTGGGTAATCCCAGCTTTGTCCAACCATGCTTTGTGCAGCAAAGTTGTAAACGTGTTTTACCTTGTGTTTTTCAACCAAAGCAATGATTTCATCGAGGTGATGATTTAAATCAAGCTGATGAAAATCAAGGTTATTTTTTTGTTCAACCCAACGGTAAGGGAGCAGGGCATTATGTGGCTCTTTTGAGCGACTGGCAGCAATGACAGGCTGCTCTTTTTTAAGCATATGTGCACAAAAAGAAGCGCCTGAAAAAGAATTGCTACCAAGTACTAAAATAGGAGAATCAGACATCTTTAAGTTCCTGATAAAGTGCTTTCATAAGTATGTGCCCGATGATCACTTGGGTATCTTCAGATATTTGCATATCTTGTACATCAAAATGAAAAGCCTGATCGAGCATGGGCTTGGCTGTACCGCCTTTAAAGCCTAATATCCCGACCGTGGTCATACCGAGTGCTTGTGCTTGGGCAATGGCGTTTATGATGTTTTCCGAATTACCACTGCCAGATAACACTAACAGTACATCGTGCTTGTTTGCTTTGACTTTGAGCTGGTGGCTAAAAATATTTTGATAGCCAATGTCATTGCCCAGACAAGTTAAAATTGAACTGTTTGCAGCGAGCGCTTCTACTTTTAGAGCGTTGCCTTTTGGGTGGATACCAAAAGTAAAGTCATTAGCAAGGTGAATGGCGTTTGCAGCTGAACCGCCATTTCCGCAGATAAATAAGGTGCCGTTGTGCGCTTTCATATCGAGCAAGGTGTCTACGAGCTGAGCGACTTGTTTGCCGTCCAGTTGAGTGAGTACCTGACTTAATGTCGTTGTATAGTCCGCTGTAATGGACTCTGCTGGATGTGCTATTTGCAGCTCAGAAACTGCACCTTGTTTGTTGCTCATAATACTTCTCGTTGCATCCACTTTAGGTTGTAGAAACGGTCTTGATCTTCAAGTTGGCCATTTTCAAATGCATCTATTATCTCGCTAATAGCGGTACTGACATTTTTCTTTGGCGCAAAGCCAGTCGCCAATAACTTATCTGAATTTATTCTATAGCAGCGCGGGTCGTTAGACGGTGTGACTTCAATCTCACAATCAACTTTGCTTTGTACCATTTTTGCTATATCCATGATCGAGATATTCTCAAATCCAGCATTAAATATGCCAGAAGTCTTTTCTGGATTTTCAAGCATATAGATGTAAAGATCGGTAATATCATCGATATGAATATTTGGGCGTACTTGCGCACCACCAAACACAGTGATTTTTTTATTTTTAAGCGCTTGCATCGTCAACATATTGACAGAAACGTCTAAACGCATACGATCTGATAGACCACATACGGTTGCAGGTCTGACAATTTGCACGGCCATGTCATCTGCGTAGCTCAGTAATACACGCTCAGCAACCATTTTAGTTTTGTTGTATTCAGAGATTGGTTCTAATGAGAGCTCTTCAGTGACATGCTCTTCATCTTTAACACCGTATACACTGCCTGATGACGCATAGATAAATTGCTTAATTCCAGACTTTTTAGCTTTGTCTGCTAGTTGCATTGTAGCTAATGCACTGACTTCCCATGTGAGTTTAGGGTTGAGATCTCCACAGGGGTCATTAGCAATAGAAGCCAAATGAATAATGCTATCAATACCGTTTAAATCAATACTGTCTGTGTCCCTTACATCCCCTTTTATCACGGAAAGGTTTTGGTGTGCAGGTAAAAAATTGCCAAACCATTGCGTGTCTAAAGCGACTACTTTATAGCCCTTATCTAGAAGCTTAGGTACGAGTACGGTGCCTTTGTAACCTGTTGCACCGGTGACTAAAATTGTTTTGTCTGTCATATTTCCTCTACTTTAAATTACGGTCTATTCGGCAATTGCATAGAGGACGATTTCATTGCAAAAATCGCCGTGTGAATGTAAGTAAAATTGATAATCACTGTGGAGTTGTTCAATTAACTCCGCAATCTGCCATAGATGTTCAGGTTCGTGATAGACTGAAATTGCTAAATTGGGCTTATACTGCCTAATGATGTCACTAGCACCTTTAAGTGCTTCTATTTCAGCCCCTTCTACATCCATCTTGATGTAATTTGGGGCAAGTCCAAAACAGATATCGTCTATTTTTGCAACTTGCAAGCTATTACATTCTGATGTGGTGTCTTCGATAATTTTGCTTTGGTCGCCACATGAACTAAAGCCTAACCGGGTGTTTTTAGACCATACGCCCGCAGGTTGTGTGAACACGCGTGGGTATTGAGTATCTGTACCTCTTAAGCGGCTTTGCAGTTTGTCATAGTTCTTTGGATCTGGTTCAAAGCAGACAATACTATCAAATTCTATATTGTATTTTTTTGTAATATTTACAGCAAGTTGCAGTGTGTCACCATTAAACGCGCCACAATCAATCATTTTAAGAGGAGATTTAATTAAGCCTTTACTCATTAATTCTTTAGGGAAATATTGTGTTTCCCAGTCATTCTTGAGATAGGTTGTGTGGCTTGGCTTTTGTCTAAAAGCTCTAATTCTCGCAAGGCAGTCTTTGCTCTGAGCATTGGCGAGCTTGGCATTTAATGCGTTTAATTGTTCGGCGTACTGAATTTCGCTTTGCTGCAGTATTTGCTTATGAGCTTCATCATAAAAGTGGTTGAAAATATGACTGAACTCGGACATGACCTCATTAAGGTCGTAACAGTTTTGAAAGCCCTTTTCAATCATTTGTGCTTTTACAACATGGCTTAAGCACGAAAGCGAAATAAGCACAGGGTGCTCGCTTGGTGAGACTTCATCAGGCTTAAAAATAGGGACCCCTTTGTAATCTTTTTCATTTGAGTACAAATCAATGAAAAATAAAACTTTATCTCCCTGTTTAGACATAGCGTCGAAAACAGCTTTACCATTTCCTCCGGCGCCATAAATAATGTATTCCATTGGTTCCCCTAAACAGATTTCTGATTTACATGTTTATTTATATCGGTAAGCGCAGGCTTTTCCTTTAATTGTTTTTTTAGCTCAGGGTAGGAAAAGTCGAGGCTATTACCAAAATGTGCATAAATTGCTTTGATTGCGCTGTAATCATCAGGTTCATCTAAAGTCAGTCGCCAATGCTCCAATGATTCACCTTCCGCGAATGAGAAAGTGGCAATCGAGCTAAACTTAGCCATGCCCAGTGTGACATGTTCTCTGTCCGCTTTGCTTGTTGCAAGCTGGTGGGTCTTTTTTAAAAGTTGATATGAAAACGCTGTGCAATCTAGGCCTCTAGGGTAGCCACTGTGCGGTCCTAAATTGACGACATCAAATTGAGAACGCTGATGCTTTTCAATGACTTGCCTCGTTAAAAGAGGATCAATTAGCGGGCAGTCACTGGTAAGGCGTACGATAGTAGTATCATCTATCGCACCATATTGTGCCGCAGCTTCGTAATATCGAGACAACACATCTTCAGTACTACCTTGGTAATATTTTATTTTTTGCTCTTTACATAGCTCAACAATGGGCGCTTCAGAACCATCATTGGTGGTTGCAATAATGATATGCTCTTTAAATTCTGCAAGTCTGTCTAACATGACCTGTAGTACAGTAGAATTACACAGAGGGAGCAATACTTTGCCCGGTAATCGAGTTGAGGTCATTCTAGCTTGAATGATGATCTGAACGTTTTCCATCGAAGTCGTTGTTATCATTATAATTGCGTTCAATATAGCAAATCATTACACTCAAATACAGAATAAAAAATTGATTGTGTGCGTTGAGTTTATTGGCGTTGGGCGCTTTTTGTACCATTGTTAATTGTCGGCGTGATATTTGCTACGCAATTTGTATTATATGCCTAAAAAAAGAAGAGAGCATTGTGAATTTTAAATCTCAATTTAAGATATCAGGCAGGGAAGTTGGTCATGACTCACCTTGCTACATCATTGCTGAAATGTCGGCTAATCACGGCCAGTCACTAAGTAAAGCAAAGGAATTAGTACACGCTGCTAAAGAGGCGGGAGCAGATGCTATAAAGTTGCAAACTTATACTGCAGACACCCTAACTATGGATTGTAAGCTTCCGCATTTTGAAGCTACCGGGCCCTGGAAAGGACAGTATCTCCATGACTTGTATAAAGGCGCTTATATGCCTTGGGATTTCCACGCGGAGCTGTTCGAGCTTTCAGCCAAGATAGGGTTGACGTGCTTTTCATCGCCATTTGATAAATCGGCTGTGGATTTATTGCAGCAGTTTGATGCACCAGCTTATAAAATAGCATCTCCAGAGCTAATAGATCATCAACTGATCAAAGATGTAGCCGCCACAAAAAAACCTATGATCATGTCAACGGGCGGCGCTACGCTTAACGAGATTGCACAAGCTGTCAAAGTTGCTGAGGATGCAGGTGTACAAGCGCTTGCATTGATGAAGTGCACAAGCACTTACCCAGCACCGGCTGAATCAATAAATTTGAGAACTATTCCACATATGCGTGACGCATTTGGATGTCCAGTAGGGTTGTCCGATCATACCTTAGGCAATGATGTGCCTTTGGCGTCTGTGGCGGTCGGTGCCTGCATGATTGAAAAGCATTTTGTTTTGGATAAATCAGATAATACTGCAGATAGCTTTTTTTCAATGACGCCGGATGAGTTAAAAGCGCTAGTGCATGGTGTGCGTCAAATTGAAAAGGCGATGGGCACGGTGCACTATCCAAGTGAAGCGTCAAAAGCTCGTCGTTGTGTTTATATTATTAAAGATATTAAGGCAAATGAAGTCCTGACCGCAGCGCATTTAAGGCAAATGCGTCCCGGAGGTGGTGAGATCATGCCCCAAGAGTTACCTAGGCTTATTGGTCGCCGTGTTAATAAAACGCTTGTTTGCGGCACGCAGTTAAGCTGGGAGGACTTACAATAATGATTTCTAAAGAGACGTTACTTGAATATATTCAGCAATTTTTGGAAGAGCGCGGGGTATTACTCGATGCATCTTCACTTGAGAGTTATAACTTCATTGCTGAAGGTGAGTTGGATTCATTTGAAATTTTAACACTGACGATGGGAATTGAGGCGCACTTTTCTGTCGCTGTCGCCCCTGAATTACTGTTAGATGAAAAAAATGCCATAGTGGGCAATCTTGTGAATGCTCTGATGGAAAGTATATGATTGCATTTCGTGTAGATACACAATGTGGAATGGGCCATTTTATGCGAATGAAATGGCTTGCAGTCGAGTTAGAAAAGCGCAACGAACCCACCATTTTTTTTATCGATCAAAGTGATGCATTAGCGCACTTTACAAACGAACTAGATGCTGAGCTTGTTATTGTCCCTCAAACTGGCCGCTGCCAAGATGATGCAAGTTTTTGTTTAACCTATCTAAAGTCACATAAGTACGAGATTAAATGGTTTGTTGTTGATGGTTATACGTTTGATGAGAGCTGGGAAGCAGAAATAAAAGCGCATGGCATAAAGCTGCTGGCTGTGGATGACTTGGCTCGACAACATATATCTGATGCGGTGCTTGATATGAAGTGGGTCGGTAGCGTGACATCAGAGCGGTATGATGGCTTAGTGTCCGCTGAGACAGATAAGCTACTTGGGCCAGAGTTTGCCATATTATCTCCAGAGTATCATTTAGCTGCGACGACTTCGCTGTCACGTACAAATCGTATTACTTTCTCCCTCGGCGGCGGTGGTAGTTGGCGTGCTTTGACACCCGTTATAGAGCAGCTATGCATGCAAGCCCCGGCAATTAGTGAGCTTGTTGCTATTATAGGCCCTAAAGCAACGGATATTGAAGCGCTTGAGGCCCTTTGTGAACAGTACGAGCAGTTAACACTGGCTTATGCACCAAGTAGCTTATCTGAGTACTACAGAAAAACAGGGCTGTTTGTAGGGGCTTTAGGCACGTCATTGTATGAACTGGCTGTGACAAAAACACCTGCACTGACTTTTTCACTCGCAGCTAACCAGAGCAACAACATTGAAGACTTAGAGCAACTGGGGCATTTTTATCATATTGAGGATTTGCTTAATTTTTCTGCTGATAAAATAGCCAGACTGATCCAATCGTTATTCGAGCATAGAGCAGCCATTGAGAAACAGCGCTTAAGCCCTTTGGTATCGGTCGGTGGTCAAGGTGCAAAGCGCATTGCTGATTACTTGACGAGTGGTCAGTTGTTGAGTGGTTTACCTTTGTATCAAGCGCCGCCTACACTTAAGGGCCTAGTGTCTCAATTAACAGACTCTTTGGGCGTTCGAGAAATTCAATTGTCTGATGTTAATCGCTATTTATCAGCGCGCAATCGATCAGAAAATATGTGGCGGATGACAATCACCGACTCTATCAAGTCCATTGATCATTACACTTGGTGGTTTAACAATCAACGACGCTCATTTGTATTGGAAGACAATGGATTGCCTTTAATTTATGTGTGGCATCAAGTATACCGCCACAAAGATACAGAGTACCTGTATGGAGGGTGGTTTGCGGCAAGTGATAAGGTAAACTTTGTTCATGCTCAAATGGTTTTAAAATGGCAATTAGCCTATTGTGAAGCGTTACATCCCAACGCGACTTGGGTCGCTGTGATTAATAAAGAGAATAAATTCGTTAATTTACTCAATCAAAAAGAAGGATTTATCCAGGCAGATAAGGCTTCAGATGAGTTTTTAGTTACACAAATTATATTCCCCCAAGCATCAGAGGAAGAGTTTAATTATGTCGCAAAGTTTCCAGCAAGCCGAGGCTAAGATGGGTGGGATTTACGCTATTTTTAAAGGCCATGTGAAATCGTCACCTGATAAAACAGCGGTCATTTTCAAGCATACCAGCTTAAGTTACCAAGAGTTGGACCATAAAGTATGTCTGTTAGCTTCATATTTTACTAAGATAGGCCTCAAAGCAGGACATAGGATCGCGCTATTTGCACCAAACGGAATAGAGTATCCCGTGGTATTAATGACGGCTGCGAAAATGGGGTTGGCTGTTGTGCCATTGCCAATGAGTTTGAAAGGTGCTGCCCTTGAAGTTGCTTTGAAAAAAACGCCTGTTGCAGCCGTTTTGGCTTGGCCAACCATTAGCAAAGTATTGCTTGAGAAAGACTTAATTGAGCAAGACAAGTTAATTAGCTTTGAAAAGTCAGTTGCAGACGAAGTGACATGGCAGCAAGTTTTTGACGAACAAGATAACGAGATTTTGGACCTTGCTGAAACCTCTGTAGATGGGCATGCGCCTTTTATTTTGACCATGACTTCTGGTTCTACAGGTGCACCCAAACCGATTGTATTGAGTCAGCATTGTAAAGTGCAGCGTGCGATTGAAGCGACTAAAAATTATTATGGTTTGGTTGAAAGTGACAAGGTTTTAGTGGCCACACCTTTGTACCATTCACTGGCCCAGCGAGGCGTTTTAATGCCGTTGATGTTAGGCGCAACCACTGTGATCATGGCCAAGTTTGTCCTGCAAAGCTGGCTGGATGCCATAGAAACTCACAAAATAAGCTTTTTATTTGCAGTATCTGCTCAGTTAGAAAGTTTTTTGGCTTATGAAGGCCCAAATTTTGACTTGAGCTCTTTGCGTTGTCTTGTTTCGTCTTCAGCGGTTTTAAATGCGGAGTCAAAAAAGGCGCTATTAAGTAGGTTGAACTGTGCCTTTCACGAATGCTATGGCGCATCTGAGGTCGGCGTTGTAACCGATTTTTGTGTGTCGGCTGAGCCTGATAAAAACGGCAGTGTAGGGCGGGCGCTTCCTTTTGTGGATTTGAAAATCTGTAACGATGAGCGTCAACAAGTAGCTGTTGGCGAAGTGGGCGAGATTGCTTGTAAAACACTCACTGGGTTTAGTGGTTATCACAAGATGCCTGATGCAACAGCAGCGGCTTATGACTCTGAGGGTTTTTTCTACACGGGTGATTTGGGTTATCTCGATACACATGGGTATTTATATTATGTGGGAAGAAAAAAAGAAGTGATCTCTAGCGGTGGCATTAATATTTTTCCACAAGACATTGAAGCTGTGATTAAACGTCACCCTGACATTATTGAATGTGTTGCATTTGGCGTCGCAGAACCTCAGTTAGGGGAAGTGATCCGAGTGGCTTATGAGCAGCGAGGAGATGCACTTTTAGATAAGGCGCTGAGACTAATGTGTTTGCAGGAATTAACTGATTATCAGCAACCAAGACAGTTTGTACGTTTGTATGAGATGCCAAGAAATCAAATGGGCAAAGTGCTGCGAAATGACGTTAAGTTACAAAACCAATAAATGAGTGAAGGCATCGCCTTCACTCATAGGTATTATTTGATATTTTCCCAAGTACCAGATTGATTGGAGCGTGTTGCCGCTTCAAACAATGCTAAGCCATCGCGGGCTTGTTCAAAACCAAATACGTATTCATTGGCATTGCCTTGTGCAGCTAGGTAGCTCTCTAAAGCGAGATGTATATCAGTGTAAAGATTAGCGAATGCCTCTACGAAGCCCGTCGGATGCCCTGGCTTCATTCGATTGTATCTAAATTGATTCGCGTACTGACATTGGCCTGCTCTATCAAGTATTTCTCTGCGCCCATCATTGAAGTTGAGCTCTAGCTCATCAGGGTTGAGCTGATACCAAAGTGCGCTTCCCTCGGTGCCATACACACGTACTTTTAAGCCATTTCTATGACCGATCGCTGTTTTAGACATCCACATACTACCTGTGATGTTGTTCGGGTACTTTAACAGCATTTGAACATCATCCACTAAATCAGTGTATTCAGAATGGGTAGCGAATAGGGCACTTGTTTTTTCTGGTTCTAGCTCAAGTAAATAGCTAGATAGATGATGCAAATGTACACCTAAATCAAGGCAGATTGTCGGCACTGCGTAGTCTTGTAAACGCCAAGCCTGAGGTGGAGATGCCTTTCCCGCGATTTCAGGTGGTCTTTTAAACCCTTCTTGTGGCATTTCTAAATGTATTTTTTGGATTGTGCCGAGCTTACCATGCTGTATGAGGCTTTTAAGCTCCCTAACCATGGCGTAGCCAGAGTAGTTGAATGTGACCGCAAGAAAGTGTTTTTGTGCGTCATACTTTTGAGCTAACTGCTGAATTTCATCACTGCCACAGACAAGCGACTTTTCACAAATGGTGGGAATGTTGAGCTTAAACAGTGTTTCAAGGGCTTCTATGTGATGTGGAGTGGGCGTTAACACAACTACAGCATCAATGTTATGACGTTCAGCTTTGAGCATATCTTGCCAATCATCATAAACGCGATTAGGGTCAATACCCCATTGTTGTGCCGTAAGTTCATTTTGCTTTTTATCTCGGCTAAACGCGCCAGTGACGACTTGGAATCTGTTATCTAGTTGAGCAGCAGAAAAGTGTACATATCCTACAGCTGAGTTGGCGCCGCCCCCAATAAATGCAAGTTTTAAACAGCGTTTTGACATGATTTTCCCTATTTTTCCACGTTTCTCAATTCTGTTAGTGTTTCAACAAGTGTTGCAACAATATAATCTTGCTCTTGTTGTGTCAGCTCAGGAAAGAGAGGCAATGTAACTGCGCTGTGATAATACGCTTCTGCATTTGGGCAATGCCCTTGTTCAAACCCTTGTTGTCTGTAGTATGGCTGCAAGTAAATCGGGATATAGTGAACATGACAGAAGATATTTTTAGCTCTCAACTTTGTCACAATTTGCCTATGTAATTGTGGGGATGAATTGGCGACTCGCACGACATACAAATGATACGCACTGTAAACGTCATCGCTTTGTGTGAGCGGGTTGATCTCATCATATTTGGTGAACAGTGCATCGTAGTATGATGCAAGTTCATTTCGTTTGTTGACAAACTGATTTAACTGGTCAAGTTGTGACATACCAAGTGCGGCATGTATATCTGTCATTCGGTAATTAAATCCCAGTGCTTGCTGCTCGTAATACCAAGGACCATCTGAGTCTTGCTCTAATAGTTCAGGCGCAGCTGTGATACCATGGCTTCTATAAAGTTTCAATTTTTCATCTAGTTCTTTGCAGTTGGTTAGTGCCATACCGCCTTCAGCTGAGGTGACAATTTTGACTGGATGAAAACTAAAAATACAAATGTCTGAGTATTGGCAATTACCTATTGGGTCGCTTTTGTATTGCCCGCCAATAGCATGAGAAGCATCTTCAATGATCTTAAAATTATATTCGATACTGAGTTTGTGCAATGCGTCCATGTCACAGGGTTGGCCTGCAAAATGCACCGGAATGACGACTTTAGGGAGGGCGTTATTTTCTCTTGCGGTGATTAATTTGGACTCAAGTGCATGAACGCACATATTGCCCGTGTTTGAGTCAATGTCGACAAAGTCAATTTTGGCACCGCAATATAGCGCGCAGTTTGCTGAGGCTACAAAAGAATTGGGCGATGTCCATACAATATCATTATGCCCAACATTTAGAGCAAGGCAGGCGATATGCAGTGCCGAAGTGGCACTATTAACCGCAGTGGCATAATATGCATGGCAGTATCGGCTAACAGATGATTCGAATTCGGGCACTTTGGGCCCTTGAGTCAACCAGGGGGAATTTAACACCTCTATGACAGCATCAATGTCAGACTGAGAGATTGCTTGTTTACCGTATGGGATCATAACAGAGCCTGTTTGTTGAACTCAGCTATTTCTTCAACGGATAGATAGTCAGTATTTGAAAGTGAGTTGTATTCAAACCCCGGCTGAACGGCTTTCCCTTTTTCATCAAGTGCATTAACGTCAAAATTATTTGTACGGCTACTAAACTTGATACCAGGCGCGATGACAAAATGGTCATCAAATTCAAACGTGTCAAAAGATAAGTCTTCAGGACACATTACTTCGTGAAGCTTTTCACCTGGCCTAATCCCTATAACTTTTTGTTTTAGACCCGGGGCCATGGCAGTCGCTAAGTCAGTAATTTTGATTGATGGTATTTTAGGAACAAAGATTTCACCGCCCAACATGCGCTCAAAGTTTGTAAGAACAAAATCAACGCCCTGTTGTAAACTTATCCAAAATCGCGTCATGTCTGGGTGAGTAATAGGGATGTGGTCTTGTTGTTCATCAATAAACTTTTGAAATACCGGTACAACAGAGCCCCTTGAGCAAACCACATTTCCGTACCTTACGACAGAAAACATGGTTTTGTGGCCGCCTGCGATATTATTTGCTGCAACGAAGAGTTTGTCAGAGGCAAGTTTAGTTGCGCCATACAAATTGATTGGGTTGGCTGCTTTGTCAGTTGACAGTGCAATGACTTTACTGACATTACAGTCTAGCGCAGCTTCAATAACGTTTTCTGCGCCATTGATGTTTGTTTTAATACACTCCATGGGATTATATTCAGCAGCAGGTACTTGTTTAAGTGCGGCAGCATGGATCACGTAATCGACCCCCTGCATCGCTCTGCGTAGTCTATCCCTATCACGCACATCGCCAATAAAATATCGCATGCATGGCGCATTAAATGTTTGTTGCATCTCAAACTGTTTTAGCTCGTCCCGTGAAAAAACGATAATCTTTTTAGGGCGATACCTTTCAAGCAGAGTTTTAACGTATTTCTTGCCGAAGGAGCCAGTTCCGCCAGTAATCAAGATTGTTTTGTTATTAAACATATTTTACCCATCTAAAGGTGCAATCATTTCTTTACACTGTAGAAGAAAGTATTAGGTAAAGATTGTGCCCCTGCATCCTAAAAAAAGTGATTACTCAATACTTTATATCACTTCTTCGAATTTTGCAGTATTTAACACGAGCAGGATTGTGATTTTTAAACGATAGATGACTTTTTGCACTAATAGGCGTAAGATTATAGTGTCAGTATTGCGGAGGAAGGTGGCATGTTACAGATCAATTCACCGAGTAACTCTTTCTTTAACAGAACAGAGCAAACGAATAATAAATTAAATCAACAGTTAGCGACGGGTAAAAAAGTAAACTCGGCGGCAGATGATGCTGCAGCACTGCAAATAATTAATCGTTTAACTTCTCAGCAAGAAGGATATGGGCAATCTATTCGTAATGCTTATGATGGTATCTCTTATTCTCAAACTGCTGACTCAGCTTTATCTGGTGTTAATGATGCCGTAAGCCGAATTAGAGAGCTATCTATTCAGGCTGGCAGTGGGGCTTTAACGGATAGTGACAGACAAGCTTTACAAGATGAGGTATCACAGCTGCAAACCCAGATCACAGAGACATTTGAAAATACCACTTTTGGCGGTGACCCTCTCTTTGATGGTGAGCAGGCAAGCTTCCAAGTTGGACCGGATGCAAATACCACGCAAAGCTTTACGCCAACAGACGGTACTGTTGCTGCGGGTATTTTAAGTGTAGATATTTCTACTCAAGCAGGGGCTCAAGCTGCAATAACTGCTGCAGATCAAGTTGCAAAAGATGTCAACTCGCAACGCTCTCAACTAGGTGCATTTGAAAATACTTTGGATAGTACAATACGCGGTTTAGGTAATCAGAGTGACCGTATTGCAGAGAGCCAAAGCAGAATAGCTGATACTGACTTTGCACAAGCATCAGCTGAAAGAGCTGCAAACGATATTCTATCTCAAACATCGATTGCGTTGAGAGGACAAGCTAATCAATCTGCATCTTCGGTACTTAACTTACTTTAGTAACAATTAATACTATTGTATTGATTCAAAACATACTCAGTGGCATTTATTTGGCGTTTACGTCAATAATTTGCCACTTAGGTATTGCATCCCTTAGATACTCCCTTACAATCATACTCATAGACTTATAAAAATTTTTGGATCCAGTCCAAATGATACTGATCATCGATAAAAACAATAATCGCGCTTCTGGACTTGCAGCTGCGTTGTCATTTTGCGGACAACCAGCAATTGTAGTTACTGAGTCGGAATTTAGTCCAGAGCTGGTAAAAAAGTATCAAGAATGTAAGGTTGTCCTTGGCGCACTCGATGGATTGGATCATGAACGCCACATAAAGAGCCTTCCTGCTCACCCTTTTATTTTAGTTGGCGAAACACTTAGACCTTTATTATCTCTGGCTAACGTGATTGGGTTAATTACTGAACCATTTAGTCATGATGTGACTATGCAGCTATTACACGACTGCCAACAGTACTTGAGTCTGCTACCGGGGCAAATCGAACAAGGGCGTGATGCTAAGTCATTTGATGGACTTGTTGGTGATACTGAAGCGGTAAAAGAAGTGAGATTTTTAATCTCTCAAGTTGCACAAACTGATGCCAATGTCTTGATCTTAGGTGAATCTGGAACCGGTAAGGAAGTTGTAGCTAGAAATGTACACTTACTTTCTAACCGTTCTGATGGTCCTTTTGTGCCTGTAAACTGTGGTGCTATTCCCGGAGAGTTACTGGAAAGTGAACTATTTGGCCATGAGAAAGGGGCGTTTACTGGTGCCATTTCTGCTCGTAAAGGGCGCTTCGAATTAGCTCAAAATGGTACGTTATTCCTAGATGAAATTGGCGATATGCCACTGCAAATGCAAGTCAAGTTACTGCGCGTTTTGCAAGAACGAAGCTATGAAAGAGTAGGCGGTACTAAGCCAATTCAAGCCAATGTTCGCGTCATAGCTGCGACACACCGAAACCTCGAAGACATGATAGAAGAGGGTAAATTCAGAGAAGACTTGTTTTATCGTCTAAATGTTTTCCCTATTGAGAACCCTTCTCTTAGCCAGCGTGTTGATGATATTCCGCTGCTATTGAAGGAGCTTCTTCGTCGAGTAACTGAGCAAGGCAATAAAGGGGTTAAGTTCACCGATAGAGCCATTGAAAGCTTAAAGTCTCATGCCTGGCCAGGTAACATTCGAGAGTTGGCTAATTTGGTGGAGCGTATGGCGATTATGTTTCCTGACAAATTGGTTGATGTCACTGATCTACCAATTAAGTATCGTTATATTGAAGTGGAAGCCTTTGAGCCCGAATACCCAGAAGAGCTTATGGAAAGAGATGCATTCAATGATTTATTTAGTGAAGGCTTTAGTGATTTTGAAGAGGAAGAAGATATTGTGACGCCAGAGCAGTCTATGCTCGGTTTACTGCCAGATGAAGGGATCGAATTAAAAGACTACTTAGCTGATTTGGAGGTTAGTCTTATCACTCAAGCTTTAGAGCGATATGATTATGTCGTGGCTCGTGCTGCTGAAATACTCGGTGTAAGACGAACGACACTTGTCGAAAAAATGAAAAAGTACAATCTCAATCGAGATTAAGGCTGTACTAAATAGGCTATTTTCTTAGCTGTTTAGCTAAGTCTAAAGTTTCAATTAGGCTGATTAACGGCTGCTTCCTATGGCAGTCGTTATCATGGTCATTGACCATACCACAAGCTTGCATATGTGCGTAGACTGTCGTGGGTCCCAAAAATTTAAACCCTCTTTTTTTTAAATCCTTGGCAAATTTTTCGCTTATTTCACTTGTAGTGGGGTAGTCATCTTTGCTTTTAATATCATTGATGATTGGGGTAAAGTCCACAAATGCCCATTGGTATTTAGCAAAGCTGCCAAAAGCTGACTGAACTTCGATAAAACGTTGCGCATTGTTTATGGTGGCCAATATCTTGGCTTTATTACGAACAATTCCTTTATTGTCCATAAGTATATCTACATCTTGATCTGACATGCTTGCGACTTTCTGAACATCAAACTCTTTAAAGGCGGCTCTGTAATTTTCACGTTTTTTTAAGATGGTATACCAGCTTAGTCCAGCTTGTGCTGACTCCAGGGTAATAAACTCAAATAATTTGCGATCATCCCAAATAGGTACTCCCCATTCTTGATCATGATAAGTAACATAATCTGGTTTGCTCTCATCAAGCCATAAGCATCTTTTACACATTTCAGTTCTCTGGTGAGGGTGTAATATAAGTATTTATCTTACATTAAGTACTTTTAATCAAGATATAGTGAGATTGATTTGAACGTGAAGTGAGCACTTTGAAAGTATCTCAAAAAGTGTGCTCTGGGTGCGCTAGCAATGATAGTGTCAAAGTTTTGTCCTGCCCATTTTTCATTTAACTACTTGTTATTTATATCAAATAAATTTGGCACGCGATTTGCTTTTATCATGTCAGGAAGATTCATGAGAGTAGTGTCATGGCGTTAGCGAAAGTGATAAATCCACAATTTGTGCCAGAAAATCAATATAACCCTTGCTTGTTGCAAGAAGCATATATTGGTGAGCTGAGCGACTTGCGGCAACAAGCAAGCTGGTTGGGCCATTTGGTCGATACTATGCCAGCCGGCGTTGTTGTATTGGATGGTCAAGGTATGATTGCCAAAGCAAACCAAATTGCCAAAGATATGTTAGGTGAGCCACTAGAAGGTGAGAAATGGTTTAACATCATTCAACGCTCTTTTAGTCCACAGCAGGATGATGGGCATGAAGTCTCATTGCGTGATGGCCGCTTAATTAAGCTAGAGATATCAGCACTGACACCAGAGCCTGGTCAATTGATCTTAATGACAGATCTGACAGAAACTCGCCGCCTTCAAGCTAGAGTGGCCCATATGCAGCGTTTGAGTGCGCTTGGTAAAATGGTGGCATCGCTTGCGCATCAAGTCCGTACACCACTTTCTGCTGCGATGTTATATGGCGCAAACTTGGTAAGTGAAAACTTACCGACCAAGTCACGTGAAAAATTCCATAATAAGCTCATGTCTAGATTGAAAGACCTTGAAAATCAGGTCAATGATATGCTGTTGTTTGCTAAAAGTGGTGAGCAGCAGGTTATCGAACAAGTATCGATGCAGCAGTTACTCAATGAGGTTAAGGCGGGCTCTGATGCAATGTTGTCATTACATCATGCCAAATTAGACGTCATATTACCTGATCCAGATATTGAGATTATTGGTAATAAAACTGCATTGGCAAGTGCTATCCAAAATCTGATCCATAACAGTGTTCAAGTCATTGGCTCGGGCGCCGAAATTACGGTCAGTGCTGTGAAAGATCAAGATGAGCATGTTCGTATAGCTGTGTGTGACAATGGGCCAGGTGTTGATATGAGTTTGGCAGATAAACTCTTTGAACCATTTTTTACTACGAAATCACAAGGTACTGGGCTGGGGTTAGCTGTTGTTAGTTCAGTTGCCAATTCGCATAAGGGGCGCGTTGAAGTAAACAACGAGCCAAACGGAGGAGCATGCTTCAGTATGCTATTACCCATATCTCAACATACTCAACTTCAGGAGGTTGTATGAGCAATAAAATTCTAGTCGTTGAAGATGACGCAGGTTTACGAGAAGCATTATTGGACACATTAGAGCTTGCTGGCATTGATTGTGTTGAGGCTGATAGCGCAGAGCAAGCTATGGTATTACTCAAACAGCAGGGCTTCTCGCTGGTGGTAAGCGATGTTCAAATGGGACAAATGAGCGGTATTGATTTGCTTAAAAGCATTAAGCTGAATTATCCAAATCTACCTGTTTTGATGATGACGGCGTACGCAACGATTGATGACGCTGTAGAAGCCATGCGACTTGGTGCAATTGATTATATGGCGAAGCCATTTGCACCAGAAGTATTGTTGAATATGGTAAGCCGTTATATGCCTGAAAAGGAGAAAGAAACGGATGGCCCTATTGTCGCTGATCCAAAAAGTCTTCAGTTATTAAGTCTTGCCAAAAAAGTGGCGCTGTCAGATGCCAGTGTGATGGTATTGGGTCCAAGTGGCTCGGGTAAAGAAGTACTAGCTCGTTATATTCATGACAGTTCTGAGCGTAATAGTGAGCCTTTTGTCGCCATTAACTGTGCGGCGATCCCTGAAAATATGCTTGAGGCAACACTATTTGGCTATGAAAAAGGCGCATTCACAGGTGCAATTCAGGCTTGTCCTGGTAAGTTCGAGCAAGCACAAAAAGGGACCATCTTACTCGATGAAATTACTGAGATGGACTTAGGCTTGCAGGCAAAGCTTTTACGTGTTTTGCAAGAGCGTGAAGTAGAGAGGTTAGGTGGCAGAAAAACCATCGAATTGGATGTCAGAGTTTTGGCGACCAGCAACCGAGATTTGAAAGATGCTGTTGCTGAAGGCAAATTTCGAGAAGATTTGTATTATAGATTAAATGTTTTTCCGCTGACTTGGTTACCTTTGAAAGAGAGAGCTGCAGACATTGTACCTTTAGCTGTGCACTTGATTGAAAGACATTGTCAAAAGTCGAATCAATTGGCTCCTAAGTTGACCGTAGCTGCGCAGCAAAAATTATTACAGCATGCTTGGCCTGGCAATGTGAGGGAGCTGGATAATGTGGTTCAACGCGCATTGATCCTACAGCAGGGGGAGCAAGTCACTGATGCTGATATTTTCATTGAAAATTTAGCACCAGTGGAACTATCGACTGAACAGGTTTTGGTTTCCCGACCCGTTGAGCTTGATGCTTCACCGTATAATGCTTACCCAAACATGGAATCTGAAACACCTAGCTCTAGTGATAACATGAGTTACAAAGAAGAACTTCAGGACAAAGAGCATCAAATTATATTAGACACGCTTACTCGCTGTAATGGTAAACGAAAAGATGTTGCTGAGATACTTGGGATCAGTCCAAGAACGCTCAGATATAAATTGGCCAAAATGCGGGATTTAGGCCTACCAGTCCCTGCTTAATTCTTTATAAAGCAACCAGTTAAAACCTGGTTGCTTTTTCACCCGTCAAAAAACCGACCTCACAATTACAACTTTAACACATTGATTTTAAACAATTAAAAGTTGGCATGTATCATGCTTTAAACCTTGTAAGAGAATTTACAGGGTGAGCAACATGAAAATTCAAAATACCAGTTTATATCAAGAGATGCAGTCAATGGCATCTCAAGCAGGCCGTATCGAGCCTCAAGTGAAGCAACCCATGGATGCGACAGCGGCGACATCAAGCGCGCAGTTTGGTGATATTTTGAAAGGCGCGTTAAATAACGTCGCTGATTTGCAAAGAGATGCAAAAGCGAAAGTCACTGCCGTGGAAATGGGTGACCGAAGTGTTTCCTTAGCAGAAGCAATGATCGCAAAAAACAAATCATCAGTGGCCTTTGAAGCAACCGTTCAAGTTCGTAACAAACTTGTCGAAGCTTACAAAGACATTATGAGCATGCCTGTGTAATTAATGAGATGATTGGAGAGTAACTGTGGCTACAAATCAAACGACAGATCTAGCACTTTCAGACGGCCCTGCAGGGGCTGTTGCTGAAGGCGCAGACACCCAACAAGAGCAAAAGTCTGGTTATTTTAGTGCTTTAAGTGGCGTTGATATGCTACGTCAAGTTACGCTCGTAATCGCCTTAGCAATTTGTTTGGCAATCGCCATCTTCATTATTATTTGGGCTCGCCAACCTGATATGCGCCCACTTGGTCAGTACCCAACTGATGAGCTAGTCCAAACACTCGATTTTCTAGATGCGCAAAAAATTGAGTATGAACTAGATGGCAATACCATCATGGTTGCTGAAACAGATTATCAAAATATCAAACTTAAAATGGCGCGGGATGGCTTTACACAATCGCCAACCTCTGGCACTGATATTTTGATGCAAGATATGGGTTTTGGCGTCAGTCAGCGTCTTGAGAGAGAAAGGCTGAAGCATAGCCGTGAGCAGCAGTTAGCGCGCACAATTGAAGAATTACAAGATATTAATCGTGCTAAAGTGCTACTCGCCATACCTAAAGAGAATGTATTTGCTCGTCGTGAGAAAAAGCCTTCCGCAACTGTGGTGTTAACAATGAAGCGTGGTCGCACGCTCGATGGAGAAGAAGTTGACTCTATTGTTGATATTGTAGCCTCGGCTGTTCAGGGTCTTGAACCTTCTCGTGTAACCGTGACAGATCAAAATGGTCGTTTGTTAAATTCTGGTTCGCAAGATTCATTGGCGGCACGTTCTCGTAAAGAATATGAAATAGAACGCAAACGTGAGTCAGAGTACTTATCAAAAATTGACAGTATCATGATCCCAGTGGTTGGCTTGGGCAATTTTACTGCACAAGTTGATTTGACCATGGACTTTAGCGCAGTTGAAGAAACACATAAACGCTTCAACCCAGATTTACCAGCAGTGCGCAGTGAAACAACATTTGAAGAGAATAACATTGGTGGGATCACCGCCGGTATTCCTGGCGCATTAACTAACCAGCCACCAATGGACTCAAATATTCCAGAAGTCGCTGGGCCGGGCGGTAGCGGTAAAGGCACGACTCCTAGCCGCTCTCAAAGAGAAGCAACACGAAACTATGAGCTGGACACCACGATTTCTCACAAGCGTCAACAAACAGGTGTTATTCGTCGGATCAGTGTGTCAGTTGCGGTTGACTATGTCGCTAAAGCCGATGCTGAGGGCAATGTGTCCATGGTGCCTCGCGCACAAGAAGAATTGAATAACATACGTCGCTTACTACAAGGTGGTGTTGGTTTTGATATGCAACGCGGCGATGCATTAGAAGTGGTTACAGTGCCGTTTGTGCGCGAAGATATTTTAGAAGCTTCAGAGCTACCTCTTTGGGAGCAAGAGTGGTTTATGAAGGTTGCACGTTTAGCTGCTGGTGCTTTAGTTATCATTGTATTGATAATGGCGGTAGTTCGCCCTATGCTGAAAAGACTTATTTACCCAGACGATACACTTGAGGACTACGATGAGGATGCACTTACTGCAGGTGTAGACTTAGGAGATAGTACTTTAGATATGCTAAGTAACGACTTTGATGAATCAGCTGTTGGCTTCTCCTCGGATGGTACATTACAATTGCCAGACTTACATGGAGATGAAGATCTATTGAAAGCGGTTCGAGCATTGGTAGCAAATGAGCCTGAGCTTTCTTCACAAGTGGTCAAAGCGTGGTTAACTGAAGATGAGTGATGAAGAACAAAAACAACTGCCCCCTACATTTGATGTAGAAAAGTTAGATGGCGTCGATAAAGCCGCCATCTTACTGCTCAGTTTAACAGAAGAAGATGCGGCGCAAATTTTAAAACATTTAGAACCCAAGCAAGTACAGAAAGTGGGTATGGCGATGGCGGCAATTGATGATTTGTCACAATCCAAAATTAGTGCCGTACATAATTTGTTTATTGAACAAATTCAGAGTTTTAGTACTATTGGTTTCCAGTCAGAAGACTTCATTAAAAAAGCCCTGACGGCAGCGTTAGGTGAAGACAAAGCTGCAAGTTTAATAGACCAAATTGTTATGGGGTCTGGTGCGAAGGGGTTAGATTCATTGAAGTGGATGGACTCAAAGCAGGTTGCCAACATTATCCGCAATGAGCACCCGCAGATCCAAACAATTGTATTGTCTTATCTAGAGCCTGAACAATCTGCTGAGATACTTTCACAGTTTACTGAGAAAGTGCGGTTAGACTTAACAATGCGTATTGCAAACCTTGAAGAAGTTCAGCCAGCAGCACTGCAAGAGCTTAACGAAATCATGGAAAAACAATTCGCAGGTCAAGCGGGTGCACAAGCCGCGAAAATGGGTGGCTTGAAAGCTGCTGCTGACATCATGAACTACCTAGATACCAATGTTGAAGGTCAGTTAATGGACTCAATTCGTGAACATGACGAAGAGATGTCACAGCAAATTCAAGACTTGATGTTCGTATTTGAAAACTTGATGGACGTAGAAGACCGAGGTATTCAAGCAATACTGAGGGAAGTACAGCAAGATGTCTTGATGAAAGCCATTAAAGGCGCAGATGATTCATTGAAAGATAAGATTCTAAGCAATATGTCTAAGCGTGCCGCTGAAATGATGGCCGATGATCTAGAGGCAATGCCACCTGTGAGGATCAGTGAAGTAGAAGCCGCACAAAAAGAAATATTGGCAACAGCTAGACGTTTAGCTGACTCAGGAGAGATCATGCTTGGCGGTGGTGGCGGTGAGGAGTTCCTGTAAAGTATGTCTGATCCTAAATTTCACCGTGGACGCCCTGTACATGGAGAGGCCGTTGATGCGTTACTCGATCATTTAGAGGAGTGGCCGATACCGGATGTCAAAGAGGACCTAAGTGGGTTGAGCGGTCGTTCAACCGCAATGGGTACTCCGCTTGAAGAGTTGTATACCAAGACCGAACGTAATACAGAGCCTGAAGCTGTTGAGCCTGAAATCCCAACTTTGACATTGGAGGAGCTTGAGCAGATCCGTCAAGATGCATATGACGAGGGGTTAAAACAAGGCCATGAGCAAGGTTATATTGAAGGGTTTGAAAAGGGCGCTAAAGAGGGCAATGAAGCTGGTCAGAAGGAAGGGTTAGAGATAGGTAAGCAACAAGGCCTTGAAGATGCAAAGCCCTTGGTGGAAGAAAGACTGCAAACATTAACACAGTTAATTGAAAAAGTTCATGATCCGCTTAAGCAAGTTGATGATGCTTGCGAGAAGCAATTAATTGAACTCGTCAGTTTATTGACACAACAAATTACTTTCCACGAGATAAAGTCAAATCCTGAATTGATCCTCCAAGCTTTGAAAAAAGGTCTGGATGCGTTACCCATTGGCGAGGTGCAACTTAAAATCCATCTGCACCCTGATGACCTTTCATTAGTTGAAGAAGCCTATGGGGCAGATATGATCCACAAGCAACAATGGCAGTTGATTCCCGAGCCTACCTTTGAACGTGGCGGTTGTGAAATTAAATCACTGATCTCTTCCATCGATTTAACGGTAAAAACTCGTTTGACTGAAATATTGGAGAAGTTTTTGCATGACAGTGGTATCTAAAAATTATTGCGCCATGTTAAATGTCAGAGCTAGAACCTCAAAATCAATCGTTTGCACAACGTATTAATAAATACCAAAAACATATACATCCATTTGGTGTTGCCGTCGCAGGAAGCCTAACACGTGTTGTTGGGCTAACTCTCGAAGCTAAGGGGCTTAATGCAGCCGTTGGTAGTCAGTGTAAAATAGAAACGATAAATGGTTTCATTGATGCTGAGGTGATTGGTTTCAATAATGACGTCCTCTATCTTATGCCAAATGACCGTATATCAGGTGTCTTGCCTGGCGCACGAGTTATCCCTCAAGTAAAAGAAGCTGGATTGCCTGTCGGCATGGGTCTACTAGGTCGTGTAGTTGACGGCTTGGGGCGGCCATTAGACGGATTAGGTGCAATACAGGCAGAAACGAGACTCAAGTTCGCTCAGGCTCCCATCAACCCATTAGCCAGGCGTCCAATCAAAGAGCCAATGGATGTTGGTGTAAGGGCAATTAACTCAATTATTACTGTAGGGCAAGGCCAACGAATGGGCTTGTTTGCAGGTAGTGGTGTTGGTAAATCAGTATTATTGGGCATGATGACGCGAGGCAGTGAAGCCGATGTGATTGTCGTTGGCCTAGTCGGTGAGCGTGGGCGAGAAGTAAAAGAATTCATTGATGAGATCCTAGGTACTGAAGGGCGTCGTCGCTCTGTGGTGGTTGCAGCCCCTGCCGATGCTTCACCTTTAATGCGATTAAAAGGCTGCGAAAGTGCAGTCACAATTGCGGAATACTTTAGAGATCAAGGTCTAAATGTATTATTACTGCTTGACTCAGTAACACGTTATGCGATGGCTCAGCGTGAAATTGCGCTTGCAGTCGGAGAGCCACCGGCAACCAAAGGTTATCCCCCTTCTGTATTTGCTAAATTACCGGCTTTAGTTGAAAGGGCTGGTAATGGCGGTGAAGGTCAGGGGTCAATCACCGCATTTTTTACTGTTCTCAGTGAAGGGGATGATATGCAAGACCCCATTGCGGATTCTGCACGAGCTATATTGGATGGTCACATCGTATTATCGAGAGAATTGGCCGATAGTGGCCACTATCCTGCGATTGATATTGAAAAGTCTATTAGCCGTGTGATGCCGCAAGTTGTTTCAGACACACATATGCAGCAGGCAAGGATCCTTAAGCAAGTATATTCAATGTATCAGCAAAACAAAGACATGATCACATTAGGTGCTTATCAAAAAGGCAGTGATCCTATGCTTGATCAAGCTATTGCAATGATACCAAGCGTAAATGGCTTCTTGCAGCAGGGTATGAAAGATGTGCTTAACTACGATGAGTGCTTACAAGGCTTATCACAATTATTAGGACAAGGCTAATGGCGGCTGACAAATTATCTCTATTACACAAGCTGGAAACTGATAAAGAAGATACGCTACGGATTAACTTCATTCAGGCTGAAAATAGCTTGAATGATAATCAGCAAAAGTTGAAAGGCTTGAATGACTTTCGTTTGGAGTATACCCAACAATTGCATACAAAGGCACAGCAAGGTCTGAGCAGTAGCGGGTTTACTCAATACCACAGCTTCATCAATAAAATTGAAGAGGCAATTAAGCAGCAAGCAAATACAGTTGCAACGGCAAAGCGTGTTGTTGAGCAGCGCAGGAAGCTGTGGTTAGCACAGCAGTCGAAAGTAAAAGCCATTGCAAAACTCATTGAGAAGAAACTACTTGAAAAACAGCGGATCCAAGCAAAAGCAGAACAAAAAATGCTAGATGAATTCGCAACAAATATGTTTATGAGAAATAAACTGCTCAATTAGTGGCTTAAAAATTGCATTTTTTAACAAAATTGGTATTTGAAGTAGGCAAGCGGTCTTAGGTTGCCACATAAAAAGGTGAGAGTATGGCTAATGTTTCGCTAGATGTAGGTATGAACAATTCAGTTTCACCTCAACATAGACAAGCAGATGAAAGGTCAACAGAACAAGGGTTCATGGCCGTTTGGGCGCAAGCAAATGAGCAGGAAGAGGCTAAAAGTACAGCGTTAGCGTCAGAAGCAAAAGCTGAAGTAGAGCGCAGACAATCTGCATCACAGAGTGAAAAAGGGGAAGGTGAACCTGTTAAGGTACAAACAGGACCCGATGAGCCGTTAAAATTAGACGATTCACACTTACCTAAGACAGGCCCAGATATCATATTGCAAGTAGAGAGAGCAGGTGACATTGATACGCAGCCAAAGAGTGCAGGACAAACTCCTGATAGCTTATTATCGCAAATAACGGCTTCTAACAATCAGAAAACCGATGTGGAACATCATTTAGCCCCAATACCGAAAGCGATGCGAGATCATGCAGGCAAAGTTGAAGTGTTACCAGATAACCCTGGAACAAACAAAGGGAAAAAAGGACCTATTGACCTAATAGGACCCATAGTAACGCAAGGGGAAAAAGCGGAAACCGGTACCGATGCCCTTGCAGACAATAAATCAGCATCGTCATTTCGTTCTGACAAACTTCTAAGTGCGGATATTCCTCAGCAGCAAAGCCAACAGACAGGATCGGAACGTTTTAAAGCCATTGATCCTGGGCTTCGTTATTCTGAGGGCCCAGTTGGTGATCCTAGTAACGTGCAAGATGATGTAAAAAAGGCTACTAATAACCCTCAGTCCCAAAAAGATATCATTACAGGTAAGGAAATTTTTAATGGTGAAGTAAAGTCGCGTGAATGGTTCTTACATAATAAAAATGCTACTTCTGACAAGTCAGAAGTTCAGAAACAAATACAACCTGATGTAGCAATTAAAGCTGTAAAGACAGATTCAGTTGATGCAAAAGCTTCAACAGAACCTAAAGTGCAAACAGAATTAAAGACTGCTGTAAACGATGCAACAAAGTCAGTAGAAAGTGAACTAAATAGTGAGGCTTCATATTTGGCTTCGCAGATTAGAAAAGCTGTTACTCAGGAGCCGCAAGTGACTCAACCAAAAGGGACTGTTCAGGCGCAAAGTATTGACGAAACTAGTTCTAAAACTGATCTAACAGCCAAGGCATCAACTGATGAACTAAAAGCAAAGCCTGCAATTGAGGTTGCGACACAGGGAAATGAAAAAGGTTCTCCAAACATCAAAGTACTTTCAGAGTTAAAGTCTATGGTTGAGCAACTCTCCCCCCAAGAGAAAAAGCAATTGGAGAGTGCCCTAAATGAGAAGTTAAGCAGTGATAAAATGGCTGACCCTCAGGTAAAACGCCTTGAAAGTACATTATATACATTGGTAACAGGTAAACCTGCACCTGATGTAAATCCAAAGCAGGCAAAAGATACTTCGAATAATGAGCACGCAGCTGATAAGTTAAGTGACAGTAAGGTTAAATTTAGTAATGCAGCGGTTGAACTGCCCTCTCAGCAGATTGATAAGCCTGAAATGAGTTACAATTCTACGAAAATAATATCAATTAAAGAGGGCGTTGTAGCTGAACCAACAAAACAAAACGTTGATGTTGCTTTAAGTGAAGAAGCCCCTGAAATGGCTACCGAGTCAGATGGTGAGCAATCACAAAATAACAGCAGCAACCAACGTCAAACTGCCAGTGCCAATGTCGAAAATATTTTTAAAGCGATCCGTACTTTAGGTTCAGAGCAAATTCAAAGTAAAGAAGAGTTTGAGAACGTGATCCAACAGGTTGAACAATCTCGCCAGAGTCAGCAAGTCGTTCAACAACAAAGTGCCGCTCAGGTGAAAACGCCTCAAGAGCAGGGGATCATGCAAACACTTAACCTTGCACGAAATGATGCAGCAAAAATGATGCAAGAAAAAGTGAATATGATGATCAATTTAAACAATCAAGAAGCAGAGATTAGATTAGACCCTGCTGAATTGGGTAGTATGCAAATTCGTATTCGCTCTGATGCTGAACAGGCGCAGATAAACTTTGTCGTGCAAAATCAGCAAGCAAAAGAATTACTTGAAGAGTCAATGCCTAAACTGAAAGAGATGTTAGAGGAGCAGGGGATCCAATTAGGCGACAGCAGCATCGAGCAGCAATCAGAAGGTAACAGTGGCGATGGAGATAATGAGCAGAATGCTCAAGGAAAACTTGCTAATGAGAGCAGCGAGGCGCAAAATAATAAAGAACAATCAGTGACTAGCAGAAAACAAAGTGATTCAGCAATAGATTACTATGCTTAACAACTGCTATTATTAAAAAAGATTATTTAGTTATAGAAGCGCACGTATGGCAGAAGAAACCGATTTAGAAATTGAAGAAGCTGGTGGGTCTAAAAAGAAACTCATCATCATCATCGCTGCAGTTGTAGTGATTTTGGGAGGTGTTGCTGGTTTCTTCTTGATGTCTGGAGGGGAGGAAGAAGAAGCTTCCTTGGCAGAAGAGTCAACCGCGGTGCAAGAAGACCTGAGTGAGCAAAATGCAGCTGAAATGGGCAGTGCGTTATATGTCGCGATGCCAAGACCTTTTGTCTTTAATGTGCCAGGTGCCAGTAGAGACCGGATCGTGCAAATTAAAGTACAATTACTCGTACGTGGTGATGTTAACGAAGAAGTTGCTAAAAAGCATATACCACTGATCGAAGGCACTTTACTGGGCGTGTTTTCCACGACTACTGCGGATGAATTAAGCACAAGTGCAGGAAAAGAAACACTGCGTTTATCTGCACTAGATAAAGTTCAAGCTGCAATGGAAGGCGTCGAAGGCAGCAAGGTTATTGAACGTGTGCTGTTTACTGGTTTTGTAATGCAGTAGGACGAGATTGTGAGCGACTTATTATCACAAGACGAAATCGATGCGCTACTCCATGGTGTTGATGAAGTCGAAGAAGATGAAGTATCCACAGGAGAAGATGGCGAGGATGCTAATGCCTTGCAATATGACTTTTCCTCACAAGACCGAATCGTTCGGGGTCGAATGCCGACTCTGGAGATTGTTAATGAGCGATTTGCGAGGCACATGCGGATCAGCTTATTCAATATGATGAGACGTACAGCTGAAGTATCCATCAACGGGGTTCAAATGCTCAAGTTCGGTGAATATATTCATACCCTGTTTGTTCCAACCAGCCTCAACATGGTGCGATTTCGCCCTCTGAAAGGCACGGGTTTGATCACCATGGAAGCCAGATTAGTGTTCATTTTAGTTGATAACTTTTTTGGTGGCGATGGTCGTTATCATGCCAAAATTGAAGGGCGAGAATTTACACCTACAGAGCGACGAATTGTGCAGATGCTGCTCAAGATAATCTTTGAAGATTATAAAGAGGCTTGGGCACCCGTCATGGATGTCTCATTTGAATATTTAGACTCTGAAGTCAACCCTGCCATGGCGAATATAGTGTCGCCGACGGAAGTCGTCGTAATTAGTTCTTTTCATATCGAATTAGATGGTGGTGGTGGTGATTTTCATATCTCATTGCCATATTCTATGTTGGAACCTATTCGTGAATTACTTGATGCGGGTGTTCAATCAGATACAGAAGATACTGATCTGCGTTGGAGTAAGGCATTGCGTGATGAAATCATGGATGTTGAAGTTGAGATGTCGACACAGCTATTGGAAGTTGACTTGTCGCTACAGCAAATTATGGAGTTAAAAACTGGTGATATTATACCAGTAGAGATGCCTGAACATATAACGGTGTTTGTTGAAGAGTTACCAACATTTAGGGCTAAAATGGGTCGCTCCAGAGACAACGTTGCGTTACAGATTAGTGAAAAAATTAAACGTCCTGAATCTGTGAAGTCTGAGCTGCATGTCTTTACCAAAGGTGGTAAAAAGCTCGATTCAGATGCAGAGTTAGCGGAATTAGAAGAAGATCTGCACCTGTCTGAAGGTGTGGACCTTGACTGGTGATCAAGTTTTTTAAGGTAGTAAGTGCATGAGTGATGATCAAGATACTATGGATGAATGGGCGGCAGCGCTTGCAGAAGCAGAAGATGTCGATCAGGGCAGTGCAGAGGTCGCTGAATTAGAAGAGCTTGAAGAGAGCAATGCCAACCTAAGTGCAGACGAAAAAAGAAAATTAGATACGATATTAGACATTCCAGTGACTATCTCAATGGAAGTGGGTCGTTCTAAAATAAATATTCGCAATTTATTACAGTTAAACCAAGGCTCTGTTGTTGAGTTAGATAGGGTTGCTGGTGAGCCGTTAGATGTACTAGTTAACGGTACATTGATAGCACACGGAGAAGTGGTTGTTGTAAACGACAAGTTTGGTATCAGATTAACAGATGTGATAAGCCAAGTAGAGCGAATTAAAAAGCTTAGGTAAACGCGCTAACAATGACTTGGATAATGTTTGCAAATGTGGCTGCGGCAACGCAGTCTTCAGGGCCTAATTTAGATATAGTAACAGTGATTTTGTCGTTGCTATCAATTGTGGCCTTGATAATTGGGTTAGCGTGGTTGGTAAAACGGGTTAATCCAAACGTAGGTAATAATCAGGACTTTAAAGTGGTCCGGAGTTTACCTCTAGGGACGCGAGAGAGGCTTCTCGTTATCGAAATTGATGACAAACAGCACCTGCTCGGTGTAACTCCTCAAAATATTAATTATTTATATCAGTTAGAAACCCCCTTAGATGAAAGTCAAACGGCACCTTTTGTAAAAGAGCTGAGTCGTTTTATGAATCAACCCACAACAAAAACAAAGTGAGTATCATGCTTCGATTCCTGATCCTGTGTGGATTAATTTTCTTCTTTCCTCAAGTGAGCGCTAATGATGGTATTGAAGCGCTGAGTGTGACGACAAATCCTGATGGTTCACAAGAATATTCGGTGACACTACAAGTGTTAGCCATCATGACTGCGTTCAGTTTTATCCCTGCAGCGCTCATCATGATGACCTCGTTTACACGGATCATTGTCGTATTGGCGATTTTACGTCAAGCGATAGGCTTACAGCAGTCGCCGTCTAATCAAATCTTGGTCGGCATGTCATTATTTTTGACTTTTTTCATTATGGCGCCCATTTTTAGTAAAATTTATGATGAGGCTGTGCAGCCATATATAAATGAAGAAATGACGTCTGTGCAAGCACTACATGCGGCTAAAGAGCCTATGAAAGCATTTATGTTATCTCAGACTAGAATTAAAGACTTAGAAACCTTTGCTAAAATTGCAGGTTATGACAAATTAGATAGTCCAGAAGATACGCCGTTTGTTGTCATTATACCTGCTTTTGTAACCAGTGAATTACAAACCGCCTTTATCATCGGGTTTATGTTTTTCATTCCTTTTTTGATTGTTGATTTAGTGGTGGCCAGTGTCTTGATGGCGATGGGTATGATGATGTTATCTCCTATGATAGTGTCATTACCGTTTAAAATAATGTTGTTTGTTTTGGTCGATGGTTGGTCATTGGTCATGGGCACATTAGCGCGAAGTTTTGGCTTGGGAGCATAGAATGGAACCTGAAGTATTCGTTGATATTTTAAGTGATTCGTTATTTGTAGTAATTAAACTTGTTTCGGCTATTGTGGTACCTGGCTTGATAATTGGTTTAATTGTTTCTGTTTTTCAGGCTGCAACGTCAATCAACGAACAAACTTTAAGCTTTCTCCCAAAACTTATTATTACGCTTGTTGCGCTTATTGCTGGTGGTCATTGGATGACGCAAGAGCTTATGGACTTTTTTAAATTAATGGTCATGCGGATCCCTGAGATAGCAGGCTAGCATGGAGTTTTTATTTTCAGATCTCATGCAGGGGTTAAGTGATTACATAATTCCTTTTATCCGTATTAGCTCTATGATAATGGTAATGGCAGGTCTGGGAGCGCAGAGTGTGTCAAAGCGCATCAAAATTTGCCTTGCTATGGTTGTAACACTAGCCGTCGCACCTTCTATTCCGCAGTCGCAGTTTACGAACTTGTTTTCATTTCAGATGATCTTGGTTGTCATTCAAGAAATGATAATAGGTGTTGCTATTGGATTCGCATCTCTCCTTTTATTAAATACATTTATTCTTGCAGGTCAGGTTCTGGCGATGCAAACAGGTTTAGGTTTCGCTTCAGTTGTTGACCCATCGAATGGACTGAGTGTGCCAGCCGTGGGTCAATTTTATTTAATTTTAGCAACGCTGCTATTTTTTGTATTTAATGGCCATCTAATGATGATTCAAATGATTGTGTTCAGTTTCCAATCATGGCCGATAGGAGGGAATTGGTGGCATGTTGATAATTATTACGAGATCGCGACATGGGGCTCGTGGCTATTTGCTACGGCCTTATCCCTGTCATTGGCCCCTTTGACTGCTATGCTCGTGATCAGTTTGGCTTTTGGTATCATGACACGTGCAGCACCACAGATGAATATCTTCTCAGTAGGTTTTGCATTTACTTTAGTTGCTGGTTTGATGATTATCTGGGCTACTTTAGGTAATTTTACAATGCAGTATGAATTTCAGTGGTTAAAGATGACTGAATTGATGTGCAATTTAATTGGTTGCACCGTTTAGGAGGCTGGGATGGCAGAAGATTCAGGTCAAGAACGTACCGAAGAGCCCACCGCGAAAAAAATTAGTGATGCAAGAAGCAAGGGACAGGTGGCCCGATCAAAAGAACTCGGTACGACATTTGTACTCATTTTTTCAGCTATAGCGCTTATCCTGTATGGGGCCGATATCGCAAAAGGCCTCTATAATATTATGGGGCGTATGCTGACACTCAATCGCAATGAGACTTACGATACGACAAAAATGTTCTCTGTTTGGGGGGATGCTTTTTCAGAGTTGTTTTTTCCTATGTCAATGTTTGTACTGATTATTGCGGTTGCCGGTGTCATAGGTAATACCTTATTGGGCGGTTTTAACTTTAGTTGGCAAGCAGCAGCGCCAAAGGCAAGTAAGATGTCTCCATTAAAGGGTATAAAACGTATGTTTGGCCCACAAGCTGCAATAGAATTGCTTAAATCTGTTTTAAAGTTTGTATTGGTTGCTGGCTTTGCAATATTATTTATTACTTGGTTATTTTATGACATTTTACACCTAAGTATTGAGTCGGCCCCTAACAATGTACTGCATTCTTTGCAAATATTGGGCTGGTTATTTTTAGCTCTTAGCTGCACCATGATTATTATTTCTGCAATTGATGCGCCTTATCAAAGCTACACTCATCACAAGCAATTAAAAATGACACTGCAAGAAGTAAAAGACGAATATAAAAATTCTGAAGGTGATCCACAGATAAAAGCACGTATCAGAAGAACACAAAGAGAAATGTCGCAACGGCGTATGATGCAAGATGTCCCTGATGCGGACGTAGTAGTCACAAACCCAACCCATTACTCTGTTGCTTTGAAATATGATACCGAAAAAGCAGGAGCACCAATGGTCATTGCAAAAGGTGTGGACGAGCTAGCCATGCAAATAAGAAAAGTTGCTAAAGGTAATGAGGTACCTATTGTTGAGTCCCCAGTGTTGACACGCTCTTTGTATCATACAACAGAAGTAGGTGACCAAATTCCAGATCAACTATTTACCGCAGTCGCGCAAGTACTTGCATATGTTTTCCAATTGAAAAAGTTCAACAAGGGTCGAGGCAGAAAACCCACAAAGTTGAGTAAAGATTTGCCCATTCCTGATAGCCTTAAACACTAATAGTTGGAACGAAGCTTGCTTTAATTAATCTGCGTCAATAAATTGAAGTTGATAAGTTATGGATTTTAAAGCGGTTTTACAACAAATTAATCGAGACAAAAAAGACTATGCGAAGGGGATCGGTACGCCTTTGCTTGTTCTTGCTGCATTAGGCATGGTTATTTTGCCCATGCCGCCGTTTTTATTAGATATCTTATTTTCATTTAATATTGCACTGGCACTAGTTGTGCTCTTGGTAACTGTTTACACCATGAAGCCACTTGAATTTGGTATGTTCCCCGCAGTGCTTTTAATTGCGACAATCATGAGACTTGCTTTGAATGTTGCCAGTACTCGGGTTGTACTTCTGGAAGGTCACAATGGCGGAGATGCCGCTGGTAAAGTAATTGAAGCGTTTGGATCCGTTGTAATTGGTGGTAACTATGCTGTTGGTTTAGTTGTATTCCTTATCTTAATTATCATTAATTTTGTTGTAATCACCAAGGGTGCGGGCCGTATCTCGGAAGTTTCCGCACGTTTTACCTTAGATGCTATGCCTGGTAAGCAAATGGCTATCGATGCTGATTTGAATGCTGGATTTATTTCTGCAGAAGATGCGCGTACTCGCCGTGATGAAGTGACTAGAGAAGCTGACTTCTATGGTTCTATGGATGGTGCGAGTAAATTTGTAAAAGGCGACGCCATTGCTGGCATTGTTATTTTGGCTATCAATATAATCGGTGGCTTATTTGTTGGCATGGTACAACACGACTTAACTTTTTCTCGCGCCATGGAAGTTTACACACTCTTAACCATTGGTGATGGCCTAGTAGCCCAGCTTCCTTCGCTATTATTATCAATTGGTACCGCGATTGTTGTGACGCGTCAAAATGAATCCCATAACATGGGGGAGCAGGTAACCCAACAATTAGGCAATGAAAAATCTTTATATATCGCCGCTGGTATCCTAATTGTCATGGGATTAGTACCAGGCATGCCACATGTCGCTTTTTTAGGTTTGGGTTCTTTGATAGGTGGTCTAGCTTACTATTCAAAACGTCATAAAGCGCAAGTTGCAGCACAAGAAGCGGAGCAAGAAGCCAAAGGGACTCAGGTTGCTAATAAACAACAAGATCAAAAAGAGCTTGGGTGGGATGACGTCCAGCCTGTTGACGTAATCGGCTTAGAAGTTGGTTATCGTCTGATCCCACTTGTTGATCAGGCACAAGGTGGTGAGTTATTAAGCCGTATAAAGGGCGTGCGTAAAAAGTTATCACAAGAGCTTGGGTTTCTTGTTCCTCCTGTTCATATTCGCGATAACTTAGAATTAGACCCTAATGCATACAAGATAACACTTATGGGCGTAGGCTCTGGTGATGGTGAATTAAAACATGGCGATGAGTTAGCAATTAATCCAGGTCAAGTCTTTGGTCCTATTCAAGGTGTGGCGACAAAAGATCCTGCTTTTGGCTTGGAAGCTGTGTGGATCAAACCTGACCAAAAAGATGAGGCGCACTCTTTAGGTTACACTGTGGTGGATGCTGCAACGGTTGTTGCCACACATATAAGTCAATTACTGACAAATAACGCATCTTTATTGCTTGGTCATGAAGAAGTACAAAACTTATTAGATATGTTAGCAAAGAGCCACCCTCGATTGGTGGAAGGTTTAGTGCCAGACATTTTACCTCTAACAACCATTGTAAAAGTGCTGCAAAACTTATTAAACGAAGGCGTCGCAATTCGAGATATGAGATCAATTGTACAAACCCTTGTTGAATACGGTCCAAGAAGCCAAGACCCAGATGTATTGACGGCAGCAGTGCGTATATCACTAAGAAGATTAATCGTTCAAGATGCCGTTGGAAATGCAGATGAGATACCTGTCATAACATTGGCGCCCGAGTTGGAACAGATGTTGCATCAGTCACTTCAGAACGCAGGTGATGAGGGGGCAGGCATAGAGCCGGGTCTTGCAGAGCGACTTCAAGGTTCATTGAGAGAAGCGCATCAAACGCAAGAAATGCTAGGCGAGCCGTCCATCTTATTAACCTCAGGTATGTTAAGAAGTGTTTTATCTCGATTTGTTAAACATACTATCCCTGGTTTAAGAGTGATGTCTTATCAGGAAGTACCAGACGAAAGACAAATCAAGATCATTAGCTCTGTTGGGCAATAATAGAGGAACGAGGTGCTGAGTCATGAAGATTAAAAGATTTTTTGCAAAAGATATGCGTACAGCTTTGAAAGAAGTAAAAGATGAACTGGGCGCAGATGCCGTAATTATGTCAAACAAAAAATTGGCAGATGGTGTAGAAATTGTTGCAGCGATTGACAATGACCGAGTGGCACCTCAGCCGCAAGCCGCTGCGCCTGAGGCTCGTCCTGAAATGGCCTCGGCAGCAACGATGCAAAAACCGACGTATAGTCAACCTGCAAGAGTTGTTAAGCCTCAAACACGTCGCCCTCAAGCACAACAACCCCAAGCACAAGTTGCTGACAGCTTAGAAGCACTTTTGGAGCGACAAGCACCAAAACCTCGCTCACCTGAGCTGGCCTCAATGTTTTCTCAATCAGGCATTGATACTGGCGACCTATTTCAACCGAAGACCGAGCAGCAACCTACGTTTAATGATGCACACTCTTCTTCGTCACAGACTGCACGTTCTCGCTCTGTGAAGCATGCTGAACCAATTACGTCTGATTGGGACTTTGGCGATGAGTTAGACTCAGAGCTTGAAAGTCAGCCAGTAGCCAGCAGTGCTAATAATGCTTCTCAAGATGAAATGAGCTCTATGCGTGATGAGATGAATGCTATCCGCCAGTTATTAGAATACCAGCTATCGGGTCTGATGAAGCAAGAAATGGATCGTCGAGACCCAACAAGAGCGTGTTTAGTCGATCGATTACAAGGCATGGGTATTAGTGCTGATGTGGCTGAACAAATGGCATGTTTTATACCCGATGACGTGTCTCGAAAAGAGGCATGGAATGCATTGCTAAATATGGTTGTAAATCAGATGCATACCACTAATAATGACATTCTACGTCAAGGCGGTGTTTATGCTATGGTAGGGCCAACTGGCGTAGGTAAAACGACTACAGTTGCAAAATTAGCTGCGCTAGGTGCACAAAAATACGGTGCAGACAAGGTCGCGTTAATCACAACAGATACTTATAGAATTGGTGCTTACGAGCAGTTAGCAACTTATGGTAGAATTATTGGCTGTCCGGTTAAGCAAGTTAAAGATGCAAATGAGTTAGCAGAAGTTCTTTATCATTTGCGAAATAAGCGTCTAGTATTAATAGATACAGCAGGCATGAGTCAAAGAGACTTGCGTTTGACGGAGCAGCTAAATACATTGATGCGTAGCTCACGAGTTGATATTCGAAGTTATTTAGTGTTAAGTGCAACTTCGCAAATGCATGTTTTACAAGAAACTGTTAACCACTTTAAAAAAGTTAATTTGAGCGGTTGCATTTTTACAAAACTTGATGAATGTCTAAGTTTAGGTGAGATTATTAGCATAGCGATTCAAAATCGCTTACCAATAGGGTATCTTACCAACGGACAGCGAGTGCCAGAAGACATTCGCGTAGCAAATGCTCAAAAATTAGTTAAAAAGGCTGAGCAGTTGTATTTAAAAAGAACAAAAGCACAACATTCACGACGTGAAGCAGTGGCGTCCCAGACAGTAGGAATGTATGATTAATACAGTTTTAGATCAAGCAAGTGGCCTGCGTAAAATGAATCAAAAAAGTAACCACGGAGTAAAAGTAATAGCAGTAACTGGTGGTAAAGGAGGAGTCGGTAAGACCAATGTTTCATTAAATACTGCAATTGCGTTAGGACAACAGGGCCATAGAGTATTAGTTTTAGATGCTGACCTTGGATTAGCAAATTGTGATGTAATGCTAGGGTTACGTGTTGAGCGTAATTTATCTCATGTGCTATCTGGCGAATGTGAACTTGATGAGATTTTAGTAGAGGGTCCAGCCGGAATCAGAATTGTGCCAGCTACATCAGGCTCACAAAACATGGTTGAACTGAGCCCTGCAGAACATGCTGGCCTAATTAGAGCGTTTAGCGAGCTGAGTAATGATTTTGACGTTTTAATCGTTGATACAGCTGCAGGCATATCAGATATGGTTTTGAGCTTTTCTAGAGCCGCTCAAGACGTGATGGTCGTGGTTTGTGATGAACCAACATCTATTACCGATGCATATGCACTGATTAAAGTTCTTAGCAGAGAACATGGCGTGTACAAATTTAAGATTGTCGCGAATATGGTTAGAAGCCTGCGTGAAGGTCAGGAATTATTTGCGAAGTTGTCCAAAGTAACCGATCGATTTTTAGATGTTGCGCTAGAGCTAGTCGCGACAATTCCTTTCGATGAAAATATGCGAAAGTCATCTCGCCGTCAAAAAACCATTGTTGAACTCTACCCTAACTCTCCTGCCGCAGTCGCTTTTAGAGGGTTAGCAAGTAAAGCTGTGAAGTGGCCAGTGCCTCATCAGCCCTCAGGTCATTTAGAGTTTTTCATTGAGCAGTTAGTTAACGGATAATTATGGCTACACCGGTCAATCGAATGGCGGGATATCAAACTGCAGACCATCTAAATAAGGTGGTCGAGCGTCATACACCTTTAGTCAAAAAAGTGGCTTGTCATTTACTTGCAAGGCTTCCTGCAAGTGTTCAGCTCGATGATCTCATTCAATCTGGAATGATAGGTTTGATTGAGGCAACGAAAAATTTTGATGCAAGTAAAGGGGCAAGCTTTGAAACCTTCGCTGGTATTCGAATTCGAGGTGCCATGTTAGACGAGATACGCCGTGGTGACTGGGCCCCGCGCTCAGTTCATAAAAATAGTCGCATGGTTGCAGAGGCGATTGCTGAGCTAGAAACAGCCTTAGGTCGTGAGCCTAAAGACACTGAAATCGCTGAAAAACTTGATATTCCCTTAGATGAGTACCATCATATTTTACATGACGTGAATGCAAGTAAAATTATTGGCATTGAAGACCTAGGTGTCGACCAAGACGTAATTTCACCTGCAGGCAGTGATTTAGCGCTAGACAAACCATTCAATAACGTTAAGAATGAGCGCTTTAATGAGTCGTTAGTAGAAGCAATAAAAACTTTACCTGAGCGAGATGCAATGGTTTTGTCTTTGTACTACAACGATGAAATGAATTTAAAAGAGATTGGCCAAATCTTAGATGTGAGCGAGTCTCGAGTGAGTCAGATTCACGGTCAGGCAATGATTAAACTCAGAGCCAAGATAAATGACTGGATCAATTAGAGTACATTTTAATATTTTTTTAGGTTCAAACCTCACCGGAGGAAGTTTTGGATAAGAACATGAAAATTCTCGTGGTTGATGATTTCTCTACAATGAGAAGAATAATCAAAAACCTTTTGAGAGACTTAGGCTTTACAAATGTTCAAGAGGCAGATGATGGCAGCACTGCGCTTCCAATGTTACAAAATCAAGAATTTGACTTTGTTGTTACAGATTGGAACATGCCGGGCATGCAAGGCATCGACCTGTTGAGAGCGATAAGAGCCGACGATAGCCTTAAGCACATTCCTGTGCTTATGGTAACAGCAGAAGCCAAAAAAGAACAAATTGTTGCAGCAGCCCAAGCGGGTGTAAATGGTTATATTGTTAAGCCATTCACTGCTGGAACATTGAAAACTAAGTTAGAAAAAGTTTTTGAACGCTTAGGCTAGTTACAAGTAAGGATAGGCTTATGTCAGAATCCTCTGCGCCACAAATTACATTAGAGCAAGCGAAGCAACTTGTTGAGTATCTTGAAAACGGTGAACAAGAAAAAGCTGATCAAATTTTAATTGAAGCAACTAACAAAGAACAATCTGAGTTATTTGCTGAAGTCGGAAAATTGACACGCCAGTTACACGAGTCGTTGAAAAACTTCGAGTTAGACACGCGTTTATCAGATTTAACTACAGAAGCCCTACCAGATGCTAAGCAACGTTTAAACTATGTTATGGAAATGACAGAAAACGCTGCGAATAAAACGATGGATGCGGTTGAAGCGAGTCTACCGCTTGCTCAAGAGCTGGCTGATGACCTTTCTGAGATCAAGCCTACCTGGGATAGGTTGATGAGTCGTGATATACAACTCGGAGAGTTTAAATCTCTGTGTCACGACTTAAATGACTTTATGCAATCTTCACAAGGCCGCACCGACGAATTACAAAGCTTGATGACAAATGTTTTAATGGCACAAGATTATCAGGATTTAACCGGTCAGGTTATTCGACGAGTCATAGAGCTTGTTAGAGAGGTAGAGGACAGCTTAATACACCTATTGACTGTTTTCGGCACGGCAGAAGTGGGTCAACTTAATACGGCTCAACAACCACAAGAAGTAGTTGAAACCCCCACTGATGAACTTTCTGGTCCTGAAGGACCTATCATTGACGCTGAAGAACGAGATGATGTTGTGTCTGGTCAAGATGAAGTCGATGATTTGTTATCTAGTTTGGGTTTCTAATAGGAGAGTATAATAATGAGCTTTGAAGTCGATGAAGATATCTTACAAGACTTTCTTGTTGAAGCTGGAGAAATACTCGAACTGTTATCTGAGCAACTTGTTGAATTAGAAAATAACCCAGATGACAAAGATTTGCTGAATGCAATTTTCAGAGGGTTTCACACCGTCAAAGGTGGAGCTGGTTTCTTAGGCATGAATGAGCTCGTTGATGCCTGTCATGGTGCTGAAAATGTTTTCGATGTATTAAGGCAAGGGCAACGCTCGGTCAATCCTGAGTTAATGGATGTGATCTTGCAGTCGCTCGATACGATCAATGATATGTTTGCGTGTATTCAAAACCGCGAACAGCCAGAACCCGCAGACCAAGAATTACTAGATGTCTTGCATAAGCTCAGCCAGCCAGAGTCTGCTGACGAAGAAATCGTTACGCCAGCGGCTTCCGCAGAGCCTGCACCAGAACCAGAGCCTGTTAGCGAGCCTGAAGATGACGTCTTGTTTGATGTTGGAGGCACAGACTCAGTTGAACCTGCTGCGTCTGACAGTATCGATGAAATCACTGAAGAAGAATTTGAAAGCTTATTGGATGAACTTCATGGTTCAGGCAATGGGCCAGCAGTTGAAGAACCGCAAGCACCATCAGCTGCTCCGTCATCTCCTCCAGCCAATGCAAACGATGGCGATATTACAGACGACGAATTTGACAGTTTGTTGGATGAGTTGCATGGTGTGGGTAAGTTCGGTGCTCAAAGTGATACTACGCCAGCACCTGGCGGGCAAGCCGCGAGTACACCAACACCATCAAGCCCACCTCCTGCAGCTTCTCCGAGTGCGTCCAGTGGTGATGATGAAGAAATTAATGATGATGAGTTTGAAGCGCTACTTGATGAGCTTCATGGCCGAGGACAAGCGCCAAAAAACATAGAAGAACCGGCAGCTGCATCTGAACTTGCACCAGTGCAGACACCAAAAGCAGAAGCGCCACCTCCTCCTGCTGCAAAACCAAAACCGGCGCCAAAAGCTGATGCGCCTAAACCTGTTGCCAAGGCAGCACCTAAAGCTGCGCCTGCAAAAGCAGAACCTAAAGGTGGTGCCCAGAAAAAACCTGCGGCACAGGCAGAAACAACGGTTCGTGTTGATACAAAACGACTAGACCAAATAATGAATATGGTAGGGGAACTTGTATTAGTTCGTAACCGTCTCGTCAGCCTTGCAAATAACAGCAACAGTGAGGCAATGGGTAAAGCCATATCAAATCTAGATGTGGTGACCGCCGATTTGCAAGGCGCGGTCATGAAAACCCGGATGCAGCCTATCAAAAAGGTATTTGGCAGATTCCCAAGAGTTGTAAGAGACTTAGCTCGAAGCCTTAAAAAAGACATCAATCTGATCCTCGAAGGTGAAGATACAGATCTGGATAAAAACCTAGTTGAGGCATTGGCCGACCCGTTAGTGCACTTAGTTAGAAACTCTGTAGATCATGGTATTGAGATGCCAGACGTCCGTGAAGCGGGTGGTAAATCTCGTACAGGTACAGTTACGCTATCTGCTTCGCAAGAAGGTGACCATATTCTTTTGACCATCAGAGATGATGGTGCAGGTATGGACCCTGAAAAACTCAAGAAAATTGCAATAAGTAAAGGCGTTATCGATTCAGATCAGGCAAGTAGATTATCAGATACTGAAGCATACAATCTAATTTTCGCGCCGGGCTTCTCAACTAAAGAAGAAATTTCTGACATCTCAGGACGGGGTGTTGGTATGGATGTAGTTAAAACGAAGATCACGCAGCTGAACGGTCAAGTTAACATCCAATCTGAGTTAGGTGTAGGTACTATCCTAGAAATTAAGGTGCCGCTGACACTGGCTATTTTACCAACCTTAATGGTGATGGTTGGTCAGCAAACATTTGCGTTACCACTTGCTGGTGTGAGCGAAATCTTCCATCTTGATTTGACGAAGACAAATGTAGTTGATGGCCAGTTAACGATTATTGTGCGTGAGAAAGCGATTCCACTGTTTTATCTTGAACATTGGTTAGTGAAAGGTACGGATATTAATCAGAAAAAAGCCGAAGGGCATGTCGTTATAGTACAAATAGGTACTCAGCAAGTTGGTTTTGTAGTTGACTCATTAATTGGTCAAGAAGAAGTGGTGATTAAACCTCTCGATTCCCTACTACAAGGGACGCCAGGCATGGCTGGTGCGACTATTACTTCAGATGGTGGTATAGCCTTGATCCTAGATGTACCAAGTATGTTGAAGCATTACGCAGGCAAATAACATTTAATGTTGTTTGTTGTCACCGAATTTAGTGGTGCCAAAGGCACCACTTTTCGGATCTGTAACATAAAAAAGAGCGATGCCAATGGCAGTAAAAGTATTAGTTGTTGATGACTCAAGTTTTTTTCGTCGTCGTGTAAGTGAAATACTAGAAAAAGATGCAGGAATTGAGGTCATTGACTTTGCAGTTAATGGTCAAGAAGCTGTTGAAAAAGCAAGTAAGTTACGACCTGATGTGATAACAATGGACGTTGAAATGCCTGTATTAGATGGCATTAGTGCCGTCAAAAAAATAATGCAGAGTAACCCAACGCCAATTCTGATGTTTTCATCGTTAACCCGAGAGGGGGCAAGCGCAACCTTAGACGCGCTAGACGCAGGGGCCGTGGACTTTTTGCCGAAAAAGTTTGAGGATATTGCCCGTAACAGCGAAGAAGCTACCCGAGCATTACAAACAAAGGTTAAAGAAATTGGTAGAAAGCGTGTAAGCCGCTTTACTCGGCCTATGGCGACTACCAAGCCTTAGCACATCGCCTAAGCCGGTTTCGAGCTTGAGAGGCAGCTCCACGGTTGCACAACCAGACCGAAGCTTTCAAAAAGCCCCGACAGAAACCACGCCACAACGTAGTTTTAAAGCGTCAGGAAAGTCTTATAAAGTAGTTGCAATTGGTACTTCTACAGGTGGGCCTGTAGCTCTTCAAACCATTTTGACACAACTACCCGCTAATTTCCCTCACCCTATTTTGCTAATCCAGCACATGCCTGCAGCCTTTACTCCGGCATTTGCACAGCGATTGAATAGTCTATGCAAAATCAAGGTCAAAGAAGCCGAGCAGGGCGACAAACTTATGCCGGGTGTCGCTTATTTGGCGCCGGGTGGTAAGCAAATGATGGTAGAGTCTAGGGGCGGCAGTAAAACGCTGAAGGTATTTGAGGATGATAGCCCTAGGATCACTTATAAGCCATGTGTTGATGTTACCTTTGCAAGCACGGCAAAGGCCTATTCAGGTGATGTATTGGCAATCGTGCTAACAGGTATGGGCGCTGACGGAAGAGATGGGGCACGTATGCTGAAACAAGTTGGCGCGACAATTTGGGCTCAAGATGAAAAGACCTGTGTTGTATATGGCATGCCTCAAGCGGTCGCCGCAGCTGGGTTGTCATCAGAAAGTTTAGCTTTGCAAGATGTTGCGCTGCGGATCAATAAAGAGCTGGGGATTGCTTAAGAGATACCAACTTGCTAGTTGCAGCTTTGTCATGATAGTCACAAAGGAATAAAATAATAAAGTGAAAATTTGGACGGTAGCGAATCAAAAAGGTGGTGTAGGTAAAACAACTACTGCGGTTAGCTTGGGCGGCATTCTTGCCGCCGAAGGTAAAAAGGTATTATTAATCGATACTGACCCGCATGCATCACTAACATATTACTTTGGTATAGATTCTGAAGATCTAGAGGTGAGTGTATATGATATTTTTATCCGCGGTTCCAATATGCAAAGCGAAGAAATTTTGCAAGCCTTGTGTCCTTCAACCGTTGAAAACTTAGATATCCTACCTGCGACAATGGCGATTGCGACGCTTGACCGAAGCATGGGGAATCGCTCTGGAATGGGTCTAATATTAAAAAAAGCGCTGGCTAAAATTAGCGATTATTATGACTACGCAATTTTAGATTGTCCCCCGGTGCTTGGTGTTTTGATGGTCAATGCGTTGGCAGCAAGTGAGCGCATTTTAATTCCAGTACAGACGGAGTTTTTGGCACTCAAAGGGCTTGATAGAATGATGCGCACAATGACATTAATGCAAAGTTCGCATTCTAAGGAATATCAATATACTATAGTCCCTACAATGTACGATAAGCGTACGAAAGCATCTCTAGAAGCGTATAAATCGTTAGTAGAATCTTATCAGGATAAAGTGTGGCCGGGTGTTATACCTGTTGATACTAAATTCAGAGATGCTAGCTTGGCACAGAAGGTTCCGGTACAATTCTGCCCAAAATCAAGAGGCGTATATGCATATCGAGCCTTGCTTGAGCATATTGGTGAATTAGAAAGAGGTAAGAATGAGTAAGCACCTGTTTGCAAATGAACAAGTGATGAAACAATATCTAGGTGCCTTATTGCAAGAAGAGGATGACCAAGATGTTGCACTTGCGCCAGTTGCAAGGCTGCTTGAATCTGTGCCTGACGCACAAAAGCAACTACTCGAACAAGTCGAGAATAAAGACGCATTAAAAGCAGATGTTGAGGTAAAAGTTCAGCCACAGGAGAAGATTGTAGAGAAGGTTCTGCAAGAAACTCCAGTGAAGCCAACTCAAGAGCTTGAGATAACTGAAAATACAACTATTATCAAAGAACAAGCACCTGCTAAGAGTGCTGCAAAAGAAGCTTTTATTGAAGGAGAGTTTCAGGCTTTATTCTTTGAAGTCGCTGGGCTTACGTTGGCAGTTCCTTTGCAAGCGCTGGGTGGCATTCACCAGCTTACTGAGGTCAATCAGTTATTTGGAAAACCCAAGTGGTTCAAAGGGGTGATGCTAAACCGTGAAGAGAAGCTGAACGTTGTTGATACTGCTCGTTGGGTTATGCCTGAAAAGTTTACCCCTGAATTGGAATCTAAGCTTAATTATCAATATTTGATAATGTTAGGAGATAGCCAGTGGGGGCTGCTAGCAGAAAAGTTAGTCAATAATATTACACTCACTGCTGATGATGTAAAATGGCGAACAGCATGTGGTAAGCGTCCATGGCTTGCGGGCGTTATTAAAGAAAAAATGTGTGCGCTTATTGACGTAGAGAATTTAAATAGGTTGCTAGAACAAGGCCTCGATAGCCGAGAGCAGTAACTAGCATCAATCTGGAGTTTAATCATGAGCCAAGAAAGAATACTTTCTGCAGATAAAAATGCCGATAGTAATGATGAAGTCCTACAGTGGGTGACATATAAGCTAGAGGAAGAAACATACGGTATCAATGTAATGCAGGTACAAGAAGTACTTCGTTACACTGAAATTGCGCCTGTACCAGGTGCACCAAGTTATGTACTAGGTATCATCAACTTGCGTGGTAACGTTGTAACAGTAATAGATACACGTGCACGTTTTGGATTGATGAGTGCAGAAGTGACTGATAACTCACGTATCGTGATAATCGAAGCTGAAAAACAAGTGATTGGTATTTTGGTCGATAGTGTTGCAGAAGTTGTTTATTTACGCAGCTCTGAGATTGACAGTGCGCCAAACATTGGCACTGAAGAAAGCGCCAAGTTCATCCAAGGCGTATCTAATCGCGAAGGTGAGCTACTCATCTTAGTTGATTTGAACAAACTACTCAGTGATGATGAGTGGGATGAGCTGAGTCATTTGTAACTTGTGGCGGCAGTAAATTTAGATGACGTACTCATTGCACTTATGGTCGTATCATGCGTTGTCAGCCTAACTTGTTTAGGTTTGTTGTTTTTATTTAGCAAACGCTTACAGCAAACCCAAAACAATGCTGCGAGGTTACACAAACAATCACATAATGATGCTGAACAAATTAGCATTTTAAGAAGTGAAATCGCAGAAGTAAGAGCAAGTGTGCTGAGTATTGGAAAGCGGCTTGTTGAGTGTGAAACTTTTACAAAAGATTTAGCTCAACAACAAGCTGCGCAAAAGTATGATGACCCAGATGCAAAAATATACTCTCGGGCGGTCAAGATGGTTGAGCTTGGTGCAGATTTAGAAGAAATAATGAGAGAGTGTGAGCTCCCAAGAGCAGAAGCCGAGCTGCTTATGTCTCTACATAATAAATCTCAATAAAGGTGCCAAATGGCAGGGCAAGATCATGAACT
>NZ_AUXY01000061.1 GCF_001625695.1 Pseudoalteromonas luteoviolacea H33-S
ATCCCTATCTCTCCGCCACTACAATAAACATCACGTTTAAAATGTGTTGTTTTACAAACTTGGAGAGATGGCTGAGTGGTTGAAAGCACCGGTCTTGAAAACCGGCATACGTTAATAGCGTATCTAGGGTTCAAATCCCTATCTCTCCGCCATATTAAGCCCAAGCTAAGTTAGCTTGGGCTTTTTTACTTTCAAAATATATTTAGCTTAATTTAGTAGTATGCGACCAAAGTCTTATTGATGGGATTTCACTAACAAAGAAGACTTCACTAACGACATATTCTTGTAAGGAATTTGAAATGAAAAAAGTCGCAACTGCAATTGGCGTTTCAATGTTATCGCCTCTTATCATTGGCAGCGTATTAGGTGCATACTTTTATATTTCGACAGGACAAGGGCAGCTTTTTTTTCAGCTGCTAACCACTGCGATTTCAAATGCACATATTGTGGGTATGGTCATGGCGTTATGTGTTTTACCGGCGTATTTATTTTTGTATAAACGCGACAAGCTATCGTATTCGGCCTTAACAACAACAGCTCTACTAGGCGGAACTGCATTTACTTACGTGCTTGCAGTCTCTACGGGGCCAATACTCATTGCAAATGCGGTTATGAGTGCGTTTGCATCCGCACTTTTTTTATACAGTCTCAGAAGGCAATAACATTTCCTTTGAGTGTAAATTGAACAGTTGCAGTTAGATTGAGGATAAATTGGGACTTTTTCCTCTGAAAAGGTTTCATTTATTGGCTTGAAAGAGTACCTTTACTGTTTATATGTAAGAATGTTCAGTATTAATAATGCAAAAGCAAAAATTTTATGAGCTGTTAAATCAACAGGCAAAAGGGTTAATTGAAGGCGAGCACAACCACATTGCTAATATGGCGAATTTAAGTGCCTTGCTGTTTACCAACATGGAAGATATTAACTGGTCTGGTTTTTATCTTATGGATGGTGACAATGAACTCGTATTAGGCCCATTCCAAGGTAATCCTGCATGTATTCGTATTCCGGTTGGTAAAGGCGTTTGTGGCACCGCAGTGTCAGAGGCTAAAACTCAACTAGTTGAAGATGTGCATGCCTTTGCAGGTCATATTGCATGTGATGCGGCGTCTAACTCTGAAATTGTAATACCTATATATAAGCAGGGTAAAATATTTGCTGTGCTGGACATTGACAGCCCTAGTTTGGCAAGGTTTGATGAACAAGATAAACTGGGCTTAGAGGCGTTAGTTAAAAGCTTCGAGGAAACACTTTAAAATGAAAGATATGCTTAATGTACAAGACTACTTGTTCTCTAATTTTGATGTTGGGGACTGGGAAGGTGACGAAGAGCAAGTAGCAGAAACGCTCAACGAGCTTATCCATTTCGCTTGGGAAAGATTACCGGAAGATCTTGGAAGTGAGCAAATTGATCAAATTATTAATGGTATTTGGGAACATCTGCGCGGTGACATGGCTTTAATTGAAACCGAATTGGATGAACTCTTAGACTGGGTTACACACTATATTAACTCATCACTTGATGAAGATATTTAAATAGGTTTAGACATGGAAACCACAAACAAGCTAAAAGATATTAATGAGGTTCTGGAGTTTTTATACTCAGAGTTCCCTCAGTGTTTTAAACAAAAGGATGGTATAAAGCCACTTAAGGTCGGGATCTTTAAAGATATTGCTGAGAAGATCGAAGGCTCTGATAAAGTGAGCAAAACACAAGTAAGACAAGCTTTAAGAAAGTACACGTCAAGCTGGCGCTACTTAGAAGCGGTGACTAAAAATGAGTTTCGTGTCGATTTAGAAGGTGGTCAAGCTGAGAAAGTTGAGCAAGAGCACGTTGAGCACGCACAAAAAGCATTAGAAGAAAGCCGTGCGAAAATGGCTAAGCGCAAGAAGCAGCAAAGACCTCGCAACGACGGTGACACAAAGTCTTACAAATCAAAAGGGCCTGGCCAAGCACGCCATGCTAACAAAAAGCCTAGAGTTAATAAGAAACCAGCTCAACAACAGCAGCGCAGAAGCTCTGGAAAAGTTGAACCTCTTCCTGCAAATGAGGTCAAGGTTAATAACAAAGTAAAAGTTAAACTTGGTCAAGCGCTAGTTAACGCAACGATTACTGAAGTCAATAAAGACGAGGTACATGTTGAACTTGTAACTGGTATGCAGGTTAAGACAAAGGCTGATAGTCTATTTATTCTATAAGGAGTAGTGTATGAGTAAAAATTTACCACTCATTGGGGCAGTTGCATTGTTTGTTGCAAACACGTGTTTTGCAGCTAATAGCGTTGTAACAGAAAAAGACATACCTGTGCTAAAACCTGAATTACAGCACGCAACAGCTACGAAAAGAGTGACAGATAAATTTACTCAGAACCACTACAAACGTTTTAAACTGAATTCAACATTGTCAGAAGAAATTTTTGATAGATATGTAGAAACCTTAGACTACAACAAGTCTATTTTTTTGCAGTCGGATGTTGATGGTTTTGAACAACATAAAGCAAAGTTTGATGAAGCCCTAGCTGATGGTAAGTTAGACTTTGCTTTTGAAATGTTCAATGTGAGCTTACAGAGACGGTTTGAGCGATTCCAATATGCCATTTCTTTATTAGATAAAGAGATGAAATTTGATACGCCAGATGCGTTTTACTTTGACCGTGAAGAGGTCGTTTTTGCTAAAGACCAAGCGGAACTCAATGAGTTTTGGCGCCAAAGAGTCAAATCTGATGCCTTGCGATTAAAGCTAACGGGTAAGGATTGGGAAGGCATAAAAGAGATTTTAACTAAGCGCTACAAAAACGCTCAAAAGCGATTAGTTCAAACCAATAGTGAAGATGCATATCAAATTGTTATGAATGCATTCGCTAGAAGCATCGAAGCACACACATCTTACCTTTCTCCTCGTAGAGCTGAGCAATTTAAGATGGATATGGACCTTGAACTTGAAGGGATCGGTGCTGTATTAAGCTACGATGAAGATTACACTGTTATTCGCAGCTTGGTTCCAGGTGGGCCTGCTGATAAAACGGAACAGATAAAAGCAGACGACAAAATCATAGGGGTAGCCCAAGATGGTGAAGAGTTTGTAGATGTTATCGGCTGGAGACTAGATGACGTGGTCGATCTGATAAAAGGACCAAAAGGCACTAAAGTCAGATTGCAATACCTTAAAGGAAGCGATTCACACGGTACTCCGAAAGTTGTTGAAATAATTAGAGACAAGATCAGGTTAGAAGATCGCGCCGCTAAGTCGTCAGTCTTTGAAGCGCAGTACTCTGATTTAACGAGTAAGATAGGTGTAATTGAAATACCTAGTTTCTATAACAACCTTTCTGAGGATGTTCTTAAAGAAATCAACTCCCTCAAAGCAGAGAAAGTTGACGGTATTATTATTGACCTTAGACAGAATGGTGGTGGCTCACTTTACGAAGCTAAGAAGCTGTCTGGACTGTTTATTGATAAAGGGCCAATCGTACAAATTCACACTGCGCAAAATCGTTTAGACGTACAAAAAGATCAAGACGGTAAAACATATTACAGCGGCCCGATGACAGTGTTAGTTGACCGCTATAGTGCTTCAGCATCTGAGATTTTTGCAGCTGCAATGCAAGATTATGGCCGTGCAATTGTTATTGGTGAGCAAACATTCGGTAAAGGTACTGTGCAGCAACATAAAGGGCTGAGAAGAACTTACGATTTGTTCGAAAACCCACTTGGTAGCATTACCTACACAATTGCTAAGTTTTATAGAATAAATGGTGGCAGTACTCAGAATAAAGGTGTGATCCCAGATATTTTATTGCCGTCTTTTATTGAGCCAGAAGAGTGGGGCGAAAGCCAAGAAGATAACGCATTGCCGTGGGATAGCATTGCCCGTGCCAAGTACAATACCATTGATGATTTATCATCGGTGATTGCACATTTAAATGAAAAGCACACCAAGCGTATAGCTAAAGAGCCTGAGTTTTCATACGTTTACGCCGACATTAAACGTTATAAAGATAAAGAAAACGAAGTATCAATTTCATTAGTCGAAGCGCAAAGAAAGAAAGAGCGTGAGGAAAGAGATCAAAGAGCGCTTGCCAGAACCAATGAACGTTTGAAGCGTTTAGGCCTAGAGGCAATCAAAGATTTGGATGATGCACCTGACGTTATTTCGGAGCTAGACCCCTATTTGGAAGAAACAGCACTAATCACTCAAGATATGATTAACTTTGGTAAGATTGTAAAGAACGATATTTAAACCTATTTAATGGTTTGGTATTACGAAAAAAGGCGCAACAGCGCCTTTTTTCGTTACTCCTGAACGCAAATTTGTTATTATCGTCAGCCGCAACAAGACAACATAGACTATGTTTATCAATCCGTCTTGATAATCGATACTGACAAGTACGGGTTTAATTATTATCAAACCGGATTGGTAAAAGAGTGAAAATACTCGGTCAAATAATAATACGCACCAAAATGAGTGCGAGGGGTACATAAATTTGAAACAACCAAAAACAGCATCTTCGTGGGATGCTTTTATACCAATTATTGTATTGGTCAGCTTATTAGGCGCCGCTGTTTATCTTTATGGTGACAGTTCATCGTCTGGTCCAAACCAAATCGCGTTATTGTTCGCAACGTTTACAGCGGCACTAATCGGCTTAAAAAATGGCTTCACATGGAAAACGCTTGAAGAAGCGATGATCAAAGGTATCACGATTTCGTTGGGTGCTATTTTGATCTTGCTCATGGTAGGCGCTTTAATCGGTACTTGGCTTTTATCTGGTACGGTCCCGACACTGATATATTATGGATTGCAGATCATCAATCCGTCTTGGTTCTATGCCGCAAGCTGTTTAATCTGTGGTATTGTCGCCATGAGTATTGGCAGCTCTTGGACCACGGCCGCAACAATTGGTGTGGCTTTGTTAGGCGTGGCCAACGGTTTAGGGCTCGACCCCGTTGTGACCGCGGGTGCCGTGATATCTGGCGCCTATTTTGGCGATAAACTCAGTCCGTTGTCAGAGACAACTAACCTAGCGCCAGCAGTGGCAGGCAGTGACCTGTTTGATCACATTCAGCATATGCTTTGGACTACGGTACCAAGTTTTGTTATTGCCTTGATTATTTTCATTGTAATGGGCTTTAACGCTGATGTTGCAAGTGATGCGAGTAAAATTGATGCAATCAGCACGATTTTACAAGACAATTTTAATATCAATATTTTGATGCTCGTCCCACTGGTTATTTTACTTGGCCTTGCAATTAAGAAGATGCCGGCATTTCCAGCGATATCAATTGGTGCTGTCGTCGGCGCTGTGTGGGCATTACTTTTCCAAGGTGATTTAATTGCAAGTCAAATAGATGCGTCTCAAGGTGAACTTGTTGGGCAGTTTAAGCTGATTTGGGCAACTTTTTTTGATGGGTTTAGTGTTCAAACTGGCGATGCAAAAATGGATGATTTACTCAGTGGTGGAGGTATGTCAAGCATGTTGACAACAACATGGTTGATCATGACAGCCCTGATGTTCGGTGCCATCATGGAGAAAACAGGCTTACTAGAAGTTTTTGTTCGTAGTATTCTTCGCATAGCGAAAAGCACCGGCTCACTTATTGCTTCAACAATAGCAACATGTTTTGGTACGAACCTTGTTGCAGCCGACCAATATATCGCGATTGTGGTCCCTGGTAGAATGTTCAAAGAAGAATACAAAAAGCGTGGTCTTCAGAGCGTTAATTTATCTAGGACGCTTGAAGATGGTGGAACGATTACTAGCCCGTTAATACCATGGAATACCTGTGGTGCATATATGCAAAGTGTACTATTGATTAACCCATTAGATTATGCAGTTTACGCTTTCTTCAATTTAATCAACCCGCTTTTAGCAATCGTTTATGGCTATCTTGGTGTCAAAGTCTTAAAGCTAAAACCAAGAGAACAAGATTAAAATAGGCAGGCTCCAAATACTGGGGCCTTTTTTATTGTCTAAACAGTCAGATAACCCATCTAAACTTATTTGCAAGCTACATTTCCCTCATTTAATATTATAAAATCTCGTTTAACTTATGTATGTGTCCTTAATGGATGCATGTGTATATATATTAGACACTTGCATGATTTAGGTAGCAAAGATTGGCGGATAGGTGGTGTTAATCATATTGCGCTATTTTATGCGATGAAGGAATTTTAATGACACAAAAACCGCAAGCTAAATTATTGGCAGATTATCAGCCACCAAGTCACCAAGTGGATCATATTGACCTCACATTTAACTTATCACCGTTAAAAACCCGTGTAATCGCAAAGTATGAATTGCAAGCGAATGGTGCGCAACCATATGTTCAGCTTGATGGCGTTGATTTAACGCTTATTTCACTCAAAGTTGATGGCCAGCCACACTCTGATTTTACCCAGCTAGTTGATGGAATAAAGATCAACTCTGTGCCTGCATCCTTTTCCCTCGAAATAGAAACTGAGATTGCCCCTGAACAGAATACGTCACTTGAAGGGTTATATCTTTCTGATGGTGCATATTGCACGCAGTGTGAAGCTGAAGGCTTTAGGAAAATAACCTACTTCTTCGATAGGCCTGACGTATTAGCGACTTATAAAGTTACCGTAATAGGGGATAAATCATTTCCGTTTTTACTTTCCAATGGTAATCAAGTTGATTCGGGAGAGCTAGAAGGTGGGCGACACTTCGTTGCTTGGGAAGACCCGTTTAAAAAGCCATCTTATCTATTTGCTCTGGTTGCAGGTGATTTTGATACCCTTGAAGATAAGTTTGTGACTAAAACAGGTCGTGAGGTTAAGCTGCAGTTATTCGTCGACAAGGGCAATTTATCAAAAGCCCCTCATGCGATGACGTCTCTGAAAAAGTCGATGCAATGGGATGAGGAGCGTTTCAATTTAGAATACGACCTTGATATCTACATGATTGTTGCAGTCGACTTCTTTAATATGGGCGCAATGGAAAACAAAGGTCTGAATGTTTTTAATAGTGCTTGTGTACTTGCTAATCAAGAAACAGCGACGGATAGAGATTATCACGTTATTGAATCCATTGTTGGTCATGAATACTTCCATAACTGGACCGGTAACCGTGTAACTTGCCGCGATTGGTTTCAGCTGAGTTTAAAAGAAGGTTTGACTGTTTTTAGAGATCAAGAGTTTAGCAGTGACTTAGGCTCTAGAGCATTAAACAGAATTGACGCTGTTAATGCGATGCGCACGCATCAGTTTGCAGAGGACGCGGGCCCTATGGCGCATCCTATCCGCCCTGAAAAAGTCATAGAGATGAATAACTTTTATACGGTGACTGTTTACAATAAAGGCGCTGAAGTGATCCGCATGATGCATACCTTGCTTTCGGAGGAGGGCTTCCAGCGAGGTATGAAGTTATATTTCGAACGTCACGATGGTCAAGCTGTAACCTGCGATGATTTTGTTAATGCCATGGCTGATGCAACAAATACCGATCTGAGTCAGTTTAAATTGTGGTATCAACAATTTGGTACGCCAACACTACATGTTAAAACCAAATATGACGCACAAGCAAAAACATATCAAATAGATATCACCCAGACTCACGCAAAGAACGATCCGGTGACCGAGCCTCTACATATCCCCGTAGCGATTGAATTACTTGATGAAAATGGCAAAGCGATTGCTCTTAAGGGAGCACCTTTAAAGCAAGGTAAAGTACTAGAGTTAACCGAAGAAAAGCAAACTTTTGTGTTTGAGGATATCGGTTCAGTACCAACTCCTGTTCTATTAGAGGACTTTTCTGCGCCGTGTTTACTTGAGTATGAATATTCCTTGTCTCAGCTGAGTCATATTGCAAAATATGCATCAAGCTATTATGCAAGATGGGAAGCGATGCAAATATTGTTTACTCAGCAAATACGCGCTTATGTCGATTGTGAAGAAAATAATCAAACTATGTTTGGTGAGTTATCTTCTGTGCTAGAAAGCCTATTTGAAAATAAGCCAGATGATTTAGCAATTTTGGCTGAGTACATTTCAGTGCCAAACTTTGACACACTGTCAGGTGGTTACGATGTTGTGCCTGTAGATGCTTTATGCCAAGCAATTGAACGTCTTGAGCGACAAATTGCAGACTTACTAGAAACTCAGTTAGCTGAATTCTATCAAAGTGTTAAGGACAGCGGTGGGTTAAGTGCTGAAGATGTGGCGATCAGAGCGCTACGTAATAAGAGTCTCTATTATCTGTCACTCTCGACGGCCAATGTATCAGATTGGTTGAAAGAGCAGGCCAGCTCTTCGAATATGACAACTAAACTGGGTGGGTTAAAGAGTGCACTAAACGCTCAGCATCCACTGTCAACAGAATTAATGCAAGAGTTTGATACACAATGGAATCATGATCTACTTGTCATGGATAAATGGTTTGCACTGCACGCAACAAGTCAGTCAGATAAGTGCATAGACGTGATCCTATCATTGTATGAACACCCATGCTTTGATAAGTCCAACCCGAATAGAGTGAGATCTTTGGTTGGTACCTTTGCAAGGATGAATCCTAAACAATTCCATAGACCTGACGGTAAAGGCTATGAATTATTAGGTAACTTAATCGCTGAGCTTAATGAACTTAATCCACAAAATGCATCAAGAATTATTACTCCACTCTTATCTTTTAAGCGGTTTGATGAAAGCCGACAACAAAAGATGCGAACACAACTTGAGCGTTTAGCAGGAATTTCAGACTTAAGTGATGATCTATATGAGAAAATTGATAGAGCATTAAACTGATACATGCAAGAATATTACTTTTATTTAAGACTGACCCATGAGCAGTGCCTTGCTTATTATGAAGGGGATATTGAATCTATTCAGGTTGTGGAAGATGGTGGGAAGCGGATCCGCTTTCCAGCAGCACACATCAGAAGGTTTGTATCCAGCATTGGTGTGAATGGGCGTTTTAGATTACAGCTTGACGGTAGCAACCGATTTATCGCACTTGAAAAGGTGACATAAGCACTAAAAAGGCTTTGTGGGATAAAGTATTTTTGTTAATTCGGTTTGTTTTAAACTTAAATTACGTGTTATAACTATTCTGGTAAGACGTCTTACCAAGGTTAAAAGACGGTCTAAAAAGTTAAAAATGCACCGAACGAACGCGTAAAATTTGTAATTTTCGATTTTCGCTTCTATCGTTACGACAACAAAAAACAATAACTTGATTAGATTTACCCGCCATAAGGGGGAGAAATAATGATAAAAAAAGCGCGCTTTACTAAGAACAAGATTATGCTTGGACTTGGAGCAGCCATTTTCGGAACGGTTGGCATGCATGCGCAAGCCGCTAATTTCCAAGTCGGTGATTTTGAGATAACGTTCGATTCAACGTTCTCATATGGACAAAGTATTCGTGTTGAAGACCGAGACTTTGGAATTATCGGTAAGAGTAACCACCCTAGGTTTAATTGGAGTGGGTACAATGCCTCAACGGGCAATACCTTGTACTCTTCTTCACAAGTTTGGAGCCAAGAAGGTGCTTACTCTAACAATGGTGATGCAGGCAACTTAAACTTTGACGCTGGTGATACTTTTTCTCAACAGTTAAAAGGCACACACGAATTTGCCATCACTAAAGATAATTATGGTTTCTTCTCTCGCTTTATGTACTTCTATGACTTTGCGATGGAAGACGGTGATTTTGCTTACCGTAACCCAGTGTCTGGTCAACATGTAGACCCATGTGCAGATGACGATACGAAAGAACAGGTTTGTTCTGACGCTAGATTGTTAGATGCCTTTGTGTGGGCTGATTTTGATTTAAACGACGGCAATAATCCGCTGTCTATTCGTCTAGGTCAACAAGTAATCAACTGGGGTGAAAGTACATTAATATCGCATGGTATTAACGTAAACCCTGTTGATATCGACCGTTTGAAAGCGCCGGGCTCTGAGTTAAAAGAAGCATTTATCCCTGTCGGTATGCTTTGGGCTTCATTGGGCATTACTGAAAATGTCACTCTAGAAGCATTTTATCAATACCAGTGGCACGAGACTCGCTTGCCAGCGACAGGTAGTTATTTCTCGACGAATGATTTTGCATCAGCAAATGGTTATTCGCAAAATGTACAACTTGGTTTCACGTCAAACCCAGATATCGACTTACATCATCTAACTGAAGCTTTAAATTCTTTGCAGTCTAACTGGGTTGGTGCACTTGCTGCACAAGGTTTAGACGTCACAGATCAAAACGTATTGAGCAGTCCTGATGCATTGCAAATGCTATCGTCTATGTACCTTGCTTATCCAACAAGAGTTGCGTTAAAAGGTAAGGGTGACGCGGGTAAAACAGATGCTGATGACAGTGGCCAATTCGGTATTCGTTTAGGTATGTTTGTGCCTGAGCTGAATGATACTGAGATTGCGCTTTATCATATTAATTATCACAGCCGTAGACCGCTTATTTCTGGTAAAGCATCTAACTTTACTACCGGTGCGATAATGCAGGATCTTAACTATATTCAGAATAATAAGATCACTGAAGACAATATCACGAACCTGAACGCTTTCACGCAAGCGGTTATTGTTTATCCTGAAGATATTAAACTTTATGGCTTGAGCTTTAACACGGCAATTGGTGAAACAGCTTTCTCTGGTGAATTTGCTTACCGTCAAGACGAGCCGCTTCAAATTGATGATGTGGAGCTTTTATATGCTGGCATGGTTGAGCAGTTAGCTGCGGCAGGCATTCGCGAAGATTTTGAAGGCTTCTCTCAATTAAGCCAAGGTAATGATGTTTCTTATGTTCAGCCTGGCGAAGTTGCACAAGGTTTCGTATTAAAAGATACGATGCAGCTACAATTCACAGCAACGCATTTATTCGGTCCATCACTTGGCGCGGATAGCTGGGCGGTTGTCGGTGAACTAGGTGCTGTTACGATTAAAGACATGCCTTCTTATGATGAATTACGTCTGAATGTTGCGGGTACTGGTCGAAGCGGCACAATTGAAGGAATAGAAGGTCGTAACTACGATTTGATCCATCAAGCAGTGTCTAATGGTCCTGAAGTTAATCCATTCCCAACGGCTTCTTCATGGGGTTACCGTCTGATCGCTAAAGGTGAATACAACAATTTATTCTCAGGTGTAAACTTCTCACCACGAGTTGTGTTTTCACATGACGTAAACGGAACAACACCAGATCCAATGTTCTTGTTTGTTGAGGATAGAAAGTCGATGGGTGTGAACCTTAACTTTAGCTATCAAAATGCATGGTCATTTGATTTAGGGTACAACACGTTCTGGGGCGGTGGTGCAACAAACACATTCTCAGATCGCGATTTTGTATCATTTAATATTAAGTACTCAATTTAAGGGCTTTCGATATGTTTAGAAAACCTACACTACTAGCAGCATCAATAATGACAATAATGGCTGCACCAATTGCTTTAGCGAAAATGACACCTGAAGAGGTTGATCGCTTAGGTAAAGACTTATCACCAATCGGCGCTGAAGTTGCGGCTAATGCTGATGGCTCAATCCCTGCTTGGACTGGCGGTATAACTAAGCCACCTGCAAACTTTAAGCCTGGTATGCACCATCCAGATCCGTATGCGGACGACAAGATCTTATTTACTATCGATAAGAGCAATCTTGATAAATATAAAGATAACTTGAGCCCTGGCCAAATTGCTTTATTTGAAACGTACCCTGATACGTTTAAGATGAATATCTATCAAACGCGACGAAGCGCGGCTTATCCGCAGTTTGTATACGATGCGACTAAAAAGTACGCATCAACGGCTGAGCTGATTGAAGGCGGTAACGGGATTAAAAATACAGCGATTGGTATTCCATTCCCAATTCCAGAAAATGGCTTAGAAGCGATTTGGAACCACTTATTAAGATATCGTGGCTTGTCTATTGAACGTAACGGTGGTCAGGCAATGCCAACGGCTTCTGGCTCTTATAACATCATTGGCTTTGATGAGAAGCTACTGGTTAAGTATTCAGATCCAAGTGCAACACCAGAAGAGCTACAAAAATCTAATGTGTTATTTAAGTTCAAGCAGAAGGTAACTGAGCCTGCGCGATTGGCGGGTACAGCATTACTTGTGCACGAAACAATGGACCAAATATTAACACCACGACAAGCATGGACGTACAACACAGGTCAGCGTCGAGTTCGTCGTGCACCTAACGTTGCATATGATGCACCGGGAACAGCGTCTGATAGCTTACGTACAACAGATGACTTTGACATGTTCAACGGTTCTCCTAACCGTTATAACTGGACATTAAAAGGCAAAAAAGAGATGTACATTCCGTACAACAGCTATAAATTACATAGCGACTCTTTGAAGTATGAAGACATTCTGAAGGCCGGTCACATTAATCCAGATCACGTACGTTATGAAAAACACCGCGTATGGGTTGTTGAAGCGAACCTTAAAGAGGGAACACGTCACATTTATAAAAAGCGTGTATTCTTCATCGATGAAGATAGCTGGCAAATTCATGTAGCGGACTTGTACGACAACCGTGACCAAATGTACCGTGTTGCGATGGCACATGGTATTAACTATTACGACGTACCGACACATTGGAGTACACTAGACGTATACCACGATTTAAACTCTCGTCGTTATCTAGCAATCGGCCTAGACAACGAAGAAAAAATGTATGACTTTACACAGTCATTCCAAGACAATGAGTTTACTCAAAGTGCACTTCGTCGAGAGGGAAGACGTTAATATAACGTCTTTCGGGGTCAATTAATTTTGATCTTTCTACACTCTATTAAAACTGGACATCAATATGTCCAGTTTTATCCCCCCAGTCATTCACGACATTTTTATTTGAGTATTCATAATGATTAAGAAGTTAATTGCAACCTCGATTGCAGTGTTCGTTATGCAAAGTGAAGCTATTGGCAGCGCCTCAGAAGCGTTGAGAGTTGCACACCCAGAGAAAACCTTGCTAACTGATATTACCAATAGCGGAAAGAAACTTGTTGCCGTAGGGAAGCATGGGACAATAGTGTACAGTGATGATGGTTCAAATTGGGAGCAAGCGCATGTACCAATCCAATCTCTCTTAACTGCGGTGGAATTTACATCGGCAAAAAGAGGCTGGGCGTGTGGTCATGACGCTTCGATTTTAAATACCACCGACGGTGGCGTCTCTTGGCAAATCCAACAATACTTGCCTGATCTAGAAAAACCTTGTTTAGATATTGAGTTTGTAGATGATAAGCAAGGTTTCGCAATTGGTGCATACGGCATGATGTATCAAACACAAGATGGCGGTAAAAGCTGGACTAAACGCTTTTTAAATGAGTTTGTACACCCTGATGACGTTGAGTATTTAGCTGAACTAAAGCAAGACGATCCGCAAGCATATGAAGAAGAAACGCAATTTATTTTACCTCACTTCAATCGAATGCTGATTGATGGCAACGATATTTTTCTGGTTGGCGAGATGGGCCTATTTGCGGTAAGCCGTGATTTCGGCACAACATGGGCAAGAATTGACGAATTTTATTCAGGCTCACTGTTTGCTGTAAACAAAAACAAACAAGAACAGATTATTGCAGCAGGCTTACGTGGCAACACATTTATTTCTGATAGTAAAAACGTGTCTTTTTCACCTATCAATGTGGAAAAAGCCGCGACGATTAACAGTATTGTTTCAACTGATACTGCACAAATTATGCTGGCGAACAGCGGTTTTGTTTTTACTGTAGAGGGTAAAAATGTGAAAACAAAACAGCTGAAAAACGGCAAATCTATTCTTTCAGGTGTGCTGCACAATGGTCAACTGGTGCTGGCTACAGAAGAGGGTATTCAAACAATCGAGGTTGATCGCTAATGCAGTCTATTTTAAATCAACTAGTGTATGTCGTTTTTAGGCATCGTTTTATGGTTATAGCGCTGTTTGCGCTAGCGACGGTCTTTTTAGGTTATAAGTCTACACATATCCAGCTTGATGCATCTTTCAATAAAAATATTCCTTTAAATCATGATTACATGAAGGTTTATCTAAAGCATGAAAAACAATTTGGTGGTGCGAACAGTATTTTAATCTCTGTATGTGATGCCGAAGGTGATATTTTTAATCCTGAATTCTTTACACAGCTAAAAGCGGTTCATGACCAACTTTACTTTATTCCTGGCGTGAATCGTCCTTTGGTAAACTCTATTTTTGCACCGAGTGCACGATTTGTAGAAGTCGTTGAAGATGGATTTGCAGGTGGCCCAATTATTCCTGCGAACTTCACAGCTGATGCAACAGGTCTTGCTGTAGTGAAGCAGAATATTGAAAAAGCCAAAGTGGTTGGTCGCATGGTTGCGAGTGACTATTCTTGTGCCATGGTATCTGCTCAGCTTATGGAGACAGATCCGCAAACACAGCAAAAGTTAGACACGCTCGCATTTGCAAAAAAATTAGAGTCTGAGATCCGCGAACCTTTAAGTACAGATAAAGTATCAATTCATATCATTGGTTTTGCCAAGATGGCAGGGGATATTGCTGATGGTGCAAAAGATGTAGTGTTCTTTTTTGCAATCGCCATTTTATTCACTTTCATCATGGTTTGGCTATTTTGCAAAAGCTTTAAACTGACATTGTTACCTATCGCCTGTTCGTTAATTGCGGTAGTTTGGCAGTTAGGTTTGTTATCTGTACTTGGCTTTGGTTTAGATCCAATGTCTATTCTTGTGCCATTTTTGGTCTTTGCGATTGGTGTAAGCCATGGTGTGCAAATGATCAACGCCATTGGTAAAAAGGTATCTGAAGGCGTGACCAGTAAGGTTGCTGCTGAAGCAAGCTTTAAAGCGCTGCTTATTCCGGGCGGTATCGCGCTGTTATCTGATACGATTGGCTTTATGACTTTACTTGCTATCGATATTGGTATTATCAGAGAGCTTGCTATCACAGCAAGTTTGGGTGTTGCTGTTATCATCTTTACGAACCTAATTTTACTGCCTGTTCTAGCTTCTTACTTCAAGTCTTCAAAAATGCATCGCGTTGATGATGGTAAAGCCAAAGCGAATAGCGTGTTCACTAAACTAAGAGAAAGTCTTGTTTTAGCGACGGATAGACGCTATGCCGCTGTTATTTTATTGATATCAGCTGGACTATTTGCATTTGGTTATTGGCAGTCAAAAGACATGCGTATTGGTGATTTACATGCAGGTGCACCTGCGCTGCATGAAGACGCGCGCTATAACCTAGATACTTTCTTGATTTCAGATCGCTATGAGATATCTTCGGATATTTTAAAAGTATTGGTAGAAGCGTACCCAGCGGCATGTACTGAACACGATACCATGGATAGAGTAAGTCGTTTTCAGTGGCGAGTGGAAAACTTAGACGGGGTGCAATCCGCAGTTTCATTGAGCTCTGTAGCACAAGCTGTCAATGCAGGTTACAACGAAGGTAACTTAAAGTGGCAAACCTTGCCAAGAAATGGCGCGTCTTTAGTTCAAGCGACTTCTCGCGTTGAAACGAGTACGGGTTTATTAAATGGCGACTGTTCTGTTATGCCGATCATCATTTTCATGGACGATCATAAAGCTGAAACCATTGACCATGTTGTGTCGGAAATTAAGCGGTTTGCTCAAGAAGAAGGAACAGACCGTGTAAGTTTTAAACTCGCATCTGGACCAATTGGTGTGATGGCTGCAACAAATGAATCTGTCGCTGCTGCACAATTACCAATGATGATCTATGTTTATGGTGCGGTGATTATTTTATGCCTTATCAGCTTTAGAAGTATAAGAGCAACAGTCGCAGTTGTTTTACCTCTGTATATCGTTTCAACCTTGGCGCAAGCGCTGATGGTTAAACTTGAGATTGGTCTAACCGTATCCACATTACCTGTGATTGCATTGGGTGTGGGTATAGGCGTTGACTATGGTATTTATATCTTGTCGTCAATGATGAACCAATTAAAGCAAGGTATGCCATTGTCGGCTGCGTATCGCAATGCATTGGCTGAACGAGGAAGTGCTGTATTGTTCACAGGTATTACCTTGGCCATAGGTGTGAGTACGTGGATTTTCTCTGCATTAAAGTTCCAAGTTGACATGGGCATATTGCTTACGTTTATGTTCTTGGTAAATATGTTGGGCGCTGTGCTGTTATTACCTGCGATAGGGACTTTTATCTGGCCAGACCAGAAAAAAAAGTGTGAATAATTGTGCTCTTAAATGGCCTTAATTGGCCATTTATATCTACAATTTGTGAATATATGACCAACTGGCTGAAAAGCCTCAAATGTTTTTGTCAAAAAAGCTTTTTATTAGCGCCAGAAAGGTTAAAATCCTCTGGACTCCACGCTAATAATTGGCTGTACAAATAATCTACCGTTCAAAGGTGGTATAGATTAAGGAACACATAATGACACAAAGTGAAGGTCCAGCATCGGTTATCCTTGATAACGTTTGCAAGTTGATCCAGAAAAAAGTTCATGCCGATAACGTGTCGCTCGTTGAAACATTCGCCAAAGCCTTGTACAGCAACATGTCTAAAGAGGACTTGGCTAATCGTAACGACAGCGACCTGTACGGTGCTGCTCTGAGTCTGTGGAATTCTCTTGAAAAGAATACTTCAGAAGACGCAGTTATCCGTGTATTCAACCCTGAAGTTGCGAAAGATGGCTGGCAATCGTCTCACACGATTGTAGAGATCATTTCAGATGATATGCCATTTTTGGTTGACTCAGTGCGTATGGCGCTAAGCCGTAAGAATATTGCTTCGCATCTACTTTTACACTGCCCTCTCAAGATCAACCGTGACCAAGAAGATAAAATCTCAGCTGTTTCAGGTTTAAAAACTGAACAAGAATCTTCATCTACTAAGACTGTTTTCTTTATTGAGATTGACCGTCAAACAGACGAGTCGGTCATTGCTGACTTTACGCAAGAATTAGAATCAGTGTTAAAGGATGTTTCTGTAGCGGTTGAAGACTGGTTACTTATCAGAGATAAGTTGGTTGCAGTTGGTGAAGATATTCCTAATCGCAAACACAGCTCTTCTGAACAAGAACTCAGTGAAGCGGTTGAATTCCTTGATTGGCTTGCGCGTGATAACTTCACGTTCATGGGATACCGTCAGTATGACCTTGTGCCAGTTCAAGGTGACTACGAGCTTAAGCCTGTAGCAGGTTCAAGCTTAGGTCTAATGAAAAACTCTTCTGAAAGTAGTCGTCTGTTATCAGAACTACCAGAAGTTGCGCGCCTTGAAGCTCGCAGTAAAAACTTATTGATCTTAACCAAGACAAACTCTCAATCTCGCGTTCATCGTCCAGCACATATTGATTATGTTGGTATTAAGCGTTTTGATAAAGAGGGCAACGTGATTGGTGAAGATCGTTTCATCGGTCTTTTCTCTTCAAGTTTTTACAACAACAGTGCTTCTGACGTTCCTGTATTAAAGAGTAAAATTGCGCGCATTATGGAGCAGTGTGATTTTGCTAAAGGAACTCACGCTTACAAAGCAGTGCTTAATATCTTAGAGACGTATCCACGTGACGAGCTTGTGCAGGCTCGTGAATCTGAGTTATTAGATGTTGCAACGGGTGTATTACAAACCCAAGAGCGTGATATGTGTCGTCTATTCGTTAGAAGAGACGTATATGGACGTTTCTTCTCTTGTATGGTCTATGTACCGCGTGAGAGATACAATACCGCGCTTCGTCGCGAAACTCAGAAATTGTTAGGCGATGCCTTTGGGTCTAACGAAAAAGTTGAGTTCACTACATTTTTCTCAGAGTCTACATTGGCAAGAACGCATTATATTGTTCGTGTAGCTGACAACAACATTAAGTACAACGTGAAAGAAATCGAAAATAATTTAGTAGAAGCTGCCCGTACTTGGGAAGATAAACTACAAACAGCTTTGCTTGCGGGCGAAGGTGAAGCACGCGGTAACGAGTTAAACCGTAAATATGCAACGGCTTTCCCTCGCGCATACAAAGACGAAGTTTTGCCAAGCGCTGCTGTCGTTGATATCTCAAAACTTGAGAAGTTGAGCGATGAGAACAAGCTTGAAATGTTGTTCTACAGACCTCAAGAAGAAGCGAATTCACAAATCGTTCGCTTAAGCTTGTTCCATAAAGATGAGCCAATTCACCTTTCAGACGTGATGCCAATGCTAGAAAACTTTGGCTTACGCGTAATCGGTGAAACACCTTTTGCGGTTAAGACAAGTGATGGTCAAGTTAATTGGATCATGGATTTCTCTATGCTGTTAGACAGCAAAGGGCTAGCAGATTTTGATAAAGTATCAGCACGTTTCCGCGCTGCACTTATCAACGTTTGGAACAACCGTCTAGAAAATGATGGCTTCAACCGTTTAGTTTTAAAAGCGGGTTCTACGGGCCGCGAAGCATCTATCCTTCGTGCATACGCTAAATATATGCGCCAGATTGGTGTGACTTTCTCACAGTCTTACATCGAAAATACGTTCGAGCATTATCCTCACATCGCAAACCAATTGGTTGAGTTGTTTGAGAAGAAATTCTGCCCACAGAAGAAAGTTGCGCAAAAGTCACTTGATAAGCTAGTAGAGAAAATCTACCACGAGCTGGAAAGTGTAGCTAACCTTGATGATGACCGTATCATTCGTCTTTACGTAGCAATGATTGATGCGACGCTAAGAACGAACTTCTACCAAAAAGAAGCGGATGGCTCTAACAAATCATACGTTTCATTCAAAATTCAGCCAAGCGCAATTCCAGAAATGCCGTTGCCGTTACCTGCATTTGAAATCTTTGTATACTCTCCTCGTATCGAAGGTGTTCACTTACGTGGTGGTAAGGTTGCGCGCGGTGGTTTACGTTGGTCTGACCGTCGTGAAGACTTCCGTACAGAAGTGCTTGGCCTAGTTAAAGCACAGCAGGTTAAGAACACTGTAATCGTACCTGTTGGCTCTAAAGGCGGCTTCGTATGTAAACAGTTACCAAATGACCGTGAAGGTTTCTTCCGTGAAGGACAAGAGTGCTACAAGATCTTCATCCGTGGTCTGTTAGATATCACAGATAACATCATTCACGGTGACATCGTGCCGCCTGTAGATGTAGTTCGTCATGATGAAGATGACCCATATCTAGTAGTTGCTGCCGATAAAGGTACAGCGACATTCTCAGATATCGCCAACGGTATTGCTGATGAATATAACTTCTGGCTAGGTGATGCATTTGCATCAGGTGGTTCAATTGGTTATGACCACAAGAAGATGGGTATCACAGCTAAAGGTGCTTGGGAGTCAGTTAAACGTCACTTCCGTGAAATGGACATTGACTGTCAAACAACTGATTTCACAGCGGTTGCTATTGGTGATATGGCGGGTGACGTATTCGGTAATGGTATGTTGCTATCTGAGCACACGCGCTTAGTTGCTGCATTTAACCACATGCACATCTTCATTGATCCAAACCCAGACGCAGCGAGCTCTTACAAAGAGCGTGCACGTATGTTCGAATTACCACGTTCATCGTGGGAAGACTATGATGCAAGCTTAATTTCTCAAGGTGGCGGTATTTTCTCTCGTGCAGCGAAGTCAATCACGCTAACACCAGAAATTAAGAAAATGCTTGGTACTAAGAAAGCAAGCATGACACCAACTGAGTTGATTAAAGCGCTTCTAATGATGCCAGTTGATCTACTTTGGAATGGTGGTATCGGTACTTATATCAAGGCGAAAAACGAAAGTGACGCGGATGTAGGTGACAGAGCGAATGATGCACTACGTATCAATGGCTCTGAGCTTGGTGCTAAGATCTTCGGTGAAGGCGGTAACTTAGGTGCTACCCAACTTGGTCGTATCGAGTTTGCAGCTAAAGGCGGTCGTATTAACACTGACTTTATCGATAACGTTGGTGGTGTTGCATGTTCAGATAACGAAGTAAACATTAAGATTTTACTTAATGGTTTAGTTGCTGAAGGTGACCTTACGAAGAAACAACGTGACGAATTGCTATATGCAATGACTGACGAAGTGTCTGAACTTGTACTTGCTGATTGTTACCGTCAAACACATACATTGTCTGTAACTAAGTCAAAAGGTCCTGCGACACTTAAAGAAAAGATCCGCTTCATCCACGCACTTGAAAAAGACGGTAAGCTTGATAGAAACATTGAATTCTTACCAAGTGATGAAGAGCTAGCAGAGCGCGCTGCAGCCGGTCTTGATTTAACTCGTCCAGAGCTTTCTGTTCTAGTTTCTTATTCTAAGATGGTACTAAAAGAAACATTAGTGGTTGATGAAATCACTGAAAACCCTTATTACCGTCAGCTACTAGTAAACTCTTTCCCTGTGCCTCTTCGTGACCGCTTTAACGCAGCAATGGATGAGCACCCGCTGAGAAAAGAGATCATTGCTACTAAGCTTGCTAACAATATCGTAAACGATATGGGCTTGAACTTCATGATCCGCATGCATGAAGAAACAGGCGCAACAGAAGCTGAAATTGCACTTTGTTACTCAATTGCATGTGCGACATTCGAGATGTCAGAAACATGGGCTGAAATTTCAGCGCTTGATAACAAGATCCCATCAGCTGTACAAACAGAAATGTTGTATCAGTTACGTCGTACAGTTCGTCGTGTTACGCGCTGGTTCTTACGCCACCGTAACAAAGCACTGAGCATTGAAGAAACAATTGAGTTCTTCGCACCGACATTTGCAGACTTAAGCGCTAACCTGACAACTTACATGGTTGAAGAAGAAAGTGCGCGTCTTGCTGAGAAAGCAGCTGAGTTAACATCAGAAGGTGTTCCACAAGCATTAGCGGATCGCATCGTATCACTATCTAGCTTGTTCTCAGTGATGGATCTTGCAGAAGTTGCAAACAACGCGAAGCGTGATATTTCAGTAGTATCTAACACGTACTTCAAGTTAGGTGCAAACATGGGCCTACACTGGTTCCTAGACCAAATCACTGCGCAACCAGTGGCTAACCACTGGCAGGCACTAGCACGTGCTTCATACCGTGAAGAGCTAGACTGGCAGCAGCGTGCATTGTCTGAAGTTGTTCTAAACAGCTTTGAAGGAGACGGTGAAGTTGACGCACTTATCAATCAGTGGATGGATAATCAGTCTTCACTTTTACACCGTTGGCAGCAAATGCTAGCGGAGTTTAAGACTTCTCAGAACCATGACTTTGCGAAGTTCTCAGTAGCGTTAAGAGAATTAATGTTATTAAGTCACAACTGTGACACTTCCAAATAAAAATTAACACGTTAAAATACCCCGGCAATTGCTGGGGTATTTTTTTGCCTCAAACTGTTACCAGGAACTTAAGGAGTCTCGATGTTTTACGATTTAGCACGTCGTTATATGTTTAATAAAGATGCGGAATGGGCCCACGATTTTGCTTTAGGCAATTTGCGCCGTTTCAAAAATACCCCATTAAGTCTTGCTTGGTCACAGTCTCTTCCTAAAAAGCCAGTTAACTTTTTAGGCTTAGAATTTGATAACCCAGTGGGATTAGCTGCTGGTTTAGACAAAAATGCTGAATGTATTGATGCATTTGGCCAAATGGGTTTTGGGTTTATTGAAGTAGGTACTGTTACACCTAGGCCTCAAGCTGGAAATGATAAGCCACGTATATTCCGTCTTCCAGAAGCACATGCTGTGATTAACAGAATGGGCTTTAACAATAAAGGCGTAGATAATTTAGTTGCTAACGTAAAAGCTTCAAATTATACCGGGATCCTTGGGATCAACATTGGTAAAAACAAAGATACACCAAACGAGCAGGGCAAAGATGATTACATCCATTGTATGCGCAAAGTTTTTGAACATGCATCATACATCACAGTAAACATCTCTTCACCGAATACGCCTGGCCTTCGTGATCTGCAATATGGTGAAGCGCTAGATGACTTATTACAAAGCCTTAAAAATGAGCAGGTAGACTTAATTGAAAAGCACAAAAAGTCAGTGCCAATGCTTGTTAAAATTGCGCCAGATGTTGATGCGGTGCAATTAACGCAAATCGCTGAATCACTTGTAACTAATCGCATTGACGGCGTCATTGCGACGAATACAACGTTAGCAAGAGACGCAGTACAAGGCTTAGAATTTGCAAATGAAGCTGGCGGTTTATCAGGACGTCCTGTGCGTGAAAAGTCAACGCATGTTGTTCAAGAACTAAAACGCCTTACAGAAGGCAAGCTGCCTATTATTGGTGTGGGTGGGATTGACAGCGCTGAAGCTGCGCAAGAAAAGCTCAACGCAGGTGCAGATCTCGTCCAATTGTACACTGGTTTTATTTACGAAGGACCACAATTGATCAAAAGGATCGTAAATTCTTTATAAGGATCAGTCATATTACAAAATGATCCTAAACAAATTGTTATTATAAATATTTTTACACTTGCAAAAATCGCGATATACTTCGCGTTACTGGATGAATTAATTTAATAGTAACGCGGAGGGCGATTTTGCAAGCATCAAAAGAGTGGCGTTGGCTTCAATGTCGCACACAAAACCGTTTGCTTGTTGATTTAGGCGACGAGCTTCAACTCTGCACGCCGTATCGTCTTCGCCAGCTTACTGCCGATTCTGATTCCAGCCCCACATTTAGTGTCGAAGAAGCTGCATTTTATCAAAATGTATTTGATTACTTGTGTACTTATTCTGTCTGGTCAGAAGCGCAATGTTGTCAGATTGCACTTAATGCCACTGCTGCTAAATTCCACTTGTTACCTGTCCAAGCCAAGAGTTGGTTTTTCCAAGCCTATATTGGCAATGAAGTTTTGTGTAATGCAGTCATTAGTCTTAAGTCTAAAGTCATGACAGGCGATTGTTTGATAGTTGATCATGAACGCGATGCAAGCTTGTGTATAAACCTGACCGCGAACTTCCAGCTAGATGAAAATATCAGTTTAGAGCAGTTTCAGGCCATCAAGGTTTTAAACGATCGCATTCACCCTGTATTGGCGAGTAATAAAGTCAGTAGAAGGGCTTAATCCAATCCCAGTCTGTACATAGCTGTGTTATACTCGCGTCAATTGAAATTACAGGGTTATCACATTGCAGTTTATTGCGCTTACATCGATTGGCATCGAAAATCTACTAGTCGAAGAACTTCAATCTTTCGAAATTAAAGTTACTAAGCAAAGCATTGGTTCGGTTCGCTTTGAAGCCGACAATCTTACCGCTCAGAAATTTTGTATGATGACGCGATACTCAACGCGCGTTATGTTATTAATTGATGAGCATGAAGATATTAAAAATAAAGATGACCTGTATAAGTTTGCTCGTTTCCAAGGCTGGCAAGAGTGGTTTGGCCCGTCACAAACCTTTGCTGTTGAGTTTAATGGCACGAATAAAGAATTAAAAAACACGCAGTTCTCGGGTTTGGTCATTAAAGATGCCGTTGTTGATTATTTCCAAGATCTTTATGAGCAACGTCCATCCGTAGATAAACAAGACGCAAATGTTCGAATTATTGCTAAGCTTAATAAGCAAAAAATTGCACTATATCTTGATTATTCAGGTCCAAGATTGTCTGACCGCGGCTATAGAACCAAACAGGGTAAAGCCCCAATTCGTGAACACCTAGCTGCAGCGCTTGTTACTCGAAGTGGCTGGCTGAATGACACCTCAAAGCCTTTGTTTGACCCTTGTTGCGGCTCTGGTACATTGTTAATTGAAGCCGCCAGTATGGCTTTAAACCTGCCTACAAACCTGCATAAGGCATTTGCTTTTAAGCGTCTACCGAGCTTTAGAGAAGCAAAGTTCAAAGAAATCCAAAAAGAACTTAAAGCGGAAAAAGTCGATTCTAAATTGTGGCTAATTGGTCACGATATTGATGGAAGAGTGTTAGACACAGCTAAGTCTAATGCAAACCGTGCAGGTGTTGGCGAACTAATCCAATTTAAAGAAGCGGATGCGGGCAAGTTGCAGTCTGTCGCAAAGCGCCCTGGTACAATTTTAAGTAACTTACCGTATGGTGAGCGCTTGGGTTCAATGGCTGAATTGATTAACCTATATCGTAATATGGGTGTGAGCTTCAAAAAGCATTATCGCGATTGGAACGCTGCATTGCTTGGTACTGACGATGAGTTATTTAGATTACTTAAGCTCGCGTCTAAAAAGCGTTACAAGTTTAAGAATGGTCCAATTGATGTCACCTTGTATATGTATGAGCTGAATGAAAAGCAAGTTGCTCAGAACCAACAAGCTTCAGAACTGCATTTTGAGCAGTCTCGTGCATTTGCTAACAGACTTAAAAAGAATAAGCAGGGCCTAAAAAGTTGGTTGAAAAAAGAGTCTGTTGAAGCTTATCGTTTGTATGATGCTGATATCCCTGAATATAACGTCGCCGTTGATGTATATGGCGACAACGCCGTTATTTTTGAATATGCTGCACCAAAAGAAATCAACGCCGACGTTGCGGATAAACGTTTACAAGATGTGATTTCTTTAACTGCCGAAACTCTCGATATTTCGCCGAGCAACTTAGCGGTAAAGGTACGTAAAAAACAGCGTGGTGATGAGCAATATACTTCATATGAGAAGCAAAATCGTTATCAAGTTATTGAAGAGTTCGGTGCAAAATTTAAAGTTAATTTGTATGACTATTTAGATACGGGTCTGTTTTTAGATCACCGTCTTGCACGTCGATTTATCCAACAAAACTCAAAAGACAAACGCGTTTTAAACCTGTTTGCTTATACGGGCTCTGCGTCAGTTCACGCAGCACTCGGCGGTGCAAAGTCGGTTACTACTGTTGATATGTCAAAAACTTACCTTAAATGGGCCGAAGAAAACTTTGCACTTAATAACCTTAAAAATCCACGTTTTAGATTCGAGCAAGCGGATTGTTTGAAATGGTTAGAACATGCTAAGGGTCAATACGATTTAATTTTCTTAGACCCGCCTACTTTTTCAAACTCCAAGAGAATGAAAAACGTGTTTGATGTTCAACGTGACCATATCCAATTATTAACTTGGGTGAAGAACATTCTAAGTCCTGATGGCGTGCTACTGTTCTCTAATAACAAGCGCGGTTTTAAAATGGATGAAGTTGCACTGATGGGATTGGGCTTGAAAGCTGAAAATATCTCAACGGAAACATTATCTCCAGACTTTAAACGCAATAAACAGATCCACAATAGCTGGCTTATTACACATGGCTAAAGTGGTTTTATATCACACTGATGGATGTCATTTATGTGAACAGGCACACGATTATGCTGTGTCTGTGCTTTCAAGCGGTGACATTCACCTTCAAGATATCTTGGATGATGAAAATTTGATGTCGCAATTTCAAACTTCTATTCCAGTAATTAAAAATATAAAAACAGGTAAATTGCTCTACTGGCCATTTACCCAACAACAAATTCAAGAGTTAATACAAGAAGATGGATTTAATTAGAATTGCTAAAGCACAACTTGCTTTTGGTTCTCATCCGCTACTAGACAATGCAGATGCCTTGATTGAAGCCGGTGAGCGAGTCTGTATTGTTGGTAGAAACGGTGCTGGTAAGTCAACCTTACTAAAAGTACTTGATGGGCAGGTGTTATTGGATGATGGTGAAATAAACCGTCTTACAGGTCTTAAAGTATCACGCCTTGAACAGGATCCACCAAAAGGGGCGCAGGGCAGCGTCTTTGATTACGTGGCTCAAGGTTTACCGGATGTCGCGAGTCTTTTAATTGAATATAACCATGTCAGCGAAGCGCTCCAAACAGACCAATCTAACAGTTTATTGAATAAGCTTGAGCGCTTATCTGCTGAAATTGAAGCAGCAGATGCGTGGCGCTTTGAAAGCCGAATTAATTTGGTTCTAAGCCAGCTTCAGTTGACCGCGCAAATGCGCCTTGAAAAGCTTTCAGGTGGTTGGCTGAGAAAGGTTGCGCTAGCCAAAGCGCTTGTCAGTGACCCAGACTTATTACTACTTGATGAACCGACTAACCACTTGGACATGGCAAGTGTGGAATGGTTAGAGTCATTTTTGAAAGATTTCAAAGGTGGCATCGTGTTTATTTCCCATGACCGTGCTTTTATTAGGGCTGTAGCGACACGTATTTTAGATTTAGATAGAGGCAAGCTGGTTTCTTACCCTGGTAATTATGCTAAGTATCTCGAGCAAAAAGCCCATGATTTAAAAGTCGAAGAGGCGCAAAACGCATTGTTTGATAAAAAGCTCGCTGAAGAAGAGACTTGGATAAGACAGGGGATCAAAGCGCGTAGAACACGTAATGAAGGTCGTGTTCGTGCGCTAAAAGCGCTACGTGTTGAGCGAAAGCAGCGAATTGAGCAAGTGGGTAAAGCGGACTTTAATATTGAATCTGCTGAGCGCTCAGGCAAGTTAGTATTTGAAGCAAGCTTTGTAAATCATGCATTTAAAGATAAGCCAATTGTGAAAGATTTTTCTACATTGGTTATGCGCGGTGATAGAGTCGGTTTAGTAGGCCCGAATGGCATTGGTAAAACAACGTTATTAAAGCTACTTTTTGGTAAATTATCAGCAGACAGTGGCAAGATTAAACAAGGTGTTAATTTAGAAGTTGCTTATTTTGATCAGTATCGAGAAAAACTTGATGAAGAAATGACTGTTCAAGATAACGTTGCTGAAGGTAAGCAAGAAGTATCTATTGGTGGTCGAAGCCGACATGTACTTGGCTATTTGCAAGACTTCTTATTTCCACCAGCACGTGCTCGTACCCCTGTTAAGGCGTTATCAGGTGGTGAGAAAAACCGACTGCTCTTAGCTAAGCTGTTTTTAAAGCCGTCAAATGTATTGGTGCTGGATGAGCCAACCAATGATTTGGATATTGAAACGTTAGAACTGTTAGAGGAAATCATTACTCAATATCAAGGCACAATATTAATTGTTAGCCATGATAGGGAGTTTATTGATAACACCTGTAATAGTGTTTGGGCTTTTGAAGGCGATGGTATTGTGACTGAGATTGTTGGTGGTTACAGCGATTTTGAGGCGTATCGGGATAATAAAGTTGCTCAACAAAAAGAACTTGAAAAACTAGACAAAGAAAAGTCTGCTGCCACATCCGCTAAACGCGATACAAGCAAAAACAAATCTAGTAAGCTCAGTTACAAATTAAAGCTTGAATTAGAGGCCTTGCCGGGTAAAGTAGAGGAACTTGAAACCGCGCTAGAAAATCAGCAAGAGTTAGTGAACTCGCCTGAATTTTTTAAACAAGAATCTGATGTAACACAACAAGCATTGAACCAACTGGCGGAATTGGAGTCCAAGCTCGAAGCCGCGTATGAACGTTGGGAAGAATTAGAAGCTTTACAGAATCAGCAGTAAGGATTGAAATGAAATATTCACTTTTAGCCGCCAGCATTGGTTTGTGCTTTTCAGGGCAGCTTTTTGCTGCAACATATCAATTGACTGAGTTACCATCGCATAGCTCTACAACAGACACTATCATTAATGATGCTAATGAATCTGGAGAAGTTGTTGGTAGGTCTTCTGGTCTGTTTAATATTAAGATTGATACCAGTTATATTGATTTTAACGATGACAGTATTACAAGTTCATACGATCAATTTAAAACAGCACGTGAGCGAATTGAAGACCCAATTAATTTTACATTAGACGACATAAAAAATAATAATGCGGCAGCGACTGATCCAGATGCGCATGAATTTATGCGTTCATATCTAAACACCCGCAGTGGTAATGGCGAATTTCAAAAAATTAACTCGGGTATTTCTGTCATATTTTCTGCGACTAGCGCCGATGAAAAAGTATTATTTGATGAGCAAAGAGAGTATACGGGTAATGAGCTGTCTCGTTCTGTTACCACCTATATCAGCGGTATTGCCTCTGATGGGGCGATGGTGGGATGGGGAACAGCGCCTTATTCTAAAAGAACTGACTTTGTAAAAGATGGAGAGTCAGATCCTACCGTATTTTTTGAGCGCGCATTTTCTTCTCGTGCCGTTTTCATTACCCCTGGTGGCGAACTAGTTGAGTTACCTCCAGCTTTTGTTGGCGAATATGGTGGATTCAGTACAGCGAACCATGTAGAAAAACTAGATGACGGTACTTATTTAGTTGTCGGTCAAACTTCTACAGATGTTGCGATAGATGGCCAACAGCGCTTTGATGATATTTGTAACGGTGATAGTAAGCCGGTAAATGTGTGTGTATGGGAACTTCAAAATGGTTCAATTTACTACAACCGTCACGCGTATCAGTGGAAGTTAGACGCAAACTTTAACCTTATTGAAGGTGAGTCTAAGCTTTTGGGCTTGGGTATTGTTCGTGAAGAAGATGAAGAACGTGTTCACCTTGGCACGGCAATCGCTGTGAACCAAGCCGGTTACGCGGTTGGTCATTCTCAGACTCGTAAAGACGACCGCTTTATCAGTCGCCAAAGAGCTGGGTATTATAAAGACGGCCAATTTGCGCAAATCATTGATCATGTAGAAGGTTATGAGTCTAGTCGAGGCGTTGATATTAATAATAATAATATCGTGGTGGGCTATCGATTTGATGAGCTGAATTCGTTTGAGCAAGTAAAAGGCTATTACTACGACATCAATAATAAGTCTTTCACTGAAATGACATCGTTCTTTAATAGCTCTGATTTGTACCCACGAGATATTAATGACGCGGGTATCATTGTAGGCCAGGCAGAGGTAACCAGTATTGGTGATACTCCGAGACGAGAAGCTTTTATCTATGATATTGCAACCTCTGAACTAAAAAATATAAATGACTTACTACCTTGTCCAAGTGACGATTTTAATTATCGTGTCGGTGATGCAGTTAAGATAACTGAAGATAATCGTATTTTTGCCGTGGCATCAAAGACGGTGAAGCGCAGAGACAATTTGGGCAATGTAACTAAAGACAGCTCAGGCAATGATGAGTATGAATCAGTAGCAGTGCCAGTACTATTGACGCCAATCAGTGGTGAGCCTGAACAGTGCCCAGTTGAAGAGGCGGAGACTTATGAACGCAGCTCGGCTTCTTTTGGCATATTTGGTCTTTTAGCTTTACCATTACTAATGCTAAGAAGACGAAGAAAATAAGCATAATAAAAAAGGGCCTTTAGGCCCTTTTTTATTATCGTTGAAAATGGTGTTATTGATTTCTTGCTTCCCAAGCTTTGTTCACGGAGCGTCGCCAAAGATAATCAATACCAAAAAAACCTATGATTGCAGCAATACATGCGCAAATTAATGAGCCAACGATAAAAGCTGGGCCTATTGTTGAGATACTTTGAGTTAACCATTCCCATGTAGGTTCGAAGTGAAAGGGCTGGAGCTCTTGACCTAGGGCAAATACACCGACAAGATATGAGCAGTAAAATATGGGTGGCATTGTTAGAGGATTAGTTATCCATACCAGTGCGATAGATAAAGGTAAGTTTACTCGAAAAGGAATTGCGAGAGCTGCCGCGAGTACCATTTGAAAAGGGACAGGGATGAACGCAAAAAAAAGTCCAACTGAAAATGCACCTCTTGCTGAGCGTCGGTTAAGATGCCACAGATTTGCATCATGCAATAAACTTCCAAAAATTCTTAACGATTTTTGTTCTTTGATCTTATTGTGATCGGGTAAAAAGCGTTGGATCGTTTTTTTCGCCATATAGAGCAACCATCTACTTCAGTTTTGATTTGCTGCGGCATCATTTTCGGGTGTGCAATATCCGTGTTTTTCATGGATACATGGCAATTACCCGTCAGTTTTGCCTTGCTCGTTTTTGTTAGTAGCTATTTTAAGCTTTTTTCGAACGTTTTGGCAGGTTTTATTTTAGGTATTTTTGTTACAAACTTGAATTACTATATGTTCTATCAGATTTCATGGCAGAATTTAGTCATTGAAAAACCAGTTAAAATTGTTGCAACAGTGTCTCAATTTATCAAATCTGGTGAGCGCCCATATATCCAAGTAAAGATTGAATCCATTGATACCTTTCAAGTAAGTGTATGGCAAACGGTAAACGCAAATTTGTCTGTTGGTAAGCATAGTATGCCATTGCGAGAAGGGGACAAAATAGCAGGGATTGCAAAGTTAAAAGCATTTCGTTCAAGAAAAAACTTCCATACGTTTGATAGCGAGCTATTTGCTTTTCAAAATCATATTTATTTTAAAGGTAAGGTAGAGATTGAACGACATGATAGAAAAGAGCGAGCTTGGCAAACTAGCTACAGGCACTATATTTCAAGTGTTTTTCAAAAATATGAGCTGAGTTGGCTATATTACACATTGCTGACTGGTGATAAAACCAAAACCCCCAAAATAGATAAAGAACACTTTCGTATGCTGGGCTTGAGTCATTTACTCGCCATTTCTGGACTGCATATAGCAATTTTCTTTTCATTAAGCTTTATACTTTTAAAAGTTCTATTAATACCAGTGCAAAGCTTCCTAAAACAAGATGCTAATATCCACACCTTTGGGGTTTTATGTGCGCTTATAAGTGCCGGACTGTATGTTACGGTGAGTGGCATGCAAATATCAGCACAGCGCGCTTGGTTAATGGCATTGATAGGCGTGGTTTGTTACTTATTAGGAACTCGTATTAGTTTTTTTCGGCTTATTTTGTACGCGCTCACAGTTATTATCTTAGCTTCTCCATTTTCATTATTAAACATGGGATTGTATTTTTCATTTGTGGCTGTGAGTTGCATCCTTTGGTTTGTTTCAAAACAAAATAGGGCGGCTGGAGAGCCTTTGAAGTGGCTCGATAAATTAGTCTGGCTAATAAAGGTACAGCTACTTATATTTGTGTTCTTATTCCCACTGACAATATTTGCGTTTCAAGGCGTTAGTATTAGTGGTTTAGCATTAAACATTGTGGTGATCCCATTGCTGTCTTGTGTGATTTTTCCGGCAATTTTATTGCAGTCTGCAATTTTTCACGTATTTGATGTGAGTGCTATTTCATTGTTGGATACTTGGCTCTTTGAGGCTTACAGGTGGTTGTTGAATTTAAATTTTCACTGGCTAGATATTGCGCCAATCACCGTTCGCCAATTGTTCGCAATTATGCTCATTATTGTGTTGTTGTCTAATCCGTTAACGCGTTTTTATTCATTAATTCCAATAATTGCAACTTCGCTTCATTGGTGGCTGAGCCCTAAACCACATTGGCAAATCAATATTTTTGACGTCGGACATGGCAGCGCAGTGTTGGTTGAGCACAACGGTAAAGGCTTTTTGTATGATTTGGGGGCTAGTTACTTTGGCACGTATTCTATGTTCAAACATGTTGTGGTGCCTTATATCAAAGCGAATAATATTGAGCTCATATATACCATTGTGAGTCATGATGATGGCGACCATGCTGGAGGGTTAAAAGATTTAAATTTTCTTGGTTATAGGGACACGCTACGTGCTTTTCATAGAGAGGAATATTCGCAGCCTTGTTTACTAAAAGCGATTGAGTTAGGCAGTTTGACTATTCAGTCGATTTGGCCTGGGCAGCTACAGGGCAATGATAATAACAGCTCATGCGTTGTTATGGTGAGCGATGGCGAATTTAAACTTTTGCTCCCAGGTGATATTGAAACGGACATTGAATCGCAAATAGTTGCTCAATATGAAGCGCATCTAAACGCCTCATTTCTACTTGCTCCACACCATGGCAGTCGCACATCTTCCAGTGCCCAATTTATTGAGCAAGTAGACGCAGAATTAGCCATATTTTCTCGCAGCTATAATACGCCTTGGCGTCTGCCTCATTCAGATGTTGTAAGGCGTTATCACCATTTTGGATATAAAACATACGACACGGCATTAGATGGCCAAGTTCAGATCCGTATTTTTAAACAGCACTTTGAAGTTTACACCGCTAGAAACGCGAAAAATCTATGGTTTTTAAGATAATGCATTCAGTTTTTGCTTGATGGGAGATACAATAAGGGGGTTTTGAAGTTTTAGAGTAACACTATGCAACAGTCTGGAAAGCAAATATATAAAAGGCTTTTGACTTACACCTATGAATTTAAAGCAGCGTCGTTGTTTGCGATAATTGGCATGCTAGGTTATGCCGCTATGGATGCGCTGTTTATTCAGTTAATGAAACCATTTATGGACGATGGTCTCACGCAAGGTAATCAAGAAGTACTCGCAATGGCTCCTATTGTGGTCATTTTATTGGTCTTAGGGCGCGGTATCTTTAATTATATGTCTTCATATTGTTTAAGTTATGTAGGCTCTCAAGTCGTAAGAAAGCTAAGACAACAACTGTATGAGCATATGTTATTTATGCCTGTTTCTTTTCACGACAAGCACTCTAATGGTGAACTGGTCTCAAAAATCACATTCGATACAGAGCAGGTTCAGCAGGCGGTTACACGTGCACTTCAAGTTGCTATCCGCGAAGGGGCATTTGTAGTCTTTTTATTATGGGGCATGTTCGCAATTAGCTGGAAGTTATCACTTTTATTTCTAATTATTGTGCCATTTGTCGCCATTGTGGTCAGTATAGTTTCTAAACGTTTCAGAAAGATTTCAAAAAATATACAAGATGCTATGGGCGCAGTGACTAGAGGCTCGGAGCAAATGCTGTCTGGTCACAAAGAAATCCATGGATTCGGCGGTCAGGAAAAAGAAATTACACATTTTGCGAAAGTGAATAATCATAACCGTCAGCAGCGGGTTAAAATGGATGCGACAAGGGCGCTCAGTGTTTCAGTCATTCAACTGATTGCGGCCAGTGCCATGGCTGTTGTTTTGGCGATTATCGCAATGCCAGATGTGCATGAGTCTTTAACACCAGGTGTTGTTGCGTCTTTGATTACGGCTATGGTTATGATGCTTCGTCCTTTGAAGCAGCTTGCAAACGTAAACAGTGATTTTCAAAGGGGCATTGCTGCTGCGAAAAGTATCTTTGATGTACTCGATGAAGAAAAAGAAAAGGATACTGGCACGCACTCTGTTGATAGTGTTACGGGCGCAATTTCCGTAAAGGGTGTAACTTTCACCTATCCTACAAAAGATGAACCAGTCATCAAAGACCTTTCGATTGAGATCCCTGCGGGCAAGAGTATCGCATTAGTGGGCCGCAGTGGCTCTGGTAAGTCGACATTGTCTAGTTTATTACCGAGATTTTATGAATTGGATAGCGGTGCTATTACATTAGATGGTGTAGATTTAAGTGAATACACTTTAGCCAGCCTTAGAAATCAATTTGCGCTTGTTTCTCAGCATGTCACTTTGTTCAATGACACGATTGCAAATAACATTATGTACGGTTTGGATGAAAAGCTCAGTGAAGCGGAATTAATTGACGTTGCTAAGAAAGCCCATGTTTGGGAATTTGTTAAAGATTTACCTGAAGGTTTAAACACTGAAGTCGGTGAGAATGGTGTCATGCTTTCTGGCGGTCAAAGGCAGCGTATAGCGATAGCACGTGCGATTGTGAAAGATGCGCCTGTATTAATATTAGACGAGGCTACTTCGGCATTAGACACAGAGTCTGAGCGATTGATCCAAGAGGAGCTTGATAAGCTGATGGTTAATAAGACCTCGATAGTCATTGCACACCGCCTATCAACGATAGAAAAGTCTGATCAAATTTATGTACTCGATAAAGGTCGAGTGCTTGAACAAGGGAAACACGACGAGTTGCTAGCCAACGATGGAGCGTACTCTGCACTTTGCAAGATGCAATATGGTGAATAACAATGAACAAAGTGGAACAAAGTTGGTATAAACCAATTAGTCTTATCAATATTGTTTTATTGCCACTAAGCGGACTTTTTTGGTTAGTAAGCTCAATAAGAAGGTTGATGTTTCGTATTGGCATAAAGTCATCATACAAGGCATCTGTGCCAGTTATGATTGTAGGTAACATTGGTATTGGCGGTAACGGTAAAACACCATTTGTACTGTGGCTTGTGCCTTATTTACAATCACTTGGTTTGAAAGTCGCCGTGATCAGTCGTGGATATGGTGCCAAGCCGCCACACACACCATACAAAGTAAGTGATGACAGTACCGCAGAGTTGGCGGGAGATGAGCCGTTATTAATTTATAAACGATTAGGCTGTGATGTGGTTATCGGTGGTGACCGAAAAGCAAGTATCGAACATTTAATCGCGCACAATGAACCTGACATCATTGTCAGTGATGATGGGCTTCAACATTATCAGCTTGATAGAGATATTGAGATTTGCATCGTTGACAACGAGCGTCGTTTTGGCAATGGGTTACTTTTACCTGCTGGGCCACTGAGAGAAACGCCCAAGCGCTTAAAATCAGTTGACCTTACCGTGTTTAATGGTTCCATCAAAGAGGACGGTTATTCACTTAATACAACAGGTATTTACAGTGTGAAAACGGGGGCACGGGTTACACAATTTGAGCCGAAAGGTATCGCCGTAAGTGCGATTGGTAACCCATCTCGCTTTGAGAAGTCGCTCAGTGCAAATGGGGTGACAATCACACAAAGTAAACACTTTGCAGATCATCATATGTTTACCGAAGAAGATTTTGAGATCTACAACAAAAGCAACATATTTATGACAGAAAAAGACGCAGTAAAATGCCAGTCTTATGCGAAAGACAATTGGTATTTTTTACGCGTAGATGCTGTTCCGTCAGAAGGGCTTGTTAACAAGCTTCACAACTTATTAGATAGAAAGGGGATTATTACCCATGGCGTTTGATACTAAATTACTTGAAATTATTGCGTGCCCAGTATGCAAAGGCAAATTAGCATATGATAAAGATAACAAAGAGCTTATCAGCACAGCAGCAAAGCTTGCCTATCCAGTAAGAGATGATATTCCTGTTTTGTTAGAAAATGAGGCAAGAGAATTATCTCTTGAAGAGGTAGAAAAGTGGAATTCATAGTTGTCATACCTGCAAGGTATGCATCAACACGCTTGCCAGGTAAGCCACTGGTGAATATCTGCGGTAAATCAATGATCCAAAGAGTCTTTGAACAAGCGCAAAAATCAGGTGCAAAAGCAGTTTATATCGCGACGGATCACCAGCTGGTTTTTGATGAAGCAAAGTGTTTTACTGATAACGTATTGATGACCCGTGAAGATCACCAGTCTGGTACTGAACGCTTAGCTGAGGTTGTTGAGTTACTCAACTTGGATGACGATACATTAATAGTGAATGTGCAGGGGGATGAGCCTCTGCTTGAGCCAGAAAATATCTCTCAAGTAGCAGAGTTACTGTTTAACTCTTCTGCACCTATGGCAACATTGAGCGTTGACATTGAAGATGTGGAAGAAGTGCTTAATCCGAATGCTGTAAAAGTAGTTAGCGATATTAAGAATAATGCGCTGTATTTTTCTCGCTCACCGATCCCGTTTCAGCGTGACAGCATGATGTCTATGGATAAAGATAGCATTCCACTTGCACACTTTAAGCGTCATGTGGGGATTTATGCTTATCGCGCTGGGTTTATAAAAACCTATCTGGATTTGAGTGTGTCGCCGCTGGAAGTGCAAGAGTCTTTAGAGCAACTTCGAGTACTCTATCATGGCCACTCAATCAAAGTGACCAAAGCGTGTAAACCTGTACATGCAGGCGTTGACACACCTGAAGACTTGAATCGAGTGATTGAGTTTTTAAATGGCTGATATCAAAGTCATTGCGCAGCATGAAGATTTTGTTGTTGCTTACAAGCCGTGTGGCTTGAGTTTTCATAGCGAAGAGCAAACAGGGTTTGTCGCTTTGCTGGAGCAACAGTTGGAGATAAGTTTATTTCCAGTGCACAGATTAGATAAGGTCACATCTGGCTTATTGGTGTTGGCAAAATCTAGTCAAGCTGCAGCTAAACTGACAGAGCTGTTCACAAGTCGCGAGGTAGATAAATATTATCTCGCGCTGATTTCAGATAAGCCAAAGAAAAAACAAGGGTGGATAAAAGGCGATATGGCCAAGTCTCGGCGTGGCACATATAAACTTTTAAAAAGCCAAGAAAACCCAGCGATAACTCGATTTTATTCTACCAGCATTGAGCCTGGTCTACGAGCTTGTTTACTGAAGCCGTACAGTGGCAAGACTCATCAATTACGAGTTGCCTTGAAAAGCCTGTCGGCACCCATTTTAGGTGATGATAGCTACGGAGGTAAACAGTCAGATAGAGTGTATTTACACGCTTACTATCTCTCGTTTAATTGGAATGATGAGCGTGTGGCTTTTAGTATCGAGCCTGAAGAAGGCAGTAAATTCATGCAATTAATTGAGCATGAGGTATTTTTATCATGGCGTCAGCCTGAGCAGTTAGAGTGGTAATATGACAGATCAAGATACATCACTTCGATTTGGTGGCATAGGTAGATTGTATGGCGAGCAACAATTAGCGTGGTTAAGCGACGCGCATTTTTGCGTTATAGGTATCGGTGGTGTGGGCAGTTGGGCTGCTGAAGCATTAGCAAGAACTGGTATCGGACATATTACGCTGATCGATCTTGACGATATTTGTGTGACGAATATCAACCGTCAATTACACGCAGTGACGCAAACAGTGGGTGAAATTAAAGCTGAGGCAATGAAGTCTCGTCTTGAAAGCATCAATCCAAATTGTCAGGTCACGGTAATAGACGACTTTATCACGCAAGAAAATATCAAAGAGTATATTCAAGGCTTTGATTATGTGATTGACTGCATTGATGCTGTTAAAGAGAAAGCCGCATTGATAGCGCATTGTAAGCGTAACAAAATCCCTGTCATCACAACTGGCGGGGCAGGCGGTCAAACGGACCCAAGTCAGATTAGTTTTGGGGATGTTGCTAAAACAACTCATGACCCGCTACTTGCAAAAGTACGATATTTACTGCGCAAGCAATATAACTTTACCACTAATCCGAAGCGCAAATTTGCCGTGGATTGCGTGTATTCTACAGAACAACTTGTATACCCAACAGAGGGTGGCGAAGTTTGCAAAGCGAAACAACAAGCTGATGGCAGTAAAAATATGGATTGCGCGACAGGCTTTGGCTCAGCAACCATGGTGACTGGCAGTTTTGGCTTTTTTGCTGCAGCAAAATCTATTCGAAAGTACTTAGATAAAAAAGCACGAGCAAGTGAGTAGCTCCAATTACTGGAGCATATTTACCTGTTGTTGAATACGTTCAACAATCGCTTTGACACCATTGCCTCTCGATGGGCTTAAATGTTTAATTAGGCCCATTTCTTCAAACAGCTGATAAGCGTCTATGTCTTTTGCTTCATTTGGTAATGTATGATTGTAACAGGCCAGAATAATCGCCAATAACCCTTTTACGATACGCGTATCTGAGTCAGCAATAAGCACAAGGCGTTGCTGAGACTCGTCTAGGTCAATGTGCAGCCATACGTTGCTTTCGCAGCCTTTTACAAGTGCTTCAGAGGTTTTCAATGGCTCTGGCAGACTTGGCAGTTTTTTACCAAGTAACATGATCTCACGGTATTTTGCTTGCCAGCCAGATAAACTGTTTAGCTTTTCTTGGATTTGAATGATATCCATTATTCTATTCTTCCAACATCTCAATGGTTTCTATAAGTGCACTGATAAAAGTGTCTATGTCTTGTTGATTATTATAAAACGCAAGGCTTACGCGAATTGTGCCGGGAATATCTAAATGTGCCATTAAAGGCTGTGTGCAGTGATGGCCACTTCTTACTGCGACGCCGTAGGTATTTAGTAGGGTAGCGATGTCAAAGTGATGCTCGTCTTTGTATGTAAAACTGACAACACCAATATTATGTGTTGTGTCGCCCCACATTTTAATGCCTGCTATTTTTTGCAGGTTTGATACCAGATATTGATACAAAGTATGCTCATGCTCAATCAATGCATTCCGTTCAATATTATTGAGATAATCAAGTGCCGCTCCAAATCCGAGAACACCGCTTATATTAGGTGTACCAGGTTCAAACTTTTCAGGTGCTTGTCTAAACGTTGTGCCTGAGAAGCTAACAGTGTCGATCATTTCGCCACCGGTCTGGTAAACAGGGAGGCTATTGAGCAGTTCAAAACGACCGAATAGACCACCAAGACCCGTTGGCCCAAGCGCTTTATGTGCTGAAAACACAAAAAAATCACAACCAAGTTGTGTTAAGTCTGGCTTTAAATGCATAAATGACTGGGCACCATCAACGACAGTGATTGTTGAATAGGCTTTTGAGGCCTCAATCAATGATTTGACGTCATGAATATTGCCCAGCGCATTTGAGGCATGGCAAATACTTAAAATCGTCGGTTTAAGCTCGTGTATGAGTTCAATTGACGCCGTATGGTCTAGCACCCCATCTTTTGAGGCGGGTAAAACAACGATTTTAGCACCTGTTCTGGCAGCTGCTTGTTGCCAAGGTACAATATTGGCATGATGCTCAAAAGGGGAGAGCGCTATTACATCATCTTGAGCTAACTTTTCTGATAGACCATGGGCGATTAAATTAAGAGAGTCGGTTGCGCCTTTAGTCCACACTATTTCGTTTCTTTGAACATTTAAGTATTGAGCAAGTTTGTCGCGAACTGCTTCATATTTTGTGGTTGCATCAGCGCTAAGCGTGTGTGCGCCGCGGTGTACATTGGCATTCTCGAGCTGATAAAAATGGCTTACTGCATCAATTACACTTTGTGGCTTTTGTGTTGTGGCGGCAGAATCAAAATAACAAAGTGGCTGCTCATCCACTAATTGGTGTAATAAAGGAAAGTCTTTACGAAGTTGCTCAATCAAGATAGTTGCTCATTAAGAACCGGAAACCGCCGAATTTTACCTAATTGAAATTCCCTTGCAAGTATGAACAATTAAATCAGTAGGGTAAATTTAAAAAGGCAGCTTGTTGCTGCCTTAATTGTGCTTTTAGTGCTCAACCTTTGGAGGGAAGTTGGCGAGAATATCTTTGACGGTATTATTAACAGACTCGGTGCGTTTTTCAGGCGACTGTTTTTTACGTAAGCGACCTTCTTTTGCGCCACGCCAAACTAGTTGATTTGACGCACTGTCGATAATATCAATGACCAAAGTACCGACTTCATATTCGCGCGCTTGCGTTTGTGTATGCCAGCCAACACCCCAATAGTTCCAGCGTGCAGAGTAGCTGGTATTAAAAGTGTCTACGTCAAGCTTTGTATCTACTGCCGCGTGGAAGTTTACCATTACATCCGCTTTAGTGCCTTCAACAAGGGTGATACCGTGCTGTGTCATCTCAGTAATAATTGCGTTGCGTACGCGCTTTTCCATCAGCTCACTGATTTGATAATTGTCTGCACCTTTATCAAAATTGGCAGTGTCAGGAGACCAGGAAAAGGTTTTGTAATTGGCAAACTCAACAGATTTATCATAATCCCAATCTGGTGTGTTAGAACAAGCACTTAAAACAATTAAACTTAGCGCTACAAGCAGGTTACGAGTCATTTTTTACTCCTTAATTAAGGCTTTTGGCCTTGTAATACTAACTGGACCTTAATGGGTAAGCAAAAATGCCCTAAGATCCAGTTATTAAGACCATTTTAAACTACGAATGTTCCACTTCAATCCAGTCTTTTTCGTCTACCCAGTTTTGGCTGCCTTTATTCACACTGCGAATTGGCACTAGGTAATCACAACTTATCTGTGGCTTCACCGACGCAAAAATAGGCACGAACCCAAAACTTAAGGCAGTCTCTATAATTGCTTTTTGGTTCTGCGGGTCAATATCAGCCGCTTCATCAATATAAATAGGTATACGGTACAACGCTTGCTCTTGATCAGAAAGCAGGTAGCGGATAAACAACATACCGCACAGTAACTTAATGGTGATACGCGTACCGTTTGAACCGGCAGAGTCAATTTTATCGAAGTGCTCGGTTTCACCAGCGCGGTTGACGACTTCAAAGCGGATGTCAAATAAATCGGTTAGTGTCAGGCCTGCTTTTTCACTTGCCAGCTTAATAATGTGATCTTTTGCTTCATTTACCGCATTTTCGTCCGCTTTGGCTTCACTGAGCAAATCAAAGCTTTCACCTTGCTCGTAGACTTCTGAGGTACTGATAATAGTATCAATACTGTCAACCAGCATCTTGCGAGGGATCACATTTATCTTAAACGCTTTTAGGTTTGAAATACGGTGTTGACTGATCCCACGGTTGAAACTGTTCATTTCACGGCGTAAGCGATCTAAGTCTTCTCGTAAGCCTTTAATTGTTGCCGCAACCTCTGTAAGTGCAACACGTGCTTGACGCTCTACCGCATCGCGCTCGTTATCAATATTGTGATAGGCGCTGATCAACTTAGCGTATTTTGTCGACTCATCTGTTTCGTTATCAAACTTTGTAATGCCCGCATTGTAAATGTGCAAATAGGTGTTGCGCACATTTACATCAAGGTTTCTCAGCTCTTGGCAGTCTTTATTAAACTGATGCACGATTTCCGAGAGGTTATCAAAGTCAATTTTAACATCGATAGGGTAAGGGGTTTGCTTACCCTCATAAATCGCCAATGTATGGTCGATACGTTCAGACTTAACTTGCTTTAAACGATCGCTTTGTCTCAGGATGAGATCTTGTTTGCTCTTGATGATCGAGCGACGATCTGAAATAGATCCCGCATTGCGTTGCACATCTTGTAAATAGTCATCAACTTGCTCGCGCTCAGCCGTTAATTGGTCTTTAAGCGCAAGCTGTGCTTCAGCTGATTGCTGCATAGTTTGGAATTGCTCAAAGCGCTTGAGTGCTTCTTCGGTTGCCATCAGCTCCTGATATAGCGCATCGCGTTCTTGCTGCTTATCGGCGACGTTTGCAGCAACTTCTCTTTGTTGTTTAAGCTCTGTGAGCGAGCGCTGCAGGGCTTCAAGCTGGGCTTGTAGCTGTGCTTTATTCTCTCCACTTTGCATTTGCACAGGCGCTAGTTTTTTCAGCTTAATGCTGACACCAGGTAGTTTAAGTTCACCGCCTTTTACAGCGTTTGATAGAAGCGCTAAGAAGTCTGCAAATGCGTCTTCATTTTCAATTGTGACTTCACCCTGTGAAGTGGTGGCAAAAGAGAGCAGATCAGGATTTAAAATTCGTGAGATCTCTTCAACTTCTTTTAAAGAGAGATCCTCACGCATACGCGTAAATAAATTAAATTCTAAGTTTTTAAGCTGAAGCTTTAAGCTCTTGATTTGCTTTTGCGTTTCACCAATTCGGTAGTCAAGTGTATGTAAGCTTTGACCTTGCGCACTGTTAATTGAGAACGACAGTTGCTCATACTCTTTTTTCAACAGTGTTAGGTTGGTTTTCAAAGTGGCGTGATTGGTCAGCTCAAACTCTGATTTAAGGGCTTGGTAGTCTGTAAACCACTGCTCAATTTGTGTTTGTTTACGCTCTATATCACGAGATTGCTGAACATACAGCTGCTGTTTTTGCTCAAAATCACGCTTTTCTTGTTCGATGTTTTCAAGCTGTTCGTTAAGCTCATCGATCTGTGTCGTTTGATATTCATCAAAGGCGATAATGGCTTGGTCAATCTTAGGCGCATAAGCAGCTAATTTGCCTTTAATGGTTGCTTCACTTTCGATCATCTGCTCAAGTGCAGCAATGGGCTCTTGCATTGACTCTAGTGCATTGAGCTCTCGTTTTGAGCGGTTAACCTTGTCAAACGCGCGGCGCCATACTTCATAAAAGTCAACCTTCGAATTTGACATATGACGTTCAAAAACACGTAGCATAAAGCGTTTAACATCATGAGCACCAAGCTTGTGCAAATTTAAGATACGTCTAAAGATCTCTTTATAGATCGCGGCATCTTGCACATTGTTGAGTGGGATCATTTTAAGGTTAATGTCGCCGTCGTAAGGCGTCGCACCACCAGTTAACAATGCGTTTAATTCGGCAGCTTTAAGCTCAATGGGCTTGAAACCTTTTTCACCAAGGTGATTAAATAACTTGGTGTATTTGATGATGCTTTTGCCTTCAGTAAAGTCATCAAGGTTTAATTTGCCGTTGTAGCAAAAAAACTGATGCGCATAGCCTGCAATTTTACCGAGGCCTGCGACACCAATCACGACGTCGCCATGAGGGAGGTTTGCTTCGAGTAAAATATAAGATTGATCACTAGAGAAGTAGAATTTTCTGGTTTCTTCTAAGTCGTGACCATCCCATTCAGTCAAACGTAAGTCATTGACTAATGGGAATTGTAGCGCATTGATAACAGAGCTTTTACCCGTGTTGTTTGGCGCACAGATAGATGCACTTTTATCTAATGGGATAACACACTTGGCGTAGCCTGCCGTGTTTAAAAGCGCCAGTTTGCTTAGTCCATATAATTCGCTCATACTTCTTCCTCTAGCGCTTCAAAGTTATCTTCATTGACTTCCATCAAGGCGTCGATATATCTATAAACCGGTGCTAACAATACAAAACCACGCTCGGTTTCTTTACAAAGCCCTAATCTCAACATCCTTAAAAAGACATCTTTTCTTAAATCTGATCCTGAGAAGATCTCTAATTGATCAAATAAGTGTTTGTTAAGTTGGATGAGTGTTTGCATTAGTTCTAAATCGATTTGCTCATCAAACAGCGCACGCAAAGGATCTTTGCCTTGGTTTGCGTAATACTCGATGAGGATAAACACCGTTAGTGCAATGGCGCGGCTGATTTTGCCCATATTAGGTGTGCTTTCGTCACTGGCAAGATAATAAAAGCCGCGAGCATCATGCTGAAGATCGTGACCAAGTGCCGCAAATAGCGCTTGGTAAGCTTCAATGTGCTGATCAAGTTCTTGCCAAAGCGTCGTGTCTTGTTCACTAATGTGGTAACCACCAGCAAGCTTTTTATTGATAGCTTGCAACTGGGATAAGTCGTTTAGATTAATTTGTGTCATGGTGTTGTACTTATTGCTTTACTTTTTCAGCGTCAGACTCAGTGTGCTCTGAAGCGCTAAATGGATACAATTTAATTTTGGTATTTGCCAGCTGCATAGACTCTTGAGAGTCAGACTGCGTGACCGAGAGCTCAGGGTCGCTGATAAGCTTTTGGTATAAAAACAGCATTTCATCAGCTTCAAGCTTCGGATAGCTATCACTTAAGAAACCAAGTAGGGCGGTGCGCTTTTTACCGCTGCTGGCAAATGATTTTCTAACATCCTGATAGTCAGGGATATTAGGGCTTTGATATGCCGGTACATCGTCGTGATCAGGGAGCTGATATTCTTCATGCTCAAACTCTGCAAGACTTGCCATATAAGCAACCATATGGCGTTTTTGACCAAGGTTAAAGCGCTGTATATCAGACACAAAATCGGGTTGTACAGGACTTAGCATACGATCAACGCCATTTTTACGAATAAGCCCCAATACTTTGGCTGCCTGACGTGTGATTAAGGTATTACGTCTAAGCTCTTCACGCAGTGGCATGAGCATATCTGCACTTTTTCCTAAGCTTTCACGACCGATTAAATGCATGTCTAGAATGCGTGTTCTTAATTGCTCTAACATACGTTTGTCGTGCGCACCGCGTCCAAGCTGCTCAATTTGGCTTATTTGCTCACTTATTTGTAATTCAATTTGGCTAAAACAGGCTTGGAATGGTCCGTGAATGTCGACCATTTCAAGCATCGGCTCAATGTATTCGTCAAAGGCTTCAATGACAGCTTGATAACGTCGTTTTAGTGATAAATTACTGTGATCAGACTTTGCTTGCTCAACCAAGTTGAGGATCGCGCTTTCGTTGTGTTGATATAGCTTTACAATTTTTCTGACGCGTTCGTCCATTATACGACTGAATCGTCTCAACTCACTGTGGTCACCTTCATTGCCTGCTTGAGAAAGGCGCTCGCCTAAACGTTGCAAATCTTTCACTAGTACAGTGATTTCTTCAGCCAATCCCAAGTGCTCTTCTTGTAATAAAAAGCTTGCAAAATCAGCGACTGCACGATTGATCTCAAGTTGAGAAGACTTAGCTAATGGAATAATAATTTCTTGATTTAATAATCTATTTGTCTCTTTATAAACCCGTTCACTTGACCAGTTTGGGTTTTTTAGTTTTATTAAGTTTTGTACATCTTTTATACTGAAATCGGACATTTTAAAGCGTTTAAATAACAGCTCTAAAACACTCCAGTGCTCATTTAATGTATTAAGAACTTTTTTAGCTGGGATCATAACTTTCCAGTTTGTATCATTTTTGTGACATCACTAGTTCACTAATTTGTCATAAAGTGTAATTAGCGATAGCAGTCACTTGCCCATAGTGTTAGACTCCGCGCCGATTTACATCGCCCTTTACAAAAATTACATTTTATTACAGGTTGTTTACGCGTATGGTCACTTCCATAATCCTAACCCTAATAGCGCTAGCTTTTGTGCTTATCGTTATAGAGGATATTATCCATGTAAACAAGGCCAAAACGACGCTTTTTTTTGGCACTTTATGTTGGATTATCGCTTTTATATCTCCAATTCATGGTGAAAGCTCAGAAACTATACAACATCAGCTCGATCACAACATTTTAGAAATCGCGACCTTATGGCTATTTTTAATGGCTGCGATGACCTTTGTTGCTTATTTAAACTCCAAAGGTTTTATTCAGAATATTGTACACAGGATCATGCCTGCGCAAATCAGCGAGAGAAAGTTAATGTTTCTTGTCGGTGCATTTGCCTTTGTTTTTTCTTCGATTTCGGACAATATTACCGCGACTTTAATTTCACTCGCGGTTGTCATGTCATTGAAGTTGGATGCTAAAAAGCTTGTTAAGTATGCCACATTAATCATATTTAGCGTAAATTCTGGCGGTGTCTCTTTAATCACAGGCGATGTAACGACCTTAATGATATTTTTGGCTGGTAAAGTCACCATTCCTGACTTGCTGTTGTTGGTGTTGCCAGCGATTGTGAGTGTATTTGCACTGGCAGCTATGTTGTCCATTGGTATGAATGAGCAGCTTCACTTTGCAAGGCAAGAAGTCAGAAGAATAGAAAAAACTGATATCACCATTGCTGTGATTTTCATGTCGACTGTACTCGCTACCTTATTTTTAAGTGTGCAATATCAAGTACCACCCATGCTTACATTTTTGTTTGGCTTGTCATTTATGTTTTTAGTCGCGCAGTTTCTTATGCGTAAAAAGGACGTCAACAAGAAGATTATTGATTACATACGAGAGATAGAGTACGACACATTACTGTTTTTTGTCGGTGTACTTTTGTTGGTGGGCGCGCTTAAAGAAGTTGGCGTATTGAGTATGTTTACTGAGTTATATCAATATTTGGCACCAGAATATGCGAATTATCTAGTTGGGCTGTTGAGCGCGGCGGTCGATAATGTGCCACTTACGGCAGCTTTACTTAAAGCGCAGATTGAAATGACACCTCAGCAATGGCTAACCTTTACGTATGCAACTGGGGTTGGTGGCTCGATGCTTATTATTGGTTCAGCTGCGGGGATCATCGCAATGAGTAAAGTTAAAGCGCTGACGTTCATGAGTTATTTAAAGATGGTGTTATATCTTCTTGTCGCTTATTCCATTGGTTATGCGGGTTCATTTTATATGGGACAGTTTATCTAAATATACTTTTTGATGTCTAGGTACAAAATTACTTGACACCTAGACGTCTAAAAGATAGTTTTTAAAAGCCTGCTCCAGTAGCAGGCTTTTATTTTGCTATTGTTCAGCTTAGAACACGCAAAATAGACAGAAGAGGTGCGATGCTTAGGTAGCTTGTTTGAGGACACGACATCCAACGACAGCAAGTGAGGGAAGTATTCGCCGAGGAAAGTCATTGGTCGTCACAATAACTTTTCGGTTTACGGGGTTGAATCCCCGGAACTGTCACCGATTATTGGTGGAGAGCTTCTGGCAGTGGTTTTTCAATGTATTTCAATATCCTCTTGCCAATGAGTTCTCCTTATTTTTTGACAGCACCGATGTTGTCACAAGGAGATAAAATGAATTCCCAGTATGTAGTTGCTAAGTTTGGTGGTACCAGTGTTGCCGACTTCACAGCGATGCATCGTTGCGCGCAAATCATAAATGATGACCCAAATGTTCGAGTAGTCGTAGTGAGTGCCAGTGCAGGCGTAACTAATCACTTAGTTGAATTGGTGCAACAAAAAGCAGATGAAACTCAGCGACAATCACTCGTTGATGCTGTGATGCAAATTCAGCAACGTATATTGGAGCACGTAACGCTCGATGCGGATTTGCAGTCTGGTTTTGATGACACATATAAAGAGTTTAAAGAGATAGCGCTTCTGCCTGCATTAAGCACACAGCAATGCGATGAAGTATTGAGTTTTGGTGAGCGCTTTTCATCATTTATCTTTACTCAAGTGCTGAGAACCTTAGGTGTCAGCTCGGTTCGCTTTGATGTAAGAGAGGTATTGAAAACAGATAGTAATTTCTCTAAAGCGACGCCCGATGTTTTGGCAACAGCGATTGCTGCCTCAGAACACTTGCAGCCACTGCTTGAGGAGCAGGTAGTCGTCACACAAGGTTTCATCGGCAGCGATAAATATGGGCAAACGACGACACTTGGTCGCGGTGGATCTGATTACAGTGCTGCGCTTATTGCAGAAGCAATCAATGCACAAAGTGTACATATATGGACTGATGTAGTTGGCATATTTAGTACAGATCCTAGGTTATGCAGTAAAGCAAAACCAATTGCTAGGTTAAGCTTTGACGAAGCTGCTGAAATGGCGACTTTCGGTGCAAAAGTGTTGCACCCAGCAACGATTCTACCTGCAAGCCGTAAAGGTATTTCGGTATTTGTGGGTTCGAGTAAAGCACCAGAGCAGGGTGGAACTTGGATTGAAAAAGAAACACAATCCCAATCTGGCATAAGAGCTGTTACACAGCGCAAAAATCAAATTTTATTGACCTTGAAGAGCCCTGAAATGTTGTTAGCTAGTGGCTTTTTGGCAAAAATATTCACCATACTCAGTAATTATAATATCTCTGTTGACCTTGTCACAACTTCTGAAATCAGTGTTGCCCTCACTTTGGACAATGCGCCAAATGCTTCTCGACCTGAGCTTGAACAAGCATGCCTTGATGAATTGGGCGAATTTTGTCATGTGTCAGTTGAAAACAACCTAACGCTTGTTGCCATGATTGGTTCTGAGATTCAGTTAAAAGGTGGAGATGACTGCTTGGTTGATGTGTTATCTGAGTTTGATATTCGTTTAATTTGCCATGGTGCAAGTCGACATAACCTGTGCTTTTTAGTAGAGCAATCAAGTTCTGATGCGGTTGTACAGGCAATTCATCAGAAGTTGCTCGAAGCAGCTTAATCATTTTACGATTGCAGGGGCTAGTTATATTCTCTATGTCCCTTCGGAACTCTTCCTAAGAAGAAATAATTCTATAACAAAAATTAATGATAAAGTTGCAATAAAAGGCGTATGGTGACAAGCTTAGATAAGAGGAGAATAAAACACTAAGGGTTACTTATGCAGTATCAAGATATCTATGAATTTTGGTTTGTGACTTGCTCTGAGCAAGACTGGTGGCAGAAATCAACGACATTTGATCAAAAAGTGAAAAGCCAATTTTCAATCCTCCATAAGATGGCACATAGCGGAGAGCTTGAAAAGTGGCGTGAAACACCTGTTGGCTCTTTGTGCGAGATAATTGTGTTAGATCAGTTCCCAAGAAATATGTACCGAGATACACCGCAAGCCTTTGCAAGTGACGCGCTAGCACTAAGCCTATCACAGCAAGCGATTGAAAAAGGGTTTGATAAAGCATTAAATGATACTGAGGTTGGTTTTTTATACATGCCGTTTATGCATAGCGAAAGTGCCGTGATCCATCGTCAGGCAGAGGTGCTGTTCAGAGACTTACCTGGATATGAATTCGAGTTAGCACATAAAAAGATCATCGATCGCTTTGGTCGTTACCCTCATAGAAATGACATTCTGGGCCGCGTATCAACAGATGAAGAGCTAGAATTTTTGCAACAGCCAGGCTCAAGCTTTTAACTGTTGCTATTAATTCATCAATAAACCGTATAAGTTCCTGTAAGAGGGTTCTTGTACTCGCATTTTTCGCTCGAAAAGGTATAATCGCTGGCCAAAACAATAATTATATTTGTGTTCAATTATGGCTCAGGTACGTGATGGTTTTCAAAGCCGACTTGGTTTTGTTCTAGCGGCGGCAGGTGCTGCTGTTGGTTTAGGTAATATTTGGGGTTTTCCTACGCAAGCTGCTAATCATGGCGGTGGTGCTTTTTTACTCGCATATTTTATCGTTATCTTTTTGTTGGCTTTACCAGCTTTGTACACTGAGCTTTACCTCGGTCATCAAGCGCAAGCTAATCCAGTAAAAGCATTAAAGCAAGCGTGGCAAGAAAAACAGCCGAGTGTCGGGGCTGCTGCCGGTTATATTGGTTTGGCTGGCGCGATTGTGATGCTGAGTTTCTATTCAATAGTGGCCGGGTGGATGCTCGCCCATTCCATTGAGCCCGTTACATCCTTATTAGGTATGGATGCTGCGAGTCAGTTTCTGACAGGGGACTCTACACATAGAAACTTTATCTTCACGCCTTTGATGTTGCTGCTAACAGCCGCAATTATTTTGAAAGGGGTGAAGTCAGGTATTGAGACATGGTCACGTCGCTTAATGCCACTTTTATTGTTATTACTATGCTGTTTGATAGCTTACATGGCAACACTTGAAGGTGCATCAGACGGATTCAGGGCATACTTAGTTCCTGACTTTAGTAAAATTACAGACCCAGATTTGATTATTGCAGCAATGGGCCAAGCGTTCTTCTCTTTATCGCTCGGTGTTGGCTGTATGATGATTTACGGCTCATATTTAAAACCAAATGAAAACCTACCAAAACTGACTTTCAGCGTTGCTATGCTAGATACTGGAGTGGCATTTTTAGCTGGTTTGTTGATTATTCCTGCTATTTTTGTTGCGCAGCAAAATGGCGTAGAAGTGTTTCAAGATGGCAAGCTCGCTGGGGAAGGGCGACTCATTTTTGCAATTCTACCTGAACTTTTCTCGAGCATGGGACAAATTGGTATTTGGGTTGGCTTAACATTCTTTGTATTAATGTCAATTGCTTCTCTTACTTCAACGATTTCATCCACAGAAATCCCGGTGTCTTTCTTAGTTGAAAATCACGGCATGGAGCGAAAAAGTGCAACTTGGGTAGTGACGCTGGTGATACTGGTGTGTTCTAGTCTCATTATAATGAACTTTGATTGGCTGTTTGGCTTGGTTATCTCAGTATTTACTCGCTATCAGTTACCGCTAATGGGATTATTCTATTTTGTTACTGTAGGCTGGATGTGGAAACGTGGAAATAAGCTGATTGAGAACGCCTCAGGTATGCATTATTGGTTTGCGCAATACTTACGTTTTATCTGTCCAATTTTAATGACAGCTGTATTCGTAAATGTTGTGGTAAATAAATAAACTGGTTTTAAAAGAAAAAGCGCAGCTCGGCTGCGCTTTTTTTTTGCCCTGTTTTAGACAATGTTTGGTGTATGGGTTTTATTTTTGAGTGCGTATAAGTTTTTAACTGTTGTTAAGGCAATTTCGGTTAGCGCTTCTTGAGTAAAAAAGCCTTGATGGCCGGTGATTAAGACGTTAGGAAACCCACTAAGTCTGACAAAAGTATCATCTTGAATGATTTCTTCACTCCGGTCTTTGAAAAAAAGCTCTGACTCTTGTTCGTACACATCAAGACCTAAATAACCAATCTTTTTTGATTTAAGTGCTGTGATACAGGCTTGTGTGTCAATCAATGCACCGCGACTGGTATTGATGAGCATTACACCGGGTTTCATTTTACCAAAGGCTATTTCATCGATTAAATGATGTGTAGCTTCAGTTAATGGGCAGTGTAGTGAAATGATATCGCTTTGTTCTAACAACATATCTAACGAGACTTGTGTGTATGAGCCTTCACCGATATTTGGATCATACACAAGCGTGTGTGCACCAAAGCCATTTAAAATTGAGACGAGTGATTGACCTATTTTGCCGCAGCCAATGAGTCCAACCGTTTTATTATGGATGTTAAACCCTAATAAGCCATTAAGATCAAAGTTTTCCTCTCGTACGCGGTTATAGGCTTTGTGGGTTTTTCTCGCCAGTGTCAAGATAAGTGCCATGCAGTGTTCCGCGACGGCTTCCGGGCTATATGAGGGGACTCTTACAACCTGTATGCCAAGTGCATGTGCCGCCTCGATATCAACGTTGTTGTAGCCTGCACACCTTAAAGCAACAAACTTGATACCAAGCTCGGCTAAATCACCTAGCACGCAGGCATTGAGATCATCATTAACGAATACACAAACAGCATCATACCCAGATGCCAAAAAAACGGTTGCGCGCGTCAAACTGTGTTCGATGTGCTCTATCTCTATGCCATTGAACTTTGAGATAGCATCTGAAAAAAAAGCGTGTTCATACTTTTGCGAACTGAAAAGTGCTACTTTCATCTTGTAACTGACCCTCAATGATTTGCTTCAAGGACTCTGGCTTGGTGCGAGGTGCATAGCGTGATAATAGCTCACCATCTGTACCAATTAAAAACTTTGTGTAGTTCCACTTTATCGCACGATTTTGCGCAATACCACGAGTATGTGACTTAAGGTAATTAAATAGTGGATGGGCATCAGGTCCATTGACTAAGGTTTTTTCAGCAATGTTAAAGCTTAAGTTAAAGTGTGATTGATAAAACTCTTTAAGCATTTCATTCTCTAACGGTTCATTCTTGCCGAATTGATTACATGGGAATGCGATGATCTCTAGCCCTTTTTTGTTATATTTACGATACATTTTTTCAAGGGCAGTTAGCTGTGGTGTAAAGCTGCATTTGCTGGCGATGTTGACTAAAATAACAGGCCTGCCTTTTAACGACTTTAACGAAAGCGTTTCACCTGTGAGTAATTTGACACTGTATCTGTAAATATTTTCCATGCTGCAAGGTTCCGTGCATATAACAAGTTCTATTAATGATCTTCATGTGGAGTTTGTATATGTTCCACAGACTGCTTTTGAGGTGAAATCCCCTCCATTGTTCAAGCATAGCAGTCATTTTGGTCAATTTTATGTCAAGTTGGTTTAAATTTAACGCAATGTACACATTTGGGTAGAAGTGTGGAGAAAGGTGTTGATAGAGCAAAGAAGGGTGTCACGAGTGTGACACCGAAAACCTTGATTAAACTAGGCGCTTGAGCAAACTCGAAGTGTCCCAGCGGTTGCCTCCCATTTTTTGCACATCAGCGTAAAATTGATCAACCAATGCAGTTAGGGGCAGGGTAGAGCCGTTCTTTTTGGCTTCATCAAGGGCGATAGACAAGTCTTTGCGCATCCAATCAACGGCAAAACCATGCTCATAGTGATCGTCCAACATGCTTTTATGGCGGTTTTCCATCTGCCAACTACCTGCTGCGCCTTTAGAAATTACTTCAACGACTGCTTCGCAATCGATATTTGCATTTTGACCAAACTGGAGTGCTTCTGCGAGGCCCTGAACAACGCCTGCAATACAAATTTGGTTCATCATTTTGGCTATCTGACCAGATCCGACAGTGCCAAGTAATTTGGAAAAACGTGCGTAAGCAGCCATTACAGGCTCAATATGTGTGTAAGTATCGAGGTCGCCACCACACATGATGGTTAGTTGGCCGTTTACCGCACCAGCTTCACCGCCAGAAACAGGTGCGTCAATAAAGCCAATATGCTTATTATGACAAACAGAATTTAATTCTCTTGCGACATCAGCTGAGGCTGTTGTATGGTCAACTAAATAGGTATGCGCTTTCATGCTTTGCAGTACACCGTTACTACCAGTGGTCACCTCACGCAGGTCATCGTCATTTCCGACACAAATAAAAACAATATCTGCGTCTGCTGCAGCGAGTGCAGGCGTTAAGGCTAGTTGTCCTGAATAGGTTTCTACCCATGACTCTGCTTTGCTGGTGGTTCTGTTATAAACAGTGACATTGTGTCCCTGTTCAGCTAGATGTCCAGCCATTGGAAAACCCATTACACCTAGGCCGATAAAAGCAACATTTTTTTTATTTGAAGTCATAATTTACAATCCAGTTGTGTCGTTTGACTCGATTGTAACTGAAGTAGAAGTGTTATGGATGAATATTTTGCATGAAGGTGTGAATTAAGCGCGCTTGTCATTTGAATGGATAGTGTAGAGTAGTGCTGTAAATCATTCTACTCTACACTGACTTGGATTATGCTTTAGAAGTACTTAAGTTTTCTTCAAGTTCCTTGGCTGCATTTGGGTCGTTGAAAACAGATTGGTCCAATTCACCTTCAGATTTTGCAACTACACAAGTTACCATACAGTCACCAGTTACATTCACAGCTGTGCGCGTCATATCTAGTAATCTGTCTACACCCATGATGATCGCTATGCCTTCAACAGGCAAGCCTACTTGATTTAGTACCATCGCCAGCATGATCAAACCAACACCTGGAACACCCGCTGTACCAACGGACGCTAACGTCGCTGTTAAAATAACCATTAGGTAGTCGCTCAAAGTTAAGTCAACGGCAAATACTTGTGCAATAAATACGGTTGCAACGCCTTGCATAATGGCTGTGCCATCCATATTAATAGTAGCGCCTAGCGGGACAGTGAAAGACGCAACAGTGTTATTTGCACCGAGCTTTTTAGTCGCTGTTTCTAGCGTTACAGGCATAGTTGCACTAGAGCTTGAAGTACTGAACGCGAACATACACGCATCTTTCATTTTCTTTAGGAAGGTAACAGGGTTTAAGCCGGTAAGCGTTTTAAGTAAAATCGTGTAGTTGACCAGTGCATGGAAGAATAGGGCTGCAACCACAACTAGGAAGTATTTACCGAGTTCAACAATTAAGCCCATCTGGATATCAGTAAATAGTTTCGCCATCAAACAAAATACACCATATGGCGCTAAATTCATCAGTAAGGTAACAAGTTTAAGGATCACTGTGTTTAGATCATCAAATACAGCTGCAACGCGTTTACCTGGCTCGCCACTGAGCGCCATTGCAATACCAAACAGTAATGCAAAAACGATGACCTGCAGCATATTGCCGTTTGCCATTGCATCTATTGGGTTAGTCGGAAACATACCGATAATGACTTGAGCAAGCGTTGGGGCTTCTTTTGCATCAAAACTGCTTGTGGTTGGCATATCTATGCCTGCACCCGGACTTACAAGTAACGCCAGAGAAATCGCAACAGTGATAGCGATAGCCGTCGTCGTCAAATATAGCAGTATTGATTTTCCGCCCAAACGCCCTAGCTTTTTGGGGTCGCTTAGACTACAGGTGCCGCACACTAGAGATATGAAGACTAGCGGCACCACCAGCATTTTTAAACTGGCAATGAATATTTGCCCACCAACATGGAATAAACCATCGACGAAAAACCCTCTTACAGGAAATTCTGCAAACCCTAATGGGATTAAAAACTCTGGCTCACCTGCAAGGATTTGCTGCAGAATTACACCGACACCAATACCCGCGATCATGGCAATCATGATGCGTGTTGTCAGGCTAAATTTATTATTATCAGTCATTGTTTTGGAGACGCCCTAAAACTTCTTGTTGTTAAAATGGTTATAGCCTAACAGGATGGTGCAAAATGAACAAAAAAAATTGCTAGGTACTACGAAAAAATTGTGATTTTTTGTCTGGTTTTGAGTTAACATTGTGCAAATAACTCTAATTTAAAATTGTGCGAGGGAGAACTGCGGATGTTTTCAATGCGTTGGTTTAGCACCATATTTATGATATTCCTTCTAACAGCCTGTGGCGGAGGAGGTTCAATTGAAAAAAACTCCTCTGGTGACGGCGGTACTGATACAGACGAATATGCACTTGCATTAAGTCTCAACTCTCCAAGCGGTTCCTCAGAGCTTAGTGTCTCTAATCCTATCCAAATTCAAGCGACAGTAACCAAAGATGGTGAAAAACAAGCTGACAGGTTAGTTAAATTTGTTGGTGATGAGTTCTCCGAATTCAATGGTACGTCATCAGTCTTAACTAATAGTGAGGGCATTGCTGAGGTTAATATTGTTGCAAATAGTAACCAAGGGGCAGGCGCTATTAGCGCTTCTTTTGATGTGAATGGGCAAACAATTACGAAGAGTATAGAGTATGCCGCTATTGGAGATGGAGGAATTCAAATTGCATTAGAGTTTAAAGATGCAAATGGTAATGAAATCAATACCGAGAACAAGCTCGCCGGAGAAAATGCGGCCACTGTCATGGCGACTTTGACGAATAACGGTGTAGCACTCCCAAATGAGCTATTGACGTTCACATTTGACGAGCTAATAGATACGCCTAGCAATGGTAGAATCGTCACTAATGGCAGCGGACAAGCTCTTGTGCAAGTCAATGCCACAGATCAGATAGGTGCGGGGACTATATCCGTTGCGTTTGAGGATGAGACAGCAACTTTAAACTTTGCATCGGATGGTTATGAGTTCTTCAATCGACAAGTTTATGAGTTATCTGTTGTGGGCTTAGATGCTCAAGGACAAGAAACCAGTGACCTTTCTTTCAATACACCTATCGCAATTCGCGCAACATTGACACTTAATGACAAACCCGTTGCTGATGAACCGTTGACTTTTAGTGTCGATAAGGCACTGCTCGGTACGGTCACAAATGTCTTAAAGACAGATAGTTCAGGCTCAGTTACATTCAATTTAATAGATAATAATGAATCGGGCGTAGGAGTATTAAACGTATCCTTTGATGCTCCGGGAGATGTTGCTAATGTGTCCTCTTCATTTAGCTTTGAAAGCGAGGGTGATGGCGGCTTGCAGCTTAGCGTCATAGTAGCAGATTCTGAAGGGGTACTCATATCTGACCAAAACAGACTAGGTACGGGCAAAAATGGCTCAGTTAAAATAACCCTTGTTGATAATGGTGAGCCATTATCTGACGTCATAGTAACAGTAAATAGCGGAACAAAAGCTGTGACCATCCCTTCTGATGGTAAAGTTATTACAAATGCTCAAGGTGAGGCAACATTGACGCTTGTACCTAACATTTTGTCTGGCGTTGATACATTAACAGTAACCTATACAACCGAGTCAGAAACAGTTACTCGCACTGTAAATTACCACTCCGATGGAGATGAGTTTTTTGGTATAGAAAAGTATGAAATTGCACTTTCTGGTCAAAATGCCAGCGGCACTTCATCAAATCAATTGTCTTTTGTAAATCCCCTGACAGTTCGAGCTTTGTTGACGCTTAATGGGTCGCCTGTTTCCGGACAAAATATCAATTTTACGGTAAACGACAAAGGACTATTATCGAATAGCGTTCTAGAAACCGGCGTAGATGGCGTCGCAGCAGTTGTTTTAACAGAAAATAACGTCGATGGTGCAGGGGTTTTAACTGCAACCTACACCACAGAAGATAATGTTGTAATTACCAAAGATTTTAGTTTTATCAGTGCGGGTGATGGTGGTTTGCAAATGACGCTGACCGTGAATGACCAAACGGATGATAAAAACCCTATCAATCAACAAAACCCGCTAAATGGTGCAACCCGGGGGTTGGTTGAAGTTACACTTTCTAACAATGGTAATTTAGTTAGTGGTGCAATCGTTAATGTTTCATCTGGTGGAAAAGCGGTTACAGTGCCTTCCGATGGACAAGCTGCAACTCAGCAAAATGGTAAAGCATCACTTGAACTTGTTGCTAATAAAGAAACGGGTATCGGCCAATTATCTGCCACCTATACGGATCCCACAACCTCTGAAACTGTAACTGAGCAGTATATTTATTATTCAGATGGTGATCCTGATTTCAGTGATTCTGAATTTGAGTTATTAATTGTCGCGAGAAATGCGTTAGGTGTTGAAACAAAAGAACTATCAGGCGACTCTGAGCTGACGTTAACTGCAACTTTATTGCAAAATGGTTCCGCATTTGAAAATCAGTTAATTCAATTTACAGTGAATGAGTTTGGTACCCTAGATCCTCAATCAGGCTCTGTGTTGACAAATTCGTCTGGTATTGCAGAAATTAAGTTAAAAGATAACTCTGTGCAAGGGGCTGGGAGAGTCATCGCGACCTTTACCTCGAGCAGCGGTGTACCGGTATCACGTAATTTTAACTTTAACAGCCAGGGCGACGGTGGCTTATTATTAGTTATTGAGTCAATCACAGGCGATGAAGACAAAGATATTAAGAAAGATAATGCGATTGGGAAAGACCAAAATGGCACCGTGACAGCTCTTTTGACGGAAGACGGACAACCAGTGAGCAATGCATTAGTTACATTTACGGTTGATGAAGTTGCTACAATGGAACCTTCAAATGGACGTGCAGTGACTAACAGTGAAGGCAGGGCGAGTGTAGAATTACTGACAACACGAGTTTCGGGTGTAGGTGAAATATTTGCAGAATATCAAGGGCTAAGAACAAACAACGCACTATTCCATTCTTTAGGTGATGCAGAAGCAGTAACGGGTGATTACAGCTTTGATATTCAACTCTTAACTGGCTGTAACGACGATTGGGATGCTGTTCGAAATGATGTAAATAATCCAATAGATCCTGAAACTGGTGGGTGTACGACTGTTACAAGTTTAGATTCGAGCGTGCTTCCGGAGTTATTCATCCAGATAGCGCGAGTAACCGATGATGCGAAAGAGGTTGATAACCAAATTATCGAAGTTATTACCGATAAGGGACAGGTATTGCCGAGTTCAGGTAAAGTGCTGACGGACGTCAATGGAATTGCGTTATTAAAATTACAGCCCGGTGACAGCGATGGTGCAGGCACAATTAGTGTAACCTTCGATAATCAAACAGCGACAGAGAACTTTTCAGTAGGTATACAAGAACTTTATTTGCAATTGTCTGCAGATTTACCCTCTTCACCAGCGTCAGAACAGCCCCTGCCTGAACTAGACTCTGGCGATAGTTTTATTATTACTGCGCGAGTTTATACCGACGAAGCGCTGACCACGTTATATGAACAGCCCGTTGATATTGGTTTTTCATCAGTTTGTGCAAGTCAACAGCCAGCAGGCACACTGGCGACAATTGACAGCCCTGTACGCTCTCAAGCCGGCGTCGCAACGTCTACTTATCAGGCAAGTGGCTGTAATGGCAACGATACTATTACCGCAAGTATTTCAGCGGCTGACCCCGCAAGTTACCCATTTTTCGTAAACACTGCACCAGTACAGTCACTGAAGTTTATTAGTGCAAGTGACCGTTTTATCGGGTTACCGCCGGCAACTGGCAGTGTGCCAGTCACATCCACGATCACTTTCCAGTTGATTGATACAGACGATAATCCGTTACGTCAAAAACAAATTGAATTTAGATTCGCTGACTTGACCGGAGAAGCAACTCTTAACACTTACAAAGGTAACACTGATAGCAATGGCGAAGCAAAAACCTTGATTGAAGGTGGTGTAGTTCCTGGAGGGTTAGTGGTTGAGGCATGTTATTTGCTAGATGATGTCATTACCGCAGCTGCACAAAACCTCCAGTTTCCAACATGTTGGCAATCCAAGATTGATCAGTGTTCAGCAGACTCAAGTTTAGAGTTTTGCGAGTTGCCAGACGCTCTGACTAACGGGTTTATGCTTATTCCTGCTGGAGATCAGATTAATGCCGTTTCATCTGGAGTTATTCTGTCCTCTGGCGTGCCAGATCAAGATAGCTTTGATGCAGCGCCAGATAGATTTATTCTTAATACGCAAAATTATGTGAATGTCACTACAAACATTAATGTCTACTTTGGCGATCAGTTTAATCAATTATCTAGAGATGACCTTGTCGCTAATGTACAAGCTGAGGCTGGTGTTATTGGGAATATCGATGGATCAGGCGGAGATGAGTCATATCAATGTTTTGCTGATAAAGGGCGTTGCCAAGTGCAATGGCGCTCACAAGGTGATTTACCATTTACCGATCCTAAATGGCTAAACCGGATTGGTGATGTTTGTGATACTTATAAAGGTTTGCCTGTACCATGTATTGGTGATTACCCAGAGACTGTCACCGAAAATGGTGTTACCCGAACAGTAGTGCGTGGTGCTCGTGTGACTATACTGGCGACAGCAAAAGGTCAAGAAAACTTCCATGACAAGCCTTCAACAGATACGATCCCGCGTAAAAATGGCTTATTTGATATTGGTGAGTTCCAGCCTTTAAACGATGATTTGCCAGAAGCATTTATTGATTTTAATGGAAATAACCAATTTGATGCAGTCGATTGTCAAGCGAACAATGATGACCCAAGTACAGATCCTTGTGAGCCAACACTGAGTAATGGCGGACACAATGAAGTTTATTTGGATGCCAACAACAATGGTGTCTATGATGGGTTACCGGATGACCCAACAACAGGGATTTATAATGGTCTTTTATGTGGTCAAGCTGCTGAGGAAGCCGGTCAGTGTAGTAAAGATTTAGTTGATATTAGAAAACAATTCGAAATCGTTGCATCAAGTGATATTGTGTACACGCGTTTTGTCGTCAACAAGTCTCATATTGGTGGAGGCGACTGCGTTAATACCGTAGGTCCAATAGACTCTAACGATCCAAACTCAAATATAGTCACATTTCCTAATGAAGGTTTGTTTGGGTTAGAAGCGACAGAGAGTGATGATTACTGTGATATTGATGGTATTACACTCGGAGACTTCGATGGAAATGATGAAAATGAAACCGAGTCGGTAACTGTTGAGATATATTTTTCAGATTTATATGGTAATTCACTTCCAGAAGAAACTGAAATCAGTATCGCTACAACCAATGGCGTTGTAAATATTATTGAGCTATCAAGTACGGTATACTTCAGTGCTGGTTTTGAGCGCGGAAAAGCGGTTGTAGAAGTTACTCCAGAGACCACTTCAAATAGTAGGGATACGGGTAATTTGACAATCACTTTTGAAATTCCGAGCCCATCGAGTTTTGGAGAAACAATTACCAGAACCAAGTCAATTATTATTCGGGACAACGGTTAAGATTGTAATTGAAAAGGGCCTTTTTTAGGGCCCTTTTTTATTAACGCTTGAATTTCCTCGCATATCCGCTATATTCGCCTTTTTAACACGTTCAGAGTTAAGCTTGATTAAAATAGCAGCAATAGTTGCTTAATAAATCGCTGTTCAGATAAAAGTTAGAATGAAAAGCTTGTAACAATAGGTGTTTGTGGATATACCTATAAATAATAACGCCCAATGGGGCACAACAGACAGAATTAGTCAAAATAGGCAGATATGGGCAAATCGCTAGTAATTGTAGAGTCTCCCGCAAAGGCCAAAACTATTAATAAGTATTTGGGAAAAGACTACATTGTGAAATCCAGTGTGGGTCATGTTCGTGATCTACCGACGTCAGGGGCAGGTAAAACCAAAGGGGTTGCTACCAAATCTCCGGCAGAAGTACGTAAAATGTCACCAGAAGAAAAGGCGGCATATCGCAAACAAAAGGACTACGCTAATTTAGTTGCAAGAATGGGTATTGACCCAGAAAAAGGCTGGGAGCCGCATTATGAAGTGCTACCTGGTAAGGAAAAAGTTGTTCAAGAGCTAACTAAGCTTGCGCAAGATGCAGACCATATCTATCTCGCAACCGATTTGGATAGAGAGGGAGAAGCAATTGCTTGGCACCTTGAAGAGATAATCGGCGGTGATGCATCAAAATACAAACGAGTGGTATTCAATGAGATAACCAAGAATGCTATCCAGCAGGCGTTTGAAGCACCTGGACAACTCAATACTGATATGGTGTATGCACAGCAAGCACGTCGTTTCTTAGACCGTGTTGTTGGTTTCATGGTTTCACCATTGCTATGGCAAAAAGTGGCAAGAGGCTTGTCTGCAGGTCGTGTACAGTCAGTTGCTGTCCGCTTGTTGGTTGAGCGTGAACGTGAAATTAAGGCTTTTATTCCAGAAGAGTTTTGGGATATCCATGCTGATACTAAGCTGGCGACAACCGATGTAAGGTTTGCTGTTACCAAATACCAAGGCCAAGCATTTAAGCCTGTAAACGAGCAAGAAGCGCTTAAAGCAGTTTCAGAAATTGAAAATGCGAGCTTGTCTGTTGTTAAAGTAGAAGAAAAGCCAAGTAAGAGTAAGCCAAGTGCACCTTTTATTACTTCTACAATGCAGCAAGCAGCAAGTACACGTTTAGGTTATGGCGTAAAGAAAACCATGATGTTAGCACAGCGTTTGTACGAAGCAGGCTACATTACTTATATGCGTACAGATTCAACAAACTTGTCTAATGATGCTGTTGAAATGTGTCGTGACTATATTCAAGGTAATTTTGGCGACAAGTATTTACCTAAAGCACCAATAAAATACAGTGCGAAAGACAATGCACAAGAGGCGCACGAAGCAATTCGTCCTTCGGATGTTAATGTATTATCTGGTCATGTTGAAGGTGTCGATGCAGATGCCAAAAAGCTATATGAATTAATTTGGCGTCAGTTTGTTGCTTGTCAGATGACACCAGCTGAATATGACCTAACCAATATTACATTAGGTGCTAATGACTACACGCTAAAAGCACGTGGTCGTGTACTTAGATTTGATGGTTGGACAAAGGTACAACCTGCTGTTCGTAAGAAGAGCGAAGAAGAACAAGCATTACCTGCAGTGACTGTTGGTGACAGCGTTGACTTGGTTGCACTTGATCCAAAGCAACACTTTACCAAGCCACCAGCAAGATTCAGTGAAGCAAGTTTAGTTAAAGAGCTTGAAAAACGAGGAATAGGTCGTCCTTCTACCTATGCTGCAATTATTTCAACTATTCAAGATCGCGGCTATGTACGTGTTGAGAATAGACGATTCTTTGCAGAGAAAATGGGTGAAATCGTCACAGACCGTTTAGTTGAAAACTTTAACGATTTAATGAATTTTGACTTTACTGCAAAAATGGAAGGTCGACTTGATGACATCGCTGAAGGCGAACGAGAGTGGACACAAGTACTTGATAAGTTTTATGCAGACTTTTCGAGTCAACTTGAGCTAGCAGGACAAGATGAAGCCGAAGGCGGTATGCGCCAAAATGTCATGGTCGAAACAGACATTGACTGTACCACCTGTGGCAGAAAAATGGGGATTCGTACAGCATCGACAGGTGTGTTTTTAGGGTGTACTGGTTACAGCTTGCCACCCAAAGAGCGCTGCACAACAACCATGAATTTGATTTCAGGTGACGAAGCAATCGATGCTGACGTGGAAGATGCGGAAACCGAAAGCTTAAGACAGAAAAAGCGTTGCCCAATCTGTGAAACAGCGATGGACTCATATCTGATAGATGAGACCCGTAAGATCCATGTATGTGGTAATAACCCTGCGTGTGGTGGTTATGTTGTGGAGCAGGGCACATTCAAAATTAAGGGCTACGATGGTCCTGTGATTGAATGTGATAAATGTGGTGCAGATATGCAGCTTAAATCAGGCCGTTTTGGTAAGTATTTTGGCTGTACTAAAGAAGACTGTAAGAATACACGTAAATTGCTGAAAAGCGGTGAAGCTGCGCCGCCTAAAGAAGATCCTGTTCCGTTACCTGAACTTGAGTGTGAAAAGTCTGATGCACACTTTGTTCTACGTGATGGCGCTTCTGGTATTTTCTTAGCCGCGCATACGTTCCCTAAGTCTAGAGAAACGCGTGCACCTAAAGTTGCAGAGTTAAAAAGGTTTAGAGATAGGATCTCTCCTAAGTTTTATTACCTAGCTGATGCTCCTGAAAAAGACAGTGATGGTAACTTAGCGGTAGTAAGATACTCACGTAAAACAAAGACTCAATATGTGATGACGGAAGTTGAAGGCAAAGCCACGGGCTGGAAAGCAACTTTTGTTGAAGGAAAGTGGGTCGAAGAAGAGAAAAAGCGTAAAAAATAAATTATAAGGCCAGCAATTGCTGGCCTTTTTTACAACTGCATCTCTATATCATGCTCTCTGATAATATAGATATAGACACTTTAATCATCACAAGCAGTATTGACTGACGTATTGCACTTTGTGATACCCACCTCACTTTCTGTTGTTTTGTGTAACCGAATTACAAACATCTATTGTTGACTTGGTTATTTGTGCCCACTATTCTAACGACCACTGTGTCATACAGTGACTGCAAGACTATTTTAATTAAAAACAAAACCTTGCTGATTAAAATAAGGAAAAACAGTAATGAATTTATTCGGCAATCAACTGGTTAAGCTATTTGGTATTAGTTTAACGTCCCTTGCCATTGCCTATTCTGGTATATCCTGCGCGCAGCAAGAGGTTGCACTCGAAGCGTGTTATGTGGAAGGTTTTGAAGATCGCCTGATGTGTGGCTCGGTTAGCCAGCCCCTTTCAAAAAAGTCATCGGCCAATAATGTTGATATTCACTTTGCGGTGATCCCCGCAATTAAAAACATGCATCCTAAAGAAGCTGTATTGGCTTTTGCTGGTGGACCGGGCCAATCAGCGATAGAGGTCGCGGCTATTTTTGCGCGTAACTTGAAATATGCCAGAGAGAGCCGAGATATTATCCTTGTCGATCAGCGGGGCACAGGCAAATCTCAGTTATTGCAATGTGATAGTGGCACGGTTGAAGAGCAATTTAAGTTTAATGATCAAGCTTTGTCATTTGTGGCTTTTACAAAAGAGGAAACAAACACCTGTAAAGAACAGCTTGGAATAGATCTCTCTTATTTTACTACAGTGGCTGCTGCCAGTGATTTCGAAGCCGTTAGGCTTGCACTTGGTTATGAAAAACTCCACTTGTACGGCGCATCTTACGGCACTCGTATCGCGCAAGAATATTTGCGTCAATATCCAGACTCTGTGGCAAGCGCAACTTTAGATGGGGTTGTTCCTATGCAACAGAGTTTAGTGGCAATTGGGGATGCGATTGATAATGCACTAAATGAAGTGTTTCTTGATTGCATGGCAGAAAAATCATGTTTATCGCAATATCCTTCTTTGGCCGATGATTACCAGAAATTATTGGAGCAATTGAGGGAAACACCAATTACGGTCAACATCAGACATCCTCGTACTTTTAAAGAAATTCCACTGGTGCTTACTGAGAGTAAATTGCGTGGTGCAGTGAGGATGGCTCTGTATGGTCACACGACACGTTCATTGATCCCTTTGGTAATAGATTCAGCTGTGAAAGGTAATTATAGCCCGTTAGTCGGTTTGTTAGGTAATGAACAAACTCTTGGTAGTATCGCCATGGGGATGCATAGTGCTATTACGTGTGGAGAAGACTGGCCGAATTTAACTGAGGCTGATAGAAAACAGTTTGGTCAATCATATTTTGGCAAGATGATGATTGAGTCTTTAGATACAGTCTGTCCAATATGGGATGTTGAACCTGTTGAGCACGATTTCTATAAGCCAGTTAAAACAGATATTCCAATTTTACTTTTATCTGGTGGCCTTGACCCAGCTACGCCACCAAGCTGGGCGGATCTTGCAATGGTTAGTTTTAGCAATGCAAAACATTTAGTTTCACCATCAGCGACTCACGGCGTCGCAGCACAGACATGTGCGAACAAAATCATTGGTCAGTTTATTGATTCTTTGACGTTTGCTGACTTAGACACAGATTGTCTCGATAAAGACAATCGTAAGCAGTATTTTATGAACATAAATGGACCTGTGGCCCATCAGGAAACAGAGCAACAAAATGATTGAAGTAATCGAGTTAGAGAAAAAAATAGGCTCAGTACAGGCACTGGATAAGCTCAGTTTTAAAGCTGAAGATGGAAAAATCACAGGTTTATTAGGCCCAAATGGTGCGGGAAAAACGACTTGTTTGCGCACGATTTTTGGTTTGCTTCAAGCAGATAGCGGCTTTGCTAAAATAGATGATATTGATGTTGTAAAAGACTCAATGCGCGCCAAACAACAACTTGGGTTGTTTCCGGATCCATGCGGCCTATATGAGCGCTTAACGCCCAGAGAGTATGTGCAATTTTTTGCAGAGCTCAGTGGAATGGATAATAAATCGGCACAAGTGGCAACACAAAGCGTGCTTGAACAGTTACAAATGACCGACATCGCTGACAGAAAGTGTAAAGGCTTTTCTCAAGGTCAGAGAATGAAAACGGCATTAGCACAAGCCATTGTGCATCAGCCTACAAATATTATTCTTGATGAACCGACGCGAGGACTTGATGTGATGAGTACGCGCATTTTGCGTGACCTTTTGCTGATGCTCAAAGAGCAAGGACATTGCGTGTTATTTTCTAGTCATGTTATGCAGGAAGTTGCAGCGCTTTGCGATCATGTTGTTGTAATGACAAATGGTAAAGTCGTTGCAGAAGGGTCTCCTCAAGCACTATGTGAACAAACACAAAAAGAGACTTTAGAAGAAGCGTTCATTACATTAATTGGTTCAGATGAGGGACTTGCTGCATGATGAGACTGGTCCAAGTTTTATATAAAAAAGAGATGCTAGACGCGAGTCGTGACAAACGTTCCGTCATGGCTGGTTTATATTATGCGATTGGTGCGCCTATCGTCATGTGTGTGCTGTTTACTATTTTACTCAAACAACTTAGCTCTCCTGACGCACTTGAAATTACCATTGAGAACCCACAAGCGGCACCGAACCTTGTACGCTTTTTAGAAGGGCATGACATTAGTCATAGCGAAAAGTCGAGTGTGAAGGCCATTCGCTTGATCATTGATACTGATTATGCACAAGATATGTCTCAAGGGCGAAGCGCGCTTGTTACGATTGTGGCAGATAAGTCTGACAATAAGTTGATTAAGTCTGTACGCCGTTTAGAAATGTCCCTTGCTCGATACAATTCAGAAGTAGCGGGGTTAAGACTTATCAGCCGTGGTATTGATCCGAGCATCATGCGTGCTGTGAATGTACAGACGCAGGATCAAGCAACACCTGACTCTAAAGGTGGGATGTTCCTTGGGATTGCGACCTTGTCCATCATTATTGCACTGTTTTACTCAGCGATGAATTTAGCCATTGATACCAGTGCAGGAGAAAGAGAAAGAAACTCTCTGGCGCTACTTTTGAGCCACCCAATCAGCAGTACACAACTCGTCCTTGCCAAGGTCGCAGCCATCGCCAGTTATTCAATGGTTGGCTTAATTTTAGTACTGGTTGTTTCAAAATTTGCATATGGCATGGTGCCTTGGGAGCAACTTGGCTTTAGTATTAATTTGGATTTGATGTTCATTTTATTTTGTACGCTGATAGGGCTCCCAATTGCTTTGATGTCAGCAAGCTTATTGGTCTTCGTCTCTTTTATGGCTAAGTCTTTCAAAGAAGCACAATCTTATGTCGCTTTTGTTTTATTTGTACCAATTGGTCTGAGTATGATGACGACTTATGATATTGCGACTGAATACGTGCAATGGGCACCGATCGCGGCTCAGCAATATGCAATGATTGAAGTGATAAAAGGGAATGAATTACCTTTAATGCAAGTACTTTTATCGTCTGCAAGTACACTTGTCTTGTTTGCCATTTTTACCATGCTGAGCAGCAGAATGTTGAAAAGTGAGAAAGTAGTATTTGGGCTTTAATGCCATGGGCTTTGGCTGAGTTTAATCCTGAACTCAGCCATACTTCTTTCCAAAAGATTTTGATTAAACTGCACAAACAACGCGGTTTCTGCCGGACTTTTTCGCTTGATAAAGTGCAACATCTAACTTGCTGTAGATTTTATCAAGGCTATCAGGTGATGTGGTGTAGTAATAGGTCGAAAAACTGGCAGTGATATTAATCGTTTCTCCAGACTCTGAAATAATTGCAGATTCACTCAACTTAATTCTAAATTGCTCTACAACATCGTCTTTGTTTGAACTTGCCAAGTTTGGTAAGAACAACATGAACTCTTCGCCGCCAAAGCGGGATAAAAGTGCATTTTTACCAAAAAACTGCTTTGCAAGTGCCGCTGTGTGTTTTAAAGCGATATCACCTGTTGGGTGGCCATGTACATCATTGACTTGTTTGAAATGATCTAAGTCGAACAAGACTAGGCAATGTTGTTTGCCAATTGCAGGAATAGCTGAGCGAGAAACCACAGTTAGAAAAGTACTGCGTGTAAGCGCACCTGTTAAGTTATCGTGTTGCGCCCTGTATTTATGTTTGGAGTAGCCACGTAGGCTTATGAATAACAGCAAAAGTGAGAAAAGAATAATAATAGCCTGAAATTGTTGCCTTTCTTCTAAAGCAGAGATATGAGCAAGTTGCTGATTATTATGTTTTTCTAGTCGTATGTTTTCCAATTGTTGGGCGGTCACTTCTAGCTCTGATTCAAGCTCAATCATGGCTTGCATCGTTTTCTGTGAATTGAACTGCTCTTTTTGTGCTACTAGCTGACTCTGCAGCAGGTAGGCTTGTTGGTAATTTGATTCACGCGCATACAGATCGGAAAGTAGCTCCAAGCTGTGTATTAAATGCGTTTTGTCGCTGACATTGCTCGATAAATCATGAGCAATTTGAGCTTGCTCAATCGCTTTATCATACTGACCAAGCGCACGCATATTTTCGGCAGCTTGCAGTCTAATATCGGTAATTAAATTGATATTATTGGTTAAACTAATTTTAGACAGCGCACGGTCAAGGGCGCTGGTTGCAAGGTCTATGTTTTTGAGATTGGCATAAACTTTTGCCTTTTGTACTAAGGAGTATGCTTGGCGGTATGGATTGTCGAATTTTACATAATACTCATGCGCTTGATTCAGCCACTTTAATGCGGCGTCAAAGTCCTTCGCCTTGTTGGCAACAATACCAAGATTGAGCATGGTTAATGCGACTTTGAATTCATTGTTTTGTACTTTTCTCAAGTGCAAAGATTTTTTGAGATATTTAGTGGCATCGGTGTAATTGCCAATCTCCAAATAGGTGAGGGCCAAATTATTGTAATAGGGTGCTCTGTTGCCTTCATATTTAGAGTTAGCAATTGCCTGCTTATACATTTCAATAGCTTGGGCATGATCCCCTAAAAAATTTGCATTTAACGCTTTTGCATTGTGTAGTGAATTTAAACCCCAAAAAGGTTTGCTTAACGTGTTTGCATTACGTTCCACTTCTTTAATATGGCGCTCAAGTTGAATGTAATTAGCCAGTGTTATTTTGGCATTAATATAAAACAACTCAACAGTTGCAGTCAGTGCTGGGTCGTTAGCGGTATATGCCAGCGTAATTGCTTTTTTAAAGGCTTGCATCGTTTGCTCATATTCATTGTTATGTGCACTCAGCAAAGCAGCAACTAACTGTTGTAAAATAAGGTCATAGTCATTTTTTTCATAGCTGATAAGTGTATTCAACGAGGCTTGCTTTTTGAGCGCCAGGGCGGTCCTCGCAAGTGTCGCACCTATGTATACACGTTTTGCACTGGGCTCAGTGGCTTTGACTTGCTGAGCTAAAAATTCGAACGCAGTATTTGTATCTTGGGCACGAAGGGCGTCATAGGTTTGTTGCCATGTGCTGTGTGTACTACTGAATACGGGGAAGTTAACTACTAAAGTAAGTGCGAGAACAACAAATAAGCGCAAAGATTTAGCCTTTGAAAGAAAATAATTGCAAATAATAACATAATAGTCTGGTGCTTTTACAGCCAAAACCTTGTTATGATTTGTAACCGCGAAGCGCAGTGTAGCGGTAAACGCCAGAGAGCTGGCGTTTACCGTATAGGTTAAGCGAGATCTTCCTGTGTTTCAGTGTGATCCCTTTTATGATGCTCGGCTATTTCTTTTGCTAGCTCTTTCTTTGAACGCTTTTCCGTAAACTTCCTAGTTGTTAACCAGTAAAAGAATAACGGTACAAAGAATACAGCTAAGAAAGTGGCCGCCATCATGCCACCCATCACACCTGTACCAACACTGTGTCTCGCCCCAGCGCCTGCACCTGAGCTTAATACCAATGGTACTACGCCCAGAATAAATGCAAGTGACGTCATGATGATAGGGCGGAACCTTAACCTTGCGGCTTCTAATGCGGCGGCACTGGCACTCCAGCCCTGTTGGTGTTTCATTAATGCATATTCAACAATCAAAATGGCATTTTTACTTGCAAGGCCCAGTAGCGTGACAAGACCAATTTGGAAGTATACGTCATTGGTGAGACCTGCAACCCAAATTGATACTAAAGCACCGAAGGTACCAAACGGCAGTGCGAGTAGGACAGAGATAGGTAATGACCAACGTTCATACAAGGCGGCGAGTATCAAAAATACCATGACAACGGCAAGGCCCAATGCAAGCCCAGTTGTGCCAGAGCTACGTTTCTCTTGGAATGCTGACGCAGTCCATTCGAATGTCATATCAGGTGATAGAACTTCAGCGGCAATTCTCTCAATCTCTGCAATTGCTTGACCCGAGCTATATCCTGGCGCGGCGTTACCCATTAATTTTACAGCCGATAAATTGTTGTAACGGTGCAAGCTTTCTGGCCCACGCGAGAACTCAATATCGGTAAAAGCAGATATTGGCACCATATCGCCCTGGTTGTTTTTCACGTAGATACGACCAACATCCTGAGGTGACATTCTAAACTGTGCTTCTGCAGACATAATTACCTGCCACGAACGCCCAAACTTGTTGAAGTCATTTACGTAGTAATTACCTAAATTTGCAGCAAGGGCATTAAACGCAGAGTTGATATTGACACCCATTGCTCTGGCTTGCTCTCTGTCCATATGTACTTGGAGTTGAGGTGCATCAGGGCGCCACAGAGTTTGTAGTCCACCTAAAACAGGGCTTTGCTGAGCTGCATTCATCATCAATTGCATACCCTGTTTTAATTTTTCAGGATCTGCGCCAGTTTTGTTTTGTAGATAAAACTCAAAACCACCTGTAGAGCCTAAGCCGAAGATAGCTGGGGGGTTAAATGCCAGCACGAGTGCTTCTTTGATATGCGCGGTTTTCATAAAGAGCTCGCCAACAAGTGTTTTTGTATCGACTTCGCGCTCATCCCAGTGTTTTTGGGTAATAAATAGAGTTGCGGCATTATTTTTGTAGCCACCACCTAAAAAGTCGAAACCGGTAAATGCGACAACATTTTCATTGGCTGGGTTAGATTGTGCTGCTTCAATGACTTGTTTGGTGACCTCCGTTGTGCGCTCTAACGAAGTGCCATCTGGTAAGAATACTGCACTGATGTAAAAGCCTTGATCTTCATCTGGAACCAGTGAACCTGGCGTTTTTTCCCACATAAACAGGGTGGTGCCTACCATTGCTGACATGAGCACAAAACCTAGCGCACCACGGCGGATCATAAAGCTCACCGAGCCGACGTATTTTCCAGTTATGCGCGTGAACCAATCATTAAACCACAAGAAAAAGCGGGCGGTTTGCTTGTCTTCATGTTTTAAGATTAAAACGCACAGTGCTGGCGTCATGGTTAAAGCGACAACACCAGACAAGCTCACAGAAATTGAAATAGTGATGGCAAATTGTCTGAATAGCTCGCCTGTTAAGCCACCTAAAAAGGCAATTGGAATAAATACTGAGCAAAGTACCAATACAATCGCAACCACCGGACCACTGACCTCTTCCATTGCTTTGTAAGCGGCTTCACGGGCACTCACTCGCTGTTCATGCATAATACGCTCGACGTTTTCAAGCACAACGATGGCGTCATCGACGACGATACCAATCGAAAGCACCATGCCAAATAAGGTGAGTGTATTGATTGAATAGCCGAGCATGTAAAGTCCAGCAAATGTACCTAGTAAGGATACGGGTACTGCAAGGGTTGGGATTAAGGTTGCGCGCCAGTTTTGTAAAAACAGGTATACAACTAAGAACACCAACACCATGGCTTCTACTAAAGTGATCAACACTTCACGAATGGATACTTCCACAAAGCGCGTTGTGTCATAAGAGTTGATATGAGCAAGACCTTGTGGAAACTGCGACTTGAGTTTTTCTATCTCGTTTTCAACTTCTTTGGCAACGTCTAGCGCATTGGCACCTGGTTGCAAGAATATGCCCAGTAGAACAGCATCTTTACCATTGATCGTACCGTTGAAGTTATAATCTTTTGAACCGAGCTCAACGCGAGCGATGTCTTTAAGTCTTAAGGATGAACCATCGGCGTTTGCGCGAATAATGATGTTGTCAAACTCTTCAGGCGTTGATAGTCGCCCTTGTGCAGTGACACTGTATACTAACTCTTGAGGACTTGCAGATGTGGGGGTTGCGCCAATGCTGCCTGCGGCATATTGTGAGTTTTGCTCACGAATCGCACTTGTGACTTCCTCTACCGTGACCTTTAACTGGCTCATAAGATCAGGTCTAAGCCAAATTCGCATGGCATAATCACGGGCACCAAATATTTGAACATTAGTCGTACCAGGGATACGTTTAATGTTATCCAAGATATTCATGGTGACATAGTTTGACGTCCATAAGCTTGAACGGCTGTTGTCAGGAGAGTAGAAGGCGTGAACCTGCAAGAAGCTGGACGAGCCTTTGGCTACAACGACACCTTGACGCCTTGTTTCTTCAGGTAATCGAGCCTCTACTTGCTTTACTCTGTTATTGACATCAACAGCTGCTTGGTCAACGTCAGTGCCAATTTCAAATGTCACTGTGATGGTGGTTGCACCGGCACTGCTGCTGATTGACTCCATATACATCATGCCTTCAACACCTGTGATGGCATTTTCTATGGGGGCCGCAACAGTTTGCTCTAGCACATCCGCAGATGCACCAGGATATACCGCCGTAACTTGAACTTGAGGCGGTGAGATTTCAGGATATTGTGCAACAGGCAAAGTACGCATTGCTGCGAGGCCCGCCAGTACTATCACAATTGAGATCACAAAGGCAAAAATCGGCCGATCGATAAAATATTTAGAGAACATAGGGCTTATTCTCCTTTAGCCGCTACGTTAACTGGCATGCCGGGGAAGAATATACGGGCCATTCCTTCAACAATAACTGGTTGATTTGGTTGCAGTCCCGAGCGAATAACCCACATATTTTGACCATCTAGTTGCACCCACTCGCCAACCTCAACTGGTGCAGGTAGAGCCACTTTCATCCCTTGCTCATTATCTGCTGCGATATAGACGAATTTACCCGTTCCATTATCCAAAACAGCACGTTGCGGCACCACGATTGCTTGGTTTCTAACTGCACCACTCAGTTGCACACGCACAAATTGCCCAGGTCTTAATTCACCTTTTGGGTTGGCAATACGAGCTTGCAGTTCTGAAGTGCCGGTAAACCGGTTGACTCTGACATCTGAGAAGTTAACTTTACCTTGCTCAGAGTAAGTGGAGCCATCTTGCAAAATGATGGTGGCGTCAAACTCGTTATTCTTTGGCAGGGTTAACGTACCAAGTTCAACATCTTTTCGCATTGCTAGCTGCTCTCGCTCTGAGAAACCAAAGCGTGCTCTCATAACACTGGTGTCTGTCAGTTCTGTAAGAAGTATGGTTGGACCAGAGATGTAACTACCTTGAGATTCTTTTTCACGACCAATAATACCTGACACTGGCGCTTTTACTTGTGCGTATTCAAGGTCAAGTTTGGCTTCGTTTAAAGCGACTTTTGCAGACTCTAAATTAGCAAGTGAAATATCGTAAGCTGAAACGGCATTATCGAAATCGCGCTTAGAGACTGAACGCTCATCTTTAAGCTTTTCTAATCTATCTCTTTCACGTTTCGCTTGTGCCACATTTGCTTCAGCGGCATGGAGATCAGCTTGTGCTTTTTCAAGTTCGAGCTCGAATGGTTTTAATTCGATGGTGAACAGGGAATGTCCAGCTTTTACGTATTGTCCTTCATCAAAGTTTCTGGATTCAATCAGCCCTGATACTCGAGCACGTATTTCAACTTCTTTGTCGCCAAGAAGTGTCGCTGGTAATTCAATTTTAAACGGTACGCTTTGTGTTGAAACATGAGTCACACTGACTTGAGCAGGTTGCATACCAAATCCTGCTTGTTGCTGTGGAGCTTCTGAGCAAGCACTTAACATGCCTGCTGTGAAAAGAGCTAAAGAAAGGTGTTTAACTTTGCTTTTGAATGATGCTGGATACATGAACACTCCAAATCCTATTAACTATCGTGCTTCCAAACTGTCGCTGGTATTGCTCATCACAGTTTAGCTTACTACCTTGTATAAATTATTCCACATAGGGTATTAGTGGACAGATTGTCCATTTGATACCTTCCTCACACCAAAGTAAAGGTTATAAACTCGACAACCATACAAGTAAACGCTAGTGTATACTTGTTTAATATAAAGGTAAACGGTGTCGTGTACTTTTTATTTTATAGATAAACGCAACCGTATACTTTTTATTGTCCCGATAATTGGTTAAACTGGTGTTAATTGTTAAAAGTGAGAGAAATAAATGACGCAATTGTCAGCCAAACAGCAAGCAATCGTTAGTGCCGCGATAGAACAATTTGCGCTAAATGGGTTGCAGGCCACAACAATGGAGGCGATTTGCCAAAAGGCTGAAGTATCAAAAAGGACTTTATATAAGCACTACCCGAATAAAGAAGCGCTATTTGATGCTGTTGTTATTTTACTTATTGAAAGAATAGAGCCATTAACTGCAATTCAGTTTATTCCAAATTATGACTTTGAAGTGCAATTAAAACATTTAGCGACCAGTGTTGTAAGCTTGCTGTGCGACCCTGATTATATCCGGTTATCCCGTATTGTGATGATTGAGTCAATGCGAAGTGAGACACAAGCACATCGATTAAATGAAAAATTCAGTCACTGTGAGCAGTCAATGGTAGTGTGGTTTGAAGAAGCATCCAGTGCAGGATGCTTAGGCGATCATGATGCCCATTTTGCTGCCGCCTTTTTTTGGGGTGGCTTAAAAAGGCTCACATTTTGGGAGATGGCCATCAGGTGGCAGCCTCCCGTAGATGAGCAACAACTTGAAGCATTTATTGAACAAGCCTGTAAATTATTTTGTCGTGGTGTTAGTCCACGCCAATAAAACCACCGGTTTGATGTGCCCAGAGTTTGGCATATATGCCATTTTGCTCAAGTAGCTCTGAGTGTGTTCCTTGCTCTACAATGGCGCCTTGTTCAAGCACAATTAATCTATCCATCTGGGCAATGGTTGATAATCTATGCGCAATAGCAATCACCGTTTTATCTTGCATTAACTCATCTAAGCTGGCTTGGATTGCCTGTTCAGACTCAGAGTCTAAGGCAGAGGTGGCTTCGTCAAGCACTAAAATTGGTGCATCTTTTAAAAGGACTCTAGCAATGGCAATACGTTGCCTTTGGCCACCGGATAGTTTGACACCACGCTCACCAACTTGGGCATCTAGACCTTGATTGCCATGACTGTCCTCAAGGTCCCAAATAAAAGAACTTGCTTGCGCTTTATTGATTGCCTGTAGTAGTTCGTCTTCTGTTGCATCAGGCCTGCCATATAAAACATTGTCTCTAATGCTGCGGTGTAACAAAGCAGTGTCTTGTGTCACCATCGCGATTTGCTTTCTTAAGCTTTCTTGTGTGACTTGAGAGATATCTTGGTCATCAATCGTAATCTTACCTTGTTGAATATCGTAAAATCTCAGCAATAAATTGACTAAAGTTGATTTACCAGAGCCAGAGCGACCAACAATGCCAATCTTTTCACCGCTTTTAATTTCTAAGGATAAGTTATCAAAGACTGAGTTCGTCAACTGTTTATCTTGGCGTTTATATGCAAAAGTGACATCTTTAAAGTCAATGCGTCCTTTTGTGACAATGAGTTCATTGGCATTGGGCTTATCGGCAACCTCTATTGGCTTTGATAGCGTATTCATACCATCTACGACAGTACCGATATTTTCAAATAAGCTACTTATTTCCCACATGATCCATTGCGACATGCCGTTTAGTCTCAATGAAAGGCTGATTGCAATGGCAATTTCACCCGCAGAAATCACATTGTGTGACCAAAGATACAGTGATAGCCCGGCAATGGAGAAAACTAGAAGGTAATTTAATACTTGGATGCTGACATTAAGGCTGGTAACAAGCCGCATTTGTCGATAAACCGGCTGCATGAACACATCCATGCTGCTTTTAGCATACTCTTCTTCTCGTCTTGTATAGGAAAAAAGCTTAACGGTAGAGATATTGGTATAGCTATCTACGATCCGCCCAGTCATTTCTGAGCGTGCATTGGCTTGCTCTGAAGAGACATGCTTTAAGCGTGGTAAAAAGTAAACTTGAACACAAATGTAGAAAAATAACCAAATAAATAGCGGTATCAATAGCTTTATATCGCTGCTACCAATCAGTACAAGTGTCGCGCCAAAATAAACCACAATGTAAACCAGTACATCGAGCAGCTTCATGACCGCTTCTCTGATTGCTAAAGAAGTCTGCATTAATTTGGTGGAGATCCTGCCAGCATAATCGTCTTGATAAAATGACATGCTTTGCTTTAACAAATATCTATGTGCCAGCCATCGAATTGACATAGGGTAGTTACCGAGCAAGCTCTGGTGTAAAAAAGCGCTGTGAACAAAAACCAATAAAGGGATAGCGATGAGAGTGATCAGTGCCATGATAAGCAAGGTATCACTTTTGTCATTAAAGAGCTGCTGTGGATCCATAGTTTGCATCCAATCTACCAATGTACCCATAAAGCTGAATAGGGTAACTTCTAATGTAGCAAGTAAAGCTGCACACACAGACATAATAATCAGTGGGTATTCCATGCCTCGACTATAATGTCGACAAAAAGCATACAGGGAGTTTGGTGGCTGGTTGGCATCTTGGGATGGGAAAGCATCGGTGAGCTTTTCAAACAGCTTATACATTACACATCCTTATAGTTTTCATTATGTGCGATTCACTTTGTTAAGTGTATCGAGAGTAACAAATAATGGTGTGTATAAGTATAGGTGTCAATGAAACGGTTTAGTTAAGAGAGGGAGTGGTTGTGGGCAGAATCAGTTTATAAGGTGAGTGGCTTACTCACCTTAAATAATTAAGTCGGTAGAATTTTATGCTTGTTCATCTTCCACGTCGTGGCCATACGTTTTGCGCATAATCAGTACGTAAGCGTTTGTGAATGCTTGTTCTTGGTACTTTCTTAATCCTGTGTCGGCATAATCAACAGGGACTGGGTTGCGCTTTAATTGCTCTTTCACTTCAGTTGCATTTAATAAATGTACTTCAGTGTTAGGAATAAGCTGAAAAGCCGCTTCCATTTTAAAGCCAGCAGCACTGCCTGCAAATTTACCTTTATGCGCTCTTTGACGAATAGCGATGGTATCGATTTGATAGTCTTCAACTAGTTTTGACACATCAAAATGAAACTTGCGCATTGCTTCTTGATCTTGGCCGATGTTTGCCAATGTGAAGCGAGTTTGTCGAATATCCCTAATGTCGAATACGTCGTTCTCTTTTGATAAAAGACAAAGCATTGCTTCGCTACCAGTAATTTCAACACCTAATGTTCTCATTATATTTTCCAATTTATACCTAATGGCAGGGATAATAGCATAGCTTGTTTATTAAATTGTAATTTCTATCGCAATTGCAGCGTGATCTGAATATCTTATGTCCTCTTCGTCTCTTTTTGGGTCCAAATGACTCGCATAATTGTGATAAGTGAGCGAGTTGACACGGGTATTTGGGTCTCTGGGTGAAAACTCTTTGGATGCTAAAATGTAGTCTAATACGTTGCCTTCGCCATGAAAATAATGCGTTGGAGGCTTAACCCCGAGTTCTGGCTGATTGTCTGAGATAGCAAAGCTTTCGAATAGGCCAACAGTTCCTAATTGACTTGATTCACTGACAAGAGGGAATTGCTCAGTCATGAAAGATAGAGCGGGGCTGGTAATATGTGCATTGAAGTCGCCCATTACTAATGTTGCTGAGCTTTTTTCTCTTTGGGTTTTTAGTGCATCGTAATACACAATAGAGGCTTCTAAAGAACGGGAGATTTGAGACTGCATTGTGCCGACCGTTTGATTAAGCATAACCAGGAATGGATCTTCTTGATCGGGGTCCCCTAATAGCTGTGCCATGGAATGGACACGCTGAGATTTAAAATGCACCGCATAAATGGTTAAGAGTCCAAACCCTTCTAAATCAAAGGTACACTTAATGGGGGTTCGATTAAATTTAAAGTTTGCGAGGTTATTTAAATACTCTAATAACTCATGGCAAGGCTCTAAAGGTTTGCATTGTTTAAATGGAACTTTAGAAGCAATCGCGACAACCGGGTTGAAAAGTACATTTGGGTATACGGCATCCGGTTTAGGTGAATCTACGGTGGCAAAGTATTTAAGCCCTAAATCCTCGCAAATTGAGGCTAAAATATCTGGGGCAAAGACTTCTTGAAAGACGATGACGGTGGGGTCAATATGTTGAATCAGGCCCGTGATAAATTGCGTTTTAGTGGCCCACTGGGTGTCATTATAGGTTTCCTCTGGTTGATAAAATGCATAAGGAGGCGATGCAAAATTCAAAAGATTGAAAGACGCAAATTTGAAAGTTTTTCGCTGCTCCATAAAAATCCCTCTGTTTTCCATTAATAATGACTATTTTATCTTAGTCTTTTCCTTGCAACTCGTCACGCATCAGGTCACAATAGCCGCAGGATTGAAAGACCCCAGTCAAATTTAGCATACCACTGAATAACCAATGCTTATTCGTAAAAGCGTTGATGGGCAACACTAACACTTAAAATTGATAATAGATACATGTGACGCGGCGTAGGTGTCACCACTGTAAATAGGATTAAAAATGCCAGTAATTACTCTTCCTGACGGCAGTCAGCGTATTTTCGAAAACCCTGTTTCTACTCTTGATGTTGCTAAAGACATCGGCCCTGGTCTTGCAAAAGCAACCATTGCTGGCCGTGTTAACGGTGAGCGTGTCGATGCATGTGACATCATTGAACAAGATGCCAATCTTGAAATTATTACCGCAAAGGACGATGACGGTTTAGAGATCATTCGTCACTCATGTGCGCACTTAATTGGCCACGCGGTAAAGCAACTTTTCCCTGAAGCTAAAATGGCGATAGGTCCAACTATCGACAATGGCTTTTATTACGACATCGACATGGAGCATTCACTAACTCAAGAAGACCTTGATGCTATTGAAAAGCGCATGTTACAGCTTGCAAAAACAAACTATGATGTTGTTAAAAAGAAAGTAAGCTGGCAAGAAGCACGAGACACATTTGAATCTCGCGGTGAAAGTTACAAGATGGAAATCTTAGACGAGAACGTTGCTAAAGATGACCGTCCGGGCCTATACCATCACGAAGAATACATTGACATGTGTCGAGGTCCTCACGTGCCAAACATGAAGTTCTGCCAACACTTCAAAATTATGAAGGTTGCAGGCGCATATTGGCGTGGTAATGCAGACAACAAAATGCTTCAGCGTATCTACGGTACAGCTTGGGCAGATAAAAAGCAGTTAAAAGCATACCTTAAGCGTTTAGAAGAAGCTGAAAAACGTGACCACCGTAAAATTGGTAAAGCATTAGATTTATGGCACTGGCAAGAAGAAGCGCCAGGCATGGTATTCTGGCACAACGATGGTTGGAGCATTTATCGCGAACTAGAAGACTTTGTTCGTGAAAAATTGCGTGAATACGACTACGAAGAAGTCAAAGGTCCATTGATGATGGACAGAGGGCTGTGGGAAAAGTCTGGTCACTGGGATAAGTATTCAGATGCAATGTTCACGACTGAATCTGAGAAGCGTGAATATGCAATCAAACCAATGAACTGCCCAGGTCACGTACAAATCTTCAATCAAGGCTTGAAATCATACCGTGATTTACCATTGCGTATGGCTGAGTTCGGTTGTTGTCACCGTAATGAGCCGTCAGGTGCGCTACACGGCCTAATGCGTGTCCGTGGATTTACTCAAGATGACGCCCATGTATTCTGTACAGAAGAGCAGATCATGGATGAAGTTTCATCTTGTATTAAAATGGTCTACGATACGTATGAAACATTTGGCTTTGAAAAGATAGTTGTAAAACTTTCTACTCGCCCTGAAAAGCGTATTGGTGAAGACGAAATGTGGGACAAAGCAGAAGCAGCACTTGCTGAAGCGCTTAAATCTAATGACATTGAGTTTGAATACCTACCGGGTGAAGGTGCGTTCTACGGACCTAAGATTGAGTTCACATTGTACGATTGCCTAGAGCGAGCTTGGCAATGTGGTACAGTACAGCTAGACTTTGCGTTACCAGGTCGTTTGGGCGCGACATATGTCGCTGAAAATAACGAGCGCAAGACGCCTGTTATGATCCACCGCGCGATTTTAGGTTCGATTGAACGTTTCATCGGTATTTTAACCGAAGAGTATGCTGGTTTCTTCCCAACATGGTTAGCACCAAAACAGGTTGTTATCATGAATATCACGGATAAACAGGCTGATTATGTCCAAGAAGTGGTGCAAAAACTAAATAAACTTGGAATAAGAGCTTGTGCTGACTTGAGAAATGAGAAGATTGGCTTTAAAATCCGCGAGCATACTTTAAAACGTATACCTTATTTACTTGTTGTTGGCGATAAAGAAGTCGAGCAACAAGAGCTAGCAGTAAGAACGCGCAAGGGCGAAGACCTTGGCAAATTCTCTGTTGATGATTTTGTCGCTAAAATTAGCGAAGAAATTAAAAACAGAGTATAACTTTTGAAACCCGTGCGGCAAACATATTTACAACAGTGCCGCACGTTTAATTTTGGATTTTTTGGAGGAACGTACCATTAGAGGCGGCAAAAAAGGGCAAACTACTGCTCAAAAGAATCGTATCAATGATGAAATCACAGCGAAAGAAGTTCGCTTAATCGATGCTGAAGGTGAGCAAGCGGGCATTGTCTCTACGAGAGATGCGCTAGCGCAAGCAGAAAACGCAGGTTTAGACCTTGTTGAAATCAGTCCAAACGCTGAGCCACCAGTGGCCAAGGTAATGGACTATGGTAAGTTCGTTTTTGAAAAAGCAAAATTACAAAAAGAACAGAAGAAAAAGCAAAAGCAGATCCAGGTTAAAGAAATTAAATTCCGTCCTGGCACTGACGAAGGTGACTACCAAGTTAAACTTCGTAACTTGCGCAAGTTCTTAGAAGGTGGCGACAAGGCGAAAATCACCATCCGTTTCCGTGGTCGTGAAATGGCTCACCAAGAAATCGCAATTGACATGCTTAACCGCTTAAAAGCAGATTTGGAAGAAATCGCTCAAGTTGAGTCTTTCCCAAATCGTGTTGAAGGTCGTCAGATGGTTATGATGATGGCACCTATTGCAAAAAAAGCATAAGTCAGGCATAATTCGCGCCGATTTTTGAAAGAATTTAACACAGGTATTGAAAGTACTGAGATTTTTAATCTTGAGTCACCTGTGTTAACCGGTAATAAGTAAGCTGTTTGTTTCATTCATCTTCGCCGGAATAGGGTGTAAGTTGGGCCTTAAAAGTGATGTTCGCATCCGCCTACTTGCATATATTAAACGCAATATCATTTGGAGTTATTGCAATGGCTTATAAGCTAAAAACACACAGAGGTGCTGCAAAGCGCTTCAAAAAGACTGCTTCAGGCGGTTACAAGCGTAAACAGTCGCACCTTCGTCACATTCTGACTAAGAAGTCTTCAAAGCGTAAACTACACCTACGTGCTAAGTCTATGGTTCATAAGAATGACCTAGGCCTTATCGATCGTATGTTACCATTCGCTTAATAGAGGATATCAGAAATGGCAAGAGTTAAACGCGGTGTTATCGCACGTGCACGTCACAAAAAAGTATTAAAGCAAGCTAAAGGTTACTACGGAGCACGTTCACGTGTTTACCGCGTAGCGTTCCAAGCTGTAACTAAAGCTGGTCAATATGCATACCGTGACCGTCGCGCTAAGAAACGTACTTTCCGTCAACTATGGATTGCACGTATCAACGCTGCAGCACGTCAAAACGGCCTATCTTACAGCCGCTTCATTAACGGCCTTAAAAAGTCGTCAATTGAAATCGATCGTAAGATCCTAGCTGATATCGCAGTATACGACCAAGTAGCTTTCACTGCTCTAGTAGAGAAAGCAAAAGAAGGTCTTGCAGCTTAATTTATTAATTAAGTATAGCGATGTTTAAAAGGAGCCTTAGGCTCCTTTTTTAGTTCTTATCTACAGTTAACATATGCGTTTAGCTGTATCCACGTATTTCATATTACTATCTATTTTTAAGTAGTAACTTGTCCAACCAACGTGAACTTAAAATACGTTTTAAGTAACCCATCAAATAAGTCGGAAACGTCACATAATATCTAGCTTTCGCCTTTGGCGACTCAATCGCATGTAGTAGCTTGTCGTAGACAGCTTCTGGGCCGAGCGTGAACTTTTGTGGTGCTGTTTGTGCTTTAAGTCTCGTTAGCTGCGCTTGATACTCATCTTTATGGTAACTGGATCCGATATCAATATGTTGTTCAAAAGCTTGGCGGGCATTTTTTCTAAAATCTGACAGGATTGGGCCAGGTTCTATCAGGCTGACTTGAATATCTGTCTCAGCAAGCTCCATTCTCAGTGTGTCAGTCAGTCCTTCAAGTGCAAATTTACTGGCATTGTAAGCACCACGGTAGGGCAGTGCGACTAATCCGAGCACAGAGGAATTTTGTATAATCCTACCTTGGCCCTTTTGACGCATATGCGCAACGGCAAGGCGAGTTAATGTGTGCCAGCCGAAAAAGTTGACTTCAAATTGCTGTCTTAAAACATCTGTAGGTAAGTCTTCAACTGCCCCAGGCTGGCCATATGCACCGTTATTAAAGAGCACATCGAGTTTTCCATCGCATAGTTCAAGCGCTTCTTCGAAGCCTTGGTATATCGAATTATCGTCTGATAGGTCGAGTAAGATGCAAGGTATAGCTAATTCTTCAAATATCGAAAGGTGTTTTGGGTCCCTGACTGAGGCAATAACTTTGTACCCAGAGTTATGCAGTGTTTTTGCACAATACAAACCTATGCCGGTAGAGCACCCTGTGATTAAAATACTTTTACTCATTGGTTTCGTTAAACTTTCCTTAAGTTGACCGCGTCATCGTGCGGTTAACTGTGAATTTTTGTTGAATCACCGCACATTGTAAGCCGTTAAATAAAATATTGATATAATCAACTTTATACAAAAAAGACACAAAGAATGTTTATGAGTTTAGGTATTGTTCTGCTTTCCGCAACACTTAATTTGAATAGTCATCTCCCTCCTTTGCAGCCATGGCAGGGCCAAAGTGAGCAGCTAATGCAGCAAGAGGGACTTTTAACAACAGACTTTGAGTTAAGTGGCGGATTGGAGTCCCCAAATTACAAACAAACGAACGCATTTATAAAGCGATTAGTTGCATCAAACCCAACGCAGTTTAAGTCGATTAAAATTGGCACAAGCGATCAAGGAAGAGACATTAATATGCTCTTGGCGGTCGAAGATAGCCAATTTACGCCTGCGATGATGAAAAACAATAATAAGCCAACGGTCTTGATCCAAGCAGGTATTCATGCGGGAGAAATCGATGGTAAAGATGCCATGTTTATGTTGCTTAGAGATATCGCCACAGGAAAGCGCCGCGATATTTTGAGCAAGGTGAATATATTGTTTATTCCGATTTTAAATGTCGATGGTCACGAAAGAAGTAGTGAGTTTAATCGTATTAATCAACGTGGCCCAATCAACATGGGCTTTAGAACCAATTCAAAAAATTTAAATTTGAATCGCGACTATACCAAATTAGAGACGCCGGGTGTGCGCTCGGTCTTGAAAGTGATCAATGATTATGCACCATCGCTATATGTTGATGTGCATGTAACGGATGGTGCGGATTACCAATATGACGTGACCTATGGCTTTAATCCCAGCTTTGCGAGTGAATCTCCTGCGATTGCAAAAGTGCTAGAAGAGCAGTTTACGCCGATTATTGATAAAAAACTGACTGAGCAGGGCCATATTCCAGGTCCGCTGGTGTTTGTTATGGATAAACGAAACCTTAAAAAAGGACTAGCTGGTTGGGTTGCCTCGCCAAGGTTTTCAAATGGCTGGGGGGATGTTAAAGGACTGCCTACTATTTTAGTTGAGAATCACTCATTAAAGCCATATAAACAACGTGTGTTGGGTACTTACGTATTTATTGATGGTGTGATTGACGCATTGGCGCAGCAGTATAAGGCGTTGGATAAGGCAATTGAAACGGAAAAGCATAACCACCCAACAGAACTCGTTGTTGCTAGAGGTTACAGTCAAGAAGCGGATTACATAAGCTTTAAAGGGATTAAATATAAAAGCTTTGAAAGTGCTTTGTCTGGGCATCAGGAAGTGAAGTATCTCGGTGAACCAGTTCAATATGACAAGCTTCCGGTTTATTGGCAAAAAGACGTTAAGTTGACCGTTAAAGTGCCCGATGCTTTTTATATCCCACCTGAGTACTCGACTTTAGTTGATAAGCTTGTTTTACACGGTATAGAAGTTGAAAAGCTTGCTGCAGATGTGTCATTGGCTGGGTTGACTCAGCTTAAAGTTGATGAGCATACGTTCGCAAAAACACCATTTGAGGGGCGTTTTAGAGTTGAAGCATCTTTCACTTCAACCGTACTCGAAGATGGGGTTAGGCTTGCTGGTTGGACGAAAGTATCGACTAAACAAGATTATTCTGAACTGGTTACGCATTTGCTTCACCCGGCTGCGCCAGATTCATTTTTTGCGTGGGGTGACTTCCACAGCATATTTCAACGCACAGAATATGTTGAAAATTATGCACTTGAGCCATATGCTAGGAAGATGTTAAAAGAGAGTCCTAAGCTTGCTTTGGCATTTGATAAAAAGATCCGCGAGGATAAAAAGTTTGCCAAAAGCGATAAACAAAGGCTTGAATGGCTGTATGAAAAAACACCATACTATGATCAAGCTTATTTAAAGTATCCGATTTTACTTTCGTATGCGGAGCAGTAACATGAAAGTTTTAACAATACCTGTTACGCCGTTTGCGCAAAACTGTCGAGTTATTGCTTGCGACGAAACAGGAAAAGCTGCCATAGTAGATCCCGGTGGGGATGCTGAGAAGATAATTGCATTAGTCAAACAACATAATCTCAGTATCGAATTTATCCTGCTCACTCATGGCCACTTAGATCATGTTGGTGCGAGTCAGCTACTAGCCAAAGAGTTCGGTATAGAGATTGTTGGCCCGCATGAAGAAGATAAGTTTTGGCTTGATGGCTTACCCATGCAAGCGCAAATGTTTGGTTTTGCGCCACACGATGCTTTTTTGCCTCATAGGTGGTTAGATGAGGGAGATGTTGTTGCGTTGGGTAAGTTGCAGTTACAAGTAAGGCATTGTCCAGGACATACACCTGGACACGTGGTCTTTTATGAACCTGTAAGTGCGACAGTACTGGTTGGTGATGTGCTGTTTAAAGGTTCAGTGGGGCGTACTGATTTTCCTAAAGGAGATGCCTCACAACTTAAGCACGCTATTAATACAAAGCTTTTTACTTTAGATGATGAAACTAAAGTAATGAGTGGTCACGGAGAAGATACCACTATAGGGTACGAGAAGCGTAATAACCCATTTATGAGCGGTCGCTTTGGGTAGTGCTACGTGAATAGCGTAAAATTTAACATTAAAATATAAAGAAAAATATGTCATTAAATCAAGTTGATCGTCAGATACTAGCGTTGTTACAGCAAGATGCGAGTTTGTCCACAGCAGAAATTGCAGACAAAGTAGGATTATCGCAATCTCCTTGCTGGAGACGTATCGCCAAATTGGAACAAGATGGATTCATAAAAGGAAAAGTTGCGCTATTAGATGAGAAGCAACTTGGCTTTGATATGTTGGTATACGCACATGTCAAATTGTCCAATCACGGTCGCAGCAACCTTGCTGAATTCGAAAAGCTCATCATGAGCTATGACGAAGTGACCGAGTGCTATACCATGGCTGGTACTATGGACTTTATGCTTAGAATTGTGTCCAAAGGGATTGAAGGTTACGAGCTGTTTGTTCGTGATAATTTATTAAACCTTGAATATGTGCAAGAAGTTCACTCTAATGTGACCATGACATGCGTTAAACGCTCAACCGCCTTGCCAATCATATAGTGTCATACAGACATCTCAATTTAACACTATAATGTATCATGTTTGTTAAAAGCGCTGGATTTTGATAGGATCCAGCGCTTTTCTGTCGTAGTAAAAACACTTGGGGATATAAATGTTTAATCTTATAGGCAAAGCGCCAAGCTCTGCTAAGAACGACGTGCTTTCTGGTTTAACCGTTGCATTAGCATTGGTGCCAGAAGCGGTCGCATTCGCATTTGTTGCACAAGTCGACCCGCTGGTTGGTTTGTATGCAGCATTTATCGTTGGATTGATAACGTCAATTTTTGGCGGTCGTCCAGGAATGATTTCAGGTGCAACTGGTGCACTTGCAGTAGTTATGGTAAGCCTTGTGGTTGAACATGGCGTTGAATACCTCTTCGCCACCGTATTACTAATGGGTATTTTACAAATATTGGCCGGTATATTTAAGTTAGGCAAGTTTATCCGAATGGTGCCGCATCCGGTTATGCTTGGCTTTGTCAATGGTTTGGCCATTGTTATTTTCTTAGCGCAATTAGGCCAGTTTAAAGTCATGGATGAGTCAGGTACTCTTCAGTGGATGCAAGGCTCAGAGCTTTATATCATGGCGGGCTTGGTTGCATTAACCATGGCCATTATTCATTTCCTGCCAAAGCTGACAACGGCTGTGCCGTCAAGCTTAGCAGCTATTCTAGTTGTGACGGGTATTGTAATTGGCTTTGATTTAGATGCGCGCAATGTACTTGATTATCTTAAAGACATGAGCGGTAATGTAGATGCGACAATTGCGGGTGGTTTCCCTGCATTCCATATCCCAGACGTACCTTGGAACCTTGAAACGCTTAAAATTATCTTCCCATATGCACTTATCTTGGCTGCTATCGGCTTAATTGAATCACTACTGACATTAACACTGATTGACGAAATCACAGAAACTCGTGGTAACAGTAACCGTGAATGTGTTGGTCAAGGTGCTGCAAACGTAACGTGTGGTGTGTTTGGTGCGATGGGTGGTTGTGCGATGATTGGTCAATCTATGATCAATATTAACTCAGGTGGTCGCAGCCGATTATCTGGTATTACAGCAGCTTTATTATTACTTGGCTTCATTTTATTTGCGGCGAGCTTAATTGAGATGATCCCACTAGCGGCACTTGTTGGTGTTATGTTTATGGTTGTACTTGGTACATTTGAATGGTCAAGCTTCCGTTTAATGAAACGTATCCCTAAGAGTGACGCGTTTGTGATTGTGTTGGTATCTGGTGTGACTGTGATCACGGACCTTGCGATTGCGGTATGTGTGGGTGTGATTGTCTCTGCGCTTGTGTTTGCTTGGGAGCACGCGAAGCACATTTACACAAATAACTATATCGATGATGAAGGCTCTAAAGTATATGAGCTACACGGCCCACTATTCTTCGGTTCAGTGAAAAACTTCGCAGAATTGTTTGATGTTGCTAACGATCCAGGTGATGTGATTGTTGAATTCAAGCATAGTCGCGTTGCGGACCATAGTGCTATTGAAGCCATTGATGTGCTAGCTGAGAAATATACTAAAGCAGGTAAAAAACTGCACTTACGTCACTTAAGTGAGGACTGTAAGCAGCTACTTGATAACGCATCAGATTTGGTTGAAATCAACGTGATTGAAGACCCTAAATACAAAGTGGCTTCAGATAAGCTAGCCTAAGTATTAATGAATTAGACAAGCCCGCTCAATGCGGGCTTTTTTATTGTGATCACATTACTATCCCGGTATGTTATGTATTGGATGACCTTTACCAATACACGTGTACATGTTTGCAGCAATGATCTAAAGTAGCCTGTAATTAAATTTTAAAAACACAAACCATGAAAACAAAACTTGTACTCTCGATAATTGCTATGGCATGTTTGCTCAGTGGCAATGCGATTGCTGATAGTAATACAGTGACGGTAAAAACCTTAACAAAAACATCGCAAAGCTGGGATGGCACACCTTTACCAGCATACCCTCAAGGCAAACCGGAAATTACACTGCTAGATATTCATATTCCAGCAGGCACTGAGCTGCCGCTGCACCTTCACCCTGTCATTAATGCGGGCGTTGTGTTATCTGGTGAGTTACATGTTACTAAGCCAACTGGTGAACAGCTCATTCTAAAATCAGGAGAGCCTATTGTTGAGCTAGTAAACCAGTGGCATAAGGGCAAAGCGGTGGGGAAAGAAGATGTGCGCATCATTGTGTTTTATGCTGGTGAGCAAGGTAAAGATATTACGGTGAAAAAACACTAACGATACTCTTTGAAAAGCGAAGCACTTATACCGTTAATAAGTGCTGAGTGTGCTCAACTAAATACTCATAAAGTGCACGTATTTTTGCATTTTGCTTGAGATCCTTGTGGTAGGTATACCAAAGGGCGCCAACGTTCTCTGTACATAGGAGCGGGCAGCCATCTAACCTCACTAAATTTGAATGCTTAATGGCATCATTCTCAGAGAGTGGCCCTATGCCCATGCCGCTTACAACAGCCGACTGTATATCTGAAAATTGATTGCTAGTGTACACAATACTGTCGTTTTTTAAGTGTTTGATCACTTGGTTGATAAACGGAATATGATGTTTTGAACTGTCGGGCATTAGCCAATGGAATCGATTAAACTCATCTTCGCTTTGCGGCAAGCCATATTCTGACATGTAATCTTTTGAAGCAAAGTAAGACATTTTTATTGAGATCACATGCTTGGCAATTAAATCAGGTTCTTTTGGTTCAGGGCCTGCCCGTAATGAAACATGAATATTGCCACTTTGCGGCGGGATAACTTCATCGGTGGCCAGTAGCTCTATCCTGACTTTTGGGTATTGCTTTCTGAACTGTTGCATTGCTGGTACTAACAGGGGAGAGTAAGAGGTCACGGTTGTGATGCGTATTTTGCCACTAAAATCTTGTTGAATGCTCTGGAGAGTGTCTTCCAAAGCGATAAACTGGGTGTTTAGATCTTCGAGAGTTTCACTCATTATCTGGCCAGCGTCCGTAAGTTGATACCCTCTTTGATGTCGGATAAACAAAGTCACATTAAGTGCGTCTTCCAAACGATTGATATGCCGCAATACGGTGGTATGGTTACACTTTAAAATAGTCGCAGCTTTTGCAAGCGAACCTGCCTTTGCAACGGTATGGGCAACTTTAAAATCATCCCAATTCAATTTCTGCATAAATATAATATTTTTCACTTCGTCTAGATCTTGAGTATATATTTTTTTGCACAATAGTTCTTTAATTTGTGCACTACTCAATGTCACTAATGCGCGGTAATCTAGTCTCAGTTTTTAAAGGTGTGGGTTTCATATGCTAAAAAATAGCGATCAGGGTTATGGTTGGGTAAGCATCACCGTGCATTGGCTCATGGCTGTGGCCATCTTTTTCATGTTTGGTCTTGGATTGTACATGGTTGAGTTAACCTATTATGACGCTTGGTATAAAGGGTCATTAGATTTACATAAATCGCTGGGCATCATATTGATGGGAGTGTGGTTGTTTAGAGTGGCATGGCGACAGCTAAATACAAAACCAAAATCGCTATCTGGACCAAAGTTAGAACAGATTGCTGCGAGAGTAGGACATCAGCTTTTATATGTGTTGATGTTACTTCTTTTACTCAGTGGTTATTTTATCTCAACCGCAGATGGTAGGCCGATAAGTGTATTTGAGCTGTTTGAAATCCCAGCAGTACCTTGGTCTTTTGACAACCAAGAAGACATTGTGGGCGATATACATTTTTGGCTTGCATGGAGTTTAATCGGATTTGTGGCTGTGCATATGTTAGCAGCACTGAAACATCAATTTATCAATAAAGACGGCGGCTTAAGTCGTATTTTAAAAGCATCAAAATAACGTATTTTAATTTATTTATAGAATATTTAAGGGCAAATTATGAAAAAGGGTATCGTGAGTGCGGTATTAGCAACAGGCTTATTAATGGCTGGAACAGCGAACGCAGCCGAGTACAAAGTAGATAAAGCCGGTGCACATGCATTTATCAACTTTAAAATTAAGCACCTAGGCTACAGCTGGCTAACAGGTCGGTTCAATGATTTTGATGGTAAATTTAGCTATGACAAAAACAAGCCTAATGAGTCTAAAATCGATATAGTGATCAACACAGCAAGTATTGACTCAAACCATGCTGAGCGTGATAAACACCTACGTGGAAAAGATTTTTTGAACGTAAAGAAATTCCCACAAGCAACCTTTGAAAGCACCAAGTATGAGCAAGTAAACGACAAAGAAGCTAAGTTAACAGGCTTACTAGAGCTGAACGGTGTAAAAAGAACAATTACATTCCCAGTTGAAAAAATTGGCGAAGGGCAAGATCCTTGGGGTGGCTACCGTGTTGGTTTTTCTGGCGAAACATCACTAAAATTAAAAGACTTTGGGATCGACTATAACTTAGGTCCAGCATCAACACACGTGACGCTTGAATTACATATTGAAGGTATTCGCCTTTAAGCCTCAAGTACATTTGGATAAGTTGGGTTAGCTGAGGTCGTGTAGCTGAAGTCTTTGGTGAAATGATCTTTGCAACTCTGAAATGCACAACTGCATTAAACTGGGTTCCAAGGCCCAGTGGAGGGAAGGCAACAATACCTTGGATCGTAAAAAACTTTTCTCAAAGTTTATTAAGACAGATAGAATCAAAGCAATCA
>NZ_AUXY01000062.1 GCF_001625695.1 Pseudoalteromonas luteoviolacea H33-S
AGCAGGTTAGCAGGTTAGCAGATTAGTAGGTTAGCAGATTAGAAGAGTAGTAAGTTATAAAAACTGCACTTTAAACATAAACTTAAAGCAATGTGACATACGAATGATGCTAAAAACCCGTTGACTCACCACTTTAAACTTTCCTCTATTTAGTAAAATAAGATCACCCACAATCGCTTGAGTTGGCATACAACAGCACCTTTCCAGTGGATAGCTCAGTCAATTCACTATATCTTATTTGTGCTAATTCAACAGATACTAATAGGCTATTTTTTAATATTCCATCGACATTAAATTTAACTGGTTTCTTGTCCGTGCATAACCACACACTCTGAGAGATATTGCTTAAGTCATAATGCTTATCGAAGTAGTAATTTCCAAATGCGTGATCAGAAGACACTTTAGCTACCAACTCGCCCGATTCAAGCATAGACTGTGTGTCCTTGATAAACTCAATATATCCCTTTGTATTAGAGATATACACTTTGCTTGCGCCACTATCAGTATCCGGCTTAAATCTAACTAACTCTTCACCTTTTTCAACAAGTTTACCGACTTCTAATTTTTCTGCTCGTGTGGCAACCCCAGTCTCACGAGTAAAGTAATACTCTACTGCTGGCGCTTGTAAGTATAACTGTCCAATCATAGGCGCATCATAACTCGGTAAGATGAGAGAAAAAGCCAGTAAACTGTTCATATCAATCCTTAATCAATGTCCTGAATTTAATTAGGTATCATATTAAAAAAATTAGATTGGCATCTATAAAGCATATGAATAAGCTACTCCTACTAAGTTACCTATTCATATACTATTTAGATGCGTAGGCCTAATGCAGGCGTGCTAAAACTTTAATTTACTTAAAGCCGAACGAGGCTTTCTGATGTACTAACAGCTTATTTTTTATGTTATACGATACAACTAATTTAACTATTATTTCGTGTCACAGTATCAGTATTAGGTGCTGAAAATTGCGTCACAGTGTCTGTATTAGGAGCCGCAAATTGCGTCACTGTATCTGTGTTAGGAGCAGTGTAATCAGTTCCACCCCCAATTAGCTGTGTTTGCTTTGCGCCAAGTTGTGCATTTTTAGAAAGAATCTTAAGTGTTTTTGTTTTTAGAGAAAGTAACATGCTTTAGTTCCTTAATAGGTTTTATAATTTTTATCGTTTTTATCTTATTTTTTTTGCACATCTTCGTGTGCTTCAGTGATTTCTACATTAGCGCACTCATAGCCACATTGGTACATATCAAATCTTATGAAATATCCCGTAATGTTTCACAACCCATTGATTAGTATCATAATAAAAAAACACAGCTTGGTAAGGATATGTAGTTAAAGAGAAGTAGTTAAAAAATCTAGATTTATTACAAAATGACGTAGTGAACAAAATGAATACACAACGATAAAACAAACACTCATAAGGCAAATAGGCGCTTTTTAGTACCGTGAAATATATACGTGTAACCACAGCAGGCAGTTACATTATTGATGGATACTTAGGTCGTGTTTAGGGGACGACTGCTCATGTTATCTATGCAAAGTGCAGGAGATAATCCCAACATCTAATGTCAAACCTGAGCAAAAAGTTGAGACAGAAAAAACAACTTAGGGTTATTGAACTCACCACTGCGCAATTTAAGACCAATGTATTTTCATAGCGAATAAGGGTCAAGGCTCTAATCAAAAAGCTTAGCTAAAACCACTATTTTTAAATCTCTGTTTATCTATGAAAAGATCACTCAGCTTATCGTATAGCGACCTCTTATATTCATTCTCGATCAAAGCCGTTTAGGCAGCGTTATAAGCACCTAAACGCCACTTAGACATTGATAAGAAGTAAAAAGTCATGTCTTTATGTAGTTAAAAAAACAGGGTCATAAGGCGCTTTACAAAACATGAGAAGGCTGGTGGTTGAGTAACCAAAGTTCTACTATTTAGTTTGTGACTTTAACGATTACTCAACCGGATATCAAAATGAACACAAAAAAGAGGTCAATAAATCATTTCATCTCGAAGGCCAGTCTAAACAGACTAGAAAAGAAATATTAGCAATAAGATATAGCGGGCCTTCAAAATCGCTCTCACACAGAAAGCGCGCTATCCAAGCTAATTAAGATCGTTGCCTGAGTTTATCATCGATACTTTTAGCAATTGATTGTCTACGGTCCTTATAATATCAGCGATCAGTTGACCTGATTTAGACCCTCGTATTTGCTCAATAAACAATTTAGGATCATTGACTGTGTGAATTGTCTCAATCGGAACATCAGAAGAAAAGTCAATTTTAAAAATGCGCTTGCCATTAGAGTGATAGATAGTTCCGTCTAAAATAGCAACCGAATGCTTATATTTTGCAGGAAGCAACTCCACACGATGGATCACTTCACCACTGTGTAAATCAAATGCAGAAATAATATCGTTAGAAGAGAGAGTAATGAGCGTGTCTTCATTTAGGCGATCCAACCATAACGTACTTTGCATAGGGAGTTTTCTTACATGACCATCTACACTAGACCATACGTATGCGCTGCTATTAACCTTCTGCTCGTCAATTACGGTATAACTAATTTCTTCATCATTTAAATACTCAACTGATACCAATGTGCCATCAACAGACTTTGACATAGTAAGAGATAAATCACTTAGGTTATACACTTCAATTTTACGTGCATATTGGACCAATAACTCATTCGTTGTCTGGTTATAACGCAGCGCCTTATATTTCGCATTTGGTAAACCCAGAAGTTTAACTTTGCCATCACGGTTCATTTGGTGTATTTGCTGCACATCTCCCAAACGTGTTAAGAACAAAAACCCTTCAGGGACCTCTACCGCTTTAGAGTCTTCACGCTTGCTATTAATGAGTGGCTCAAGTGCGTCATTCTGTGTATTTAAGCGATAGATATCTAATACGAATGGATAGCTGGTCATTAATAAGTCGCGGCTGTTGAGTATCTCATAATTCGCATAAGACTGATCAGTCAACAACTTCTGCGCTTTCACCAGACGCATTTCATTAAGAGAAAAACCATATACAACATTCTCAGCATTGTTGAACCAGACTAATTGTTCCGTCTTTTCATCATAGCTAAGCCCCCAAATGCGCGATGCTGAGTCATAAATTTTAACCTGATTTCCTCCATCCGGATCCGTCATATACAACTCATTGGTATCGTACTGACGTCGCTCAAACAAGATAATTTCTTTTTCCGGAATATAAGTTAAAAAGCGATCACCATAGGAATTTAAATTTGGAGAAGTAATTTGAAACTCCTCTCCGGTAGCCAAATCCCGGTTAGTTAATGCAGATAATTCATCCCTATTGCGATAGCCACTTTTTGCATAAACAAGACGGCCCTGATTTATCTCTCCGCCTGTCATACTATTTATTTTACAGTCAAATAAATACTCACTGCCAGAGTTGAAGTCCGCGTTCAATTGCCATACTTGACACTTATCACCATCCACTATTCTGTAATAAATGGTATTGGAGTCTAGTGACCACCCTACAGGGTAATAGTTAACGCCTTGTTCACCCAACCTGCGCTCGTGACCACTTTTTAAGTTTTTGACCACCAATGAATAATAGTTAGTATCGCGCTTAATAAAGGAATAGGCCACCATGGCATCATTGGGAGATAAATTAAGTAGGGTATAACGACCTTGCATCCATGACAGAGCGTGTTCCTTAATAGGTTGATCTTGAGTAACAATACTGGGCGTGATTACCTCTTGCTCATCAACGCCAAACTTTACCCCTGCCGCAACAGTTAACCCTATAACACAGCACAGTGCAGCGCCTTTAAATACCCATGTAAAACGATTTGGTGGCTTTTCACTATCACAGGAGGGGTCAATTTGAGAGACTGGAGATATGCTTGGAGAGACACTGCTTGAATGAGCATCAGGGTGAGCTTGGGCAGGTATATCAGAATAGTATATGATTTCGGGTTCAAGAAAAAAGCTATACCCTTTACGATAATGGGTTTTTACGACAATACCGCGCTGTTTGTCAGATTTTAAAATCTTTCGCAACTCCGACATTGCACGATTAATCGCATTATCATCAACATAATTCTGGCTCCAGACATCGTCTACTAAGTCTTGCCGCGTAATAATTTGCTCATTGTTAATTATCAAATAGCACAATAAGCGAAATAATAGCGGTTCCAACTCACGAGTAGTGTCACCATCACAAATACATTGGCGCTTTGGATCAAGCACCCATTCGCCAAATTTGACTTCCTTTACTTGCCTAGAAAATTTTACTTCATTCATGGTGAGTATTAAACGAGTAGGCTGCTAACGAATACCCATTTTACTCAAAGCCATGTTTTACTCAAGCGAATATATGAATAGATGTAACTGGTACGAGAGGATTGTGTTAAAAAGTAAGAAGTTACCGGTTTGTTTTTTTATTCAAAACACATGCTTCAACTTCTCGATTTTTTGGTGATACGCATGCCAGAATCAGTCAAAACACTGTCGTGATAATACAGATAATGTAGATAAAGAAACAGGTATAAAAAAACCCACATGCTTGTCAGCATGTGGGTTTCAAACCAGATAGGTGGCTGCTTATTTACGCAGCTGGCGAAGTAGTCGTAGCTGGGCAAGCGCTTCTTCAAGCTGCATAGCGGCACGCTGGTAATCCAGCTCGCTTGCAGTACCTGAAGCAAGCTGTGCTTCAGCTTCACGTTTAGCTTCTTCAGCAGCTTGCTCGTCAAGTTCTTCTCCACGAATAGCAACGTCCGCTAGAACAGTTACTGTCTTAGGTTGAACTTCAAGCGTACCGCCTGCAACGTAGATGAACTCTTCAGCACCATCTTCTTTAACCAAACGTACCATACCAGGCTTTAGGCCAGTCAGGAGTGGCGCGTGGCCAGGGTGAATACCAAGTTCACCTTCACTACCTGTCACTTGAATTGTAGCCACAGCACCAGAGAATAAATTCTGCTCTGCACTTACTACATCAAGGTGTACTGTCATTGCCATAACAACCTCCTAAATTACATGTTTTTAGCTTTATCAACTGCTTCGTCGATTGAGCCAACCATGTAGAATGCCTGCTCAGGCATATCATCGTAATCACCGTTTAGGATGCCCTTAAAGCCAGAGATTGTGTCTTTAAGAGATACGTATTTACCAGGTGCACCTGTGAATACCTCAGCAACGAAGAACGGCTGAGATAGGAAACGCTGGATCTTACGTGCACGAGATACAACTTGCTTATCTTCGTCAGATAGCTCGTCCATACCTAGGATCGCGATGATGTCTTTCAGCTCTTTATAACGCTGAAGTACAGTCTGAACGCCACGTGCTGTCTCATAGTGCTCGTTACCGATTACTTGAGGGTCAAGCTGACGTGAAGTTGAATCTAGTGGATCTACCGCAGGGTAGATACCTAGAGACGCGATATCACGTGAAAGTACAACTGTTGCATCTAAGTGCGCGAACGTTGTAGCTGGTGACGGGTCAGTCAAGTCATCCGCAGGTACGTATACCGCTTGGATTGAAGTGATTGAACCAGTCTTAGTCGATGCGATACGCTCCTGTAGTACACCCATCTCTTCTGCAAGAGTTGGCTGGTAACCTACCGCTGAAGGCATACGACCTAGAAGTGCTGATACCTCAGTACCTGCAAGCGTGTAACGGTAGATGTTATCTACGAAGAAAAGTACGTCACGACCTTCGTCACGGAACTTCTCAGCCATCGTTAGACCCGTTAGTGCAACACGTAGACGGTTACCCGGTGGCTCGTTCATCTGACCGTATACTAGCGATACTTTGTCTAGTACGTTTGAATCGTTCATCTCATGGTAGAAGTCATTACCCTCACGCGTACGCTCACCAACACCAGCGAATACTGAGTAACCGCTGTGCTCGATTGCGATGTTACGGATAAGTTCCATCATGTTTACGGTTTTACCAACACCGGCACCACCGAATAGACCAACTTTACCACCTTTTGCGAACGGACATACAAGGTCGATTACCTTGATACCTGTTTCTAGTAGCTCAACTGAACTTGATTGATCTTCGTATGAAGGCGCAGCACGGTGAATTGACATACGCTCTTCTTCACCAATTGGACCTGCTTCATCAATAGGCTGACCTAATACGTCCATGATACGACCTAGGGTCTTTGTACCAACTGGAACCTTGATTGGCTCGCCTGTGCCTTCTACTGAGATACCACGACGTAGACCGTCTGTAGTACCAAGTGCGATACCACGTACCACACCGCCACCTAACTGCTGTTGCACTTCTAGTGTCAAACCAGCTAGGTCGCCTTCTGTAACTTTTAGTGCGTCATATACGGCTGGCACGTTGTCTTGTGGGAACTCGATGTCCACAACGGCGCCGATAATTTGGACGACCTTACCTAAACTCATGTCTATTCCTCTCGTTAAACTTTGCCGAAGCGTTATACAGCAGCCGAACCGCCAACAATCTCACTGATTTCTTGTGTGATTGCAGCCTGACGTGCTTTGTTGTAAACAAGTTGCAGCTCATCCATTAGGTCGCCTGCGTTATCAGTTGCGGCTTTCATCGCAACCATACGGGCAGCCTGTTCAGATGCAGCATTTTCTACTACACCCTGGTACACCTGTGACTCAATGAAACGTACCAGTAGCGTCTCTAGGATCGCTTCTGGGCTCGGCTCATATAAGTAATCCCAAGCGTGGGCTGATACTTCTTCTTCAGCTTTTGGCAAAGGTAATAACTGTTCGATCGTTGGCTCTTGCTTCATTGTGTTCACGAATTTGTTGTACACAACGAACAAGCGGTCAATTTTGCCTTCAGTAAATGCATCTAACATTACTTTTACTGGACCTACTACGTCCTGTACTGAAGGAGCATCTCCAAGACCCGCTTTTTTAGCGAGTAACTCACCGCCAAAACGTTGGAAGAAACCAGCTGCCTTGCTACCTAAAGTAGCAAATTCGGCATCAACGCCTTTTTCTTTCCACGCCTTAACGTCTAATGTGATTTTCTTAAACTCATTTGAGTTCAAACCACCACACAGACCACGGTCAGTTGAGATAACAATGTAACCAACTCGCTTCACATCACGTTCCTCTAGGAACGGATGGTTGAAGTCAAGATTTGCTTGAGCAATACGACCGATCACTTTGCGTAAGTTCTCAGCGTATGGACGGCTTGATGCCACACGGTCTTGCGCCTTCTTCATTTTAGAAGCGGCAACCATTTCCATCGCGCTGGTGATCTTCTGAGTATTCTTAATACTCCCGATCTTGCTTTTTATCTCTTTTCCGCTGGCCATGACTCTCTCTCCGAATCAGTGGTGACCGAAGTCACCATGAATAACTAAATTACCAAGTTTGCGTCGACTTGAACTTCTCTAGAAGTTCTTTAAGTTGCGCTTCAATCTCAGCGTTATAGTTACCAGTTTCGTTGATTTGAGTCATTAGCTCTGCGTATGTGCTGTTAGCGAAACCAATAAGACCTTCTTCAAAATCCATAATCTTCGGGATTTCGATGTCTTGTAGGAAGCCTTTCTCAGCAGCAAATAGAGACAGAGACATTTCAGCAACAGACATAGGTGCATATTGCTTCTGCTTCATTAGCTCTGTTACACGCTCACCGTGCTCAAGCTGTGCACGCGTTGCATCGTCAAGGTCAGAAGCGAACTGAGAGAACGCCGCTAGTTCACGGTACTGAGCTAGCGCTAGACGGATACCACCACCTAGTTTCTTAACGATTTTAGTTTGCGCTGCACCACCTACACGAGATACCGAGATACCAGCGTTAACAGCTGGACGGATACCTGCGTTGAATAAGTCAGTTTCTAGGAAGATCTGACCATCGGTGATTGAGATAACGTTAGTAGGTACGAATGCAGAAACGTCACCACCTTGAGTTTCAATGATTGGCAATGCCGTCAATGAACCTGTTTTACCTTTCACTTCACCGTTAGTGAACTTCTCAACGTAATCAGCGTTTACACGTGATGCACGCTCTAGAAGACGTGAGTGAAGGTAGAATACGTCACCTGGGTATGCTTCACGACCTGGTGGACGCTTAAGTAGTAGTGAGATCTGACGGTAAGCAACAGCTTGCTTAGAAAGATCATCATATACGATTAGTGCGTCTTCACCGCGGTCACGGAAGTATTCACCCATAGTACAACCAGCAAATGGCGCTAGGTATTGTAGCGCTGCTGATTCAGAAGCAGATGCAACAACAACGATAGTGTTTTCAAGTGCACCGTGCTCTTCTAATTTACGTACTACGTTTGCGATAGTAGATGCTTTTTGACCAACCGCTACGTACACACACTTAACGCCTGTGTCTTTTTGGTTGATGATTGCATCGATTGCAAGTGCAGTTTTACCAGTCTGACGGTCACCGATTACTAGCTCACGCTGACCACGACCAACTGGGATCATCGCATCGATAGACTTATAACCAGTTTGTACTGGCTCGTCTACTGATTGACGCTCGATTACACCTGGTGCAATTTTTTCAACAGGTTCGAAACCATCGTTGTCTAGTGCACCTTTACCATCGATTGGTGCACCTAGTGTGTTAACAACACGACCTAGTAGACCACGGCCTACTGGTACTTCAAGGATACGACCTGTAGATTGTACTTTTACGCCTTCTTTAAGGTCTGCGTAAGGACCCATTACTACTGCACCTACTGAGTCGCGCTCAAGGTTTAGTGCGATAGCATAACGGTTGCCAGGAAGCTCGATCATCTCACCTTGCATACAGTCAGCTAGACCGTGGATGCGGATGATACCATCAGTAACAGATACGATAGTACCTTCGTTACGTGCTTCACTTACAACTTCAAACTGCTCAATACGCTGCTTGATCAGTGCAGAAATTTCTGTGGAATTAAGTTGCATGCTCTTTTTCCCAATTACGATTGTAGCGACACTGCTAAGCGGTCTAATTTACCGCGTACGCTACCGTCAATTACGGTATCGCCAGCCTTAATAACCAAACCGCTTACTACGGTTTCATCGATGCTACAATTCAGCTTAACTTTGCGTGCGAAACGTTTTTCTAACGCAGCGCCCAATTTATCTTGCTGCTCTTGAGCAAGTTCAGTTGCAGAAACCACAGTAACGTCGATCTCTTTGTCATAATCCGCTTTAAATTCAGCGAATAAATCAGCAACTGCAGGGACTGCAGATAAACGCTCATTTTCGGCCATCAGCTTGATAAGATTTTGACCTTGCTCGTCGAGTTGTTCAGCACATAGCTTGATGATGATTTCAGACTGCTCTGCTTGAGTAGCAAGGCTACCTAGTAGTGTCTGAACCTGTTCATCGCTGGTCACTTGACCGGCGAAGAACAGCATTTCATTCCAAGCTTCAACTGTGCCTTTTTCAACAGCAAGTTCAAAAGCCGCTTTAGCGTATGGGCGAGCGATAGTAGTCAATTCAGACATGCTCATACCCTCCTAATTAAAGCTCAGCAACTAGCTTATCAACGATATCGCTATGTGCGTCTTGATTGATTTCACGCTCTAAAATCTTTTCAGCGCCAACCACGGCAAGAGTTGCTACTTGAGTACGTAGCTCTTCTTTTACGCGGTTACGCTCTGTTTCGATATCAGAGTGTCCTTGAGCAATAATCTTCTCACGCTCTTGTTGACCACGAGTTGTCTCTTCGTCAACGATAAGCGCAGCACGCTTTTTAGCTTGCTCAATGATTTCAGCCGCTTGAGTCTTTGCTTCTTTAAGCTGCTCAGCAGCTTGTTCACGCGCTTGCTCAAGATCTTTTTCAGCTTTATCAGAGGCAGCTAAACCATCTTCAATTTTCTTCTGGCGAGCTTCAATTGCACCATTTAGCGGTGGCCATACGTACTTCATACAGAAAAGTACGAACACCGTAAATGCAATTAATTCACCTATTAGAGTGGCGTTTAAGTTCACGACCGCTCCTCCTTACTTGACAGTTGTTCGATTCAGCTATTGTCTTAAAAATTAAAGCGCGAACAACATGTACATAGCGATACCAACACCGATCATCGCTACCGCATCGATTAGACCAGCTAGGATGAACATTTTAACTTGTAGTGAAGGCGCAAGCTCAGGCTGACGAGCACATGCTTCTAGGAATTTACCACCCATGTTACCGAAGCCGATAGCAGTACCGATTGCACCGAAGCCGATAAGTAAAGCAACAGCGATAAGCTTAAGACCTAATACTAGTTCCATTTTTTTCTCCAAAGTTTCATTTGTAAATTAAAGTTAAAGTTAAAAAATCTTTTAAAAATTATATTCTTAGTGGCTATCTTTAGCACTTGCCATGCTCAGGTATACGATCGTAAGCATCATAAATACGAATGCCTGTAGAACGATAACTAAGATGTGGAAAGCCGCCCAGATAAAGTGCAGTGGTAACTGCATCAAGCCGATTGCACCGATCAAGATGAAGATCATCTCACCCGCGTACAAGTTACCGAACAAACGTAGTGCTAGCGAGAAAGGCTTAGCAAACAACGCGATAGTTTCAAGTAACAAGTTACAAGGGATAAGGAAAACCATACCAAGCTTGTTTTTAGTGCTGAACGGGTGAAGCGTTAGCTCAGCAATAAAACCACCGATGCCTTTGATTTTAATTGAATAACCGATCATCAGAAGGAATACACCGATTGCTAATGCAGCCGTCATATTTAAGTCAGTTGTCGGTACAATTTTCATGTATACATCGTGTGAGTCCATACCAAATGCAGTTTCGCCAACAAAGCCAGCAAATGCAGGTAGGAAATCAACAGGAATCAAGTCCATTAAGTTCATTAAGAACACCCAAACAAAGATTGTTAGGGCCAGTGGAGCAATTAACTTGCTGTTACCGTGATAAGTATCGCGTACGTTGTCGCCAACGAACTCAACAATCATCTCAATAAAGCACTGAAATTTGCCAGGTACACCAGTAGTGGATTTTTTAGCGGCGCTTCGGAAGATCCATAAAAAAACCAGACCTAAACCGATTGACCATGCGAGGGTATCTATGTGCCATGTCCAGAATCCACTATCCGCACATGCTTTATTGAAGGCAAGACCGGCATCGGTCGAGCACATCTTGGCATTGGTCAAGTGGTGCTGAATATGGCTTGATAGAGTAACTTCTTCTGCAGCCATGTTTTATCCCAAAAGTTAATGATTAAAAAAAATCGGTGCTAGCCACTGCGAAAACATCACTAGTATGTAACAACAGAAAAATGGCAACGCCATGACACTCAAATGTTTAAACGCCAGTGCAAATATGCAAATGGTTAGCAAAAATTTTAATCCTTTGCCTCGTTTTAACGAGTCATACACTTGATTTGCTTTGCTCGCTCCGACAAATCGAAATGAATACAAGGCAAATACTAGGTTCGGAAACACAATTGCGAGTCCGCCAACCAATGCTGACAGGCTTGCATGGGCTCCCCAACCTACTAAAACTATTACTGCAGCTACTAATGCTACGATACCCTGAAGCAAGACACCTTTTAATGCGGCGCGTCTATACGGGCCAGCTAACGAATGAGTCACTTTATATTAACCTTAATGACGCTAAAATTTATCAGGGTATAAAAACTGGCGAAATTATACTGATTTCTGCTCAATTTGCAACTTGACGCGACGAAATGCAGCATAATTTAAGCGCTCATTTCGTCGCAATTTTGACCTTTAGGAGGGTTGTTGTAAATCTGGGTGGATCCGCCCAAGAATACCGTCTAATTCATCAAGATCAGCGTAAGAAATAACCAATTTCCCTTTGCCTTTTTGATTGTAGTTGATCTCGACTTTTGCGCCCAAATTTTCTGCGAGCTGCTGTTCTAACAGTTTGACATCTGGGTCTTTTTCTTTAGTTTCTTTTTTAACCACCGGTTCTTGCATAGCGCGAACCAATTTCTCAGTTTCACGTACTGTCAGGCCTTTTGCTACAGCAGTACGAGCAGCTTCTGATTGTGCTTCACCTTGTAGCGACAATAGACACCTAGCATGGCCCATTTCAATATCACCATGTTCTAACAAGATTTTCACATCATCATTGAGATTGATTAAACGTAACAAATTAGTCACGGTTGTACGCGATTTGCCGACAGCGTCCGCGACTTGCTGGTGGGTTAAATCAAATTCATTGAGCAAACGATCTAAGGCAACCGCTTCTTCCATGGCATTGAGATCTTCACGCTGAATGTTTTCAATCAGTGCAATGGCAACCGCCGCATCATCTTCAACATCTTTAATGATACAGGGTACCACATCTAAACCCGCAAGTTGTGATGCACGCCAACGGCGCTCACCCGCAATGATTTCATATTGCTCAGCTGCCAATTGCCGCACAACGATTGGCTGTAATACGCCCTGTGCACGAATAGAATTCGCTAATTCTTCCAGTGCCTCTTCTGACATATCTTTACGTGGTTGATATTTGCCACGCTGTAGAAACTCAATCGGTAATCGCTGTAACTCTTGCTCAGGTGCTGCAGATGGCTGGCTAACCGGTGCTGATGAAGCCTCAACGTCAGGGGCTTTAGGTGCCTCTGGTTGTGTTGCCCCGGCAGGTGGTTTTGCAGAGCTTAACAATGCATCTAAACCACGCCCTAATCCTCTTTTTTTCACCGACATCTTGTTATTATCCTCTTATGCTACAGCAGCGGCTTGTTTTTCTTGACGACGCAACATTTCTCCCGCTAATGCAAGATACGCTTTAGCACCACTTGATGCGCGATCATAATACATTGCAGGTGCGCCAAAACTTGGGGCTTCAGCTAAACGTACATTGCGCGGGATCACCGTTCTGTATACTTTCTCGCCAAAGTGCTGTTTAAGCTGCTCAGAAACATCGTTTGCCAATCGGTTACGAGGATCATACATAGTACGCAAGATCCCTTCAATTTGCAGTTCAGGGTTTACCAGTTTTGATAATTGCGTGATTGTATCCATTAATGCGGTTAAGCCCTCAAGCGCGTAGTATTCGCACTGCATCGGTACCATGACGGAGTCAGCCGCGGCCATCGCATTAACGGTCAACATATTCAAAGACGGCGGGCAATCAATAAAGATAAATTCGTACTCATCTTGCACTGATTCAATGGCATTGCGCAGGCGTACTTCGCGGGCAAACAATTCCATCAATTTAACTTCAGCAGCCGTCACATCGCCATTAGCTGCAATTAAATGATATTCACCAGATGTGTCTGTACAGATAACATCTTTAATCGGCGTTTCTTCAATGAGTAAATCGTAGATGGTGGCTACTTCGCCATATTTATCAACACCACTGCCCATTGTCGCATTGCCCTGCGGGTCTAAATCTATCAGCAGTACTTTTCTTTTGGTTGCCGCCATCGAGGCAGCAAGGTTCACCGCAGTGGTTGTTTTGCCAACACCACCCTTTTGGTTTGCAATTGCAATGACTTTAGCCACAGTATCCTCGAATTTAGTCTTTAGTAGGAATAATTAAATGGCGCTCACCTTCAAGATTGGGTACCTGCAAGGTGACATTTTGCTCCAAAGAAATACCTTCAGGCAGGTTGTCCAATTCTTCTTGCGGATACATTCCTTTCAGTGCAACGAATCGTCCCGAAGAGTCAATTAAATGCGTACACCATTGGACCATATCCTGCAGTGATGCAAACGCGCGACTCAACACACCGTCTAATTTAACACTTGGCTGATATTCTTCAACACGTGACTGGACTGGGGTGACATTTTTTAGTCCAAGCGCATGTTTTACTTGGGTTAAAAAACGTACTCTTTTTCCGAGGCTATCCAACAGCACAAATTCAGTGTCCGGCAAGGCTATCGCTAAAACGATACCCGGTAATCCAGGGCCCGTACCAACATCGATATAGTGCTTGCCATTGAGATGCGGGGCAACCACCAGTGAATCCAAGATATGCTTTACCATCATCTCTTTTGGATCACGTACAGAAGTTAGGTTGTAAGCTTTATTCCATTTGTCGAGCAGCCCGACATAATCGACAAGCTGCTGTTTTTGATTTTCGGTCAGCGAAATCTCCGTTTCAGCTAACAAAGCATTGAGTTGTTCTAGTAACACAGTTTTCCATCGCTGTTACGCCGACTTGCGCAACAGCCCTTGCTTTTTCAGATACACTAATAATAGCGAAATAGCCGCTGGGGTGATACCAGAAATACGTGATGCTTGTCCAATCGTTTGCGGACGCGCATCTGTGAGCTTAGCCACAACTTCATTTGACAAGCCACTTACTTGGCTATAATCAAACTCAGCTGGCAGTAAAGTTTCCTCATGGCGAAGCTGTTTATTTATCTCATCTTGTTGACGCGCAATGTAACCTGCATACTTGGTTTGAATTTCAACCTGTTCTAATGCTTGCCAATTTTCGTGCTCACTGGCCAAGCCATCGATCGTCATCAGCTCGCGATAGCTCACCTCAGGTCGACGGATCAGATCCTCTAAACTCGCCTCTCTGGTTAGTGGCGATTTAAGCAACGCATTGACTTGATCTAATGCTTCGTGATCTTTGTGGATCCAAGTCGAACGTAAACGCTGTGACTCTTGCTCCATGACTTCCAACTTATCATTGTAAGCGGCCCAACGTTCATCATTGACCAAGCCTAGCTCACGGCCTTTTTCAGTCAAACGCAAATCAGCATTGTCTTCACGTAATAACAGGCGGTATTCTGCACGGCTAGTAAACATACGATACGGTTCTTTTGTACCTAAAGTAGCAAGATCATCAATTAAAACGCCTGTGTATGCTTCATCTCGGCGCGGCGTCCAAGCATCTTCACCTTTCACTTGTAATGCGGCATTCATACCCGCAATCAAGCCTTGTGCACCGGCTTCTTCGTAACCCGTAGTGCCGTTAATTTGACCAGCGAAAAATAAACCATTAATAAATTTGGTCTCTAAAGACTGTTTTAAGTCTCTTGGGTCGAAGAAATCATATTCAATCGCATAACCTGGACGGCAAATATGTGCGTTTTCGAATCCTTTAATTGATTTCACAATATCTAATTGGATATCAAAAGGTAAGCTGGTGGAAATACCATTAGGGTATAACTCATAGGATGTTAGCCCTTCTGGCTCAACAAAGATCTGATGTTTCTCTTTGTCAGCAAAACGCACTATTTTATCTTCAATAGACGGACAATATCTTGGTCCAATCCCTTCGATCACACCTGCATACATTGGTGATCTGTGCAGGTTTTCACGGATCACATCATGTGTTTTTTCATTTGTATAAGTGATGTAACACGGGATCTGTTGTGGGTGATCGGATTGCTTACCTAAAAATGAAAACACCGGTGTTGGTGTATCACCCGGTTGCTCTTGCATCACTGAAAAATCAACCGTTCTTGCATCAATTCTTGGAGGTGTGCCAGTTTTTAGTCTGTCTACACGAAATGGTAATTCACGTAATCGATGCGCTAACGCGATTGAAGGTGGATCCCCTGCTCTTCCGCCTTTGTAATTTTCAAGGCCAATGTGAATTTGTCCACCTAAGAACGTACCTACAGTCAAAACAACCGACTGGGCACTAAAACGTAGCCCCATTTGAGTCACTACGCCTTTTACTTGATCTTGTTCAACAATGAGATCATCACAGCTTTGTTGGAAAACTTTTAAGTTTTCTTGGTTTTGTAAAGTATCTTGGATCGCCGCTTTATACAATGCGCGATCTGCCTGTGCTCTAGTTGCTCTTACCGCAGGACCTTTAGATGAATTCAGAGTTCTAAATTGGATCCCGCCCTTATCAATGGCCTGAGCCATCGCACCACCTAGCGCATCAATCTCTTTAACAAGATGTCCTTTACCGATCCCGCCGATCGCTGGGTTACAAGACATTTGGCCTAAAGTATCCATATTGTGAGTTAACAATAAGGTATTCATACCCATACGAGCTGCAGCCAATGCAGCTTCAGTACCAGCATGACCGCCACCAACCACGATTACGTCAAAATGTTCATGATAAATCATTTACGGGATCCTACTTAAAAACAACCAGCAAATTTCGAAAGGGTGCGTATTCTACCTAGAAAAACGCAGAAGTGAAACGATTAAATTTTAACCTGAACTCAAAATGGATCACTTAAAAATATATAAGGATCTTTTTAAAGATCTTTATTGATCTTATATTTAAGCAGAGCCAGATCTGTGTATAAGGTTATATTCCTATTATGATCCATAAGCTTAGGTCGGATCATATAGTGTGAATTAGATCGGATCTAAGGGCGTATAAGCTTTGATCAAAAGAGCTATTTATACACAGGCACAAATCTGATTAAATTTATCCAATGGATAAGTAATACTAGATCAGCAGTTAGATCAAAGGTTATCCACATACGGTGTTTAAAATAACAAAATTTGTGGATAAGTTATGTAGAACTGATCTTTATATATTCTTCTCTATAACCTCACTTAATTGAGGCAGCCATGCCAGTGCAGTATCTTCAGGCAATGCTTCATCTAATACATCTATTTTTAGGGTAGGGATCAGTATTTGCGCACCTTTTTCCACCAGCAGCTTTTCACTGTTTGTTGCCGCATAGTTATAAGTGTCATAACTGGAGTCACCAATACCTATAATTGCAAAGCTGATATGGCTTAGATCTGACGCTTCAGTCAGCTGTGAGATAAAGGGCAATAGATTCTCTGGGTAATCACCTGCGCCATATGTAGAGGTGACAAGCAACCATGTATGGCTATTACACTCTGATAAATCAGGTTGTTCATGTAAATTACAGTTGAAAGATCGTGTATTTAGATCTTCAGCTAATTGTTCTGCGACGTATTCAGCAGAGCCCATTTGGCTACCGATAATGATCTCAATATTGCGCATTATGATTCGTTTTTTAATCTTCTATGCTGGCCATATTAATGTGGATTGATCAGAAGTAAAGTGTTACTTAAGTCTTGGGATAAAATTTTTCAGTGTGATTTGTGTCCTATTGTGAGTTGTTTTATATATACCATTGATTAATAATGATTTAATAAATTATTCCTCGCTGCTTTGTGGCTTAATTTTTGTGGATAAACAGGGGGTAATCAGTGTGGCAATGAGGTGTTGGTATTCTTGGTTAATAGGCCGATGCACAAAAACCAGTCTCATTTTAGCGGGTGTGGATAATTACCCTATGGATAACGATCTTATCGCCTTCGGTGATCTACTTTTTTTAGATCTATAAAATTAGATCTATATAAGTAAATATTCTAAAAAAGTTTTATTTGTCGGTGAGATCCCCTCATTTTGACAGAGATTTCATGTATTGAAGCGGTAGATTTCTACTTTTTACGTCATTTATGGTGGGTATCGACATATAATAATTTTCATTATGTCCGATACTATTCTGCATGCTGACAGTCCATTTCAGTGATAGGGTAAGTATGTTTAAACGATATTGGTGCACCTAAGCTGCTTTTTGGTCTGGCAGTAGAGAGCGCTCATCTTTTGTCTATAAAGTTGGATATTGGTTGAGCCAAAAACCAGTAATAGTAGGCTTTTGAGTTAGTTTTTGAGTTTACGATGAGCTAGTTTATAAGTTTAAGGTGAATTACCCGAGTGCGAGCGTTTCACCTTTTACATTACTTATTTCTGTTGTCGGGGTAATTGGGGGAGGGGTTATCTTAGTGGGATTGTCTATTTCGGTGCTGGGTAAAACCACTTTTAGCAAGGCATACACCAAGTGGGTGGCAAAATTGCCAGCCCCTTGGTCTGCGGTGTTTAAACGCCATCGCTAAGAGCACATGTGAGATTGGTTACTTACCAATACAGAATGAGCTGAATATCTTACCGAGTAGATCGTCTGAGGTGAACTCACCGGTAATTTCATTGAGGTATTGCTGTGTTAAGCGCAGCTCTTCAGCTAAGATCTCGCCTGCGATATGCATTTCTAGTTGTGTCTGACCGATCTCTAAATGTTCAGCAGCACGCTCTAATGCATCTAAATGGCGGCGGCGAGCCATAAAGCCACCTTCGTTCGCTCCGGTAAATCCGATACACGCTTTTAAGTGCTCTCTGAGTATATCAACGCCGGCATTGGCCTGTGCACTGAGTCTTAAAACAGGGTAGTTGCCCTGCTGACATAGTCCTTGTTGTTCTCCGCATAGATCGATTTTGTTGCGAATGACGGTGATATCCATGCCTTTTGGCAGTTTTTCCATAAATTCAGGCCAGATCTTGATCGGATCTGTCTCTAGCGTCTCCGTGCCATCGACCATAAATAGCACATGATCGGCACCGCTGATCTCTTCCCATGCGCGCTCAATACCAATTTGCTCGACTTTGTCTGGGCTCTCACGTAGGCCTGCTGTATCAATAATATGCAGTGGCATGCCATCGATATGAATATGTTCTCGCAGAACATCGCGTGTAGTGCCCGCAATATCAGTGACAATCGCGGCTTCTCTACCTGCTAAGGCATTCAGTAGTGAAGATTTCCCTGCGTTTGGGCGACCCGCGATAACAACACGCATACCTTCACGCATAATGCTGCCTTGCTTGGCTTGTTGTCTGACTTCAGCAAGCTGATCTATGATCGCTTGTAAGTCACCAGACACTTTGCCATCAGATAAAAAGTCGATTTCTTCGTCTGGGAAATCAATGGCTGCTTCAACATACATACGTAAGTGAATCACTTGTTCCACCAGCACATTGATGTGCTTTGAAAAGTCGCCTTGTAAAGAGTGCAGGGCGCTTTTCGCTGCTTGCTCACTGGTTGCATTGATGAGATCTGCAATGGCCTCAGCTTGGGTGAGATCGAGTTTATCATTCATAAATGCACGCTCTGAAAACTCACCTGGTTTTGCCAACCTTACTCCGTCAATTTGGCTGATCTCTTTGAGCAGCATGTCAATGACAACTGGCCCACCATGGCCTTGTAGTTCTAACACATCTTCGCCGGTAAAAGAGTTTGGGCCTTGGAAAAATAGCGCAATACCTTGATCAAGCTGTTCACCTGCTAAGGTATTAAAAGGTAAGTACTCGGCATATCGCGTTTTTGGGCATTTACCTAATATTTTTTCAGCAACTTGTTTGGCACCTGTGCCTGAAATTCGGATGATGCCGACACCACCACGACCTGGGGCGGTTGCCTGAGCTGCTATTGTATCTTGTGCAATCATGATGGCTCTTGCTAAATGAATGTATTCTGAGCTTAATTGTACAGCAAATGGCATTTCTCAGGTATAGTGGAAATTAATCAATAGAGTCAATTACGCAAGATGTAGAGATAAGGAAACTCTGAGCCGTGTTGTTATTTGGTCCATTTCGTTTTGATGCTGAGCGCTTGGTTTTATACACTGGGCAATCGCAGCAGCTTCTTCGTCCTAAAGTCTTACAGTTACTGGCTTACTTTCTCGCACATCCCAACCAAGTCATTAAGCGCGAAACATTATTGAGCGCACTGTGGCAGCACGGTGAATTTCGAGAAGCCGCACTGACACAGAGTATCAATGAATTACGCCAAGCATTGGGCGATAACGCGCAAAGTCCTACTTATATTCGAACGCTACCACAACAAGGCTATCAGTTTATCTGTGAGGTGCACGCCGCAAAATGTGCAACAAAACGTGCCAAGCAAATAGGCGTGGCAGTGAGCCTAGTTGCTGCCTTGTTTTTTGCGGTCGACAAAATTCACGCTATCTGGCCACTATCATCAAGCGAGCAAATTCAGCAAAAACCAGCTTTATTGATTTTACCTTTGCAAAATGAAACGGGAGTCGAGGCCAACGCGTGGTGGGGCTACGCCATCGAAAGCGAATTAAAAGCACAGCTGCAAAACCACTATCAATTAAAACCGAAAAACCAAGCCCCTGAGCTGCTTAAGCTACCAGCAGAGAAACAGCCACATACATTAGCGCTCACTCTGAAACCAAGACAGCAGCGCTTTATCCTGCAAGCCAGCCTAGATGGGAGAACAACAGATGTCATTGTTGAGCAGTTAGGGCATAACTTCAGTGAAATTGCCACAAATGTGCTATTCGCTTTAGAAGTGACGTCCGATCATGAAAATAAAACCGCTGCGCCTGTAAAGGACCTCAGTGATTATTATCGTGGTTTGCAAGCGCTGAACGAGCATGGTCCCGAGCTTGCGAGGTCATATTTTGAGGCGGCTTTAGTACGTGTACCTGAGCATTTACCTTCACAATTAGAGTTAGCGCAGGTAGCTTGGCAGCAAGGGGATGTGACGCAGGCGAAAGCACGCTTTGATAAGATCACATTGGGTGACACGCAGGATGGATTACAAGCTCGTTATCATCTGTATAAAGGGACATTTGAAAAGGCACAGGGGGAGTTTGAAGCGGCGCTCACTAGTGCAGAACTTGGACTGCGAGCAGCACAACAAAGCCAACAAATAGAACTGATCGCCAGTGCTTATCAACTGCAAGCTGATATTTATTGGCATACTTTGCAATGGCAAGATTACACTTTGGCGATGAATGCTGCTTATGCACTCATAGGTAGTCGCTCGTTTGCTTACAGTGAAGCACAACGCTCATTTTATCTTGCAAACCCACCAGCTGCCGGCCCACAGGAAAAAAATCACCTTAACCTAGTACAAAGTAAAAAAGTACTGAGTCAGGCCATAGACTATTATCGACAGATCTCTGCAAACTTAGAATTGGCAACCAGCTTATTTGCGTATGGGCAAAATTATTTAGTGCCCGTGAATGAAGGGGAACAGAGTTTACTGGAGGCGCTGGACATTGTAGCTGATAGTGGCAATGAATATTTTAAAGTGCAAGTACTCACTTACTTAGGGTTTTATTATATTCAGCTCCATCAGGGTGAAAAAGCCTTATCTTATCTGGATCAAGTGCAAATACATGAGTCTTTTTTACCTGCCACTGAGCAACTTCAGTTACTCAAGGCGATGGCGTGGATGGATATCGGCTTGGTGAAAAACGATCAAAACGCATTACATAATGCAAAGCGGCAATATCACCAATTACTTGAGACTGACTATATCTCGCCACTGACACGTGCAAATACGAAACTTATGCTGGCTTGGATTGGGTTAAAGTTGGGGGAGTTAGAAACGGCTCACACATTGACTGAACAGGCTTTAACGGAATATCAACGCTTTGAATTGGCTGATGTGGCGATTTATGCTGAGTATACAAAGATGTATATACATCTTAAACAAGGTCAACCAGAGCAGGCGTTAGCGCTCGCAGATAGCGATAATACCGATGCGCATCTCATGTTGTTTTATACCTCAGCGGCAGCTCAGATGATAAATAACGAGTCTCTTGCTGCACATTCAAAAGCGAAGTTGAGTGCACTCAGAAACAGCGATGGTTTATTGCAGCAATTGGATGAGTTTACACGTTTAGTAGGGCACACAGATAAAAATATTTTGGACTTGTTGGATGCGCCCTACAGTGTTTATTGTCAAAGTAAATGGATTTTAGAGTAATTAGATGACTTATCGCGGCACGTTGGTGCCTCGATAGAGGACTTCCCCCTTATTATCTAACAAAACCCAATAGGGAAGCTCAGTGATTTGATACTGTTCAAATAACTGATTATGGGTATCAAATACAATATCGTGCTTCACCCCAAAGCGCTGTTGGTAATTGAGTGCACTTTGCTTGTCTACATAAAATGGCTTTATCACCGTAATTACATTCTTATTGTGTTGAGCGAGCTGATTATTTTGCTCAATGCGTTTTTCACAATCGGGAATATGCTGAAATGGACAGAGGCTGTCACTGAAAAATAGTACCTGATACTGTTGATGTATCAATGTCTTGGAAAGACTTTTGCCCGATAATGTCTGTAACGGCACCTTGGTATTTGAAGTGGCTTCTGATGGTTCACTACTAATAAGTGCTTCTTTTAAGACCACACGTCCCTCGCTTACAACAACCCTTGTCGGGGTCTTGCGAACTTGAAATTTAAACATGAGTTGATTGTTGTGATCGATGCGGATCCCCTTAAATGTGGGATTGGCTGTGACAAACTGCGTTAAGCTGGGCTTATCAATATTGATATCTGGCTGGATAAAAATGCGCTTTCCTAATGGTTGTGGCAATTTGGTTGATTGGTAATATTCATCCCAGATATTGATAAATACATATTCGGTGGCTGTTGCATGTGCTTTGCAAGTTACCATAAATAAGGCGAATACTAGGCCAAGTTTTGCTTGTATATACATTATTTTCTTCCTTGTAATTCAGTCAGTTTACTTGCTAATTCATCAGTAAATAGCGCACTGCGATAAAGCTCATTGCCTGATCCATCTAATAAAATATGTTGCGGCGTGCCCAATACCGCATATTGACGTGTGATACTACCGTCGCTGTCAAAGACAGTAGGGAAGCGGTAGCCATGTTTTTTCAGGTAATTCGTGATGCTGCGTTTGTTTTGATTGAACCCAATATTGACGGAAATAACTTGATACCCCGTATTGGCTTGTTGATAGCTCTGTTCAAGTAATGGCATTTCTTCAATACAGTAGGCGCACCAAGTGGCCCAAAACTTCAAATAAGTCACCTGACCTTGGCTTGAAATCGCTTGCCCGTCTAGGGTATTAGCTAACAAAGGCGGGTAGGTGGTTGCGTAAATGTTGGTATGTACACCGAGTAAGATGAATAGAGGTGCTAAAGACTTCATAATGGGTTCCTTGTGGTTACTATAGCCAGCTTTTACCAGCCTGAATAAGAAAATATTGCGCCATGATTAAGAGCATGAGTGCGGTGAGGTTATTAACGTGAGCCAGCCACTTCCCTGATTTAGGCAGGGCAGCCAGTAGTCTTGCGCTGGTGCCAGCCAGTAGCAGCAATGTGCTCATACCCAGCGCAAAACTAAATAACAGACTGGCACCGAGTAGAGGTTGCTGTGCGGAAGCAACAAATATCAATAATGCGCCTAGAATAGGCGAGGTACATGGCGCGGCAACTAACGCGCTGATCATGCCCATGATCAAGGGTACGGCACTGGTATTTTTTAGCGCAAAGTGCTGAGTCGGTAATGTGACTAAGCCTTTATTAATGGCAGCAAAAAGCAGTAACACATTGGCAAACCCTAATAGAATGAGTGGATCACTTGCTACTTGACCAAATAGGCTGCCGGTTGTGGCTGCAATAAAGCCCAGCCCAGCATAAATGAATGCAAAACCAATACAGTACAGTAGAGGGGCAATGCGAGGGTGTTTTTGCTGTGCAAAGGTGGCAACGGTAATTGGTAAAATAGGGTATACACAGGGGGTTAGACTGGTTAGTAGGCCGATAAAAAATACGACTGGGATTTGCCAGCCATTGATGTCTGACGTGGTCAATGCCCCTAAAATCGTTTGCTCCATATGCTTGCTCTTATGATGTCGTGAATGAGCTGTTAGAGTGCACGGGCGCGTTTGTAAGGCCTATCAAAGGGGCATCAAATCGATATCAAAATTTATCAAGTCTATGTTTTATTTGATTTTAAAAAGTTATATAAGCCCCTTTAATACACCGAGTATATGCTTGGTTTGCTGAATTTACTCGGTTGGCAAACCATGCTGCTGCGCAACGGCTAATTTATCTGACCAAACTTGGATCTGGTCAATGGGTGTATTGAAGTCTCATCTCTCTTTTTCAGGAAACAGCTGCGTATGTTTAATATCAAAGCTCATTTTACGGATTCATGGGGCGTTATTTTGCCTTCTGATAAAAGCTGCTGAGACAGGGCTATCATTTCATTTGTCGACATTGCATAGGGGTTGTAACGCTGTACAGATGTGTTTGACAGCTGTACAGCGCTGTTGCTGAGCGTGACTGACCGACTCTTGGCTCTGGTGCTCGGCGCGATTTTGATTTGGTTCGTTGTGGGGGGCATTGGGTGTATAAGCGGAGGGAGCTGTTATCGGTGTGCGGTTTGAAGTCATCATTTGTTTTCGTCCTAGAGTTGCAAATGGTGTTTGGCGAATATGTCCTAAATAACAGCAAGTCAAATGCCTAGGCGTACCGGTATGAGAGGGAGTTTAGATGAGCGAATTAGTTGTATGTACAAGATCAAAAACGCCCGCAGAAGCGGGCGTTTTTTAAGGCGGTTACGCGTTAGTCGCGTACTTTGATGCCTTTTTTCTCCATGCCACGATAAATGATAAGCATCTGTGCGATAGAGATTAAGTTCGATACTAACCAGTAAAGTACCAGACCAGATGGGAACCAGATGAAGAAGATAGAGAAGACCACTGGCATGTAGGTCATCACTTTCTGCTGCATTGGATCTGTGATGGTCATTGGTTGAAGTTTTTGCGTTAAGAACATACTCGCACCAAATAGAATTGGTAGCACGTAGTATGGGTCCATCGCTGATAAATCAGTTAACCACAAGCCAAACTCCGCGTGACGTAATTCTGTGGATTCTAGGAATACATAGAATAGCGCTAAGAAGATAGGCATTTGCAGTAATAGTGGGAAACAGCCACCCATAGGGTTCACTTTTTCTTTGCGGTACATTTCCATCATGGCTTGACCGAACTTCTGACGGTCGTCACCGTAGCGCTCTTTTAATTGCTGCATCTTCGGCTGTAATGCACGCATTTTTGCCATTGAGGTGTACTGTGCTTTTGTCAGCGGGTAAAGGATAGTTTTCACGATCACGGTAATACCGATGATAGCTAGACCCCAGTTGCCTAAAATGCCGTATAAGAACTTCAGTAATACAAGTAGAGGCTGAGAAATAAAGAATAACCAACCATAATCCACCGTCAGATCTAAGTCTTCGTGGATCGCTTCAAGTGCATCGGTATCTTTTGGACCCATATAATAAATGGCCGATAACTTTGCTTCAGAGTTAGCTTGAATGTTAACTGGCTCGCCTTTAGCACCAATGATACCTTGATTATTTCTCAGTGAGCTGTAAATGGTGTTGTTGACATCCTGTTGTGGTACCCAAGCACTCACGAAGTAATGCTGGATAAACGATACATAGCCACCTAACGTATTTTCGTTCAGGTTCGCTTTGGCCATATCGTCAAATGCGTACTTTTCATATGGCTCATCTTGTGTGCCATACGCGGTTCCTAAATACGTTTGGGTCATGATGCTGTCTTTGTCTTGTGCCGTACGCTTGATTTGTGTGTACAGTTGAACTTGAACAGGGTTCTCTGTTGCGTTGACCACATCATATTCTAGCGCAACGTCATATTGACCTGCTTTGAATACAAATGTTTTTGTAAATTGAACGCCTTTTTTGTCCACAAATGTCAGCGGCACACGAAGCTCATCACCTGATAGGGTATATGACTTTTGCTCGCTCGAGTAAACAGGGCGACCTTCACTTGATGCATCTGGGCCATTTAGGCCAATCAGACCACTTTGTGAAATATATTGCTTCCCTTCAAATTCACCAAGTAGTAAGTAAGGTATATCGCTACCATGCGTTTCTGCATGTTGAAGAAGTTTGGCTTCAACAATGTCACCACCTTTTGTATCGATTTTAACTGCAAACACATCTGTCGTTACTGTGATAACAGAACGAACAGCTTGAGTTTGTGCAACCGGTACGTCCGCTTCGCTAGAAGTCGGAATATCCGCTTGGTCGTTATTTGAAGGTGAAGTGGCCACTTGTGTGACAGCACTGGTCTCGGCTTTGCTTTGAGCTTGTTCCTCTTGCCATTCACTGAATAGCAAGAAAGAGACTAAAAGCAATCCGATCAATAAAAACGTGCGTTGCGATTCCATAACAGCTCTTATTTCTCGTGTTGTTTATCTTGATTCGATTTTTCAGGGACGGGGTCATCCCCACCTGCGCTTAAAGGGTGACATTTTAATATGCGTTTAACCGCTAACCAACTCCCTTTTGCAATTCCGTGTAAATTAATTGCCTGAATTGCATAACTTGAGCATGTTGGATTAAATCGGCAATGTGGTCCAAACATGGGACTGATAAATTTTTGATAGGCTTTAATAAGCATGATCAAAAATAGACGTATTACCGAAAGCGGATAATCCACCAATCGTTTACACTCGCTTTTGGTCTTCGAGGCGTGTTTCATAGTCGCGAGGTAGACTCGATAATTGAGTGATTAAAAGGTGAGCTAACCTTACCTTAATTCACTTAAAATAGCCATGTTAGGACGGATATAGAAGTATAAAAGCGCTGTTATTTTTTCGGCTTTTTATTGGTAGGGCGTTTTTTATGGTGTTTAGGTTTTGGTGCACCCGGCTTACAACGTTCGTTAATTTTGCGCCAAAGCTTATTTAATTGCTTTGTAAGCTCTTCATTGCTTTGCTCATCTACACCTGTTTTGACCATCAAAACGATATCGATGTTATCTAGCTTATGTCTATTGAGGCGAAAGCTTTCTCTGGCAAGACGCTTAATGCGATTACGTTGACAGGCTTTTTTACAACGTTTTTTAGCAACGGTTAATCCAAGACGTGGGTGACCTACATCATTAGGTTTTGCTAATAGTGTAAAAACAGGGGTCGCTGCACGAGCAGGCTCTTGAAATATGCGGGAGTAATGCGAGGGAGTTAACAGACGTAACTCCCTGCTGAAGCCTAAACCTTCCACTTAATATTAAGCAGAAAGCTCTTTACGGCCTTTAGCACGACGACGTGCTAGTACTTTACGGCCATTTTTAGTAGCCATGCGAGCACGGAAACCGTGAGTACGCTTGCGTTTAAGTACGCTTGGTTGAAAAGTTCTTTTCATAACTAATCCATCCGATCGGTTAAAGTTAAAACATCCTATGCAGGTCGCGATCCTGGCACAGGTGCCATTGCGAGCGCGAGATATTAAAGCCGACGCGCATGAAAGTCAATCATAATTGTGATAGTAGGCTTAATTTATAGGCAATCTGGTGCAAAATTGATAGAAACGCCTGTAATTTACCCAAATAAGGTAATTGATTTTATACTTTCTATATATAGAGAAGGAAATGCCATGGTCTTGCTTATATATGAAGGATCAGCTTTTCTGATCTATCTATATATGATCGAGATCTTAGCTGTGGATCAAGTTGTTTGATCTTGGGCGGGTTTTCCACAGAGCTTGGGCGCAAATTGCAAACAACCTTTGGAAAACTTAAATTGATCGTAATTTTATGGTGAGATCTTGCTCTTTTTTTGATAAGATCTTTTCAAATAAGTGAAATTAAAAACTCATTAAAAACAGCTGCTTATCTTTTTTGTTTGGTGAGATCTTAATTTTTTTAAAAGTCAATATTGATGTTGTGGATAAGATCCCTTCATAATACCCGGCTTCCACCTGTGAATAATTGATAATATACAAACATTTCCGTAGATCTCTGAGTTAGCTGTGAATAACTCTGTTGGTTATTTTGTGAATGCACATTAAAAACCAACCCTACTGATGTACGGGAATAATAACTATTTCGGAGTGCAATGTGTATCTGTCGGTTTGGCAAAGTTGTTTATATGTTTTGCAAGATGAATTGCCGTCGCAGCAATTCAATATGTGGGTTAGGCCACTACAAGCAGAAAGTACCGAAGATACTTTAACCATCTATGCACCTAATCGTTTTGTGTTGGATTGGGTTCGAGAAAAGTACTTAAATCGAATTAATGAACTACTGATTGAAATCTGTGGTGATGAAGCACCAGAGTTACGTTTTGATGTCGGTAGTAAACCGATGGCGCAAGTTCAGCCGCAAGTATCTGCAGAATCATCTATTAGTGATACGCATGCGCCAACAACATCGCATGTATCGTCTAAAAGAGTTGTGCAGGCACCTGTTAACGATGTAAAAGTTGAGCCCGCTCCGAAATCTAGCGTTAAATCTAATATCAAAGAAAACTATACCTTTGATAATTTTGTTGAAGGTAAATCTAACCAGTTAGCAAAAGCTGCGGCAACTCAAGTTGCTGATAACCCAGGCTCTGCTTTTAACCCTGTATTTATATACGGTGGTACTGGCTTAGGTAAAACACACCTCTTGCACGCTGTCGGTAATGGCATTATTGATAAAAAGCCCGATGCAAAAATCGTATATATGCACTCAGAGCGTTTTGTGCAAGATATGGTAAAAGCATTGCAAAACAACGCGATTGAAGAGTTCAAACGTTACTATCGCAGTGTTGATGCATTGATGATTGATGACATTCAATTTTTTGCCAATAAAGAGCGCTCTCAAGAGGAGTTCTTTCATACCTTTAATGCGCTGCTAGAGGGCAATCAACAGATCATTTTGACATCCGATCGCTACCCGAAAGAAATTGAAGGAGTGGAGGATAGATTGAAATCGCGTTTTGGTTGGGGTCTAACCATTGCGATTGAGCCACCAGAGCTTGAGACGCGCGTTGCGATTTTGATGAAAAAGGCACAGCAAAGTAACATTAACTTACCGCATGAAGTTGCATTTTTTATCGCGAAAAAATTGCGCTCGAATGTACGTGAGTTAGAAGGTGCATTGAATCGTGTTATCGCAAATGCGAACTTTACAGGGCGTCCTATCTCCATTGAGTTTGTCAAAGAGGCGTTACGTGACTTGTTAGCATTACAAGACAAGTTGGTAACGATTGACAATATTCAACGTACAGTCGCCGAGTATTATCGTATTCGTGTGTCTGATTTATTGTCTAAGCGACGCAGTCGATCTGTGGCACGTCCTAGACAAGTTGCTATGGCATTGTCAAAAGAACTGACTAACCATAGTTTACCTGAAATAGGCGACGCATTTGGTGGTAGAGATCACACCACCGTATTGCACGCATGTCGTAAAGTAAAAGAACTTCGTGAGGAAAGTCACGAAGTAAAAGAAGATTATCAAAACTTGATCAGAACATTGTCATCTTAAGGGTTGAGTGATGCAAATAACGATAGTAAGAGAACAATTTTTAAAGCCGTTAATGCAGGTGTCTGGTGCCATAGAGCGCAAACACACCCTTCCTATTTTGTCGAATGTGCATTTAGAAGTAAAAAATGGTGTGCTGTCGATGACTGGCACAGACTTAGAAATTGAGTTGGTTGCATCTGTAACGCTCGACAATGATACCGCAGACACCAAGCTCACATTGCCTGCTAAAAAGCTATTAGATATCTGTAAGAGTTTGCCTGATAATTCAGACTTACACTTCAGTACGCAAGAACATCAAGTTTTGTTGACCAGCGGTAAAAGTCGCTTTTCATTGACGACATTGGCTGCAGAAGATTTTCCTAACTTGGAAGAGTGGCAAGGTGAGGTTGAATTTAAGCTCACGCGTCTAGAGTTACGTAAGTTACTTGAAGCAACGCATTTCTCCATGGCCAACCAAGATGTACGTTATTACTTAAATGGTATGTCTTTTGAGGTGGATGGTAACGAGATTAAAACAGTTGCAACAGATGGCCATCGACTCGCTATTGCACAAAAACAACTTGAGCAATCACTTGGTGCACAACGTCAGCTGATCATTCCTCGTAAAGGCGTGTTAGAAATTATGCGTCTACTACCTGCGGATGATGAAGAGTTGACTATACAATTTGGTGCGAATCACTTCCGTATTATTGATCAAGAAGTTATCTTCACCAGTAAGCTCGTTGATGGTCGCTTTCCTGATTATCGTCGTGTCCTACCTCGAGGTGGCGATAAGCTTGTGACGGCTAATCGTGAATGGTTACGTAGTGCATTCCAACGCGTATCTATTCTATCAAATGAAAAGTTTCGCGGTGTTAGGCTTAACTTAAGCAGTGGTGTGCTGAAGATCAGCGCCAATAACCCTGAACAAGAACAAGCTGAGGAAACGGTAGAAGTAAACTATCAAGGTGATGACCTTGAAGTCGGCTTTAATGTTTCATATTTACTGGATGTGTTAAACACCTTAAAAACAGAAGATGTTCAATTTACATTAGCTGATTCAAATAGCAGTGCTTTGATAGAAGGCAGTGGCGAAGATGATGCTATGTATGTTGTAATGCCAATGCGCCTGTAGAGGGCGCTCAATGAGTTTGACACATATTAGCCTCAATGACTTTCGCAACATTGAGGCACTCTCTCTTTCCCCTTCAAAAGATCTTAATTTAATTTTAGGCCAAAATGGTAGCGGCAAAACCAGCCTGCTTGAAGCCATTTATTTCTTATCTAGTGGCCGCTCTTTTCGCACAAATAAACATAAATTGATGATCCGCAGTAGCCAGGCAAAATGCATTGTTCATGGGAAAAAACAATTACATAACTTGTCTATACCAATCGGAATCAGTAAAGATCAAAGCGGAGATACAGAGCTTCGTATTCAAGGCCAAGCAAGTCGTCGCATTGCAGAATTAGCACAAGTTTTACCTGTGCAAGTTATTACACCTGAAAGTTATGAGTTGTTTTTTGGTGGCCCGAAAGAGAGAAGAAAGTTTCTTGATCTAGGTGTGTTCCACGTGGAACATTTGTTTTTCGACGTTTGGAAAAGTTTCAATAAAGTCCTTAAACAACGTAACGCGTTACTGAAAACTAAGCCTGCTAACTGTATTGAGCAGATCAAGTTTTGGGACAAGCAATTTATTGAGTTAGCTGAACAAATAAATATCTATCGAAAAGCGTATATAAGTAGGTTTGAAGGCTATTTTTTTGATAAGATAGGGGGGATTAGCCCTGTTTTTGAAGGCCTTGAAGCTCGCTATGACGCGGGTTGGAAAGGGGAACTAAGTGACGTTCTTCAATCACAGCTTGAGCGTGATCTAAAACTCGGTTATACGAGTCGAGGTCCACATAAAGCGGACTTTAATTTTAAAGTTCATGGTCACAGTGTTGAAGGGATCATGTCTAGAGGACAGCTTAAATTGTTGCTCTACGCGCTTAAGATTACGCAAAATAACTTAATTGAAAAAGAGACTGAAAAGCAGTCGATATTGCTAATCGATGATTTACCATCTGAACTGAGCTCTGAGACTTTAGGGTGTGTAGCAAAGTTACTTGCTATTTGTGATTCCCAATTATTTATCTCAGCTATCAGTTTGGACAGTTTAACGCCTGTTGTGGAACTGCTTGATAAAAATATTGAGATGTTCCACGTGGAACATGGTCGTTTAATAACAAATTAATTGGAATTAACCATGTCTGATAATTATGATTCATCCAGTATTAAAGTACTGAAGGGATTGGACGCAGTAAGAAAGCGTCCAGGAATGTATATCGGCGACACTGATGATGGAACTGGATTACATCACATGGTCTTCGAAGTTGTTGATAACTCAATTGATGAAGCATTAGCTGGATACTGTGACGATATATTCGTGACAATTCATACTGATGGTTCTGTTTCTGTACGCGACAATGGTCGTGGTATACCAACCTCGATTCACCCAGAAGAAGGCGTTTCAGCTGCTGAAGTAATCATGACTGTACTACACGCTGGTGGTAAGTTTGATGATAACTCATATAAAGTATCTGGTGGTCTACACGGTGTAGGTGTTTCTGTTGTTAATGCACTTTCTGAAAAACTACAATTAACTATCCGCCGAGATGGCGAAGTGCATCAACAAAAGTACACTATGGGTGTGCCAGATGCACCTCTAGCAATTATCGGTGAAGCTGAATCAACAGGTACTGAACTGAGATTTTGGCCAAGCCCAGAAACCTTCTCTGATATAAACTTCCACTATGATATTCTTGCGAAGCGTCTTCGTGAACTGTCTTTCCTAAACTCTGGTGTAAGTATTATTCTTACCGACGAGCGTGAAGAAAATAAAAGTGACCACTTCAAATATGAAGGTGGTATCCAAGCGTTTGTTGAATACCTTAACCGTAAAAAAACACCAGTACATCAGCATGTTTTCCACTTTACCACTGAACGTGAAGATGGCATCAGTGTTGAAGTTTCTATGCAGTGGAATGATGGTTTCCAAGAGAACATCTATTGTTTCACGAACAATATTCCACAGCGAGATGGTGGTACGCACCTAGCTGGATTCCGTGCGGCGTTAACAAGAACACTTAACACTTACATGGAAAAAGAGGGCTTTAATAAGAAGAACAAGACCAGTGCAACTGGTGATGATGCGCGTGAAGGTCTAACTGCGGTTGTCAGTGTCAAAGTACCTGATCCAAAGTTCTCATCTCAGACAAAAGACAAGCTCGTTTCAAGTGAAGTAAAAGGCGCTGTTGAGCAAGCCATGGCTGAGAAGCTGAATGAGTTCTTACTTGAAAACCCGCAGGATGCTAAAACAGTCGTGAATAAGATTGTTGATGCAGCAAGAGCACGTGAAGCTGCGCGTAAAGCAAGAGAGATGACACGTCGTAAAGGCGTCATGGACTTAGCTGGCTTACCAGGTAAACTGGCAGACTGCCAAGAAAAAGACCCAGGGTTATCTGAACTATATATAGTGGAGGGTGACTCGGCAGGTGGTTCTGCTAAGCAAGGCCGTAACCGTAAGAACCAAGCGATACTACCTTTGAAAGGTAAGATCTTAAACGTTGAAAAAGCACGTTTTGATAAAATGTTGTCTTCACAAGAAGTTGCAACACTGATCACCGCGCTTGGCTGTGGCATTGGCCGTGATGAATATGACCCTGAAAAGTTACGTTATCATAGCATCATTATCATGACCGATGCGGACGTGGATGGTTCACACATTCGTACGCTGCTATTGACCTTCTTCTATCGTCAAATGCCAGAAATCATCGAACGTGGTTATGTGTATATTGCTCAGCCACCACTTTATAAAGTGAAAAAAGGTAAGCAAGAGCGCTACATTAAAGATGATCATGCATTGACTGAATATCTAACAACATTAGCGCTTGATGGCGCAGCACTTTATTCAAACGAAGGGGCTGCTGCTATTGAAGGTAATCGTTTAGAGAACTTGGTACATGATTATCAAAAGACTGTTGATGTAATTGGGCGCCTGCAGCGTAAATACCCAGCTTCCATCATGAATCGTCTTGTTTACCAGCCTGAGCTGACTGAAGCAGATTTAAGTGATGAAGCAAAAGTATCAGCTTGGAGCGAAGCGCTTGTTGCTGACCTGATTAAACATGACGATGACGCGACAATTTTCTCAGCAGCAGTCAGTTATGATGATGAACGTCACATGTATTATCCAGTGGTGAATATTCGTCAGCACGGTGTTGATAAAGCACACACTCTAAGCTATGACTTCATTACTTCAAAAGATTATGCGCGCATTGCAAACACAGGTAAGCAAATTGCACATATCATTGAGGAAGGTGGCTATATCCAACGCGGTGAGAAGACTCAACCTGTTAGCAGCTTCGTTGAAGCCCTTGATTGGCTTATCAATGAATCTAAGCGTGGCTTGTATACACAACGTTATAAAGGGTTGGGTGAGATGAACCCAGACCAGCTGTGGGAAACAACCATGGACCCTGATGCACGTCGTATGCTACGAGTGACTATCGAAGACGCCATTGCAGCAGATCAGCTATTCGCTACATTGATGGGTGACCAAGTTGAACCGCGTCGTGACTTCATTGAGCAGAATGCACTAAGAGTAGTTAACTTAGACGTATAACTCTGCCTCATAGCAAATCCATAAAAAAGGAGGGGAAACCCTCCTTTTTTTCGTTTTAACGCTTAATTCTGTGCACTGCACACGGTATACTGAGCATAATTTTCAATCATTAAAACTCAATTTTGCGCTATTTGATTTGCCGCTAATTTGAGTCCCATGTACCAAATAAATATAAAAGCCAACTATGCAAAAATATGATATCAAAACCTTTCAAGGGTTGATCCTGGCTTTACAGGACTATTGGGCACAGCAAGGCTGTGTAATTGCACAACCACTAGATATGGAAGTTGGTGCGGGCACATTCCACCCGATGACTTTCCTGAAATCAATTGGTCCAGAACCAATGTCGAGCGCGTATGTTCAGCCGTGTCGTAGACCAACCGATGGTCGCTATGGCGAAAACCCGAACCGTTTACAACACTATTATCAATTCCAAGTTGTACTCAAGCCATCACCCGATAATATTCAAGAGTTATACCTTGGCTCATTAGAAGCTCTGGGTATAGACACATTAACGCACGAAGTTCGTTTTGTTGAAGATAACTGGGAATCACCTACATTAGGTGCTTGGGGTCTAGGTTGGGAAGTATGGCTAAACGGTATGGAAGTAACCCAGTTCACTTACTTCCAGCAAGTCGGTGGTATTGAGTGCTCTCCGGTAACGGGTGAGATCACTTATGGTTTAGAGCGTTTAGCCATGTATATACAAGGTGTGGATAGCATCTATGACCTAGTATGGACAGATGGCCCTATGGGTCGTGTGACTTATGGCGACGTATTCATGCAAAATGAAATCGAGCAATCGACTTACAACTTTGAGCATGCTGACGTCGATGCGTTATTTAACCAGTTCGATCAGTGCGAAAAAGAAAGCCAAAAGTTAATCGAAGCGGGCTTACCATTACCAGCTTATGAGCAAGTAATGAAAGCATCTCATGCATTCAATTTATTAGATGCGCGTCACGCAATTTCTGTGACAGAGCGTCAGCGTTATATCTTGCGTGTAAGAGCATTATCAAAAGCGTGTGCACAAGCTTATTTTGAAGCGCGTGAAGCACTTGGATTCCCGCTTTGTAAGGACTGATCATGACAACTGAAAATTTATTAGTAGAAATTGGTACTGAAGAATTACCACCAAAAGCACTGCGCAAGTTAGCTGAAGCATTTGCTCAAAACACTGCGGCGGAATTAGAAGCGCTAGAGCTTGCCCATCAAGGTGTGAGTTGGTATGCATCGCCTCGCCGTTTAGGTATTCAGGTAAAGCAACTAGAGACTCAGCAGCAAGACAAAGTCGTTGAAAAACGTGGCCCAGCGATTAAAGCCGCATTTGATGCCGAGGGTAACCCGACAAAAGCTGCACAGGGTTGGGCACGCGGTTGTGGTATTGATGTTAGCGAAGCTGACAAGTTAGAAACTGAAAAGGGCGCTTGGTTACTTCATAAGGCGACTGTCAAAGGCCAACAGGCAACGGAACTACTGAGCGATGTCATTGCAAAAGCCTTAGCAAAATTACCGATCCCTAAGCCAATGCGTTGGGGGGCGAATAAAACACAATTTATCCGCCCTGTGCACACGGTTGCAGCACTGCTAGGAAATGAGATCATTAAAGGTGAAGTACTGGGCAAACAGATCAGTAATGAACTGCAAGGTCACCGTTTCCATCACCCGGCACGCACGACTTTAGCGCATGCTGATGAAATTTTTGATACCTTAAAGAAGGCATATGTCATTGCTGATTATGATGTGCGTAAAGCACAGATCCGTGCGCAGATTGAAGCGGAAGCTGCAAAACTGGGTGCGGTTGTTGCAATGGATGAAGACTTACTTGAAGAAGTAACGTCGTTAGTTGAATGGCCGGTAACCTTGACCGCATCATTTGATGAAGCGTTCTTGTCTGTACCAGATGAAGCCCTCATCTATACGATGAAAGATGACCAGAAGTACTTTCCGTTATTGAATGACAAAGGCGAACTGATCAACAAGTTCTTATTTGTATCAAACATTGAAAGCAAAGATCCAAGTGTGGTTATCTCAGGTAATGAAAAAGTGGTTCGTCCACGTTTAGCAGATGCACAGTTCTTCTTTGAAACAGATAAGAAGAAAACTCTGGAGAGTCGTTTAGAGTCGCTTGGCAGCGTTTTATTCCAAAAACAGCTGGGCACACTGAAAGACAAATCTGAGCGTATTGCTGCATTGGCAGGGTATATCGCTGAGCAACTTGGTGCGGATAAAGCATTGGCAGAGCGCGCTGGCCTTCTGAGTAAAACAGACTTAATGACTGAAATGGTCATGGAGTTTACAGATGTTCAGGGTGTCATGGGTATGCATTATGCGCGCATTGACGGTGAAGCAGAAGAAGTAGCAGTTGCACAAAACGAGCAATATATGCCGCGTTTTGCAGGTGATGCATTACCGTCAAACCCAATTAGTTTTGCAGTAGCATTGGCTGATAAGTTTGACACGCTAGTGGGTATTTTTGGTATTGGCCAAATTCCAAAAGGCGATAAAGACCCATTTGCATTGCGTCGTGCTGCTATTGGTGCATTACGTATCATGGTTGAGAAAGAGCTTCAGTTAGACATTTTAGACATTGTTGCTAAGGCACAAACCCTGTTTGGCGACAAGCTAACAAATGACAAAGTTGCAGATGATGTCTTTGAGTTTATGCTAGGTCGTTTCCGCGCTTGGTATCAAGATGAAGGGATTAGTGTTGATGTGATCCAAGCTGTATTGGCACGTCGTCCAGCACAACCTGTTGATTTCGATCGTCGTGTGAAAGCAGTTAGCCACTTCCGTACATTGGATGAAGCTGAAGCACTCGCTGCTGCTAACAAGCGTGTGAACAACATATTGGCGAAGAATAATGTAACCAGCGATGCAGCAGTGTCGACTGAGTTATTGATTGAAGATGCCGAGAAACAACTGGCAGAGCAAGTTGCGGTATTGACTGAAGAGCTTGCACCTGTATATGCACAAGGCGACTATCAACAAGCGTTGACGCGTTTGGCAAGCCTACGTGAAGCGGTTGATAATTTTTTCGACAATGTGATGGTTATGGCAGATGATGAAGCGGTTAAGAATAACCGTCTGGCATTATTGAGCCAGCTCAGTCGCTTATTCTTAAATACAGCGGATATCTCAGTTTTACAAAACTAAGATAAAAATAATCTGTGAAGCCAGCTATGATGCTGGCTTTTTTATTGACAAAAAAGGTGAGACAAGTGCAAAACAAAATCGCGTTATCCATCTTAATATTATTAGGGCTTGCTGGCTGTGCCTCTCCACAAGTGGGAGAGATAACGAGTAATGATGTGAGCCAAGCGGAAGCAAAAGTCATTGATCGAGCTTTGTATCTGCGCGGTGATTTTAGCTTATGGGATGCTGAAGATATATACCAGCTTAAGCCGAAAGGGAATGGCACATATACGGTGCGCGCTCGATTTATGAGCCCTGGCAAAGTATATGAATTTAAAATCGCGGATGAAGCATGGAGCCAAGGATATAACTGTGGTTATCGCTACCAAAGTTTAGTAACAATTGGACAACCGCAGCCGGCCGATTGCAATACTATTTATAATTACTTTAGTTTTGCGCCAGATAAAAAAGGGTGGTATCGCATTACTCTAGATTATAGAGCGCCGCATAAGCCTGTCGTTTTAATTCAAAGAGATTAAAAAATAATACAGCGTTGCTATACAAAAGGTCGAGCGCGTAATGCAAAAGTTTAAGGCCATTTGTAGGTGTGAATTGCAGTGCAACTGCAAGTTAAACGGCAAGTTAAACGGCAAGTTTTAGTACTTGCCGTGTTGTTAACATTTACTATTACTCAGGTTTGCAAGGGTAATCGCGAGACGCACAAACGTTAAGACTGGCTATACCGCCGCCAGCTACTGCATTCGTTTGGGCTGGTTTGATAGCTTGAAGGTCTAGGTTTTTAATTTTTTTTGTTTTTAGCTGTAATTTCATATCTTTTTCCTTTTACTTTGTTGTTTACCTATTTTTTAAACTACCGCATTATTTTATAAAATAATTCATTGAATGCTCGGTGTGAGCTTACACATTTATGCACTACTGTGTGGGTAAACCTTTAAGTTTAATTAGAGTAGATGTGCAATCGTGCTATGAGATATGGAGCACCGAGAATACTATTTATGTAAAAGGTGACTTGTGGCAGAGGTTATCTCTGACTGATTAAAAAGGGCTTATTGGCCCTTTTTAATCAAATACTGATAGGGTGCTTGCGCAGTTTCTTGAGCAACTAATGTGTGATCCATAAACTCACAAAAGTTCGGTATATCTCGGGTGGTCGATGGGTCATCAGCCACGATTAATAATGTTTCACCATGATTCATTTTTCGCACCATGCCACGGATCATCATAACCGGTTCAGGGCAACGCAGCCCAACGGCATCTAATGTATGGTCAGCATTATCAAAACTCATAAAATTGCACTTAGCTTTTATTAAAAAAGACATTTTAACTTGGCATGTATGAAGATTTAAAGAGGGCTGAGGTAATTTGTTACAATATCCTGAAATTCAAAGAGGCGATAAAAAAGGCAAAGACACACATTGTGACTTTGCCTTGGTTACCAAGTTGAAATTGGTGATGACAACAAGCGTGTTAATTCACGCGTTCAAATACGGTTGCGATGCCTTGGCCTAAACCAATACACATGGTTGCAAGGCCATATTTGGCATCTTTTTCTTCCATAATATGAATAAGTGACGTGCTGATCCTCGAACCAGAGCAACCCAACGGGTGGCCAAGTGCGATGGCGCCGCCGTTCAGGTTTACCTTTTCGTCGGCAACTTCCAGTAACCCTAAGTCTTTCATTACAGGCAGAGACTGCGCAGCGAATGCTTCATTCAGTTCTACTACGTCTAGATCTTCCACTTGAATTCCTGCTTGTTTAAGCGCTTTTTGGCTCGCTGGAACAGGGCCATACCCCATGATAGATGGATCGCAGCCCGCAACAGCCATTGACTTAATGCGTGCTCTGATCGGCAGTCCAAGTTCTTTGGCTTTGCTTTCGCTCATGACGAGCATGGCTGACGCGCCATCAGACAATGCAGAGGAAGTACCAGCAGTTACAGTACCACTGGCTGGATTAAACACAGGACGTAATTGACTTAGTCCTTCAAGGTTAGTTTCTGGGCGGATAACTTCATCATGTTCAACCAATACAGGAATGCCGTGTTCGTCATGTCCTTCGGTCGGTAAAATTTCTTTTGCAAAGCGGCCTTCAACGCTGGCTGCGTGAGCGCGTTGGTGTGAGCGTACTGCAAACGCATCTTGCTGTTCGCGATTAATACCATGAAGCGTAGCAAGGTACTCTGCGGTTAAGCCCATAACGCCAGCTGCTTGTGCAACTGAAGTTGAAAGGCCTGGGTGAAAGTCTACACCATGGGTCATAGGAACATGGCCCATATGCTCAACACCACCAATAAGGTAAGTATCGCCTGCACCTGTCATGATAGCGCGCGCTGCATCATGCAGTGCTTGCATGGATGAACCGCATAACCTGTTCACGGTAACTGCGGGTACTGAATGGGGGATACCAGCCAGAAGCGCCGCGTTACGTGCAACATTAAAACCTTGCTCAAGTGTTTGTTGCACACAGCCCCAATAAATATCATCAATGGATTCTGGGGCAACTTGTGGGTTGCGCTCAAGTAGGCCTTTCATCAGGTGTGCACTGAGATCTTCTGCACGACGATGCTTAAACACACCGCCTTTGGAGCGACCCATTGGGGTACGAAGACAATCTACGATAACTGCATGTTCCATATTACTGGCCCTCCACTTGATAGAACACTTTACCTTCTGCTGCCCAAGCACGTGTTTGCTCAGAAACTTGGTAGATTTCACCCAAGTCAGCATATTTATCTGCCATAGCAACAAACTCACTCAAACCAATTTGATCTAAGTAACGGAAAGCGCCACCTCTAAATGGCGGGAAGCCAATACCGTAAATGAGTGCCATATCTGCTTCTTGCGGTGAAGCGACAATGCCTTCTTGCAAACAAAGCAGTACTTCGTTGATCATAGGGACCATACAGCGCTCAATAATGGTTTGCTTGTCGAACTGCTGCGTGTCATCACAAATCTGACTCAAAAGCGTCAATGATTCAGGATCTTTGCTCTTTTTCAAGCGGCCTTTTCTATCCGGCGCATATTGGTAAAACCCTTTTTGATTCTTTTGACCAAAACGCTCTGCATTGGCTAGTAAGGCAACTGGGTCTTTGTCTTGACGAGCCATACGGGTTGGGAAACCCTCTGCCATCACGCCTGTACAATGATTTGCCGTGTCGATACCGACAACATCAAGCAGGTAAGCTGGACCCATAGGCCAACCAAATACATTTTCCATGACTTTGTCTATTTGACTAAAGTCAGCCCCTTCAACAACGAGCTTGCTGAAGCCTGCAAAATAAGGGAATAAGACGCGGTTTACGAAAAAGCCAGGGCAGTCATTAACGACAATTGGCGATTTACCGAGTTTCAATGCGTAGTCAACAACAGCTGCAACTGTATCATCTGAGGTTTTTTCACCACGAATAATTTCAACAAGTGGCATTTTAGGCACTGGATTAAAGAAGTGCATACCACAAAAATGCTCTGGGTTTTCAAGCGCAGTTGCTAACTCGTCAATACGGATGGTAGAGGTGTTTGACGTCAGCACAGTGCCTTTTGGTAATTGCTTTTCTAAATCAGCCAGCACCGCTTTTTTAATTTGTGGGTTTTCGACAACGGCTTCAACAATGATGTCTGAGTTTTCTAAATCACGTTCGTTGAGTGTTGGTTTTATTTTCCCAAGCGTGGCAACCATTTTTTCTGTTTTCATGTGGCCGCGTTTTACTTTTTTACCCAGTAAGCCAGCCGCTTCGCCCATGCCTAAATCAAGCGCAGCTTGGTTGATGTCTTTCATGACAATCGGCGTGCCTTTATAGGCTGACTGGTAGGCAATGCCACCACCCATAATGCCAGCACCGAGTACAGCCGCTTGCTTAATATCAAGTTGGCTTGCCTTAGCTTGTTTTTTGGCAACGCCTTTAATGTACTGGTCCGCCAGGAAAATACCTGTTTGCGCTGCTGCTTCAGCCGTTTTGGCTAGTTTTGCAAAGTTGGCATTTTCGATTGCCATAGCCTCTGCGCGACTCTGGTTAGCTGCCGCTTTGATGGTTTTGACTGCCATCACAGGTGCAGGGTAATGGCCTTTGGTTTTTGCCATAACCATGCCTTCAGCCATCGCAAAGCTCATGCCTTGCTCAACACGATTCATCTTTAGAGGCTCAAGTTTAAGTTGGCGCTTTGCTTGCCAATCGAGCTTACCATCAATGGCTTGCTCTAGTGTTTTTATCGCGGCGTCCATTAATTTATCCGCTGCAACAACGGCATCTAATGCGCCGACTTTAAAGGCATCGGGCGCACGATTTTCCTGACCGGTTGAGATCCAAGTCATGGCATTATCTGCACCAATCACGCGAGGCAGTCTCACGGTACCACCAAAACCAGGCATGATCCCAAGTTTGACTTCAGGTAAACCGATTTTGGCATTAGGAGTTGCAATACGATAATCGGTAGCAAGTACCCACTCACATCCGCCACCCAGTGCTAGGCCATTGATGGCTGATAAGGTTGGGAAAGGTAAATCTTCAATCGCATCGAATACGTCAGTGGCATCTTTTATCCAACTTACGAGTTCTTGTTCAGGGCGATTAAAGGTCGGTAAGAATTCGAAGATATCGGCACCAACAATAAAGTGGTCTTTATCACTGGTAAAAACTAGGCCTTTTACATCATCACGTGCGCTGAGTTCAGCTAGTGCTTTGGCACAGTCTTGCAGGGTTTGTTGAGAAAGTTTGTTTACCGAACCGGGCAGACAAAACTTAAACTCAGCAATATTGCCTTTGCAAAAATCAACTACAAAGGACTCGCTTTTGATTAACATACTTGTTCTCCGTGACACTGGTACGATGAGTTGTCATTTCATTCAGTGTGGCGCCTTTAAATGAAAATTGCAATGAAAAATTTACCGCAGATTTACTGTAAAGCATAAATTGGAATGTTAAGGTGGCTAAGTGCATAGATTGGACTAAGGTGTTTTAAGGTTTACGCATTCAGTTTATTTAAACCTTCAATCATGCATAACTTGATTATGAGTAGGGCATAGGTGCTACTCAAGACTGCGTGACGCAGTTTAATTAAGGAAGTACTCAGCTTTTGTCTTTAAACACGGTTTTTAAATTAGCTGGGTCTGGATATACAACGCATTTATGTAAAGTATAGGTCGCCATGAAATTACGGATCTCTCGGTTTTTTAGTACGGGTATGTGCGCTTTTTTCACTTTGTTAAGTACCCAAGGGTATGCGCAAAAGCCCCATCAAGATTTTATACAAGCTGAGCGAATCGCTTGGTCAGGAAATTACACTAAATTTAAACACGCACTGGATGAACTTGATCATCCATTGAAGCCTTACGTCGAGATGACATTTTATAAACGTCATCCCAGATTAAAATATCAAGCAGAGATTAGTCAGTTTTTATCTGTTTATGATCACACGCCCTTGGATTGGCCTGTGCGTAAAAGCTGGCTGAACTATTTAAAAAAGCGCGGCAAGAAAGCGTTATTTATTGAACATTATCAGACAACAAATAATGCAGAGTTAAAATGCACATATTTGCAGTTTCAATTGGACTTAGGCGCGCCTAAAAAAGCCATTTTAGATCAAGTTGAACCTTTGTGGGTGGTGGGCAAGTCACAACCTAAAGCCTGCGATAAGTTATTTTCACAGTGGCAAAAAGCAGGTTACCGCTCACAAGCGTTAATTTGGCAACGCATTACCAAGGCCGCACAGGGCGGTCAAACCTCGCTAATTAAGTACTTAAAAACCTTGTTGCCAAGTAATGAAGCGTATCTTGCTGATTTATATGTGGCGGTGCGCAGAAGCCCAAGCGCGTCAGCAGGGTTATATCGTTATAAACAACGCAGTCAAAAAGAAAGTGAAATCGCGGTGTATGGCGTCAGACGACTTATTTGGCGTGACCCTAAGTTGGCGCTCAGGGCATGGGATAAACTGCAAGACATGTTTGAATTTAGCCAAGCGCAGAAAGACAGCGTTGCTTATCGCTTTGCGTTGGCTTTGGCATCAAAAGGGCATGAGCAAGCGCGTTTTTGGTTGAATAAAGTGCCTACTGAATTACAAGATGTGAAGCTCCGTCAATGGCTGATGAGTAATATGCTCAAAGAGCAAGATTGGGAGGGGATCGCAGCACTGTTCACAGGCATGGATAACTTGAGCAATGGACAAACTTATTGGCTCGGTTACAGCTACTTTAAGCGCGGAGACTCAGCCAAAGCGACATCACTGTGGCAGCCACTGGCCAGTAAGCGAGATTATTATGGTTTTCTGGCAGCTGCGCGACTGAACTTACCACCGTCAATGAATGCGCAGTCACTGGATGTCAATGAGCAAACGTTAGCGAGTGTGTCACAAGCGCCCGGCTTTAAACGGGCAAAAGCACTGTATGAACTGGAGCGTTTTACCCACGCTCGTAGAGAATGGAACTATTTAACGAACACATCCAGTACTGAGGAAAAGCTTGCGGCATCGATATTGGCTGCAGAATTAGATTGGTATGACAGCACCATTTACACCCTAGCGCAGATTAAAGCATGGAACTATGTCGATTTACGCTTCCCGATGGCGTTTGACAGTTTATTTGAGCGTTATAGTGAGCGAAATCGGGTTGATCTTGCTTGGAGCTATGCGGTGGCACGTCGTGAAAGCAGCTTTGCACCAGATGCGAGATCCTCCGCTGATGCTTATGGCTTGATGCAGATGCTGCCGAGCACAGCCCGTTACGTGGCGAAAAAGCGTGTATCTAAGAAGCAGTTGATGACACCGTCTATTAATATTCGCCTTGGGACGGACTATTTGGAGTACTTAAAGCGTAAAACTAAGGGCAATGAGATATTAGCGACCGCTTCCTATAACGCTGGTTATCACAGAGTGAAGCGCTGGGTACCGGATGAAGCCATGCCTGCTGAATTATGGATTGAGCTTATTCCATATCGAGAAACTCGGGACTATGTGAAAAATGTGATGGCGTATCGACAGGTCTATCATACCAAGCTTGGTCGAGATGGGAATGTCTTGGCAGGGATCTTGGATATGAGTATAGGCGGCAAACGTTAAAGCGTCGTGCTGTGACGTCATTTCAAGGAGTTGGCATGGCATCGTTTTTGAGACGGTGCTATGTTAGACTCAAACATAATTGAACAGAATTAATATGGGTACACTGTGGACACATTAGCAAATTTGTATGCAGAGCATATCACCACGCTTCAGGCGCGTACTAAAACCATCGTTGAGCGCGAAGGCCTTGATGGCTTAGTTATTCATTCCGGTCAAGCTAAACGCCAGTTTTTGGATGATATGTATTATCCATTTAAAGTTAATCCGCAGTTTAAAGCTTGGTTACCGGTCATCGATAACCCACACTGTTGGTTAGTGGTCAATGGCGTAGATAAGCCTAAATTGATTTTTTATCGCCCTGTAGATTTTTGGCATAAAGTTCCTGATGAGCCAAGTGATTTTTGGGCTGAGCATTTTGATATTACGTTGCTCGTTCACCCTGAGCAGGTTGAAAAACTACTGCCTTACGACAAAGAGAAGTTTGCTTATATCGGCGAATACCTCGAGGTCGCGCAAGCGCTTGGTTTTGGTCAAATGAACCCAGAGCCAGTGATAAACTATCTGCATTATCATCGTGCCTATAAGACACAATATGAGCTGACCTGTTTGCGTGAAGCTAACCGCATTGCGGTACTTGGCCACCAAGCTGCCAGAGATGAATTTTATGCTGGTGGATCTGAGTTTTCTATTCAGCAGGCGTATTTGAATGCGACTGCACATATGGAAAATGATACGCCGTATGGCAATATCGTGGCGCTTAATCAGCACTGTGCGATTTTGCACTACACGCATTTTGAACGTCAGGCTCCGAGCAAGCATCTCTCATTTTTAATTGATGCAGGGGCTAACTTCAATGGCTATGCATCAGACATAACGCGTACTTATGACTTTGCTAAGCAAGGGCAATTTGCAGAAATGGTAGATGCGTTAAACCAACATCAAATAGCCCTTGGTAATGCACTTGAGCCAGGTAAACTGTACGGTGATCTACACATTGATTGCCATCGTCGTATGGCGCAAATTTTGTCTGACTTTAAAGTGGTGAACTTAGGTGCAGATGAGATTGTCGAGAAGGGCATTTCATCGACGTTCTTCCCGCATGGATTGGGCCACCACATTGGTTTGCAGGTACATGACATGGGTGGCTTTATGGCTGATGAGCAAGGTACACATCAGGCACCACCTGAAGGGCACCCGTTCTTACGTTGTACAAGGCGCATTGAAGCTGGGCAGGTGTTTACCATCGAGCCTGGTTTATATTTCATTGATTCATTACTTAGCGATTTAGCAAAAGGCGAACACGCGCAGCATATCAATTGGGATAAGGTGGAAGAGTTTAAGCCATATGGCGGGATCCGTATTGAAGACAATATTATTGTTCACGAAGACCGTCTTGAGAATATGACGCGCGATCTTAACTTAGATTAATATGTTGGTGTGTCGTACTGGTGTAAGTACGGCTCAGCTTGTTTAATAAAAGGAGTCGAAAGGCTCCTTTTTGCTAGAAAATACTTTATGTCAGAATATAAAATCCCAACTGAAACCATTTCACATCACGAAGAAATCAAAAAAAGTACGTTTTTGGTGCATGTTGCGCATACCCCTACAGTGGACGATGCAAAAGCATTTATTCGCAGTATTAATGACGCATACCCAGATGCGCGTCACAATTGTTGGGCGCATGTGGCTGGGGCTCCAGGAGGCAGTCATGTTTTAGGTTTTTCTGATGATGGTGAGCCTAATGGTACGGCTGGAAAACCTATGTTGAATGTCTTAATGGGCTCTGGTATTGGTGAAATCACCGCGGTGACGACGCGTTATTTCGGGGGGATTAAGCTCGGAACAGGTGGTCTAGTTCGAGCTTATGGCGGCACTTTGAATAATGCCTTGAATGTGTTGACGACAGCAGTGAAAGTACCTGCAGCAATACTCATTGGTGAGTCCGACTATGCGCTGCAAGGGGTCATTGAACAGCATTTAGCTAGCCAGTATCAGGTACTGAATATCCAGCATACGTTTACAGCAAATATTGGCTGGCAAATAGAGATTGATGCCCGAGAAGCCAAGCTGGCCATTCAGTCAATATTTGATCTGACCCACGGTAGTGTGACAATGAAACTACAAAAGTAATTGCTTTGTCGGGTTATGAGGTTTACTAACGCCCGAGTGTATTAGACAATCAAGTTTAATCATAACAACAAGCGATCTGCGTTATGCAATTTCGTACCATTATAAAAATTCTTGGCCAACTCGTCGCACTGTTTAGTTTGACTATGGTGCCGCCAGCACTGGTATCTTTGATCTACAAAGATGGTGGTGGTGTGCCTTTCGTTTTGGCTTTTATCTTTAGTGTCTTAATTGGTCTGATGGCCTATTACCCAAACCGAAAAGAACGCGGTGAACTCAAAGCCCGAGAAGGCTTTTTGATTGTGGTGTTATTTTGGTTGGTACTGGGATCGTTTGCATCCGTACCTCTTATATTTCTCGATGAACCTAACCTCTCTTTTGCCGACGCGGTATTTGAAGCGTTTTCTGGATTAACAACCACAGGTGCCACGGTCTTAACCGGAATAGAGTATTTACCAAAGTCAGTACTGTTTTATCGTCAACAGCTACAGTGGCTCGGTGGCATGGGGATCATTGTACTTGCGGTCGCGGTGCTGCCTATGCTTGGCGTTGGTGGGATGCAGTTATATCGTGCAGAAACACCGGGGCCGGTGAAAGACTCGAAAATGACGCCGCGTATTGCCGATACGGCAAAACACCTTTGGTACATTTATGTGGCTCTGACCGCAGCGTGTACATTGGCGTATAAGTTTGCTGGGATGGGCTGGTTTGATGCCATTTGTCATGCGTTTGCGACCATTGCGATAGGCGGTTTTTCTACGTATGACGCGTCGATTGGTCACTTTGATAGCCCGATGATTAACTTTATCTGTGTGGTGTTCTTGCTTATTGCGGCGATTAATTTCTCGCTGCATTATGCGGCGGTGGCAAGTCGCAGTGTGCGAGCATATTTACGCGACCCGGAGTTTAAAGTCTTCTTGTTTATTCAACTGGCGCTGGTGGTGATCTGTTTTGCGGTATTGTCTTCAAATCAAGTTTATAGCGATGGTGATGAGACGTTAGACCATGCTTTATTCCAAGCCGTTTCAATCAGTACGACAGCGGGCTTTGCAACCGATAGCTTTTCTGCTTGGCCACTGTTTTTGCCTATTTTACTGATTTTTTCCAGCTTTATTGGCGGTTGTGCCGGCTCTACTGGTGGTGGGATGAAGGTAGTTCGGGTGTTTTTATTGTACTTGCAGGGGATCCGAGAGTTAAATCGCTTGGTACACCCAAGAGCCATCTATTCGATTAAATTGGGTAGAAAAGCTTTACCAGACAAGGTAGTTGAAGCGGTATGGGGGTTTTTCTCTGCCTATGCTTTGGTGTTTGTGATCATCATGATCGCGCTACTGGGCACGGGGCTTGATAATATCACGGCGTTTTCTGCAACTGCCGCTTGCCTCAATAACCTAGGTCCAGGCTTGGGAGATGTGGCGGCGCACTATGGTGATATCACCGATACCGCTAAGTGGATTTTAACGCTAGCGATGGTATTTGGCCGCTTAGAAATATTTACTTTATTAGTGTTATTTACGCCAACGTTCTGGCGAGGCTAGTTTTTCCTGAAGATTGAATTTATCCCAAGGCAAGGATGCCTTGGCAACGCGCTTTTGGACTGCGCTTTTTACTCCCTCCAAAAGTCTGATGATGGGCGCTTAAACCCATCATCAAGTGTGAAATCCCGTGTAAAAGTTAAAGTTTTTTTATATCTAGACGATAATTCATAGTAATTATGCGATGGCGTCATATAGGGGCGTCATACAGCTAAAATAAACAATGGAAGCGTTAGAGGTATTTAGCATGACTATACAAGAGTTGGCAGAAAATCGTTTGCAGGTCTTACAAATGCGAGCGGGAAGTATTGTCGATATGGAGATTGTACTGCCAGCCAATCGCAAGCGGATCAAAACAGAGTTTGTTGGTGCGCTTGAGAATCAATTTATTATTTTAAACCACCCTAGCCATCAGCGCTTGGGGGCGGCAATGGATTATGTCAAAGAGGGCACTGAGGTGATTGTACGTGCTTTACCAGAGGAAGGTGATGGACAAATTATCGCATTTAAAGAAACCATTAAATCAGTGACCACACACCCAGCCAGGCTCATCTACCTGTATTATCCTAACGAAGTGCAAACCTATAAATTACGCGCTCAGACGCGCATTCCTACCTTGATACCAGCGGTGCTAAATGTAGAAGGTAAAAGTGAAGTGGGTGTCATCAAGGATATTTCTTTGGCGGGTTTGATGTTTGATGTTCAGAAAACGCATTTGCCAGAAGAGTTAAAAGAACTGTCTTGTGAAATTTTAATTGAAGGCAAAGATGCAAAAAAACTGACGCTTGTTGGTAAGGTGTGCCGGGTGAAAGAAAACCAAGAAGAGATTGTATCATTGGGGATTCACTTAGAAAGCCAAGATAAGCAAGTGCAGGCGATACTTAAAGACTATTTAATTGATATTTCTGTACTGGGTAACGAATAGCTCTGTGTGATGACGAGATGGCGCACATTGGCCATCTCGGATGTGTGTTATACAAATAGCGCACTGACTTGGAATAACTTTTCAACGACACCAATTTGTTTTTTATCGATTAAGAACATGATCACGTGATCACCTGACTCAATCACCGTGTGATCATGGGCAATGAGTACTTCTGAATCTCTCACTATCGCACCAATGGTAGTGCCGTGTGGCAACCTAATATCACGGATCGCTCGACCTACAACTTTAGAGGTGTTTTCATCGCCGTGTGCGACGGCTTCAATGGCTTCTGCAGCCCCCTTACGAAGCGAGTAAACATTGACGATATCACCACGACGAACATGCGTGAGGAGTGCTGAAATCGTAGCTTGCTGAGGTGATATTGCGATATCAATTTCACCACCCTGTACAAGATCAACATAGGCACTGCGTTGGATAAGTACCATGGTTTTTTGCGCGCCCATACGCTTGGCCAACATGGCAGCCATGATATTGGCTTCATCATCATTGGTGACGGCAATAAACACATCCACTTGTTCGATATGTTCTTCAGATAGTAGCTCTTGATCAGAGGCGTCACCACAGAATACAACTGTGTTATCGAGCATTTCAGAAAGTTGAGATGCGCGACTGTGATTGCGTTCAATCAGTTTAACACTGTGATTTTTCTCTAACGAGCGGGCAAGGCCTGCACCGATATTACCACCACCGGCGATCATGATTTTTTTATACGATTGCTCCAGCTTTTGCAGCTCATTCATGACTGCGCGGATGTGTTTAGTGGCGGCGATAAAGAAGACTTCATCATCCGCTTCTATCACGGTTGTGCCCAGTGGTTTGATTGCTTTACCTTGACGGTAAATTGCAGCGACTCGAGTATCAACATTAGGAATATGCTCTTTCAATGCTGACAGTGCATAACCAACCAGCAAGCCACCATAATAGGCTTTGACCGCGACCAGTGACAGCATGCCATCGGCAAATTGCAGTACTTGCAGTGCGCCGGGGTAATCAATTAATCGACGAATATACTTAGTGACCAATTGCTCCGGTGCAATGTAATGATCTACGGGGAGATCATCGTTGTGAAATAGTTTTTCGCGATAGTCTAGATATTGCTCGGAACGGATCCGAGCAATTTTCGTAGGCGTATTGAAAATACTATAGGCGACTTGGCATGCAACCATGTTTACTTCATCGGAACTGGTCACGGCAATGATCATATCGGCATCTTCGGCACCCGCTTGCCTGAGCACTTCAGGGTGTGCACTATGTCCATTGACGCCTTGCAGATCGTATTTATCCTGCAGTTCGCGTAAACGCTCACCATCGATATCAACGACCGTGATTTCGTTTTGCTCACCAACGAGGTTTTCTGCCAGTGTACCGCCAACTTGTCCAGCGCCTAAAATAATGATTTTCATAGCTTAAACTTACAACGTTTAGAGTTTTTGCAACTTGGCGTAATAGAAGCCATCCGTGATGCCAGGCAATAATTGCAAGCCAGGCTGTTCAACCTTGTCTTGTGCATGCAAAGCAATGTGCTGTGCATCGTCTGTGCGTGATAAGAAAGCACTGATCTGCTGGTGGTTTTCTTCCGGCAAAACAGAGCAGGTCGCATAGACTAAAGTACCGCCTGACTTGAGTAATGGCCAGATATTATCCAGTATTTTGGCTTGTAACGCTGCCAGTTCATCAATGTCAGCTGCGCGTCTTAACCATTTGATATCAGGGTGACGGCGGATCACGCCAGTTGCAGAACAAGGTACGTCTAACAGAATACGATCAAATTGCTCGCCTTGCCACCAGTTATCAGGTTCATCGGCAAGCCCATGCACGCACTGTGCTGTTAATGACAAGCGATTAAGATTATCGGTGACGCGCTCTAAACGTTTCTCATCAGCATCTAATGCGGTGACTTGGGCATCTGCAAGTTCTAATATATGACAGGTTTTTCCACCCGGTGCTGCGCATGCATCTAAGATATTATCTCCATCTTGTGGTGATAATAAGCGGGCTGCCATTTGTGCCGCGGCATCTTGCACAGAGCTTGCACCCGTTGAGAAGCCCGGTAATTTTGTCACATCTACTGGGTGGTCAAGTAAAATACCATCAGGGTGCGATTCATCCAGAGTATAGTCAATGTCTGCTTTATCTAGTTGCTGAGCGTAGGTATCCGTGTCGGCTTGACGCTGATTTACACGCAGCCACATAGGGGCTTGTAGCTGATTGGCTTCTAGAATGTCAGACCAAGTCTCTGGGTAAGCAGCCTGAATCTTTTTAATAAACCAACTTGGGTGATTGTACTGACAGACCATGATCTCATTCGCACTTTGCTCAAGAGTTGCCTGCTGACGTTGAAAGTTGCGCAGTACTGCGTTGACTAGGCCTTTCATGCCTGGCGCACCTAATGACTTAAGTGCATTAACGGTTTCTGCTACTGCTGCATGAGCGGGGACGCGCATATGCTGAAGTTGATAAATACCGACATAAAGCAAAAACTGAAAAACGCGACGCTTGCCTCGTAATGGTTGATCAAGTAACTGCTGACAATAGTTTTCAAGGCTCGGCAAATAGCGCAGCACGCCGTAACACATTTGCTGCAGTAAAGCGCGATCTTTGACTGGTAGCTTTTGGCTGGCATAAGGCAATTGCGCTGTGAGTGACTGCCCTTTATCGACGACTTGAAATAGTGTTTGTGCCGCGAGTGCGCGTACATTTGCCATTAGGCACCTACCTTATTGCCAGGTGTTACCCATTCAGCACGACCATTTAAAAAGTCTTGCGCTGACATTGGCTTTTTACCCTGCGGTTGAAGTTGGGTGATTTGTAAGGCATGGGTGCCACACGCAACGACAATACCTTGCTTGTCTGCGCTTAAAACTGTTCCGGCTTCACCTTGTTGTTCGACGACATTGGCCTGCCAAATTTTCACTGTTTGTGACTGCATTTGCGTAAAGCACATCGGCCATGGGTTAAACGCGCGGATATTACGCTCAATTTGTGCAGCTTCCATGGTCCAATCAATGTCAGCCTCTTGCTTAGAGAGCTTTTGTGCATAGTTTGATAGGGCGTCATCCTGAACTTCTGGGGTGATGTTACCCGCCGCGAGCTTATCTAGCGTTTCTACCAATGCGGACGGACCTAATTCTGCAAGTTTTGCATATAGGCTTGCACTGGTTTCTTGCGTATCGATTGGACACGTGGCGATATGTAGCATATCACCGGTATCTAAGCCTTCATCCATTTGCATGATGGTCACACCGGTTTCTTGATCCCCAGCCCAAATTGCGCGTTGAATAGGGGCAGCACCACGCCATCTTGGCAAAATAGAGCCGTGTACGTTAAGACAGCCAAGTTTAGGCGTATTTAATATGGCCTTTGGCAATAGTAGTCCATAGGCAACCACGACCATGACATCAGCATTTAACTCAGCAAGTTGTTGCGTTGCTTCGTCGTTTTTTAGAGAAGCGGGCTGGATAACTGGCAGGTTATTCTCTAGAGCGAGTGTTTTTACTTCACTGGCTTTTAGTTTTTTTCCGCGACCAGCTGGTTTATCTGGTGTACTGTACACTGCAACAACTTCATGATGGGAGTTGAGCAATGCTTGAAGATGGCGTGCAGCAAAATCTGGCGTGCCCGCAAACACGATACGTAAAGGGGTATTCACGAATAATCTGTCCAATAAAAAATGTGTATGATTACGCTTTAGCCGCTAGGCGCGCTTCTTTTTCAATTTTCTTCTTGATACGTTGGCGCTTAAGTGGCGACAGGTAATCAATGAAAAGCTTGCCTGCAAGGTGGTCTAGCTCATGCTGTATACAGTTTGAGAGCAGTTCTTGCGCATCAAATTGGTACTCTTCACCGTTTTCATTGAGGGCCTTGACGGTCACTTTCTCAGCTCGGTCTACTTTTGCATATGAGTAGGGTACAGATAGACAGCCTTCTTCGCAGACCATAGTCCCTTCTGTGGCGATGATTTCAGGGTTGATCAAAACATATGGTTCATTGCGTTCTTCTGATACGTCGATCACCACAATACGTTGATGAATATCAACTTGTGTTGCTGCTAAACCAACGCCGTTTTCTTCATACATGGTTTCTAACATGTCTTTGACGATTTTACGGATTTCATCATTTACTTCTTCCACCGGTTTTGCCACTGTACGCAAACGCTCGTCTGGAAATGTAAGCACTTCTAACTTTGCCATGGATACCTTTTACAGTCTGTATAAATGGGGTAATGTATGCTCTTATTTTAGCCATTCACGTTCCCCTTTAACAGGTTTTGGTGGATAATATCTAAAAATAACTCAAGGAATTCGGAATGAAATCTCAAATTGCAGCCTTATTACTGGCAGCTTCAGCTGTATTCCCTACGATGGCCGATACTTTGACGGTTAAATCTGACGCGCCCAAACGGTATGTGGTTAAGAAGGGTGACACACTATGGGATATTTCGAGTTTGTATTTAAATAGCCCTTGGAAGTGGCGAAAGCTTTGGCAGCAAAACCCGCAAATTGATAATCCGCATTTGATTTACCCCGGTAATATTTTATCGCTTGGAAAGGATGAACATGGTAATCCGATATTAGTAATTGACAAAGGGGTAAGAAAATTATCGCCACACGTGCGTATCATAGCAGAAAAAGGCACCGCAATACCGACGTTACCTCTCTCGGTATTAGAGCCTTACTTAAGTTACGATCAAGCACTTGATCAAGCTGACATTGATACGTATCCCATTGTACTGGGTGCCAGCAAAAATTTTAAAATGAGCATTACAGGTCATTTGCTGTATGTAAAAGGCAATCTCGTTCGAGGTGGAAATTATGGTATTTACCGTCGTGGCAGTGCTTATAAGGATGGTCTAGCAACACTGGCATATGAAACCATCTTGGTGGGGACTGCACGTGCTTTAAAAGCGGGAAATATTTCTGAAGGGGTGCCGAGCACTGTAAAAATTGAAGCGGTTAAAAGGGAAGTTAAGGCGGGTGATTTTTTAATGCCACTGCCGCAAGGTCAAGATTTAAAAGCGACTTTTAAAATGAGCAGGCCAACAGAAGCGGTTGATGGCACCATTATCGCCAGTAGCAATCAACACAGTGAATTTGGCCCTATGTCTGTTGTGGTGTTGAATGTAGGGAGTAAGCAGCAATTAGTTGAAGGCAGCGTATTGGACATATTACGCCAGTCCCCGACAGTTGTAGAGCGTAATGGGACGCCAAAATACATAGAAGACTCTAGCAGTCTTGATAAGCTTATTGGGGAAGTTGGCTCTTGGTTTGGTGAAGAAAACAGTGAGAATAGCACTGTATGGCACATGCCCAGTGAAAAAGTGGGTGAGCTGATGCTATTCAAAGTCTATGACAATATTAGTTACGCGATGGTCATGAAAACGTCTCAACCAGCTCAGATAGGAGACAGCGTAACGAATTAAATTAAACATTGCTCAAGGAGGGAGCATGACACATTTATCATTAAGAGAAGCTGTGGCTTTATATCTATGTCGTGGCATCGGTGTGAGCACCATCTTGGCGTTAAAACAAAAAGCTGAATTATCTGAGCTTTTTACTTTTTCTAAACCTGCACTTTGTCAGTTAGGGCTGGGTGACCACATAGCACAGCAACTGGTCACCATAGATTGGCCTAAAGTGGATAGTATCCTTGCACAGTGCTTATCTTCAAAAATTCAAATAATCCATTATTTTGACACCCATTATCCTGAGTCGCTAAAACAAATTTGTAGTCCACCTTGGTTGTTATTTTGCCGTGGCAACAATGAGCTGTTGCATCAACCTCAAATTGCCATTGTGGGCAGTCGCAGTGCATCTCGGTTAGGGATGGACAACGCTTATGATTTTGCCAAACAGCTGGGAGACGCTAATTTTGTTATCACCTCAGGCATGGCAAGAGGTATTGATGGCGCTGCACATCGCGGTGCTCTGCAAAGTATGCGGGGGACGATTGCGGTGTTGGGGACAGGTGCCGATGTGATTTATCCAAAGCGTCACGACGAGCTGTATTGGCGCATTGTTGAACAAGGCTTGATAGTCAGTGAGTTTTTGCCCGGTACTAAACCTCATGGAACTAATTTTCCAAGACGCAATCGAATTATATCAGGACTCTCTTTGGGCGTGTTATTGGTTGAAGCTGAGATTAAAAGTGGTTCACTGGTCACTGCGCGTTATGCCATTGAGCAAAATAAAGAGGTATTTGCTATTCCAGGTTCCATTCGCCACAGTTTATCTGAGGGGTGCCACTTTTTAATAAAGCAGGGCGCAAAGCTGACTGAAAATGTCAGTGATATTATTGAAGAGGTGAGCTTTTTACCCGAAAACAGTCTATATATTATAGAAAGTGAGAAAAAACAGGAGGCTTGCCTCGTTTTGCAAAATCTCGGTTATGAGGTAACTGACGTTGATACCTTAGCACAGAGGACCCAGTGGCCAGTAGAGCAGGTACTTGCCAGACTATTGGACTTAGAGCTTGAAGACAAAGTAGAACGTGTATTAAACGGCTACATCAAATTAGCGAGGGGTTAAATATGTTTGATATCCTGATGTATTTATTTGAGAACTATATTCACAGCGAAGCGGATATCTTCGTAGAGCAAAATCAGTTAACAGATGAGTTAGTTGGCGCAGGCTTTGATCAATCAGAAATATATAAAGCCTTGGATTGGTTAGAGCAACTAGCAGATCTTCAACACAGTGACGAATTTCCTTACTTAAACGCAAAACCAGACTCAGCGATACGCATTTATACGGCTGAAGAGTGTCGAGTACTCGATGTAGAATGCCGAGGTTTTTTAATGTTTGTTGAGCAAATAGGCGTGATTGATAGCACGACCAGAGAAATGGTCGTTGACCGTATGCTGGCACTCGAAAAATCATCTATTTGTTTGGATGATTTGAAATGGGTGATTTTAATGGTGCTATTTAATGTACCTGGAAAAGAGCATGCCTATGCACAAATGGAAGATTTAATCTTCGAGCAACCATCAGGGTTACTACACTAACAATGCCTGCGGCATATTTGAACTATCAAAGTGCCGTAGCAAATTCATGTCATCAGTTTTTCTAACTCTTTCGAATATGCTTATCTCGACTAATTTATGTGTAATTCTATTGTCCTTATATTGATACACGCAGTAAAATAGCGCAAAGCATGCACACTGAAGGTAAACAAATGAGTAAAATTGATCACTCTCTTTTTAATGCAGATAAACATGCATTAGAAAAAGAATATGAGATCTGCCCAAAATGTGGTTCAGAGCTGGTGGTCAAGCACTCTAAAAATGGGGCATTTCTCGGCTGTGCCAATTACCCAACATGCGATTATATGCGCGCCTTTGCTCATCATGAGAGCAACGAAATCAAAGTATTAGATGATGCACCTTGCCCAGAATGTGGTCGAGCATTGGTGATCAGAAATGGTCGATATGGCATGTTTATAGGGTGTACCGGTTACCCAGAGTGTGACTTCATTGTGCATGAAGAAGAGGAGCAAGCAGATACACTTCCTCAGTGTCCTAAATGTCATAAAGGGCATCTACAGAAAAGACAGAACAAGTACGGCAAGTTTTTTTATGCGTGCGATGCTTATCCTAAATGCAAATATAGTTTGAATCAGTATCCCGTAGCACATCAGTGTGAGCAGTGCGATTGGCCTGTGATGGTGCAAAAAAAGCGGGCTGGAAAAGCTATGTTACAATGTCCGCAAAAAGCTTGTCAGCATATGATTGAGGATCCCTATGAGTCACAATGAAAATCAAACAGCTAAGCCGCAATCTGCGATTGATGCATTGCAGCAAGGTGAGTTGATCTGTTACCCCACTGAAGCCATTTTTGGTTTGGGGTGCGATCCGGATAGCGAAAGTGCGGTACATAAACTTTTGGCGTTAAAAGAGCGCCCAATTGAAAAAGGCCTAATCCTGATTGCTGACAATTTTGCCCAGTGTTTAGACTATGTCGATGACGCAAAAATCCCAATGGATAGACGTGCAGAGATCTTTTCAGCATGGCCAGGACCGGTCACCTGGGTTCTACCTGCCAAATCGACGACACCAAAATGGCTGACGGGTGAGCATTCGAGCATCGCTGTTCGAGTGACCGATCATCCTGTTGTGAAACAACTCTGTAAGACATTTGGTAAGCCACTCGTATCGACCAGTGCTAACTTCAGTGGTGAAGAGCCTGCAATGACCATTGATGAAGCCAAAGCCATGTTTAATGAACGCGTTGGTTTTTATCAAGAGGGTGAGTTAGGTGGTCGCACTGCACCAAGCCAAATCCGTGATGCCATGACAGGCAAAGTATTTAGGAGCTAAGTGCGTGAGCAAAGTGAATTTAGAGACGGTCAAGGCATTCTTATTGCAGTTGCAAGATGCTATCTGTGCGGGCTTAGAGCAAGCTGACGGCAGGGGTAAATTTGTGGAAGATAAGTGGGAGCGTGCAGAAGGCGGCGGCGGTCGAACACGGGTGCTTAGAGGCGGAGATGTCATTGAGCAGGGTGGAGTCAATTACTCTCATGTTTTTGGCGCGTCAATGCCTGCATCAGCAACAGCGCATCGACCAGAATTAGCGGGGCGAAGTTTTCATGCCTGCGGCGTCTCTTTGGTTATTCACCCAAAAAACCCTCATATACCAACCAGTCACGCCAATGTGCGTTTTTTCATTGCTGAAAAAGAAGGCGAGGCGCCGATTTGGTGGTTTGGCGGTGGCTTTGATCTAACGCCGTTTTATCCGCATTTGGAAGACGTTAAGCACTGGCACCAAGTCGCAAAAGACCTATGTGACCCATTTGGTGATGACGTGTATCCGCGGTATAAAAAGTGGTGTGATGATTATTTTTACTTAAAACACCGTGATGAGACCCGGGGTGTAGGTGGATTATTTTTTGATGATCTGAATGAGTGGGGCTTTGATAAGAGCTTTGCCTTTATGCAAGCTGTTGGCGAAGGCTTTTTACCTGCTTATGTCCCCATCATTGAGCGCAGGAAGGCTTCCCAAGTGACTGAGCAAGAGCGCGAGTTTCAGCTTTATCGTCGAGGCCGATATGTTGAATTCAATTTAGTATGGGACAGAGGCACATTATTTGGTTTGCAAAGCGGTGGTCGTACGGAGTCCATTTTGATGTCGATGCCGCCATTAGCTAGATGGGAGTATGACTTCACCCCGGAGTCTGGCTCTAATGAAGCAAAGTTATATGAGCATTTCTTAAAACCACAAGATTGGTTGAATATAGACGCGCTCTCATAAATTGGTTGAGTTTTAAAAAAGGAGCGTGATGCTCCTTTTTTAATGGTTAGTCTAATTTGAACCCTCGCACCTGCTCATCCAAAGATCGGGCTAGCTCGAGTAGCTCTTCACTGACTCGTTTACTACCGTGGGCATCTTCCAAAGATTGCTCGGCATTATCCCGAATGGCGACGACACTTTGGTTGATCTCTTCAGCAGCTTGGTTTTGTTGCTCAGTGGCATCGGCAATTTGCACATTGAGCGCATTGATCTCATGCATTTGAGATGAAATATCCTTTAACGCCTGAGCAACCTGTTGCACTTGCTGTGCGCGATCATCAGCCTCTGCACAGGAAGCCGTCATTGCGTTAACGGTTTGCTGTGCTTCTTGTTGTAATTTATCTATGGTGCGGCGTATCTCATCAGTAGAGTCATGAGTACGAGTTGCCAGCGTTCTCACTTCATCAGCAACTACGGCAAACCCTCTACCTGCTTCGCCTGCGCGTGCGGCTTCTATAGCAGCGTTGAGCGCCAGCAAATTCGTTTGCTCAGCGATACTGCTTATCACCTCTAGCACTTTGCCAACAGCCAGAGTTTGTGTTTGCAATTGGCTGACTTGATTAGCCGCATCTCGAATATCATCGGCTAATTGATTGATACTTTGCTCGGTGGTGTGGGCAATCGACATACTTTGCTCTGCAAGGTGATTGCTACTGTCAGACTTTTCAGAGGCAAAATGGGTAGTATTTTTAACTTCACTGGATGAGCTCTCTAGTTCATTGATTGCGGCAGCGACCGAATCTGTCCCTTGCTTTTGCGCTTGTATGGCTTCTTCTGTGGTTTCTGCAGCGGTGTATATATGCTCTGCAGAATGGATCAAGATTTTTGATGAACGGGACACCTCGGCAATACTATCTTTAAAGGCTGCCATCATTTTATTGAAGTTAGTAGCAAGGCGGCCTAGCTCATCATCTATATCATCTTCAATGCGTAAGCTTAAATCTTGATTGGACGTAGCAAGACGCATGGTTTTACCAAGCCTTTTTAAACGAACAATAAATAGTTTGCGGAACAAGATACCTAAAATGATGAACGCAGTGGCAAAGATGGTACTTAGTAGTGCGGTACTAAATACGGTATTGGTATCGACAGTATTATCGATATCGCTCAGAGAGTAGCTGATTTTGACTGCGCCTAACACATCACCTTCTTGCGCTTGATGGCAGCCTAAGCAATTTGTGCCCTTGTAATCAGCACTGGCAACCATAGGTTTTAGGTAAGTCATAACTCGCTTATCACCGCGTTGCTCGATGACTAATAGTTCTTCACCTCTGAGTGCCGCATGTTCAGCATCCGTTTGTGGGGATTCGTTGGCATTTCCTTGGCCGTAAAGCTTATTGACTTTATCACCACGGACGATGTGAGCATCTTCAATATTGTCATGGTTACGAAGCTTTTCCCCGAGAATATGGCGATTAGACATAGTGCCGGTGAGCATCATGGTATTGATAGAGTCGAAGTAATTATCGGCTAGTAATCGAATATTGGTTTCGACAGTTTGCTCGGCGAGGTTTTTTTGTTGACTACTATTGCTCAAGATACTGGCTATGAGTACCAATACACCAGTAATGGCGAGCAGGGCATATATTTTATGTTGAATAGACTTCACACGCATCGCACCTAATAGAAATTAAGCATTCATTATGCGTGTGAATAAACCCGTACCATTTGACTCAGCGCAAAAGTGACTTCGCTAATGCAAAATTACAAATAGCACGCTAGCCTTGGTTAATCATATGTGTCGCTAATTGTGCCAACGACTTTCTTAAGCCTTCACGCAGTAGTGGGTTATCAATCTCAGCATCTAGTGCTTTATCCATGCAATACATCCATTGGTCACGCAGGTCTTGGTTGATAGTAAAAGGCATGTGGCGCATTCTCAGACGCGGATGACCATGCTTTTCTACAAATAAGTCAGGACCACCTAACCAACCTGACAAAAATTCAAAAAATACCTGACGGATCCTATCAAGTGGCAGTGGGTGCATGTCGTAAAGTGGTTTTGCATAGGGATCGCTTTCCATAACATCATAAAATCGATTTGCCAAAGCGAGCGCCCCTTTTTCACCACCAATTAATTCATAGGGCGTGCGTTCGGGGTTAGGTGCATGATGATTTTTCGATGTCTTAGGATCTTCACTTGCATCTTTATTAAAGATACGTTTAATTAACTGCTTCATTCACTATCACTATTGTTAGGCTAAAAATGGATAAATACGCGGTTTTTGGTAACCCGATAAAGCATTCTAAATCGCCAGAGATTCATTCGCAATTTGCATCTGAACTCAATGAGCAGATTGACTATACCGCTATATTGGCGCCGGTAGATGGCTTTGTTAGTAGTATCAATGCGTTCTTTGCAGATGGCGGGCTTGGAGCGAATGTGACTTTACCGTTCAAGGAAGAAGCATTTAATTATGCTGATCTGCTCACTGAGCGGGCAAAACTGGCTGGCGCTGTTAATACATTAAAGCGACAAGATGATGGAACAGTATTAGGTGATAATACGGATGGTGCTGGTCTAGTCTCGGATTTACTCAGACTTCAAGTGCAATTACAAGATGCTGTCATTTTGCTTTTGGGCGCTGGTGGTGCGGCAAGAGGGTGTATATATCCATTATTGCAGGCAGGCGTTAAACACATCGTAGTAGCAAATCGTACGGTGTCAAAAGCCCAACAATTGGCTAAGTTATTTGCCCCTTACGGTGAAGTCACAGCAGTGGCACTCAATGAAATCCCACATTTACCTTACACAGGTGTGATAAACTCGACATCCTCGAGCGTCACTGGTGACATACCGAATATTGCAAGTAATGCCGTGGCGCAGACAAGCTGGGGCTACGATATGTTTTATAGTGATACGCAGACGAGCTTTTTAAACTGGATTGCGACGCATAATTCAAATTGTCAGCTAATTGATGGTATTGGTATGTTAGTTGGGCAAGCTGCTGAAGCGTATACTGTGTGGCGAGGTAAATCTCCAAATGTTGAAGCGGTATTGGAAAAGGTAAAATAATCATGAATCAAGCAGTCTTATTTAATGATGATATTCACTATGACGTTGCGCTTAGTCGATTAGTCTTTACTGCCATGGTTTCTGGCATGATAGTGCCATGTGTAATTGCGGTACCTGCAACGTTAGAAGAACCATTGGTGCATTTTAGAAATCATCAGTTTGATTATGAAATGCAAGCCGAAGAGCTCATAGAAGATGAAAGCTATTCGGCATCTGGTGAGATAGAGTTAACCTTCCTCTAAATACTCATCTTTAAGCTCTACGTAATTTTGCGCGGAGACTTTTAAAAAAGCGAGCTCTTGGTCTGTTAACTTGCGAGCTTGCTTGACTGGACTGCCAACATATAAATAGCCAGACTCCAACGTCTTGTTAGGTGGGACTAGCGCACCACCACCAATAATGACATCATCTTCAACGGTGACATTGTCCATGACAATCGCACCCATACCGACCAAGATACGATTGCCTAGCTTGCAGCCGTGTAGCATAACTTTATGGCCAACAGTCACATCATCACCGATGATCAAAGGGTAGCCTTCAGGATTTGTTTGGCTTTTACGTGTCAAATGCAAAACGCTGCCATCTTGTACATTGGTCCGCTCACCAATAGTGATATAATTTACATCGCCACGCGCGGCCACTAAAGGCCAGACACTACTATGTTTGCCAACACTAATATCGCCAACCAGAACTGCGCTTTCATCTACATATACCCCTTCAGATAACTTTGGGGCGATACCTTTATACGTTCTTAACATGATTCTAAGACTCTAATGAAGAAGATAGCACTAGTGTAGAGTTTAATGGTTTAAATCTCTATAGGGAGATAAAACCCTACAAACGAATACTAAATGTACATTTTTAGTGTGTTTAGCTCAATAATTGCTCGAGCTGTGTGTTTTTATAAGTTTTCTTTAAAAAGTGCTTGCACTATTTTCTCAGCTCCCTATAATGCGCACCCACTGACACGGCGGGATGCGAGAGAAAACGCAAACCAAAGTAAAGGTTAAAGTTAAATTGAAAAGTTAATTAAAAAGATTAAATTTTCTAGTTGACTT
>NZ_AUXY01000063.1 GCF_001625695.1 Pseudoalteromonas luteoviolacea H33-S
GATGCAAGTGAGTCAGCTAGGATGCAAGTGAGTTAGCTAGGATGCAATGAGTCGCTAGGGTTTTGGTGAACCCACTAGGAAATCTGTAGCTAATAAGAAGTAGAAGAATAAGCCAGCTCATGTAAGAGAGCAGTATATTTCCCTTCCCGTGCGGGAGAAGTGGTGAAGCTAAGTACCTACTAGCTAAACTAAAGAATAATCTGGGGATATTTGCTAATTTCAAGGAAGGTTGCCACATATGCGAAGTTCATTTTAATTTGGTGTTGTCATATGACCGCAAGGAGAGCGGTACTGGCTTTTATTCTTTTACTAATACCGCTTCTATTTGTCATTTCACATTACTTCTTTTCTTATAAGGTTAGCGTACAATTTGTTTTTGATAGATAAGGCTATCTCTAAATGTATATAAACTTAGGTGATAGCTACAGGGAGAGAAAAGCCGAGATAAATTCAGCTTTTCAAACGAGGCATTATTTGTGTGATGTTCTTGCTTTGTGGTCGGCGCGACTGTTTTGCTTTTGACTACGCGGTTTTGGCTTGGCAGGTTGCTTAGTATTGTGCGTAGAGTTGTCGGCTGCTGGTTTTGGTCTGCGCGATGGCCGGTTTTTTTTGACTGAGCTTTTAGTCTTTACAGGATCTTTTGACTTGGCCAACTGCTGCGCACTGTCTGTGTCATTTTGCTGCTTTTTTTTGGGCTTTTTTGGTTTTTTGGGTTTAATGGGCCTTGTATCTAATGCTTTCTCAGGCACAGGGTTTTGAGGTGTAAACCCAGGTTCTTCTGCTCTAGGGATGAGTGCGCCAATAAAGCGTTCAATGCCATACAGGTCATCAGCATCTGCAAGTGTTACAAATGACACAGCTACACCCTCTGCACCTGCACGACCGGTACGCCCAATTCTGTGTACATAGTCTTCATAAGTGTTAGGTAAATCGTAATTGACTACATAGGGAAGCTCACTGATATCAAGACCACGAGCCACAATATCGGTGGCAACAAGCACATTGATTTCACCTGTTTTAAAGCCGGTTAATGCTTTTACCCTTGCGCCTTGGGATTTATTACCGTGTATTGCTGCTGCACTGATATGATTTTTCTCAAGATAAGTAACTAAGCGATTCGCACCGTGTTTAGTACGACAAAAAACCAAGACCTGCTGCCACTTTTTATGTAAAACGAAATGACTTAATAGCTTGTTTTTTTGTGATTTATCGAGAGCATATGCGCTTTGAATTACCGTTTTGGCAGCAGTGTTTTCTGCGGCAACAGAAATCTCAACAGGGGCTGCAAAGAGTGTTTTTGCCAATGCGCGAATTGGGTCAGAAAAAGTAGCGGAAAAAAGTAAGTTTTGACGTTTTTTAGGTAACAGGCTGATTATTTTCTTTAAATCATGAATAAAGCCCATATCTAGCATACGGTCCGCTTCGTCTAAGACTAGTGTCGTGAGCTCTGTGAATTTCACCGCATTTTGTTGGTATAGATCCAGTAGCCTACCCGGTGTCGCAATTAAGATATCTACGCCTTTTCTCAAGCGCATCATCTGTGGGTTTATTTTCACCCCACCATATACAACCGTGCTACGAATTCTAGTACCTGCGCTATAAGTTTCTACGCTCTCGGCTATCTGAATCGCGAGTTCTCGTGTTGGCGCTAAGACTAACACGCGAGCTTGATTAGCATGAGGCTGTTGAGAGGCTAACAGTTTTTCGATTAAAGGTAAGGTAAACGCGGCTGTTTTACCTGTGCCTGTTTGCGCGGCTGCCATGACATCCTCACCCGTTAGAACGGCTGGGATTGCTTGCTGTTGGATTGGAGTCGGTGATTGATACCCTTTAGACTGAAGTGTATCTAACAGTACTTGAGATAGCCCAAGTTGGGAAAAATTCATGCAAGTTCTCTTCTGTTTGGCCAAAGTGCAGCTCGGCCTTTGCTTTAATCTTGTGTTGAGCGACAGTAACATCGCAAGTTAGCGATGATAGCAGAGAAGCGGGTATCTGCCGAATGAATTGTGATATGGCTAAGCATGGGTGAAAGACTAATTTTCGTTAAAAATGCTGTGATCTTGATGCCTTTATCTATACTTGCAAGTGACATGGATGATAGGGGGTAAGCGTGGACATAACACATCGTCATTATGCTGGGCTGTTGCAAGGACTTGTGGTGTTACTTGGATTTAGCTTAACTGGATTTTTAGGTTATGCCTTATACGCGGATCAACAGCGTTTAATTACCCAAGAATTTAACCAAGAATACCTTTTGCGTGTCGACTCCTTTAGGCAGAATGTACTGAATCGCTTAACAACATTACATAGCTTGGCTGTGTTGTTTGAAACTCAGCCAAATGTAACTAAGCCTTTATTTAAAAAGGTTGCTGCGGAGCTCATCGCGCATCACCCTGGAATTCAGGCGTTGGAGTGGGCACCAAGGGTGGAGCATGTAAATCGTTTGCCGTTTGAGGAAGATGGTCTAAAACACCACTCTCACTTTTCAATCACGGAACGACACCCCTCAGGTACTATGCAGTACGCAACAGAGCGGTCAGAATATTATCCAATTCAGTTTGTAGAGCCGATTTACAATAATGAGATTGTACTGGGGTTTGATTTATTATCTGACTCACACAGGAAATCCACTATTCAGGCTTCAAGAGATCTCGCTCTACCGCTTGCCACATCAAGTCTTAAATTGGTTCAAGACCCCAAAGGACACAGTGCATTTTTAGCGATGCGGCCGGTGTATCTTGATAGGCCGGTTACCGTGCTTGAAAAAAGAGAGCACATTCTCGGTTTTGTTATCGGGGTATTTAAAGTACAGGCTTTGCTTGCACAGTCCAAGCTTGGTAAAAATGAGGGCGATATTGCTTTTACAATTAAGGATGTGACTGAACAAACGCATCAAGAGTTACATGTAGATGGAACATTAGAGACGGGTATACCGCCAGTTATTGTTTGGATTGAATTGTGGGGGCGAGACTGGCAAATAAGCGCAACGCCCTCTTCTCAATTTATCGCAAGTCGCACTTCAGCAATGCCTTATATCGTGTTGGTTATTGGTTTTTTATCGACGATCCTGACGGTGCTATATGTTCGCTTGTTATATCGTAAGCAACTGGCCATAGCGCAAGCTGTAAGAGCAAAAACATATGAGCTCGACAAGGCTAATGCGCAATTGCAGGTACTCACGCAAGTGGATGGCTTAACACAGGTTTCGAATCGACGTTTTTTCGACTTACAGCTGCAAAAGGAGTTTCGCCGAGCTGCGCGTATTGCGAGTCCCATCAGTTTGCTGGTGGTTGATATTGATTATTTTAAAGAATATAACGACCGCTATGGGCACATAATGGGAGATGAATGCCTTCGCAGTGTTGCGCAAGCCTTGAATGCTCTGGCAAAGCGTCCCTGTGATGTGTTTGCACGTATTGGTGGTGAAGAATTTGTCTTTATTTTGCCAGATACAGAGCGAGTAGATTCGCTCTGTGACCAATGCTTAGAGGTCGTTCAAGGGCTAAAAATAAGACATGAAGGATCTGATGCGTCGAAGTTTGTGTCTGTCAGTATCGGTGGTGCAGTGATGCGCCCGAGTAGTCATGAAAGTGCCGAAATTGCGTTGAATCATGCTGATCGAGCAATGTATACGGCCAAAGAAAATGGCCGTAATTGCGCGCATATCGTTAATTTGGTTAAACCTAACTCTCCACAGGTACCGATGAGTATTGTTGATTAGTATGTTGCATACTTGGGTTGTGTGCTATCCATGTGATGATTAATAAGTTACAAATAAACCAAATGTCTTTGATAATAAACTGTCCTGTGCCTGTTAGCAGCGTGGTTGCACTGAGTGCTCCCGGAGTTGTGAATAGGAAAGTTTGTGTCATGATAAAGACCGCACCGCAGCCAAGAATGGCAATGTTCACTAATACCTTGCTTTGATGAGCCAACGCGATTGCGAGTAATCCCGCGATAAATAAGTCGTAGATGCCAATGACGTTTGATGCCGTTTGTAGAGACATCAAGTCATACATCCATGACATAAATGGCGAGTGATTTACTAGCGCCTCAATTCCTTTAGCTTCAAATTCAAAAAACTTCATGCTGCCTATCCACACAAGTACGAGTGCGACAGGGAAAAAGTTGAACCAGAGATGTTGATTATCAGTCAATTTATCACGTAAAAATAGATAAGCTGCAATAGGCAATAGCGCGAAATATTTGATGATCCCTTGTCCGGAGCCAATAACAGGAAATCCACCAAGGGAAGATATCCAGCGGGTTTCAGAAAATAAAGAGAGTAAAAATAGAGCGCTAAGCACAAATAATCCGATGCCAGCTGCTTTTTTTAGCACTGAGTGCTGAAAGATAAGCATTGCGCTAATTATCACAATCACGCCACCGAGTAATTGTGCCGCGTGCATCTGTGATAAAATGCTGTCTAAGAAATAAAGCTGTGTAATGGCGTGCACATAGCGATCGTTGCCGCCTAGCATCATTGATAACCCGAAAATAAATAAGCTAAAAGCCAATGAACCGGTCACCAAATTTATAAGCATTTTATGTTGCATATGAACTCCAAGAATATGAACTATTCTTAAAGACCGCATCAAGTGGATATATATTTCAATTGTCGTGAAGTAAAACACATCCTCAGTAGTATTTTTCAATGCGAATACAGTTTTACTTATTGATACTAGGGAGAGTGAATAGCTTGAGTACTTTGGGCTTGGGTCAATATGGCTTGGTATTCACCGCTCGCTTTGATTTTTTGCATTCCCTCATTAAAGGTTTTTAACAATTCTATTGACCCGTCTTTGTCTTTTGGAAATAACAGGTGCAGTGTCCCTGTCATGAGCGGCGTAGTGTGGTAACTGAGCAGATGTTTTTTATCTGGGTAGTTTTGTTCTAACAAATAGGTTGCAGGCAGTAATCCCATGGGGAAAAGGTCAATTCTCCCTTTGAGTAGCATTGAGAGGTTTTGCTCATCTCGGGTCATGACATTGATATCTAAGAAACCGGTATTTGCCAATTGCCAAAACTCTTGTGTATAACTGTAGCCCCGAGTTGCGCCGATGCGGTATTTATCTAGCTCCGGCAGGGAACGCCAAGGAGGAACGGGATTATTTTTATTGTAAAAAAACACTGCGGTCTCTTCATACAATGCTGTACTACAAAAATAATCTTGTTGCCTCTTATCCGTGCAAAACCAAAATGCAGATGCATCATAGTTGATCTTTTCGGACTCTTTAAAGCTGCGGGCCCATGGCATAAAGACAAATTTGACCTGAATATTTTGTTTAGCGAAGGCTTTTCGAAGGATTTGTGGGACTAGCCCTTGGTGCGCTAAGCTTTTTCCAGAGTAGGGCGGATACTCACCAATCGTAATCGTCAGGGTGCGCGCATGGAGTGAATGACTCAGTACTAAAAAAACCAGATTTAAAAATAGTACTGTGAAAACTGAGAACTTGGTCGTTGTCATAAGCGTTGACACTATGTATTCGAGTCTGTGGTAGCCAGAGCTTCCATTAACTCTTGCTGATTAAACGGCTTGGTTAAATACCCATTTGCACCCAGTTCAAGGCATTTTTGTTGTGTGGCTTCGTAAGCATCAGCTGACAGCATGATGATCCGAGTAGATTCTGACATTGACATCGTCTTGAGCAAAGCGAGTACTTCATAGCCATTCATTTTTGGCATATTGATATCGAGTAAAATGAGATCAAAAGGCGGCGAGTTATTAATAACTTGTAGCGCTTCATAGCCATCAGATGCTTGCTCTATGTCGGTACAAAATGTCGAGAGCATTTTATTGGTGATAACGAGATTGAGTGCGTTGTCATCAACCACCAAAACACGGTCAATATCGGGAATGTGTACCTTGGTTGCGATGGGCTCTGGCTCGCTGTGTTGTTTGATGATTTCCACAGGTATTGAGATAGAGACTTGGGTGCCCACACCAAGCTGGGATTCAAAGGTAAGTTGATAATCGAGTAACTCACAGAGTTGAGAGACAACCTCCAGTCCCAACCCGCTGCCGCTGACCATGCCTTCATAAGAGTTGTCTTCTTGGGTATACGCTTGAAATATCGCATCGACATCTTTAATGCCAACACCCGTGTCGATGACAGAGACTGTGCATGTTTGCGCTGTGATCGCCGCGCTGATGGTCACCGAACCTGACTTAGTATATTTGATTGCATTGCTGACTAGGTTACTCAAAACTTGGGTAAGTCGTACTTTATCTGTTTTAACATAAACATGAGTGAGGTTGTGTGTCTCTACATTGAGAGTTAATTGCTTTTCATTTGCCGCAGCATCGTACAGTTCGTGAATATGGCTGAATACATTGTCTAGCGAGACCTTTTCGATGCTGGTGGAGAGTTTTTCAGCGTCTAGTTTAGACAGCGTGAGTATATCATTGAGAAGAGACTGCAACTGTTCGCCACAGCTCAATATGGTACTGATATCTTGTGCTATTTTTTCATTGCCCACAGCGCTTTTCAAAGTACCAGCAATACCTAAGATGCCAAAAAGGGGGGTGCGGATTTCATGTGACATCCGCGCAAAAAACTGCTCTCGGGCTTCGAGTTCCTCAATAGCCCGACGTTCACTTTCTTTAAATTCAGTGATATCGATGTGAGAGCCAATCATGCGAGTTGGGTGGCCATCCGGCTCTCTGATTATTAATCCTTTGCACCGTATCCATATTGTTTTGCCAGTAGCGTGGGTATACCTGACTACTTGATCATAAGGATGGCTGGGATCTGCTTTGTGTTTTTCGAAGTTTTCAAGGGCTTGTTGGAGGTCGTCTTGATTGATGATTTTGTGCCACTCGCTGACCTCGTGTTTTTTGGTATTGGGGTCGTAACCAAGTGTTTGCCATAATTTGGGGCTCATCCATTCTTGTTCTGGGTTATCTAGATCCCAGTACCAGAGACCATCCAAAGACGATTCAACCACAAAGTCGAAAATCTCTGGGTGTTCTTTTAGCTTCGCGTACAGTTCCTTTTCCAGTCTGTGCACAAAGTATCCTCCAAAATTAGGCTAGTAGCATAGTTAAGTATAGTCATTACAGACATGGGTGCAGATTTTATGTACAGTGAAGTTCTGCATTCTGACGTTATGGGTTATTGAAAAGCGACTTTGAAAAGAGAATTGTGTAAAAATGACACATAAACTTCATTTTTCTCTTGTACAGTTTAATCAATTAAAGTATGCTGACCAACTTGCTTATGAAACTCACAAATATAAGCAGTAATATGTCTTACCTTGATCCAGTCAGTCATAGTTTTAAAGTTAGCGCCTTAATGCGTCTGTCTTGAAATTATCAATTGTACGACCATGTCATTATCATGGTTATAAATGTTGCCACCGAGTGTGGGCACTATTCAGCAGACCTTAATAAGGCATCATGTAAATAAATCTCTTTGTGTATTGTGCACGTAGAGATATTAATATTAAAAAATGAGCGTTTTATTATGTCTTACTTATACCAAGGACAGCAGGTGGCGATTACGTTACCGGTCCAATCAATTTCTATGCATAAATGCCGTATGGCAGTAAAGCATCAATCAGGCCTGAGTTACATCGACTTTGCAAACACCGCCGATGCAAAAGGCTTTTTAAACTGGCTGGGTAAAGCGAACTAACCCAGCTAAGCCTTACATTGCGCTTTTGCCACTAACCCATTCAATGCACTTCGTAAAGCATGTTCTGGCATAAAGCCAATGTGGTAGGTCACTAATACTCCCTCGCTATCTAAAATAAACAATTGTGGAGCGCTTTTTACGGTCAATGACTGCGCCAATTTATTAGGCAAGGTAGTGATGGGAAAGTGACTTTGATAGCGTTTCATGGCCCTTTTTAGAGTGTGTCTGTCGCCCCCTGTTGCCATCATCATTACGGCCAACTTATGGCAGTTTTTTGGCTGTTGCTCAACGAGCTGAGCGAGCAATTTATATTGCTTTTTACACCAGTTACAATCAGGTTGTACAAGCATGATTGCAAGCACTTGACCTTGGTAGATTGATAAGCTGCTAGGTGCATTTTGTGTGATTGGGGTCAGATTTAACTGGTAAAAAGGGCTCATGGCCGCAGCGCCACAAGGCGCTGCAAGTAACAGCCAAAGTATTGAGACTGGTTTAAAAGTCATAGTCAAAGCCAAGATATGCTTGTCTGCCTCTAAGCGGTGCATAAATATAGGTGACGTCATATCCCCCCTCGTTGTCAAACAACAGTGGAGACTCGTCATCAGCTGCTTGATTGTAATCTAGCGCATTATTCATACCTGCATATAGCTTAATATTACTTGTCAGTGCATAGGTGACTTTAAAATCTAGCAATCCATAACTAGAGACGTCAGTGGCTTTAGGTTGTTGTGCCTGCATATCATTGAAACCCTCATAGCCATAATCATTCAAGTCTCGGCTGGGCACAAATAGGTAATTGGCTGTAACGGTCCACGCGGCTTGCACAAACTCAAGATTGATACTGGCGCGTTTTTCGGTGGGTGCTATGCCAAAGGAGGACTTAAATTCATCATTGTACCTGTAAGTCTCAATACTGGCGCCAAGCTGAAGTTGCTCCAATAGTTGATAGCTCAATGCGAGATCCCAAGCCAACACATCAGCCTGTTCAGATAATTGGCCTAGTACAGGTGTACCAGTTTCGTTGTGAGACAGGGTGGCTAGATTATCGACTTGCGTATAGGCCAATGACAATGTTGCATTGAGTTTGTCTGCACTGTGGTTCAGTGAATAGTTATACCCGACAGATCGTTCGACATCATGCACAGCGACTAAGTAACCTTTTTCAGCATCTAATATCCCGTGATCGCTTTCGAAAAAAGACAATGGTGCGCGGTAGCCTTGACCTACAGATAACCGTGATGTCCAGTTTTCGTGGTGAAACCAGCGTATGTCCAGCCGTGGAGAAACTAAGGTTTCATCTATTTCGTTATCAGTGACTCGATTGGCGATAAAATCTGCGGTGATGCGGTCGAAGCGTACTGCTAAGGCCAGCTCAAAATCAATGGACGGGGTATAGGTTTCCTGAATATACAAACCTGATACGGTGTAATCAAAGCTGTCAGACATATAGAGTGGGTTGTTGGCTAGTGCTGCGCTGTGACTACGCATTTGCTCATCACGGTGATCGACTCCCAGGGTGATAAGGTGCTGATCATTCAGTGCATAATAGAGTTTGGCAGTGATAAATTGCATGTCATCTTTCGCAAAGTAATCAATACTTTCGTAGAAAGAGTCTTGAATATGCTCAACATTGGCATAGCTGATATCGACAGTGAGCTTGTCATTCACACTGTGTAGCAGTGATACTAACCACTCTTCTCTTTGTGTGTCTACCCACTCTGCCGTTTCCCAAGGGTGGCCGACATAACGACCATCGACTTGGTTATCGATGAACAAACGCTCAGCTTCTCCTTGATTGACACTGGCCAGCGTCTCGGCTATCGAGCTGGTGGTGTCGCCAAGTACTGGACCGCCAAACACTTCAGAGTCACTGCGTCCATAGCGCGCTTTGATGGTCGTGTCGAGTGATAAATCATGGGTAAGCGTGATGGCAATGGACTGATTGTCTAAAAGTGGAGATTCACTGACGCCATTGTGGTCGCCGTCAAATTGATCACGACTGTCTTGTTGCGCAATGGCACTGATGCTGCTGCGCTCATCTTCACTGACGCCCATAGCAACCATGGATACTTTTCTATACCCATGATTGCCGACCGCCATGTCTAGCTCAGCGGCATTTTTAGTTGGCTTTTGGGACACTAAATTAACCGTCCCGCCAATGGCTTCGGGCGCGGTCAATGATGCACCTGCACCGCGTGCAATTTCTATGGTGCCAATGCCAGATGTCGCGATGCTATCCATACCATAAAACCCAGATAACATGGTGTGCATGGGCACGCCATCGATCAATACATTGGTGTGCTCCCCCTTCATACCATTGATCATGATGCGTTTTGCGCCACACATTGAGCATTCGTTGGAGACTCGAATGCCGAGTGCCTTATCTATCGCCTCCGTTAAATTGGCAGCCTGCATATTTTTTAATTGCTCGGCATCTATCAGTTCTGTTCTAGCAATGCTGTCTTTTAATATGCCACGTGCTTGCAGCCGAGATTGCACACCTTGAACTTCAATATGCTCAAGTGCTGTTTTATCTGAAGTTGAAGTATTTGCGAATACGCCCGCAGAGCTAAATAGCAGACTAGTTATTAATGAAGGTGTTAGATAATTCACGATGTCTATTCACATGATAATGATTATCATTAATGTTAAGTGTTTATGTACCTTGAGCGCAAGTAATAATTTATTTTTTATCCTTGTAACCAGAAAGCGCTTGATAGGGTCTATTTGTTAGTAAAAACATATAAAAGCTAATTTTTTACAGGGCTGAAATTGGCGCAGGACTAAATTAGGCCCTAAATTTACTAAGCGGAAGTGACAAAAAGGTGAATAAATGAACTTTTTAGCGGGATTAACGATACGACAGCGACTTTCTGTCGGGTACGGCGCTATTTTGTGTTTGATGATCATATTAACAGGGATAGGCATTAAAGACGTTAACTTTATAGATGACACCTTGGCTCAAATGACGGATGTCAATTCGGTAAAACAGCGATATGCGATTAATTTTAGAGGCAGTGTGCATGACACCGCGATAGCTATTCGAGATGTGGCAATCGCCCGCTCTGACAATGATCTGCGCCAATTTGAACGTGAGATTGCTGAATTGGAGCGCTTTTATATTGAAGCTGAAAACAGCATGGCACAAATGAAATCCAAAGGGGTGCCGTTTAATGATAATGAAAGACGTATTTTAAAAAGTATTGAAGATATTAAAGTCACCACACGGCCTTTGGTGGCAAGGATTATTGAGAAAAAGCGGGCGGGTGAAAACGTCGACGAGGTGGTGCTTGAGCAAGCACGACCTGCTTTTATGACTTGGCTGGCGCGGATCAATGAATTTATCGACTATCAAGAAGAAGCAAACCAAATTGCCACGCCAGAGGCGCGTGCAGTCGCCGGTGGGTTTGGTCAGTTCATGGTCGGTGCAACCATACTGGCCATTGCGGTGAGTGTATTTATAGGGTTGATGATTGCGAAGAGTATTCGTGAAGCGCTGGGCGGTGAAGTACGCCAAGCTGAAAAGGCTTTGTCAGCCATTTCACAAGGGGATCTTACCCAGAGTATGTCCACTGACTACCCCAATAGCATGTTGTCTAAATTATTTGATATGAAATTACAGCTCACTGAAATTGTTTCCAAGATTGTGGGTGGATCAGCAGACTTAGCTGAGCAAGCTAAGGTTGTTTCTTCTGGCTCCGATGATATTTATGCCGCAGCGCAGCAGCAGGCTTCTTTAACGCAGCAGACTGTGGTGCGATTGGATCACTTACGCAGCAGCATTGATCATGTTAGTGAACTGACAGCCAGAACCGAGGAAAACTCTGAGTCTACGGTTGAGTTTGCAGACAAAGGTCGCGATGCCATTGCTGCCAGCGCCGCAGAAATTGTCCGTATTGCAGAGACGGTTAATGGCACAGTTGCACAGATCAAAAAGTTAGAAGCCAATACCGAGCAAATTGGTGGAATTGCCAACGTTATTAGTGGCATATCAGAGCAGACCAACTTGCTGGCATTGAATGCAGCGATAGAAGCGGCGCGAGCGGGTGAGTCTGGGCGCGGCTTTGCGGTGGTGGCGGATGAAGTAAGGCAGCTTGCTAAGCGCACCGGTGAGGCGACAGGTCAAATCGAGGCCATGATTGGTGAAATTCAAAAAGAAACCTCGGCTTCAGTTGAGGCGATGGAGCAAACTCAGCCTCAAGTTGAAAATGGCAAAGCACTTATCCAAGAGGCCACTGAGTTGTTGCAAAGCATCGATGCCCAAGCCAGTGATTCTCTTCAGCGAGTGAGGGAAGTCGTGCAAGCCAGTGCGGATCAAGTGGGGGCTATCTCGGAAGTATCTGAAGCGATGAACTCCATTGCGTCCATGTCGGACAATGCCATTGAAGTAACAGAGACCAACCGAAATGCAACACAAAAACTAGATGAACTATCAGCTGGTATGCGCAGTGCTATTAGCTTTTTTAAAGTGCGTTAGCACCCATGCTTTGGTAAAGCGTCATTGTTGTTCATTAGATTATTGTTCGTGAAAATACGTGTGGAGAAGCAAACGATATGTTTCAACTGGTATACATCAGCAAGGCTAAAAACCGGCTCGGTGAGCCCGAATTGCTTAAAATGATGGCGAATTTTCGGGCCCGTAATGCAGCCAATGAGATCACCGGCTTGCTCCTGTACGACGGTAAAGGCACGTTCATCCAATTATTAGAAGGTGAGGTGGATGCTGTGCAGGCATTATATTCATGTATTTGCCAAGATCCCCGTCATGAAAGGATCAACAAGTTACACGAGCAGACGGTTGAAAAACGCATGTTTTCACAGTGGCAAATGGGATTTAAGCGTCTTGATAAGTGTGACACCATTGAGCAAGAAGGCATGTCAGAGTTTTTAAATCAAGCAGATGGCTTTGAGTATTTGCAGCATCATCCAGAATTTTCAATTCAGCTTTTACACTATTTTAGACAGTGCTGAGAAGCTTGAAACTGCATAACTAAACCAAAAGGTGTTGATTATGAATCAACTAAAAATTACACACCGTATCTATTTAATGAGTGGTATTCAGCTGGCGATGCTGCTGTTGGTCAGTACCATAGCCTTGGTGCAAATGGCAAAAATAGGATACGAGCTAATTGATATTGCGGAAGAGGATATTCCACTCAATAACTTTCTTACGCAAATCACAGAGCATCAATTAGAGCAGGCCATTTTACTTGAGCGCATGCTTTTGTATAAATCATTGGCGGATAACGGCCATGCTGAATATGACAATAAAATAAGTCAGCTTGAGCAAAAGCTCATCACATCCGTGGATAAAGTAGGTAAAGAAATAAAAGAGACTCGGGCTTTTGCAACTGAAGCAATCACACTCGCGCACTCTCAAGAAGCGGCTAAAAAGTTTAAGCAGGTGCATCAAGAACTGGATGTGATAAGCAAGCATTATGCAAAGGTCAGCCTTGATATAAATGCGCTTTTGGGGCAATTATCGCAAAAACCACTCATTGAGTTGATGCCGCAGGTGAAGCTGATTGAGCAGGAAGAAGATCAATTAAAAGACGAGTTAATAGCCCTCCTTGCTGATGTTCAAGAATTTACCCAAAAAGCAACGCATCAAGCAGAGCATGATGAGATTTTAGCGATTAAGCTTATCTCCGTGACTGCGATTGTCGCTGTGGTGATTGCTATTATCGTCGCGATATTTATTGGCCGTTCTATCACGCAGCCGATTGAAGCACTGATTGTCAGGCTAAAATCGATAGCCGGTGGCGATGGCGATTTAACCGTGATGCTGGATGAGTCCGCGAAAGATGAAACGGGCATTATGGCCAAGGAATTCAATAAATTTGTCTCTGGACTGCGTGCAACCATTCAAAGTACCAATGAAGTCGTAAAAAGCTTGGGCAGCTCCTCTGAGCTGGCTATGAATGTGATGCGCCAAACAGAGCAAAGCGTGACGGAGCAGAAAAATCAAACGGAGATGGTCGCGTCTGCAGTGTATGAAATGACGACCACCACGCAGGATATGTCAAAAAGTACAGCGCATGCGGCTGAAGCCACTGCCAAGGTGCGCGAAAAAGTGAACTCAGGAAAAAGCATCGCAACGCAAACCAATCAAATTATTGAGAACCTAGTATCAGAGCTTAACCTGGCATCGGATGAAATAGGCGAGCTGGTGGAAGAGACCAATAATATCAGCTCAGTACTGGAAGCTATTCAAAGTATCTCTGAGCAAACGAATTTGTTAGCACTCAATGCGGCTATTGAAGCGGCAAGGGCGGGTGACAGTGGCCGTGGCTTTGCCGTCGTCGCGGATGAAGTACGCACGCTTGCGACGCGCACCCAGTCATCAACGGCAGATATTCAAGATTTATTAGATCGCTTAAAAACAGAAGCAAACAAAGTGGTGAGCAGTATGGAAAAGGGCAAAGCAAGTGCCCATAACTGCTATGAAAAAAGTGAAAAAACGCAACAAATGCTCGATGAGGCATCAGAGTCGATTGAACAAATTAATGACTTAAATACACAAATTGCGACGGCCACAGAAGAGCAATCTATGGTTGCAGTTGATATAGATAAAAACATTAATAATATTAATGATTTGGCAAAAGAAACAGCGCAAGGGGCAAGTGAAACGGCCGATGCTAATCATAATATTGCCAAACGCATTATTGATTTACACACTAACTTTAACCGTTTTGTGACCTAATACCTTAGCCTATTTATCGAGTTGTCATTTTATGTTCACTAACTGCTTTTTATAGTGATAAAACGCAGCGCAGGAGCAAATAAAATGAAAGACAGCAAAACGGGACATATTTTATTGGTGTGCATCATTTGCTTGATACTTGATCAAGGTACCAAGTGGTGGGCCAGCGACAGCCTAGTTGCTTGGCAGATGACTAGTTATTTGGGAGATGTGGTTCGCATAGGGTATACCGAAAACCTCGGCGTATTCCTGTCTTTGGGTGCTGAGTTATCACCTGCCCAGCGGATGGTGTTATTTGTTGGGATTATTGGATTATTTTTGCTGGTATTGCTTGGTTATATGATTAAAAGCCATGATTTGTCAAAACGACAATTGACGTCCCTTGCTTTGATATTTGCGGGTGGTTTGGGGAATTTACTCGATCGTATTTTCAATCAAGGCGCAGTGATTGATTTTATCAACCTTGGGGTCGGCACAGTGCGTACTGGGGTGTTTAATGTTGCTGATACCGTTATTTTGTTGGGGGCTATGATGATCATTGCGTGTACGCCTTTTCAGTTGGAGCAGCATAAATAGTATGTATAAAGCGTGAGTGCGAGTATGTCGTAAATATCCAATTTTACTATGTCCAATAGGCGTAAGCTCCTACATATCAAATAAACAGGAGCAATTTATGATATCTCAAAGCGAACTTTTTACACATTACTCATTTATACCATCTGCATTGGCGACATTGGGCGAGTCTGGGGAGCAAGTGCTCCCGGATGCCACAGTGCATTTGTTGCGCTTATATGTCTCGCAAATAAATGGCTGCCAATACTGCCAAATAATGCATACCGACGCCTTGCAAAATAGCGCACCTGCTGAGCAATTCGACCTATTGTTGTCGGCACTCTCTTCTTCTGATTTGTCATTACTGAGTGCATTTGATCAAGCTGTTTTACAGCTAGCAAACGCGGTGACAAAATCTTTGCCGTTTGATTTAGCAGCTAAATCACAGCAGCCATTAACACAGGCGCAGCAATTGGCTGCTGTCGGCTTAGCGCTTCAGATAAATAGTTGGAATCGTGTAGCGATTGGCTTTAACTTTTAACTTGTAGGGCAAGCTGAGCGAGGTCTGAAATGTTGTTATTGTGAGTTTGGTGAATACTCAATTGCGGCTGATGTTGCCAAGTATCGGCCCTGAGATCGCGGTAACACAACTCTACCTGACCAGAGCGCCAGTGCTCGTTTAACAATATATTCAGTTTTATGTAGTGATAAGGGCTGTTTTGTTGGTGCGGGCAGGGCTGTGCTTGCTGACCTAATAAATTAATCGCAATGGGGTGTGGATCTGAGGTATCGCGATAGTGAAATTCTCCGTTGAGGTGAAACATCAGCGCGTCCTTACGAGGTGATGACGAGAGTAATTTTGCACGTCCAGACAATGTTTTATCAGGTGTATAGACCAGCAATGACATCTGACACAGTGGTGACTGGTTTTGCTGGCCAATTAAGTAGTTGATCAAAAATAGGCCATTGATACCACATTGTGTCATTTGCATACCTGCGTCCATCCAATTGAAGAGAATCACACTGCTGATCATTTTGCAGTAGTGTGTTCTCAATCTAGTTTGCTAAAGGGGGTTATGCCATTACAGCGTATTACAGTTGATAGATTTGTGTATGTAAATACTCACTTACGATGAGTAAATAAAGATAAAAATAGCCGGTGCGGCAAAGCCAGCTAACACCAAAAAGCCCCGAGGACCAAAAACACCACGCTTTCCTTTCACCATAAACAGGGCAGAGATGGCCAAATAAATGAGTAAAACTGCATAGAAATCAGAAAACCACATCCATGCAGATCGGGCTTCATTGAGGTGTAAAAAGTTAAGTTGCCGTAGTAAAAAACGTGGTTTCACTTGCTCAACTAACACTTCATTTTTTTGGGGATATAGGTAGAGTGTTGTATCTTTCTCTAAAAATAGCTTGTAAGTTGCTTGATCTTGCCAGAAGCGCGCTTTTATTTTGTCCCTTACCTGCAGCGTGGTTAACAGTGTTGTCTCAAAGTCGTCGGATTCTATGTTTACCCCAGAGAGCGGTATGGCATGGCTGGTACGGGTGACCTGATAGTTAGAGTTAAACTGATGAATATGATTCAGCGCGATCCCTGAAATAGCAAACACCAAAGTCATACCAATACAAAAATAGCCGATGTCTCGATGCAGGCTGCGATTGAGTTTAAACCATGACATGGCGTGATTTAATCTTCAATGGTGACAGCAACGGGTGTAAAGAGATGCAGCACTTGGGGCGTGTCAACGGGACCAAGGTTTTGTGCTTTGCGCCTTTGATTGGTTTGCTCTAGGGTGAGGGGATGTACTTTTAAAGTACCCGTGGCAAACGCTGTTTTCCCTTGCGCTGTCATGGGAAAAACCATATCACCATCACGCACTTTGACGCGCAAAGTTTGAAATTTTTTGTCACTGGCCAATTGCATCCAACAACCACGTTTTTGGCATACACGTGTCACAGTCCCCTTAATCGTTGCGGGCTCTGTTGTATATCTTTGCGCGTTACTTAACAGCGTGGAAATGGGAGTTATCTTGCTCATATCCGCGCCGCCATTATACGTTTTAGCAAGCGCCGCTTGGCTAAACACCAGCGTACCGATCATCATTATTGGGGCCAGAACCGCTTTCATATCTTTTCCTTAATTTGAATGTATTAACTAGAACAATACGTTACGACAAAATTGACGATGTTGGAATATTGCTCACGCTATTTTCCTAGGTAAATAGTACCGATTTATTTATAACTTTTAGTTATTTGGTTATTGCTTTAAGCGCTTAGTTTAATTATTCTAGCGGCGCATTTCAAATGCGATTCATTATTATTATCATTTAAGGTGTATAAGGACATGAAATTTACACGCTCGGCGCTTTCTTTGGGTTTATTGTGTGCGTTAGGCACTGCAAAGGTGTTTGCAAACGCCGCGAAGCCCAGCAATATTGAAGATGTAATAGAAGTCCACGGACATAAATTGTCAGTGATTAACAAAGATGCAGCAGGATCTGTGACGGTTTTGGACAGCGAAGCCATGGCACGCCGTCAACAAGCGGAGTTGACGCAAATATTGCGTGAGATCCCCGGAGTTGAGTTAACTGGTAGCGCTGCGCCTTTGGCGGCTCAGCCCAGTATCCGTGGCCTGTACGGTGAACGGATCCATGTTTCTGTGGATAATGTTAAGCGAAAGATGGAATCAGATGGTGGCAGCAATCTCACCTCAATCAATAGTCTAGGTGTTGACCCGAGTCAGTTAAAGCAAGTGCAAGTGTTGCGTGGGGCTGACTCGCTAACGGTTGGTTCGGGTGCCATTGGCGGGAGCATTCGTTTAACGACCAAAGATGCCAGTGATTATTTAAATGGCGCTTATGGTTTTGGGTCCCATGTCACTGCGACGCATCAAAGCAATGGCGATAGCACGCAACTAACGGGCTCCTTATTTACGCTGTCAGAAGACATGGATACGGTGTTACACCTCAGCACCGTTCGTTTTTCGGATATTGACATTGTAGGGAGTACGGGGCTGGGCAGTGAAGAACAGCCAATCGCGGATGCTGCAAAACTAGATAAAATAAAAAATGATTCAGAGCGACAAAATATCGCGTTAAAAAATACCTGGTTTATTGATAAAGCGCATAGTGTGCAGAGTAAGATTGACTGGTCAAAAACACGTTCTGATGATCAGCCATATAACTTAAGTACACGTTTAGGATTGATGTATCCGACCTTGTCAAAAAACTTCAGCAATGATTATTTAGAAATTGCCTCGACTTATGTCTATCAGCCTGACAATCCGTATATCGATTTTGATGCGCAACTGGTGTATTCCGATAAGTCGTATGATGACTATACCCTAGGCTATATTGTGCGCCGAGGGCAGCAAATAGATTATTCAGGTAGTAAATTTGGTCATACCAAACGCTACGGCGCCCGCTTGGCTAACCTTTTTGATTTAAGTACATCATTTGACCATCAGGTTGCCATTGAATTTAACTATGACGTTGAGCAGTTTGATCAGTCTGAGTTCGATGAAAATCAGGTGAGAACCTCTGAATATGGTGAAAGTGATGCGCACAATATCTCGTTATCTGTCATCGACCAAGTGTCGCTTGTGGACGATGATATCTTGATCACAGCGGGTCTTCGCTATGATGGCTACAAGCGCAGTAGCGACGTGTATACCCAATATGATGATCATGATGATGACGCACTATCAAGTGAACTGGGTTTGACGTTAAAAGTCACAGATTATTTTAATTTTTATCTTAAATACGCTGAGGCATTTCGTGCTCCCAGTGTTCAAGAGCTTTATAAAAAGCGTGAATGGCGCTGTCATATTGGTGGCAAATTCTGCTACAACGAGCCTCAACCAGATTTAAAGCCAGAGGAGTCTGAAAACCTAGAAGGCGGATTTGGCATTTTTTTAGACACGCTCAGCTGGGGCGATAAATTTGAACTAAAGGCCCTTTATTTTGATAACAATATCAAAAACTTTATCGATAATGTGCCGTTTATGTATTATCTGGATGCCCAAGGAGTAAAGCAGCCTGGCGCACCTGGACCTAAGCCTGCTAATGGCGTGCCTGTCGCAACCCATAGGGATTATAGCGCTAAAAATATCGGTAAATTGGTGAGTCGCGGCTGGGAAGTTGAGATGCATTATGAACTGGGTAAATTCAGCGGTTATCTTGGATACTCTGCCATTGATATGAATGCCTATGGTGTACCTAACTTCTTTTTAGGGACCATTGAAACTGATAAGCAGCCCTACTCTGAGGCCCCTGCGGATAAGCTCAATTTAAATCTACAGTACACAGTATTAGAGAATGTGGATATTGGCGCACAGATGCTGGCATATCGTGCTCAAACTCGCTTAACAGAAGACTATCTTGAACGAGGTTATGGTACGGGGTCATATCAAGTTTACAATTTGACGGCTAAATATCAGGGCAGCGGTAGTTTATCTGATTTAGTTGTTCGCGCGGGCATTGATAATGTGACGGATGAGCGTTATGTGAGGGCGCCTGCCGGAGAAGCGAATGATCCAAGTGAGCTTGGTAGGAATTATAAATTAACGCTCAGTTATACTTTTTAAATGAATAGCAGGCTTACTTTAGGTGAGCCTGATCTGACTGTGTTAGTTTGCGCTCGCAGGAGGGTGAGAAGGGCGAGTGAGTACATAAGCCAGTACCGCAATTTCAATCACCGCGACTAACACCAGCACATACCATGGAGCGGCACTAAAACACAAAATAATGTATCCAATTAACATGCCTATCCCCGCGCCCCACTTTCCTTTTGGGGGAACCACTTGATACTCTCGCCAAGCAACTAGCGACGGGCCAAATTTGGGATGGGTAAGCAGCCAGTGTTCGAATTTGGGTGAAGAGCGAGAGAAGCACGCCAGTGCCAGAATAAAAAAAATGGTGGTGGGCATCACGGGCAGTGCCATACCAATAAAACCAAGGCCGACAAAAATGATCCCAGCAGCATGAAGCCAGAAACAGCGATTAAAAAGCTTTTTCATAATGAGCTGTTTCTCCTTTTTTCAAGTGTCGCTTAATTCGCAACTACGCAAGTTTGATTGGTAATTACATGTCAGTGCACAGGCGGTATTTTAACAGCAGATGCTTTTCCATTATAGACGAAAAATGCAGTAAATTATGCAAAAGAAGGGGAGAATTTGTCTGGAGAGACCATGAAAATAGTGTGTATTTTCATGGTCTTTTGAGCAAAATTAGAAGTAGTAACCGATGTTAATATTAAAGCGTCGCTCTACGTCATCACTTTGCCCTGATAGCGTGCCACCAACAAAAGGTTGGTTCTTTGCGTGCACTAAATCAATGTATGAAAAGATAGGGCCCGCTGTGACGGCCATGCCAGTGACATTCATCCACGAATTAGCAGAATCATCCGATTTGTTATAAATGGTGCCAAAATCATTGTACAGCTGCAGGTGCGTGATTGGGCCGTAGTTTACTGACAAGTTGTAGGCAATGTTTGCGCTTGTTGATGTCGCTTCTGTTGGCATAGTGTCATAAGTGGCATTGGCTGCGATAGCAATGCGTTGACTCGCGTCGATTTGATAGTCGTATTGACTGTGTTGGAATTGCAGGTTCCAGTTGCCAATATGACTGTTAATATGGAACGCCCAAGCATGGTAATCACCGGCGCTGTATTGACCATCGTGAAGACCACCTGATAGCGCTGATACACCAATCGCAGTTGATCCAGCAGTGTGATCTACATGATATGCGTAACGGGCAACAAAGGTGTTGTGTTCGCCAAGCTTAGCTGCCGGTTCATCATAAATGCCTTCGTCATTGGCGCGAACACCTACGATGTCGATGGAATATCTATCTTTACGGTCTTCCACATAACCGTCGACACCACCGAGCTCATCATTTTTGAAAAAGCCCAGATCTAGCTGCCAGTTATCTGCCACTTGTCTGCGCATCACCAAACCCATGTCGTAGTCGTCTTCCAGACCAAGATAATAATTGGGACTCATGAAAAAGCTGTGTGAGTTATATGGGTCGTTGCCAAAAGGCACTTGCGTTAAACCTAACTGCGCTTGCCATTGTGATGTGATGTCATAATCTAGATAAGCATATTTAACCGCCGTCATATAGTCGAAAAAGCGGATTTCCGCATTTAAGCCAATGTCAGCCACCTCACCTGAAAGGTTAAAGCGAAATACGTCAAAATCTAAGTCACCACCTCGGTTTTTAGTATCTTCATCGTATGAATTTGTCGAGTAGTTTACGCGTATCGCACCACCCACTTTTATGCCTGATTCTGCATCCGCTTCAACCGTATTTTCAGCAGTTTGATTAGCTTCTAATTGTTGAATTTTTTGCTCTAATTTTTCGAGCTGTTGTTTCAATTCACTAAGCTCATTATCGGCTGAAAATGCATGTGGTGCAGCGGCTAAAAGCGCGCCACTTAAGGCCAAAGCCTGTCCGGTACTTCTTGACATTGATTAGAATATCCAAGGGGTGAAAATTAACAAAGGCGCAAGACTAACGCACAATATTTATGTGTGCAAATTAGGGAAAATTGCAATTTTTTATGGTTTGTAATTGGATTGTATCGCAGCGGTGAAAAGGATTGGTTTTTGTCAGAGGTTTGCTTAAATTTTGTTATGTAAAAGTCAGCTTGCACAGCTTTATTTTTTGCGTTATTTACAATTTTGTGTTTCTTAATCAGTTGCTTATGTTCTTTTCTGTAAATAAATGGTCAACAGTGTTTAAGACATACTTTTTTCTATAAAAAAATTCCGCTTTTATTACTTTTTTCGGCCAAATAGGAATATTTGGCCATCACTAAAGGGGAAGTCTAAAAGTAATAACCAAAATTCAGGTTAAAGCGTCTTTGTGTATCATCGCTGTCTCCGGCGATAGAGCCACCAACGAAGGGCTGGTTTTTGGCATTCACAAAGTCCAAATAGGAGAAAAATGCGCCTGCGGACATAGAGACCCCAGTCACGTTCATCCAGGTATCGTGACTTTGGTCTGATTTATCATAAATGATGCCAAAGTCATTATAAAATTGTAGTGCATTGATGGGGCCCAATTTGACCTTCATGTTATAGGCGACATTGAAATTAGACATGGTCGCTTCTGCGGCGATTGAGTCATAGAATGCATAGGCACCCACCGCAATTCTATCTATGCCTGCGATGTCATAGTCATATTCACCATGTTGTAGTTGAAGATTCCATTTGCCAATATTGGCATTCAAATGCACTGCCCATGCTTGGTACTCGCCCGCTTTTTCTATGCCGTTATGTAAGTTGCCCATTAAACCGGAGACACCGAACTCCGTTGTGCCGCCTTTATGCTTAAAATGATAACCGTAGCGACCTGCGAAGGTATTGTATTCGCCAAGCGGTTGCGTTGGGTCATCATAAATCCCTTCTGCTTGAGGGCGCGCGCCGACGATGTCATATGAGTAGCGATCGCTGCGCGATTCAACATACCCATCTACGCCACCTAACTCATCATTTTTGAAAAAACCCAAATCGAGCTGCCAATTGTCTGCCAGTTTGCGTTTAAATAAGATGCCCATGTCATGGTCGTCTTCTAAGCCCACATAATAGGTTGTGCCAAAAAACCAACTGTGAGAATTATATGGCCAATTGCCAAATGGCACCTTGGTCATGCCAACTTGCGCTTGCCAGTCTTTGGCAAAATCATAATATAAGTAGGCATACTTCACGGCGGTCATATAATCAAAGTAACGCCACTCTGCGTTTAAACCAAAGCCACCGATATTGCCCGAAAAATTTAGTCTGAATACATCAAGCTCAAAATCCCCTCCGCGATTTTTATTATCATCATCATAAGATGTGTGACTGAGTGTGGTTCTGACTGCCCCTCCGACTTTAATACTGGGCGCCGATTTGCTGACTTTGGGCTTGCGTTTTTGCTCAGCTTCCAGCTTTTCTATTTTCTGCTGCAGTTTTTGCAGTTGCTGTTTTAACTCCGCAAGCTCAGAGTCATTGGCAACAGCGGGTGACGACAAGGCTAAAAACAACAGGGGGGCGCCAAGGTATTTACATTCTGTGAGTGGCATTGTGGCATATCCTTAAAAGCAGGCGTATCTGTCATAAAGAGTAGCTGAGTATTTCTGACTTGCCATTAACAAGACGCGGTTGTTATCAGAAATTTTTTAATCTTTTTGAATAGTTGAAGATCTAGAACTATATTTTTTGAATGCCCACAGGAAGTTTCGCTATGACAATTTCACAAAAATTACGCCTTGCATTCATCGCCGCCATTGTGGTGCCATTATTGATCATTGCAGTCATTATCATTACTCAAACAAGACAGCTCGCGGTAGATAAATTTGTTGAAATGAGCAGCCGAGAGGCGCAGCAAATCGACAATGGTATCAGTATGTTTTTCGATGAGGTGGCAAAGAACGTAACCTATTTGGCCAATCACCCAGATGTGCTTAACGGGCGCAGTCAGGTGTCAGTTTATAAAGATAATAACACGACCGAGCAAATGACACCGGACTCTGGTACTGAGGTTGAACAGCGCATGTTTGAGTTGTACCAACAATTTGGTACATCCCACCCAGGGATCTCTTATATTTACTTTGGGAACCCAGAAGGTGGCTATATTCAGTGGCCAAAAGGTCAGGTCAGTGCAAGGTATGATCCGCGCGGGCGTCCTTGGTATACAACGGGTAAAGAAAAGAATGGTCAGACAGGTTTAACCGACGCCTATTATTGGGAGCCAGATGATACGGCAATTATCTCCACCGTCAAAGCGGTACAGTCAGGCGGTCAACTTGTGGGTGTCCAGGGCATGGATGTGTCGCTTAAAGGGCTGACAGATATCATCAAGAATATTCGTTTAGGTGAAACAGGATATTTGATGCTGGAGGAGGACAGCGGCACCATTTTGGTTAATGCCAAGCACCCAGAATACACGTTTAAGCACATTGATGACGTTGAAAATGGCTTGTACACAGAGCTGAACCGCAGCCCAGATGGGTTGTTTGAGATCACCATAGATGGCGTCGAATTTTTCTCTAACATCTACACATCCAAGACGCTTGGCTGGAAATTTATCGCGTTTGTTGAGCAGCAAGAGGTCATGAGCAAAGCCAATCAAATGAAGCTCACAGTATTGATCATCAGTGGTATCTTAGTGGCTATTTTCGTGGCAATGGCGACGTATATCGCTAACTTACTGTCTGGTCCAATTGTCAATGTAAGTGATGGTTTGACCGCTATTTCTCAAGGCGGTGGTGATTTGACGAAGCGGCTGGAGGTCACCACCAAAGACGAAACGGGTAAACTCGCAGAGAGCTTCAATCAATTCTTAAACTTGATAGCGCAGCTGGTGCAGCAGATCAATCATTGTGCGCAACAGGTGAATCAAACGGCGCTGACTACGGCTGGACAGGCGGATGAATTGACAGGCTCTACCAGTGCGCAGCAGCAATCGTTGGAGATGGCGGCAACGGCCATTAATGAAATGGCCGCCACTGCGAATGAAGTGGCCTCCAGCTGTGCGAATGCCGCAGAACTTGCAACCCAAACCCAGCATGCCTCGGAGCTGGGCCAAACAGTGATCACAGAAACGGTAGACAGTGTGGCTGAACTGTCTGGTGTTATCAATCGCGCCACCTCAGATATCACCAAGCTCGACAGCGAAAGTGAAAACATCATGTCAATTTTAAGTGTGATACGGGGTATTGCTGAGCAGACCAATTTGTTGGCGTTGAATGCGGCAATTGAAGCTGCTCGGGCTGGAGAGCACGGACGGGGGTTTGCCGTGGTGGCTGATGAAGTGCGTGCTTTGTCGCAGCGAACTTCGGAGTCGACGGAAGAAATTGCATCTCAATTAGATAAATTGCGTAAGATGACAGAAGGCGTTTCTACAGATATGACCAATAGCTTGGAGAGAACAGAAAAAACAGTCGAGCTCACGCACTCCGCACAGAACCAGTTTATTGAAATTACGCAGTCGATTCAAAATATCAGTGACCTAAATACGCAAATAGCCACTGCGGCAGAAGAGCAGCAGCATGTTGCCGAAGACATTAATCGCAATGTGGTAGAAATAAAAAATGCGGCAGACAGTGTTTCTCTCATCGCGAGCGACACCTGTGACAACGGAGACAAAATGACGGGTCTGTCGAAACAGCTGACCGAGTTGGTTGGCAAGTTTAAAGTTTAGTCTGAGATAGACCTAAGGTGCTGTTATTTTGTACAAAATTGTTGAAGATCATTCATAGTGTGTAAATCAGGTTTACTCTGTGCTGGTGGCTCGGTAATGTAAGGACAGTTGAATTAAAATGAAAGGTGGAGCATGGAATTTTCCGACTCAGTAAAATTAGCAAGAACCGACACTGGACTTGAGTATTTTGATGTGAAAAGTCCTCTGTGTCAGGCGAAGATTTTTTTGCAAGGTGCGCAAATTACAGAGTTTATCCCGACAGGCAAAAGCGACCTTATGTGGGTGTCGGCAGACGAAGATTACCAAGAAGGTAAATCAGTGCGTGGTGGGATCCCGATTTGTTGGCCATGGTTTGGTGTGCATGAAAACGCGGACTGGCCTGCTCATGGCTTTGCGCGCAAAGTAGTGTGGCGTGCAGAGCAGGTAACTGAAACCTCAGACGCTGTGCGTATTTCGCTGTCATTGCCTATGATGCAAGTAGACAAACAATATTGGCCACATGAGTCTAAATTGGAAGTGGAGTTTATTTTAGGTGAGCAATTAGAAGTCAGACTGACCAATACCAACCTTGGAAAATCGCCTTTTTCACTGACACAAGCACTTCATACTTACTTCCCAACTTCGGATATTAAAAACACCACGGTTGATGGCCTGCAAGGTGCAAAATATATTGAGTTTGGCGAAGGGCCATTTGATCAATCAGATAAAGTGGGTTTCGCCCGTGAAACCGACATGGTGTATACCCAGGCTGCGCCAGTGCAGAGTATCCATACGCCTGAAGGTGTAATTGAGGTTGGGCGTGAAAACTCGACATCATGTGTGCTTTGGAACCCGTGGATAGAGAAATCAAAGCGTTTGAGTAATTTTCAAAATGAAGAATACTTGGGCATGTTGTGTTTAGAAGCGGCCAATGTACTTGAAGACACTGTCACGGTCGAGCCCGGTCAAAGCCACACGCTTTCAACCACAGTCCGCTGGCGTTAAGCTTTTCCTCCTGCCTTGAATTATCGTATCCTAACGGAAAAATACTGCTAGGATACACCCATGCCTTTGCCCCGCATTTTGATTGTTGACGATAATGTCGAAGTACGATTGAGCGCTGCTTACTTTTTGGAAGACCAAGGCTTTGAAGTCATTGAAGCTGATTCCCCCAGTACGGCGAAGCAGCTACTGAGCGTGACATCTTTCGATATCATTTTACTTGATATGAACTTTGCGAGAGACACCACCTCCGGGCAAGAGGGCTTAGACTTTTTAACTTGGTTGCAAGCACAGCAGGGGGCACCAGCTGTATTGTGTATAACAGGGTGGGGTAGTGTTAAACTGGCAGTTAAAGCACTACAACTTGGTGCCAGCGATTTTATCGAAAAGCCATGGCAAAATGCCGCATTACTGGCTTCAATTCAGCAGCAACTCGCCTTACAAAAAAAACAACAAACTCAGTTAAACCAAGCACTGCAACCAGAGCAGGAAACAGATATTGAGTTTGTTTGGCAATCTGCTTGTATGCAGGCGCTTGAACGCAAATTATCTCGCGTGGCGCATTCAGATGCCGCTATTTTATTGTGCGGTGAGAGCGGTGTGGGGAAAAGTCATTTGGTGTCATGGCTGCATCAGCACTCTGCGCGCGCAGGCGGTCCGTTAGTGAGTGTCAATATGGGGGCACTGTCAGAGTCATTATTTGAAAGCGAGTTATTTGGCCATGTCAAAGGTGCTTTTACAGACGCAAAGCAAAATCGTGTTGGGCGCTTTACCATGGCCTCAGGCGGCACGCTTTTTATGGATGAGATTGCGACCCTCTCGATGCCGCTACAAGCCAAACTATTACGTGTATTAGAAACGGGCGAGTATGAAGTGTTGGGGAGCAGCAAAACCGTTCGCAGTGATGTGCGACTAATTTGTGCCACCAATGCGGATCTGCCGCAAAACGTTGCACTGGGGACGTTCAGACAGGATTTATTTTATCGTATGAACACCTTGGTATTTGAACTGCCGCCACTGCGTGAGCGTCAAGTTGATATTATTCCCCTCGCGTCCTACTTATTGGCAAAACATGCGAAACGTTATGGCATGGCCACTAAGCCAATGGATGGTGAAGTGATTCATGCGCTGCAAACATACCCATGGCCGGGCAACATTCGAGAACTAAGTCATGTCATGGAGCGTGCTTTGCTGATGAGTGAAGGGAGTCAGATTGCGCTACAAGATTGCCAGTTACGACTCGCTCAGCGACCTAGAGCTGCGGGTATAATGGCGGATAGTCCAGCTGAAGCCACAGGTACATTAGCACAGATGGAAAAGCGTATGATCATGGATGTCATGGCACAAGAAGGCGGTGTGACCAGCCAAGCAGCCCAAAAACTGGGGCTTACCAAGTCGTCTTTGTACCGCCGACTAGATAAATATGGTTTGAAGCATGCTGAGTAACTTTGAGCGATCGCTCAAGTTATACCTAGTATTGCTCAATGCATTGATAGGTGGTTTGTGCGCTGTCATTGGGTTGAAACTGTCTTTAAGTGTTTGGCTTACTGCGACGTTAGCCATTGCAATATTTGCCAGTTGTCAGTGGATATCGAACCAAGTGTTACATCGCCTTGTCGGTATTTTTAAACGGGCCAATATTCAACTCGAAGCCATGCAGCAAGCGGATTTTACGCACCAGATAAACCCACACTTCCAGGCTGGTCACATCGCCCGTTTTGAACGTGAATTGGTGGCGCTGAGTGAGTGCATGCATCAACAAAAAGCGCTTTATACTAGTCACATGTTGATTATTTATCAGCTAATAGACAAGCTGCCTAGCCCAATTTGGGTGTTTGATGAAAATGAAACTCTTAATTATGCCAACCCTGCGTTTAGTTTAATTTATCAAAAGCCGTGGCAGGATGAACGCGGTCGTACGGCAGAAACATTGGGTTTGTTTGCAGTAGATAACCAGTGGTGCTTTTCCAGTGATAGGTTAAATGCACAATGGTCACTAACCAGCAGTGAGTTTTATGAGCAGGGTAAACGTTATCGCCTTGTGATCGCGACGGATATTCGTCGTGCACTTCGCCATCAAGAGTTGGCAGCATGGCAGCAGTTAATCCGTGTGATCAGTCATGAGATCCACAATACGCTGACACCTGTTAGCTCTTTGGCGCAAACTTTACAGGGGAAAGTGAGCGTAGCAAGAGATGCGCATGCACTTAAGGTGATAGAGCAAAGGTGTGTGCATTTGCAGCAATTTGTCTCACGATTCAGTGAGCTGTCTAAACCTCTAGAACTGCATTGCCGAATGGTTGAATTGCATGACTTATTGATATCTGTCAAAGCGTTAATTGGGCAAATGTATGATGATCAAATCATACAGCTTGATTGCACTGTTCGTGACTGCCGATGCGATCCTCAGCTGTTTGAACAAGTGTTGATTAACTTGCTGAAAAATGCTGCCGAAGCAAACTTAAGTCACACCCCCACGGGTTCCACTATTGGTCTTAGTGCGCATTATCAAGCGGGACATGTAGTGATAAGCATCACAGATCAAGGGGGGGGATTTGCGAACTTAGACAATGTCATGACGCCGTTTTACTCGACAAAAAGCACTGGCCAAGGTATTGGTCTAACCCTGAGTAGGCGCATCATTGAGCAACATAATGGCAGTATGATAGTAAGCAATGGTTTACAGGGAGCAGAAGTAAAAATCACCCTCCCTAGTTGATAATAATTATCATTACCATATAATTAACATGAATCGAGAGTCAGAGACAGTCTAACAGGACGTTTCTGCATTTGACTTACCTGAGGAGTGTATTGTGTTGGTGTTATATCCGTTTATCGCTTTTCTTGTTATGACGTTTGCCTTAAAGCATCTTCAATTGCCTTTGCAAACCAAGCGTTGGCTCAGTCGAGTGAGCGTTTGGGCTGTTGCTGCGGCCATGGCAACCGCAAAGTTTACCTTGGGGCTCAGCGCTTTGTTTTCCATGGTGGCTTTTGTTGTCGTCGGTGCGATTTTAACCTTGTTTACTTCACTCGGCGCGATGGCGCGCAACGATTAACTCTTTCTTGATGTCGAAAATTGGCATAAGGTCTACTAAACAGTAGGGTCGTACCAAGGATTTTCGATGTATAGCAGGATACATGGTATTTTAATCGTACTTGTGTTCTTTGTCTGTGTGCCCGCTTTGGCAAAGACACAGGGTTGGCAATCAATTCAAAGCCCACATTTTCGCGTGCACTATCAGCCGCAGCATCATTCTTGGGCGAGCGCTGCTGCCATTGAGCTTGAAGTGGTGAGACAGCGTGTTCTAGTGCAGCAGAACCGGGCACTGGATGTCACAGTTGATGCCATTGTGATCGATCCCTTTAACTTACCCAATGGCTTCGCGCTGCCAAGCTCTGATAGTCCTTTTATGGCTTTATATGTCACGCCGCCGCAATCTGATATGGCAATTTCACATAGTCCAAGTTGGTTGAAGTTATTAGTGCTTCATGAATATATTCATCTGGTGCATTTGTCTCAGCCCAGTCGCCATACATTAAAGCAGACGCTACGAGATCTGAGTGACAGTTATGACTTAGCAAGCGCCGTGTTGCCGCGCTGGGTGGCTGAAGGCTATGCAACGTTGCAAGAATCTAAGTTAACAGGTAAGGGGCGTTTGTATGACAATTACAGTGAAGCACTGTTGCGTGCTTATGCACGCCACGGGGCATTACTACCTTATCATTCACTGAGTGATGGAGATGGCAGCTATCGCGCAAGTGCCATGGCCTATTTGCTCGGGGCTCGGTTTCTTGCTTGGTTGGAGCAAGAATATGATGAAGCGACCCTAGATGCGGTTTGGACGCGTGTTAATGCCGTTGAGGGTCGTAATTTCGAATCTGCATTTGCTGGTGTATTTGGCAGGTCTGCGCTGCAGCTTTATCGCCGTTTTATCGCCGAGTATACGCATCAAGCAATGTTATCAGCGCCTCAAGCACCGTTGGTGGATAGCCAAGAAGTGATGCAATTTGATTTTGCAGCGCGTGATGTTCAGTTCTCAACGAACAAGCAAAAATTTTTGGCTGTAGAGTCGAGTCCATCGTCAGAAATCACATTAAATGTGTACCAAAGTGAAGAAGATCAGGCTGCTGTTGCAGAATTTGAGCAGCGTCAAGCAGCACTGCTCAAGGCTGATCCTGAAGACATTCCAGATAAACGGCCCGACTCATTTTCCCGAAAGAAGTTGGCGTCTTTGGTGCCGGTAAATTTTTCCGGAATTTACCATCCTCAGTGGTTTGATGAAGACACCATCTATTTTGTTGCAAGAAAAAAAGTCTATGAAGGCTGGCAAAATGCTTTGTTTAAATGGCAAATTGAAGCGGATAAAGTGGTGAAAATAACGAATACGCTGGGGATACGTCGTTTCACCATAGTAGACACATCAACACTCATTGCCGAGCGAGTTGAGCATGGTTATTCGCAATTAATTCAGCTCAACTTGTCTGATCAAAAGCAGACGTCACTGTCATCATATGAGCTGGATACCGTGTATGATTATCCGCTTATGAGCCCCAAAGGAGCGCAGCTTGCCTACTTGAAAACAGACCAAACTGGTCTGTGGCGATTATATGTTGCTAAGAATCATGCTTTGAATGCTGATCACATTGCAGTGCCTGTCCCAGACGAAGCCCAATATGTGACATCACCGCGTTGGGATAACGAAGGCACGGGTTTGTATTTTATTGCTGGCCACCAAGGGGCTTTAGGTGTGTATTACTATCACTTAGCCAATGAGCAATTGGTGCAATTAAGTCTAGGTGAGTATGTCGTTGAAGCACTTGTGGGCGAGTATGACTCACAACTTTGGTTTATTGAAAGCACACCTTATGGCACAAAGCTGAGTGCCTTAACAGAGATAGATACACTTAAAGCTCAGCAGCCAAAAACCACACAGCCAGCGCCATTTGTTGCATCGCAGTTCAAAGCACCCGAGCAAGTCAAAAAATTACCCACATCATGGTCTACTGGGCCGTATACATCAAAGCCACAGGATTGGTCATTGGCACTTTCTGTGCAAAGTGCATCAGCCAGTACGCAATTAGTGAGCTTCGCACTAACTGGGGCAGACATACTTAAACAGCAGAGCTGGCAAGTCGGCGTGAGTAAGTCACTATTTGATGACGTATTACTCGGGGGGTATGCTGATTTTGCGTATCAACGCGATGACATAAAACTCCGTAATCAGCTGAAGCTGTATCAGTTAGATATCGCAGAGCAAAGCCTTGATCCTAAGAGGCAGCAAGCGCAACACGGATGGTCAAATACATTAGATGTGTCTTTGGCACATGTTTGGCAAAAGTGGCGCTGGCAACCTTATTTAGGCGGTGTGGTAGAAAAGCACCGATATCACGAGACTGCGCATAGTTATTGGCTAGGTCAACGGGTGTCTTTTCATCACAATCAACAGCAGTTTGCTTTTAATGCGGCGCTCGATGGTGCCAAAGTGTGGGGAGAGAATGCCGGTCATGACATCCAATTCAACAGTGAAGCTGTAATATGGGATTGGCCCGTTTATGCCCGGGCTGACAACCGCTATCGCCAGCATCGAGTCATGGAAATAGGTGGATTTGCGACTAACAGCCTATATACAGGTGTGGGTGCAAGCCAGCAGCCTATTACCGCGCTGCCTTTTTGGTTTGATACTGGAAATCATTACCTAGGCTATGAGTTTGCTACTAGTTGGCGCACTGGGCGGCCACGTTTATATTATGCGCAGCACCACTTAGATAGTGTGCGAGTAGCCAATAGTTGGGGAGTAAAATGGCAGCTTGAGTTGAGTGAGCGCATCTTGGGGAGTGCGGCTAACTATGCACCTGCGGGCATCTCAAATATGCGCCTTGATATTGGGTTTGCGCGTTTGTCTGCACAGCAGCATGATAAAGAGTGGCGAACTTGGCTGGGGCTTTGGCACCCTTGGTAAAACATATCTTTGAGCATGAAAAAGGCGAGCTGTTGCTCGCCTTGCTTAATTGGTTGGTTTGAAAATAGCTAGAGTTTATTCCGTATAGGTCGCTACCAGCTTCAGGTTCGCGTAAGCACTATAGCCTCGTATCATCACCCAGTACTTACCTGCGCCACCTGTGAGACTACAAGACTCGCTATTACCCCATCTGTAAGGACGGCAATCATAGGTAGAGGTGGTCGGCTTGCTGTCTTTTCTAACATACAAATCGGCATCCCCTGAACCGCCAGAAATACTGACTTGCACATTAGACGCGCCAGCTGGTAAGTCTAAGTAATAAAATACAGTGTCTGATTTAGCGCCACTCAACCCTTCTTTTGCGACACCATTGATAAGTTTGGCTGGGTCGTCATTTGGGTCAACCAGTTGAATTTGCTTCGAGGTTGTCGCCGATGCACCGGTTGCATCCGTGACCGTTAATGAAACCGTGTACTGACCGTAAGATACATAATCATGTGTTACATTGGCACCAAAGCCATTGCTCGATGCATCACCATAACTCCATTCATATTGGCTGATTGTGCCATTAGGTGAACTGGATGCGCTGCCATCAAAATTACAGCTCAATGCGGTGCAGTCAGCCGTGAACTGAGCGACTGGTATCGGATCGCTGTTGTTATCCCCATCAGGGATCTGATTGTTGAAATGGTTGGCGACTTTTGGCCAGATCAGGCTGACTTTCGCCCCTTTGTTGTGACAGCCACCAAGATGGTGCAATGCAATGACCTTGTTAGTTGCAGCTGCCAGTACAGGAGAGCCCGAAGAGCCACCAATGGTGTCACAGTAATAGCCTAAATCAGTACCTGTACCACGGCCGTTGGCATTGGCATTATTGACAGAGCAGAGTCCATTGGTATCGCGATCTGACTCAATGGACAGCTCTTTCGGATTACCTGAGCCGTGCTGTGGGATGTAAATACGTTCACCTTGTGTGGCATCTCGTACATCAAGACCAAAGTAGCCAAACGGCTGTGCTTTTGCAAAATCATTGATGGTGAAGAGCGTATAATCTAGCGTGTAATCTGTCGATAAGAAATCTTTACCCGTCACTTTGACAACGGCTTCACGTGTTGAGCCATTACATGAAGTGTGCTGATAGTTAAACCATACTTCGGTATTGCTGAGTTTAGATGCACTCTCAACACAATGATTATTGGTAAACATGCGGTTATCAGGACCAACACGCCAACCTGTACATAGGCCACTGCCATTCATTAATAGGCGTGCCACAGGACGGCTGCGCTCAAACTCTGTTGGATGAGTATTGGCCCAGCACTGCACATCTTTTCTTTCCATCGCTCCACAAGTAGAGCTGATCCCAACATCGGTTGCAGGTGCAAGCTGTGGTTCGTTTTCAGTACCGTGGTCATAGTAGTCGATGATGGCACTTTGGTTTGTCGTAACTTGGCTGCCAGGTGTGTATTCTACGACTGCTGTTTCAGCAGAGATAGACATGGCAGAGAAGCTTGTTACACCATCATCAGCTTGGGCAAGTGTTGCTGCACGCATATTGTGTTCTGTGTATTCATAGCGCTCACTCCCATCTTTTGAGCGCACAACTAGCTTGCCACCACCGGCCAAATTAATGTTTTTGAAATGCAGTTTGATATAACTGGCATTAGGGTGTGTCACTGTTTGAGTGAGCGTTTGGCTGACATTGCTGGTTGTCATTGCTGCCATTGCTTGAGGTTGGATCACCAAATTTAGTTCAGCACGCTGACCAATGATGGCCATACTGGCTTTGCTAGTATATTGCATCATTTGTGCTTCGGTGAGTGCAGTGGTTTGCGCAAAGCAGCTCGCTGAGGCAAGTCCTAGCGCAGATAGTAAATAACGAGTTTTCATTTATGTTCCTTGTTAGTTGTGTTGAGTAATATTTAAACAACAACAAACAAGGTAATCTTATAAATCGCAATTGTAAAGAAATTGATAATAAAATATTTTTATGGTGTTTATTTTCAGCGTTGGGTAGCCATACTGTTATTCAATTTCAAGCACATAAGGATGACGATAGCGCTTGTATATTCAGGCTTCGCCGAGTTGCATAGCAATATTGACAAGCCGCTTTTCATGGCATTGCTTGCTTATGCTTTTTATTTCTCAATACCATCAATTTTATACAGTTTTAAGAGATAACCGGTGATAAATCATTTTAGATATATCGTGTGGGACGCGTGTTGTGTGAATTTGAAATTAATGAGTTTTTATCAACAGGTCCGGGCACGTACCAGTTGGTAATCGGCATGTCTTCTTCTTTTTATTGTTGGCGCAAAGGTGTTAAGTGAAAAAGAGGGCAATGTGGATTTTATGCTTTTGATAAGCCTTCTTATTTTCCGATTCCGGAATCGAATTGACATTGCTTCGATTTTGGGGGGAATATCATGCTGTTGATTTTTAAGTTTCTGATATTATTGTTTTTTATTTTTGGTACAGTTTTCGCTATTCCTTATCTTCAGTAAGTATCCTTTTTTGATACGCATGACTTACGAGAAGAACTACATGGATATACCAGTACCGAAAAAAACGTCTTTTCCTCTACGCCATAAGTGGGCGGTCGGTTTGTTGGCTTGCGCTGTGATAATTGCCGCGCTATGGGCATCATTGTTGGATAAAAAAACATATTTAGAGCGACACTCACTGATGATTGATACCGTCAAGCATGGTGCGCTGTCGGTAACCGTCGATGCATTTGGCACCTTGGTCAGTGCTGAGCAAAAAATTATCACGGCAACAAGCCCTGGCGTGGTGATAGACATTAAGCACAAACCGGGTGATGTCGTAGCGCCAGGTACCGTGATCGCGCGTTTGGAAAACGCAGACTTAGAATTGGATTATAAGCGTGCGCAGCAACAAACGGCTGAAACGCAAGCTGAGCTGCAGCAATTGGATTTGCGCCAGCAGCGGGAACTGCTGGTTGAGCGCTCAACCATTAATCTGCTAGAAGGGCAGCTGGCTACTCTGTCTTTTCGTTTTCAAGCGCAAAAAGACCTTGCTGAGCAGGGGATTATTTCTCAATTATCATTTCTTGAAACACAGGCACAACTGCGCAGTGTGACAGGTCAAATTGACCATGCTAAGACGCGTTTATCACAGTTACAAGCACTGCACCGAAGTACTTTGCAGGTGATGCAAAAGCGGGTCGCTTTATCACAACAAGAGTTGGCATCATTGGTGTCCAAAGTGGCCATGCTCTTGATTACCGCACCGAATGACGGTGTCATCGAGCGCATGTCTTTAGAGTTAGGAGCGCGCATTGCGATGGGTGATCATATTGCAACCTTAGGTGACCAAGCAGGGCTGATAGCACAGTTACAAGTGAGCCAGTCTCAAGCTGGTTCTGTACAAGTTGGCCAGCCAGTAGATGTATTTGTTGGTGACGCTGTATTAAACGGTGAGGTGCTGCGGATTGATCCTGTGGTCTCTCAGCACAGCGTTAAAGTAGAAGTGAGTTTGCCCGAATATGAGCACTTGGATCTGCGGCCCAAGCAAAGCATTACAGCGTCAATTGTCATCGACACAATAGAAAACACCCATTATATTCGCACGCCGGTTATGGAGCTAAGTACACTGTCTGTTGATATGTACAAAGTGCTTGAGACAGGTCAAACAGAGCTTGTAGAGGTGCAGTTAGGTCAACGCAGTGAGCGTTATGTGGAAGTAAAAAGTGGTTTGCAAGCAGGGCAGTCAGTTGTCATTTCAGATCTCGATGCGCTGGCAAAAGCAAGACAAGTCGTGGTTATTGAGTAGGAAGGAAGATGCAAAATATTATTGAAATGCAGGAAATTGGTAAGGTATTCACTACGGCTGATTTTCAAACACATGCACTTAGAAATATCAATATGACAGTGGGTAAGGGAGAATTTGTTTCAATATCTGGTCCCTCTGGGTGTGGTAAGTCTACTTTGTTGTCTTTGATGGGACTGTTAGAGCCAGCGTCATCAGGTCGCTATTTATTGGCAGGTCAACAAGTAGATAATCTCACATTCGATCAGGCGGCTAGATTAAGAAACCTGCATATTGGCTTCATCTTCCAATCATTTAATCTCGTAGATGGGCTGTCGGTATTCGATAATGTGGCGCTGCCATTACGCTACAGCGTGCCTAAAATCAATCGGCATGACACTCAGCAACGGGTGCAATCCTGCTTGGAAAAAGTTGGTTTGTCTCATCGCAGTACCCACCGCCCAAATCAGCTCTCAGGTGGACAACAGCAACGCGTGGCTATCGCACGTGCATTGGTGACTCAGCCCAGTATTTTGTTGGTGGATGAAGCAACAGGCAACTTAGACTCTAAAAGTGGTGATGCGGTGATGAAGCTCATCAGTGACTTGCATCAGCAGGGCACCACGATTTGCATGGTAACGCATGATCCGCGTTATGCTGATATGGCATCACGTCGTGTCCAGTTATTTGATGGTGAACTGTTAACCACGGTGAGCAGATCATCCAGTATGGCAAATACGGTCTTTGGCCCTCTATAAATCGGCTTTTGATATCCACAGGAGGGCTTGGAAAAGATGAATATGATGCAGGAAAATATTAGCTCGATTAAAGCGCTATTTAACAAACTGAGATTTACGGTGTTATTTGTGGTACTGCTTGCTAGCGCGCTTGCTGGTGGTGCCTTAGTCAGCTTAATCGCTTGGCATGCATATGCACCATTGCCCTATGCACAGCCTAATCAATTGATTTGGTTACACGGTAGTATGGTTGATGATAAAGACAGTGTGGTGATGGACAAGGCGCTTTCCAATGTCGCAGCCCAATATATCGCCCAGCATGACACTCGGTTGTCTATGGCGACACCTCTACATTACGGCGATGCACTGTATATGAACCATACCAGCCAGCCTAAGTTAAATCTAACCTATGCGGAGCCTACGTTTTTTACCTTGTTTGAGCAAAAGTTGGTGCAGGGGCGCTACTTTAGTCAAGGGCAAGCTGATGGCGTTATACCATTTGAAGCGGTTGTTAGTGAGTGCTTTGCTAAGCGTTATATGCCAAAGCTTTTAGAGCAGCAGAATCATAAACAAGTGTATAGTATGCAATTAGATCAGCAGACCTTTCAGGTGGTTGGGGTGGTTGCTTGCACTCAAACTGAGCCGCAGATTTACATGCCTAATCGATACACTGACGTCTATATTTCTTTTGGACACACAATAGATACACACGCGATGTCACAAGCGCATATTTCAGTGCGGTATAATACGTTTGTTGTTGGACGTTCGGCGACAGCGCAAATAGGGCAACCCATATCACCTGATATCACAGCGTATTTAGATACCCAGTTTCGGGCTGGATTAGTGGATTTTGGCAGTGCTCTTAATAACCATGTGCGCTTTGAATATGATGCGTTAAAGCAATATTTAAAAGGAGGTATACAGCAGTCGAGTGATTGGCTGTTGCTGAGCGGCGGTGCGTTCTTATTGATCACCTTGATTAATTTGCTGACGTTCTATTTGTTAGACATCAAAAAGCAACAAGCACAACTTGTACTCAAAGCAACACTGGGTGCGCCGCTGACCACATTGCGTCTGGCACATTATTGGCAGGTAATTATATTGTTCTTACTGTCGGCGATGTGCGCTGTAGTGCTTGTTGAGCTGGGGGTATTTGCGATCCAGATGTTTGGTGCGCAATCGATTGCCCATTTAGATTGGCTACAGGTTAATCTTCTTCATTATTTCATGATGTTCGCCGTTGCCACCGTATTGGCGCTAGGGTTTGCTGTATTTGGTTTTAAGCAATTGCCATTTACAAGCCTCTATCAGAATTTGCAAGGTGCAGGAAAAGGTCAAGAAAAGCAATTACCTCAGTGGTTTAGCGTCAGTATATTGGTCACTCAGTTGAGCATTGGCATGGTTGTATTATGCATCGGTACTTGGTCGGCCAATTACTTCGGTAGCCAAATGCAGACCCCTTCAGGTATAGAGGTAGAGGATACCGTGTTTGTTGCCCGTCATCAGGTGTCTTGGCGCCAAGATGAAGCTGCTATCGCAGAGCGCAAGCAACTCTTTCTATCTAATCTTCAAGCGCTTTCCTCGCACCCTAAAGTCGCTGCTGTTGCTTTGAGTAGCTTAAACCCTTTTGATACCAGCTATTTGGCTCAAATTGGCAAACAGCCCGTGAAGTCAGCACAGGTAACGATGCACTCACAGTCAGTCGGCGAAGGTTATTTTACGCTGCTTGGGATACCGCTTATTGCAGGCGATACTTTCACACGGTTAGATAGCGCTCGACGAGAGTCGGTCATCATAAATCGAGCTGCCGCAGAGATACTCGATATTGGGGTCGAAGACATTGGACTAAGTCTCTACGGTCGAAGCGGTCAGCCTATTAAGTTGCTGGGTATCGTAGACAATATTTATAGTCATGGCAAAGGTGCGCCTGCGACCGTATATTTTCCACATGATTACTTTGAGGGGAATATGGTGGTTAGGTTTAAACCTAATCAATCCATGTCAAAATTAGAACTATCTCAAGTTTTACAGCAACAGGCACATGGGCAAAGTGTCCGCGAGGTAGTCGGTTTAGCAACTCATTTATCTGGATTGAATCAGGCGGCTGTACTGAGCTTTTATAGTGGACTTGGGCTAAGCTTTTTAATGATTATGCAAGTACTTGTGGGGTTATATGGGTTGCTTGGTAATCTTGTTTTGGCCCAGCAACCAGTCTTGTTAATAAAACAACAAGTTGGTGCAACACGCTTGCAGTTAATTATCGAGCAAATACACAGTCGTTTGGTTCATTTTGGTGCCGCCATGTTAATCGCAACAAGTGTAACGCTCGGTTTGGGAGCTTTCTTACCCACGATGGCAAGCAGCCTGCTTCTCAGTTACCTATGCGCTGTGATTTTATCTTTTATCGTATTGTTTATTATAGAGATTAATCACCTGAGAGGTCAGTTGAAAAAATATTGAAAGGTTGTAACAGATTCTTACAAATGTCACACCCTAGGGGGGGGAAATCTTGTTAATATAGCGCTAGGAAATTATCAATAGGTACAGTCATGCAAGCAAAAATACTGAAATGGATATTACCCTTCGCTGCGTTGGGTATTGGTATCATTGGGTTTATGGGCATAAATGCCGTGGCCAAAAATGATGATGAGTCTGACGTAGTGGATACGCGACCAATTGTTGAAGTTGAAGCGATTGAGGCACAAGATCATCAAGTTGTGATCAATAGCTATGGTGAAGTCGTGCCATTAGACCAAACTATGTTATCCGTGCAGGTGTCGGGAGAAATAGAGTATTGGCATCCAAAGTTTGTCACCGGCGGCATTGTCAGTAAAGGCGATGTATTACTGCGTATTGAAAAAGATAACTATGAAGCTGCGGTGTTGCAGGCGGAAGCTGCTTTATCGAGTGCTCAAGCTCAGTTAATCGAAGAGCAAGCCTTGGCAGATGTCGCGGCTGACGAAGCGAAGCGTTTTCCTAACAAGAAGCACACAGACTTATTTTTGCGCAAACCTCAGTTGCTGAGTGCGCATGCCGCGGTGAAGTCGGCAAAAGCGGCGCTAAAAAGAGCGCAGCGTGATCTAGATAATTGTGATGTCGTTGCCCCTTTCAATGCATTAATTGTATCGAGAGAAGTGGGGTTAGGCCAATTTGTCAGTACCGGCAGCCCGGTGGCACAATTAAACAACATTGAGCAAGCTGAAGTGGTGATCCCTATCGCGGGATTTGACTCAATCTTTTTACCTGAACAAGTGTCTGGCTTAAAAGCCACATTGACGCAAAAAGGCGTGAATGGCTTTACTCGTGACGCTTATATCCACCGTGATCTTGGTGTGGTTGATCAGCAAACACGTATGAGTAGTTTAGTGGTACGTATTGAAGATCCGTACGGCTTAACCAGCAGCAAGCCTAAAGTGAAGTTTGGTACATATGTACAGGTTCAATTTAAGGGTGAGACGTTACGTCAAATCTATCGCCTTCCGCAGGAATTAGTGAATAATCAGACCGTATGGTTACTTAACGAAGAAGCACAACTAGAGCCGCGCCCAGTGCAAGTGATCCGTGAGGAAGGCATGTACTACCTAGTAGGTGAAGGGCTATCTAATAGCGATAAAGTTGTGGTGACACTACCTGAATACCCGCAACGCGGTATGGCTGTTAAAGTTGCAGGCCCTAAAGAAAATGAGACAGAGTCAGATAATGCGGGAAAGCTGTAACAGCAGGGAATGAACTATGAGTGAGCAAATAAAAACATCCCAAAAGGGGTTAATTGCCTATTTTGCGCATAACCCCGTCGCGGCGAATCTGATGATGGTCTTTATCCTGATAATGGGTATTGTGAGCTATTTTACGATTCAGCGACAAATGTTTCCGAGTATCGAGCTGAATTTTGTCAGCATTAATGCAAGTTACCCCGGCGCATCGCCGCAGGAAATTGAAGAAAGCATTCTGATCAAGATCGAAGAATCTTTGAAAGATGTGACTGAAATCGACAAAGGCGTTTATCGAGCGCGCCGTGGCAGCGGTAGTGTGCAGTTAGAAATCGACACCAGCGCTGATTTAAGCGATGTGGTTGAAAAGGTGCGAACCCGAGTTGATGGGATTGCGACGTTTCCAGCAGCTATGGAGCCGATCCGTGTACAACAAGTGGAGTTTCGTCAAGATGTGATCCAAATGGCACTGGCTGCAGATATCCCATTAAAGGATCTTAAACCACTTGCCAAAGAAGTTGAAGATGAGCTGTTACAGCTATCCAATGTATCCTTGGTTGAGCGCAGCACCCCTGCGTATGAAATCGCGATTGAGATTGACCCTGACACACTACGCCGTTACGGCTTGACCATTAGCGATGTGAGTAATTCAATTCGCAGATACTCAGCCAATATCTCAGCCGGTGAAGTACGTACAGATGCTGGGATTATTTCAGTGCGGGTTGAAAACCAAAAATACCGTGGAGATGAATTCAAACGCATCCCTGTCAAAGTGGGTGATAACGGCGCAAAAGTCTATCTACAAGACGTTGCGGTGATCAAAGATGAGTTTGTTGAAGGTGAGTTTTACTTTAAACAAAATGGCATCAATGCCGCATTCTTATCAGTCAAAGCAACCAAAGACCAAAATATGATCCCAGTTGCTAAAACAGTCCACGCTTATATTGAAGAAAAAAATAAGACACTACCGGCTGGCATGTCACTCACACCTATCGTAGACATGACTTACTACCTCGATGCACGTCTTGAAATGATGAAAAAGAATATGCTGCAAGGGGCGCTGTTAGTGGCCATTATGTTATCCGTCTTCTTGCGCTTTAAGCTTGCTCTATGGGTGATGATCGGATTACCAGTGTGCTTCTTGGGGGCCATTATGCTGATGCCTGCATTTGGCGTGAGTATTAATATTGTGTCCTTGTTCGCATTCATCATGGTACTGGGGATTGTGGTTGATGATGCCATCGTCATAGGAGAGGCCGCCTATACCGAAGTTGAACGCAGTGGTCCAAGTGTCGACAGTGTTGTACGTGGTGCAAAACGCGTTGCCACTCCTGCGACATTCGGAGTCTTGACGACCATGGCGGTATTTGCGCCGATGATCATGTCCAGTGGGCCTCAAGGCGCTTTCTTTAAATCGATTTCTATTGTAGTGATATTGTGTCTGATATTCAGTTTAATTGAGTCAAAATGGATATTACCTGCTCACATAGGTCATACTAAATTTAAGCCGCTGCGTGAAAACAGCCGACGCGCTAAGTTTAACAAGCATTTCTTTGCATTTGTGAATGGACCTTATCGTAATTTTGTTGAAAAAGCAGTGGAGTGGCGCTGGGCGGTATTCTGCGGTTTTATTGCTATTTTCCTTGTGAGTATGTCATTGATCACCTCGAATCAAGTGCGCTTTATCCCGTTACCGAAAGTGCCACATGACTTCCCACAAGTGAAAGTCATGCTCAATGATAATGTGTCTGATGAGCAGACGATGGCGGCACTGCAGCAAATCGAAACTATGATGCTGACTGTAGACAAAGACATCGAGCGTGAGCATGGCCAAAAGATGGTGAAAGACATCTTGGTATGGAATGAAGGCCGTAGTGAAGGTAATGTGCTCGCCGTACTTGTTGATGAAGACTTGCGTCCATTTGATGCTTTTGAATTGTCCCGCCGCTGGCGTGAAGCCATGCCCACAATTCCTGGTGTTAAATCGTTACTTGTCATTGATGATGTCAATGATCAGGGCAGTGGTGATGGTGAGTTTGGCTACCTGATTTATGGGCCAGATATTGATACGCTCAATGCTGCGGGCAGACAATTTATTTCTATGCTGCAACAAGAAAAAGGTTTGTTTGACATCAGTTCAACCATAGATCCACCGAGTAAAGAAATGCAGTTGTCGCTTAAGCCAGTGGCCTATGACTTAGGTTTGAATTTGGCTGATGTGGCTAACCAGATTGGTGATAGCTTCTATGGTGGTGAGGCGCAGCGTCTGATCCGTGATGGTGAAGAAATACGAGTGATGGTGCGCTATCCAAAACTGGATAGAGAAGCGGTAGCGTCGCTGAAATATGCGCTGATCAAAACACCGGATGGTCGTGAAGTGGTGCTGGGTGATGTGGTTGAATTTACTGAAAAGCCGGGTGTGAGTTATATCCGCCGTGAAGGTGGTTATCGTACCGTGTATGTCTATGGCAGCATTGATGAGCAGGCAATTGAGCCTTCCGCGGTTGTTGATAACATCAAAGAAAACCTATTGCCTAAGTTATTTGAGCAGTTCCCAGGCGTGAAAACTGAACTTGGTGGCTCTGTAGAAGAGACGCAAGCGCAAGCCGATGAGCAGATCATGTTCTTTGCTGCGGGTATGATGATTGTATACATCTTGCTGGCAGTGCCATTGAAGAGTTACTCTCAGCCGCTGATTATCATGTCGGTTATTCCATTTAGCTTGATTGGTGCAGTTTGGGGTCACTGGTTAAATGGCTTAGACATGAGCATGATGTCGACCTTTGGTCTCATTGCAGCTGCCGGGGTTGTTATTAATGACTCCTTGGTGATGACCGACTATGTCAACCAAGTACGCAAAGAAGGCGTGAGGCTCAAAGATGCGGTGATTGAGGCTGGGTGTGCGCGCTTTAGAGCAATCACCTTGACGTCCATTACAACGTTTGCAGGTGTGACACCGATCATCTTCGAAACCAGTTTACAAGCTAAGTTTGTTATCCCAATGGCGATTTCACTTGGTTTCGCGGTCTTGTTTGCAACGTTAATTACCTTGATATTAGTACCTTGCTTGTACATTATTTTGGTGGATATTAAGAGTGCTTTTTCGAAGCTTGGACAATCGACGAAACGCTTCAAGAAAGACTCGACTCAGTCGGCAGTATAGTCGATAGTCAATATATTAAAGCCCAGCGCCATGCTGGGCTTTTTCATTTCTAACTTTCTAATTAGATGTGCTATTCCGTTTTGATATTTAAAGTTATAAAGTAACACTTTCTACCTTCGTCTTAAGTTTTAGCTGACGTTTCATTTAACGTTAAAATTTGGCCTAAACAGTAGATGTATTTGTTACTGTTTGGCGTACTAGGCCAGTTATGGCACAAAGCTGTACCTCACCTTTAGCTATGTTAGACTGGATGAATAATAACAAATCAGGAACATCTATATGACCAAAGCGCTTACCCCGCCAGTGGCAAAAAAAGTACCCCATGATATGGAAATACACGGGCATCAAAGGACAGATAACTATTACTGGATGCGCGATGATGAGCGTCAAAATGACGAGATATTAGCTCACTTAAAAGCAGAAAATGAGTATTGTGAAGCGATAATGCAACCGCATAAAGGTTTGCAGGCAACACTATTTGAGGAAATGAAAGGGCGTATCGTCAAAGATGATTCTTCTGTGCCAGTAAAAGATGGCCGCTATTGGTATACCAATGAGGTAAGTGGTGAGGAAGAGTATGGTCGTCATTATCGTGCCTTGAATGAAGCGATGGACGACAAAACTTTATTACTCGATGTGAATGAGTTGGCTAAAGCATTTGAATTTTATGAACTCGCCGATATGGCTGTGAGTCCAGATGATGATCTACTTGCATACAGTGAAGATACAGATGGTCGAAGAATTTATACGATAAAGTTTAAAGATCTGAATACTGGCCAAATGCTGGAAGATTGCTTGGTTGAAACTGAAGGCGAAGTGGTTTGGGCAAATGATAATCGCACGGTCTTTTATGTGAAAAAAGATCTGCAAACCTTGCTGGGATTCCAAGTTTACCGCCATGTACTTGGTACACCGCAAAGTGACGATGTCTTGGTGTATGAAGAGCAAGACCGCCAATACTACATGGGTCTTGGTAAAAGCCGTGATGAGAGCCAAATTTATATTTACTTGTCTGCGACAGAGACGAGCGATGTGCTTTATCTCGATGCTGAGCAACCGATGGGCGAGTTCAAGCGCTTGTTAGCACGACAAGAAGGGCATGAATATGGCCTTGATAAGTTTGGTGAGCACTATTATTTGTTGACCAACAGTGATGCAAAGAATTTTCGCATGGTGCGAGCTGGCTTAGACGTGGTGAACGATCCTAGCCAGTGGGAAGAGTTGATTGCGCACCGTGAACATGTCCTTCTAGAGGGATTGGAGTTATTTGAGTCACACTTTGTGATCACTGAGCGAGAGATGGGTCAAATCCGTTTTGTCATTCATGATTATACGGGGGCAAGTTACCAATTAGGCTTTGATGATGAGTGTTACTATGCGGGGGTTGGCTATAACCCAGAACCAAAATCAAACTCGGTACGCATCACTTACTCTAGTTTGACGACGCCAAGTAGTGTCTATGAATGTGATTTGGCAACAGGCCAAAAAACCTTGAAAAAGCAAGTCAAAGTGCTAGGGGATTTTAAACCTCAGGATTACGCATCTGAGCGCTTACACATTACAGCGCGTGACGGCGAGAAAGTGCCTGTCTCTATTGTTTATCGAAAGTCGATGTTTAATAAAGATGGCACAAATCCATTATTACAATATGGCTATGGAGCTTATGGCTATACTGTTGACCCAACTTTCTCAAGTACGACTTTGAGCTTGTTGGATAGGGGCTTTGTTTATGTTATCGCCCATATCAGGGGTTCAGAAATGCTGGGCCGTCAATGGTATGAAAATGGTAAAAAAGCCCATAAAGAGAATAGCTTCAACGACTTCGTGGATGTCACTCGTGCATTAGTCGAGCAGCAATATGGTGCGGCAGATAAAATCTTTGCATCGGGTGGTAGCGCGGGTGGTCTATTGATGGGCGCGGTAATGAACCAAGCGCCTGAGCTGTATTTAGGAATTGGTTGTCATGTGCCATTTTTAGATGTACTGACCACCATGTTGGATGAGTCTATTCCTCTCACAACCAATGAGTATGATGAGTGGGGGAATCCAAATTACTTGGCTGACTATGAGAGTATTTTGTCTTACTCGCCTTATGACAATTTAGCTGCTAAGCACTATCCTAATACACTAGTAACAACAGGTCTGCATGACTCACAAGTACAATATTGGGAGCCTATGAAGTGGGTTGCTAAGCTCAGAGAGCTTAAAACGGATGATAACGTATTGGTGTTTAAAACAGACATGGACTCTGGACATGGTGGTGCGTCTGGCAGGTTTAAGAGTTTAAATGAGAAAGCGTTGGAAATGGCCTTTTTTATCTCTTTGTTACCACAGCAGGCTGACTAATTGATTTGGTGATTGACTTCGCGTATTGAGTTTTAGGGGGACAGTGTGTTTTCAGTACATGGACAGTGGCAAATAGACATTACTCCACCGACGGTTTTTGTAAACCTAGTGGGTGCATTCAATAGCGAAGGCGTCGCTGCGTTGGTGCAAGAAGCACGCACGCGTTGGCAAGACTATCAGCCTGGTCAATTACACTGTGCTGTCGTTAATCTCAGCCAGTTTGAAATGACCACTGCTGATAGCATTGCTGCACTGAAAGCCTACTGCAAAGACATGGAACAGCGTGGTTATCGTCAGATTGACTACATTGGCATTGACGCCCTAACCCGAAAATTCATTTGTGAGTTGTGGACAGAGAGTGACATCAAGGTACAGATGTACCTTGATGTGGCAGCCTATCTGAGCCAGCATCCGAGCTATCGCGGTGCCGCCTCATGGTTGGATTAGCCTAAATAAGCCTTGAGCATCCAGACTAACTTTTCTTGCTCCGTGATGTAATCTCCCATGAGAGACGCGGTGCCCTCGTCCTCGGCATCAGCGGCTTGCGCCAATATAGTACGTTGCGACTTAATGAGTTGAGTAAAGCCAGCAAGCAGGGTTGCGACTGCTTCAGGGCCATTTTGAATATCTTTTGCTTCGGCAATTTCACTGGCGTTGAGGTAATCGCTAAATGCATGCAGTGGGATGCCTTCAATGGTTAAGATACGCTCTGCTAATTCGTCCACTTTGAGTAATAGCTGGTTGTAAATTTCTTCAAATTTAACGTGTAGTTCAAAAAACTCTCTCCCTTTGATGTTCCAGTGGAAGCTGCGCGCATTCATATATTGGATCTGGTAGCTACTTAAAAGCACGTTTAATGCTGCAACCAGTTGCTCACTTTTCTGTTTGTCTAACCCTATGCTATTTGTCATTGTTCGCTACCTTATGATGTTTTTCCGCAGCAGATGCGGCGTGTTTAAATGCTTGTCATTGTGTGACTTTGTATGTTGTACAGTGTGGCGGATGGAGGTGATAAAGGCCAACGACTAAAAGCGATTATAGCCATCGAAAAAGTCGTTAGTACTTGCTTAAAGCTTGCCACTTTGACTAAAAAGTCAGCGCTTTGTTGATCCATCGCAAATGTGAATAGGTGTATGTATAAAGCGGTTTTTCAGCTTGATTTAGGTCAATTTTCATACCGACAGCAAGGCCATAATAAAAAGGCAAAGCGCCCTGTTTTATTTTTTAGGCCATTTCTAGGGCGCTCATGTTTAAGGAGAGCTCTATGAAAGGTAAAACAGAATCACAGCACAAAGGTGAAATTACCGTTGTTGTCATTGCGCTGGTGGCTTTTGTGGTTGGGCTAGTGGGGCATTTAGCAGGCGCTAGTTATGCAAACTCAGACAGCTTTGGTTACTTGGCAGCACCGGTGCCATTAATTACGGGTATCATTGCCTTGGTCGCATATAAAGTCGCGCAAAAGGCAGATAAATAACTTACTTATCGCGACTGATCACATCAATGATATAGTCCATCACGCTACGTGAATAAATTAAGGTGGTATGGCTGCGGTGAAACACTTTATGCTCGGCCATGCCCTTTAGTTTTGTCTCATCGAGCAACACTGTGCCGTCCGAGCGGCTGCCTTTTTGCAATAAGGGCATCAACCCAATCGGTAAGTCGCCCGCAATGCTATATAAACGCGCATTAAAAGGCCATGTGTTGGTCTCGCTCAGTAAATATTCCACACTGTTTTTTAATAAGCGATCAAACCCTTTATCATGCATATGTTTTGCGATGGCACTGCCTTTGTGTGGTGTGCCAAGAGTAATGACTTTTTCAACATACTGGCTCTGTGCTGAGGCATGGGTGAGATAATCTCTGGCGACCAACCCCCCCATAGAATGGCACACAAACGCAGTTGGCTTATCAGCGATAAATGCATCTATTTGATTGAAGATAGATTGTCTGTCGGGGGCCAAGGTGTTGTAGCTTAAATTGAGGATTTCACAGCCGGTTTTTTCTAACCGAGTACAAAGCGGCTGCATCACAAACCCTGACATATATAGTCCGTGAAGGACGACAATCCGCTTTATATTCATACTATTCCTTATTTAAGCTGGGTTGGCACAATTTGCACACTGTGCTGTGAGTCACTGAGCCATATTTCGCCATCTTGGATGGTCGCTGTCAAATCCATTGAACGTGCGAATAGTTCCACCATTTGTGAAGTGGCTGAATAAGGTAGGCTGTAAACACGCAAATTATCATATTGATTGGCAGCAGACTGATTCTTCTTCCACCAAATCTCTTGGGTGTTTTCACCATACGTGTACAAGACCACTTGCTGCGAACGCACAGCGGCTTTTTTCAGGCGCTTTTCATCTGGCAAACCAACATCAACCCACAGCTCAATGTCATCGGTCAGATTTTTTTGCCACGCGGCAGGCTCATCATCCACACATAGCCCCTTAGTAAAGCTCAGCTCTTCAGTGTATTGCAAGATATAAGCAAGTAGACGCACCATCAATCGCTGTTCGTTCTCTGAAGGGTGCTGCGCCAAAGTGAGTGACTTATCGGTATAGACATGCCTATCCATATCACTGATATTTAGGTGTGCTTTTAGAATTGTAGATTTTAGGGCCATGTTATTATGCTGAGAGTTTTTAAAGGCCCAGTATATCAAGATTTATCTATCTGGTGCGTTTTACGTTAAAATAGTCACAGATTTTAGTTTTGGAGAGATTTTTATGGCCATCCAATGGTTTCCTGGGCATATGAATAAGGCGCGCAATGAGATTAAAGAAATCATGCCGCAGATGGATGTCATTATTGAAGTACTTGATGCGCGTATTCCGTATAGCAGTGAAAACCCAATGGTCGCGCAGTTACGCGGTGACAAACCGGTCATCAAAATCTTAAACAAAGCGGACTTAGCAGATCCCGAGATGACCAAAGCTTGGATGGCGTATTTTGAGCAAGAGGATGGGGTAAAAACCTTATCATTTGGTCATGACAAGGCGGCGGAAGTTCATCGCATTAATGCGCTGTGTAAAAAGTTAGCGCCGCACAAGGTCGGTCAAGACAAGCAGTTAAAAGCCATGATCATGGGTATTCCTAATGTTGGTAAATCAACACTTATCAATATACTAGCTGGTCGTATTGTCGCTAAGACAGGCAATGAGCCTGCGGTAACCAAGGCGCAGCAACGCATTCGCTTAGAAGACGGTATCATGCTGTATGACACGCCGGGTATGTTGTGGCCAAAGGTTGAAAATGAAAACTCGGGCTATCGTCTAGCCGCAACGGGTGCTATCCGCGATACAGCCATTAACTATGAAGAAGTGGCAAGTTATACCGCTGAATATTTGTTGAAGGCGTATCCTGAGCTACTGAAAAGTCGTTATAAAATTGATGAGTTGCCAGATTGCGATTGGACATTTATTGAAATGGCCGGGCGCAAACGAGGCTGCATCCGCGGAGGCAATCAGGTTGATACCCATAAAATGTCAGAGATCCTCATCAACGAGCTACGCGACGCGGTGCTTGGCCATGTAACCATGGAAACACCGCAAATGCGTGAAGAGGAAGAGCAAATGGTTGCCGAAATCCGTGCAGCCGCAGAAGCGAAAAAGGCAGCCCGCGAGGAAGAAAAGCGTCAACGCCGCGCTCGCGCACGAAAGAATCGTCGCTAATTCATTAGGCGGCTTTTGCAAGCACTGAACGATTGCGTCCAGTGCTTTTGGCGCTGTATAAAGCAGCGTCTGCGCGCTTTAACAACCCATCTTCAGATTCATCAATATGATATTGTGCAAGGCCAATACTGGCCGTGACTTTAACTTCACACTCACTGGCATTAAGCGCTTGGTGGATCTGCTCTGCCAGTTCATGGCCTTGATTGAGCTCTGTTTTGGGGAGTAAAATCACAAATTCTTCGCCACCCCAGCGACATACTGAACCGTGATTTTTGACGACTGATTTACAAATATGTGCAACATGCTTAAGCACTTTGTCACCGACCAGGTGTCCGTGTTTGTCATTCACTTGTTTGAAGTGGTCAATGTCTAACATCATCATCACCAGTGGCTTGAATTGGTTGCGTGCTTTTTGTAGCTCAGATTGCAGCCTAGGTTCAAATGCTTGTCGATTGTAGGTGTTTGTCAGCTTATCAAACGTCGCCATCTTTTCGAGTCGCTTCTGGTAGTGGTTAAAGGTGAGTTGAGCGCTAAATAAGATGACGCCAGTGATCACAATACCCATCAACAAATTGATGTAGAGGCTTTCCGATAGGGAGTTATTTTGGTCAAGTGATTGCTCAACAATGAGATACCAACCAAAGTGGGCCAAATAGCGAGAGTTAATAAACAAAGTTTTATCGTCTTGCTCTAAGCGTAATTTATAGGTTTGGTTGTCTAATAACTTCGTACCATGTTGACCAAACTTGTCGCTTAACGAGTAGTCTGCAAAGGTAGCGTCGTTATAAAACAATAAGCGGCCTTTATGATCAATAAAATAGACTTTACGGTCGTAAGTATGTTGATACTTATCGATGAGACGTTTTAGGTGATCTAGCTTGATACCAACCCCTGTGACGCCCTTTACTTGATTGTTCACCATGATTTTGTGATTGACAAAGATGGTTGCTTGGTGGTCATCTCTTGGGTCTAGATCAACATTGAGCGTATATAAGGCATCGTTGTCTAGGGTATCTTGGTACCAGGTATCCTGCTTGATTAACGTCGTGGTACTACCATCATAGCGATAATAGGTTTTGTCATGACTGGTGGCGAGAAAACTGGTTACCGCATCAAAATCACTGCGTGTCTGTCTGAGATATTCAAATAAGAATGCGGTGTCTTTTTCAGGCTGGGCCAACCAAGCATGCAAAAAGGTATTGTTAGCCATTTGCGATGAAATAATAATGGGAGCTTGCAGCTGCTTTTGCAGATCGGTATGAATTAAGTGGCTAGTGAGGGGGAGTGCATCATTTTCAATGCCACGAAATAACGATTGCTTAGCAATGATCAAACTAAACCAGCTGGTAAAAATGAAGCCTGCTAGGAGCAGCACCGTTAAGATGAAGTTATAGCGGTAGCGTGTTTGAGTCATTGCACTGTTGTTCGAAACAAAAAGGAGTCAGAGTTTATCAAGTAGGTACATAGGTAAACTATTACACTTGATTACAACTGCTTTGCTAGTCGCAATAAAAAAGGCCCTGTAAGGGCCTTTTAGGTTCATATCTACCGTCACCGATATGAGCAATGTAGCAAGTAAAATAGTAAGTTGGTTGTTAGTGAATCGCGTTAAGGGGCGTTAATGTTCATCACTGACAACCAGAAGCTGTTTGCGTGCGCCACACGTGTTTCGGGGTCGAGAAACAAAATCTGAGTACGTCAACAAAGTGTGTTTATCCGTCTTTGTTGAGATTGATTATCAATTAGATCTGGGTGGGTGTCAATACTTATTTGAAAATAATTCTCATTTAGTTTTGTTGGTCAGTTTTGCAGTGATTAGCGTGCATTGACGTTGTTAATATACGAGTGCATGAAATTCGTTTATACAGATATATTTTGCAAGAATGTAACTCAAAAAATAGCGATGGTAAGTCGAGGGCAATAAAAAAGCCCGCAATTGCGGGCCTTTTTTGATCATATCTACCGTCACCGATATGAGCAATGTAGCAAGTAAAATAGTAAGTGGGTTGAGTGTGCTTTATTTAAGGGGCGTTAAGATAAAGCACATGCAACCTTGCATTTTTACGTGTGCATCACGTGTTTCAGGGTCTTGAAACAATTTAGCGTACTTAACAAGTTGAGCCGTCTACTCGACTTGTTGAGATTGATTATCAATTGTATTTTGATCTATGTCAATACTTTTTTGAAAACAATTCTCATTTACACTTTTTGTGAGTTGTAAACATTAATTTGTTCAGGCTTTTTAGAAGACCATCATCTTAACTGGTGAGGTAAGTGAGCAATTGTCAGGTAGTAAAAATAGAAAAGCCCGCGGGTCAAGCGGGCTTTTGTGTTCATATCTACCGTCACTGATATGAGCAATGTAGCAAGTAAAATAGTCGGTTTTTACAAGTTGTTTTAGGGGCGTAAAACAACGCGTTATTACCTAGCGTGTAACGTTCGCTCAACGTGTTTCAGGGTCGAGAAACAAAATTAGAGTACTTCAACAAAATAAACCGTCACTTATTTTGTTGAGATTGATTATCAATAACATCTGACTCAGTGTCAACACTTATTTGCAAATAATTCTCATTTAATTTTGTTGTATTCATCTCTGTAGTTGACTAAGGCCTTACTTACCTCCCACTTTTGAGTGTGCTAAGACACTTTATTTCCTGATCTTTTCGGCGTATAACAGTTACATAAAAATAACAAAAGAGGTGGGTTAATGGTCAGTACATTGGGGTTGATCGGTGCATTGGCAGCACTGATTTGGCTGACTTTAAGAGGGATGAATCTGTTTATTGCTGCGCCGATATGTGCGCTATTGGTCGCACTTAGTAGTGATATTGCAATATTTAATGGCATAAATGACGGTAACTTTGTTTCAATTTATATGTCCGGATTCAGCGGCTTTATTCAAGCTTGGTTCTTTATGTTTTTGCTGGGTTCGTTGTTTGGCAAATTTATGGAAGATACGGGCGCTGCAGATGCCATAGCGCGCTACATTACCGATAAAATCGGAATGAAGCATGCTGTATTCGCAATTGTATTTGCGTGTGCTTTACTCACTTATGGCGGGGTAAGTGTTTTTATCGTGGCGTTTTCTGTTTATCCGATGGCGCTGAGCTTATTTAAGGATGCGGATCTTCCCCGGCGTTTTATCCCTGCTGTTCTGGCTTTTGGTTCTGTGACATTTACCATGACCTCGGCGGGCTCCCCTGAAATACAAAACTGGATCCCGATAAAATATTTAGGGACTAGCCCCTATGCTGCATGGCAAGAAAGCTTGATTGTCGCCATATTTATGGCTGCCTTGGGCTATTTTTTACTCGTTAAAATGATTAAAAAGGCCGTCGATAATGGCGAGTCTTTTGAAGCGAGAGCCGGCGACCCTGTCGAAGATAAGCGCCATTTACCCCATCCAATCACAGGCCTCTTACCCTTACTCGTGGTACTGAGTTTGTCATTTCTGCTACATGAACAGCTCCAGCAAAGTGCTTTAATTGTCGCCCTGCTCGGTGGCGTCGTGTCTATTTTTATCATTAATTTTAAGTACTTTAAAAGTTTATCTCAGGCAATTAACCTCGGTACAACTGGGGCATTAGTGGCAATCGGTAATACAGCGGCAGTGGTCGGTTTTGGTGCCGTTGCTAAAGGTACGCCTGCGTTTCAAGAAGCTGTGACCTTAATGACGTCTATTCCAGGTAATGAGTTGCTTGGCGCGGCAATCGCGGTGAGCGTCATCGCAGCATTGACGGGATCAGCCTCTGGTGGGCAAGCAATTGCGTTACCTTTGGTCGCACCTCATTATTTAGATTTAGGGGTCGATGAAAACCAGCTGCATCGTGTTGTCGCTATTAGCTCGGGTGCACTGGACACCTTGCCTCACAATGGCTATGTCGTGACAACGGTACGGGCGATTTGTGGTGAGAAACATCAAGATGCTTATTGGCCACTGGCAGTATTGACGGTATGCGTGCCTTTATTAGGGGTGGCTTTGATCTTGGGATTATTTATTTGGTTTTAACTGAAGGTGTCAATGGGGAAGCTGCTGTCATGCAAAATTCATTGCATTGTACTAACTTTGACAGACAAAAAGGCTGTGAAGACACAGTAATTTGGGCACATAAAAGGAGAATAAAATATGCATTGTCATGAAATTGATTACGAAATCATTGGCGAATCTATGCAGATGGTTGAAGTGGAGTTGGATCCCAATGAAACGGTTATTGCAGAAGCCGGCGCGATGAACTATATGCAAGATGGCATTAGTTTTGAAGCAAAAATGGGTGACGGCTCTGATGTAGATCAAGGCTTTATGGGCAAGTTATTCAGTGCAGGTAAGCGTTTAATTAGTGGTGAGTCGTTGTTTATGACGCACTTCACCAATGAAGGTGTGGGCAAAAAACGTGTGGCATTTGCAGCGCCTTTTCCGGGTTCTATCTTGGCGTTAGATATGGCGACGTTAGGTCAATCTGTTTACTTACAAAAAGATTCATTTTTATGTGCAGCACTGGGCACCAAAGTGGATATTGCATTTCAGCGCAAACTTGGCGCGGGCTTTTTTGGTGGAGAAGGATTCATATTAGAGCACTTACAGGGCGATGGAATGGCATTTGCCCATGCAGGCGGCACTGTGGTTGAAAAGCAGCTTAATGGTGAAACACTGCGCGTCGATACCGGCTGTGTGGTTGGGTTCAGCGAAGGTATCGAATTTGATATTGAGCGGGTTAAAGGCCTGAAAAGTATGTTTTTTGGCGGTGAAGGGCTCTTTTTAGCGACGTTAAAAGGCCATGGTACGGTGTGGATCCAAAGCTTACCATTCTCTAGATTAGCGGATCGTGTGCTTGAACACGCACCAAAACAGGGCGGTAGCAGGCAGGGTGAAGGCTCTGTATTAGGCAGTGTTGGCGATATCATTGATGGTGATTAAGGCTAAAAATGGCTTATTTAATGCGGTTCAACAATGCAATATCGCAGCGAATGCGTTTTAATTGCAAATTGACTGCATTTTAATCGACTTCAAGGATGATGTTCGCCTAAAGAGGTGATATACTCCCGCCGAATAATTTTTCTACTTTAAATAGAGTAAAACAATGGCAGATTTATCGAAATACAGAAACATTGGTATTTTCGCGCACGTTGATGCGGGTAAAACTACGACCACTGAGCGTATTCTTAAGCTTACTGGTAAGATTCACAAAACTGGTGAAGTACACGATGGTGAGTCAACTACTGACTTCATGGAACAGGAAGCAGAGCGTGGTATTACTATCCAGTCAGCAGCTGTTACTTGTGAGTGGAAAGGCCACCGTTTAAACGTTATCGATACTCCTGGACACGTTGACTTCACAGTTGAAGTATACCGTTCACTTAAAGTTCTTGACGGCGGTATCGGTGTATTCTGTGGTTCTGGTGGTGTTGAGCCTCAGTCAGAAACTAACTGGCGTTATGCTAACGAATCAGAAGTTGCACGTTGTATCTTCGTAAACAAACTAGACCGTATGGGTGCTGACTTCTACCGCGTAGTAGGTCAAGTAGAGAAAGTACTTGGCGCAAACCCACTAGTTATGACTCTTCCTATCGGTATCGAAGATCAGTTCACAGGTGTTGTTGACGTACTAACGAAAAAAGCATACATCTGGGACGAGACTGGCCTTCCAGAAAACTACGAAATCACTGACGTTCCAGCTGACATGGTTGAGAAAGTTGAAGAGTACCATGAGATGCTAGTTGAGTCTGCTGTTGAGCAAGACGACGACCTAATGGAAGCATACATGGAAGGTGAAACTCCTTCACTAGAGCAAATCAAAGCTTGTATCCGTAAAGGTACACGTGACCTTGCTTTCTTCCCAACTTTCTGTGGTTCTGCATTCAAAAACAAAGGTATGCAGCTAGTACTAGACGCAGTTGTTGATTACCTACCGTCTCCGACTGAAGTTGATCCTCAGCCTCTAACTGATCCAGAAACTGGTGAGCCTACTGGTGACGTTGCGACAGTTGACGCAGAAGAGCCACTTAAAGCGCTTGCGTTCAAAATCATGGACGACCGTTTCGGTGCACTTACGTTCATCCGTATCTACGCTGGTCGCATGAAGAAAGGTGACACGATCCTTAACTCTGCAACTGGTAAAACTGAGCGTATCGGCCGTATGGTTGAGATGCAAGCAGACGAGCGTAACGAACTTACTGAAGCACAAGCGGGTGACATCATCGCTGTTGTAGGTATGAAGAACGTTCAAACTGGTCACACTCTATGTGATCCTAAGCACGAATGTACTCTAGAAGCGATGATCTTCCCTGATCCGGTAATCTCTATCGCTGTTGCACCTAAAGATAAAGGTGGTAACGAGAAGATGGGTATCGCTATCGGTAAGATGGTTGCAGAAGATCCGTCATTCCAGGTTGAGACTGACGAAGATTCAGGTGAAACTATCCTTAAAGGTATGGGTGAGCTTCACCTAGACATCAAGGTAGACATCCTTAAGCGTACTTACGGCGTTGAGCTAGTTGTTGGTCAGCCTCAGGTTGCTTACCGTGAAACTATCACGCAAGAAGTTGAAGACAGCTACACGCACAAGAAGCAGTCTGGTGGTTCTGGTCAGTTCGGTAAGATCGACTACCGTATCAAGCCAGGTGAAGTTGGTTCTGGTTTCACGTTCTCATCTTCAGTTGTTGGTGGTAACGTACCTAAAGAATTCTGGCCTGCAGTTGAGAAAGGCTTCAAGTCAATGATGGAAGAAGGTGTTCTAGCTGGCTTCCCTGTACTAGACGTTGAAGTTGAGCTATTCGACGGTGGTTTCCACGCAGTTGACTCATCAGCAATCGCATTCGAAATCGCTGCTAAAGGCGCTTTCCGTCAGTCTATCCCTAAAGCGGGTGCACAACTTCTTGAGCCAATCATGAAAGTTGACGTGTTCACGCCAGATGACAACGTAGGTGACGTAATCGGTGACCTTAACCGTCGTCGTGGTATGATCAAAGACCAAGAAGCTGGCGCAATGGGCGTTCGTATCAAGGGTGAAGTACCTCTATCTGAAATGTTCGGATACATTGGTCACCTACGTACTATCACGTCTGGTCGTGGTCAGTTCTCAATGGAATTCTCTCACTATGCGCCATGTCCGCAAAATGTTGCTGACGCGGTAATCGCTGCAGAGAAAGAAAAGAAAGCTGCTAAGTAATTAGCTAACTCCTTTCTTTTGAAAAAACCGCCTTAGGGCGGTTTTTTTATGTGTTGAATAATCAGCGGTGCTATGGCTGGATAAGTGGCTTGGCTTTTTTTAATCTTGCTAAACAAACATTTTATGAATTTATTTATTTGTAAAATGTAAATAATTGTATAATGCTAACACTCATTCTTTTAGGTTGTTTTTTGACCTAAACATACATCTTTTTTACGTAATATATTAATATATATACCTATCCAAAAAGTTAATTTATCTAATGTAATGCAAATTTAGAGAATTAAGCATGCGTTTGAAATATTGATTGTTGAAAAAAGCTGATGACGAGCTTGATTTAGGAACAAAGCGAATTTATCATGCCCCATTCGTAGTCCTAAAGTAGGTAATTTGAGTAAAATTTGGAGGTACTCATGAAGACAATCAACTTACAAATTAACTGGTATTTATATTCAATACAGCTTGTTTTGCTTGTTTTACTCTGTGTGGTGTTATTGAGTTTAGGGTTTGTGACTGTTGCTAAGGTACTAGTTGCACTGGGCTCAGCATTGACGATGTTTTCTCTCATTGCTGGCATTTGGGGCAAAAAATATGTGCATATAGATAAGGCAGGTTTTAGCCATCATAATGGGTTAAACATACATTACTTGCATGGTGATGAAATAGCGGCATTAAAAGCGACTAAAGTACTTAATGTGTACGTCATCAGTGTAGAGTTAAAGGCAAATAAGCAGGTCTCATTCCCTTACTGGTTAGCCAGCTTTGAAGAAATACAAAAAGCAGCTAAGCTATTTAGTTGTCCTGTGATTGGCTTGACACAATCTCAAGTAAAAGCGTAAAAGCGCCGTATGGCGCTTTTTAGTCAGAAAGGGAATTCTAAGCTTTAATATTTGTGAATATTAGCGTTATTTTTCATTGAGCCATAATGCGACTTGCTTGGCAAAGTAGGTCAAGATACCATCAGCACCAGCGCGCTTAAATGCCAATAGTGACTCCATGACTACGGGCTTTTCTGCCAGCCAGCCGTTGTCGATTGCAGCTTTGTGCATGGCATATTCACCGCTGACTTGATAAGCAAAAGTCGGGACACCAAACTCATCTTTAACGCGCCTAACCACATCCAAATACGGCATACCTGGTTTTACCATGACCATATCCGCCCCTTCTTGTAAATCTAAAGCAACTTCTCTTATTGCTTCATCTGAGTTCGCAGGGTCCATTTGATAAGTCTTTTTATCCGCGCCTTTGAGGTTACCAGCCGAGCCAACGGCATCTCTGAATGGCCCATAATAGCTTGATGCATATTTTGCAGAATAGGCCATGATACGAGTATGAATATGCCCAGCGGCTTCTAAGGCTTCGCGAATAGCGCCAATACGACCATCCATCATGTCTGAAGGCGCAACCACATCAGCACCTGCATCGGCATGCGATAATGCTTGTTTTATGAGGATCTCTGTTGTGATGTCATTCATCACATAACCACGCTCATCAATGATGCCATCCTGACCATGAACAGTGAAAGGGTCTAGCGCAACATCTGTTATTACACCTAAATCTGGACAGGCTGCCTTAAGCGCTCTTACAGTACGCTGTGCAAGCCCTTCAGAGTTGTATGCTTCCTCAGCCATCAATGACTTTTGCTCCGCAGGTGTGACTGGGAAGATGGCGATAGCAGGGACCCCTAAAGCAGCAAGTTGCTTTGCTTCTTCTACCAATAAGTCAATTGAAAGCCTTTCAATCCCCGGCATCGAGGGGATAGATTCACGACAATTTGTGCCTTCTAAAACAAACACAGGATAAATTAGATCAGCGACAGTTAATGTGTTTTCACACATTAAACGGCGAGAAAAGTCGTCGCGACGCATGCGTCGCATACGTGTATAAGGAAAAAGATCTAGTCCTGATTGAGCCACATTAAGTCTCCTAGGTGTGTTGATAAATGCAAACTTGATTTCGCCCACTTTGCTTTGCTTCATACAGCGCTTTATCGGCGAAGTCGGTAAATAAAGTTGGGTTTTGTGTATCTTTGGCTATGGCGCTATATAAACCTGCACTGGTTGTGAACTGAATATTCTGATCTGCGATATTGACTGTACATGATGCCGCCGCGAGGCGAATTTTTTCTGCAAGCTCTAAAGCGCCACGGGCATCTGTGTTAGGTAGTAAAATAACAAACTCCTCCCCGCCATAACGAAATACTTCATCATGGGGGCGCTTTAAATGCTGGCTAATTGTGTTAGCAAAAGCACATATGGTTTGGTCACCTGCTAAATGACCGTAGACATCATTAACGCGCTTGAAATGGTCTATATCTAACATGATCACACTGAGTGTGGTTTGCTCCCTGCGTGAGCGTCTGACTTCCATCATGAGGCGTTTATCGAAATAGCGACGGTTTTTCACTTTGGTAAGTGGGTCTTCCATGTTGAGTCGTTCAAGCTCGCGGTTTTTCTCTTCTAGTTCACGTAAAGTGACTTGTAACTCAAATGTGCGCTCATCAATGCTGCTTTCTAAATCTTGCTGGGCCTGCTCTTGAATGCTTAGTTTTTCTTTGAGTAGTGCATCTTCTGCGCGAGTTTTCGCTAATTTCTGTTCTTGTGCCTTGATGTGGCGCTCACGCTCCGATATGTACTGCTTGGCCAGCGCATAGCTAATGTACGCACATACAAATAAGGAACAAATATAAGTTACCGGGCGTTCAAGCAAGGCGCCTGATAATAAACCAAGCTCAAAACCAAACTGATAGCACAAAGATATCATTAAACATAGGTAGACAGTGAGTGTGGGTATCTTCTTAGTGAGCTTTTGTGGAGAAGCTTTGACAGTGATCATAAAAAAGTAAACTACCGCGAGTATGGCAAAAATGTATGCAGTTTTGAGTGCCAGCGTAATAGGTAAAAATGTACACAGTAGGGTAATACCAACGCCGCTTAATAGTAGGTATTTTAGACCACTATCAATTCTGGGGGCGCTACTGATGGGTAAGATTTGACTGCGTATAATTGGGGTCATGGCTAAAGTAGAAAGTAGCACCAGAATACTTTGACCATACTGTTGCATCCATTGCCAGTCTGCGTAGAGATACCTGTATCCAAAACCGTATAAGTGAACCAATAGTAACCAGACACTCGTCATGAGCAGAGTGCCATGGAGGAAGTATTTGCGCCGCGTGAAGCTATACATGGTAAAGTTGGTCGCTATCATGGCCAGTAAAAAGCCCGCTAAAATGCCATAGATGAGGTTGAATTTACTCTTATATTTTAGATATTCCACAGGATGCCAGAGACTAAGGGGAATATTGAGAGCGCCATGGTGTTTCACTTTCAAATAAAGCGTGGTTTGTCGTTTACCTGGTAACTCTAATGGGATGAGTTGAGCTTCATGTTTAATGGGGCGCTGCATGAGTGGGCGGCTATCACCTAAATCAAGCGTTAAGATGGCATGATCTGGTTGCATTATGTAGGCTGTAATACTATCCAGTAGGTTGTTGTTCACACTGAGTAAAAGTGGGATCTCAATTAAGCTATCGTTTCGTAATACAACTTTTATCCAAACTTGCTGCTCTACTTCACCTAAATTAAGTGCGCCAGAATCATGATAATGCCAAGTAGTGCTGCTACTGAGCAAATCTTGTAGTGTATCCTGAGGGGCTACTGTATAGCTAAATGGCAGTGAAGCTTGGTGCCTAAACTGCGCTGGTAGTTCAAAAACATGGGTATTTGAGTTTGCATCAACGAAGATGCTGGCGACTGCCGGAAAGGTATTTAGTATCAGTGCGAACAGTAGCCATAACTTCATCAGGAAATACTCGATTGATTCGCCATAAAGAGCGCATTGAAGTTAGCAGAACTATGCATTGCAATCGTGTCAAAATCGGTGCTTTTCAATTCGGCTATTTGCGTAACAACAGCTAATAAATAGGCCGGTTCATTGCGTCTAGATTTTGGCTTTGGAGAGAGTGTTCTTGGTAGTAAATAAGGCGCATCCGTTTCAATAAGTAATCTATCATTTGGAATGTAGGGGATTAATTCACGCAGTTGCTGACCGCGTCTTTCATCACATACCCACCCAGTAATACCAATCATTAAACCGTAATCAAGATAGAATTTAAGTGCTTGTTTATCGCCTGTAAAGCAGTGCAGAACGCCCTTTATTTGGTGATCAGATAACAAGGTTTTCATATGCTCATGTGCATCTCGCTCATGAATATAAGCTGGCATATCTAGCTGTTGTGCGAGCTTAAACTGTTCATTGCATACATGGGCTTGAATATCTCGTGGCGAAAAGTCACGATTAAAATCTAAGCCACATTCACCAATTGCGACAACTTGAGGTGACTTTGCCAAATGAGTGATTTGCGCAATGAAGTCATCTGGCGCATCCTTTGCATCATGAGGGTGTATACCTGCAGTACTCACCAGTTGATGAGTATTTGCTAGAGCAAGGCTTTGCTCACTTGAGGGAAGGTCACAGCCAATCAATAACATATTACTGATATGATTTGCTTTGGCCCTTGCAACAACATCTGCTCTGTCTTTATCAAATTGTGAGCTGGTTAAGTTGACACCAGCATCAATCATCGTTTGCATTTATTTTATTCTTTTTACGCGAATTGTTCGATTTGAGCCCGATTTGCTCATCAAAAATGAGTTAAATGAGCCACGTTTTATGGTGACCGTATCTTCCTGCCTGGCAAAAAAGGCATTACTACCAATTTGCTTCCATACTTGTGTATTTGAGAGCTCGAAGGTACGTACACCATGTACTGACTTGGTCAGCTTTACTATTGTAGCTTCAATATTGTCAACACGTTGCTCGTTTTGGGTGGTTTTATTCTCTATGCCAAAGCGTGCTTGTTTTTGCTCTTTACTCAGTATGCTTTTTGTAACTGGTGCGGCTGATATGGTAGCTACTGGTTGCTTAGATTGAAGTTTTGTAGTTACTTGGTCATAGCAATGCAAGCGCTTAGTGTCGGATGCAATAGATTGACACTGAACCAACTGTTCAAGCGTTTCATTTTGGGCGTGAGCACAGAGCGAGGCACCCAATGCAAGTAGGGTGAACCACTTATTCATTGTTCATTTCCTGTTGTTCAGACTTTTTGCTGTAGATGCCCGCTAGGATGATGCCGATTTCGAATAATAATAACATAGGCACAGCGAGCAAGGTTTGCGATAGCACATCGGGTGGTGTTAAAAACATGGCCACTACGAACACACCTACTACGATATAAGGACGTTTATCTTTTAAGCTTTGAGTTGTTGTGACGCCACTCCAGCACAGCAGCATAATAGCGACCGGGATCTCAAAAGCGACGCCAAAAGCGAAAAATAATTTGAGGATAAAGGCTAAATAGCTACTGATATCCGGAGATAAAGTCATCATAGCTGGACCAACCGCGGTAAAAAAGCCCAAAATAATTGGCATAACCACGAAATAGCAAAACGCGATACCGGCATAAAACAACACCACACTAGATAGGAGGATGGGCATGAGCATACGTTTTTCATGCTGGTACAAGCCGGGTGCTAAAAAGCCCCAAAACTGATGCAATATAAAAGGGATCGCTAAAAATAAAGAGACAAAGAGGGTCAGTTTAAACGGTGCAAAAAAAGGTGCAGTGACATCTGTGGCTATCATGGTGGCATTTTCTGGCAAACTTAAAACGAGTGGGTTTGCGACAAATGCATAAATATCGTTGGCAAAATAGACCAAGGATAGAAAGATCACCAATACGCTTAAGAGGGCTTTAATAAGGCGATCTCTGAGTTCAATTAGGTGACCTATAAAACCACTGTTGTCCGATTCTGACATGGGTGTTCCTGTTACTTCTGAGGGATTAGTCTTTTTTCGAATGTTTGTCCGTGGCATCCGTTTGATAGCTATGACGCACAGACTCGGCCGCTTTTTTCAACTCATCCACGGACTCTTGCAGCTCGGGGGCTAAGTTATTCATGTTTTGTTGCTCAGCTTTTTTTAGATTAGTGTGCAACTCATGTACTCTGAGCTCTTCATTCACTTCAGCCTTCACCGAATTAGCAACAGATTTCACGGTTCGGATCCAGCGACTAACCGTTCGTATAGCCACCGGTAAACGCTCTGGACCTAATACGATTAAGCCGACAATTAATATGACGACGAGCTCCCACATGCCCATGTAAATTAAACCTTTTCTTTATCAGTTTCAGTGCTGGTAGATTTGCTTTGGGTTTGATTTTGAATGGCGTCTTTTGGCTTGTCTGCTTCTGTTTTTTCATCCTCAGACATGGCTTTTTTAAACCCTTTAACGGCGTTACCTAGGTCTCCACCCATACCACGCAACTTTTTAGTGCCAAAAAGCAATACAATGATTGCAAGAACAATTAATAGTTGCCAAATACTGATACCACCTAATCCCATAACGACTCCGTTTACGTCTTATTTGTAATTACTGATTTAATTATACGCCGCGCGTATAAAATATCACCCTGTTTTACGCCATGCACAAATAAATAGCAAGCATGCAAAAAGTGCACTACCTAGGCTTGCACCATTTAATTCAGCGATAAAACACAGACCCGCAATGATCGCAAAAGTGGATGCAGCCATGCCCAATAAAACGCTTTGTATTGTTTGCTTACTTACAGCAGATTGCGGTGCTGGTACTTGATGATGTTGACGTTTCAAGCTTTGATAAACTAAGTCAGGTAATTCAGGCATTTTTTCAGCCCAAAAAGGTAGATTTTGATATAACTTCTTGGCCACCGCGAGGGGACCAACTTGCTCTTGCACCCAATGTTCTAAGAACGGCTTTGCGGTTTGCCAAAGGTCGAGTTGCGGATAGAGTTGACGACCCAATCCTTCAACATATAGCAGGGTTTTTTGTAACAGCACCAACTGAGGTTGCACTTCCATATTGAAACGCCTTGCTGTATTAAACAGGTTGACCAAAACGTGTCCAAATGAAATTTCTGCCAGTGGCTTATTAAAAATAGGTTCACACACAGTGCGAATTGCAAATTCAAACTCTTCCACACAGGTGTCTGCGGGTACCCAACCTGAGTCGACATGAAGCTGAGCCACTTGGCGATAATCACGATTGAAAAAAGCAATGAAGTTTTCAGCTAAATATCTCTTATCTTCGCGATTTAACGTACCAACGATACCGCAGTCAATCCCGATATACTGCGGGTTTTCAGGGTGTTCATAGGAGACAAAAATATTGCCAGGGTGCATGTCAGCATGGAAAAAACTGTCTCTGAATACTTGCGTGAAGAAAACTTCAACACCTCGTTCTGCAAGTAGTTTCATATCAGTGCCTTGCGCTTCCAGTGTTTCAGTATCAGATACTGGGATACCGTAGATGCGCTCCATCACTAACACGTTTTGTCTTGAGTAATCGCTATAGACTTCAGGAATATATAAGGCTTCAGATCCTTCAAAGTTGCGTCTTAGCTGAATGGCGTTGGCACCTTCTCGCATTAAATCGAGCTCATCAAGCAAGGTTTTGCGATATTCGCGTACGACTTCAACAGGTCTTAAACGACGGCTTTCGCTCACCAAACCAGCCAGTACTTTGGCAAATTGCTCCATTAAGGACAGATCTGCGAGGATTTGCTTTTCTATGTCCGGACGGATCACTTTCACAACCACGTCTTTTAAGCCCTGTTCAGTTTGCAGCTGCGCTGTATGAACCTGAGCGATGGAGGCTGAAGCCAGAGGCTGTTGCTCAAAATGCTCGAATAAGTCGCTAATATGTTCAAGCTCTAGCGCGAGCTCGATAAGCCGCTGTGCTTTTTCGCCGTCAAATGACGCGACATTGTCTTGTAACTGTGCCAGCTCTTGTGCCATCTCATGAGGTAATAGGTCACGTCGAGTAGATAACATTTGGCCGAATTTAACCCACACGGGCCCTAAAGCTTGCAATGCCAGACGTAAACGCGCGCCTTCAGACTTATCTTGGTGTTTATTCGGCAGCCAAAATAAGCACTTGCGAAGGTACTTAGCGTACCAAGGCTGCAAATACTGAGGCAGCAGTTCATCTAGGCCATAGTTTAGAAATGTTTTACCAATATGATATAGGCGAGCGATGGACAATTCCTGCTCCTTAAAGTCAGTCTGTTAGTGCATTAATGCGTTGTTCTAGCGCAGCCAATTGCGATGAAAGGGCTCTGGTTTGCGCTTTAAACTGCTGTAGCTCCAGAGGGTGAATGGTGACGTTGAGCTCATCTTGACACAGTTGAGTCATGACTTGCTGATATGACTTTTTATGCTGTTGGGCTTTGTTGTTGCACGCTTTTACGCTACTCACTAAGTGTTCAGCGCCAGCATCACCAAGGTAGTGGGATAAGTGCTCTGCCCAATCGATATCTAGGTTGCCAAATGCTTTGCTGTAAAGCTGTGCAAGGTGAAGGTCGCCCTCCAAATCCAATTTGCCACTGCGGATCAATCGCGTCAATTGACTCGGGTCTTTCAATTCACCTAAGCAATCGAGAGAGGTGGTGATATGACAATCAGCTTCATCATGATAGTTGCCATATACGAAGCAGTATTCACCATTATAGTGAAGTGCACAGGATAAGTTTAAATCAGTCAATGTGAGCGCCAGCACATTATGTGCAGCGCCTTGCAGATCTGCAGCAAGGTTTGGCTCAAGAGTTAAGAGACGATTTACAGCTTGCTCGGCGACGGCCGTTAAAACAGATACCCACATAAACTTACCCTTTACTTGTGTTAGTACTTGAACCCTCTATGCAGCGCAACAATGCCGCCAGTGAAGTTTTGATAGCTTGTTTGCTCAAACCCTGCGTTTTCCATCATGCCCTTTAAAGTTTCTTGGTCTGGGTGCATGCGGATTGATTCTGCTAAGTAGCGGTAAGATTCACTGTCATTCGCCACAATTTTGCCGACGTTTGGCAAGATGTTAAATGAGTAGAAGTCATAAAGTTTAGATAACGCTTCGTTATCCGTTTTAGAAAATTCCAGCACCAACAATCGACCACCTGGTTTTAGAACTCGGTACATTGAACGCAATGCTTCGTTTTTGTCTGTGACATTACGTAATCCAAATGCGATAGTAATAACATCTAAGCTGTTATCTGGAAATGGTAACGCTTGGGCGTTCATTTGCACGTATTCAATGTTATTAACTAAGCCGAGGTCACGTAGCTTATCGCGGCCAACTTTCAGCATTGAGTCATTGATATCGCCAAGGATCACTTGACCGGTATCGCCAACAAGTTGGCTGAACTTTGCTGTCAGGTCACCTGTACCACCTGCCAAATCCAATACGCGATGACCTTTTCGAACCCCTGCACACGCTACGGTTTGACGTTTCCAAAGGCGATGTATGCCAAAGGATAAAAAGTCATTCATGATGTCGTATTTGGCTGCGACAGAGTGAAAAACATCTGCAACCAAAGACTCTTTTTGAGTGGACTCTACGGTTTTATAACCAAAGTGGGTGGTATCGCGATTTTCTTCTTTCATGTTGGCCTTGGTGACACAGTTTAGATGGGTATAGTGTACTTGATTGCGACACTTAGGTGCAATTTATAGTGCGTGTTAATCGTAAAATTTTATCGTACAAAAGCGCTTATAGAGCGCCTGAAATATAACAGTCGCGCCCTAACGCATGTGCCTTTTGCGCGGCAAACGAAGCTTGGCTGGCTAATTCGTTAAAATCTCGCTCTGATTGTCTTTTGGCAATACCGATAGCCAGTTGGATGTCTGGAAATTGTACATTGCCTTTATTGCTAATGAATTTGAGCTTTTCAACGCCCTTACGGATTTTTTCCGCGATAACTTTGGCTGTTTCAGGTTCAATATCAACCAGTAAAATGGTGAACTCCTGCTTGCCCGTACGACCCGGTACACCACTTTCTAATACATATTTTTTAATCTTATGCGCAACCCGTTGCAAAACAGTCTCGCCAATCATGTCACCGAATCGTTCACTAAAATCACTGAGGTTATCTACTTGAATGGAAATTGCACACAGCGTCTTTTCCTGATCTAACCAAAGCTGAGTTTTTTGATTCAGATAGTGTCTTTTGTAAAGACCTGTGTGTGGATCAATCAAACGTTGCTTTCGTATTTTATTGAGTACCATGTACTGTTGACTTTGGCTGGCCCTGGCTTTTTGTAAACTCTGCTTAAAGCGCTGTTGTTGCTCTATATAGCGCTCTGTTTGCTGAGTGAATTCACCAAGCGCCTTTTTGCTTTTGGCAATATCTTGCGGGTCTAACTCACTGTGGCATTTACGAATACTCTGCGTGAATTTTGTGATGCTATGGTGCGAGCGTGAGGAGGACGCGGATAATTCATCGATGACATTGTCGACCTCTTTTAATACCGCCAGTTCTTCTTGATGTTCTGTGTAGATAAACTCGAAGTACAGTTGCTCAATGTAGACGGTATCAATGTCAACATTACCACGAAGATCTCTTTCTAAGCGCGTCGTTAAGGCGTCGTTAGTCCGACTGATGAAAGTATAAGCTACTTGATAATTTAATGGTGTAGGGGGTAGTGCGTGCAGTTCCAGAAAATGACAAACCTTGGTCATTTTTTCTTGGGCTATTGCCATTGGATCATGGAACGTCATCTACTTCTTTACCATACATTAAAGTTAATCTTGAAGCCTTAACGTCCTTTGGCACAAGTCATGATTTCATCCTATTTGAAGCCCCGCTACATTAATCGTAATCGTGACTTTTTGAAAGCAAAATTTGCCCTTTTAATGGTAAAAAGTTACCCAACTTATTCTGTTAGGCGAATTTATCGACAACTTTGGCCTTTGTATATATGGTGTCGTATCGATGATCGCATTTGCATGATGTTTGGTCGATTATATTTGCATAGAGACGAGTGCCTTCGTTAAGGTGCATACCCCAGCGAAAGTTAAGGAACCTCAGTGTTGAACGCCGTTTTTAAACCTCTTAGTGCCATTGCTTTGGTACTCAGTTTGTCTGCGTGCCAGATGACCCAGAATAATCCAGACCAGGCCTTTGTGGCGTTGTCTAAACAAGTGATGACCTTTCGTGCCGACATTAGCGCCAATCATACCAAGTCACTAGACGAGCTATTTTTGTTGCCAGATATGTCTCCAGCGCACTTAGCACGCGAAAATCAGCGCCGTTTAGCACTACTGGATAAGTTTGATGCGATAGACACAACACAATTAAGCGCAGAGAATCAAATTAACTTCGCAATTTTGCGTGCGCAAGTACAGAATAAAGTCGATAAATATCATTTCAAACATCATTATGTACCACTGTTGTCGGAATCTGGATTCCATACAGACATGTCATTTAAGATCCTTGAGCATGACTTCTCTACACCGCAGGGCTATCAACAATTGATAGCTCAGATTAAGCAGCTACCACGATATTTTTCGCAGCAGATGGACTGGATGCGAAAGGGCATGGCAATTGGGTTGACCCAACCGCAAGTTGTACTGCAGGGGTTCGAATCATCGATAGAGGCGTATATCGCCATTGATGATGTTGAGCGCTCGCCATTTTATGCGCCATTTAAGACAAATCAAGCGGCTATATCAGATGAGGCTTTTAGCAAGCTTCAGCAGCAAGCTAAGCACGCAATAGTCAATTATGCTAACCCTGCTTATCAAAGTTACTTAGACTTTTTCGTCAATGAATACCGACCAGTGGCAAAAAAAGACATTGCTTGGTCGAGTACACCCAATGGTGAAGCATTTTATATCAACCGCGCTAAGCACTTCACGACAACTGACATGACGCCTAAGCAAATCCATGAGCTAGGTTTGCAGGAAGTGGCGCGTATTCGTAGTGAGATGAACACCATCATCAAAAAGGTAGGCTTTGAAGGCTCTTTTGCTGAGTTCGTCGAATTTTTGCGTACCGATCCGCAGTTTTATGCAAAGACACCTGAAGAGTTGCTCAAAGAGGCATCATTTATCGCCAAGAAGATGGACGCTAAGTTGCCACAATTCTTTTATGTGTCTACTTTACCTAGAGTCCCTTATGGCGTAGCCCCAGTTCCTGATAGTCTCGCACCAAAGTACACTACGGGAAGATACTTACCGCCATCCAAAGAGACAGATCCTGGCTATTATTGGGTAAACACTTACGCGCTTGATAAAAGACCTCTGTATGTTTTAGAGGCATTAACCTTGCACGAAGGGGTGCCGGGTCATCATTTACAAATTGCCATAAATGACGAGTTCACACATTTACCTGAGTATCGCAATGAATATATCTCAGCATTTGGCGAAGGGTGGGGGTTATATGCTGAATATTTAGGTCTGGAAGCTGGCTTTTACCAAGACCCATATAGTGATTTCGGTCGGCTTACCTATGAAATGTGGCGTGCAGCACGTTTAGTTGTGGATACAGGCATGCACATGTTTGGGTGGAGTCGCGAGCAGGCGATGCAATTTATGCAAAATAATACGGCACTGTCTTTACACAATGTTAAAACAGAAACTGATCGCTACATTTCTTGGCCTGGTCAAGCGCTGTCATACAAGATTGGTGAGCTGACAATCAGACGCTTGCGTACAGAAGCTGAGCAGGCACTGGGTGAGCAGTTTAATATTCGTGAATTTCACCATCAGATACTGAAAAATGGCTCTGTCCCGCTATTTGTACTTGAAGCGCAAATCGCGCAATATATCGAACAAGCGCAAAAGCAAAAGTAAAATAACAGAGGCCGCTATCAAGCGGCCTTTTTAATTAGTGTACAAAGCTGATAATCAGCTGATAAAAGTCATCGGTTGAGTGGCAACTTTTTGCATTTAAAATCAATTGCTCGCCAAGAAGTAGCGTTTGCTTTTGTACCGCTAAGCGCTTTGTATCATCTTCAATCTCATCAATATCTGCCACATGCGCTAACCCGATGGTGCGACGGATCAGTTCAGTACCGCAATATCCCATTGTATCTTGCAGCACTGCTTGTAAAAATTGCTCGGCATAGCCGGGTGCTTGAAGTGCTAAATCACGGGTTTGGGTACTGGCCAGTGTTAACCACTGCTGCTCAAAAGCTTGAAGGCAGGTGGAAATTGTGTGCAGTAAGTAGGAATGTAAATCACGTCGTTTAGGTATTTCTGAAATACGGCCATTTTGAGCACAATAATTGAGTAGTAAATTACCGATAAAAGAGCCTAAATCGAAGCCAATTGGACCGAAAAAGCCAAATTCAGGGTCGATAAGTTTAGTCTCTTTTGGTGACACAAATAGGCTACCAGTATGGACGTCGCCGTGCAGCAGGGTTTGTGGTGATGAAAAGAATTTACTCTTCAATTGCGCAACGTGAATTAACAAGGCAGCATTGTTTCTCAGCAGAGAAACTTGCTCTTCTAATGCTGTTGGGAAGTTATTACGTTCATGCTCCCGATAAGGGTCATCGAAAAATAAGTCTTCGGTGATGGAGCACAGTTCAGGGTTGGTGAACTCTTGTACCAATGCTTTTTTTTCTGCAGCAGATAAATAAAAGTCTGAATAGAAAAAGCTGGTTTTTGCCAAGTAAGTTGCGACGTGCGTACCAAGGTGCTTGAACGTGTTCCCTTGATTCAGTTCACCTCGCAAAATCGCCATATCACCCAAGTCTTCCAATATGGTGACAGCGAGCTCACGATTATGATGTAAAACTTGCGCGGTGTGCTCAGGGCAAACATCACCATGCTTTTTCAATACGCTGGCTTCAATTCTGGCTCTATCCAATGTCAGCGGCCAGCTTTCACCGACACAGCGAGCATACGGCAGTGCTTGCTTCAAAATAACACTGCGCTTTTCTGTATCTTGAACTCGGAAGACTAAATTGAGATTACCATCCCCAAACTCATAGCAAGATAACTCTGCATTAGCTGGAAAAAATTGCCCCAGTTCTTGGACGTAACTTAAGGCTGTGTCGTTATTAAAGGCAACGTATTTGCTCACTGTTATTCACCAAAAATTAAAGTAACTTTTAGCATTCTATATTTTTAAATGTTTAGATGTCTATACATCTTTAGATCTTTATGTAGAATGAGCAGTAATTACAACTGTACACCCTTTAATCAACATGAAAGATTTGATCGCTCAAAGTTTGAAATACCAAGATGGAAAAGTGCAGGTACTTGACCAATATTTGTTGCCGCATCAAGAAGTTTGGCATGTCTGTAAAACGGTCAGTGAAATGCAGGATCTGATTAATAACTTACAAGTGCGGGGCGCGCCTTTAATTGGTTTAGCTGCGACTTTGTTGGTTGCTTATCTCGCCGAGCAGGGCAGCTCCCGAGAAGAATTATGTCATGCGATAGACGACTTAGAGGCCACGCGTCCAACGGCGGTAAATTTAAAACACTGTATGGACAGGCTCCGCGCGGTGCTACATAGCGAGCAAAAGATTACTGAAGTGATCACAGTTGCCGAGCAATTATTTGAAGAAGACATTGCCTTATGTGCTCGAATTGCAGAGCATGGGGTGGACCTAGTGGATGCTGGCGATAATATCCTGACCCATTGTAATACGGGGGCGCTAGCCACAGCAGGTATTGGCACAGCGCTGGGTGTGATTTACCAAGCGATGCAGCGTCATGGTGATATCCATGTCTGGGTAGACGAAACGCGTCCTTTATTGCAAGGTGGGCGTTTAACAGCGTATGAACTGGCACGATGGCAGATCCCTTATACTTTGTTGTGCGATAGTATGGCCGCGTCTTTAATGGCTGCGGGCAAGGTTGATAAGATATTCGTGGGAGCTGATAGGGTGGCGGCAAACGGGGATTTTGCAAATAAAGTGGGCACGTATAACTTGGCTGTGTTAGCACATTTTCACAATGTGCCTTTTTATGTTGTGGCACCTAAAACCACCTTTGATCCGGCCTGTGCTAGCGGCCAAGATATTGAAATTGAACAACGCAGTGCGGGTGAGGTGACTGGAGTGAGTGGCAGTTTTGGTGAATGCCAATGGGCACCTTCTGAGGCTGAAGTCTATAACCCTGCTTTTGATGTAACGCCAGCAAAGTTAGTCACTGGGTGGGTGTTTGATAGTGGTGTTTACACCACACCGGAATTTATTAATTTGTAATGATGACAGCAGGCATGGGCAGTAGCCTGCTGTGTAATTCGCGAAAAAGAGGTTAGTCTAACAGCGGGAATTGCTTGGCAATACTTGAGCCTGTCTCTTGGGCAACCCAACCTTCTGTATTATTGAAAAGTCGAATAGCGGTGAATTCAGGGTCGCTGCCCATATCAAACCAATGTGGTGTGTGATCTGGCACAGAGATCAAATCACCTTGCTGGCAGAATACTTGATAGACCTTATCTGCGATATGCAGGCAGAATAGCCCATACCCGGCCACAAAAAAACGCACTTCATCTTCATTGTGGGTATGTTCAAAAAGAAATTTTTCGCGCATCGCTGGCGCATTTGGATTGCCTTTTTGTAGTGCAACGACGTCGACGGTTTGGTAGCCCCCCTGTACTTTTAAGCGCTCGATATCTTGGCTATATGCGTTAATGATATCGGTTTCAGTGGCTTCTTTTGCTAAGATTTGTGTTGCTTGCCATTGCTCAAAGCGCACCCCAACCTCAGCCAGTTTTTCAGCAATGATACTTGCCTCTTCGCTTTGGAACGTCGCTTTTTGTGGTTGCGCTTCTTGATAGATATGTAAGTAACTCATGACGGTGTCTCGTTTTAAATATGCTCAAAACTGGTGATAAAAGCATGGTGAGTGCTTTTGGGTTGATCATCGCGCCACAGCTGTAAAGTCTGTAGGCCGGCTGCTTTGGCCGCATCAAGTTCTGCGACGACATCACTTAAAAATAGGACGTCAGCTGCTTCAAAAGGCAGGCTTTGCACTATGTTGCGATAAGACTCAGATTGCTGCTTTGCACCCACTCGGGTATCAAAATAGTCGCTAAATAAGGCACGTATATCGCCAAAATCTGAATGAGCAAAAAGCAGTTGCTGGGCTTTCACTGAACCGGAAGAATACACATACAGTGCCGTGCCTGCTTGATGCTGTGCAGTCAAATAGGCATGGGCATCTGGGTAGATATGGCCTGTGAAGTCGCCTTGTTGATAGCCATTTTGCCAGATCAAACCTTGTAATTGCTTAAGTGGCGTTATTTTTTTATCGGCTTCAATCCAGCCAAGTAAGGTGTTTATCACGGTATCTAAACTTGCTTCTGGCTGAGCGATTTCTGCTCTGACGGCATCAAGTTGAATTTGCACCTGAGGGTCATCTTGTGACGCTTTAACAAAGTCAGCTAAGTGCTTTGCGGCATAGGGAAAAAGAATGTCTTTGACGAATGAAATACGGGTAATCGTGCCTTCAATATCAGTGAGAATGGCTTTTATCACTTTACTGCTCCTTCTAATTTTATTCGCTCTAATTCACAGGCGAACAAGAACTCTAGCCCCTCGATATGACGGCGAGTTTCAAAAATGCTGTTGCCCAATGCATATAAACCATGACCACGGATCAAAACCCCATGCGTGACTGGGTATGTTTCATGATGCTTGGCAACCCGTGCCGCCAATGCGGGAATATCCTGATCGTTATCAAAGATGGCAATTGATAGCGTATCTAGGTGACTTTTAATCCCAGACAGTGATTTTTGCATCTCATAGCCTGTCACTGAAAACTGGTTACTGCGTATAAAGCGTGACAGAACAGTCGCTGCTACTGAGTGCGTGTGCAAGATACATCCTGCTTGCGGTTGTAACTCATATAACTTGAGGTGCAAGGCAGTTTCAGCTGAGGGTTTACCGTCACCAGAGACGATTTGACCATGCTGGTCTAATTCTAAAAACTGCTCTGGCGTGAGGTGGCCTTTATCAAAGCCGCTGGCGGTGACGACAAAGCCATCATCGGTTTTCATAGAAAAGTTGCCGCCAGTCGCGGGCACCCAGCCTTGTTGGCTAACCCAACGGCCAGCATCTATGAGCGCTTGTTTTGCTGCCTTTGTTTGCATATTCGATCATCCTAAGAGGTTTGGACGGCTATACTTCTATCTTTGGCAATGATAGCATCGCTTTATCGCCTACGCCATAATCAAAAGAGTTACAAAATGGAAAGTAAATTACCAGACGTTGGTACCAGTATTTTCTCTACCATGACAGGGCTTGCTAATGAGCACGGTGCACTGAACCTCTCTCAAGGTTTTCCTGAGTTTGATACCCCAAGCCAGCTCAAACATGCGCTGTCAGCACATACGTTAGCTGGATATAACCAATATGCCCCCTCTCCTGGGTTGCCAGTATTACAGCAGGAGATTGCGGCACTTGTTGCGCGTCGATACCAGCAAGACATTGATGCCGCGGCACAAGTGACGGTCACTGCAGGTGCGACAGAGGCTTTGTTTGTGGCGATTCAGGCGCTAGTACGTAAAGGTGATGAAGTGATTGTATTTGACCCAGCGTATGATTCATATCGCCCTGCGGTTGAATTGGCCGGTGGTCGCACGGTACATATTCCTTTGTGTGCACCAGACTATGCCATTGACTGGACACAAGTCAGTGCTGCTGTGACACAAAAAACACGTGCGATTATTATTAATAGCCCCCACAATCCAAGTGCAAAAACACTGAAACAAGCGGATCTCGATGCATTGAAAGCGCTGCTCAATAAGCATGATATTTATCTGATCAGTGATGAAGTGTATGAGCATATTACCTTTGATGGCGCCCCACATTTGAGTGTCCTACGTGACTCTGAGCTGGCAGCACGGGCCTTTGTGGTATCCAGTTTTGGTAAAACATTTCACTGTACTGGTTGGAAGATGGGTTACTGCATTGCACCTGCAAATTTGACGGTTGAGTTTAGAAAAATCCATCAGTTTGTTAACTTCTCAAGCTTTACGCCTGCACAATTGGCTTTGGCTGATATGCTGCGAGATGCACCTGAGCATGTGGATGAATTAGGGCTGTTTTATCAACAAAAACGTGATGTACTGGTTGAGGCACTGGCGATAAGCCGTTTTAAGATCCTGCCAAGTGAAGGCACGTATTTCTTGTTACTTGATTACAGTGATATATCAGACGTAGACGATGTGACTTTTTGCCAGCAATTGGTTGAGCAAATTGGTGTGGCGGCGATCCCGTTAAGTGTATTTTATGACAAGCCTAATGGCGATAAAATTATTCGCCTGTGCTTTGCCAAAGAAACCGAGACCTTAATCGCTGCAGCGGAGAAATTATGTCAACTTTAACCGTAAATATAGTGCAATATGATATTGCTTGGTTAGCGCCAGAGCAGAATTTCGCAACGATTGAAAAGCTGGTTGCGGATGTGCCTCCAGGTGATTTGCTATTGCTACCTGAGACCTTTGCCACTGGATTTGCGTTGCAACAGACAACGGATGAACAAGCAGCGCAGGCGAGGGCATTCATACAACAGCTGGCTAAACGTTTACAGTGCGTTGTCGCGGGTTCTGTGTTGGTGCCTCATAAAGGTAAAAAAGCCAATCGCTTTTACTGGACTTGGCCAGATGGTACTGAGCGCAGTTACGATAAGCGCCACCTGTTTTGCTTGGGTAATGAAGGGGACCACGTAGTACAAGGTAGCGAGCGAAAAATCTTTGAAATAAAAGGCTTTAAGCTCTTGCCTCAAGTGTGTTATGACTTGCGCTTTCCGGTCTTCCAGCGCAGTAAAAACGACTATGATGTGATGGTGAATGTCGCAAACTGGCCATCGGCAAGACGCCATGCTTGGGATACATTATTATGTGCTCGAGCGATTGAAAATCAGTGCTTTGTTCTAGCTGCTAATCGCATTGGTGAAGATGGCAAAGGCGTCGCTCATAACGGCGGGACGGTGGCACTAGATTATTTAGGCCAGCCTATGGCACACGTCGCTGATGATATTGCGGGTGTTGTGACGGTGACGCTCGATAAAGCCAAGCTAGTTGAGTTTAAACGCCAATTTCCAGCACACTTAGATGCGGATGCATTTGACCTCCCCTTATAAATTGGAGCAGCCTACGCTGCTCCTTATAACTAGACATTATATTGATGCACCAACAGGGCTTGCTGAGGTGTGGCGACTTCAGTAGATTGCCCATGCTCATCGTCTGGCAGTGTAAAGTACCCCAGTAAATTTTTCATTTCCATTGCTTGGGCAGCCATGCGTTTTGCAGCCGCCATGGTTTCTTCGGTGATGGCAGAGTTTTCTTGAATCAGATCTGTGAGTCTTTGCACGACCACATCAACCTCTGCTATGGCTTGCTTTTGCGTCAAAGTAGAGCGATTGATACTTACAATGTTTTGATTCACATCAGCAACGGCTTGCACAATATGCTCGAGTTTTTCACCTGAGCTATTGGCGAGCGTGGTGCCTTGCTGCACTTTATCGTTACTGTTGGCAATGATCTCTTTGATTTGCTTTGCCGATGATGCACTGCGTCCAGCCAGTTCGCGCACTTCATTGGCGACGACTGCAAAGCCTCGTCCATGCTCTCCTGCGCGGGCAGCTTCTACGGCAGCATTCAAAGCTAATAAATTGGTTTGAAACGCCAGCTCATCGATCACCGAGACAATTTCATTGATGTCTTTGCTGGCTGCATTGACTTCACCTATGGCGTGCACGGTATCTTGTGATAGCGTACCCCCTTCTTTGGCGATACATTCTGCATTGTGTGATTTCTCGACGGCGGTTTCTGATTGCAAAGCAACTTGAGTTAGTTCTTCTAGAATATGCCCAGTACTCGCGTTGGCCTCTTCCAGATTCGCTGCTTGTTCTTCGGTACGTCGGCTGATCTCCGCATTGCTTACGGCTATTTCTTCGGTGCTGTGAGCCACCAAGCTTGCTGCGCTTTGAATGCTTTCAATGACATGTGTGAGCTTGTGTGTTGTGGTATGTACGTCTTGCTGCAAGGTGGCAAATACGCCTTGATAATGCCCTTGGACTGAGGTGCATAAATCCCCTCTTGCGATAGCGCTGAGGCTGTCTGTCACAGCATGAATGGCGATAGAGATAGTATCAATGGAGCTGTTAACATCCTCTTTTAGTTGCAGTAACTGGCCTTGCAATGAGGACTCGATTTTATGGGAAAAATCGCCTTCACTCATCGCTGCCATGACACTGGCAAGCTCTTCGACAATTTGGCTTAAATTGTTGACGGTATGATTAATGTCGTTTTGCAATGTTGCAAGCTGCCCTTTTAAAGGTGTGTGTATCGTGCGGTCAAAGCGGCCATGACTGATGGCCATCATAACAGATGAAATTTCACTGATGGCTTGATCTAAGCTTGCGATTGACAGGTTTACATTGACTTTTAACTGCCCCAATTGACCATGGGCTGATGCTTCTATTGGGTGTTTGAAGTCGCCTTCACTGACCGCGGCCATGGTATTGCCAATGTCTTTGAGGATTGCTTCGAGATTATCCATACTTAAGTTGGTGTCATGTTTCAATTGCGCGAGCTGACCGGACAGCGGGTGGGTGATCCGTTTCGAAAAATCGCCATTACTGATGGCGCTCATGGTTAAGCTGAGTTCATCAATGGCGCCACTCAATGCCTGTATAGAGTTGTTCACACTGTCTTTTAAGCGGGCTAAACTGCCGCGCGCTTCGACAGTAACTTGCTGCTTAAATTCCCCTTTCTCAACACAACTCATGACATTGACAATATCGTTCATGGTGTCATCAATAGAGATCACAGACCGGTTTATATTGGTTTTTAACATATCTAAGTCGCCACTGAGCGGGGCAGTGATCTGTTGATTAAATCGCCCTTTGGCCATGGCTTGCATGACCAAGTTGATCTCTGTTAATGCAGTTTGCAAACTGGATGAGCACTCATTGGTGGCTTCTTTTAACTCTTTGAGCTCGCCATTGCATGGCACGCTTATCCGATCATTGAATTTTCCTTTGGCCATTTGATTGAGTACACGGTTCGCTTCGGAAATAGAAAGCTGCAAGGCGTCGAGCAGGGAGTTAAAGGCCTGTGCGCTTTGGCCAATCTCATCTCGGGAGCTGACGTCAGCACGCAGCGAAAAATCCCCTCGCGTTTGCACTTCACGCATGGTGTTGACTAAATTGTGCACGGGGCGAGCAAGGCTTCTGGCAAACCAAAGTGCAGTTAACAAAATTACGCCGATACTTACGAGCATGACAATTGCCATGGTTTGGCGCAGCGCGCCAACAGGAGCAAATGCCTCTGCTTCGTCAATTTCTGCTAACAGGGCCCATCTCACATCAAAGACCTGTAAGACGTTGTATGCGGAGAGTACTGGGTTACCATTGTAGTCGGTGACGACTTTTTGTCCTTGCTGCCCTTGCATCGCTAATTGATAGGACTCTGTTGCGATGGTGCCTTTATCTGGGTTTGCAAAGGAAGCCACGACGGAGTGGTTAATGGGATCTAAGTAAGAGTCAGAGCGCATTAACCCATCGGGACCAACAAGATAGGTTTCACCACTTTCGCCCAGTCCATGGCGTTCACTCATGATGTCATTCAGTGCGTCAATAGAGAGTTGAAAAATTAACGTGGCTTGAGAAATACCATCAAAATCCAGTGGCATAGCCACAAAACTTGCGGGCGCATTATATGAGGGCAAGTATGGCTCATAGTCTGCAAATAGCATTTGGTCTTGTTCGATTAAGGCGCGATTAAATACGTCGGCGATACTGCTATTGGCATACGGACCTGTGCTCAAAGAAGTGGCGAAGTCGACTTCTTTAAATACTGAGTACACAATATTACCGCTGTAATTATCGACGATAAAAATATCATAAAGCTGGTAAACGTCAGTGATCTCGCGGAAAAATTCATGGTGGCGCTGGTGTGCAAGATCATAAGCATCTAAATGCCCTGTGGCGTTCAGTGCATCTTTCTCACCGATTGGGTGGGGATTATCTGCTAAATAGCGTGCCTGCAATGTCATGCCCTGACCAGAGAGTGAGTCTAATAATGAATTGAGTGCGACCTTACTATTTGTTTGCTGTTCAAAGCGAGGTAAAAAGGCGTCTTGGTAAAACTGTTGTAGGTTACTAGGAATGGATTGGGTCACTTGCGTTTCGTCAAAGCCATCGAGTAAGTCTTGTGTTGCCTGTATCAGGTAGGGGTTGATAGCTAAGGCGTGAAGCTTGTCTTCAACTGTTTTAAAATGCCTTTCTATGGCGCGTTTTTTTACTTTACCCACGGCACCCAGTTGGGCATAAACCTGTTCACTGATGGTATTGGAAGCTTGAATAAGAGAAAAAGCAATGATGACAGTGGCGGGGATGAGGGCGACAAGTAAAAAAGCGGCCATGAGCTTTTTTGCGAGATCGAGTGATTTTAAAAATTGGTGTATGCGAGACATAAAATTGCCCTCCGATCCTTGTATTTCTGACATCAGTTTGATGCTTGTTTGCTACATTGCACTGTGAACAGATCATTGGCCAAGCAGGTATAACCCCATATAAATTGTGGCTAATAATTGTACAGATTTAAGCTTAGTGTAGAACAGTTCTCAGTAAGATCTAGGCGCTAGGTGTTTCTTTAAATTGCACAAAAATATGAATACGAGACAGCATCGCTTGATAGTGCTGTGATTGTGCTATTGCACGAATAAGAAAGATGAAATAAAAAACAGTGTGAATTTTTGATGATGTCGATAAAGATAAAAAAGAAGCAGCGTGCGCTGCTTCTTCAATCTTACGAAAAGTAGTTATCAATGTTTCCAGTGATACTTATGCGCTTTTTCTTCCATATACGCTTCTGTATCTGGGTGCATTGGCGTTTTGTTACCATTCTCAAAGAAGAACGGCTGACGATTACGCTGGTAATTACCGATTTCATTCATGGTCGCAGCATCGTAGACGCGTCCATTTAAAATGGTGTAAGTCACTTTTTCAGACTCACGGATGTCGTTCAGTACATCACCATCGATGATAACCAGATCCGCTAGTTTACCTTTTTCAATAGTACCAATGTCATGGTCCATTGCTAGGTATCTTGCGCCATCAATCGTACCACTGCGCAGGGCTTCCCAAGGCGTAAATCCGCCTTGTGCCATTGACCATAATTCCCAATGTGCGCCCAATCCTTCACGTTGACCATGCGCACCTATATGCACAGTTACGCCTTTATCACGAAGTTGTTTCGCTGATTTTGCAGCATTAATATGGTTATAGTGGTGCTCAGGCGCTTTTTCACGACGGATAGACATTGGTTTCACAACATATTCCGGCACAAAGCTCATCAGGCGCTCATTTTCCCACACATTGGTTGTGTTGTAGAAGTAGTCTTCACCTTTAATACCACCATATGCCACGTTGAAAGTCGGTGTAAAGCCAGCTTCAGTTTGGCTCCACATTTGTGTGACATCTGAATAGATATTTGGAATTGGCAAGGCGTGTTCAAGGCCCGTGTGACCGTCGATGATCATGTTCATGTTTTGCTGGAACTTTGAGCCACCTTCAGGGACTACCATGATTTCCATTTGCTTCGCGGCTTCTAGCACTTGCTGGCGAGTATCACGGCGAGGGTGGTTATAACTTTTCACCGAGATTGCACCAGCGTCTTTTAAACGCTTAACGTGGAACTGGGCATCTTCTAAGTTATTGATTGGGGTTTTGTAACCTGGTGCTTCACCTGCATATAAGATACGACCCACAGAATAAATACGTGGTGCGACTGTCAAACCTGCACGTTGTAGCTCTGCCATCGAGAATACTTCATTAGAGTTATTTGATGGATCATGAATGGTCGTGACACCAAAGCTAACGTTGGAGAACTGGTTCCAGTTTTGCTCAGGTTGCAAGTTATGGCTGCCGTAGCTGCCGTGTGCATGGGCATCGACTAAACCTGGGATCACTGTTTTGCCTTTGATATCCATTACTTTCGCTGAACTAGGGATAGTCACATCGCTGCGAGCGCCGACGGCGACAATGCGGTTATCTTCAATCAGTACTACACCGTCTTCGATGATTTCCTGCTGATTCTCCGCATCACGCATTGTCACAACTTTACCGCCAACCAGTGCCAATAAGCCTTTTGGCTTGTCTGAAGGCTGCTCGAAGCTCAGATCAATGCCTTCAGCAGTCAGTTCTTCAAGGTTGTCAGATGCATTGTCAACAAATGAGAAAGTATCTGTAAGTTTGCGCTGATAAAGGTTTGGACCAAATGCCCAAGTTAATGCGTTACTGTCTGCTTTCCAGTTTAAGAAGTCGCCAGAGTATTTTGACACTTGTTTCACTGGGAAGGCTTTACCCCCTTTATTGATTGACAGTGTTTTACCTGTGCTAGTGAATGGAGCGACAAAGGTGTTGAAGTGCTCAATAAATGCAACATAGTTGCCATCTGGCGAGACTTTATAATCAAAGATGAATTCGCCTTTGAAGTGACTGCGCTCTTCATGACCGTTTAAATCAACACTCTTTAGCTCTCTGCTGGTGCTACTGCTAGCAACTGAGAAGTAAATACGCTCAGGGTTAGCACCAAAGTGTGGGTTATCGCCGCTTTTCACGATGCGTTTTGCTTCACCGCCTTTGGCGTCCACGATATAAATACCTGGGTGCATTGACCAGTCACCGCTGAGTAGGTAACCACCCGTGACTTTTTTGAACAGGACTTTTTTACCGTCTGGCGAGAAGCTAGGTGAAGTGTAGTGACCTGGATCTTGCGTGATGATGCGACCTTTTCCGCCTTTTGCAGAAACGATACGAATACTGCCTAGCTCTTGGTCATCGTACGTGGTGTATACAATGTATTTGCCATCACGAGAGTAGCTTGGGTAAAACTCAAAGTGATCGTTTTGTTTGGTAACTCGACGAACTTTACCTGATTCAATATCTTTGATGTATAAATGGCCTAATGCTTGGAATAGCGCTGTTTCACCATCTGGTGAAATCTGTGACCAACGTGCCAGTTTGACTTTAAAGTTATCAGGGGCAACATCTACAGCAAATTTTAGGGCTGGTGTGATGTCTTTTTCCGCCACGACGCGTGTTGGAATAACTTGTGCCTGCTTCGTTGCAATGTCCACTTTATGGAAGACACCACCAGACCAAAATACCAAGGCTTTGCCATCAGGTGTGTAAGCAAATGCAGGTGTATTACCTTGCGCGCCATTGGCCTCTTGTAAGTCGCGGTCAAGACCGGTGAAAATTTGCGTTTCAATGCCTGACTTTAGATCTTTGACATACAAGGCGCTGATCATTTTCTCGCCATTGTCTTCACGTTTTACGAACGCAATCGATTTACCGTCTGGACTTGGCGTTGGGCGAATTGCACCACCGGCACCACGGATAACCGTTTCTTCTTCACCTGTCGCTAAATCCCATGAACGGATCTCAAATACAGAAGTCAGTGCATTTTTATTGTATTGCCATTGCACACCCGCAGTGGCATCGACAGAATAGTAGATCTTTTTACCGTCGGTAGAAAAAGCTGGCTCAGCAATGTTTTTCTGTGATTTGGCGCCATGCAATCTTTCACGCACTAATACGCCTTTACCACCTGAAATGTGGTACATACGAATTGAACCACCTGGAATAGTACGCCCTGTTACTTGGCCTTGCTTGACGGCGATATATTGACCATCAGGAGACCAAGCAGGGTTGTGTAAAAGGTTGTGTGATTCATCAGACACCTGACGCATGTTGTCGCCATTAATGTCCATCACCCACAGGTTCTCAGCACCAGCACGATCAGAAATAAACGCGATATGCTTGCCATCCGGTGAAAACTTCGGTTGGAAGTTCCAAGCGCGGTCCGCTGTGACTGCAGTTGCTTTACCGCCAGAGATAGGCATGACATAAATATCACCTAACATGTCGAAGATAACGTGCTTGCCATCTGGGCTTACATCCACATTACTCCAGGTGGTTTCATTGGTATCAATGGTGATTGTTTGCTTTTCGCCAGGAGGTGCAAGCACATCCCACTTTGCAGTAGTGTCTTGTGCACCAGCGGAGGCGAGTGCTGGTGTACTTAAGCCGATCAATGCGGCACCGATAGCAATGGCAATCGGTGATTTAAATAGTGCCATGGTGTATTCCTATTTTTTAAGCCAAGTCTCAGTCTGTCGCTGAGTGTTGGTTTCTTGTCTTGCTGTGAGCTAATTTTTATTTACCCGCGTAGAATGGCGAATTTTTTGACTAAAGTCGACAAGGTGGCGATAAAAGTGCGCTCAAATGCGGCAGTTTTGCAGTATTTTTATACAAACTTTGGCTGTTTGCATTGAAAAGTATGCTTTGATGGGTGTTGATTTCTCACAGTAGGTGCAGCATTGATGATTGAATGCTGCACCGATAGGGCTAATTGAACGTTTGTTGGCGGACAAATTGCAAATAGGCTTCGAGGCTTTTTTGCCACAAGGCCATCGCTTGCGTCAAATCATCATCACAAGACTTACCATCTAGTAAGCGACGTTCGATTTTCTTCAGTGCTAATCCATAGCGATTAAAGCCAAGTTGCAGCGCAGTGCTTGCTTGGCGGTGCAGTGATTTAATACATTGCTCCTCATCTTCACTGAGAAGCTGCTGAATATGGATTAACTTATTTCGTGCAGAGAGAACAAACTCGTTATAAATGGATGAGACTTCATCTTCGCTGAAACCGCTCTTCAGGGAGTTAACCGCAGTGTCGTCGTATAGCGTGTCACTGAGCTCAACGCGCATATCTGGTTTTTGCGCTTTTTGTGAATCACTGATGGCTTGGCGAAGCTTTTCTTGCTTGATGGGCTTGCCCACCACATCTTTGATACCAAGAGAAAGATATTCTTTGATTTCTTCTGGGCTTAAACTTGCTGTGAATGCCAAAAACGGTGTGCGTTTGTTTTTGTGCTCGATAGTTTGCAAATGCCTCAGCACTTCTTGCCCTGTAAAATCAGGTAAGTTCATGTCTAATAGGACCACATCGAAGACATGTTCTTTGAGGTGTTCAATAGCACTGGAGCCATCGTAAGCGAGCTTGATCTTATGCTCGTCCGCAGCCATAAACTCGATGGCAATTTTACGGTTAAGATCTAAGTCTTCCACCAGTAAAACAGAAAGCCCTGTTGGGTATTCTGGGTTGTGATGGCGCTGTTCGACTAAACTCAATTCGCCCACTGGCAGGCTCACATCAAAGCTAAATGAACTGCCTTTACCAAGCTCACTGATTATTTCAAGCTGACTGCCTAGCTTACTCAGCAAGCGCGCAGTAATGGCAAGGCCAAGGCCTGTTCCGCCTTTGGTTTTGCCCGCATTACTTTGCACATAAGGTTCGGTCAGCTTGTCGATATCTTCCTCTTCGATGCCTGGGCCTGAGTCGACGACGCTGAAGCGCACAATATGAGACATATTGGCTTCTTCGAGTAATTCTACGCGCAGTTTTACCTCGCCTTTGTCTGTGAATTTGATGGCGTTACCTACTAAATTGAGCAAAATTTGCCGCAGTTTTTGTTGGTCGCAGTAGTAGCAAACTTGGTCTGGCAAATCATAGAGCAAGGTAAAAGTGAGTTTCTTTTGCTCGGCCAGTGGGCTCATTAGTAAGCAGAGGTTATCGAGCCAGCTTTTTAATTCAACATCTTCGGAAGAGAGCACTTCGTCACTTTGATCTAAACTGGCGTAATCGAGTACTTTATCTATCAATAAGTTGAGTGATTCAGCCGAATTGATGATGGCCTCGCAATAGGCTTTGCTATGTTGATCATGGCTGCGGTTAAGGACCAGTTGCGCACTGCCTAGAATACCGTTCAACGGGGTGCGGATCTCGTGGCTGATGGTGGATAAAAATAAGCCGCGAATTTCGAGGTCTTTTTGTGCTTTTTCGGTTAATTTATTGAGGTTAAGTTCCCGTCGCTCGTTGCACAGCAGTGCCATACCGGTTGCATAAAATATGGGGGCGAGTACGCCATTGAAAAATATCGCAATTGAAAACCAAGGGTCGACAAACAGAGACACTTGGTCAATGTCACCCATAAACAGCGAGCGGCCAATAAAGGCGGTGAATATAAAGCTCAAGACAATTAAATAAACGATGCTGCCATTAGGATATTGCTTACGGGCGTAGCGGATAAAGTAATAGCTCAGCAATATGGCTTCGACGATATGCTGCAAGTCAGAGATTAGAATGCGCTTTCGCAAATTGTCGTCGACCATGGCGTAATAGATCAGTGCAGATAACAAGGCCAATGTCGCAAATAAATAAGTTCGGAACTCAATACCCCGTTGGCCTAAAAACTGACTAATTGCCCAACAGTGTATGATGGATGCCAAAAATAATAAGGTATTGGCAATCCCAATTGTCTGCCACTGAGACAAAAAGCTGTGCAGTGCAAACATAGAGATTGCGGCAAATAAAATGAGTGGGTAAAAAATGTATAACAGTACACCTGGCGTATTTTTGTTGGCACGCCAAGTTAAATAATTGATCAGCGTCATCATCGCCGTCATGGCTGCACTGGCTACATACAGGGTTTTATGGTCCAACATAGGGCTTTGTTAACAATTAATAGACGTACCTAGGATAGAGCGAAGACTAAGCGCAGTAAAGCAATGAGCCGAGAAAATAATGAGATGGTAAGTGAATTGATTAAATGCTAGGAAGAAAACAAAAAAGCATGCTAAATGCATGCTTTTTTACAGAATTTGCAAGTGTACTCGAGTGAGTATTAGCGTATTTCGTCTGGGATGTTTTGCTGTGCCCAAGACAATAGCTCGATACGGTTACGGCATTTGGTTTTACGAAATGCACTGTACAAGTGTGTTTTAACCGTGTGCGGGCTGATATTTAAATCTTCTGCAATTTCTTTGTTCTTAGCGCCTTTACTCATTAGAGAGATAATTGCTTTTTCTCGTTTAGTGAGTTTAACAGGCTCGATGTCACCTTCAGTCAGCTTGTGCAGGGCGTCTTTGTTAAATTGCAGCATACGATTCAACGCGTTACACATGATTTCACGGCGATACCATAACTGATCTTCCATCAGTAATCGGATCCCTTTCATCAGAACGTCTGCATTGTCAGTGGTGTAAAACACTCCGCGAATACCGCTTAGCAATGCACGATTAGCCAACTCTGGGTTTTCATCTAAGTTGAACAGCACGATGTCGCAACTTACTTTGAGGTTAACTAACTGCTCTTTCAGTTTGCCCCATGCATCATTGACTGCTGTTTCAATAAAAAGCAACCGAGTATCTTCAGGTACTTCGGAAATATCAGTTCCTGTGACGACGTCTAACCCTTGCGTTTTTAACAGGGGTTGTAAAACGTTTATTCCTATCGTGTTGATAGGCTCTTTATCTAGCAATAAAAATGCAGTACTGCTCATTTGAAAAACACTCTCATTCTGTCTGATAACGCAATGCTAACACGTGAATCAGACCTTTTGTATTAGAAATTTCATCAATAAAAAGAACATTACAATATAAAGTTTGGCATAACTGCCTATTTTGTAAACGCACTTATTTTGTGAAAGCTTCAACTTGTTGATTATATTAATAATTTATTTTAGTAGAGTAATAGCTTAGTTAATTACATTTTTTAACAAAGAATAATTTAAGATACTACTTTTTTCCTACTTTGGTACGGAGGCCAGCCCATTTCAAGTCCAGCTAATACATGTAGATGAATGTGGTATACGGTTTGTCCACCATCATTGTTGCAGTTCATTACAACGCGATAACCGTCTTCAGCAAATCCGTGCTCTTTCGCAAGTTTAGACGCTACCAAGTGTAAATGCCCAACTAAGTGTGCATTTTCTTCATTTACGTCGTTAATTGTTGCGATTGGCTGCTTTGGTATCACCAATACATGAAAAGGTGCTTGAGGATTAATATCCTTAAACGCAAGTGCCTTTTCGTCTTCGTACACAATATCTGCAGGTATTTCACGATTAATAATTTTTGTAAAAATCGTTTCTTGGGCCATTACTTTTATCCTTATATACGTTAGTTTAGCTGTTCAGCATAGCGTGGACTCAACAAGATACAAGGGAAATTACAACTGACGCTTGTTCATAATTGTAACTAAATTTGGCACAAATACCTTTCACTACCAAGGTAGCAATCAAATAAAGAGGAAATATGAAGAAAATTAGTATATTTGGAATATTTATAGCACTTTATAGTGGTTTTTTTGTTGCAGGGGAAGTTAATTTCCCAGAAGAATTGCTGCCATTGCAGGTTAATGAGCGTGAAATAGAGCACTCATTTTTTAACAAAGTCCGAACTTTAGACTTGCCTGCAGGTGTTCATCGCATAAAAGTGAAGTATTCAGACTTATTTGAACTCGATTATGATGAGCATGAGGTGGTGGATTCAAAGCCATTTTGGGTGGAAGTAAGCATCACCGATGATGATTATCAGGTACGTTTACAGCCAATCGATAATGTTGAGCAAGCGCGCGCTTTTGCCAAGTCACCAAAAATCTGGCTGCAGCCAGAAAAAGGCGGTAAAGTCGTAGTGAAGCAAGTGAAAGCACAGATTGTCGTAGCACCCGTACCTGTCGTCCGTGAATCAGCGCCTACGCAGGTAAAAACAGCCCCTAAAATACAAGAGAACGTGGAACAAGTTGCGCCCAGTACAGGCAAGCCCGATGCCGTATCTATGTTGGAATTTTGGTGGCGACAGGCAACGCCTGAGCAACGTGCTGCGTTTTTAACGACCATTGATGCACAGCGCTAACGAACAAGCGTAAAAAAACATGCGGAGATAAAGCCTAGCCTTATCTCCGCCGGCGCTTATTCAAATATAGCGTCAACAGTACCTTGCGCTAATGGGTGGTATCCCGGACGTGCTTTTTGATACACACGATACGCCCAATCACGTTTGTCAGTATTTGCCAGTGCCTTGTATAAAGGAACGATAAGTTTGCGTCGGCCAATGCCACTTAGGTGCGCATCCAGTGCAGGGTAAATAGCCTGATAGCCGTTGCCAACTGCCAACATGTACCATGCGAATGCTAATTCAGCATTCGTTGAATTGGTCAGATTAAATGCACTGTCTAGTGCTGCCATCTTGTCCAAAGCCAGATCTCTTGGCAGGTTATTTAAAAAGTGCAGCCACTCATGCACTGTCCAGTTTCTGGTAGGCAATGTATTTAGAGACTTGCTACCACTGAGCCAAGCTTGCATATGCTTATCAACCTGATTGAAAGCATCAGAGGTTGGATTAGGCGCATCGGTTGGTAAGCCTGGTTGGTATATCCATTCTTTGGCTTTTTCTAATGAAACGATACCTGGGTGCTTTTGCAATAAGTGCTTATCAAGGTACTTAACAAACTCTGCAGTGGTCAGAGACTTAAATGCATAGGCATCGAAATACCCTTTGACGAAGACATCAAATTTTTCACGACCAAATTTTTCTTCTAAATAAATAAGGAATAATTGGCCCTTGATATAAGGTACTTTACTGAATGCATCATCTGGATCGCGACCATTGAGCTTTAAGTTCAACCGTGTATCCGGTGCAGGAATGTTTTTGAGCTGGGCGCGCAGGCCTGCAGCATCTAGTGCTTGCTCCATTACAGCGCGGTCACGACCAAACACCTCTTCCATGATGCGGTTTTCAACATAGGACGTAAAACCTTCATTGAGCCATAGATCTTCCCAAGTTGCGTTTGTCACCAGATTACCTGACCAAGAGTGCGCCAGTTCATGAGCAATCAAGTTAACGAGGCTTTTATCTCCTGCAACCACGGTTGGCGTAATGAATGATAAGCGCGGGTTTTCCATCCCACCAAATGGAAAGCTCGGTGGCAACATTAGCAAGTCGTAGCGGCCCCATGCGTATTCACCGTACATGGCATTGGTTTTGTCTATCATGGCTTGTGTGTCATTAAACTCTGCCACAGAAGCATCGAGAATTTGCGGCTCCGCAAATATCGCCGTTTGATGAGACATTTCTTTATATTCAAGGTTACCAGCACCGATGGCGATTAAATATGGTGGGATAGCCTGTGGCATATCGAACCAGTAGTCACCATCTTTCACAAACGCTTCGGAGTTGTCTGCACTCATGACTGCGCGAACATCTTTGGGTGTTTGAATACGCGCTGTATAGGTGGTGCGCATCGCGGGCGTATCTTGTACAGGGATCCAACTTCTGGCATGGATGGCTTGAGATTGGCTGTACATGAAAGGGTGAGTTTTACTTGCAGTCTGCACTGGCGTTAGCCACTGTAAGCCAGAGGCTTGTGGCAAGCTGTTATAGTAAATGCGTGCTTTGCTCGCTTGGTGCTTGAATTGGATGGTGAGCTTGGCACCTTTCACACCACTGCGCGGTGCGAGCGTGAATTGTGCGGGTAGCCATTTTCCCTGTGGTGATTGATAGAGGATTTTATCTATTTCAAGGTCGCGGGTATCCAGTACCAGTGTACGTGCATGGCTGTTTTGCCATGCTAGGGTGTGCTCAACAAATCCTTCGAGCTGCTTGTCCTCAAAGTCGATATCGAGATCCAAATGTAAGTGTGTGCTTACCACGTCTTTTAAGTTTGCAAAAGTATGCTCATCGACGGCATCTGCCGCCAAAACAGTATGAGAGAGGCCTGCCAATGTGAGGCCGAATGTTAAGGCTGAGATTTTCATTTTTATCCTTGCTCATGATTGAGTGTCCGCATTGTTATACCACTTCACAACGTAAATGGCACTTGGATGCGTTAGCGGCATCAATCAGGTAAACTAGGAGGAATAATTGGTAGTTTATAGGTGCTTTTTGTGCACGCTTTGCAGTCCTTACATACGTTTGCTTTGCCTTCTCATTGCCAAAAATTGGTGGTGGTTGAGGCGCCAGAGCAGTTAAAAGAAATAGATTTTGAACCACCTTTCTTTATTTTGGGAGAGGGAAGTAACTGCGTCTTCTTAGAAGATTTCCAAGGCAGCGTACTGCAGATAGCAAATCGTGGTATCGAAATCTCCGAAACCGAGCTGCATTATCATGTGCGTGTCGCCGCAGGTGAAAACTGGCATCAATTGGTGATCAAATTACTGAATATGGGCATAGGCGGGCTTGAAAACCTGGCATTAATACCCGGCACCGTCGGTGCAGCACCGGTGCAAAATATCGGCGCTTATGGTGTGGAGCTGGCTGATGTATTTGACTCACTAACTGGCTTTGATATTGCAAAGCGAGATTTTGTACAGCTTAATAAAGCTCAGTGCCAGTTTGGTTATCGTGACTCGGTCTTTAAAGGGCCATTGCAAGGCCAATTTGTGATCACAGAAGTCACGCTTAAACTCCCCAAGCAGTGGCAACCGATATTGGCATATGGACCATTGAAAGCGTTGCAGGGGCAGGCTGTTAGTCCACAATTAGTGGCTGATCGAGTGATACAAATAAGACGCAGTAAATTGCCTGATCCAACAGTGTGCGCCAATGCGGGTAGCTTCTTTAAAAATCCAGTTGTTGAAGCGCAATTAGTCGATACATTGCAAGAGCAGTATCCTGATATGCCAGTGTACCCGGTCACAAAGGGCAGAGTGAAACTGGCCGCAGGGTGGTTGATTGAGCAAGCCGGTCTAAAAGACCATCGTATTGGTGGTATCTGCGTGTATGACAAGCAAGCACTGGTACTGGTCAATGACCAACAGGGTAATGGCACTGAATTACTTGCCATGATTGAGCATATTCAACAGTCGGTATGGGATAAGTTTTCGGTTGCGTTAATGCCTGAAGTGCGTCTGATCGCAGCGCAAGGAGAACATTCAGCTGGGGGCATGCATGGTTAAAGCACCTGTTGGAAATAAATTAGCAATATTAAGTGCGCTGAGCCGAGATCATTTTATTTCTGGTCAGGCATTGGGAGAGCAGCTGGGGATAAGCCGTGCTGCTGTTTCAAAGCATATAAAATCATTGCAGGACATGGGCATTGATATCTTTAAAGTCACTGGCAAAGGGTATCGCTTAAATCATAGCTTACCATTACTAGATCAAAGTAAAATCATACCGGTTTGGCAGGCGCTGACCGACAAACCTTGTCACATAGAAGTGCAGCCTATCATTGACTCGACCAATAGTGAGCTGATGCGTCGCATTCAGTCTAAAGACGCGGCGTTAACATCTGGGCAGGTGCTGGTGGCAGAAATGCAACAAGCTGGTCGAGGTCGACGCGGCAGGCAATGGCAATCTCCGTTTGGTGCCAATTTATATTACAGTTATTACTGGCATTTTGAGGACGGTATGCAGGCGGCTATGGGTGTGTCTGTGGCAGTCGGATTGGCTGTACATGACGCACTCAGCGCTTTGTATGATTTGGATGTTCAGCTTAAATGGCCAAATGATATTTATATTAATGAGCATAAGTTGGCAGGTGTGTTAGTAGAGCTAGATGGGCAAATGGAAGGGCCATGTCATCTGGTGATTGGTATTGGTTTAAACGTGGCCATGCCAACCAGTGCTGCTCAGCATATTGACCAAGCTTGGACTGATTTAAGTCAGCATGTATCCGAGATAGATAAAAATCAGCTGGCCGTAGTGTTGACCCTATGTTTGCAAAAGCGCCTTCATATGTATCAAAAAAATGGTTTAAGTGACATGGTCGCACAGTGGAATGCGTTGAATGCGTTTCGTGACCAAGTAGTCAGTTTAAGCACCGGGCAAAGGCAGTGGCGGGGGATCTGTGAGGGTATTGATCATCAAGGTGGGTTAATCTTACGCCAAGATGGTGAGCGTAAAACTTATTATGGTGGTGAAATTTCACTGCGTAAGGAGCCGTGATGCGTTTGCTCGTTGATGTCGGTAATACCGCCGTGAAAGTCGCCACTGAGTTGCAAGGTGAAATTGTGCTTATTAATGAAGCGCACGTGCCTTGGCACATAATCGAAGAAGTCTTGATAGCGCAAGTTGGAAGTAACGAGGACTTAACACCGATATTGCAACAAGCCCAGTCTCATCAAGTGCCTTATCTATTTGCTTCAGTCTCACCCACTTTAGGCGCACTAAAATGTGCGTATGCAGAATTTCAAAACTTAGGCATAGATCGTTGGCTTACCGTGGTTGCCAGCTTTCATTTGTTTCCCAACCAAGCTTGTGTGATTGTTGATTCAGGAACAGCGACTAAAGTCGATGTGTTGGACGCGTCGGGTCAACACCAAGGGGGATGGATTTTGCCTGGATTAGATATGATGATCGACAGCTTGGTGGCCAATACACAAAAAGTATTCAGTGACACGCATACATTGTTCGATACAAAGCTGGGGACCAATACGCCCAATGCGGTAAAAAATGCAGCGCTGAGTGCGACTGTTGCACTGGCCGAGCGTGCAGTGACGCAAATAGGTGAAAAAGTCCAGCTCATTTATGCGGGTGGATATGGCGAACTTATTCAGCAACACCTTGATCCTAAAGGTATCTATTTTGACGATTTGGTCATGCAAGGGCTGATTTATTGGCGCAAATATCAACAAAACGATTAAATAGTAGAGTTTTTGTTGTAAATATGAGCATTTAAACAAGAAATTGCGATTTTTTTTGATTTAACGGTTGCATAGTGTCAGCGGTTGCTCTAATATCTCGCCCCGTACTAAAGCAGTGCCGACTTAGCTCAGTTGGTAGAGCAACTGACTTGTAATCAGTAGGTCATCCGTTCGACTCGGATAGTCGGCACCATCTTTAAAAGATTTAGAACACGCTTTAGAAAAGAATTTTTATGTGGAGGGGTTCCCGAGCGGCCAAAGGGATCAGACTGTAAATCTGACGGCTCAGCCTTCGCTGGTTCGAATCCAGCTCCCTCCACCACTTTATTCTTGACGGTTCTGAGGTAGTTAAGAACAGGTTCCTAAAGCGGGCATCGTATAATGGCTATTACCTCAGCCTTCCAAGCTGATGATGCGGGTTCGATTCCCGCTGCCCGCTCCAGATTTCTGGTGTGCTGATATAGCTCAGTTGGTAGAGCGCACCCTTGGTAAGGGTGAGGTCGGCAGTTCAAATCTGCCTATCAGCACCAGTCTCCGGATCTTCCCAAATACTTCCTTTGATTTGTCACAAAAACATTTATAATTGTAAAGACTAAACATAGTCCCCGCGCGCGCGCGTGAATTATTTTTATATGTAATCTAGATACACAAAAACTTATAGGTTCCGTCATGGCAAAAGAAAAGTTTGAACGCGTAAAACCGCACGTAAACGTTGGTACAATTGGCCACGTTGACCACGGTAAA
>NZ_AUXY01000064.1 GCF_001625695.1 Pseudoalteromonas luteoviolacea H33-S
AATATTTAGGAAACAAGGCCTATCTAGGGTCTACTCTATCATTTAGAGGTATATCGACTTCATCAATTATTGTAGAGTAGCTGCTCTTTTCGATTGAATCGAGTCTATAAATGACATCGTTATTTTCTATATCAATTGATGAAATTTTTTCTATTTGCTCAAATTGAGCATTATTTAACCCCATCAAGACAATATTCTTATCACCATCCATACTTAGATATTTAATTATTCCATTACTTAAATTAGCTGGCATTTCACCCTGCTCGTACGTGACTATGTACTCTGAGATTGTATTCTCATCAGATAAAACTTGTTCTGCGTGAGCATTAAATAAAGAAAAAGCACTTAAAAATAAAATAGTTTTATTATACAAAATTGACACCTCTTATTATTTAAATTTACCGTCAATAAATTTAGTATCAAAAATAAAAAACCACATCAACAGAAAATAAAGAAGGGCAAAATCAAATCCTTTATGAATTAAAAATAAAATCAACAAGTTCATGAAGGTGATAGGTGAAAATTAATTAAATAATATTCAATTAATTTACCTAAACACAGATCAAAGAGCGTAAACCTGTAAAATTTTACAGTGACTTTATACAGTTATACTATTAAACATAAATAGCCCCTTATGGGTAGATTCTAGGCGTATGGGTTTTATATTAGACAGGAGATTTCCTAGAGCGACTTCAATAATGGGTCCATTATTAGCTATCAATAATTTATCGTTCCCAGGCTCAAAAAGACGATGTATGTGATTGTATGCACGGTGTTGTAGCATACACTTTCCATTGTTCAGCCTTATCAATCAGATAGGAATTATCATCCATTATATTTGGTATTTCATTTGTTTTCTTAAACTGTGGGAAAATGGAAAACTTGATTAGTATCTTTGTTTTTACAATTATCTTCGATGTGGGAGTTTGATGCAATCAATTCAACATTCATTACTAATAAAATAGATATAAATACAAAAACCTTCTATTTCAAACCTTCAGCTTTGTTGAGTATTACAAAACAAATGACACCATTCAGGGGGGGGGAATATAGAATGAAAAATTAAAAATCAAAAACTTTTCTTGAGGTTAAATCAAAAAACAACTTATTATATAATAACAACCATGGCAAACGTAAAAATATAAATTCACATTTATTATGTATAATTATTTATCATTTAAGTAATTAACTTTCAGCATAAAAATCATCATCACTGCCAAAGCGTACTTGGTTCCTTCCATTGCTTTTGGCTTGAAACAGTGCCATATCAGCCTCATCAAACAACTGTTGAATACTGATTGATCGAGTGTTACTCCAACATGCTCCGCCTATGCTGACAGTCACAAACTCACATTCAGCCGCTCTATGAGGTATTTCCAATTCACGTACTGCACTACAGATGCTTTGAGCAATGCTCTTTGCGCTTTCTAACTCTGTATTTGGCATTATGATCGCGAACTCTTCTCCACCTATTCGAGCAAGTAAAGTGTTTTTAGCAGACAATTTTGACGATAATGCCTGACAGACATTTTGCAGACAATAATCGCCAAGTTGGTGCCCGTAATGATCGTTATATTGCTTGAAATTATCTACATCGATGACTAACAAACAAAACTGCTGCTTTAGCTGACGACTTTTTTCAAATGTATCTTGCAAAACTTGCTCATACACTCGCCTATTGGGGATCCCTGTTAATGGATCTAGACTCGCAAGGCGTAATAGCTCATCTTCTCTTGCTTTAAAATGTCGGCTTGTGTGATCTAAAAGGTAATTATAGGTCATGCATAAAGAGGCATTATTTGAACCGTGATCAACATTGAGGTGCTGCGGATTACTTTCATTTTTAGCAATTTTGTCAAATTGTTCCATTAAATCAATGAGTTCATCCTTCATGCCATGCTCACCGAAATTTAGTCCAATTGTTTCGGTCTGTGCTGATACTCGCAATGGGTGAACACGATTAATTAGCCACAAAACACTAAAGCCAATGAGGCAAACCCAAGCGGCGCATACGCCAACACCGAGCAGTTGCACCAAAAATTGCTCTGTGTGTGATTCATGTTTTAATTTTTCAAGAGGCACGAACAAAGCGATTGCCAGAGTGCCCCAGACACCACCGCCAAGGTGGATTGGCACCGCACTTACTACATCATCTATTTTATATTTCTCTAATAAATCACCGAGTAAAACACTGACACAACCTGCTATCGCACCAATCACGATAGCAGATGGCAAGTTAACCAAGTCAGCACTGGCGGAAATGGCCACTAAACCAGTAAGCAGACCATTTAAAACATAGCGTATGCCTTGCATAGAATGTAAGTTCCATGAGAGCAACAGCGCGCTAACACCACCCGCGCAGGCAGACAGCGCAGTGTTCGAAAATACTCTTGCAAGCTCTGAACTAGGTGTATGAACACTTCCGCCATTAAAACCAAACCAACCGATAAAAAGTAAAAATGTGCCCAGTGCAGAGAGCGGTAAGTTTTGACAGTATAATTCTTTCGGTTCACCTTCACTGGTAAAACGACCTAATCTAGGCCCAACGATTATCAGTGCAACCAATGCAATCCAACCACCAACACTATGTACGACTGTTGCGCCAGCAAAATCAATAAAACCGAGCTCTAATAACCAGCCAAGAGGCGCTTGCTCAAAGTGTTTACCATGCCAGATCCAATGCCCAACAATTGGGAATAAAAGTGTTGCAGTTACAAAAGCACAGATAATATAACCAGAAAACCGCATTCTCTCAGCAACTGCACCCGATAAAATTGTTGCAGCTGTGCCGCAAAACATCATCTGAAACAGAAAGTATGCCAATACCGATGGGTCGTCGTAACTATTAAGTGCGAACTGATCTGTCCCAAAGAAACCATTAGCGCTGGCACCGTACATGAGGCCATAACCAATAATCCAAAAGCACACGCCGCTAATGCAAAAATCTGCGACGTTTTTTAGAGCAACATTAATATTATTTTTGCTTCTTACTAGGCCACTTTCAAAGCAGGTGAAGCCCGGTTGCATGAGTAAAACCAACGCTGTGCACAGTAGTATCCACGTAATAGAAATTATTTGTTGGTCTATTTCAATATTTACCAAAGATATTCCGCGTGATAAAGAGTTTCATATAAGGAGCTTAGACAAGCTCTTTATAATTCTCCAAATTAAAATTATGGGACACAATTGAATTACGAGTACTAATTCAGATCTAACATGACGAATAAGGTCTCGTCTTAAAAAACTTAAATTAGATAATTAGACCTGATTTCAGATAATAAGTGCGACAGTCATAGAAAGGGATAGAAGAGGAAGCCAACTGCCGAAAGTGGTATGCTCTTCTCGCCAAAGAAACAAGCGATACTACTATTAGATATCAGCAGTTGACCCAGGAAAGAAGTACCAGATTTATGCCCTTTTGGAACTAGGGGTTTCAACCTCTGAGGTAGCCAAAAAAGTGAAGTGCCACCGTGCAACGGTGTATCGTAAACTGAAAATAAATCAAACGCATGGGCAATATTGCCCTCAGAATGCCCATACTTATTTTGTTAAAAGGCGTATTGCTGCTCGCAAGTATCTGATACCGACTCAGCGCATTGAATATGTTTGCTTTTTACTTAGTATCGATCAGAGTCCTTAGCAAATTCCCAATGTGCTTACAAGCTAAGGCGAAACCGCCAGCCATGAGTGGATTTATAGTTATGTAGCTTGAGATAAATGTCGAGGTGGTAAGCGATATCGTAGAGGCCGAAAAGATAAAGGCGCCAACGATTAAAAATGCGGTAACAATTGATGAGCGTCCAGTAGTTGTTAAAAGTCTGGAGCGATTTGGCGATTGGGAAATTAACACAGTGTTAGGTAAACATGGCGCAGGTGCGATAGTGACCATCTTAGAGCGAAAAGTCGGTTTTATTTAGCGAAGAAAGTGCCATCAAAATCGGCGGAAGCAGTGACAAAACGGTATGGATGTAAGAAAAGTAACAGATGAAGACATTCTGTTCGCTCAATCAAGGATTAACTACCGACCCAGAAAGTGTTTGGGGTTCAAGCCATTATTTTTAAAAAACAAGGTATGGCTGCTTGATATTAAAGAGTGTCACACTTCGGAGTTGAATTCGGTAATTATGAAATAAAAGCTACTATTGCTTGAAAAATTTAAAAAACTTCAAAACAAAGCAGCTCTAAAATCTTTACTATCTGTTTTTAAGATTATGAGAATTATACAATACGGCCATTTTCATCAACAAGCACGATACTACCACCTCCACGGCCGCCACTGACTTTATCCAGTATTTTTTTTGATTTTAAACTTTCAACGTTAGATTTAAAGCTTGCTTTGTTATTTTGATTTTTTAACATAAAAAATTATCCTTAAGATTATTAAAGTTAGAAAGGCCAAAAAATAGCGTTTTATTCGACCTCTCAAGACCATAACATCTTTAATTTTTTTAAGTTACTTTTTAAAGTTATCATCTATAACAATATTGAATCGATAAATTTGAAAAATGATAGATTCAAATCTAGCTATAATGCATATTGTATTGGATTATTATTAAATTTATAAACACCAACTTTAACTAAAAATAAAATTAATTTGTTAACTCTTAAATTTATTGAAAACAAGCCTTTTTCATCTCTGGTCCTGTATAGCTAGCCAATACAAAAAAGCCCTAACATTCTTGCTAAGGCTTTTTTATTTCGATATTAATTGCTATTTACTAGTTATTCTGTAATACACTCTCATAAAAAGCAGCTACACCGAACTAGTGTACTTGATACATTGCAGATGTCGTAGAGATAAGCAAATTAAGCTCACCTTTATCATCTAATCTAACCTTTAACGCATCTTTTGAAGGGCGTCCGAGTAAACCCGGGCTACGACTTATTTTATTACCATTAGAATCTGTAAAAACTATGTTAGAATGTGTGCTTTCGCTCCAGCTATCATCACTTTGCGTCGCGAATATCAACTGTTGATAATTAGTACTCGTTGGGGAAACAGAAAAATCAACAACATACTCGTTAAGTGATTTTTTGTGTACCTATTCCAGATTATCTCCATTCACTTCGTAAATAATGAGCGATGTATTGCTAGTTAAATAATGCGCGTTTTCATCATACAAACACGCAATTTCTAGCTCTGCATCACTGTCTAAATTAAAATACTCTACCTGAACACACCTTTGGTCTAATTTACTTTTCTCAGAAAAACCACCATCGGAGAATGTAAGTAAAGTTAATTCATCAGACGTTACGACCATATTTACAGTATCATTCTCAAAGAGACTAAAATCTTTTATCTGACTTGAAGCTGTAAAATTGGATAATAAAGATTGGTTATTAACATCAACAACTTTAACATAGTTTTGAGTGCTATAAATTGCATCAGCAATGTTATCACCATTAATATCAGCAGCATTCACACTAATAAGTTTGTCATTAGAGTCAATTGGCAACGAATAAGAAATATCATATGTACCAAGATCCATGACGCCTAATGCTGTGCTGTGAGTTTCTGTGTTAGGAACCAACAATTCAGAAATACCGTCGTTGTTAAAGTCCGCCGTATTTTCATTTCTTCCAGCGCCCACAAATAGTCTCCAGTTAAGTTTAAGGCATTACTTTTACGCCATCAGAACCGTAGTAATAAAGGTTCACTGTTTGTGATTTGTCAGTTGGGTGTCCGCCTTACCAAAAGAAAGAAAAGTCCTGAGCACTTCTCGCTGTTTTGTTGTGAACATTTTTCAAGAAGTTATAAAGGGGCATATAATCAGAAGTGATCCGGGTTACACGACTAACATCATATCTATTATCATTGGTATATATTTGACCACCAGAGCGCTTAAGCAAGCCTAACCCTTCTGCATAGGTGCTTATGTAAGCCCTAACGGTTAGGTTATCGAGTATACCTGATGAGTAGTTGCGATTTATCTTAAAGCTAGCTGAACCTATACGCTCGCCAACATAACCTTGTGTATCATGAATTACAGCTTTATACATATTTCTCATAGCACTGCCATCTTCCGTTGGATCTACAGAGTTTGATGTGGTGAATAGAACAAACAGCACACCACTGCCATCCAAATAGATATCCTTTAAGTATGTTGCCTGCAAATGGCATGAGACATTGACTAAAGTACAGTGTCAGAATTTCGGACCTCGCTACGTCTTTAGAAAATCTCCATTATTTAAGCTATAGCCTATTTGAGTCCAAACTCTTCTAATAATCTAACTAACTCTGCGGATTGTCCCTTCAACTTATTCGCCGCGATTTCTGCATCTTGTGTATCGGATAATGACCGTTTACTAGAATCATCCACTTTTACAATCTCTTTCGACATGTCTTCTGCGACTTTGGCCTGCTCTTCTGTGTCTGACGCTATTGATTGAATCATCACTGCAATTTCTTGAGCCCCACCGACAATTTCGTTTAGAGAGCCGCCAGCTTGTTGGGCCAAGTCAACACTATTGTTAACTTGTTCTACACTGACATTCATCGCATTGACGGCAACTTGAGTTTTATCCTGAATTGCTTGCACGGTAGAAGAGACCTCACCGGTCGCTTTTGTCGTACGCTCTGCAAGCGTTCTGACTTCGTCAGCAACAACGGCAAACCCTCGACCTTGTTCACCCGCTCTTGCGGCCTCAATTGCAGCATTTAAAGCAAGTAAATTGGTTTGTTCGGCAATACTACCAATCACACCAATGACATCCCCTATTTGCGCACTTAAATCGCCCAGGCTTGTTATTGTATTCGCTGTTTTTTGTACCTCACTCGCTGCATTGGTAATTTCTTCAACGGTATGCTTAACGACACTGCCCCCTTGATCAGCCAAATCTCGAGCGCTTTCAGCTTGTTCGGCAGCTTCTTGTGCACGCTGAGCGACTTCAGCAACGGTTGCGCTCATGCGTTCGATTTCAGCTGCAATGACTGTCGATTGCTCAGAGCTACTTTGGCTTAAATTGGCTATTCTCAGATTTATTTCTGCGATGTCTTCACCTGACAGTTCAACATTATTGGCCACCTGGTCGACATTGCGTATTAGATTACTCAGAGACGCAACCATTTCATTGGACGCACTGGCCAAACCATCAATTTCATCTTTACCCTCATGTTCCAAAGGCTGCAAAGATAGATTGCCTCGTGCTGTCTGAGTCGCAACATTCAAAACATTGGTAATTCTCGAAGAAATTGAGTTACTTAAAATAAATGCGACCACACCACTACCAACAGCAGCTAAAGTAGTCAGTACAAAAATGACTGTCAGCATGCCGCGCATGTCTTCATCAAGTTTAATCAATGCGCTTTCAGCATCTGCCTTTTCTTCGTTTGTCGACTTATCTAAAATCGCTTCCATTTTTTCGAACAAAACCACTTCGAGCTCATGCACAACGGCAATTGATTTTGTTTTTGCACTCGGGTCAAAACGTTTAAAAACCTCATGCGCTCCCTCATACAGTTCATCGTGAAGCTGTTTGATTTTGTTTAGGTTTGTCACTTCAACTGGTTTTGTCTCTAATGGCCTTAGCAACTCTAAATACTTTATAAACCTTTTCGATCCTTCTTCAAATGCTTCTTTTTCATCTAGCTCCCCAGTCATAAACTCAGTGAGCGATGCTAACATATCGCCTTTTTCATCGACCATTTCCAGGTATAAACGTACACCGGGTAAATCATCAGACACTGCTTCAACAATATCTGTCGTCTTTAGCGCATCGGCAAACTCTTCTTCTTTAAGCCTATCAAGTAATATCTCAAGTTCAGCGCCTACTGAGTTTTCAAGTTCGTCAACAAATTTAAAAGCCCACCTTTCGGTAACTGGGTCATAGACATTGAAAACTTCCCTTTCGGCTCTCGACTTGAATTCGTTAACTATGCGCTCTATCTCTGACATTTTAGCTCTGTCAGACTCAGTTGCTGACTCTAGCGGTTTCAAACTTCTATACACATCCATAAATTCATTGTAATTATCATAAAACTCCGCTTTTTTGCTTTCGTTCCCTACCACATAGTCAAGTAACTCAACATGCATATCACCTATTTCATCCATCAATTGAAGATAGTAAATCGCAGCGGGGACATCATCACTATGTACTTCCTCAGTGACTTCAGACAGTGCGGTAACTTGCATCCAAGTTACCGCACTTGAGATAACCATTAACATAACGATGATGCCAAATGAGAGGTAGAGTTTTTTATCTAGTTTCATGAGATGCAACTTTATTTATATTGTCTAAAAAGACTTCTCACCATAAAAAAGTAACATTAACGAAGGGTATCCTAACCTACTTGCCTTGTGTGACATTAGATAACACGAGTAAAAGCGTCCATGTCGAGTAACTATGCTCGCCATTGTTGTATGAGAGAAATCAGTCAGCCGAGATACATAAAACTTAGTCTAAAAACGCAATGTTTCAAGATCCTAGCTTTTTTAGCAGTTAATTGATGCAGCGAGGAATTAAGAAGATTAACCAGTTGGGTACAAAGCTGAGTATTACAAGAGAAGGGACTTGTGTTCCCTTCTCCCTAATTTTGACACTTAAGTGAGTGCTTTAATGTATTTCCCTGTCTAAGAAGACCTCTATTTTACTGAGAAGTGTTTACTGATACCGAATAAACATCTGAATTTACATAATGAATTGTGTTATACAAAAGCTTGTCATCTTGCCAATCAAAATCACTTGTATCTGATGTAATAAGCAACTTTTCAATTTGTGTTTGCTCATCATAACGATATAGCTGGTATCTACGAGCTTTAGCTTTCTGCCAAAGCCAATTTTTGGCTTGTTTGTCCAAATTAAATCTGTTTTGAACAATAAATGGAATAGCTTGAACTTTTTCAGATGTAACAGGTTTAAAGTCCAATCCGGTAAAATATTTTCCGTTAACATCTTGCCATATTATGTCTTCAGACACTTTGGAAAATGATACAAACTGCCATTTAGGATCTGCACTCAACAATTTATCATCACGAATATCATAATAGTGAACTCGCCACTTTTCAGCGCCTTTTAAGCTAAATGCAATCGTATGAGCATCTTTAACTGACAAGCCGCTAATATCCGCTTGCGGTATTTTTAACTGCTTAACAAGGCCGCTGCCTATAGATATTTTAAACAGAGCATTCTGCGTTAGCGCAAATATAAATTGACCATCATAAGACCACTTTAGGTCTATGAAATATTGAGCCTCCTTAAACTTGGAAAGTACGGCTCTACGCTGGGTTTTAAAATCATATAGCCACACCTGCTCTCTACCCGTAGCTAAACTGACATACGCTATGCTTTTATTATGATGAGAAAATCGTGCGAGGCGCTCGTCTACCGAGGTTGCAGCTATTGTTTGTTCAATATCACTGTTCATAGAGTAATAAGTAATATTACGATCTCGTGCCCCCGTGCTAAACAAATAGCCCTTGCCATCGGAGTGACGACTTAAGCCAAATAATGAATGACTGTTTGAGTAAAGTACGGCTCTATCGCGACCTTTCAAATCGTAACTGACAATTTCATTGGCAGGATAGCCTTCAAGTAAAATAATTCGATTACCCGAATGTTCCCAAACCGCACCGCCTTCATTTTCGAATAAGTGATAAAATTGATTTTCATCTATATCAATTACATACAACCCAGTAGACAATTGCTTGTCCACTGCACTGATCAACAGTTTATTTTCTGTGGGGTGCAAATCGAATTGACTGTAGCCACCTAGTCCAATTAGCGGTTGCTGAAGCCTTGTCGTTTTCCCGCTAGACAGTTGAAAGGTATATAAATAGAAAGGCCCACCTGGGTATGCCGATTCATTAAAAACAAGTAGATCCTCATCATGGGTGAATATAATTTTCCCATAACTACCTGTGCGACAATTGTGTATTAATTTCGGTGCGCCTAACTGTCCATTTTCAAAGCGTCTCATAAAATACTGGCAACTATTTTCGGTGGTAGCTAGATAAACCAGCGCTTTTCCATCTTTACGCCAAACACCGGGCCCCTCCCAAGTTTCTGGGCCATGATCTATGGCTTCTACATCTTCGGTATACAGTGTTTTTAATTTTAAGCTGATATTTCCGTTATGTACTTCTGTAAATAGCAAGTAATTTCCATCAGAAGATAAATGCGGGTTTAACTCTAACCCTGGCTCACGAGTCATCGCATTGACATTTGTTAAGAGTTCAAGTGTTGATTTTTGGTTGTTTTGGAATGTTAGATATATCGCGGTGAGTAAAATGAGTATGAAAACACCTGATACAGGCAACAAAATACTTTTATAATCATTAATCTGAACAGCAAAGTCTTTAGCTTGCGATTGATTAACAGCAATATTTTCTAACATTCTGACAGGCGCAATAAATTGATAGCCTTTTTTGGGATAAGTAACAATATAAATAGGGTTTCTAGGGTCGTCTTTAAGTGCTTTTCTTAATTTTGTGATCACACGATTAACTGCGTTATCAGTCACTATTCGCCCTTGCCACACCTGCTCGATTAACTCATCTCTAGAGACCAATAAATTCGGTTTTGTACAAAAAAAGCGCAACACTTCCGAGACCATAGGTTCAAGCTGTATCTCGTTATTATCAATATTCAAAGTCAGAGTTTTATCACAAAACGTAATTTCATCAATTTGCCAATGCATCACATCTCTTTATTATTCTTAAGTGATTGTATTTTAAGATTAATATTTTTAGGCATTAAAAGTCATAAAAAGTTTTCTTATTATCAGTACTTTAAAAATGTCGAAAAATAAACTGATTTCAATTATTAAAAATTAGGAAATCAGCAATGTGCATTTTATCTAAAATTATTGCGAAAGTAATTGCTTTAATCGCCATTTTATTAGCGATGGCTTTGCCTTGTTCAATTCAAGCTATGGAAGAAGAAAGCATTTCGTTGCCAACAAGTCTTGTAGACTTACTATGTGCTGATGATATAAATATCACTCAGATTACCGATTCGGAATTGTTTTTCAGTCAATTATTACCGTTAATTAAACAACTGCCCAATGAGATAATCTCAAAACAATCAAACAGGATTAGAATAAACTTAAACTTAATTCTACAAGATTCAGAGGCTTTGAACGCCCAGCTACTTGATGCTGAACAGCATGCCAAAACGAACTTCACCGAATATCAAAAATGGTACATTACACAGATACAAACAACTCCCCCTTTGACACTAAGACAATTAATCTCAAACAAACTAAATCCTTTTAGCAATGCGGCACTCTACCGATATGAAAACGACCTGAATAACGCATACAAGCAAACCCGTCAAAAATTTACGCGCCTAATCAATGAGGTGAGGAACACAAAAACACTCAATAACCAGCAATTAATCCAAATTGCGTCGAGTGCCATGGACCTCAAAATTATTAAAAGCGTCTATGTCATTGCACACCCATTAATTCAAAAAAAGTGGCAAGAGGATTTCATAATCGAGCCGGCACGCTTAATCAAGACCGTTCAGGGAGTTGAACACACAGCGACAATCGTAAGACCGAAAAATATCGATAAATCGTACACAACTGCATTTCAATTCACGATTTATGCTGATGAAAGTCGGCATATTAAAACTGCCAAATATGCAGCTTTACGTGGCTATGTTGGTATCGTTGTAAATTCTCGTGGTAAGCGACTAAGTAAAAACAAAATTGAACCATGGGTCAATGAAGGGATAGACGCACATAGGATCATAGATTGGATTAGCAAACAAAGTTGGAGTGATGGTCAAGTGGTGATGTATGGCGGAAGCTATAATGGCTATACACAGTGGGCGGCAGCAAAGTATAAGCACCCTGCATTAAAAGCCATTGCCCCTTATGCAGCAGCGCACCCTGCCCTTGGTTTACCTATGGAAAATAACGTATTTCTTACCGCTAACTACCAATGGGGATTTCATGTCACAAACAATAAAACCATGGATAATAGTGAATATGCTAACAGAGCGCATTGGAGCAACTTAAACAAAACGCTATTTACCAGTGGCCGCGCTTTTAAAGATATAGATAAAATTGAAGGACGCCCTAACCCGTTATTTCAAAAGTTTTTAAGTCACCCGAGTTTTGATGATTACTACAAATCCATGGTCCCTTATGGTGAAGAGTTTGCTGACATCACTCTTCCAGTACTCTCAATCACAGGCTATTTTGATGGTGGGCAAATATCCGCTATTCATTATATGAACGAGCACTACAAATATAATCCAAGAGCCAATCATAGCTTACTCATTGGCCCTTATGATCACTGGACTGCGCAAGCTTTACCAAACAGCCATGTTACAAACTACAAACTTGACCCAGTAGCATTACAAAAAGACACTGAAAAAGTGGTATTTGAATGGTTTGACCATGTTTTAAATAATGCACCAGTCCCCGATCTTGTAAAAAATAAAGTTAACTACCAACTGATGGGAAATAATACTTGGCACCACGTTGACAGTTACGAGCAACTAAACCAGCAAGGTATAGATTTTTACTTAGGCAACCCCTCTAAGAGCAAGTACCAGTCTTTAGTAAAACAAAAGCCAAACCCTATCGCGCAGCATACTCAAGTTGTTGACCTTGCTGATAGAAAAGTACAGCATAATATTGACTATATGAACGTGATACTACCAGAACTGCCTGATGAAACTGGGGTTGTGTTTGTTTCTGACGAATTTGAGCAAGATATGCAATACGCTGGTGCACCGTCAGGCCACGTATTTATCTCAATTAACAAAAAGGACGTAGATATTGGCTTTAATCTTTATCAACTTATGCCTGACGGTCAAACATTTCATCTGGCCCATTATCGAAGTCGAGCCAGTTATGCAAATAACAGCTCAAAACGCCAACTGCTAACACCAAACCAAAAAGCCAAACTCCCGTTAGTGAATACTCGAATGACTGCAAGAAAGTTAATAAAAGGCAGCAAATTAGCACTGGTACTGGATGTGAATAAAAATGAGCACGCTCAAGTCAACATGGGAACAGGCAAGGATGTCAGCGTCGAAACCATTGATGATGCAAAAGAGCCTTTGATATTAAATTGGTTTACAGATTCAAAAATCCACCTTCCCATTACCCTTATGAATAATAGCTCAAAGTAATTAAGGAAGACTAAGGCATGCCTATTGATGCATGTGTATAGAAAAGAGTAAAAGTGAGTCACAAAAAACACCGTATATTTCAATATAGAGGTGATAAAAGAGCCTCAATCTATTTCGTTGAGGCTATCACCGCTTGAGGTCATTTTGGTAATTATTGATATAGCGCTTTTGGTGATTAATACATTTCAGAGTGTATATATGGCGTGCAGCTTTTCAAGTAAGAGAGTAATATTTAGTAGTTGTACCAATAGCCACAACGCTTCTTGCTCTCAAAACGAGAGTTTTTTCCCGTTTTTCTATCAAATTCATACAACGAAACTCGATTTTTTCCTGTCCAATCTTTATTTAAGTTTTTTCTGCGTAAACTAAACATATCAATTAAGTAAGATCCGTCATTAAATTGAACAAACTCACCTGAATTTAATGAACGAGTGTTTAAGTTCATATCAGCAGAAACATGCACTTTGAAAACGCCAGCTGACTTCGAAAAGTTCAGCTTTTTTTCATCGCTCAGTGTTTCCCAGTTGTCTTGGAACGTCTTTGAAATTGAATCAGGTAGCGTGTAACAGATTGAAGAAGGTTGAGCCACCTGAATCACAGGCTCTTTTTTGCCATCTATGGTCAACATCCCAGTATAGATGCGATAAAAGCCTGACTGGTAGCGGTTTATTCGCTGCGCTTCGACTGTTTCATATGGCACTCTATAGTTAATAAACTCATAATATTTTCTATCCATCTGTAGAGTTTTATCAGCGGTCACTTCAGTAAACTCAACGGGTTTAAACCTTGAGCCTGTTAAATTAGGTAAGCCGCACGCCTTGAGCTCTTCTCTCGGAGTGCGATTCAGTACTTTTAAAAATGCTTCGCATACGGTGTAACCTTGGCCTTTGGTGATCCTAAAGTTTGTTAACGGCGCTTTTTGGCCATTAATCTCCGAAATTCGTGCTTGATACACCTTTATTAAGCATTTTATAGTTTGGCATTTGTTACGTACCTGCTTTAGCCAGTTACGCTGTTTTACTAAATAGTTTTCTCTTTCAACACCATATAAAGGCGCACGCATATTGCGATATGCAATACTCATATCTTCGTCTAACTGGAGCAGCGCCTTATCACTACAAATGAGTTTTTCAACCTGTGAAGTCGCTGTGTTGCAATCCAGTTCCGCTGCCATACCTTGGCTGCTGAGCAATAATAACGCCAGCCCAGACATCAGTTTTTTCATTAGAGGTAAATCCTTGAGAGTATATCTATTATTTTAAAGTAGCTTGTATAAATGATAACACATTGAATTATATGAACTAGTCATCTTAAAGATTATCAATAAAAAGTGGTTCAATAGACCATATCAATCCATTTATGAGTGAAACTATGTGCTGTTTTATACGTAAAATAAATAGGATGGACTCACAATCTGAATAAACTCTAAGTGTGCTGGTCTAAGAGAAAATGTAAAAAGGAAAGTTATAGATTAAGATTTGTATCAAAAAGGAGTTACCTCCCTTTTGATACGGTAATTATCAAACGGTTGTCAAAGACACGACCACCATCAAAAAGACCAGTGCAGCAACTAAATATGAAATTATCCCTGCAGTCTTTTTGAAAAACTCCGGCACTTGAGGCCATATTTTTTCTTCAACAGTGGCATGCTTGTAATAGTCATGGCAAGCAATTTGTGCACATATAACATTAGGCACTACCCAAAAAATTACAGATGGAAATTGGAAGCCCAAAAGACCTTGGACTAAATAAAGCAGGCCGTTGAACATCCAAATACTCGCAATTATGAAACCAGCTTTCATCCACATTTTCTTGATAAGATAATAAAGCGGCCCAAAAAACAACACAAAGAAATTTAGCGAAACACTGATCCGCTCTGCGTTTGACAACCCCTTAAACTCAGGGGTTTTCATAATTGAAAACATAGATTGTGAATCAGCACCTAGTTTTTTGAGTAATTTAAAACGTTTTAACCACTTTTCTGACAATTTATATTGCTCAAACTCTGACGATGACTCTGGTGCTGCAGTCGTAGATTCCGGGTTTGTCGATTCTGTGTTTGTTGTTTCACTCATTAATTTCATCCCTTTAAAGTTAACTCTGAAATATTGAATTGCCAGCAGGCAAAAGAAGCACGACGCTCAAAGTTGAGTAATACACGCAATTCCATTTGCTTGTTTTAGATCTGACAGTAGTGATTTCGGCCCTGTGAAGTTCGCACGCCTTTGTAGACGCCTACTTCTATATGAAATCAAAGTTAAATGTACACAATTTAGCCATGATTTTATTAATAAATGTACGAAAATTATGATTTACTTGCATAATTAGATACTTTTCAAGCATTCGAATATAGCAATCTGTGCTTAATAAAAATGTTAAGTTTCTAGGCCTTAAGTAACATATCCAAAAATGCCACGCTTTATAATTACTTGTTTTTTCCATACGCTTGAAACGCCCATAAAGAAGTTTTTTTGACCCCTTGATAATAGAAACGTATCAAGGCTCTAGTTTTTAGCTACTATGACATTTATGAACTATTTTACGTGTATGTTGTTCTTCAAGCGCTTTAATTAATTCGACAAGTATTTCTGATGGTTTTGATTTTTAAATGATTTGATCTTTTTTGAGATTACCTTAAGCATGCTACCCCTATGCCAAATAACAGCAACATCAAGACCCAATTATTTCTTATCCACATTGTAATTTATCATCTAACTTAGAATATTGGCATTACCGACGTGAAATCAAAGGCTCTTATTACTTTAATTTTCACACCTCCCTATATTTTCAGCTTTTGCTTTGGCCAACTATTCCAATATGGTTGGCAAGTAGTAGGCTCTCCCAGCTCCTCAATTTCCCCAAAAGAATATTCAGCGTACTCATACCCAAACGTTTCAGACTTATGGAGCCAGCTTATTCCAACTTCTTTTTCACCAGTACAAGCATAAAAATCCCCTACCCAAGCAGCAGCTTCAGGATGTTTATTTTCTGCGGCCCATAAATAATATTTAAAAGTGTCACTAGAGTTCTTTTTTTCTAAAATTATTCCTATTTGATAACTTGACTCAGAACTATTGTGCATTTTCATAGCTTGCTGTAATAAAAAAACACTTTTGTCAGTATCTTTTTTTATTTTTAAATGTTCCACTCCTAGTTTTAATGATTTATGTCTGTAATGATAATACCATCCTAGAGAGAAAACACTTGCTAAATCTAATAATTGCTGCTCACTTAATTTTTTATGTTCTTGATAGAGTGAGTCAACATTGAGAGTAAAATCTTCCTTACTTGGAGTTTTATTAAGTTTATTTAATAATTCTTTTGCATCTAAAAAATTTTGATCACTTAGTTTTTTAGCAAAATAAATTGCTTTTTCTTTCTCGGCTTCGCTTTTAGCTGTAGTTGCAGTCGAGACTGCATAAGCACTAGCGATTGAATACATAGCATAGGAATAGCCACTATCGGCTGATTTATTCACCCAGTATTTTGATTCTTCTCTCACTTCTAAACTCGATATTTCATCGTAGGCGATATCTAATACGAACTGGCCCCATATGAACATAGCTTGAGGGTCTTCGTTATCAACTTGTGACTTTAAATAAATAGCTTCAGGTGATGGATTGTCTTTGCTTCCAAACTTATGGGTAAAGTGTGTACCAAACAATAATGCCATATCCATTTTACCTTCTTCAAAAGTAAAACAAGTATCAAGAATCATTTTGACATCAGTGCCTTTCAAACTTTTTAAACAGTCACTTTCGGCATAAGCATCAACCGGAAAAAGCCATAGTGAAAAAATAGCAAGGTATTTATACATTAATAATCCGTAAGGGTAAGGGAAGCTAATATCACAACATTACAATTCAAATAGGAAACCTTATAACTTAGTCGCACTATCCCTATATGAATTCTTTAACATTATATTGCCAATTCATGAAGGCAATAAGCAGCAATTGTACAACATTAAACCTCAAAAAAAGAACCCCATCATTATAATAAAGTCTAATATATATTAATATTTTCTTTTCCTGCTAATTTTTTGGGTTTTATGAAATAAAAGACTCGCTTGCCTATGCAAAATCAACTTAATTCTTTCCATTCATATACCATCGTTGCAATGCTTGAAAGTCATATAATGTCTCGCTCTTTGAATCAAAGATTTAAGGTGTTCAATAATTTATCAAGCCGTGACTATCGGTTCGTCTTTAATAGCCGTTAACCCATTACATATTTTTCATACGTAGTTAAGATCGCCTGCTAATAATATGCTTTGAGCAATTGGGACTAAATACACAAAAAACCTCAGCTTTTGCTGAGGTTATCTTGTTATCTAAGACAGGATTGTTACTACTCACCTAAATCAACAACAACTACTTTTCGAATACACCTTGCTGCCTTAATCACAAAAGCGTTAAATAAGCCGCTTTTGTGTCGATGCTAGTACTGAGCTGCACTTTTGTACTAAAGCCTTAATTGTTTTAGTGATGGTTCGTTTACACCGTCAAGTTCAAGTGAAGTCAACGACTTTGATCCTTTTGACGCAACACAGCCCACAAACAGATCTAGTTATAATTACGACTAACTACGGTGCAAGTATAAAGCCAAGGGGCTGAGACACTCACGTTTTTACAACTATGCACCCAAGAATTTGGGTGAGCTGCTCGTGCCCGATCTGCAGCATCATCAACCCCTCTTGCGTACCCTATCCAAGTAGAAGTCCCAGCGAACACATTGGCTGAAAATAATACAGCAAGACTAGTTAATGTAACTTTAGATAAAACGGTTTTTTTCATGGTCATTCCTTTATTTAATGTATTGAACTCAAATTAATTGCTCTTAATGAACATTCACTCAAACCTAGAGTGAAGCTCAATCATAGCAACCAAAAATAATAAGTCCAACATTTTTACTTATTATCGAGGTTAATAAAGAAACCATCGAAACCACCACCAAAAACTTAAGAAACTGATTTATAACAAAAAAAAGGTATAGATTTATCTAAAACTCATAGCAGTAATGAAGCAACCAATCTAAAATATTTAACTTTCAGTACAGATCGCACGTAATCGGCTATAGCTTTAAATCAGCGACTCTGAACATTTTTGGTACTAATTACCCTAATAAAAAATGCACAGGCCGAAAAGCATGTGCATTTATTACTTTCAAAGTAGGTTATAATTATTTATGAGCGCTTTTGTTCTTCAATCCAAGTATTCACTCGTCTTTCAAGTATCGATAATGGCATAGCACCGCCACCTAAAATTGTGTCATGGAAGCCTCTTATATCAAATTTTGCACCAAGTTCATCTTTTGCATGCTGTCTCAGTTCAAGAATTTTTATCATACCCACTTTGTATGAGGTAGCCTGTCCTGGCAAAATCATATATCGGCGAATTTCTGAACGCGCAGCGGTCTCGTTGATTGGCACATTATTCATAAAGTAAGAAATAGACTGCTCTTCAGACCAACCTTCTGCATGAATACCTGTATCAACAACTAGTCTCACAGCACGCCACATTTCATTCGATAAACGACCGAAATCACTGTAAGGGTCTTTATAGGCACCCATTTCTTTCGCTAGCAGTTCAGAATACAGTCCCCATCCTTCAGAGTATGCTGTAAATTGTGCTTTAGTTCTAAACTCCGGGATCCCTTCTAGCTCTTGCGCGATAGACAATTGCATATGGTGACCTGGATTACCCTCATGATAAGCTATCGACTCCATTGTATTTTTAGGCATCGATGTCATATCAATCAAATGGGCATAGTAAACGCCGGGACGAGAACCATCTTTGGTGCCAGGCATATAGTGCTGCGCCGCCCCCGGTTGCTCGCGAAATGCTTCAACTCGCTTAACCACGAGCTTTGATTTAGGTAAGATCCCAAAATAGTCTGGTAGTTTTTTGTTAAGCTCATCTAAATAGGCAATAGAATCATCAATGTACCCTTGCCTGCCTTCATCGTTGTTCTCATAGAAAAACTGAGGGTCACTGCGGAAAAATTCAAAAAACTCCTGTAAAGAGCCTTCAAAGCCAACTTGATCAATAATTTGCATCATTTCGCCTTTAATGCGGGATACTTCATCAAGTCCAATCTTATGAATTTCATCTGCTGTTAAATTGGTTGAGGTTTGATCTGCTAGCCTGTAATTATAAAAAGCCTTGCCATTTGGAAGGCCGCCAACACCATAGCCATCTTGTTGTTTCAAGTTGGCCATATCTTTCTCAAACCAATTTATAAGCGTTGTATAAGATGTTTTAAATTCACCTTGCAACGCAGCTTTCGTTTGCGCAAGCAACGCATCGCCTTGTGTTTGATTAATCGTTTTATCATCAATCAACTTTTGTAGTTTGCGTTTGGCATCTGACCAAAGGGGCGAATCTTTATCACTCTCAATAAATGGGGCACCATTGATGATACTTTTAGATTGGCCAATTACCCCCTCATAAGTAAATTTAGGTGGCCTAATGCCTTTTTTCGCTCTAGATTGAGCCTGACCAAGCAGCTCAATAATTGCGTCAGATCCTTTAACTAGACGAGTGTTGTACGCATGCATGTCTTCAATCGTGTCTACTTTATGGTAATTAATCATAAACTGGACGAAAAATGACTGAATACCGAACATATGATTAAACACATATTCATTTTCAAAAAACTTTGCTTGCTGTTTTTCTTGCTCATACTCATAAAGCCAAAGATCATAAGAAATCTTAGCTTCGGCATCTAATTTACTGTAATCAAATTGTGATCTTAATTCAGCAACGGTGCCTGCCAACCAAGCTAGTTTGCGCTTTGCAGCTTGCTCTGACACATCATCGATTTGGTCATATTTATCTTTTCGACCATAAATCGTCATCATGATTGGGCTCATTTGCATTTCTTGTTCGTACTTTTCTGCAAACCAAGCGTTTAATTTTTGTGTCTCTGCCTCAATCGCACTCTGACTCTGACTCTGTAGTTGTACTGTAGCATTGACTGAGTTAGTACCGGTGCTAGCCTTATTTGCTTGACATCCAGCTAATACTGCCACAACAGAAATTGCAATAATGGATTTGTACACTGTAGGTCTCTCCTTTGAATTTTTTAGCTACAGTAAATAAAAACTACATTAAATCCAATCTATTAGATAAATTTAAATGTAACTAAAAGTGAATTAAGTTACAAAAATGACCCATGTCATTTGTCATCAAATAGTCAATTAACTTTGTCATTTTATCGAACAGAGCTGATATAAGAAGTTATCGCTGCTTCATCAAAGCGACTGCAAGGCCAGAGCTGACAAAGGTAAGGCCCGCCGAAATATTTAATCCCTGTAACACGTTGGGGCTATTTATCAAAAATTTCTTTAGCTGCGTCGAAAAAATGCCCATTGTTCCAAAACCAAGCGTAGTCAGTAACGCAAACCAAGCACCATAAACCATCATTTGAATAGAAACACTGCCTAAGCTTGGATCTATAAATTGCGGTACAAACGCAAGTACAAAAATCCCCGGCTTTGGGTTTAATGCAGCGGAGAAAAAGCCAGTAGCAAAAATGGTTTTATATGATTTCGCCTCGACAGATTCGATAGTAATCAAATTGCGATTAAGAAGCACTTTAACGCCCAACCAGACTAAATAGCTGGCGCCGATAAATTTGACGATGTAAAAAGCAATATTTGATGTCTGGATTAATAACGTCAACCCAGCAGTCGCTGCAAATACATGAAATAAAATGCCCACTCCAGAAGCACTGGCAGAAATACAGGCTGCTAATCGCCCTTGGCTTATCCCTCTCGCGATTGCCAAAATGTTATCTGGCCCGGGAGAAATAACGAGTAAAAGACATGCTGCGGTATATGCAGTGAATACATCGAAAGGAAACATAAACCCATCCTTGTTATTAATTTAGGTAAGAGGGCTTATTGTATTAAAAGTTCAAATATAATTATGACAAATGCAGTAATATTGCCTGACGCTCACTTTTACGCATCTTTTTGACAACTAACAAGAATGAGTTATCGATCATACGTTCTATCTCTCCTTTAGGCACAGTGCCATCAAGAATTACCGTATTCCAATGTTGTTTATTCATATGGTAGCCGGGAATAACAGCATCAAATATATCACGTAGTGCATGGGCTTCATCTGGATCACACTTTAAATTTAACCACCAATGCCCACCTTGCGATTGACGCATTTTTTCTGGCGCGAGCGTTGCAAACATTTTATCTTTTACCTTATATACATCAACGCCCTCACCAAACGGTTGACTGACACTACTAAAAGGCTTTGCTAAAAGATATTCAGTAATTGTTTTAATACAACTCATCGCCTACTCCTTTCCTACAAAACTAACTTGTGTAATATCAAGCAGAGCAATAAGTACAGAGTCTTGATTAAATAGCTGACTATAGTGTTTTGCCAGTACGTTAGCCGCAGCAATATCTTCAGCAGAGGCGTTATAAACAGTCACTACTTTTGAGTGTTCTTTCTTACCTTTGTAATAACCTACTGCATCTACAACACTAAAACCTGCAAATGTGGTTGCTAACTGAGTTGACTCAAAATGCTGCCATTGACTTGCCGTGATATTCCCTCCAGTTGGAATAGATAATCCAAAATACATTTTTAGCCCTTCACTGTGCGCTTTCACTTTAGCAGTTACTATTTCTGCGGGACTTTGTTGTTTTACCTCGCCAGTACTGGCGCAACCAGACAGCAATAAGATCGTAAGGCAAAAGCTCAAGCTAAGCGTTCGCATATTCATTCCTTAAGAGTTATATGGTTTTAGATGTGGAGCAATGATAAACCATACAAGATGGTGAAAAGGCACTCAAGTATAATTTAGAATGGAGGGGCTTAATGAAGCAGCATGACAGTGCTGCTTCGAAATAAATGCTTAAGCGTAATGCTTTAAATATTTTTTAACCTTTTTCATCGCCATCTTTTGTTTTAGCGGTGAAAGGTAGTCAATAAACAAGTTACCGTGAAGATGGTCAATTTCATGTTGCATAACAATGGCTAAAAACTCATCACTCTCAACTTCAACTGGGTTACCCTTCCTATCTTGTGCCGTAACCTTTACAGAAGTAAAGCGCTCAACTTCAGCGTAGTAATCAGGCACAGATAAGCACCCTTCCTGACCCTTTTCTTTGTTTTTACCTTCAGTAATTTCAGGGTTGACCAAAATAAGAGGGTCATTTCTCTCATCTGAAATATCAATAATGACAACCGCTTCTTCTCTGCCCACTTGCGTTGCAGCCAGACCTATACCGTCTCTTGTTGCGTACATGGTTTCCAACATGTCATCTATCAGGGTCTGAATAGACTCAAAATCAGTTACTTTTTTTGCTTTTGTTTTTAATCTTGGATCGGGGGCGGTTAAAATTTCTAGGACTGCCATATTTTACTTGCTTTCCATAATTCATATTGAAAAATTTAAATGATTTTAAGTCATTTTATATGTAAGGGTTAGAGTTGCTAAAAAAGCGTACGCAACCAAGTTGGTGGATCAAACCAACTTTCGCAAAGTTAAAGGAATCATTCTACAAATGCAATCTAAGCGTAAAGTGTCGAGTTTGAACGATTTTAAGCAGTGTATCGCTTACTATACGACTATAATATTGTCCTACTGTAAGCGAACAAAGAAGGCGCGCCACCTGTGTGCCAAAACAGTACCTGTTTATCATTTGGAAGCTCTCGTTTTTGAATTTTATCTACCATAGCTGCAAACGCCCTTCCTGTATAAACTGGATCGAGTAAAATCCCCTCTGATTTAGCCAATAGTTGGATCGCTTCTTTTTCTTGTTCCGTCAAAACACCATAGCCTGTCTCTAAGTAACCTTTATCAAGCACTACATCATCAACTCGATAACTTTGCGCTAAATTTAAAAATGAGCACGTTGAATTTGCAAGCGCTAGTACTTGCTGTTGAAAACTATTCGCTTCGTTTTCAGCTTTATCAATCTGTATGCCTGTAAGCTCATATTTATGTCTCAATAAAGACTTGGCTATCATCAGACCGGCATGTGTGCCACCCGAGCTTGAGGCAAAAAAGATATGGCTTAAATTATCAACACCTATTTGTGTCGAGAGCTCAAAACCTGCTTCTATAAACCCACATGCCCCTAACTCATTCGATCCACCGTATGGGATCACATACGGTGAGTGCCCCGAGGCTTTCAAGGTACCGACGAGATTAGGAATGTCTTCTCCTTTTCGATTTTCTTTGGTGAAGTGAATATGTGCATCAAACAACTCATCAAGTAATAAATTACCATTGAAATTGCCAGGTTTTTCTCCTCCCAATAAAAGGTGACAATCTAACCCCAGTTTCGCAGCAGCTGCGGCTGTTTGCCTGCAATGATTGGACTGTTGAGCGCCTGCCGTTATTACCGTATCACAGCCTTTTTTAATCGCATCTCCGAGTATGTACTCAAGCTTTCTTGTCTTATTTCCGCCAAGCGCAAGGCCAGTCAGATCGTCCCGCTTCATTAATATATCAGGACCACCTAAAATTCGAGTAAGATTTTCTAGTTTAATCACTGGTGTTGGCAGATAGCCTAGTTTGGCTTTTGGTAAGTGTTGCAAGGTTGAGCATTTTTGCATGATGAAGTTAGCTTTACAGTTCATTAAAACACTCTTTTTAACATGGTGTATAATTAGTATGCAACACTTCAAAATATGTGTTTATACTAGAACAGTAAGTTTTATTTATATTAATGATACAACTTAAACTAAATAGTGATTTATAAAAGCATTGTAAAATGGATTACGCCAAAAAAGTCTAAAACTCGTTTTGGAGAATAGTAGATATTTGTACATATTAAAAATTAATAACTAAAGAGCTTAGTGTAACTGTCGATATGTAAACCAATAACAAGTCTTCTGTATAAGGATTATGTAATGAAGATAGCGAACCAAAGTAATTTTCCGCCACCAGCCCCAAATAGCGCATCAAACAAAAATCCTTCATCCATAGATGCTAAACCCATTACTGATGAAGTAAAGACGCTAGCAGCGGCACACGTTCAAAATACATCTCATGACGACCAACATATAATCAATGACCCAAATGTTGGTGAAATGACGCTTGAATCCCATACCTATGACCCTGAACGACTCAACAAAGTCTCCCAGACGTTGTATTTTGGTGGTGTAGCAGACCTATTTAGAGGTATGCAAACACACTACCAATCATTTATGAACGAGTTAAAAAACACAGATCCAAAACTCGCCGAGTCAACAGGCTGGGGATTTTCGATTGATGAAAAAGGGGAATTTGTCGTCAGTGGTGCAATCAGTCACGAGAATAAAAGCTACCTAGAAGAAAAACTAAATGAAAATGAAGACCTACTTGAACTTGCAAAGCAAGTCCCTGCCCTATTCATGCAAGGTTTAGCGTACGACAGAGGCGCTGATGGCAAAGGTCAAGCTTGGGGTAGATTTGATGTCAATGCAGAAAACTTTAAGGACATCATAGATTTTAAAGAAGTATTTGATGAATCTTACAGTTCAATGGGAGACATTAGCTTTTTCAAAGGCAACTTTGATGTTTTAAAATACGCGCAAAATGTGGGTGATCAGCTGCATAATAAAGCTGAAGCCAAATTTGGTTATTAACTTGATATAAAACCGTTAGACCGCGCTAATAAAAAAGAAGCCTCATTTTGAGGCTTCTTGAATTGTTTTATTTAATGTCAAAGTAAAACAGTTTGAAGCTCTTGATGTATTATTTTTCAAGAGTCGATTCGGCTACTGGGCTGCCTAGTAAATCAGTATGAATGAAAATCACGTTTTTGATTTTCACTCTATCCTCAACCACATTACTCCATTTTGTGCAGTCTACCTGACTGGTAAAACACGCACTGACGCGATAGTAAAACTTACCTTTATCAGCTTCAGGAATAACGAACTGTGGCACCTTAACATTACCCACATCTGTCCATGCAAACTGTTCTGCGCTTGAGCAGTTTTCGCTGCAAGTTGCTTTTTGCACTTTATAGAGTGTGGCACCCAAAATACTATTCCAGTTCAGGACATGTGAATCGATGCTAAGCGCTGGCGGTCTTGATGATACAACGATTGAGAGTGTGCGTGTCTCACTACAACCATCTTGGTTACAAGCTTGCAGTGACAAACGGTGTACACCCGTTTTATCAAACGTTATTTGATGGGATGTTGCTGTACTTTGTGATAGCAAAGGCTCAAAATAACCAGGTTGCCAGCTTGGCTCATTTAAACCCAAATGGTAGCTGACAGGTAGTCCATAGCTTGGGTTCATTTTCCAATTTAACGTCACAACATCGTTAGTAAAGACCTCAGTTTTATTGCTGCTGAATTCAAGAGGCATAGGTGGACGTCCAACAACTTCAATACTAGTGGTAGAAGAAGGACTACAATTACTAAATGAATCACAAGCAATGATCCTAAAGGTTTGTGTGCCAAGCTTTTGTATCCCCGTTTCTCCTTCGCGTTTAACGCTCAGATCTTCCAGCCCACTCCATTTTAGGAATTCACCTTCACCGGGTTTTGTGACAAATATAGCATAGAGTAAATGTTCATTATAAAATGCGCCATGAGGACCTTTTGGTCTCTCCCAGGACAATTTAATCGCTTCGCCAGGTAAAATGCGGCTCTTATCCGCTTTAAAATTAGTGATCGCGCCTATCCCATCATGTCCAGATACATCTCTGCCAACAAGAATCACTTCATTCGAATAACCATAGCCATCTTGGCAACGCGTATAACGACATGCTTTCACCCTATATGTGAATCGTGTTGAATTGGTGAGTTCATAGCTTGGGATCAACACTTTGTTTTTAGTATATAAATGATTGCCTTGCCAATGTATAGACTCATCGACTGTTCTTGGGTTAATCCTTCTCCAAGTGGAACCAGAGTCTTCACTTTGCTCAACAATATACCCATAAGCGCCTAAGGTTTTTGTCCAGCTCAGATAAACCTGCTTTTGCGCCTGATTTGGCTGCGCTAACACGGACTCAACACCGCGTAAAATAACGGTATAGCCACGCACATAGCCATCATCTGCGCAATTTGCAAAGCCCTTACAATTTACCCTAAATTCATAACGCCCAGTCGCAAATGCGGTATGACTGCTGCCACCTTGGCTCATAAAGCGAGAACCTACACCACAGTAATATGTTCGCCACCGCTCTTTACCATACGGTGTGTATTCTACTTTGTAGTGGAACTCACCCGCACTTGGCGCAGGGCACTGACCCGTCACTGGGTGCATTAAGTTAGGCTGATCTTTAAGACCCGTTTTTGCAAAATCCGTCCATTCAGTTTTGAGCTCACCAATATAATTAGAAATGTAAATTGAAAAAGAAGGATCATACTGGCCAAGGCCACCATTTTCATAAAGTTGCGCATTATCTAATTGAAAACGCGCGTTTGACCCCAGTAACCTGACATAAAACTTCACATTTTTAATTACATGCTTACTCGAATTTAAATAAAGCTGCTGATCAAACTCAATGATTTCAGATGCATCCACTTCCCATTCATCTCTGACAGTTTTAACTGTTAAGCGACGTCCGTCGACGGAGTTTGGCGCACGAGAAATGATCATCTGTTGCCCCTCTAATCGATGCGCATTAATTGACCCATTGGGATTACGACCAGCATAATAGTAAGCTACAGGATAAATACTGAGGCTCGAATCTGGGTCAAGATGATCAACGCGAATAAGGCCGCGTGCTGTCATCCCGTTTAAACCATACCTTGGATTATACTTATCCCAGGTAGAGTATTTATGCTCCCACTCTATGTAACCCCAATTGCTCAGTGACGCGCGTAAGCTTCTGTTTGCATCAATTGGGCGAGATGCACTGACCACCAACTCATCGGCATTGTTTGGATAAAACTGCACTTTACCCGACTCAAACGTTGGGTCTTCAATTAATGGATTCAGCAGTTGCTCATAAAAACGATTTGATTCTTGATAAGTACCACAGCGATACATGTTGCAGTTTTTGATTCGGTACTTGAAGTTACCTGGATCAAACTTAGCAGATGTAGACTGCGATACCGCCATACGGGCAAAGGCTTGCATCCCCATACTACGCGCATTGGCCATGCGTAAAGAGTTAATGGTGGTCTTTGGCAACACAACATCAGGGCTGGTACTAATGAAGCCGGTGAAGTTTTTGCCATGATAAAGCCTGACCTCCTTCCCTTCAGGGATCATATGCTCCCATGTATTACCATTGTCTATTGACTGCTCAATGATGTAGCCTTCGGTTGCTTTTTCTTCCCAGTATACATTTACGTTTTGTTTTTTATCGTTGTACGCTAAGTTCACAAAACTTGGTTCGAGCACCACATCCGTTTTTTTGTAAATATAGCCAGAGCTTGGACACCCAGCGTAACCTTGGCACTTCAAACGAAAACTATACACTCCACTTACCCGCTTTTCATCGCTCATGTAATGCAGGTTTTTACCTGTATATACAGTTTTCCAGCTGCGTGTTGCACTATCCCAAAGCTCTAGCTCATACGGGGCTTGAGATTGTTTAAAATCAGGCCAGCTCATAAAAAACTCGCCATTGAAACTCGGACCGCCATCATCAATAGCCAAGGAATAATCGTTTTCGTGATCGGCAACTATGTAGTAGCTGTTTGCTGCTGCCATATCTGGCGATGCCAACGCAACATTGCAACACAGTGCTATAACACTTGCCGCGTATTTTAACATTCGCATGTTTACCCTATCCTTGTTTAACCTTAATACCCGTCATTGATTCCACGGTGGGATAATCACGACAATCCATGGTGCCAATAAATTCGACAGGTAACTTATTGGTCGCAGCATTGAGTACGCTCAAATACAGATTTTGACCTGCTAATGTATTGGTATTAAACGCATACTTGTTTCCAGATTCATTCCCGCCACATGCTGGTCGACCATATTTATACCCATAAAAGCTGACAATCACAAAACTACGCTCTACTTGTATGTCTTTAATAAAATAATGTGTTGCATTCGTGGCCCAGCTCAGTGGTGCAAACAAGGTGCAGATTAATATGGCAACCGCCATTAGGTTCAATTTACCAGTCGCAATCATTGCAAATGGCTCCTTTTTATATTTGTTTTATTTGTAAGTTGGGGTTTAGGTTCAAAATACGCAGGTTCTGTAATGACCATCTCGATTTAAGCGGAATACCAATCACTAAAACCCTCTTTATCTATTCGCCAAGATTAAACTTTGTGTTTTTGATATTCGAAAATGAATTACAATCTGCGTTACAATGCGCTCAATACACACACACCTTAGAGGTGACTTCGGTGCACAAAGTCATATGAAGCATCCTACTAGAAGATAAATATACGCAGTATCGATTTCGATAATCATAATAACTGCTGGTACTGCCATCTTTGAGCAATACATACCTTGTTATTTTTTTGGTATTTGGGTCATAAAAACTATCGATACTTTGGATGCCGCTTGGGATGTAAGCCTTCGACCCGTGTGCTAATTTCGATATTATGTCATCCTTAACATATGCATAATCTTCCCACGTCATGTCTCGAGAACCTCGTGTCGTATAATGTGTTTCACATCGATCCTCCCCACCATATTTGAGTAGCCCTGCAAATCTCACCGTTTTAGTACTGCCTTTGCTCATGCCGTCGGCTTTCACTAAGACAGATTTAGCTTGTTCATAGCCTGAGCCAGCGATACACCCCTTGGTTGAGGTCACCTCAATTTGTGCACCTGTATTTAATGCGGTTACTAAACTTGAGTAGGTTGCTCTGCCAGAGTGGGTGGTCAAATCCACTGCCCAGTGGCTTTTTTTATCGGCACTGACGCAGCTTAAGCTGCTATCTGGCTTTGCAGCGTGTGTTTTAAACACGGCTAAATTACCATCAATCATCAACTCTGACAGTGTTGTTGATGCAGTGGCGAATCCGCAAAAAACGGCGGCATTTAGGCAAGCCAAAAAGCGTATTTTGTTGTTCATTATTTTCCGTATAACCTTGTTATATATTTATTTTTAAGCCAAAAGCTGGTTTTAAAATATACAGCCTCTGTGTACTATATTTTTAAATTCTCGGAGTGTTATAAAGCCCGTAGCAAATAGAGTCGTACAATTACGATTGGTCTTAGTTGTTGAATAACTATGGGTGTAGTTCGATTGCATTGACTAATGCCTAAATAACACATGAGACAGCAATACTACGACCATTACATGGTTCAAGGCTCAATTTTTGGCCCTTGTCCCAAACAACACCACCGTAGCCACCAGAGCCGCCGTTGTGGCAACCTGTATCACCTTGTAAGGTTGTACTTGTTGGTCGGATCGAGGCCATGTTGTCATCTTTCATCAACACACTGTGATCATAAAGCTGACTCCGAGAGTTATAAGTACTACTGACACTTTGAATAGCCCCTATTACCCATGTATTTCTATATGCAAAAGAATGGCCTTTGTTTAGGAGCGCATCAATCTCTTTTTTCAGTACTTTATAATCTTCCCAGCGCAGTGCGCGGGACCCCTTGGTTGCTGGTGTTGTTTCACAAAACATATCTAGAATATGCGGCGAGACGCCTTGCGTTACTTTAGCAAAACCCACAAAACGTACTGATTGACCGTTGCTGGCGCCCATTTTGTTGGCTTTAACATTGAGGGCAGCGACCTGTTCATAGCCAGAACCCGCTAAACAAGCATTATTTGAACTGACTTCAATATCTGCGCCTGTACTTAATGCTGTGACTAAACTTGAATACATGGCGCGCCCAGAGTGCGTTTTTAAATCGACAGCCCACTGCGCTTTTTTATCCGCAGCAACACATTCAGGAGAAGTATGTGTTTTGGCAGCCACGGTTGTAAACACGGCAATGTCCCCTTGCACCATCAGTTCCTCTAAAGGGGAGGCGCTTGCAGCAAAGGATGAAATAGACGTAATAACTGTCAACACAGAAAGTGTTTTTAATGGTGTTTTAAGCATTTTTGGTCCTAGATTACACAAACGACTTGGAAAAGGTTCTCTGCAGCAGAGCATTTTTTCATAGAAAGATCCTCACCCCCATCATAAATCACAGTGCCATAACCATCAGATGCACTACAGCCCAGATAGTAGTTTAATGGATATCGTGAAGGTTGAGAAAATACATTGGGATATACAAATGAGCCATCTTTTAACATGACATCATGGCGATAAAACTTGGTTTGCGGGTCGTATTGGCTGGAGGCACTTTGCACTGCTTGTGAAACCCACGCTGTTTGTTGGATATAGTTAGAGGAGACGTTTTCCAAGGCAGCATCAATTTCATCCTTCAATTCAAGGTAATCTTCCCATCGCAACGATCTTGAACCCATTGTATGAGGTGTTGTTTTACAAATTTTATCTAACTCAAATGGATGCTTACCTGTAGAGCGTTTGGCAAACCCCACAAAACGAACTGATTTACCACCACTTGACGCATTGTTGGTTTTAATTTTAACGGATTTGACCTCTTCATACCCAGATGTGCCCAAGCATGCATTTTGAGGGATCACCTCTACATGTGCTTTGGTACTCATGGCAGTCACTAAGCTTGAGTACGCAGCTCGACCACTATGGGAATTTAAATCGACCGCCCAATAGCCCTTTTTATCCTCATTTACGCAATTAGGTTCAGCATGTGATTTAGCAGTATGGGTTTTAAATACGGCCAGGTCGCCTTCTACCATTAATTCATCTAACTGCGAAAACGCATTTACATGGCTTGAAAGCAATAACAGCGAGCTTCCAAGACAGGTTGCTATGGCAGCATTATTGTTCATGTTATTTCCTATTCATAAGAGAGAATAACGCTTAAGTACGTTATTGATTTGGAGGATTTTAGCGTTGAAAACAACAGCTATATTTCGTTAAATAGCATTATAGTATCGTATTAGGTACAACTCTACGCATTAATGAAATTAAAAGATAAAAATAGGGTTTTTGGGACTTAACAAACAACAAGACAAGACATTGATTTACATTAATATATTAAATTGCATGAATACTAACCCCGCACTGTTTATATATTGTTTTTCAGGATAAATCATATTCAGGATATAAAGGTACTTTTCAGCTCCTCCAAAAGATTGAACATAACCACTTGATACTTTTAAAAGTTACAATCTTGATTTTTACGGAAGCCATCTTTACTTAACAAGAAGTATCGTTACTACCTTATGAACTAATTCATGCAATAAAATACACTACTCATACAGTTATTATCGCGGCTGCATGACGTTGTTTGTGGGCCGTAAAATGAATGTAAGGTGCAATAACTTTATTTTCCTGCACCTTAAAATTGAAGGGTAAGAAACTGTATTCAAATAATAAAAGCAAATTTTCAAACCTGTTAAAGCATTATAAATAAATTTATCAAATATCATAAATTCACTTTTTCTCTCAAGTCACTGCTAAAGAACGACATCATTATTACGTCCTTAAAATAACTTAAAAAAAGGAGTAATCTTATGAAGCAGTTCGCTTTCCTATTGATGTGTGCCTGTAGCTTTTTGGCCAATGCCTCTTACCTTGACTATAAATATGAACATCTACCCACTGAACATACTATTTCGTCTTCAACACTCGGTGAAGAGCGTACTGTGTGGGTAATTTTGCCTGAAGGCTACAACGCACCAGAAAATAGCGACAAGCAATACCCCGTTATTTACACCACTGACGGCGAGAACTTGCAATATTTAACGGGTCACAATATGTGGTTCTTACAGCGCTCAAACATGTTGCCAGAAGCAATTTTGGTCGCTATCAATACTCGTCATCACAGAGTGCGCGATTTAACCCCAACAGAACCTAAAAATAGTCCAATTCCAGTCGCAACCGGACAAAGCCACCAACTAAAAGCCTTTATCAAAGATGAGGTTATCCCGTTTATTGATAACACATACCGTACAGGTGACTTTAGAGTGCTGTCTGGTCATTCACTTGGTGGGCTATTCACAATCACTAGCTTATTATCAGAGCATATGCAGCCTTTATTTAAAGGCTATGTCGCCATTGACCCTTCACTGTGGTGGGACGATGGCATTGTTGCAAAGTGGGTTGAAGCTGCAGAAGACACATTTGATGAAAAAGCCTTCTCTGTCTATATCGTGGCTGCACATGAAGAAAACATTCCTCCCGAGCACCAAGCGCTTTACTTGCAGCACATTACAGCAATCGATGACGCCGCAAACAGCCTTCTTGATACAGATGCGATCACCATTCGATACGACATTACCCATGACGAAAACCATCGTTCAGTATTACATGTCGGTGTATTTAGAGGATTAAGAGAAGTCTTTAAATGCTACCCAAGCGTTTGCCCTAAAACAGAAGGTGGTGACTCGGACCAAGACTAATTGGGCACTACACATCTAGTTTAACCAGCTATACATTGAGGTGCCCCTTGCACCTCTTTTACAAAGATATTAACCAATAAACCCATCGTGCTGCTGACCTTCATCACCAATTTCCTCCCAGCAGGCTTTTGAACTCACCCACATGTGCTGAACCACCTTAGCACCCGCTAAATCGTCATTAGCGATTAATCCTACCGGCACGTACATTCTCTGATCATCGTTTTTACCCGGGAGGTTTGATCCGCACTGCGTACAAAAACTACAAACCCAATCGTGGTTGGGTTTGTGCCAAGTTTTGATTTTGTCGGTACCTGTCAGCCAAGCAAAGTGTTGGTTATTAACCACCGCAACTGACACACCATTTCCGCCACTTGCTTTTCGACATATTGAGCAATGACAAACATAGATGTCTGTTATTGGCAAACTAATTTCAAACTGCACCGCATTACAATTACAACTACCTTTAACCATCTTCATCTTATTACATCACATTCTATCTGTTTCTATTGTATAAACATTTTTGCACTTTAAACACGATTGATAACGCCTGATCTTAGCGAACATGCCATTCCTTTTCTAAACTTAGAACACCCAATTTGATAGGCACAGTACTATGGCGTTTAGCACAGGGCTCTTGATCCTACTATTTGTGATTTTCGCACTGTTTATTGGCGCATTTGTACGTCATATTTTAAAAGGCACACAAGTCCCCTACACTGTTGCGCTCTTATTGCTAGGCATTGCAATCGGGTTGCTACAAAGAGCAGACTTGTTTAATGCATACGCCCCAGAATTTGGCCAGAGTTTATCTTTGGTTGCCGAAATAGACTCTCACCTATTTTTATATCTGTTTTTGCCAACGCTCATTTTTGAAAGCGCATTTGCCATGGAGGTGCATTTATTCCGCCGCATGTTTACACAAATCGCTATTTTAGCCGTCCCAGGTTTAATGCTCGCGATTTGGTTAACAGCCGAGCTCATCTTTGCCATTGTACCCGACGGCTGGGGCTGGAGCTGGGCCATTTGCCTGATGTTTGGTGCTTTGATCAGTGCCACAGATCCGGTGGCTGTCGTCGCGCTGTTAAAAGAAGTCAGTTCTCGAAAGCGCCTTGAAACCCTCATTGAAGGCGAGTCGCTACTCAACGACGGTACCGCAATTGTGTTCTTTTCACTCTTTTTTGCATGGGTTACCGCAACTTACAGCGGTGATATCAACGCTGGACTTTCATCGCCTTTGCATGTCACAGCCGAGTTTTTACAAGTCGTATTAGTAGGTCTGGCAATAGGCTTAGCCGTGGGTGGTCTATGTATTATGTGGATAGAGCATGTATTTAACGACCCAATGATCGAGATCTCTTTAACTATTGCGGCGGCCTATTCCGTTTTTTTTATTGCAGAAAACTTCCACGTATCAGGAGTTGTTGCGGTTGTCACGTTAGCCATAATGTTTGCAAGTATCGGCCGAACTCGGATCAGCCCCGAAGTCGCTGGATTTTTACATCATTTTTGGGAAATGATGGCCCACATGGCCAACACACTTATCTTTTTACTGGTTGGCATATTGGTCGCTATCCGTGTACCACTAAATGATATGCAAGCATGGAAAATGCTGGCATTGCTTTACGCTGGTATTTTAATCATTCGAGCAATCTCTATCACCGTTTGTATGCCTGCCCTGACTAGGTTAGGTATTGGTATTAATTTTCCAAAAGCAGCGGTGCTGTGCTGGGGTGGACTGCGCGGTGCGGTGTCATTAGCCTTGGCGCTGGCCGTAGTCGCCAGTGATGTCATACCAAAAGAAATTGGTGATCGGGTGCTGTTTTTATGTGCAGGCATCGTAGTCTTAACCATATTAGTCAACGGCTCCACAATGGGCTGGTTACTTAAAATACTCGGCTTAAACTCATTACCGCCAGCAAAACAAGCAACTGTAGACAAAGCCCAAGGCACAATCAGTAATGAGCTACACGAGATGCTGCCTGTGATGATGACCAACCCATTTTTGCAAGGCGCAGACTGGGAAACCGTAAAGCAAAAATCGCAACTACAAGCACTCAATGAAACTGAATCAAATAATAAAATAACCACAGAAGAACTCAACACCGCATACAAAAGACGACTGCTCGAGACTGAACGCAAACATTATTGGACGCAATTTGAACAAGGGATGTTGAGCAAACAAGCTACTAGCAAATTAGTAGAAGCGGTTGAATCTGCCCTAGACGGAGAACCCCAAATTAGCCCAAGAACCTCCATTTATACGGTATGGCAAACCCCAAAATGGTTGCAACCACTGAGGCAATATTCATGGTTAAACAAGCTTTTATTGACCTTTTATTTTAAGAAACTTGCCTTGGGTTACGATATTGCTCGGGGGTTTATGCACGCACAAGAGGCCCTGCAAAGTCATGTGCAAACCTTAGCGCCCAGCCAGTCTGCTGCCGATTTAGTGTTAAAAGATGTCAAAGATAACAAAACACGTACACTTGAACGTATGAACGAATTACATGATAGCTTTCCAGAAATTATTCAATCCCTGCAGACACAAGCTGCGACTAGGTTGTTGCTCAATCGTGAGCGCGCTGTCATCAACGCACAGCTCAAGCAAGCTGTGTTAGATAAGCCCGAAGCTCAAAGGTTATTGGCATGCGTTGAAGACAAAATGGCCAACCTCCAAAATGAGTCAATCTTCAAAACGACCAAGCAACAACAATTTACTAATGATATTCCTTGGGCTAAGAACTTACCGCTCGCCACACGTGAGAAATTGTCCGCTTTTGTAGAGCATCAGGTTTATGAAGCGCAGCAAGTCATTTGCAACGAAAACCAGCCGCTGTCTAAAGTTGGCGTTATTGTGAGAGGAAGCGTTAAAGAACAGTGGAACGTATCATCAGGTAATGACGTAAAGCACACTTGTACAAATAAAGGGCCCGGCGAATCAATTGCCCTAACCGCATTGTTAAGCAGTACATGCGCAACCGACATCACCAGTGACACCCCTTGTGATATTATGTGGCTACCTTGCGACAAGCTTAAGCAATTAATGCAAAATGATAGCCAATTAACTCAAGTAGTTTGCAAGTTAATGCGAGAATATACTAACTAATTGTTTTAGATATGTCCGTTTCGCTATTACGTTCTAGCTGCTCAATTAACTGCATAACAGAGTGTTGGCTATAGACTTTGATGCCTTTAGATCTGAGCAGTTGTGCAGTGACGCCAGCACCGTTTACTTTCTTACCAGAAAAAGTGCCATCATATATTTTTTCGCTTCCGCAAGATGGGCTACCCTCTGCCAAAACCGCGAATTTTATTTTTTGTTGCAAACAAATTTGCAGCGCTTGATGGGCACCATTTAAAAAGGCATCAGTCACATCGACTCCATCATCTCCGACAACACACGCTTGTTGGTGTATGACATCACGCCCTTCGCCTCCAATAATTTCCGCTGGCGCTCTAGGTATTGGTAAACCGGCCGAGACTTCTGGACAGAAGCCAACAAGCTTAACGTTTAGATCTAACCAACGCTTATCTGACTTATCCAGCGATAAACTACTTCCGTTATACCTTACTTTATTACCCATTAAACAGGCGCTCACAAAGACCTTTTGCATCCATACTCCACATTTAAATACTGCACTGACTTCTATATACCCATAAAATGTACACCGAGTTCATTATAGTAGAGTAGTTATTTAACCCTAAAGAAATATTTATTCTTTAAATAGATAATAAACAACTTAAACCACCTAATTCATAGCATTAAAAAACAACAACATGCAAGCTTGATCCCATTTTGCATACGTATTCAATGGAATGTTCCTCAAAGCGCCTTATATTGTAAAACTCATGTAAATGAGAGGCACAATAATGAAAAATATAATACTACCAATCGTCGCAAGTATTTCGGTACTTGCATCAAACAGCACCTATGCTACGCCTAGTAACACCGGTGCACCCACAACATTTGTTCACCTGTTTGAATGGTCTTGGCCTGATGTCGCCAAAGAATGTGAAACCTTTTTAGGGCCACAAGGCTATGCGGCAGTTCAGGTTTCACCGCCAAGTGAACATATCACCGGGAGTCAATGGTGGACAAGATATCAACCTGTTAGCTATCAACTTATCAGTCGCGGCGGAGATAGAGCTGCGTTCATCGACATGGTATCTCGATGTAAAGCTGCAGGGGTTGATATTTATGTTGATGCAGTGATAAATCATATGGCACACGGCAGCGGTACAGGGGTCGCAGGCAGTCAGTTTGGTAACAAACAATACCCCATCTACAGCCCAAATGACTTCCATCAAACCTGTGCCATTAACCCTGAAGATTACGGCAATAACCCATGGCGCGTGCAGCATTGTGAATTAGTAGGATTGCACGACTTGGACACCGATGCACCTTATGTGCAGTCGCAGCTTGCAAATTACTTAAATGACTTGCTCGATATTGGCGTTGCGGGCTTTCGCTTAGATGCAAGCAAGCATATGCCTGCAAACGACATCGGCGATATTCTAGGTAAACTCAATAAGCAATCTGTGGTGTTCCAAGAGGTCATAGATCAAGGTGGTGAAGCTGTTCAAGCGTCTGAATACTTTCAAAATGGCTTAGTCACTGAGTTCAAATACAGCATTAAACTCAGCGAAACTTTTAAAACAGGTCAGCTTGCTTGGCTTAAAACTTTTGGTGAGCAATGGGGCTTTATGCCAAGCTATAAAGCCGTTGTATTTTCTGATAACCATGACAATCAACGTGGGCATGGCGGTGCTGGCTCTATAGTCACCTTTCACGACGGCAAACTATATGAACTGGCCAATGTGTTCATGCTTGCCTACCCCTATGGCTATCCAAAAGTAATGTCTAGCTATGAGTTTAATGGTGATACCGATGCCGGCGGCCCGACTGTCCCCGTTCATCAAGGTAATAATTTAAATTGTAACGCACAGCAATGGCAATGTGAGCACAGAAAGCCCTTTATTGCAGGTGCAATGCGCTTTAGAAATCACACCAATGATGACTGGTCAGTACAAAACTGGTGGGACAATGGTAATAATCAAATTGCTTTTTCGCGCGGTAATTTAGGGTTTGTGGCCATCAATAGAGAATCAAACAATATGAATGTGAGGTTGGCAACCGGTCTTCCTGCGGGCACATATTGTGACGAGCTTTCTGGCGGTAAAAGTGCGGGATATTGCAATGGCAGAGCAATTACGGTTGATGGCGATGGGACTGCTCAAATATCACTGTCCTCTATGGATGCAATCGCGATCCATCACCAAAGTATTACCACAGATACCCCTAATGACGGCGACGGAGATTGGCAAAGAACCGTTGTATTTATAAAAGCACAAACACAAAGCGGCCAAGATATGTTTGTACGCGGCGGTTTGGACCACAACGCAGCGTCACAGCGTGGATTGCAATGTGACCAAAATCCTGTACTTTGCCAAATTCCAATTAGACACCTAAACCTCAGAAATCAAACCACTGCACCATGGAAATCAGGAGATACCTACCTTGACTGGCAGGCATCTGAACCTAGTCAATCAAATCAAGCCCAAGGGACTGCTTTAGATTGGACAACCAATGTTTGGCCTGCAAATTGGGGAGAAAAGAAAAGCTACGATCTTCATGGATTTGGTGAGTCAGGTCTAAACCAATGGGGCCCGCACTACTGGAAACTGGATGTAGAAATGGATTGCAGTCAAACTTACCAAGGCTGGTTCGAGCTAAAAGCATTTGTCAAAAATGGTCAAGGATGGGAAAGTGATATTATCCAAGCAAACCGACCTTATGCTAGCAATAACCACTTCGCGCAGTGTGGCAAACTAAACGTATTTGAGTTTGGTAAAAACACCCACCTCATACAGGCTCTCTAGTGTTAAGATAACACCTCAAAATTTGTGTATGGCAACCGTTTTTGGTTGCCATTTTGCATACGTATTCAATACGATTATTACCATAAGACCGATATATTGTCTTTCTCAAAGAAATGAGAAATATAAGAATGAAAAATAACCGACTCCCTACCCTAGCTGGACTTGCCTTCATTGCATCTACCAATGTGAATGCATCAGCGCATATCCCTACGACATTTGTACATTTGTTTGAGTGGTCTTGGGCCGATATTGCCACTGAATGCGAGACATTTTTAGGACCACAAGGTTACAAAGCGGTTCAAGTATCACCGCCTAATGAACATATCGCAGGCGATCAGTGGTGGACAAGATATCAGCCCGTCACTTATGAGCTGAACAGTCGAAGTGGTAACAAAACGCAATTTGTCGATATGATAAATCGATGCAAAGCACAAGGCGTGGACATCTATGTCGATGCAGTTATTAATCACATGGCCCACGGTAGCGGTAAAAGTATTACTGGCAAGTCTTATGGCAATAAACACTACCCCATTTACTCTCCTAAAGATTTCCACAAACCCTGTGCTATCAAAGACACCGACTACGTAAATAATGCATGGCGCGTGCAAAACTGTGAACTGGTTGGCCTGCATGATTTAGATACTGACTCTGTCAGTGTTCAGGCAAAAATCGCCGGCTATTTAAATGAACTCACAGGCTTAGGCGTGGCAGGATTCAGACTTGATGCTAGTAAACACATGCCCACTGACGATATCGCTGCAATTTTAAAACAACTCAATGACTCACCGCTTATTTTTCAAGAAGTCATAGATCAAGGTGGTGAAGCAATCACATCAGTGCCGTATCTAAGCAACGGCATGGTCACAGAATTTAAATACAGCGTCCAACTGAGCCATGTTTTTAAACAAGGAAAACTTGCCTCACTGAAGAGCTTTGTTAAAGACTGGGGTTTAATGCCCAGTGAAAAAGCCATCATATTCACAGACAACCACGACAACCAGCGCGGTCACGGTGGTGCTGGAGACATCGTCACGTTCAAAGATAAAACGCTGTATGACCTTGCTAACGTATTTATGCTGGCCTATCCGTATGGTTATCCAAAAGTGATGTCCAGTTACGAATTTAACGGCGATACCGATGCTGGCGGGCCAAAAGTCCCTGTCCATCAATCTGGTAAACTTAACTGCCAAGGCACCTTGTGGCAATGTGAACATAGAAAACCTATGATCGCCGGCGCAATGCGTTTTAGAAGTTACACGGCCGACAATCCAACCATCTCAAATTGGTGGGACAATGGTAATAACCAAATTGCATTTTCACGCGGAGATCTGGGCTTTGTCGCGATTAATCGCGAAGATAAAACAATGCACGCCACGCTTCAAACCGGTTTACTACCCGGCACATATTGTGATGAGTTGAGCATAGATACTAATCAAGGGCCGTGTATAGGGAGATCTATCACTGTAAAGCAAGACGGCACAGCTTTAATACAACTAAAACCTATGGATGCAATCGCAATACATCACCTTGCACGATTGAAGTAGTATGGCCTTGGTGCAAATCGCTATTGTGCGAAAGATTAATGGCACAGCGCGAAGCGCTGACATTCTTGAATATCGTGCGAAAGGTTAATGTGTACTAGCTGATATCTGACTTACTGCTTAAGTGAATAGAGTTAGACTTCATCTGACAGGCAGCTATAAGCAAAAACTTAGTTTCCTTTAGAGTGAGCTTCATCCTCAAGCCACCAGTATGCTTCTGGGCCAAAATATATATCTTTCGCCCAGAACACTTCATCCTCGTGGTAAATCAATTCTTCGTGACCACCAATACTTTCTAAGTGCGCCCACTGACAATTTACCCTAGCTATAGCCTCTGCTTCAGTGATACCAAATAAAGAGACCATCTCATTTACAATTTTTTCGCAAAATTCCTGAGCTTCTGGATCTAAGAAATTGAGACTAAATTTCATTTCTCGCCCTTGATGCCTAACGCCAAGCTGACGTGCCCGAAACCATGGCATACACTTTTGCGAAGCAAAAATGCCACGCGTTACGGGTCACTTTTGAGCGTCTTGTTGAACGAAGCCGCTGCGCGGCAGATTAAACCTACATTTACGGGTTGATATTAAATACTTACTAGATGCCATCTATGTCGGTGGCCTTTAGGAGTCATATCATGAACCCGTCTGAACAACTTCGTTTTAATTACCCTTATCAACAACATCTTACCAATTTAACACTACAAGGCAAGCGCCCAGCCACCATCGATGCCTACAGCCGTGCCGTGCGCCGTGTTGCTGCTTATTTTGACTGCTGCCCTGATAATTTAACCACTCAAGACCTCAAGGCTTATCTTGATCAACTCATCGCCTCCCACTCTTGGAGTACCGTTAAGCTTGACCGCAATGACTTACAGTTCTTTTATCGCCATGTACTCAATAAAGAGTGGCAATGGCTTAATATTGTAAAGCCCCCGCAATCTAAAACACTCCCTGATATTCTCACTGTACCTGAAGTCGCCTCTGTTATTAACCATACTCGACAGCTGCGTTATCAGGTCTTTTTCCTGACGCTTTATAGTATGGGATTAAGGTTAGGTGAAGGCATCTCTTTGCAAGTCTGCGATATAGACTCGGCGCGTATGCAAGTTCATATTCGTAATGCTAAAGGCGGTAAAGACCGGTTTGTGCCTCTGCCTACTCGCACCTTAACTGCGCTGCGCTTTTATTGGCAGACGCATCGTCATCCTACTTTGTTATTTCCCGGCAAAGATGCTAAACCCGACTCTGTGATGGATAAAGGTGGTGTGCAAAAAGCCCTTAAACGCGTGTTGTGTGATTGCAACATTGCCAAGTCCATTAGCCCACATAATTTGCATCATAGTTTTGCTACGCATTTACTAGAGCAAGGCGTAGATTTACGCTCTGTGCAGACGTTACTTGGTCACAATAGCCTTAATACCACCGCCCGTTATACGCGTTTGACCCATATTGCTCGACTCAATACACATGATGCCATCAACCAATTGGCCAATGGATTATGTTTATCTTGGGAGTGCGAATCATGATGCTTACTGATATTTTACGCGCCCACCTTGATGCGTTTGTTGACCAATATTCTACGCAGCTTACCCCTGCCATGTATCAAGCCATTTCTGCGATGTTACGTTGTCGAACTGACACAACCCAGCGTAGTCACTGGCAGTGCCGTGAATGTGTGAATCAGTTATCGTGCCCACTATCTTGTGGTCACAGAAATTGCCCGCAGTGTTTACACAACACCACGTCTGATTGGCTAGCTAAACAACAGGCTAAGTTACTGTTCGTGCATTAATATATGGTGACGTTTACTGTCCCTTATGAGCTGCGTGTTATCGCACAACATCACCCAGATACGCTTTACCGTGCCATGTTTGCTGTGGCGGCTGATGTACTTAAGTCATTTGCTTATCGGGCTAAACATTTACAAGGGGAGATTGGTTTTACCGGCGTGCTGCATACTCACAATCGACGACGAGACTTACATCCGCACATTCATTTTATTGTCCCTGCGGGAGCATTTAATAAAACCACCATGCAGTGGCGTAAAAATCGCACTCGGTATTTGTTTAACGCCTTTAATCTTGCCACGGTGTGGCGAGCTCGGCTATTAGATTACCTGACTCATCGCACATCGCTTACGTTACCATCCAATGTACCTAGCAAGTGGGTGGTTGCTTGCAAACATGTCGGTAAAGGTTTACCTGCCCTCAAGTATTTATCTCGCTATTTATATCGAGGGGTGTTGCCTGATAAAGACATACTCAGTCACGTCGATGGCAACGTGTGCTTTGCCTATCAAGATAGCAAAACCAACACCCGTAAAACGCGCACCTTACCCGCAACTCAGTTTTTATGGCTGATATTACAACATGTGTTACCAAAGGGATTTCGACAAGTACGTGACTATGGCTTATTGCACCCCAATAACAATAAACTCAGGCAACGAATACAAAGCATACTCGCTTTAATTGATGGTACCTTACCGCCAATTAACACAAAGCCACGTAAAGCCGCCAAATTCATTTGCCCCTGCTGCAAAAAGCCCATGCAGTTTATGGGGATTATGGCGCGACCGATAAACTTCAATTTAGAACAACAAACAGGCACCACTTGAAGCAATTGCGCCAAAGGCATTTAGACTCGAAACGAATAACACATAAAAAGGATACAGAGAATAAATAGGAGGAAAGTAAAACTTAGATAATTGATTAAAATAAAGATTTAAATTAGCGAAAGTCGCTAAGGGCTCACTGCGTCCAGTAAAAAACAAGCAGTACTAAATTACTCGCCATATCCCCCTCATTTTGTATCGCTATTTACTATATATAAGTATCACACAGCGTCGCAGGGCTTGTTCAACACCCAGATAAGGTGCCGGCTTCGCGACACCTATCCTTATTTGTTATGTGCGTGCTAACAAGTCATGGTACACAAATGACAAGCATCCAATTAGCTCTTCGACTAACTCATGTAATAATTTAGCTACCGACTCAAAATTTGGCAGTACGTCACTAATAATTATTTCTTTAAGCTCTTGTAAAGATAGATGACGAGTTAACTCCTCGTAAATTTCTGGAGACTCAGAATTTTCAATAAACTCTACAGCACATAGGTTTTTATTGGAGTAACCAGCTTGGTGAGCTACTTTATTTCTAGTTTTCTTGAGAGCATCAATTTGTCTATTCATTTTATTGAGCACTTTGAGAGAGTCTGCTGATTCTAGCTTTAGCTTACTGGTAATTAGTTTCTTCCCATCCCACGCTTCAATTTTTTCATCCGACATAAAAAGTGATGAGCCCGCTAATAAGTACGCTCGATCGACGACACTAGTTAATCTCAATAGGTAGTTTTCAACGTGAAATGCATGATGTTCAGCAAAGCTGAAATCACTTTCCGAATAACAACCTTTTTTCAAATACTCAATCGTGATTTCTATACCCTTGAACGCATTATCAATCTCAGAAACACGACTAAATACACTATATGCGTACTGTTCAATAGGATCAGCAGAATATGTACTTTGACCATCAGATAGTGCTTGTAGTCCTTTTTGTAACACATTTGCTACTAAAGGCATAAAATCTTGAATTTGACTATTTTCTGAATGTTTCATATTTTCCTTTAAGCACATAACCCCCAAATAACGGGCTTAAAAAGTTTGGCTAAAAAGCGAGGTACGAGCAGAGCCAAGCTTTTTAAGTCCTTTCGTTGATTTGTTTGTTAGGTATTGAGTGCCACCAATACCTGTTTACATTTATCACAAAAAACATCTAGATCGAAAGACGATATAGTATTGGGTTGTCCCATACCAGAATGAGTAAAAATGTATAAATAATGCTTGTTTTCAGTTAGTGAAAAATTAATTTGGTTACTTGCTCGGTGTTTTAATTTATTCAATGCAACTTCTAAAGTTAAATCCGTAAGGTTATTATTTTCTGGAAAAAAAGCGTTGCCTTCCTCCATTGAACTAAACTCGGTGGCGTGTTGTTCTGAAGCAGGTTTAAGTATTTTACCAACAGGCAACTTTAACGCATTTTGCAGGTTACTAGAATCCCATGTATTCGCTGATTTCATATCATCGCGACGCCGTAAAATTTCATTTTGTATATGATCTAACGCTTTAAACGCGCTTTCACTAGTAGCTTGGGCGTCATCACGATTTTGTTGGTTCCAGCTTTTTACGAAACCAGCAGAGAGGTTACTGAGATTTCTAATTGAATCTTCTAAACTACGAGGACTATTAACTGATGAGTTTACCATAAAGTGCATAATATTTTTTCTCATAAACAAAAATTCAGAAATACCTAGACATAATGACTCCCACACGGTGCTAGTCTCCGCATTTTCGTGGGTTAGCTTAAAGCCAGAGCCATAATTAGTTTGTCAAATAACTATATAGCAGAGGCTAGCATGACT
>NZ_AUXY01000065.1 GCF_001625695.1 Pseudoalteromonas luteoviolacea H33-S
CTATTTGATCAACAAGGCCCCCTAGATATGAAAATTTGAAATATACCGAGGTCACACCTTATGGTGTGACATTAACAAAGTCTGATTTGGTACCAGAGCCGGAAAATTCAGTTATTGAAGTTTGTATTATAGATTCAGGCATAGCCGGCGAACACAATGAGTTTTCAAAAACAACCTTAGACGGCACCCACAGCAGTTATGCTGGATTTTGGTATAACGATGGTGTAGGTCATGGTACCGCGGTTGCTGGTGTTATTTCTGCAAACAAAAATGAACAAGGTATTGTTGGTGTGGTGCAAAATGGCGCTGTCGACCTTTTTATTCAGAAGCTTTCTTTATCCAGTGATGGTGCAAATCGCGAGATAAGGCGCTCTGACTTAATTCAGTCAATCGAGATTTGTGCCAGTCGAGGGGTAAACATTATCAATCTCTCAATGGCTGACCATTTATATTCTAACGCACTACGAGGTGTGATTGATAGGGTAACTAGTAAAGGTATATTAATTATAGCAGCGGCAGGCAATAATGGCTCAACAAGAAAACCAGGTATTGATTCTCCTCGTTACCCGGCTGCTTATAGAAGTGTGATGTCGGTCGGAGCAGTTGATCAAAATAAGTTACAAATGGGGTTCTCTCCTGTTAATCCTTCTCTTGAAATAACAGCTCCGGGCGGTCAGATTTTGTCCGCCATTGATAGCAATTATAAGAAAATAAACGATTTTTATTATCAAACAAACGACGGTGTTTTTAAACAAGCAAATAGCTCTCGTATTACTAAAGTAAATATTGGGAAGAGCCCTATGCCATATGAAGTTAGACTTACACCAGAGTGTTTTCAAAGCTTGAGCTCGGACACTTTAAGTACGAACTTTGTTAGCGGACTTTCTATGCCTGTAGAGGATGTAGCTAAGCTAGATGCTGCAACAAAAGCTTGTATAGAATCTGGTGGTAATGCGCTTGTCACATATTTCAGTATACCTGAATTTCCGTTTACGGAGGACATATCATTTGGGTACCCTTATCGTACAGAGTTTCCAACGATAAGTGTTGCTGGTAAATTGGCGAAGGAAATGGATAGAGAAGGGAAGTCTTATATTCTGACAAATCAATATGAATACAAATACCATACTGGTACGTCATTTTCTGCACCGTATGTTACTGGAATAGCAGCAAAAATTTGGAGTCACTTCCCCCAATGTAACAGTGAGCAAATCCGGAGCGTATTAACCTTCACAGCAGAAGATTTAGGTGAGCATGGGCGCGATGATGAGTTCGGTTATGGCTTGATTAATGCGAAATCAGCATACGATTATATTAGGGACAATGGCTGTGACATACCTGAGTCTGTTTGTCCAAAGGCATGGTATGATAATTACGCTTATAACAAAGGCGACTTGGTAACTTTTGAAGGACAAACTTACATGGCCAATTTCTGGAGTAAAAATACACCACCGACAACTTCCTCTGGTCAATATGATGCATGGAAATTAGTGGGTGATTGCTCTAAATAATGGTCTATTAGGTAGGCTATATAAATTTGTGGCCTACCTGCTTTACTTTTCTTGAACAATTGACGTAGTTATTAAAGTATTTCACTGCACTGGGCTTTGCTGAGTAAACAATTTTCCCACATAAACATCTAATTAGTCCAAAAATTAAAACTTTAGCTATACTTTACTATTAGTTTTTTTCTAAATCACTTGTGTGAAAGTGTTGGCAACATGTGTATGAGATATATGAAAGTAACACTTTACTTCTGTATGTGTTGGTTGTTTTTGTCAAACTCATACGCTTCAAGTAAATCAAATGTCATCTCTATCCCTCTAAATAATTGGATGAGTCAACGAGTTCTTTCGCATGTAGTTGGCAACATGATAGAGCGATACGGTTTCACAGTGATATATCATGATATGCCTGCCAGCGATCAGTGGGGCGCGATGCAAAAAGGGTTGGTTCATTTTCAACTAGAAATTTGGCAGCAATCCATGTCAGGCCAGTTTAACAGAATGGTTGCGAATAATATGATTGCAGATTTAGGTGTACATAGCGTCGTTGTGCGTGAAGAGTGGTGGTACCCTGAATACGTAGAAGAGTTATGCCCGGGTTTACCTGACTGGCAGGCGCTTAATCAATGTGCAAAATTATTTGCTAAAAAAGAAAATCCTGAAAAAGGAGTTTTTTATACTATTGATTGGGATTATCAAGACGCGGATTTGATAAGAGCACTAAATTTAAATTTCACAATCGAAAGGCTAGAAAATGAAGAAGTGCTTTGGCAAAAGCTGGAAAAGGCATGGTTAAGTAAAGTCCCAATTGTATTGATTAATTGGACTCCGAACTGGACTGATCTGCATATTCCGGGGCGATTTGTTGAGTTTCCTGAGTACACTATGGCATGTGAAACCGACGCGAGTTGGGGGATAAACCCAAACTTAGTTAATGACTGCGGCAATCCAAGAAAAGGATGGTTAAGAAAAGCAGGTTGGCCAAAACTGGAAAAGTCATACCCTTGTGTTTATGAGTTGGTCAAGAAAATTGATTTTACACAAAAGATGATAACGGATGCAGCTTCATTTGCTGTTTTTGATGGAAATAGTGAAGTCAAAGCTGCCAAAAGATGGTCCATAAAGTATCGTAATGAGATAGCCAAGTGGTTTGATACTTCATGTTTACCTTGAACAACTTTGATTTTTGTCTTTTTGAGCAGTAGCGGTATTTAAGAGAGGAAAAGCCGCACCAGAGTTATTAATTCATTACTAGCTGTGGCGTGCCGCCATCACTTACGCATTTGTAATATGCTGATTGCACAGAACGCGGGTTATAATGTTCTTCACTCCATGCTACTTTGTTTTGCTTATAACACAGCACATAAGTTGCAGAACGCGCTTCTGCGTATTTATGGACGGCACTTAGTGTTAAAACGAAGAGCACTAAAAAAATTGACTTTATCATTCTTGTTATCGCTATTTTTATAGTTCTTGTTATTGCTCCGCATTTTATATGTATTTTTCGAATTGTAAATCTTTTGTTTTTAAAATGCGTATTTTAATTTAATTTTTCATAATTGCCTGTGAGTCGTATCTAAAACGGTGTTGTGTATATTTGTGACTAGTGCGAGGTTTGAAACGCCAAAACCCCAGCATGACAGGGGTAACGGAAATAACTTGAAGGCTATGAAGGTTTAACTAAGCGCCATGTTTCCAGCCATGATCACCAGTAACGCAGCAAATATTTTCTTAACAGTTGATACAGGTAGGTAGTTAGTCGCTTTTGCGCCTAATGGTGCGGTAAACCAAGATGTACATACGATACCAAGTAATGCTGGCAGATAGATAAACCCTAAAAAGCCATCTTCAACACGAAAGTGAGTCAGCCCTGAGCTGATATAACCAACAGAACCAAACAAAGCGATTACTATGCCACACGCAGCAGAGCAACCTATTGCTTTTTTCATGTTAACAGAAAAATATGTAAGTAAAGGCACAAGTAAAGCACCTCCGCCAATCCCAATCATGGCAGATAAACCGCCTGTGATGGTTGTTAAAAAGGTTAAGATGCCTTTATTTGGCATTGAGCGCTCTTCGTTTTCTTCGCGTTTGTTACTACTGTAAAGCATTTTAAGAGCAATCAGCGCAACACATAAAGCAAATACCCCTTTCACTATTTCCTCTGGCAGTAGGGAGGCCATAAAGCCACTGAGCAATGCACCAAATGCGACACCAGTCATGATCCAAGGTGCTAATTCCCATGGCACATTTCCATTTTTATGATGCGCAAGTGCTGAGGAAGTTGATGTGAATAATATCGATGCAAGTGAAGTTGCTATGGCCGCTATAACAACTTGGTTTGGTGGCAGTATTTCAAATTGAAGTAAAATAATACTCAAAATTGGTACTATCACTAATCCGCCCCCGATACCAAGCAAGCCTGCGAGGAAGCCAACACCACTGCCAAGCAATGCGCAGTATAGGATCAACAAAAGCAATTCACTCATTCAACTTACCTCTTCTTATCATTGAGGTTGCAATAGTACAGCATTGAAATGGGGTTAGCATCTCGTATTTTTGAAGGTATAAATACGTATTTTGAAATCGAAAATTTTAGAATGTGACTTCTAGAGCTCATTTTAATCATGCATTTATATGGCGAAAGGTATTGGCTTTTATGATGTATTAATTTTTCTCATGTCTAATTTGAATTAATAACATTTTTAATTTTTTAGCTTTAAGAGTATAAATTGCTTATCGCACAGCTCTAGACGTCTAAAAGTCCAAACTATTAATCTTAAATTCACCGTTGGGTCGTATTTAAGGAGGATGAGTCGCAACCTGGAATAAAAGCCCGATAGAGCGAGACATAAATTTAGGGCCACCTAACCAATTTGGATGTAACAACACTATGAGCAATGAATTCACATTTACAATCAAAAGTCTTCGTTTAGATGAAAACTATCACCCTGCAAATAGCACACGTATTACGACTAACTTCGCAAATTTAGCACGAGGTGAAAGCCGCCAAGCTAACTTGCGTAACGCATTAAAGATGATTGATAACAGTTTTAACGCGCTGGCACATTGGGACAATGCGCAAGGCGACCGTTATTCAGTAGAGCTTGAAATTGTCTCTGTCGATATTGATGTTGATGGTGGCGGAGAAACGTTTCCTTCTATCGAGGTATTAAAAACGTATATCCTAGATAATAAGACTGGCGAGCGTATAGAGGGAATTGTCGGTAACAACTTTTCATCCTATGTACGAGATTACGATTTCAGCGTTAGACTGCTTGCTCACAATAAAGATAAGCCACAGTTCAGTATTCCTGAAGATTTCGGTGATTTGCACGGCAAGCTGTTTCAGTATTTCGTAAATTCTGAGGCGTACAAGCAAAACTTTAAAAAGCCACCTGTGATTTGTTTAAGTGTTTCAGATAATAAAACGTATCACAGAACTGAAAATCAACATCCAGTGTTGGGTTTTGAGTACTTGCCAAATGAGTCGTCATTAACTGAGCAGTACTTCAAAAAAATGGGCTTACAAGTGCGTTATTTCATGCCGCCAAACAGCGCCGCACCATTTGCATTTTACTTCTTCGGCGACTTGCTAAATGACTACTCAAACTTAGAGCTTATCAGCACAATCAGTACGATGGGTACATTCCAAAGAATTTATCGCCCAGAAATTTATAATGCCAATGCAATCGCAGGTGCAGTTTATAAGCCAAACTTGAAAAACTTAGATCACTCGATCACACAGATTGTGTATGACCGGGAAGAGCGCAGTCGCCTTGCGATTGAGCAGGGTAAATTTGCTGAAGAGCACTTTATTAAACCGTACCAAGCTATCCTTGAGCAGTGGTCAGCGAGTTACGCTTAGTATTTTATAGCAGTGAGCGTGAGCAACTTTGTTAATCATTGTGCTTACGCACACAAATAAGTGTTATGCAAAAAACTAAATGTGGTTTAGCACCTTTATCACTTGCAGTTGCTATAGGAAAGCTAAGTAGATTAAGTGCGAGGTTGCAGTTATTGCCAAAAATTAACGGCACAAGCTTAGTTTATATCAGTATTTAAACGCACTGTTGTTGGTACAGCATAGCGTTTAAAACTTGTAATACATAACCCATTTAAAATAGTTCATCATAACAACTATTTATCGTTTACCTACAGTTTTTTGTTTCAGCTTTTTGGTATTATTTTTGAACAAAAATAATAGGGTCAGAACCTTTCGACCTGATAACTAAAAGGAGCTTTATGAAACTGGTAAATTTTCAAATGGGTACGCTGGCGCTCATTTTGGTTGCTAGCTATCCAGGTTATGCAACACATACAACTAATTTAAACACACATGATTTAAAAAGAATAAACGCTTTTGAGAATGGCCTAAGGCCGTCTGTTTTGAACAGAGCTCAACCACAAAACTGGTCTTTAGTTGAGCGGATGACCCATTATAACGTACCTGGTGTATCCATTGCTGTGATAAAAGACTATGAGGTGGTTTTTGCAAAAGGTTATGGTGTAAAAGAAGCGGGTTTAAATAATCCAATAAATACGGACACGGTGTTTTCAGTTGGGTCATTGAGTAAGGTAGCGACAGCGGCAACCGCGCTTAATTTGGTTTCAAAGGGAAAACTAGCCCTCGATACTGATGTGAATCAGTACCTTAAAAGGTGGCAGGTGCCGACAAGCAAATATACTCAAAGCCATAAAGTGACATTAAGAGGGATCCTCTCTCATACTGCGGGCTTAACTTTATGGGGGTTTCCGGACTTTAACCCCAATGAACCCTTACCTACGGTGATAAATACGCTCAACGGGACTGGCGCGGCCAAAACAGACGCGGTTCGCAGCTTTTATGAACCCGGTTCAAGTTGGCGTTATTCTGGTGGTGGCACGACAGTTGTCCAATTAATGATAGAGGATGTATTAAATAACTCGTTTGAGTCTGCAACGAATCAGCTGTTATTTAAACCACTTGCTATGTCTCGGTCTACTTTTGAAAACCCATTACCGGTAAGCTTTGGTAATATCGCTAAAGCACATGACAGAGTAGGTAAATTAGAGGCCAAACCAAGGGGATGGCATACTTTTCCTGAAAAAGCTGCATCGGGACTTTGGAGTTCCCCCAGTGATTATGCCAATCTAGCCATTACATTGATGCAAAGTTACCACACAGAGCAAGGTTACTTAGAGCAAAATATTGCACAGCAAATGATGACCAAAGTCGGTTATGGCAATTATGGGTTAGGGCCAGAATTATCAGGTGTAGGGGAACTTAGGCGCTTTCGCCACGGTGGTTCAAATCAATCATATAAAGCTTGGGTCGAAGGGCATCTGAATTTGGGGTCTGGTTTGGTGATTTTCACCAATGGCAGTAATGGCGATAAGTTAATTAGAGAAATAAGGCGTGCCGTTGCTGATGCATTCGACTGGCCTTTTTATAGACCATATTATCAATATCAAGCCTCATTGGATAAATCCTGGTTAACTCAGTTTACTGGAACATACAAAATCCCAAAAGACGTTAACTCATTTTTGGAAAGGGGGTTTGTGAATGCCAATGATAAAAAACCAAAATCAAGACAGGTTAAGTTAAAAGAAAATAAGCTTTATTATAATGACACTGAGCTTTTTGCAATCGGCCCAAACCGGTTTGTGTTTGAAGGAGACGACGAGTTAAATCAAACTTATTTTGAATTTGTACAAAATACGCAAGGTCGTTTTGATACTTTAATTATTCGCGAAGGTGAAAACAGCATGGTCGCATTTAAAGACAAAAAATAAAAATAGGTCAAACGAAAGAATAGCTCTTTCGTTTGACGATATCAGTGATTAAAGTGCTTCTAAAATAACTTCTGCTTTACTGACTTCAAATGTTTTTGGTGCTTCAACATTCAGTTGGGTTACAACACCGTTCTCGACTATCATGGCATAGCGCTGTGAGCGCACGCCGCCAAAAGTCTCAGTATCCATTTCAAGGCCTAATGCTTTGGTAAAGCTTGCATCGCCATCGCCTAACATTGATAACGTTTCAGCATTGTGTGCTTCGCCCCAAGCCTTCATAACAAAAGCATCGTTAACTGATACACAAATAATGCTATCAACGCCCTTTGCTTTAATTTTATCAGCGAGAGCGACAAACCCCGGTAAATGCGCAGCAGAACAGGTTGGTGTGAAAGCACCAGGTACAGCAAAAACAACCACTTTTTTATCTGCAAAAAGCGCATCTGATGTATGGTTTTGCATACCATCAGCAGTAAGTTCTGTTAATACCGACTCAGGAATGCGTTGTCCTTGTTCAATCATTGTTTTTTCTCTATTAGATTAAGATGTTTGCAAGTGTAGTATGTAAAAGCAAAGATAAAAACCGATAATGTGAAGGGTTATTTAAGCAGCCTAGAAATTCATTTTATAGGCTGCTTGAATAGTCAACAAATAGGATAGGGATTACTGCTTTTGCTTATATGCGTCGTTGTGCACGTTTGCGGCACGACCCGACGGATCCGCATTGTTCTCAAAGCTTGCATCCCAAGCAAGTGCTTCAGGCGTAGAACACGCAACAGATTTGCCATGAGGCACACATTTAGCTGCGGCATCTCCCGGGAAATGCTCTTCGAAGATGGTTCTATAGAAGTACGCTTCTTTACTGTCGGGCGTATTAATTGGGAAACGATAATGTGCATTCGCTATATCTTGATCAGACACTTGTGCCTCAGCGTAATCACGTAACGAGTCAATCCAAGAGTACCCAACACCATCTGAGAATTGCTCTTTTTGACGCCAAAGTACATCATCAGGGATATAACCGTCAAAGCCTTCGCGGATCACATGTTTTTCAATACGGCCATCTTTACACATCTTATATTCAGGGTTGGTACGCATGGCGATATCTACAAACTCTTTATCCAAAAATGGCACCCTTGCTTCAACGCCCCAAGCCGCCATAGATTTGTTCGCACGCAGGCAATCAAACATGTGTAATTTTGATACTTTACGATTAAGCTCTTCGTGGAATTCTTTACTGTTTGGGGCTTTATGGAAATATAAATAGCCACCAAATAGCTCGTCCGCACCTTCGCCTGATAACACCATTTTGATCCCCATGGCTTTAATATATCTTGCCATTAAGTACATGGGTGTGGACGCACGAATAGTCGTTACATCGTAGGTTTCTAGATGATATACAACTTCTTTAAGCGCATCTAAACCTTGTTGTACTGTAAAGTGAATAGGATGATGGACGGTACCAATTTGGTCTGCAACTTTTTGTGCTGCCGCTAAATCTGGCGACCCTTCAAGGCCAATGGAGAAAGAGTGCAATTTGGGCCACCAAGCATCACTGGCATCATTGTCTTCTATTCGTTTAGCGGCATATTGTTGAGTAATTGCAGAAATCACAGATGAGTCTAAACCGCCAGATAAAAGCACGCCATAAGGCACATCACACATCAGTTGTCTTTTAACGGCTGCTTCTAAGCCATTTTTAACATCGAGCGCACTGGCTGGGTTATCTTTGACGGCATCATAGTTTTGCCAATCGCGTTGGTAATATTTGTGATACGTGCCTTCTTTTGAATATAAGTAATGGCCAGGAGGAAATTCTTCTATTTGAGTACAAATTGGCGTTAGGGCTTTCATTTCACTGGCAACATAAAAGTTACCGTGTTGGTCGCGGCCGGTATACAGTGGAATTATGCCAATATGATCTCGACCAATAAGGTAAGCATCTTGCTCTTCGTCATACAAACAAAAAGCAAAAATACCGTTCAAGTCATCTAAAAACTCTGGCCCTTTCTGTTTGTACAGTGCCAGAATAACTTCACAGTCAGACTTTGTTTGAAATTCGAATGGGGCTTCTAATTGCTCAGCCAGTGATTTGTGGTTATAGATTTCACCATTGACTGCTAAAACATGGGTTTTCTGTGGGTTGTATAGAGGTTGTGCGCCACTGGCGACACCGACGATAGCAAGTCGTTCGTGTACTAAAATAGCTTTTTCACTTGAATATACTCCTGACCAGTCTGGTCCACGGTGTCTAAGTTTTTTAGACATTTCTATTGCTTGTGCTCTGAGCTTATCAGCCGAGCTTTGGATTTCTAATACACCAAATATTGAACACATATTACCCTCATTCCTGTTATGACACCCAGTCGTTGTACACTGACTTGGTGGCTTATCACTGCGATATATATTGTTATTTTTTATAAAGCTTAAACTATAACTAACAGAAAACTTTGCCTAAGTCACACAGAAAATTTTAAACATAAGAGAAGAAAATAGAGGGAAGTTTTGGTGCATTTCTGCACCAAAATAAGGCAAGGGCTTAGTGGGTTGTGCCCGCAGCAATGGCTAAGTCTTGATCGTGAGTCAAAGCAGACGCAATCATGGCTTTTAGTGCTGCAATGACTGTAGACTCCGCCATACTTGGTGCACCACTGTGGTGCACTGCTTGTTCAGGCAAATATGGGATATGGATAAACCCACCTTTCAAATTTGCCTTGTGTGTTTCGATATAGTGACATAAACCATACATCACATGATTACACACATAGGTGCCAGCAGTATTTGAAATACTTGCAGGAATGTGCGCTTCATGTAAATCCCAGAGCATCTGTTTTATCGGCAGCTTGGCAAATACTGCCGCTGGGCCGTCTTTAATCACAGGTGTATCGATTGGCTGGTGGCCTGCATTGTCTTTGATCCTTGCATCGTTGATATTGATGGCAATACGCTCGATGGTGATGTCACTTCTGCCGCCAGCTTGACCGACACATAAGACGAGACTTGGCTCGTGCAGCGCGATGCTGTTGTAAAGAGACTCAAGGGATGTATCAAATTCACAAGGCAGTTCACGTGTCACCACCATGTGGCCTTCGATGATTAACCCTTCTAGTTTTTGCACGGCTTGCCATGATGGGTTGATCTCTTCGCCACCAAAAGGCTCAAAACCAGTAATTAATACCGTAGGGTGATTCGGTTTAGTCATTAAATATTACCCCGTACATTAAGAAAATATTGATGATGAGTAGGGCGATCGCAGTCGGAATTTGTACTTTGATCACTTGATATTTATCTTTTAAATCAAGAAGTGCTGCAGGCACGATATTAAAATTTGCGGCCATTGGCGTCATAAGCGTACCGCAGTATCCCGAGTACATGCCAATTGCTACCAGCGGTGCTGGGCTTGCATCATGTCCTTGAATTAAAAATGGTACGGCGATACCAGCGGTCATTACCGGAAATGCAGCAAATGCGTTACCCATAACCATGGTAAACAGTGCCATACCAACACAATAAAGCACAACCAGCATAAAGCGATTATCTGGCGAAATAAACATAGTGACAATATCTTGAATCGCGGTGCCGGTGTTCGCCACAATAAATACGCCACCAAGCATGGCAAGCATTTGCGGCAAAATAGCAGCCCAACCGATGGAGTCCACAAGGCGTCTAGACTCGCCAATTGCTTGAATTGGACTGCCAGAGGTGAACTTCCATGCGACTAACAAAGCGCCACCACAAGCGAGTGTTAATGACGCCAAAGTTAGGTGATTTTGGTCAAATAAGTAGGTACCACCTAGGTTAATGCCGCCTAAGAATAAGGTACAAATTACCGTAATGATTGGAATGAGTACTGCTGGAATAAATAACTTGTTGCCGATTGATTTTGCACTTTGGTCGAGTTCTTCATCGCTTGGGGTGTAATAAGTGCCCATAGAGACTTTGCCCATGCCTGCGAGTAGGGCGATGATGATGACACTCACACCAACCCATTGGTATGTTAGTGTTTCGCCAATGAGGGCAATTGACAGATCGCCAAATAAAAAAACGTTACCAAACAACATCCAAAATAGGGCGGTGGTGTAGCGTTTTGGGTGCCCTTTATCTTGAAGTGTTTTGACAACGAGGAATAAAACTAAAAAGCCGATCAGCAAATAAATATTTTCAATGGAAAGTAATGCCGGTGCCTCAGCTTGTGATGAATGATTTACTGCGCTCATGCTGGTTCCTCTGACGTTGCTGATTTGTTTTGTGCTTCTTGTTGTCTGATTTCAGCAATTTTGTTGCAAATCTTGGCTTCAAGTCGAGCAAGGCGGAATAAATGCACGATAAGCGCGAAAATAGCAGTCGGGATCGCCCACAAGCCGATGTGCAGAGGCTCAATACCCGCAATACCATTCTCTTTCAAAAACGCATCCATCAGTAATACTGCGCCAAAGGCGATAAATATATCTTCGCCAAAAAATACCGCGATGTTATCGCAAGCAGCAGAGTGTGCACTGATCATATCTTTCACTTCTTTTGGCAGTTCGCCATGCTGATTTGCAGCTGCACCAAGCGCCATGGGAGCTAGCAGTGGACGTACAGTTTGTGCTTGACCTGCAAGGCTTAATAGCCCAAGCGCTGCGGACGATTCACGTACAACAAAGTACATACCTAATATTCTGGCAGTGGTTGCGCCTTTAATGTTAGCAATCCAATTTTTAGCACGGTTTTGCAAACCATAGCGCTCTAAAATGGCAATCACGGGTAAGATGAGTAGGAAGCTGGCAAGTTGCCTTGAATTCATAAACTTTTCGCCAAAGGTGGCAAGTAATTCAGAAAAATTGAGGTCTACTGCCCACCCTGTAATGAGACCGGCTGCGGTGACCACCAATAATGGGTTGAATCTCAGGGCAAAGCCCAGTACGACAACCAATATCCCCGTTAATGGGAGTAAGTTTAGTTCTGTCATGTGTTTTTCTTATTGTGATGTTGTACAGCAATTTCTAGCTGTGCTAAGTGTTGTAATTGTTGTGTTGTCGCTTCTAAGGCCTTTGCTCTATCCACGACGACAAAATTGCAAGTTTGACCTGCGCTAAGCTGACTTAACAGTCTAAGGTCCGCCTCAATGACTTGGCCAATGATTGGGTAACCTCCGGTCGTTTGACAGTCATTTAAAAGCACAATGGGTTCACCGTTTGGCGGCAATTGTATTGTGCCAGGGCAAACCCCTTGGCTTGCAATACTCAGGTCATGAGCCAGGTCTATTTCGCTTGATAATCTAACCCCCATACGATTGCTTTGCGGTAATACTTGCCAACTCTTTTCGAACACGCTTTGTTGCTTGTCTTTTGCCAGTAGGTCTATGTGCGGTCCAGCAATAACACGTATTGTATCGGTATATTCAGGTAAAGCTGCGCCAATAGAGCTAAGTACAGAGTTGGCTGCATAATCCAGCTCGTCACCATCGCTTAATGCTTTACCGCTTAAACCACCAAATCCTGCTTGTACGTCTGTGGAGCAGGAATTCATGACACAGGCCAGTGAAGAGAAGCCATTTTGAATCGCAAAATATGCTCTTAGCCCTGTTTTGCTCGTCGCAAATGTTAAAATATCGCCTTCATTTGCATGATAGCGCCAGCCAGTGGTTAATGGTTGTCCAGATAGCTTTGCGCAAAGATCTGCACCTGTGATTGCAAAGTTTGTTGGCTTACTAAATTTAAACTGACACAAACCCACAGTTATCTCGATAACAGGAGTGTCTTTTGGGTTACTTAGAAGTATATTGGCACTTTTAGCTGCTAATTGATCTAATACACCGGACTGGGAAACACCTAAGTGTCTAAAGCCCATTCTTCCTAAATCTTGTACACATGTTTGAATACCAGATTTTAAGATTGTTAGCATATGCCCTCCGTGCTTGGTAAAAATTTCACCTCATCTCCAGGTTGTAAAATACTGGGTGAATCTAAATTATGATTGAATAATACGGCGTCTGTGTGACCAATCAATCTCCATCCTCCTGGAGATTCGCTCGGGTACACAGCTGTTAAGTCTTGTGCGATGGCCACAGAGCCTTTCGGTACATGGGTTCTTGGTGACTCTAGCCTTGGCAAGTGCAATTTAGGGTGTAAATCTCCAAGGTAGGCGAAGCCGGGCAAAAACCCCAAAAATTTCACTTGATAGCTGCACTGGCTATGCAGTTCAACAACTTGTGATTGTGACAAACCAGTCAAAGAGGCAACTGATTGGAGATCCGGTCCGTAATGCTTACCATAATGTGTCAAAATTGTATGGACAGTTGGCTCAAATGATTCTGGCTCTATGTTTTCCCAAGCATCTTGCATTTTATCTAACCAGTATTCTGGATCTTGAGAATGCATTAAATAGCCTGTGATTGTGGTTTTTGCTGGGACTATATCAATAAAGACTTTTTGTTCGCGCATCCACGCGTGTAGCGCGAAAAGCTTGTTTTGTTGATATTGAGATAGGTTACTTTGCGTGATCTCTAAAACGAGTGCACGCTCGCCTAGGATGTAGATCTTGTTGTTAGTCATTACGTTGTCTTTATTATATTTTGCAACACGGTTTTCTTATTATTTTAGCGTTGTCATATCAGGTGAATATGCATGTTTAATATACATATTTATGGTGTACGAGGCTACACAATTAGAAAGAACAAAAAAGGCCATGCAATTGCATGGCCTTTTCTCAAAGTCGATTAGTTACCGCTTAATAGCCATTCACTCAGAATTCGAACGCCATAACCTGTACCACCTGCTGGTACTTCATCTTTGGTTTTCTTAGAAATTGCATTACCTGCAATATCAAGGTGTACCCAACGTGTATCGCCAACAAACTGCTGTAGGAAAGTTGCAGCAGTTGTTGCACCTGGACCATATGAGCCAACATTTGTCATATCTGCAATGTCAGACTTAAGCGCGTCTTTATAGCCTAACGGTAAACGCCATACTTGCTCGTTTACCGTTTGACCAGCGATGGTGAACTCTTTTACTAGTTCATCGTCTTCTGAGAAGATAGCTGAGTAGTCATTGCCAACTGCACGGATTTTTGAACCTGTTAATGTCGCTAGGTCAACCATGATTTCTGGCTTATAAAACTCACGTGCGTACCATAAAGCGTCACTTAGAATTAAACGACCTTCAGCGTCTGTGTTCAGTACTTCAACACTTAGGCCTTCAGCTGTGCGAAGTACATCACCTGGAGCGAAAGAGTTTTCTGATACCATGTTTGCAGCCATAGGCATAACAGCAACTACGTTTACGTCTGCTTTTGCTTTAGCCATCGCTTGAACGGTACCAAGCACGGCAGCAGCACCCGCCATGTCTACTTTCATTAGTGCGATAGACTTGCCAGTTTTAACATTATATCCGCCAGAATCAAACGTTATGCCTTTACCAACTAATGCGATAGGGGTGTCGTTGTTACCTTTATAGTGTGCGATAACAAGGCGTGAACCTTGTGCACTACCACGACCGACTGCTTCTAGTGCGCCCATGCCGAGTTCTTTAATTTCAGCAGGCTCTAGTACTTTTACTTCTACCCCATATTGCTCTAGCTCTTTCGCAGCGTTTGCAAAATCAACAGGCGTCATTTCAGACGCAATTTCTGATGTTAAGTCACGCGCTAAGAATACACCTGATTGAATGTGCTCTAGGGTAATGTATTCTTTAGCTGCTTTACGCTTGCTGTCTACATCAATGTTGTAACTTACATTAAAAGTTTTCGGCTCTTTTTTGTACACTTCAAAAGTGTGGTCACGAAGGTTGATACCATGTGCCAATTGAGCTGCAAGTTGTGAATTATTGATTTCACCGTCAAAGTCTTCAAAAGCAACTGCAACACTGGCTGATTTCTTGTTTTCTAACTTGGCATGTAAGTTACCGCCAAGTTTTGTCATTTTGCTTGCGTTTAGTTCGTCTTCTTTACCAAGACCAACCACAATAATGCGTTTATAGTCAGAGGAAACAGGCGCTAGTACTTCAACTGTTTTTCCAAATTTACCTTGGAAGTCTTCACTTTCTAGTGCTCTGTTTAATTGCGCTCTAGTCGGTTTGTCTAGAAATTTGAAAGCAGCTTTTTTGTCTTCAGCTTTGAATACAACTAAAGAATCTGCGTTATCAAGCGTAGAAGTGAATTGGATATCTGCAGCGTTTGCTGAAACTGATGCACCAAGTGCGACTGCGATCGCTGAAAGGCGAGAGATAAAAGACATTTTTATAATCCTCTGGATATTGCGTGGCAACGTTTTACCTTATTTTACAATACATATTAATCTAATGTCGTTGAACCGCTCGTATTGTAGGTTGAGTTGCAATTGCAAAGAACAGATAGTGAGTGTGAAACGGGTGTGGCAATCAGTTTTCACATGTACGCACAGACTTAAAAGTGAGTTAAAAAATATGTTGTTTATTTACAAAATTACTAGATAAGTCAGTTATAGCGCAGTTTTTAGACCCAAGGCTTTATCAATACTATCCAAAAATTTGAAATTGTTTTATTCAAAGCACGGTCTCAATGATCAGACGATTATGATAGGAGCATGTAAGTGAAAAGGCAGATTACCTTTACTTTGTTACTGGGTTTATGTTCGGCATTTAGCTATGGCGCTGATATGCCAAAGCCTGAAATAGAAAATGCGAGTGTGAATATTCAAACGCTTGTTCTTGGCTCTGGGTGCTTTTGGGGACCAGAGAAACGCTATGAAGCCATGAAAGGTGTGATTGATGCAGAGTCAGGTTATGCCGATGGCCGAGGTTTTAAAGCGACTTACAAAAATATTATCAGTCCTCGTAGACGTTTTGATGAGAACAATTATGCAGAAGTGGTGAAAGTTACTTACAACGCTAATTTGATTTCTACGGAGTCATTGATCAAATCATATTTTGAAAGCCATGATCCTACGCAAAAAAACCGTCAAGGGAATGACGTAGGCACGCAATACCGTTCTGTTATTTTGTTTGATACCGATGAACAAGCCAAGCAAGCACACGATTTAAAAGCGCGTTATCAATTGTTATTACAAACAGCGGGTTATGGTGATATTCAGACTAAAATAAAGCCTCTTGAGCGATTTTATTCAGCAGAAGAGTATCATCAAAATTATCTCGCGAAAAACCCCAATGGATACTGTCCAGATCATAGTACGGGGGTAACGTTTGACAAAAAAGAAGCAAAACTTGTTGATAACGATGCTTTAAAAAGTGGTAAACACATTATAGTGTTAGATTCTCGCAGTTATTGTCCGTATTGTGAAAAGTTGAAAAGCACTGTATTAAATGACTATCAAGGGTCAATTCCACTTCACTACAGGTATGCAGATCAGTTACTGGGCATAGATATTATGTCGGCTACGTGGGCAACACCGACTATTTTACTTATTGAAAATGGCAAAGAGGTTGCTGGCTATCAAGGCTTTATGAATAGAGAAACCTTTTACAAAGTGCTCGGCGCTTTTAAGCTAGGTGATACAGAGGCCTATAAAATTGCCTTTCAAAAAGGCACTGAGAGACCATTTTGCAAGCAATATGATATTTTTAAAAATACAGGGGAGGGTGTGTTTGTCGATAAGCTCAGTGGTGCGCCTTTGTTTGATACAAAAGATAGATTTAATTCAGGTACTGGGTGGTTATCATTTAAATATCCGGTAAAAGACAGTGTGACATATCATCAAGATTTAAGTTACGGCATGGTCAGAACTGAAATACGCTCTAAATCTACCGGTATCCATTTAGGTCACGTATTTGAAAAAGAAGGGCCTAATGGTACGGATAGATACTGTATTAATGCAAATGTTTTGGACTTTATTCCAAGTAATAAGAGCTAGAAGTATTGCACCTTAGTCTTGATTAGACTTTTGTTAAAGTAAAAATACGATATAAGCAGTCAAAGCACATTGCTAACGCTTTGACTGCTTATACTTTGTTTATCTTAATCTGAACCACCATCACCAGAGGAGCCGCCTGCACTTCCTTCCATAAAACTACCTGAGTCGATGGGTGATATATCCCCGCCAAAAAATGAATCAGATATTTCTTCTCGCAAGCTGTTATAGTCACATACTTCACCACGATCACTGTGCCATTTATCGAACTGTTTCATGCTGGTATATAAAGCATGAGCGTAGCAAATATGTCTCCAGTTATAACCTTCATCATGAATGGTCTTTTCTACTTGTCCAGTAGTATAGGTTTTACTCTTACCGTATCTGCGAGCAAGATCTTTACCCAGAGTAGATATGTAACTGTTTATTGCTTTTTTCTTTTTATATTTCGCGAAAAACATCATCTTTCCTTTAAAACGATAGAGAATGTAGATTATTTTATGTTACAGGAATACGAGCACATAACCTATTCAGTTCTTAACTCTAATATGGCTTAGAATGCACGGCTTGGAATGACTCGGAGTGAGCAAGTACACTTGAAATTTATGCTTATTGTCTTTAAAGCTGAAAAACAGTGACGTAAAGACTACCAACACACTCTTATGAATACCTCTGACTATAAAAGGTTTTGGCTTGTCTGTGGTTTGCTCTTGATAAAGTTATCTTCTATATGCTTGATATATACATGCGTGTAATGGGGTAAAAACGTGTATGCTTTTTCTACCGCCATCCATTTAAAATCATTATGTTCATAGTTCAACCGAACTGTTTGCTTAGCACTGATAAACGCAACATAACCGATTAGTTTAGAGATGTTATCGATGTGAGATATCTTTTTGCCAAGTGGATAGATTGCGAATGCATTTAAGTTTGTTTCTTCTTTTAGTTCCCTGATTGCACAGTCTAATGGAGACTCTGTTGGATTACAGGTGCCTCCTACTGGCCACCAGTGGCCTTTATATTTACCGCCAGACCTTTTTAGATATAAATATTCGTATGTGTGCTCAGTCTCACGGAGGACATTAACGATGACGCCTTGTACTTGTTCTTTTACCACTGCACATTCCCTTTAGTGTATTGATAAGTTGTTGTTGCGTAATATTATTGCTTTACGATTAATATTTTATAAAATTAAAGGAAGATATAGACCTTGGTTAAACTCTTGTTTACTAGATTTTCTTCAGTCTTAATCTAAAAAACTGTTAAATATCAACTGTATAAAGTTCTTTTATGTATTGTTTTGAGTTGATAGTAGACCTTTATTACGCCACTCAAAATAGGCAAGAAAAGTGACAAAAATCCCTTCTAAACTGATAAATACTAACCCTATCATACTCGCAGTTTGCATGTAATACACAACAAGTGTGCAACATAATGCAGCCCATATAATGTTTGCAAGTATGAGTAAGGTAATTAATCGAATTTGTCTATTCTTAGAAAAAGCGAGCGACAATGCATAAACGCCGTAACAGGCATTCATTGTAGCTAAAAACAGTATCATGGAAGTAGATAAGCTATATAGATGGCTAACCCAATCGTTCAAAAGTAGTAAAAGAATGCCTACAACTAAACCAGCGCTGCCATCCAAGTGTAGAATATTTTCCATTTTAAAATGACTCATCCGTGAAGCATTTCCTTAATATAAGTCGATGTGCGAAGTGCTCAGTAATTAATCAGTTTTTTGCTTGTAAATTTTCCAACTATAATGTACCCAGAAAATGGTTAATTATCGACTTTTTAATTCTAGGTGCTGTTTCTTGGCTAAACCCATGACCAGTTTTATATGAGTTATGCACTACTTTATGTTGGAACTGCCTATTTTTTAAGTACAACTCAATGTCCTTTGCCATTTGGTAGGAAGGCCAGATTTGATCTTTTTCAGCTGAAATCATTAAAATTGGACCGTTGATATTCTCAAACTTAAATAAAGATTTTTTCACTAGATTTTGGTCATCTAACGCTGCGTTAAACCTGTTTAATAATGTTGCATTTGAATCCAAGCCCAGAGCTAATGCCGGGATGTCTTTATCATCCATTGTCCATGCAGACTTAGGCATAGTTAAACCATTCCAAGCAACTTTACTTGGTGTAGTCACGACGACAGATTTAATTCTTGAGTCTAAGGTAGCAAGTAAAAATGCAGCTTCAGAGCCTCTAGAACCGCCAACCACCCCAATTTTTGAGCTATCTATTGATGGGTGAGTGTCTAAATAATTTATTGCATCGATAAAATACTCCATTGGGATCTGATCTAACGTTTGCGGAATGCCTTTGTCTTTAAAATAGGCTAAACCAAGCACCGCTATACCATGGGGGGCAATCATTTCACCATTTGCATTGCCAGTACCTAAGCCACCTTCAGAACCTCCAAAAGCAATCACAGCAGGTACTTTACCTTTGACCTTTGGTAGATATAAATTAGCGACCAAGCCATTATGATCTACCTTATTTATGTCATATTGATGGTCTTGTGCTTTTGATAAAGCGGGTATGAGAGATAATATGAAATATAAAGGGAGTAGTAGTTTGTGCATATTGTTTCCTTGTTATTTTAGACCCTGTAGTACATTTTAATTAGTATGTTTTCGTAAAAACTGCCTTAACATTTCACCAACTAGTTTTGGTGATTCTTGATGAGAGGAATGAGCTGTCAGCGGTATATTGGCAAAACTACAATTTGTTATGCTTGCTTTGAGTGCGACCGCTTCATCTAATGAAAATAAAAAGTCGTTGTCTCCGCGCATGACCAGAGTAGGGCACTTGATTGTTTTGACGGCAATATCTGGGTAACCCGATGCAGTTGTATCAAGCCATACACCTTTCACTGTATGTAAAAGTTTTGAAAAATTCGGTTCTGGATTGTTCTCTTCGTAATATGTAACTTCATCAGCAAATTGCGATAGCCAATCTTCTTCATTTAAACCGCTTAATAACTCTATGGAAGGGTCATTTGGCTTAAGTCGCCATTGTGCTCCAAGTGTCACTAGGCAATTTACCCTTTCAGGTTGGCTTGCTGCCAGCCGATAAGCCACAATACCTCCGTCACTAAAACCAAAAATTGAATACTGACCGACGTCTAGATGATTAAGTAGTGCTTGAATATCTTTTTGATATTGCAGATAGCTAAGAGGCTGTTCACCTAAAAGTGATTTACCATGCCCTCGAAAGTCTACACGGATAACTTGATAGTTAGTTGCGACATAGGGGGAAATACTGTTTAGTTCATCCATTGAACCTAGGCCGCCATGTAACATCACTAATGGTGTACCTTTTGGATTGCCCGACACATCAAAATACAAGTTTGTTCCATTTATGTTTATGTAATCTTTTTTATTTTCCATGAGATGTCTCAATCTGTTTGTTTAATGTTGGGATCATTTTGATACTCAATAATAGAGAATATTTTGATAGAGCTGCATTCATGCTCGTTAGAGGAGTTTTTATTAGCGCAGTATGATGATTCAACCCCTATGACATAGTCTGCAGATAATAGCTTAGGACAAACATCACTTGCTTCACCTTTTACGAAATAGGTTTGACGGTTACTAGGCTGTACTACAGAGAATACGACTCCAAAGTTATCTCTTGCCAATGGACCACACTCATAGGGCTTGAGCCTAACCGTTTGCGTCAAGCTACAAGATGGTAAAAGCAGTGTGACTGCAAGTAAGGTGACTCTTCTTATCATTTTTTTATCTCTTATTTCAATTTCACGATAGAAGCCGATTGTGTTTGATTATTTACTTTGTAAAACTGATATAGCTCCTTGTATGACTCAAATTCGTTTAGGCGCTTTGCGAATACTGGAGAATAGGCCCACTCATCGAAGAAATGGGCCAAGTCTTTTCTTGAATTGCGTTTAACAAATTGAATAAATTGCTCTGTGGTTGACCCAGTTGCATAAAATGTTCGATAAAAGCTACCTATAATGTGATTGAACTCATTTTCGCCAACAAGATCATAGAGTAAGTGGAAAAATATCATTCCTACTGTGTAGGAATTTAACCCTTCTTTTCCGTATTCAATGAATGCGGTTTGATCATATTGTTGGTTGTGTTTAATTGTGTCTTTTACTTTATTTAGGGTTTTTGCTGTTTGTTGGCTTAGGTGTCCGGGTGAGTCTAGCTTATTTAAAGTAAGGGCTTCTAAAAAGGTGGCCAAGCCTTCATTCCATCGAGGAGAGTGAACATCTAGACTTTTTACATTCCATTGATGACTGATCTCATGATAAACCCTGTCGAGCTCTTTAAACCCTTTTGCATCTTGAATGACTGACGTGACGTCTGCTTGCGCACCATAGTTTTCAGGAACTTCGATAAATGTATAGCCCAGTTCTTGTTCTAATGGCCCGAACCATTTGGCATATAAATCAAAAGTATTTGCAATCTTTTCAAGTAAGGCTTGCGAATTTTGCGATGACTCCCAACTAAATATGGAGTACTTTCCTTTGACGTAATACGCATAACGCGCTATCGCAAAGTCCATTCTCCATGCGGGTAATTTGTTTGTATATCGATAAGTATGTTTCGTAGCATGTTCGTTACGTGACATGAGTTGGCCACCATTGGCAACAACGTATTCGTTTGGGACTGTTATGGTGATATCGTAATCATATCGATTGAGCCAAAATTTGGCTTTTCGATTGACTAAATCGTTGGGGTAGGTGACTAGCGGATATGCAAATGCATCCATTCTAATAATGGAGAAATTTTCAGAGATTGTATCTTTGACATAGTTCATGCCGGTTTCTGTATACCCAAGTAAAGTCCCTTTATACTTAATTTCAAATGTGAAAATTTCGTTTGGTTTTATTGCCTTATCTAATTTCAATTCAACATAATTAGTTTGTAAAACCGGCCAGTCTTCGTTGCTTAAAACTTGCTGAGTAAAAGGAATAGACAGGCCTTCGCTATTTGTCACGGAAGTGACTTGTAATAAACGGTATACACGCAACGGAATATGATCAGCGCTGTTTTGAGAGGTATTAATGACGGTAATTTTGCCTGAGGCAGATAAGTTGCGCTGTTTTATATCAATATCGTAATTGAGCTGGTATTTTTTAGCTGCTAATTGCAGCGTACGCTTTGAAAACGCTTTTTCGGCACTGACACAGTTGGCAAAAAACGCGAATAGAACAATGAATATTTTTGGCACAGTTAGTCCTTTATTGTGATTTTATTTGAGGAAATGATGCAAAACATCTGCTCTCATATCATGAGAGCGGGCAATCTAATAACTGATTTTAAAATGTACAATAATTTTATGAATTAAACAGTGATGTGAATCATGTATTTATATCGAGTCGGTCTGTTCTACTTTCTACGATTGAGATAATTTATTGGATAGTGTTGTTTTTGATACGAGATAAAGATTAATGATTATAGATCACGCATAAAGACTATTTGAGGCCAGCAAAGAAATGAGGGCCGGATAAAAATAAGATGCTAAGTTGGTTTGTGTGCCATTTGTATTAAAGCAAATATTAAGAATTTGGTTTTTTACTCAAGCTAATTATCATGCCAGCTACTGCACCAAGAATTAGTCCAAGCCCTACGTTATCAGTAAACTCTCCAAAAATTATCCCTAAACCTGCACCTAAAGCGATGCACAAACCCATATTGTTATTTTTAGTCGTCATTTTTCTTTTGTTTGCCAATATTGTTTACCTTGAGGGCAGTGTTTAAGTTTTAGTTGATACTAAAGCGTAAGTATAGAATATCAACAGGAAACTAAATATAGGGACGGTTGTCAACCTCGCCGATACAAGAAGCGCTATTTTCTGTTTTGGAAGAGGAATGAGCAATGAAGCAAGATCTCTACTTTATTTAACATAATGCTATAGCAACTTGTTCTATATGAACAAATTCATTTATTAGAAAATCTCATATTATTATTGTAATAAAAACCATTCTCATTACATTTAAGCTGTGCAATGATGTTCCTATTATGTTTATAATCTCGCATCCCAAATACTCTTATTACTAAGGACAGGAGCATAGGTTTGTACGCGTTTCTGATGGTGCTATTGATAAGCACTGGTGCAATTTTTTCATATTTGTCTAATAGACATCAAAGGCTCTTAAAAAAGCCACTCTCTAAAACATATCAAAAAATGGGCTATGGATTGTTTGCCATGGCAATTTTGGTAGGGGTATTTAATTTTGTTGGTTCGGCAGGTGTATTCATATGGATCCTCATTCTAATGGCAGCTTTATTTTGCTTTCCGTTTATTGCGCTGTTTATTAAAAGGAATTAAGTATGTCTCACACAGATAAAATCCAACCACATTGGTGGAGTAAAACTTTAGCAGGGGTGTTTGCAGGTTTTTTCTTAGCACTTGGCCTTGTAGGAATTTTTGCGTGGGTTGGCCCGACTGGTCTTACAGAGCATATTACGCCAGAGCAAAGATCCTGGAAAACACAATTTAATATGTGGATGATCACACCTTTGTGGTGTTTGATCTTGAGCTTTGTTTATATGTTTAAAACCGGTAAGCAAGCTTGGTTGTATCTTGGCAGTGGTGCTGTTTTATCAATTGCAATTGTCTATGCATTAAGGAGTTACCTATGAAAATTAGGTCTGATATTTTAAGGACATACCAAAGCTTGCATACTTGGACTGGGATCACAGCCGGTCTATTATTATTCATCGGCTTTTTTGCCGGTGCGCTTACTATGTTTAGCTCTGCAATTAACGACTGGGCAACACCGCCAGAGTATCAATTATCGCAGGTAAAGGCGGGCGATCATGATGTTCTACTACAACAAGTTTTGTCTTCAAGCCCTGAGGCACTCAAAGGAGTCACAATCAGTTTTGAAGAAGGCAGTTCTCCAATTTCATGGTACGGTCACGGTTCAGCACGTGGCTTTTCGATGGATGATCAAGTATGGCATGCAACCCTTAATGAACAGGGCGACATGATCACTGAGCTGCGTCATGTTAACGAACTGTCTATGCTGGTGGACTACTTACATCGTTCAGCAGGTATTATGGGGGAGCTTGGTCATGATCAAGCGGGCGTGTATGTACTTGGCATTGCCGCATTTTTATACTTTATTGCCCTTGTGTCTGGGGTAATTTTTTTACTCCCTAGTTTAGTAAAAAGCTTTTTTGCACTGAGAAAAGAAAAAGGCGCAAACCGATTCTGGTTGGACTCACATAATCTTGTGGGTATTGCGAGCTTACCGTTTCATATTATTATCGCAGTGACTGTCATTGTTTTTTCGTTTCATGACTTGTTTTACGGTGGTTTGAGCCAAGTATATGGTGATAAACCCATGTTTGGTGGCGGTGAAAAACACGAAGAGGTCAGGTATGAACTGAAAGACCTGCCGTCTTTGGATGAAATTAAGCAAGCGACATTAACTTATGCACCAGACTATGAGGTGAAAAGCATTAGTTTAAGCCGATTAACGACCGAGCACCCATCTGCAACTGTGATGATAATCAGTGACCGAACTCTCATGCGCGGTCCACACAATGATTATGTGTTTATGAACCCTTTCACAATGGAGATTAACTCAAGTAGTGTTACGACTGATGCCGGCCAACAAGGTGTTTGGGGTGCCATTGTAACGAGCTTTTTTGGACTTCATTTTGGGAGCTATGGCGGTGAACTCGGTCGCTGGCTTTATTTTGTAATGGGGTTAGGTGGCGCATTTTTATTCTATAGTGGAAACTTAATATGGCTTGAAAAAAGACGTAGAAAGCAAACTGTAGAACAAAGCCGATCAAGTCACTTTATGGCCAATTTAACAATTGGCGTTACGCTTGGCTGTGCGATTGGTCTCGCAGGCGTATTTGCCTCGAGTAAATGGCTGAGTTTAGGTGATTGGAACATTAATATTGCTTACATGTGGGTGTATTACACCTTGTTCCTCAGCACAATGGTGAGTGCGTTTATATTAGGCGCTGCCAGATTTAGTATTCTTGGTTTGAAGTTATTTATAGCTTTATGCGTTGCAGTTCCGCTGAACTCCCTCGTTGCTATTGTAATTCCTTCAATTGGTATTTGGGCGCCTGATTCTATTGCCGATCTAGGTATCGAGTTGGGCTCAATTGGATTTGCATTGGCTGCTTTTTATGCCCTAAGACGTGCTAAGAAACGTGTCTACCAAGGGGAAGAAAACAGTATTTGGTATTGCCCAAACATCAATAAACATCAAAAGACAGTAAGCTTAGCTTAACAAATAATTGGCCGGTATCTTATACCGGCCTTCACATATCAAGTACCGAGCCAAGCGACACCTGGTTCCGACCATGTTGCTTAGCAAAATACAATGCCATGTCGGATTGCTTTACTAGTTGATGTGGCTCTAAATCTACCCCCCAACGCGTTGCTATTCCAATGCTGACCGTTAATTTGATTACTGAGTCTTCAAACCTGACTATAGACGCTTCTGTGTGCTTTCTAACTAGTTCTGCCAGTTCAAATGCATCGCCTTCATTACATTCTGGTAATAAGATACAAAATTCTTCACCGCCATAACGTGCTACAACGTCGCCTGCACGCGTACAGGTCTTTTTTAATACATCCGCAATATGTGCAATGCATTTGTCACCGCATTGATGTCCATAGGTATCATTAACTTTTTTAAAGTGGTCGATATCAATCATTAATAAACTGACTGAGTGGCCAAAGCGTTTTGCTCTTAAACACTCAGTATTTAATGCGTCATTGAGACTACGCCTGTTGAACACTTGAGTCAGCTCATCGATGCGAGAAATATGCTTGAGCTTGTCATAAGCAGTTTGAAGCTCTTTGGTTCTATTCATCACTTCAGTTTCTAGCCTTTGATTCGCTTTGCGAATCTCTGTCATACTGCGAGCCTGTGTGACAAATCGTTTTCTTCGCTCGGAGTTTATTCGTTCGGCCATTGCAAATGATAGACACGCCACTTCTATCGAGGTGCCTATGGTTAACGCATGCTCAGTAAACCAATTATTTGGTAAAAAGTTGAGCTTATTGGCTGCCAAAATAAGGCCACCACATAAAGCGGCGTTCCATGCTAAAGAGTAGTATGTCGAAAAATGCGTACCTTCAAACAATTTAATGGTTCTGGTGATGACGCCCCAAGCACAAGCCACAGACGCGTATAAAATAATAACGCGGATCATTGTGCCATAGTTGAAGTACATAGACGCAAATAATAAGCATATGCCAACAAATGAAATCACTAAGCAACCACGATATAAGATAAGGCTATTTTTTTGTAGCTCTAACAGTTTAATAATAAAGAATGTGCCTGCTAGCACCGCTGCAACTAAGAAAAACAATATAGATTGGTCATTCCACCATAAGCTCCCTTGCCATAAATACCGAAAGGCGAGCCCTGACAGGCTAAAATAGAAGGCAATGATGGCTGAAACATACACAACATAATAAAGAAAAGTTTCATCTTTGAGCGAGATATACATGAAGATGTTATAAACCACCATGATACTCATCAATCCGAAATAAATCCCTAGAAATAGCGTATTTAACTGGTCGTTCTCGTAAAATTCTGGTTGCTCCCAAAGACGAATTGGTAACTGTACTGCACTGGTTGACTCTACTTGGATATAAAGAGTAAGTGGGCCATGGGCCTCTTTTTTTATGGGCAAAATAAAGTTGTGGTGTTTAATAATGCGGTCGTTAAAATGTTGTTTGTCCCCCAGCTTTGCATAGCTCACTACGTCATCTTGCTGCATCAAATAAAGTTTTAGGTTGTCCAATACCGGGTAGGAGATCTCAATGAGGTAGGCCTTGTCATTTTGAGGCAAAACAAAATCTACTCTTATCCAAAAGGTTTGGTCTGTATAACCCAAGTTCAAGTTGTTGACGTGATTAGTTCGCCAGTGATTTTGGGGAAGAGAGAGGACATCGACTATGCCAAAGTTATTATCATTCAAATATTGGCTGCCAACACTTAAATTAAGGTACTTGCCATTTGTGAGCGTAAGATCAGACTCAGCTGCGTTGAGATCTTGTACGTAACAAAACAACAATACAAATAAGATTTTCACAAGCGATAGTTTAATGGTGACTCTAACTAAAGCTTAGAAGCGTATGGCGTATTGAGCAAAGTTACAAAAGAGAACACATCATACAATAATTATGTATGTATCATTTGTAACTTAGCAGTAAGTAATGAGACTAAGTCAACAGGGGATAGGTGCTCATTATTTAATCCATAAATTAGTGTCATAAAATAACAATCCATCATGGCAGTGGCTTTAACCTCATCATACTTATGACCTTCAAAAAGCATGTGCTTAAACTCAGTAAGCTGGTCTTCAAAAAAAGCGCTATGCCACATCAAATCTTGTAAAAGGGCTTTGCTGAAAGGGCGATTTTCACAGTAAAAACGATATAGAAACTTAGCGTAGTGCCTAAGACGTAATCGCGGGCTTGTCTGTTCATTTTCTTGATGAGCCGTTTTCAATACTTCGTCAATGCGTTGGTGCATCGCCAACTTTAATATATCAATTTTGTTTGGAAAGTGGCTAAACACCGTGCCCGTTGCCACAGAGGCATGTGTTGCTATTTGACGAGTTGTCGTTTCCGCGTAGCCATGCTCTTGGAATAAACTCCAGCTGACATCAAGTATTTTTTGAGCTGTGATTTCTCTTTTTTTCATATTAAATCAATATATTGAATGCAAAAGAAAGCATATCATAAATCTCTTAAAATGTAACAAACTTATATTTGCATTGACAAAATTGAGTGCGCTCATTAAATTAATTGAGCGCGCTCAATTATTAGGAGGTGTTTGATGCTAACGCGAATCATTGGTTATATTTTATTTGTCCCATTCATTGCTTTTTATAGCTATATACTTGGTCCAGTACTTAAGTTGGTTCTTATTCCTGGAGGCTTGATGCTGTTTGTGATTATTCTTGGTCCAAAGGAGTTTTCTACATATTGGCATGCTGCCTTTAACACTCAGCCGAACGAGCTAAAGTCAGTTCCAGGCAGCCAGATTGGTTAGTTAGTTTTAAAAACTTATTCTTTGCAATGAGTTATATCGCAATTAAAAAACCGCATACCGCGGTTTTTTAATTATTGGTGCTCGCTTTAACGTATCACTCGGGTATAATACTCACGATTTCGGCGCAACCCCTTTAGCGCTGTAGTAAGTATCGTTTAATTTAGAATTGAGGATTTATTATGACGGTTGGCATTATCATGGGCTCTAAGTCGGATTGGCCTACAATGCAACATGCGGCAGATATGTTAGATAAGTTTGGCATTGAGTATGAAACAAAGGTGGTTTCGGCGCATCGTACTCCTCAATTATTGGCCGATTATGCATCATCGGCAGCTGATCGTGGTATTAAGGTTATCATCGCTGGCGCTGGCGGCGCAGCGCATTTACCGGGTATGGCAGCAGCGTTTACTAGCTTGCCTGTACTTGGTGTTCCAGTTAAATCTAAGACGCTAAACGGCGTTGATTCTTTACTTTCTATCTGTCAGATGCCAAAAGGTGTTGCTGTCGGTACTCTGGCAATTGGTGATGCTGGTGCTGCAAACGCGGGTTTGCTAGCTGCTCAAATTCTAGGTTGTCAACAACCTGAGATTTTTGAAAAAGTAGAAGCGTTCAGAAAAGCACAAACTGAAACAATTTTAGCTAACCCTAATCCTGCTGAGTAACATGAAGGTATTAGTTCTAGGCGCGGGTCAATTGGCCCGCATGATGAGCCTAGCTTCTACACACTTGGGAATCGATGTTTTGGCTTACGATGTAAGTTCAAAGCAGGTGGTTAACCCAGTGACATTTGAAGTAAAACCAACCACGCTCGAACAAGAAGTAGAGCAATCTTACGCTATCACCGCTGAGTTTGAACACATCCCAGAAGATGTTTTGAGTATCTGTCAGCAAAGCGGTAAGTTCTTTCCAGGCGCTGAGTCCATCGCAACAGGTGGTGATCGCAGCAAAGAAAAAGCCTTGCTAGACAACGCACAAGTGCCTTGTGCGCCTTATGCTTTGATAACTGAAAAACAAGCATTTATTGATGCAATCGATGAACTCGGTTTACCGCTTGTGATCAAAACTTGTCAAGCAGGTTATGACGGTAAAGGGCAGTGGCGTTTAAAAACGCCTGATGAAGCTGAGCAAATTTGGTCAGAAATGAAAGGCTTTTTGGACTCGGGCACTGACACAGCACCACATTCTATTATCGCTGAAAAAATGATCCCATTTGATAGAGAAGTCTCTATTATTGGTGTTCGTGCTAGAGACGGCCAGTGCAAGGTTTATCCTTTGACTGAGAATCAGCACACCAATGGCGTCTTAACTCTGTCTATTGCAGGCAAAGAAAAGGCGGCAATACAAGTACAAGCAGAATCGGCCTTCGAGAAGTTAGCTACCGAGCTTGATTATGTTGGTGTATTGGCCATCGAGTTTTTCGATGTAGGCGGTCAACTACTTGTCAATGAGATTGCGCCTCGAGTACATAACTCAGGACATTGGACTCAACAAGGCGCACATACAAGCCAATTTGAAAATCATATGCGTGCAATTACAGGTCTACCAATCGGTTCAACTGAACTTGTTAGGCCAACTGCTATGATTAATGTGCTAGGTCAACCGTCAATACCTCACACTGTGCTCGGTATCGAAGATTGTACAAGCCATTGGTATGGTAAAGAACCTAAGCCAGGTCGAAAAATGGGGCACATTAATGTGTCAGCGGATAATTTGCATAAACTAGGAGAGCGGTTAGCTGAGCTAGCGGAGATACTCCCTGATGACGATTATCCTGGCGTTGGAGCTACAAGCCACGCCTTGATTTTAAACTAAAAAAAGCCGAGCAGTAGCTCGGCTTTTTATTATATTAAGTATTTATTAAGCTCTATGATGGCCCAAATCAGTCCTAACTACTTCAAAGCCATATACGTGATTTGTTTTTTAGCGTGTATCAGCCCAGTTTTTGGTTCCGCTACCGCATTATTTATGGGCATAACTTTTGCGCTTGTGCTTGGTAACCCGTTTGAGATACAAAGTGCGAATTTATCCAAGTTACTGCTCAAAATTTCAGTTATTGGATTAGGTTTTAATGTTGATATTATGCAAGTACTTGAAGTAGGGCGTAGTTCACTTGTTTTAACTATTGTTAGCATTACCGCAATTATTGGGTTGGGTGAAATTCTCACTCAACTTTTTCGATTGAATAAAAATACCGGCACACTTATTTCATTTGGTACCGCGATTTGTGGTGGCAGCGCGATAGCAGCGATGGCACCCGTCATTAAAGCAAAACAAGACGAAATTGCAGTTGCATTGGCAATTGTATTTTCATTGAACGCAGCAGGTTTACTGATATTTCCATGGCTTGGCCATTATTTTGAATTGAGCCAGAGCCAGTTTGCAATCTGGAGCGCACTCGCAATACACGATACAAGCAGTGTTGTAGGGGCTGCTGCGGCTTATGGTCCAGTTGCACTCGCTATGGCAACTACGATTAAGCTGACACGTGCTATGTGGATAGTGCCCTATACTGCACTAGCCGGTGTATTTTGGCGCTCTGAAGAAAGAACAAGTATCCCTCTATTTATTGTTGGCTTCTTATTGGCGGCGGCAATTAACACTTGGCTTCCAGAGTTCAAGTCTTTATGGCAATTGGGCTATGAGGGAGCAAAAGCACTTTTAGTTGGCACTTTGTTTTTGATTGGTTCAGGGATCTCGAAAAAAGTATTACAGCAGTGCGGCTGGCAGCCATTCATTATGGCCTTGATTTTATGGATAATTGTTAGCTCAGTCATACTTGTGTTAATCCTTGATGGATTTATTAAATAAATTTACTAAATTTTTTTGAACCTTTTAAAATTGCGCTAGTCTGAATATGTGAGGCTTGGATATGCCTCATTTCATATTCGTTGTCTATCAACGACTATGTGAGCGCAGAGAGTATTTGGCCAGTAGCTTTACTGGCCTTTTTTTATCCTTCATTGTTGCTGTTTTGTGAACACACCTGCAAACAAGCTAAAAACTTTGTTTGTTGGTCTTAAACCTGTCGAATAATGTTCTATCTTTTGTTTAAATTGCGCCGATTTAAATCTTAAAAGAAGAGCTCTAATGAAAAAATCCCTATTGAGCATTGCCGTTGCAGGTTTACTGCTAACGGGCTGTCAAACAACAAGCCAACAATCTGACCTTGAAGGTGCTAGCAGCACAGCAAAAACAGTCGTTGAAAACGTACAAACACCACTTGATTTTGGTAGTGAAAACATCACGCTTGAGCAAGCTATGGCAGATCCAGATTGGATTAGTCGCTCTCCAGAAGATGCTTATTGGGGCGCTGATAGCAATACTATTTACTTTAATCAAAAACAGGTTGGAAATCAGCTTAGGGATACTTTTTCGATAGATAGCAAAGGTACTCAGCCTGTTACTTTGTCAAACTTACATAATATTGGCAGCGACGAAGCGATATACTCTTCAGACGGTAAGCTACAAGCTTATACATTCCAAAATAATATTTTTGTTAGAAATGTAACAACACAAGAAGTTAAGCAACTAACGCGTACAAGTGCAAAAGAAAAAATTCTGCAGTTTATGGTGTCTGGTGAACTAGCTTTTAAAGTAGGAAAAACAATCTTTTCAGTTGATGTAAAAACAGGTTTGACTAAAGAGTTAGTTAAAATCAACAAAGGTAATAAGCCTGTTGGCACACAAGAGCCAAATACCTACATTGCAAAAGAGCAACACAAACTTATCGATTATGTTGCGCTTACACACAAGAACGCATTAGACAAAGAAGCACGCCAAGCAACTATTGAGTCTGAAAATAACTCTATTGCTAGTCAGCAAATTTATATCGGTGAAGGTTACGAACTGGTAGATTCAAGCATTTCGCCAAAAGGTGACAAGCTAATTGTTGCTGTCAGCAAATCGCACATGATCTCTCAAGAAACAAAAAAAGACATCATGCCAAATTATATTGGCCAAGATGGTAATATCGATCCAGTTCAAGCGCGCAGCCGTGTAGCGGACAACAAACCAGTTGAAGTTGAAGTGAGGTACTTTGACTTGAAAACAGGTGAGCAAAAGAACATCGGTTTTGAGACCTTACCTGGCTTTGACGAAGATGTTTTAGCGGATGTGAAAAGAGAAAATGCACAAGCAAAAGGTGAGACATATAAGTCTGAGAAATCACCACGTGCAATTAAGCTAATGCGTGATTGGTACTGGTCACAATCTCCTATTCAGTGGAATAGCAAAGGTGATCAAGTCGCATTGATGTTCAAAGCTTGGGATAACAAAGACCGCTGGATCGCGACGCTGGACTTTGATAAAGGCGAACTTGAGCCGCAGCATAGGCTACATGACAAAGCTTGGGTAAACTATGCGTATAATGACTTTGGCTGGTTGAATAACGAAGATACGTTATTTTTCTTATCTGAAGAGTCAGGGTATAGCCATTTATACGTTAAACCGATCGATGGCAAGGCCAAGCAACTTACATCTGGTAAGTTTGTAGTATCAGAGCCAAAGCTAACACGTGACAACAGCAAGTTTTTCTTCAAAGCAAACGTTGATCACCCTGGTATTTATGAGATTTACACCGTCGATGTAAAGACAAAAGAAAAATCAGCAATTACTGACTTAAATGGCTTAACTGATTACTCCCTAAGCCCAGACGAGTCAAAGGTTTTACTTAAGCATTCAAAAATCATGATGCCTACAGAGCTTTATGTTGCTGATGCTAAGCCTAATGCTCAACCAAAGCGCCTAACCAATACGGTTTCTGACGAATTCTTAAACAAGAAATTGATTGCACCTAAGATTGTTGCGGTGCCATCTAGCCATACTGACGCGCCAATTTATGCAAAAGTCTATTACCCAGCTGACTACAAGCCGGGCGAAACTGGTAAAAAGCGCAAAGCTGTTATTTTTAACCATGGTGCAGGTTACCTTCAAAACTCGCATATGGGTTGGTCAGTCTACTTCCGCGAGTTTATGTTTCATTCACTACTAGCAAGTGAAGGCTATGTGGTAATGGATATGGATTATCGTGCATCGAAAGGCTATGGTCGTGACTGGAGAACAGCCATTTATCGTCAAATGGGTACTCCAGAGATCCAAGATTTGGCCGATGGTGTTAAGTGGATGAGCGAGCATGCAAACGTAGATGTTGATTCTGTCGGTACATACGGCGGTTCATATGGCGGATTCATGACGTTTATGGCACTGTTCACACAGCCTGAGTTGTTCCAAGCAGGTGCGGCGCTTCGTCCAGTTACTGATTGGGCATACTACAATGACCCATACACGTCTAATATTTTGAACAGACCTGATGTAGATCCAATTGCATATAAGCGAAGCTCACCAATCTATTTTGCAGAAGGTTTAAATAAACCTCTTTTAATCAATGCGCCAATGATTGATGACAATGTGTTTTTCCAAGATGTTGTTAGATTAGTGCAGCGTTTCATTGAACTTGAAAAAGAAAACTTTGAAACTGCTATCTACCCAGTAGAGCCACATGGTTTCGTTCAGCCGTCAAGCTGGTTAGATGAATACCGTCGTATATATAAGTTATTCAAAGAAAACCTTTAATAACGACGAAAAAGGCCAGCATTATGCTGGCCTTTCCATTTAATAGTGCGTGCTGTTAATTATTTTCAGATTTATTACGACCTAAATTTTGTGTAAATAAAGGGATGGCTAAAACAAGCCCACCTAACGCACCAATAAGGTGTGATTCAATTGCCACGCGAGAGTCAATTAAGTTACCTACGTCAGCACTCGGTCCTGCATATTGTTCCCAAGCTAATTTACCCACAATACCCAAGAATAAAAGAATACCAGTAGGTTCTTTTACGTGAATATCTTTTAGCGCACCCCAAACAATAATTCCATGTAGTAATCCGCTTAATCCAGTGTATACTCTGATGTCTGGACAAAATAGCCAAATGCCTAATCCAGTCCAAAGCCCTAGTAATAATATATGAACAAAATAACGCCTTATTGATGTGTGTTCTGCGTGCAGTACCCAAATAAACAAAATACCAACTAGGTTCAAACCTAAATGTGTCCAATTGGTATGAATATATTGGCTACTCCAAATCCGCCATATTTGACCTTCAGTGATCAATTGGCGGTGGAATTCAAGTGTATCTCGCATATCAAAAGCCATTAATAGAGTAGCGATTATCGCTAGTGTCAATGGCGGTAAGATATACTGAGGGCTTACTGGAAGGTTGAAACCAAGCATGCTATGTCTACAATAATAAAGGTATTTTTACATATTGTGCCTGTTAACTTTTATGATGCCAACGAAGATCGAAAATAAATAATGACTACATTCAAATTTAAGCACTCATTGCTAGCATTGATGCTCGCATCTAGTTTACCCGCTGTAGCGGACCAAGCTGACCCCAAAAAGCGAGAAGCAAGAGAGCCTGAAGCCGCAACCGGACTGACGTTAAAAAAAGAAAAAATTGCTGAAAAGTATATGGTTGTCGCGGCTAACCCGCATGCAAGTAAAGCAGGGCAGTTAATGCTTCAACAGGGTGGCAGCGCCATCGATGCAGCTATTGCTGCTCAGTTAGTTTTAACGCTTGTTGAGCCACAATCATCAGGTATTGGCGGTGGCGCGTTTATTCTTCATTATGACAAGCGTAATGATTACCTCACCTCGTTTGATGGCCGTGAGACCGCACCAAAAAAAGCAGATCATACGCTATTTTTAGATAAAGAGGGTAAACCTGTTAGGTGGATTGAGGCGGTTGTTGGCGGCCGTTCTGTCGGTGTACCGGGTATTATTCATTCTATGAAGCAAGCACATGATAAGTACGGTGTTTTAAAGTGGAAACAGCTATTCAAACCAGCTATTGAACTTGCTAACAATGGCTTTAAAGTATCCCCCAGACTTCATATGTTGCTTAAAAAAGAGTTTAATCCTGGCTTAACCAAACTTTCCCCTGCGAAAGAGTATTTCTACCCAAATGGAGAAGCGCTCGAAATAGGTACTCTAGTAAAGAATCCGGCATTAGCGAAAATCTATAAAGAGATCGCAGAATACGGCCCTAAAGCCTTTTATGAAGGGAAATATGCAGAAGATATGGTCAAAGCAGTGCAAAAATCTGAAATTGCACCGGGCCATTTATCAATGACCGATCTTGCTAATTATCAAAGTAAAGAGCGTCATCCAGTTTGCACCTCATATCATGATTATAAAGTGTGCTCGATGGCACCACCGAGTAGCGGCGGGCTAACGGTGCTGCAAATATTGAAGTTATTAGAAGGCAAAAAGCTAGCGCAATACAAACCAAATGCTCCCCAAGCCGTTCATTTATTTACTCAAGCATCAAGATTGGCATTCGCTGATCGTAATTTTTATATCGCTGATCCTGATTTTGTAGATGTTCCGACCCAAGGGCTTTTAAACCCAGTTTACTTAAACTCCAGAGCAAAATTAATCGGTGAAAGAGATAATCAAGACGTGCCTGTGGGCGACCCATCAATGGGTAAATTATCTTACGCTCAAGACGACAGCTATGAACTACCATCAACTACGCACTTGTCAATAGTCGACAGTAAAGGTAATGCTGTTTCTATGACGAGCTCTATTGAGATGGGCTTTGGCTCAACTGTGATGGTGAACGGATATTTATTGAACAACCAACTGACTGATTTCTCTCTTTCACCTAAAGTTGGTGGGAAGTGGGTCGCTAACCGTGTAGAACCAAATAAGCGTCCAAGAAGCTCTATGGCGCCTGTGATGGTATTTAATAAAGATGGCAGCTTAAAACTGGTTGTTGGCTCTCCTGGTGGAAGTCGAATTATTAACTACGTAGCGCAAACGGTGATTGGCGTGCTTGATTGGGGCTTAACGCCACAACAGGCAATTAACCTACCGCGTGTTACAAACCGGAATAAATATACAACTTTAGAGAAAGGAACAGATTTAAAAACCATGAAGCCTTGGTTGGAGTCGAAGGGCCATAAAGTGCGTATCTCTGATTTAAATTCAGGCATACACGCGATCGAAATAAAAGAAGGCCTTTTGTTTGGCGGTGCAGATCCGCGCAGAGAAGGGGTTGCACTTGGAGAATCTAGCGAGTAAGCATAGGATATTATAGATTATTCAGTTATACTGTATGACCCTGTTTACGGATCTCTCATTCGTTTACAGGGCCGTTTTATTGGTCTGATGTGCACTAAAGTGATTGAAAATTTGTGTACTTAGACAATAATGATCCCTTATATTAAAAATTAAGAGTCACAGCTTGTAAATATGACTAAACAAACCGACCCTAACTACCTCTACATCCCATATTCTGGCCCAACTTTATTGGAAACTCCGCTTCTTAATAAAGGCAGTGCATTTAGCCAGCATGAGCGTGAAAACTTCAACTTAGCAGGTTTAGTTCCTCCTCGTTATGAAACAATTGAGGAGCAGGTAGAGCGTTGTTATCAACAATTTTCAAGTTTCAAAGATAACCTAAACAAACATATTTATTTACGAGCTATTCAAGACAACAACGAGACGCTTTACTACCGCCTAGTCAGAGATCATCTTGAAGAGATGATGCCTATCATCTATACACCAACGGTAGGTGATGCGTGTGAAAAGTTTTCTGATATTTATCGTAGTTCTCGTGGATTATTTATTTCATATGAAGATCGCCACAACATCGATGATATTCTTCGCAATGCGACTAAAGGCAAAGTAAAGGTAATTGTAGTAACTGATGGTGAGCGAATTCTTGGTCTGGGCGACCAAGGTATCGGTGGTATGGGTATTCCAATTGGTAAGCTGGCTCTTTACACAGTATGTGGCGGGATCAGTCCTGCGTATACATTACCTGTGATGTTAGATGTGGGCACAAATAACGAGAAGTTATTAAACGACCCAATGTATATGGGTGCAAGACATAAGCGCATCAGTCAAGAAGAATACGACGAGTTCTTAGACCTATTTATTAAAGCAGTGAAGCGCCGCTGGCCAAATGTGTTACTTCAGTTTGAAGATTTTGCACAACCAAATGCAATGCCTCTTTTAAAACGCTACCGTGATGAAATTTGCTGCTTTAACGACGATATTCAAGGTACAGCTTCTGTAACAGTTGGCTCTTTACTTGCTGCTTGTCGAGTTAAAGGCGCAAAATTATCAGAGCAAAAAGTTGTTTTTGTTGGTGCAGGTTCAGCAGGTTGTGGTATCGCTGAGCAAATCATTGCCCAAATGGTATCTGAAGGTATCTCAGATGAGCAAGCGCGCAGCCAAGTGTTTATGGTTGACAGGTTTGGTCTATTAACTGAAGGAATGGAAGGCTTGAGAGACTTCCAAGCAGCACTTGTTCAGACAACTGCAAACCTAGAGAGCTGGAACTATAGTGGTGAGTTTGCATCTTTACTAGACGTGATGCACTGTGCACAACCAGATATTTTAATTGGTGTATCAGGGCAACCTGGCTTATTTACTGAGCAAGTGATCAAAGCGATGCATGCAGGTTGTGAACAACCAATCATCTTCCCGCTTAGCAATCCATCTCGCCAAGTTGAAGCACATCCAAAAGATGTGATTGAGTGGACAGAAGGTAATGCGATTGTTGCTACTGGTAGTCCGTTTGAGCCAGTTGAATTTGGTGGTAAAACACACGTAATCCCTCAATGTAATAACAGCTACATTTTCCCAGGTATTGGTCTAGGTGTATTGGCTGCTAAAGCGTCAAGAATCACAGAGTCAATGCTAATGGTAGCGAGTGAAACATTAGCAGAATCTTCTCCGTGGGCAAACACAGGTAAAGGAAGCCTTCTGCCTTCACTGGTAGAAATCGAGCAATTAAGTAAGCGAATTGCATTTGCTGTTGCCAAAAAAGCGATGGAAGAAGGGGTGTCTTTAGATATGCCTGATGACCTCATTTGGTCTGCAATTGATAAAAACTACTGGATGCCAGAGTATAGAAACTACAAACGCTGTAGCATCTAATGTAAATTGTTTTAAGGCCCTCAATTGAGGGCCTTTTTATTGCGCTAATAAATAGCAAACAATTGGTTTGTAGCTATACTTAATTAATAATTTACAGCACGGACTGCATGCAGTAGGAGTATCTATGCCGTCTAGATTTGTGCTTTTAATTTGTGTTTTCCTTTCTTTCTTTAGTTTTTCCAAACCTTTAAAAATTGAAATTGTTTCTGACTACAACCCATCTTACGGAGAATCACCTGGGGATTTGGCCACACAGCTGTTATTGATAATTGCCCGAAACTTAAATAATGAAATGGCGATTGAGTTTGTGCCAGCGAGTCGAGAACGCGAGTGGCGAGAGCTTAAGCATCATGAAAACGTTTGCTTGTATAACAAGGTTAGAACGCCTGAACGTGAAACAATGGCTTTGTTTGTGTCACTGCCATTGATGGCCTTTCCCTCTAATCGACTTATTTTGCGTAATAAAAAGTTTGTGTCTATCGAAGTGACTTTAAAAACAGCACTGTCAATGGGGCTAAGAATAGGTGTCACCAAAGGGCGTTCGTATGGACTAGAAATCGATGATTTTATAACTGCAAATACAGATAGGCTATTTATTGGTGAGGGCAATGATAGTGCATTTAGGCTTAGGCAAATGTTGGTTCAAGGTCGCTTGGATGGGATCATTGAATATAGCTCAGTATTTGTTACGGATTTTCCTTCTGAAGAAGTGCTCAAAGACATCTCTTTTCATGCTATAGGGGATACCAAGGCCACTATTTTTGGCTACATTGCTTGTTCAGATTCTAAAGTTGGCAGAAGAGCGGTTGACTTGTTTGAAAGAACACTTCAAAAACGTAAAATTCAGGACCTAATTATAGAAGCACATGCAAATCTATTTCTTCCCCAAGAAGAAGTGTTCATTAGCAATTCTCTAAAGTCAGCTTTTAGCATAAATGAATAAAATTTGGATTACTTTTTTTGTTAAATGGCTCTTAAATTTATTTAGGTAAGTTATCAAAGCACTATGTATTGTTATAAATTAAATTTTTTGATGAAATTCTTGGTTTCATAGAATTTATCCTTTTTCTCAGCTTTGCTCATGCTTCAATACTGATTAATGATTTTTCAATCATTAATTTCATATCAAAACAAAATATTATTGAATACAAATAACACAATCAAGCTATTGATAAATATAGATATAATCACATTCCATATAGAAGACTCAATCACAACCATCACTTTTTTATTACTAAAAAATTTCTATTTTTGATTAAAAAACCCCCCTGTTTTTGAACTGAATGCTAGAGGTTTCGTCCATTTACAAGGCATTTTTTAACACCTAACTTAGATAGCGAAACAGGCAGTGAGGTATATCAACATACTAGACAACGTTGAGTGTAACCGCTGCAAAAAATCGACATCATGCCTTCTTTAAAAGGCTTTTTAATAAATTAAACTAATCTAATAAAAGGGATTAAAAAATGAAAATCAAACTTCTCACAGCAGCTTTATCTTTACTTGTAATCAATAGTGCTGCAGCAAGCGTAATCGTAGACGATTTAGATGGATATGACCGTGAGTCTAATTATGCTGGTGAGTTAATGGAGCGCATAGTAACAGACTCTGAAAATTCACGTACTTTCGGTGCTTGGGTATTCCGTGCAGACAAATATGGTACATGTTCTTCAGGCGCTGTATATGACGAAGTTTCTGGCCAATTCATTGCTAATGTAGGTATTAGCCCAGCGGGTCATAACACACACCACATTGACCGTGTAAGCTTACAAGGCTATTTCACTGATGAGCAATTACAACGTACTCGCGTTTTAACTCTAAACTGTGAATCTGAAACTGGTGTTAGCTATGTTGCAAAGCATAAAATCCCAGCTTTGCCAAAGATTACATGGAATGCTAGCTTAACAGGTGTTGGCCCTTGGCAGACTCCGGATTGTGGTGGTCAATCTCAGCATTGTGGTGGCGCAGGTTGGTATGACCAAGTTAGTTATACCTCTTCAATTCTAGTAAACAATGGTACTGAAGACGGTTACTGTACATCACAAATTAACGATGGTTTGGTTTCAAAAGTATTTAATGGCGAAGGCTCTACACCGCTTTTCCACACAAATCACTTTGCACTAAATGAGCAAGTGTATTCACAAATCGGCCGAGTTTTCAGACAAACAGTAGCTTGTCATAACCCTGCTGGTACAACTGAACACACAACTGTTTGGGAAGTAACTGGTGAAAACGATATCAACCTAGTTGTTGATAACGTAAGTTATAAGTAATTGCTACTTTTACTTTGTAGAATGGGCCATTAGGCCCATTTTTGTTCTAATTGCCGGGTTTATTTTTTTTACTGTACCAATACTCGAGCTTCTCAAAGACTTTATTCGCTTCGATAGGTTTAGTTATATAATCATCCATGCCTGCATCCAAGCACTTTTGCTTATCACCCTGCATGGCGTTTGCTGTCATCGCAATAATGGGTATGTTTGAATTCTGTGGGCCAGCATTTGATTCGCGAATGTTTTTAGTTGTTTCATATCCATCCATTATTGGCATTTGGCAGTCCATTAATATAATTGAATATTCTGACCCTGCCGCTACTTCTTTGAGCTTCTCTAGTGCTTCTAAGCCATTTTCAGCAACATCTACTATTAGGTTTAAACTATCTAAGGTTCGTAGAGCAACAATCTGGTTTACCTTATTATCTTCAACCAATAAGATCCGCGTATCTTTAGAAAATGTATTTATAAATTTGTCTGTATTGTTATGAACAGTTGCTTTGGACACATGTGCCGCTGAGTCCAGAGTTTCCGTGACTGTAGAAAGGGCTTTGAGTAAGTCTTTTTTTGTCGTAGGTTTAGTGAAATATCCATCCAGTTTTACAGAGCTATTATGTATTGCTTCAAAGTGTTCAGCTAAATGCGTCATCATAATTAACTTAATATGTTTGAAAGAGGCCTTACTTTTTATTTCTTTAGCCATTAGCTCACCACTTAAACCGGTAAGCGTTTTATTGAACAGAATTAAATCAATAGAGTCTTTATTTAAAATTCGTAAAGCCTGATCAGCATTTAAAGCCTCAAGCACGCTAACTCCCCAGAATTCAAGCTGCTTTTTTATCGCGTTATTACTTGAGGTATTAGGATCAACAAGCAACATCGTGATGTTTAGTTTACTAAAGTCTGGGTTAATGACGTTTTCAATATGACTTTTTTTAACTGAGCACTGAATACTAAAACAGCTGCCAATGCCGACTTGGCTGGTGACATCTACATCGCCTCCAAGCAGCTGGCATAGCCTTTTTGTAATACTAAGGCCTAAACCGGTTCCCCCATATTTACGCGTGGTTGAGGCATCAACTTGAATGAAAGAGTCAAATAATGTCGCGAGCTTTTCCTCAGGGATCCCAATACCTGTATCGCTTACATTACATGAAAAAATACAATTGCCGGTGTTATTATCTTCATCTAATGATGCAGATAGAACAATTTCTCCACTTTCAGTAAATTTAATGGCATTGCTTAATATATTTGTTACTACTTGTCTTATTCTGCCAGGGTCAGACTGAATCATGGGTTCTTTGATGTCTGAAAAGTCTAAAACAATACTGACGCCTTTTTCTTGCGCAGCAAGGGCCATTGATTCTGAGAGGCTTTCAAGGTGCTCACGAAGATCAAAATCGACAAACTCAAGCTCAAGTTTGTCAGCTTCAATTTTAGAAAAGTCTAAAATATCGTTTATTAAGCTTAGTAATGAGTGCGCACTTGTACTTGCAATATTGACTGAATGCGATTGTTCTTGAGTTAACCCACTGCATTTTAATAAGTCCAACATGCCAATAACGCCGTTCATAGGGGTGCGTATTTCGTGGCTCATATTAGCTAAAAACTCAGATTTCAATCTGGTCGCTTCTTCCGCTTTTTTAAGCGCACCCTCTAGTTTTCTCGCTTGCGTTTCAAGTGAAGCTGTCTTCTCCGATACTTGTTGCTCAAGTGCGACAACAAATTGCTTTTGCCGTCTAATTTCGGCTTTTTGTAGTTTCGTTCGCAAGTAAATGACCATAACGACACCACTTACAACAAATAAAGCATAGAGCGAATAAGCCCACCAAGTTTTCCAAGGTGGGGGGGAGACATACACATTTATTGATAACACTTTCTCTCCCCATTCACCGCTGCTGTTGGTAGCTTTAACCTTAAATTGATAACTACCACCATCCAAATTAGTAAACGATGCCGTATTCCTATTACCAATTTCAATCCAGTTATCATCATACCCCTCTAGTTTGTAGGCGTAGATATTTTTGTTGGGGGATAAATAGTCGAGTACTGAAAACTCAAAAGAAAAGATGTAATCAAGATATGATATATTGATATTCTCTACATAAGAGTAGGGCGTATCAAGTTTAACGGGCACTCCCATTTTATTAAATCCAGTTAAAACCAACTCAGGTTCTTCAATTGTCGTCTGTGTGGTCAATGTGCTGAAATATTCAATACCTCTTTGGCTATTAGTGAACAAAGTATTATTTTGCGCTTTCACCAAGCTGCTTGGGTAATAATTAAGTCCAAGTAACCCATTTTGACTGTCAAAGTTAGTGACTTTTCCTGTATTGGGGTTAAGTTTTGTAAGTCCTTTGTTAGTTGTTAGCCATAAATTCCCTTTTTCATCATCTGATATTGACCTGATAAGGCTACTAGGTAGGCCACTTTGAGTATTAAAGTGAGTAAATGTATTAGAATCCTTTTTATAGAGGTTTAAACCTTGTTGGGTCGCTATCCAGATATATCCATTTTGGGTTTCATAGATGTCTTGCACGATACTTCCAAGTAAACTGTTGTCAGAATCTTTAGTGTTAACAAACGATTTAAAACCTTTCGCTTCATCAACCCATAAATTCACACCATTTCCAGTACCGACCCAAATGTTCTGGGACTTATCTTTATATATTGTGAGTACTTCAGGATGAGACAATCCATATTCTTCACCTAAATGTTTAAACTCATTCAATTTGGGGTTGTAAATGTACACTCCGTTTTTGTATGTACCAACCCAGAGATGTCCATCTTTATCTACCGAAAGTGCTCTAATTTCACGAAACTCACTATAGCTTGGATCAGATTTAGGGTAACTAATAAGCGTGCTTTGCATTGTGTTTAGATCAAACCTTACCAATCCCTCATCTTGTGCCATCCAAACAATGTTGTTTTTATCTAATAAAAGCACAGGGCGCTCTAATAACCTGTTCAACTCAAAACCGTTATCTTTGGTGAATACGGGTGGAAATAGAGCTTTTAGGGTTGATTCAGATACATCCCACTTGAATAGCTGTGAAGCAGAGTTAGCGATTAATACATCTCCATGTTTATCAGCGGCAATACCGTTAGGCGCACTTAACTCTGGATTATCTATAGATTTAAACTTTCTATGTGGCACTAATTTTAAAATACCGTGCAACTCATTCGTGACCCAAAGTGTGTTTGCACTATCTTCAAAAATTATACGCATTCCACTATTTTGCTCTAGGTCAAGCTGTACCAGGCGCTCGCTGTTCTCATCTCTTCTAAATACGCCTCTGCTGGTTACAAACCAGATATAGCCTTCATGATCTTCAATTATGGAGTTTACCTGTCCTAGGTGCTGACCATTCACAAAACCAATTCTAGAAAACGAGTAGTCTTGTGAATTAAAAATAAATGGTCCTTTTTGTGTTCCAACGTATACGTTCCCTTGTGATGACTTTAAAACGTGACGAATTTCATTTGCACCTGTAGGCGTTTTGTTATTGGGATCAGGAAAAAAGTATTCAAATGTGCCTTCTACTTTATTGTATAAATTCAAACCATAACTTGTTGCTACCCACAAATTGTCTATGTCACTATTTTCGATATCCCAAACTCGGTTATGAGATAAGCCGTTATTTCCATTTTCTGTTTTTTTGACATGTTCAAAATTGTCAGGCCCAATATATTTATTGAGCCCATTATCATAAGAGCCAAGCCAAATCGTCCCATCCAAATCATGATAGAGAGATTGAATCCTGTTCGCAGAAATAGATCCTGGTACATTTTTATCATGATAATAATTTTCAAATTTACCTGTTTTCGGGTTATAGCGATTTGCGCCACCTCCCCAAGTGCCTATCCAAATGATGCCGTTTCTATCTATCATCAAATTGCCGGCATCATTGTGAGACAGACCATTTACAGATTCACTATCAAATTCGAATAGTGTGACTTTTCGGCCGTCATACCGCATAACACCATTTTCAGCAGTGCCAAACCACAACATACCTTGTTGATCTTGTATTATTGAGTATATTTCAGACGATACAAACCCATCTTCAGCAGTTAATTTTTTCGCAGAATATTGGTTGCTTAAGATGGGTATGCTGGCAAAGCAAAAACTTGGCATTAGCATGACCAATACTACAATTGAAGCAATTATTGAAAGCGGTTTACCCATAAGTGAAATTAATAACCGTATTTTGATGGAAAATCTTGTTATTCATAATATTAGGCTAGTTTATGTTATGAACAATTTCTATTCTTAGGACGGTTTTTATAAAAAATTGATTAACCAAACAATTTGGATGATAACAGTTTCGTATGTCAAGAAAGTTAGATGTAGTGTCTAATACCTATAGACAAAAACTTTGAATATTCAGTACCAATTAATTTAATTGTGTTTCAATTACACTCGTAGATACAGAAATGAATATTTTGGAGAGTTTATGCGTTTATTAACAGCTGCATTTTCGGTGTTGTTAAGCACTTCTGCAATGGCGGGGAGCATCCCTACGACTCCGCATTTATATGTAAAAGGGTACTCAGAAGTATCTGTTCAGCCAGATACAGCTATTATCAATGTTGCAATTAACGAGAAAAGCAAAAGTCTACAGCAAGCAAAATCAGATGTTGACGATGTCGTTGCAAAAGCTTTAAGTATTGCGAAAAGCTTTGGTGTGAAAGGTAATCACATAAATGCCGAACAATTAAATGTTTACAAGCAAACTCGTTACAATCGCAGTACAAATGAGGAAGAATTTACCGGCTTTAAAGTGAGTCGTAACATCACGCTAAAACTGAAAGATATTGATAAATACCCTGAGCTGTTGCAAGCATTTGTAGACAGTGGTATTAATCAATTCAACAACACGCAATTCGTCGTTGAAGATAAATCGGAGATTATGAAAGAGCTTAAACAGAACGCTATTGAACAAGCAAAGCTTGGTGCAAAAGAACTTGCCGATGGTTTTGGTGTTAAAGTAGGTGACTTGTATTCTGTGTCTTTCGCGCCGATGAATGTTCCGATTCAGCCATATGCCAGAGGTAAAGTGATGGCTGCGGAATCTATGAGTCTTCAAGATGCATACAGCACGGGTGATACGAAATTGACAGCAGAAGTGTACGCGGTTTACTACATAGATTAATTTGGATCTTTTAAAGTCCTCTTAAAACAACGTATACTAAAGATATACAAGGAATAGGGGACTTTTCATCATGTTTAGTGGACTGTTTGCTGCAATTTGCACACTTTTATATATCAAACTCAGTTTTAATGTAATTAAGCTAAGAAAATTACACAAAGTGGGGATTGGTGATGCAGGCCATAAAGACTTGCAAGCCAGTATCCGCGCTCATGCAAACTTTATCGAATATACCCCCCTGGCTGTTATTCTAGTTTTTATACTTGAATATCAACTGATTAGTAACAGCATGCTCATACCCATTGCTTGTCTTTTTTTAGCTGGCCGATTATTGCATGCCAAGGCCTTGTATAATGCAAACTTAAAAATGCGCGTTATAGGTATGGGTTGTACATTTTTATCACTCATAATCATGGCGCTAATAAACGCTTATTTATACTTTTTATGACCAAAAAATACTTTGTTCTAGGCCTACCTAGAACTGGGACAACGAGCTTGTGTGTCTCAAGTCTTGATATCGGACTTAAAACTGCACACACTGCGTACACGCAACACACGCTAAAAACAGCGGAGTTTATTGCAGATACACCAGTATTTAATGATTTTCAGAAACTTTATCAACATTTCCCGCAAGCTAAGTTTATCTACTTAGAGCGTGATCATAATGTTTGGATACCATCGATTCGACGTTTACTTATACGTATGTTACCAAAATTGATTGTACAAGGTGGCGGTTTTAATGAGACCTTAAAACGTTGTTATTTCGATGTTTTTAATGGTCTTGATGAAAAAAATATCAACGATGATGACTATTTAATTGAGTGTTATAATAGACACAAACAAAGAGTTGTTGATTTTTTTGAATCAACCAATGTAGAACATGTGACAATCAATTTATCTGAAATAGATAGCACACCTAAATTTGCCCAGTTTATGTCTGTTCCTAAAGTTTCTATACCACATGTAAATAAGCATGGGAAAGTAACAGCCTGGAATGACATTAAACACCCTTTAAAAGTAGAATCAACAAGAATTGGCAAAGTAGATAAAGACAGTATTTTATATGACTTATAGTACTAAAATGTCCGATATTAATTTAAGTCATAAATTTTAAATGCACGTAGTAAGTGAGACTGAATAGCTAATGTTTGAACTAAAATATCACACACCGTTTGAGTGGACGCACAAAGTTATGGACGATTTTGTGACCTTTTTACAAGACCATGCCGCAGCAGAAAAAAAGGCATCAGGCATGGCGATGTCTATGTTAGGACATTACCCAGATAGAACTAAGCTGGTCAAAGCTATGGCTGATCTTGCTATCGAAGAAATGATTCATTTTAAGCAGGTATTAAAGCTCATTAATGAAAGAGGCTTGGTACTCGGAAATGATAAGCAAGATCCATATATTAAAAAGATGCGTGCTTTGTTTCGACAAGGTAGTGATGAGTTTTTAATTGACCGATTACTCGTTGCGGCAGTGATCGAGGCGAGGGGACATGAGCGTTTCTCTCTCGTTGCGGAAGCATTACCTGAAGGTAAAGATAAAGATTTCTACGTTGCGATTGCGAAATCTGAAGAAAAACATAAAAACTTATTCGTTGAATTAGGCTATGAGTATTTTGATAAAGCGATTATTGATGCCAGACTTGAAGAGATATTAATAGCTGAAGCTCAAATCTGTGAAAGTATTCCATTTACAGCAGCATTGCACTAAATTTTCCAAGACAAGCACTCTTAACTAGAGTGCTTGTCATTATGTTAAATCACGTTTTTGTTGTTTTCTTCGTAACTGAGTAGGACTTTATTATTTACTACTTAAATCATCTAGCTGATATCGCAGATGATCCAAGCTATTTAGCATCAATAAATATAAATTAAATTTTTGGATCTTACTCATTCAAACTCAAACATTTCCTAATTGTGTTAAATGACACATTCATGCATAGCCAGTCACATACCAGTAAAAAACCCTCCAAAGCATATTTAACCTAAGAAGCTAGGACGCGTAATTTTCGAAGATGAAGTTCGAAG
>NZ_AUXY01000066.1 GCF_001625695.1 Pseudoalteromonas luteoviolacea H33-S
TGAGCTATCTGGGCAAATAATCTTTACGTGTATTAAAACTATCTAAGGGTTTTCAATACAACTCCACACAGCTCTACCAAACGAGCTATCTGGAAAAATCTTTTACTTTAAGAAATCAGAACTTTGATTTCTATCACGCTACATGTTTTAAAAATGGTGCCGACTATCCGAGTCGAACGGATGACCTACTGATTACAAGTCAGTTGCTCTACCAACTGAGCTAAGTCGGCACACTAAAATAATGGTGCCCAGAGGCGGAATCGAACCACCGACACGAGGATTTTCAATCCTCTGCTCTACCGACTGAGCTATCTGGGCAAATTTTTCATTTGAAAAATCAGAACTCTGATTTTATTCATGTTACATGTTTTATAAATGGTGCCGACTATCCGAGTCGAACGGATGACCTACTGATTACAAGTCAGTTGCTCTACCAACTGAGCTAAGTCGGCACACTTAATAATGGTGCCCAGAGGCGGAATCGAACCACCGACACGAGGATTTTCAATCCTCTGCTCTACCGACTGAGCTATCTGGGCAAATAATTTTTACGTGTATTAAAACTCTCTAGGGATTTTCAATACAATTCCACTCAGCTCTACCGAATGAGCTGCCTGGGCCAAATACTATTTATTTTTGAAATACAACTAATGTATTTCAATATCTAAACCGCTTTTATAAAGCGTTTTAGTAAAAGTTTTCATTTTACATCTTTAAGAGATGGTGCCCAGAGGCGGAATCGAACCACCGACACGAGGATTTTCAATCCTCTGCTCTACCGACTGAGCTATCTGGGCAAATAATTTACGCGTATTAAAACCCTCTAAGGATTTTCAATACAATTCCACACAGCTCTACCGAATGAGCTATCTGGTAAACTAAATTAGCTTGGATTTATTTCCAATGCAGAACCAAATTTATAAATGGTGCCGACTATCCGAGTCGAACGGATGACCTACTGATTACAAGTCAGTTGCTCTACCAACTGAGCTAAGTCGGCGCACCTAAAAATGGTGCCCAGAGGCGGAATCGAACCACCGACACGAGGATTTTCAATCCTCTGCTCTACCGACTGAGCTATCTGGGCGTGCGGCGTATTAAACGGGTTTTGCCCTTTTAAGTCAACTATTTTTTTGCAATATAATTTGTTTGCGCACAATTCATGCAAATTTGACAAAAATAACTGACTAAAGACTGATTTTTATACTTTATTCCTTCTTTAGGATCTCCTTGAAGCAATAATAAAGAAGTAAAAACGTAGAGAAATCATCCATTATAGGTGTTAGGATGTTAAGTTATTATAAAGCTTGATTTGAAAGTTACTTGCTCGGACTATTTCAATGGAAAAATCTTCACAAGCACAGATCAAAGGTTTCGTGCCCCTGTTTGTTTTTATCACACTCATCATTACTAGTATTGCATCACTAGGCGCCTACCTTTGGCCAAAGCAAGAAAGTACCCTAGTACATAGCCAACCAGATCTTACTCTGCAAGCTCAGGACTTGGCAGCGCCACTGAGTAATACCATGATGAAGCTAGGTTACAACTACGCCAAACAAATGCTGACATCGGTAAAAGCAGGTAACCCAAATATAGATGCCTATTTATATGCTGATAGTGGCATGGGCAAGCCGAGTTTGGTATTTCAATCGAATGATGAACCTATTGCACCTATAAAACAACGTACTAAATTGACCATAGATGGCAAAGTGATTGTTCATCAGCCACTGACACTAGATGATATTCCTGTGGGTGAATTGGTGTTAGTTTATAGCGAACCTAAAGTCACCGTCGCCAGTAGTAACCCATTAAGTTATGCATTGGCCCTTGTAGCTTTGTTACTCACAATAGGGTTTGCACTCTTTTTGAAAAAGCAAATCGTCGGTAAGTTGGCTAAGGAGCTTAACTTACTCAACTCAGAGCTAGAACACCTAATAAAGAAGAAAGATTACGATGTCCATGTCACAGAGCAGCTGAGCTTTGGCTTGTCTTCTACAGCAATCGGTATTAATGGTCTAATCAATCAAATCCGCGATATCATAAAAGGTAATAAAGCATCTCAACATGAATTGAGGCAGCTACAAACGAGCCTAGAAACAGAAGTTCAAGCTCGAACGCTTGCGCTGGAAAAGGCAACTTTAAACGCTGAACGCGCATCCGAAGCAAAGACCACCTTTTTGGCAACCATGTCCCATGAGATCAGAACACCGATGAATGGGGTCATTGGCACCATAGATTTGTTGCGTCAAACCGAATTAGATGGTGCTCAACACCGATTGACGACCATTATTCGTGATTCTGCCTTCTCATTACTAGGTATATTGGACGACATTTTAGATTTCTCAAAAATTGAAGCTGGTAAGCTACAAATTGACAGTAGTGCATTCTCTGTATCGGAAACCATTGAAGAAGTAGCCCGTGTTCTCTCCTCTGTCGCGAAAAAGCGTAAATTGGACCTGCAGCTTGCTATTGCCCCAGATATTCCGAGCAATTTAGTCGGTGATGCTGTTCGCGTTCGCCAAGTGCTTTACAACCTATGTAGTAATGCAATCAAATTCACCACAACTGATGACAGCAAACAAGGCTTTGTAAAGATCTCTGTTGAAGTCGCACAAAATACGTCTGAGCATTATACACTGCGCTTTAAAGTGACTGACAACGGTAAAGGGATGACCCAAGCCCAGCTTAGGGAAATATTTAATCCCTTCATTCAAGCAGAAGGCTCCATCACTCGAGAATATGGTGGCACAGGATTAGGGCTATCTATTTGTAAAAGTCTTGTCGAGCTCATGTTAGGCTCTATCAATGTAAATTCAGACATCGGCATGGGCAGTGAGTTCATTGTTGAACTGCCATTTAGCATCAGCGGGAAAGTTGAGTATGCCAACAAGGGCGTGCTCGCTGGCCGTAAAGTAGTGACTTATACGCATAACCCTAACCGCCGAGCTATCTTAGCGCGCTATTTATCTTTCATGGGTGCAAACTCAGCCATCATTGTTGATTCAAGCGAGATAGACGAACACCAATACGAACAAGATGTTGTGTGGGTCCTAGATGGCTTAGATGGCATGGATAAAGTCAATCAGCAATTAAGAGACCTGCTTTATTCTATCGAGCATAATAATCAGCAAGTGATTGTATTGAGTACGATGGACGAATCCGCGCTGAATCACGGTCATATTTTCTACCTTAATGCAGCACCATTGTGTAAAACAAGTTTTATGACTGCGGTATTAGTTGCGGTAGGCTTGCATCAGCCAAAACAACTTAAGCCATCTCGCACGATGAATAGCTACCTAAATGTTGAAGATGCTAAAGCTCAAAATAAACTCGTATTATTAGTAGAAGACAACGTCCTAAATCAACAAGTACTCACGGATCAACTTCATCTACTCGGTTATGGAGTGGAAGTTGCTGAAAACGGTGAAGAGGGCTTGAAGATGTGGCAGCAGGGGCATTATGCCGTCGTCCTAACCGATCTGCATATGCCAAAAATGTCAGGCTACGACATGGTTACTAAGATCCGTGATATTGCCGAGCATGCGCCAGACATCAACGCTCAACCTTATATTATTGCCATCACTGCCAATGCACTTAAGGGCGAACGTGATCGCTGCCTAGCCACTGGCATGAATGACTATATTACCAAACCTGTTGAACTCAATGTGCTTGAAGCTACCTTAGACAAATGGCAAAACGTCTCTGGACACCAAGTAACGCAAGCAACTAGCATCTCTGCTACATCAACGGACAGCGATAGCGCTCCCCCTCAAACACAGCCCATTTTAGATGAGCCGGTTACTCAGGCTCAGCCTGATAACCAGCCAGCCCAAGTAGAGCAAATGAGTAATGACAGAGAAATGCCGTCAACATCGGCTATGCAACTAGATATGCCGAGCTTTACTCATGCCGAGCCAAGCAAACCAGAGGTAATAGAAGAGCAAGCGCCTGTTGCAGAGGTGGAAGAAACGAGCTTACCACCAGTTGCACAAGAGCAAACTAACGATGATATGCCGATTAATATGGATCAGCTCAACAAATACGTCAATGATGATAGCGCTAAGCGACTGCGCTTCTTTAGAATGTACCTTGAGCAAAGTAGCGAATTAGCCCGTGACATAAATGGTGCGGTTATTTCATCAAGTCAAAATGAAATCATTGAAGCGTGTCACCAGCTTAAATCCATATCTCGAACAATTGGCGCTGAGCAAGTTGCGCTTATCGCAGAAAAGTTTGAGTCAAAGTGTAAAACAGAGGAAATGACGACAGATCAATTAATTCAACTTCGAGATGAGCTTGAAGAATCCTATATGAAAGCAACAGAGTTTATTCAAAAGTACTTACAGTCTGCCAGTTAACCTTTAGTCGCCTATCGGTAAAGCCACAGTAGTGGCTTTACCAAACAAACCCAACTTTACCCTTGAACCATTGAGTGGATCAGTTTAACCACAACGCCTATCATCGCCAACGGCAGGATATATTTACTGTATTTTTGCGCCTTATCTAAGCCAAGCTTTCCCTGATATTTCTCTAGAAGCGGGATCAAAATGAGTAACGCCGCAATCAAGCAAACCAGTATCAAAATAATATTCATGGTATTCCCTAATTTTTACAACCAAACTATTTTATAACATGGACCAACTCACTTGGCCCGTTATTTATACTAGATCAATGTAAACAGCGTTTATAACAATAAAGGCGCTTCCAAAAGAAAGCGCCTCAAATATAAATAAGAAAAATGTGGGGCAAATGCCCCACTAAAGGTTGGAGAGTGTTGTTAATTGACTAACGCAAGCAAAATACCTGCAGCAACCGCACTACCAAGTACGCCTGCTACATTTGGCCCCATTGCATGCATTAAAAGAAAGTTATGCGGATTAGACTCAAGACCGACTTTATTGACCACTCGCGCAGCCATTGGAACCGCAGACACACCCGCAGCCCCAACTAATGGATTGATTGGATTAGACGAAACACGGTTCATAATTTTAGCCATGTAAACGCCTGAGGCTGTCCCAATGCTAAATGCCAACGCGCCAAGTACCAAAATGCCCAAAGTTTCTACTGTTAAAAACTGGTCGGCTGCTAATTTGGAACCGACCGCCAAGCCCAAAAATATCGTCGTGATATTAATCAGCTCGTTTTGCGCTGTATTGCTAAGCCTATCTACCACACCAGACTCACGCATTAAGTTACCCAAACAGAACATACCAACCAAAGGTGCAGCCGCTGGTAAAAACAGTAAAGTCAACGACAATACCATCAATGGGAAGAGAATCTTTTCTCTCTTAGAAACGACTCTTAACTGTGGCATTGCAATACTGCGCTCCTCATCCGACGTTAATAAACGCATAATAGGAGGCTGAATAATAGGCACCAGTGCCATATATGAATACGCTGCGACCGCTATTGCGCCTAATAACTCAGGAGATAACTTTGACGCTAAAAATATCGCCGTAGGCCCATCTGCACCACCGATAATTGCGATAGCAGATGCATCTTGTAAGGTAAACTCAAACCCAGGAATAAAGTTCAGTAAAATCGCACCAAATAAAGTCGCGAAAATACCAAACTGTGCCGCAGCCCCTAGTAGCAACATACGAGGATTCGCAATAAGCGCACTAAAATCAGTTAAGGCACCTACCCCCATAAATATCAGTAAGGGGAATATGCCACTGTCGATCCCGATATAATAAACGTAATATAGTAATCCACCCGGCTCAGATAGCGCTGCCACGGGGATATTCGTTAATATCGCACCAAAACCAATCGGCACCAGTAAAAGCGGCTCAAATTTTTTCGCGATAGCCAAATACAGAAGACCACACCCTACAGCTATCATGGATAACGCAGGAAACGTTAAGTTAGCAATGCCAGTTGCCTGCCATAAATTTAACAAACCATCCATCTCAAGCGCTCCTATGCCATCTCAATAATCGCGTCGCCAGCAGAGACAGAATCACCCTCTGAGACTAAAATATCTGCGATTTTGCCCGTCGAGGTTGCACGAACTTCCGTTTCCATTTTCATCGCTTCCATGATGAGAACAACATCACCTTGAACAACATCATCACCAGGTCTTGCATGCACCTTAAAAATATTGCCTGCAAGGGGAGCATTAAGTGTTTCACCTGAACTAACGGATGCAGACTGTGGCATCAGCTCACTGTCTTTCACCGCAATCTCTTGCAAGTCACCACCTGCGGACACTTCTACATCGTAAACCTTGCCATCAACTCTTACGCTGTAGCGCTCATTTTCTTGTTTGCGAGCAGGTGCAGGGCGACTAACCGCTTTTTCAACAGCCGTGTTAACAACTAAGCTTGGGCTTGGCTCAAACGCTTCTGGATTGTATCTATTTTTTAAGAATTTCAAGCCTATCTGAGGGAACAGAGCATAAGTCAGTACATCATCGACAATTTCCTCAGCAAGCTCAATTCCTTCAGTTTTAGCCTTGGCCAGCAAATCGGCTTCCAAACTATCCATTTCAGGCTCGAGCAGATCAGCAGGTCTGCATGTAATTGGTTCAACACCGTCCAAAACACGAGCACGTAACGGCTCATCCACAGGGGCAGGTGTTGACCCATACTCCCCTTTTAACACACCAGCAGTTTCTTTGGTGATGGTTTTATAACGCTCGCCAGTCAGTACATTTAATACCGCCTGCGTGCCTACAATTTGCGATGTAGGTGTAACCAAAGGGATATAGCCTAAGTCTTTACGGACATGAGGAATTTCACTCAATACTTCATCGAGTTTATCACCTGCACCTTGTTCCTTAAGTTGGTTTTCCATATTGGTTAACATACCACCGGGTACTTGTGCAGATAAAATACGCCCATCAACCCCTTTGAGGCTGCCTTCGAATGCCGCATATTTTTTACGTACATCTCTAAAGTACGCTGCAATAGATTCAAGTTGACCTAAGTCCAGCCCAGTATCTCTTTTCGTTCCTTCAACAATCGACACCAGCGTTTCTGTTGCGCTGTGCCCATATGTCATACTCATGGAAGAAATGGCGGTATCCAGCATATCAATACCCGCATCAATGGCCTTTTGATAGGTTGCGGTGCTTAAGCCTGTTGTTGCATGACATTGCATCGCAATAGGCACAGACACAGTTCGTTTTAGCTCAGAAATCAAGGTATCTGCGTCATATGGATTAAGTAGCCCCGCCATATCTTTGATACAAATTGAATGACAGCCCATCTCTTCAAGTTGTTTCGCCTGCTTAAGCCAGCTTTCTAAGTTATGGACTGGGCTCACAGTGTAAGAGATTGTACCCTGCGCATGTGCACCCACCTTGATCGCAGCACGGATTGCAGTCTCCAAATTACGAACATCGTTCATCGCATCAAAAATTCTGAATACATCAACGCCGTTTTGATGTGCACGAGTGACAAACTTCTCCACCACATCGTCTGCATAATGGCGATAGCCAAGCAAATTTTGACCGCGTAATAACATCTGCTGCTTTGTATTAGGCATGGCTTCTTTTAGCGCGCGGATCCGATACCAAGGATCTTCACCTAAATAACGGATACACGCATCGAATGTTGCACCACCCCAAGACTCTACAGACCAGTAACCGACTTTATCGAGCTCTTCCGCAATCGGTAACATATCTTCAAGGCGCATGCGCGTTGCTAATAAAGATTGATGAGCATCTCTTAGGACTAATTCAGTAAGTTTTAGTTTTGACATGAGATACCCCTTAGTTTTTTTGTCTAAATTGAGAAACTGCTGCACTGATTGCAGCGACATGTGCCGCAGGCACACCTGTTGATACTGGTTTTGAAGATTTTTTAATTGCAGGTTGCTGAGACTCTTGCTCTGTTGCAGCCAGCTTAGATAACGCTTTTACTGCAAAGATGAGAATTGATAAAAATAAAAATACCCCAATCATGCCTGTTAACATAAGATTGGCAGCCTGCGCTAGCAATTCGCTGATTTCCATTTCCGCCCCCTTAGTTGTTATTTATTTGTATACGCCCACCCAACCAAAGAAATAGATAGGCAACTTTTGTAAATATTTATTCAACCATCATATCAAACAAATCCTTCATGTAAAGCTGGTTGTAAATTGGTATTACCAATAAGTGTTTTTGTTTTCTTTTCACACACTTAATCATCAATAATGGTAAAACAAAGTATAAAACACCAAATAAATATGAAAAATACTCAAGATATAAAGGCTAAATATAACTAAATATGAGGAAACCGCCGTGAAAACTGGTTTAATGTTGGCCCATCAAGAATTGGTCTTACCTAAATAAAAAAGTCAAAAATCGCAACAAGAGTAAATACTCAGCAATTGAAGTTAAACACCATAAATAGTGACTTGGGTACAAACTTAAAAGAAAGCGATGTCGGAAACTGGCTTATAAAATTTTCAGATTTAAACACCTTGGGGAACGTCGTATAATTAGGGATTAGTCAACTTGAGGAATACTCGTGTTTCAAAGTGAATTTACCCTAGATAAGCAATATTTTCAGGAATGCTTTGATGAATCAGTCGCACTAAGTCAGCATCATAAGCCTAAATATGGCTTAATCGGCTTTTTGTTGATATTAGGCGCCTTATCTCATTACTTATTAGGACAAGCTTACCTTGGCAACTTTTTATTTGTACTGGCGGTCATTGAAGGGGTCTCATTTTATTATCGTCGCCCTTGGTGGGTTGCAAGGCAAATGGTCAGCAGAGCAAGTGGCTCGAAAGTACATTTACAAATAGATGAACAAGGGATCAACGCTAAAAACCCGTATCGTGCTTTTGAGCTCAGTTGGCAGGATATTGATAACGTGATTGAAACAGACAAAGGACTATTAATAGAGCATGCAAAGTACCGTCAATACATCTCTAAACAAGCACTAGAGCAAGATGCATATGACTTTATATTGCAACAGGCAAAAAAATAGCCACTTTAATGTGGCCATTTCTCGAACATAGGTAACATCGTACTTATTACATGTTACCCGTCGGATTAGATTTTTCAGCTTGAATTCGCATGTAGATTTCTTCACGGTGTACCGAAACATCTTTTGGTGCATTTACGCCGATACGAACCTGGTTGCCTTTAACACCTAGTACCGTTACTGTTACTTCATCACCAATCATCAGGGTTTCGCCTACACGGCGAGTTAGAATTAGCATTCTCTTGCTCCTGTTATTCCAAAATTTAAAAGATTCCGCGTCAAGTTCATTTTAATTAAAAGTTCATGTAAAAGTAAGCAAAATAATTGCTTATTCACGACTTTCTAAGCCAAATGCACCATGAAGTGCCCTAACAACAAGCTCCAAGTATCGTTCTTCTACTAAAACAGAAATTTTTATCTCCGATGTCGACACTAAAAGTGTATGAATATTTTCTTTCGCCAAGGCGTCGAAAAATATGCCTGCAATGCCTGAATGAGACTTCATACCTACACCCACAGCAGAGATTTTAGCAACTTGTTGATTGCCCTCTACGCTCGAAGCACCGATATCAGCTAAGTTGGTGTCTAGTACATCAAGCGCTTGTGCATACTCATTGCTATGTACAGTTAAAGCATAGTCTATTTTGCCAACTTGATGATTAATTTGGCTTATCATGTCCACTTCGATGTCATATTCAGCAAGTAAACACAAAACCTTTGCTAAAGAGCGCGGCGTTTCAGGTAATTGACGTACAATGATTAATGCTTCATCTTTTTGATAAGCAATACCTGATACAGTCCTACTTGTCACTTTAGGTTCCTCATAGCTAATTAGGGTGCCGGAATCGGGCTTGAACGTTGATAACACTCTCAGTGGAATATTATACTTTCCTGCAGCTTCAACGGATCTGATCTGTAACACCTTCGCGCCTAAGCTCGAGAGCTCTAACATCTCTTCAAACGTAATTTGATCCATGCGACGTGCTTTGGGCTCAACTCTCGGATCTGTGGTATAGACACCATCAACATCCGTGAAGATCTGGCATTCATCTGCCCCAATTGCAGCGGCAATCTCAACTGCAGAGGTGTCTGTTCCGCCACGACCTAGAGTCGTAATATTGCCTTCAAAGTCACGGCCTTGAAATCCGGCAACAATCGCAATACGGTTATGTTCAAGTTCTTGTTGCAAACGCGCCACATCAATGCTTTGAATACGTGCTTTGCCAAATACATTATCCGTTTTAATACCAATCTGGTCAGCTAACAAGCTCACTGCAGAATGGCCGCGTTTAACAATAGCCATTGCCAGCAACGCAATCGACACCTGCTCGCCAGTTGTAAGCAAAACATCTAATTCTCGCGCACTTGGTCGCTCATCAATTTGCTTAGCCAGTGACAACAAGCGGTTGGTCTCACCTGACATAGCTGACACAACAACGACAACTTGGTGGCCTTGTTGTTTAGCCTTTATGATCAAATCGGCGACCGCCTCGATTCGCTCTATTGAGCCAACCGAGGTGCCGCCAAACTTTTTTACGATTAATGCCACAGGTTATTGCGTTTTATCATTCAACCATACAGGAACACTTGCTAATGCAGCTTCCAAGTTCTCTGGTTGTGAACCGCCTGCTTGTGCCATATCTGGACGACCACCGCCTTTACCGCCAACTTGCGCTGCCATGTGATTTACTAGTTCGCCCGCTTTAACTTGGCCTGTTAAGTCTTTTGTGACACCAGCGATCAAGCTCACTTTATCGCCATTGGCAACACCCAGTGCAATCACACCTGAGCCCATCTTGTTCTTTAAGTCGTCAACCATACCGCGCAGAGCTTTTGACTCAGTACCTGCCACATTTGCGACAAGTAACTTAATGCCGTTAACGTCAACCGCTGACTCAAGTAAAGATGCACCCGCCGCACTTGCTAGCTTGTCATTCAACTGGCTCACTTGCTTCTCAAGGCCTTTTGCTTTCTCAATGAGTGCAGCCACTTTTTCAAGCGCACTTGCACTATCGCCTTTTACTAAAGCAGCGATATCTGACAGTACTTGCTCTTGCTCTGCAACATACTCCACCGCATCTTCACCTGTCACAGCTTCGATACGTCGTACACCTGCTGCAATACCGCTTTCAGAGACAATTTTTAAGAAGCCGATATCACCAGCACGCTCTACGTGTGTACCACCACATAACTCAATTGAGTAATCGCCAATTGAAACAACGCGTACTTCATCATCGTACTTTTCACCAAACAGTGCCATTGCACCTTTCGCTTTTGCATCTTCAATATCCATGAGCTGGGTATTTAACGCAAAGTTAGCACGGATCTCATTGTTTACTGTTGTTTCAATCTCTCTCAGTTGCTCTTTGGTTACGCCCTCAAAATGTGAGAAGTCAAAACGCAACTTATCAGGCATGACCAATGACCCTTTCTGAGCAACGTGCTCACCTAAGATTTGACGCAGAGTTTCATGTAAAATATGTGTCGCTGTGTGGTTTTTCTTGATACGTTCACGGCGCTGAGCATCAATTTGCGCATCGACTTTATCATTGATACCGATACGCCCTGCCACATAACCATGATGTGCAAACGCATTACCCAGCTTTTGCGTATCTGTAACAATAAATTCGCCACCAGTGACTTTTAAAACACCCGTGTCACCAACCTGACCACCTGATTCTGCGTAGAAAGGAGTACGGTCAAGTATAACAATGCCTTTTTGCTGCTCTGTTAGCTCTGAGACACTTTCGCCTTCTGCGAATAGCTCAACCACAGTGCCACTGTATTGAACGGCATCATAGCCTTTAAAGTCAGTGACTTTCTCAGACTTAAGCTGCTCGTTGTAATCCGCACCGAATTTACCAGCTTGTTGCGCTTGCTTACGCTGGGCTTCCATCGCAGCTTTAAAGCCACGCTCATCGATAGTCATGAAGCGCTCACGAGCAACGTCTGCCGTTAAATCCGCAGGGAAACCATAAGTGTCGTATAGCTTAAATACCAAATCACCTGGGATAACATCCCCTTCAAGGCCAGCTAAATTCTCTTCTAAAATAGCCAAACCACGGTCAAGTGTTTTGCCAAATTGCTCTTCTTCAATACGTAAAACTTTTTCAATGATTGCTTGCTGCTTGATCAGTTCAGGGTACGCTTCACCCATTTGCTCTGCGAGTGCACCTACCAATTTATGGAAGAAGGCCCCTTGTGCACCTAGCTTATTACCATGTCTTACTGCACGACGAATGATACGACGAAGCACGTAACCACGACCTTCATTTGATGGCATTACGCCGTCGGCAATTAAGAATGCACATGAACGAATATGGTCAGCTACAACGCGTAAAGACTTGTCTTCTAAATCTTGCGCCCCAGTCACAGCAGCTGTTGCTTTGATTAAGGCTTGGAATAAATCAATTTCATAGTTTGAGTGCACACCTTGCATAATTGCAGAAATACGCTCAAGACCCATACCTGTATCAACTGATTGATTCGGTAGTGGCTCCATCGTACCATCGGCATGGCGATTGTATTGCATAAATACAAGGTTCCAGATCTCGATAAAACGATCGCCATCTTCTTCAGGGCTGCCTGGAGGACCACCCCAAATGTGTTCACCGTGATCAAAGAAGATTTCCGAACATGGACCACAAGGACCTGTGTCGCCCATAGACCAAAAGTTATCAGACGTATCAATGCGAATGATGCGCTCTGCAGGCACTCCAACTTGGTTTGCCCAAATGTCATAGGCTTCTTCGTCAGTGTGGTACACAGTCACTAACAGCTTTTCTTTTGGTAACTGGATCACATCAGTCAAGAATGACCACGCAAATTTAATCGCATCTTGCTTAAAGTAATCACCAAAACTAAAGTTGCCTAACATTTCAAAAAATGTGTGGTGTCTTGCTGTATAACCCACATTTTCTAAGTCATTGTGCTTACCACCAGCACGTACACAACGCTGCGAACTCGTCGCGCGGTTATATGGACGTTTTTCCGCACCTAAGAATACGTCCTTAAATTGCACCATACCTGCGTTAGTAAACAGAAGTGTGGCATCGTTCCCTGGAACTAAAGAACTTGATGGCACCACTTGGTGGTGTTGTTTAGCAAAGAAGTCTAAAAAGCTTTGCCTAATCTGTGCGGTAGTCATGTGCTGCATGTGATTATTCACCCTTTATTGCTGCTGTGTGCTGTAAATCACAAAGGAAGTTGTCAAAATCAACTCTCACTTTGCGACTGTATAGCAAAATCTATTTGGTCATAGCTAAAGCCACGATACATCATGTATCGAACACGCTTTGACTTTTCTTGATAATCTAATTGTTTTGTGGAGTAACCGTATTTCTTCTCATAGGTTTGTTGAGCTACGGCAAACCAATCAATTTCTCTTTGTTCGATAAGTTGCGTTAATTGCGACTTATCAACGCCTTTATTTATCGCGTCCATCATTACCCGCTTTTCACCTAACCCCTTGGCTAGTTGGCGGTTGAGATAGCTTTCACAGTGTCTTAAGTCGTCTAGATACCCGATGTCACAAAGCCATTCAATAAGTGACTCAGCATACTCATCTGTCGCGCCTTTTTGACGAAGCTTTTGACCAAGTAGCTTACGTGAATACTCTTGCCTAGATAACAGCCACACTGCGTAATTTTTTAATTTTTGTTTTTCTTTATCATCCATCAAGCATCAAACCGGCCTGATTGAGTCACATTATCTTGCTCATCTTGTGATTTGCTCCCTTGACTAGGACCATCTTCACTCTGAGGTGATTGAGTCGCAAAAATTGCCTGAAAAGAGACAAAAAAGCCAATATACAATATAGGCATAATGATAATTAACGGCACAAGTGACAGCGGCGTTGATAAAATGATCAACAACGCGGCAATACCACCATAGACTGTCAATGGCGCCATATTGTGATAAAACACGTGTAATGACTGCTTCATCGCAGCAAAGATATTCGCCTGCTCTTTGAAATATACTAGCGGCAGAGCATAAGCAAATGCCATCATGGCAAGCGATTGTAAAGCAATAAAAACAACAATGTCAGAAAAGCTAATCGCTTGTGCAATCTGCTCAATGACTATTTGCATATCTTGATCTGGAGTGTGGTTTTGCAGCGCGCTGGTAACAGGCTCAAACAGCAAGCTCATTAATACACCCAAAATAAGCGCGACACCCAATTGATAAAGACCTAAACGGAATAAATTCAGTCTGCGACCTTTTGTAGTAAACGGCTTTAAAATATCGGCCAACATGATGGATTTACCCGCTTGTATATTCAGCGCAGCATTGTAAAAACCAACCGTTAAAAAAGGCCCAGCCAGCGCACACATCATCTGAATGATAGGGTTGGGAATAACAAATGGGAATAGTCCTATGATGACGATGAAAATGTACATCATCATAAAAGTCAAAGGCTGAGTTTTAAACACCGCCCATCCGGCTTTAAACCAGCTCACCCCAAAACTCGCTTTGAATTTTTGAAAATCTGCAGACATAAATGATTAACTTAGTTATAAAACGCTCTAATTATACTGATTCGAGAGAGTACTTGAAAGGAAGTTTATGAGGCTTATCGTGACTAAATGCAACAAAATAGTGAAATACAAAATAATATGCATGTTCAGTGTTTGATTTGCTCTATTGCTAAAGTCCATTGAATACAGCAAATCAAACCTTATTTGGCTACTTTGGCTTTTTTATTTGCTCCATATCTAGCATATGAGAGCCATGCTTCACTTTCGTCTCTAAATAATTGCGATTTCCAGAGTCGCCGACTTTCACATGTGCCTGAGTACCGACGACACTTTCAACTTCAATGCCGGCATTACGCAGTGCATTCAATTTACGCGGGTTATTTGTCATCAATTTTACATGATTGAGTCCCAAGGCTTTGAGCATGAGCACAGCATCTGAAAAGTCACGTAAATCGTCATCAAACCCTAGATGGTTATTGGCCTCATAGGTGTTCATTCCCTGAGATTGTAATACATAAGCATCAATTTTATTATATAAACCGATGCCTCGACCTTCTTGTCGCAAATATAATAAAACACCACCACTTTGATGCATTTCTTCTATGCATTCGTTAAGCTGCTCACCACAGTCACATCTCGATGAATGAAAAACATCTCCAGTTAAGCATTCTGAGTGCATTCTGATCAATGGCACTTCTTGCTTAGAATCTGCACCATTAAATACTAACGCAACATGCTCTTCACCATCTTTAAGTCCTTCAAAAGATACTATCTCTGCAGGAATATGACTACGCTGCCCTACATTCAGCTCGACTCTTGCTCTAACTTCAGCCACGACTAGAAAATACCTAATTAAAAATGTGATATTATCACAAATATGCATATATCACTCTATATGGTGACAAATGTACCATTTTACAAGTCAAAATACACAAAACTGGTAAATGTGTACATAAGCGCTAGTCTTTATCCACATAGATAGTTTGCTGGTAGCAATAGCGGGTCGCCGATGAGGCTGTTAACTCTACTGTTTTTACTTCTTCCTTGTTATGGTGCAGCCGAGCAATTGAAGCTCGATGGCTTTGCCACCATAGGATTAACTGTTACAGATTCAGATACTGCCGGAATAAGGCAGCATATCTCTCAGCCTCATGCGACTTATAAAGACGAATTCGGCTTCACTAACTCATCATTAGGTGCACAAGTTGAATGGCAAGCAAGTAAAAATACCCAGTTTGTCGGGCAAGCGCTCTTTAAAGACAACGAAGAACAAAATTTAGATAACATCATACAAATGGCCTTTCTTCGTCACTCTTTTAATGGCAATTGGCAACTTAGAGTTGGCAGAACAGGCCTCGACTTGTTCATGATGACCGAACACCGCGATATTGGATATACCTATACCTATAACCATCCCCCGACAGAATTTTATGCCATTGTCCCGCACCAAAACTTAGATGGGATCGACGTAAAATATACCCGTCGCCTGACACAGGGGTTGATCAGTGGGAAGTTCTTCGCAGGCAAATCTACTGCGCCAATTGTGAGTGATGAGGGTTTTTTTTGGGATGTCGAGCTAAAGTCGCTCTATGGTCTGGTTGTCGAGTGGCAATCTTATGATTGGACTTTCAGAGCAAATTATACAGCCACGCAATCCGGCAATGAAAACGACCAACAAAAACAGCTTCAAGCTGCGCTAACATTGGTCCCTGATCAAATTTGGCCACAAAAATCAACCTTGCTCGACTCCTTAAACATCATAGGAAAGCGCTTCAATTACTCCGCTATCGGCACACGTTACGACAATAGTCACTGGTTTTTACAAAGCGAAGCGTCATACATAGACTCAAACTCCCAAGTACTTAAAGCGCTTACAGCAGGCTATATCAGTGTTGGCCTTTATTATGACAACCATACTTTAATGGCCACCCTAGCACAGGCCAAATCCAACAATAGGACGCCTCAACGTCCCTTGGTGTCAACTCCAGAGCTAGACCTTTTATACAACACGCTGATCCGACATACTAATTTTTATCTCGTCGATCAAAATACGTTTTCACTCACTCTACGATCGGAAATTAATCACTCTCTCGCAGTAAAAGTGCAATTAGAACACACAGCTATAGACAGCTTACCCTCTGCTTTTTATTTACATCGTAACTTACAAAGCGGTGATTTTGACAACTCATTCAATACGCTGGGTATCAGCCTAAACTGGGTGTTCTAATGTATCGAGTCTGCAAAAATGTCATGCTGTTGATTCTTTGCTTATTTGGCTTAAATGCCAACGCAGAGGTGCAAAGCGAGATTGTCATCGTGGTAAATAAACATAACCCGATCGAGCGAATAGAAAAGCGCCAATTAATTGATATGTATATGGGCAAATACCTCGCCTTTCCAAATGGTCATATCGCAGTGACGTTAGACTATAAAAAAGAGCATGATTTGCGTAGAGTATTTTTTGAAGCACTGACAGGCCGCAGCATATCGCAAGTAAACGCATATTGGTCACGCGTTAAATTCAGTGGTAAAGCATCACCGCCTCAAGCATATCCAACAATTGACGCTATAATTGATAAAGTGACAACAACTCCAAGTGCAATTGCCTACATACCGGCAACTGCCGTAACTGACGAATTAAAAGTAGTGTATCGTTTTGCTAAGTAAACAAAGCTTAATAGTAAGGTTGATGCTGATCTTAAGCATCTCAACTTTTTTATTTTCTGCCGTATACGCGTATCTATATTACAACTACATTTTTGAAACTGAGCTTGAGCGCTCAGACAACAGCGTATTGCAAATTAGCCAAACCGTCTCCTCAACAGCATCAATTGCCGCTTATCTTGAAGACAAAGATTTAGCCAATGAAGTTGTCAATGGCTTGGTGAGCAATGACATTATTCAATCAGCCGCCTTGACCAACCAAAGTACAGTGCTTGCCAAAAGCATCTTATTTAACGAGCGAGAAGCGCTCACTTTTAGCCTGCCTAACCCTTTTATTCTGCAAGAGAACATTGGCTTCATTCATGTCGTGCCGAACACCCAATTTATACGTCAAAACGCCCAGGGCATTGCATTTTCCTCAGTACAAACCTTGCTCATTGTGGTCATTCCCATGCTCCTGCTATTTGCCGCTTTATCTTTTCTACTGGTTTCAAAGCCATTGGGCTATTTAAGCCATCAATTAACAAGTATCACTCCTGGAAGTGCTAACCGGATCCATATTCATGACGCCCATAAGCAGAGTGAAATAGGTCAAATAGGCAAAGGGATCAACGCCATGCTGAGCAATACCGAAATGCTTTTTGAGCAAGAGCGTAGTTTGCGGTTAGAGATTGAACAGCTCGAAAAACGCTTTCGCTTGATGTTTGAACGCAGTTCATCACCAACACTATTGGTACGTGAGCAAGGAGATGTTTCACTCGTCAATGATGCTGCTAAAGATTTGTTAGCGGGTATGGGTGTGGACAGTGAAGAGCGCTTTCCTGACAACTTAGGGCAATATTGTAAAACTCCAGATATTTTGTACACCTTCACCGAAAATAGCATAAAACAAAAACAAGTTATGCAGGCTGAGTTTGAATTTACCAATCCACTCACTTTGTCTTCTGTTTGGCTCAGTATGATCATCCTCAACACAGAAAGTGATGGACAGTGGTACTTTCAAGTTTTTTTAGCCGATATTACCTCTCGAAAAACCATGATCAATCAACTCAGCCATCGCGCACAGAGAGACAGTTTAACCAGCTTATATAATCGATACGGTGCAGAGCTGACTCTGCTTGACTGGATTGACACCAAGACTGAATTTAGCCTACTTTTATTGGATCTTGATGAGTTTAAACCCATCAATGACATCTATGGGCATAATGCCGGTGATGACGTGTTGAAACATGTCGCCCAAAGCATTTCTTACATTGTCTCGAACAATGACCTAGTGTGCCGCTGGGGCGGTGATGAATTTGTCATCGCAATGAAAACGTCTGACAAATACACCATTAATGCCATTGCCACTAAACTCCTAGAAGCGGTAAATACCCCTTTTACGTTTGAGCACAACAAACACCAACTAAAATTACATGTGGGTGTTAGTATTGGCATTTCGCATTTTCCTGAACATGCCGACAATTTAAAAGGCCTGGTAGAATGTGCGGATGTCGCCATGTACACAATTAAAAAAACGACCAAAAATCAATTTACTTATTACTCGACCTAAAACTCACGCAAGATGCGCTCGTCATACAACTCGATATCTAAGTTAACGTTATGAGCCTGAGCTAATCCCTCTAGTTCAGCTTGCCATAGGGACAGCTCTTCCATAGTGATAGTATTATCATCTAAATGCCACAATTGACGAGACCCGCTGTAACTATATTGGATGGCTAACATGGCATTTGGATCACCCTGTTCAGCCGCCTTTTTAAGTTTCGGCATTTTTCTTGTAATTTTATTCAGCGCTTGTTTAAGCTCCCAAACATAAACAACTTCAGTCATAAATGGGTGGTTTTTAACTTTTTTCAGGACAGCGGCGATCACCGCACAAGTTACCAGTACCCCCAAAAGATTCCAATGAAAGTGACTACCATCACTGTCTGGAAAAAGATGGATGAGTACTTGGGCGATACCCAAGCTACCAGCGGTTAAACTGACTATGCACAGGCCAATGACCCAATTGAGATGCTTTCTATATCTTGATTTATCGATATCTTGTAACTGCATGGCATTTCCTATTAAGCGACTTAGAGGCATTTTAATCAGTTAAAAAAGAAAATAAAAAATATATCACCCCTTTTTTTGACCTAGCGCGTTTTACTAGCAAAAAGAAGGGGAAATTATGATGACTACGATGACTGATATCAAAGTACCAACGCCCTATAAAGCGTTAAACAAACTTGTTTTATCTTTTGTTGGTGCGCTGTGCGTTACATTTTCTTTGTTTGCTTTCATGCAGCAATTAGTGAGCCAAGATAAAGTGTTTGTCCCACAGCCAATACCCACTTTTGATATATTCATTTCTCAAGACCTTGAGGATACACCCGTAAAGGTGCGCCAAGTTTTACCGCCACCGCCAAAGCCTGCACCAAAAGCACCACCGAAACCAAACACGCCCCCTGCTGAAACAACAGGTGTAGCGGTAGAGATTAATATTTCTTCAGGTGTTAAATCATCGCCAATTCAAATGCAAAACACATTGCAGATGAGTGACAGTGGCGCAGCACCCATTGTACGAATTGAGCCAACATACCCAGCGGCAGCGGCAAGAGATGGCGTAGAGGGCTGGGTGCAAGTCGCGTTTAGCATTTCGCCTAGCGGACAAGTAATTGATGCACAAATTATCGATGCCAAGCCCAAGCGAGTATTTAACCGCGCAGCACTTAAAGCACTGAAACGTTGGAAATATCGTCCAAAAGTCATCAATGGCAAACCCGTAGTTCAACCTGGGCAGTCAGTTATGTTAGAGTTTAATTTAAACAAGTAAGCAAACTTGTACATAGCCGCTGAGTTTCGGCTCAGTGGCTACTGATATAGCTTCTGGTGTCAATAAGAAAAAACACGGAGAGAATATGCTACTTGCGATAAAAAACTGGTTCATCCAAGATAAAACTGAAGCACATGATCCCTTAGACGAATTTAAACGCTGCGGTGAGAATCGGTATTTAGAACAGGCAATTGATAATTTTAACCCTGATCTTTACCACTATTTGTGCACGCAAAGCGACCCAGAGACCGCAGAGGATATATGCCAAAAGACTTGGCTCGCCATTGTAGAAAAGCGTCAATATTACCAAAGCAATAGTACGCCCAAAGCGTATATATTCAAAATTGCACGCAATGCCTTAATTGATGAGTTTCGCAAACAAAATAAGTATATATGTGATAGCAATGAAACCGATATCTGCACACAAGATGGCGATAGTAATTTTAATTACGCTTGCAATGAGCAATTATACAATGCGATTAAAGCACTGCCACACACCCAAAAAGAAGCCGTTTGCTTACAATTAGAAGGGTTTTCACTCAAGCAGATTGCCCAGATCACCGCTGCAAACCCTGAAACAGTCAAAACGCGCTTAAGATACGCCAAGCAACAACTAAAGCACATGTTAGGAGAGCTAAAATGAGTGACTCAAAACCCAGAATAAACGATCTCCAGCAAGCGTATTCAGCATCGAGAAGACTAAATAAAATGACCCCTAAACAGGTTAGACGGCTAAAAAAAATAAGTAGACTCGAGAATCGTAAGCACACTAGACAGTTTTGGGTAAGAACCTCAATGTGGGCAAGTTCATGCTGCCTTGTCGCATTAGTAGGTAGCCTGACTTTACAAGGCTTACTGACCGACTTTGAAAACTTCCTTGCGCAGGTTGACCCCCACTCTTTTTCAGCGCAGCACTATCAAGTTATTGAGACACATAATATCGTTGAAGGGCAATATCAAACCACCATTGCACAGCAAAAAGCGCAGCTCGACGACACGCTGGCGGGGTCAAAAGAAACACTCATGGTTGTGCGCCAATTTTACGGCCAATTAGTGCATTCAGAAAAAGATGTATGGTTTATCGCAGACTGTCAAAATCAAACTTTATTAGAAGTACGAAAAAGTTTACTCGAAGAGCTGGGTGTACCTAAAAATAATATGCTTGAATACGAACAAGGTCAGTTATTGGCATTGAGTAAAAATCAGTCGGGGCAGTTGATTAATATCACCGCCCCAACTTCTGGCAAAAATCTCTATGCGTGCCCTTAAAGCAAGACAACACTCGCAATTATAAACCCAACCAAAGCCAAAGCGCCTCCGACAAGGGCATACGGCAGTTGGGTTTTAACATGAGTTAATAAATCACAGCCAGAAGCAAGTGCGGACACCGCACTGGTATCTGAGATAGGTGAGCAATGATCGCCAAAAATACCGCCACTTAAAATCGCGCCGATAACCAGCGAAGGTGGCAATCCCAAAGCTTGGATTAACGGTACACCAATGGGTATCAGTATTGCGAATGTACCCCAAGATGTCCCCGTCGTAAAAGACATCACTGCCCCCGTTAAAAACAAGGTAGGCACGATCAGATACAAGGGTAAGTAGTCACCAACAAGTTGCGCCACAAATACTCCCGTGCCCAACTCCTTTAAACTTGCTCCTAAAGTCAGTGATAGCAAAACAATACTCACCAAGGGCAATAGCTCCCCCATGCCTTTAAAGCCGATATCAATCAATTGATGATGCGTAAATTGGCGCCCTGTAAGTAACATCAAATAAGCAACCGCACATGCCAACACGGTCGCATATAATACCGATTTCGAACCACTGCCGCTGGCAAGCACGCCGTCGCCCGTCCACAACATAAAGCCAATCATGCCAAAAATAAGTACGCCAAGCGGCACCAGCATAAACCGAGCTCGTGAGGCTTTTGGCCCTGCATCTAATTCTAACTTTGTCTGCTTAAGTTCATCCTCAGCGACTTTCATCGGGCCATGAACCTTATCAAACACAATGGTGTAGAGCACGATTATCAGCGTAATAATGGCATAGAAGTTAAAAGCGACACTGCCCCACAACACACTGACAGCTGACTGTTCAAGTTCATAATTACTCAGCAGGCCTAAAACAAACGCACCCCAACCGTTGAGTAAGATCAAAATACAAACAGGCGCACTGGTGCTATCTATAATATAAGCAAGCCGTGCTCGACTCATTTTGAACTTATCAAATAAGCCACGTGCAACAATGCCCGAAGTGAGCACACTCATATTCGACTCGATAAAAACAGCAGTGCCTGTAAACATGGTCAACAGGCCCACTTGCTTTTTATTTTTTACAACACCTATGCGCATCAATTTTTGCACTGTTGCTGATACGCCTCCGGACTCTCGGATATACGCCAATAGTGCCCCAATCACGATACTAAAAATTAGAATTCGACTATTCCCGGCGGACGTTGCTACTCCGATTATTCGTTCAATACTATTAATAAATGTAACGAAAATGGATTGCTCACCTTTAACGAATACCAGTAAAAATTCTGACGATAACAAAGCCAATATTAAGGCGACGATCACTTCCTTTCGCCAGAAAACAACGGCTATTGCAATGAGTGGGGGCAAGATAGAATACCAAGACATAGCTTTCCTTTTATTGTTTTCATTGAGTTGAAAAGCGCTGATAACAGTAGAAAAGACATACATTCATACTTATATTGTTATCATACATGCGTAATTTATAACCATGGTAGCTTAAACACTTATTTAAAAAAACCTTCTATTTCGGGTATATAAATTCACAAATGCAACAATAGTACCCTTACCAGAGCCACATAAATCAAAAAACGCAATAATATTCCGAAACAATCTATCGCAACGTTCCAATTGAACCTATAATATGGACAGTTTAAGTTAGTTTTAGTTACCAGGTGATCCTCATGTCTACTTTTGTAAAAATAAAGGCCTTGAAGCCTTCACTGTCACAAAGTGAAGCTAAGTTGGCAGACTTTACGTTGAAGTCAGGTGCAAAAATTCGCGGCCTGTCGTCTATCGAACTCGCAAAGTCAGCAGGTGTAAGTCAGTCAAGCGTTGTTAAATTTGCTCAGAAACTAGGTTATAAAGGGTTTCCAGCATTTAAGTTGGCTGTTGTAGATGCGTTAAATGAACAAACACAAGAAGATACGCCGCTATCAAATGAGATAGAACAAAATGATTCTATTGCACATATCTCAGAAAAGCTGATCGCTAATCAACAAGCAACACTTGTTGCAACCAGCAAGTTAAATACGCCAGAATTGTTTGAGCAAGCTGTACAAGCAATCAAAGGCGCAAAAAAAGTCATGGTATGCGCTATTGGTTCAACACATACTATGGCACAAGACCTAACCTTAAAGTTACAAAAGCTAGGTGTTTGTGCAGTCACACATGTTGATGAACTGAGTGCTGCGAGTTACATTGCCACAATGGGCAAAGATGACTTATTTATCTGCCTTAGTAATTCAGGAACCGTCAAAAGTATCGTCAAGCTGGCTCAGCAAGCTAAAGCCAATGAATGCCAAATCTTGGCGCTTACTCGATATGGTCACAGCGAGCTAGCAACTTATGCTGACAACTGCTTGTACTGTATTCAAGAAGCAGAAGCCGTTAAACACTCAGCAGTATTGACTCGTGCTTCTTTAGGTTATTTAATTGACGTGCTGTTTATCTCTTTGGCGCAGTCAAACCTACACTGGCAGCGACGCGCAGATCGCTCCAATGAATACATGAGCGATATGTTAAACATCTAGTCTCATGCATCAGGTGCCTTATCTTCCATATAATAGATAAGGCGCTCTTTGTCGTTTAAACTCAGTCACTTCCTGACGCCAAATAGCTTCTATTTGATGTGCTTTTAACCCTTGCTCAACGCCAAGCCTAATCAGATTAGTCCCTGCTAATTTATCTAAAAACTTGGGTGATGTAATAAACCGTTGGTTATGTTGTTTAAATGCACTATGTGCTGCAACAAACCATGTTAAATCAAACCCCTTTAGCTTGCTTTGACGCAAATCCCGACCCCATACTTGTTCACCTTCTAGTTTTGGAAAACGTGCCGCACCAATAATTGAGCGCGGTGAAAAAGAAAATTCGCCCAGTTTAACTTGATTATGTCCATACACTTGAAAAGGAAAATCGGTACCTCGTCCTACCGATACAGCTGTTGCTTCAAAAAAGCACAATGATGGATATAAATAAATTGCCTGTTGATTCGGTAAATTAGGACTGGGTGCAACAGGTAAAATATATTCATCGAACGCATCATAGTTTGCTACTGGGACTACCTGAAGGTTTAGGTCATTGGTGCCTGATAACCACCCTTCACCCTCTATCATTAAGGCCAGTTCTCCAACCGTCATCCCATGAAGTATAGGAATTGGATGCATACCCACAAACGAGCTATATGCTTTATCTAAAACAGGACCATCAACATGCAGAATATTTGGGTTTGGTCTGTCTAACACGATAAACGCTTTTTGGTGCTCTTTTGCAGCCTGCATCATATAGTGCATCGTGCTAATATAGGTATAAAATCGCACGCCAACATCTTGAATATCAAAGATGAGTACATCTAAATCAACAAGCACATCTCTGCTTGGGTGTTTTTGCTTCCCATAAAGCGATACTATGGGCAGCCCTGTTTTCGCATCGATACTATTGTTGATATGCGCGCCTGCATCTTGGTCGCCTCTAAAACCGTGTTCGGGCGAAAAGATCCTGACGACATTAATATTTTCCGCGAGTAAAAAGTCAACCAAGTGTTCATCTGCAACCCGAGAAGATTGATTTACAATTAAGCCAACTCGCTTATCTTGCAAAAGTGGTAAATATATCTGTGACTGCTGTGCGCCAACCTCTATCGCAACTGATTGCAGCGCAATGAAAGGCAACATGATTAAGAAAATAAAATTAAAATAAATGGCACGTACCAACGCCGTAACTCCTATAGCACACAATGACTGGGCAATATGCCTGATCAGCGCCAAAAAAAGAACCTTTTTTTGACTTTTACATGGGCTTCAATTTCAATATTCTCTAGTAAAAAGAAAGGCTTCACAGTATCTAATTGGGCCTGCGTCAAGCGCTTGCTCTTTAATGCCGAGATAATACTATCTTGTTCCAGTGTGGCTTCTTTAAATCCGCATTCAACAAATAGCACACTTTCTTCGTGTTGTAGTCTAATATTTTGATATAACTGAGCTAATTGGGCTCCCGAATAAGATGTATTCATTACTTGCACCTTCATACACAATTGATGTTAGGTACAAGTGTATGTAATAGCTTGATAGTAAAATTGGATAAATGCGACATTTGATATGACGCAGTGGACGCGAGTGAACCTCTGACCGGCTCAAAGCATCTCGGAATATTCGGATCTCTAAACTGATTCAAATTTCAGGCATAA
>NZ_AUXY01000067.1 GCF_001625695.1 Pseudoalteromonas luteoviolacea H33-S
TGTTGAATAGCGTCGTCGCTGAGCCAAATAGCAATATTGCCACGCTGTATCAACGCTCGGTTATAGTCAGACCAGTTCTTAATTTTCTTTGTCATGGTGGCTTGAGTTGCGTTATTGTTGTTTGATCTGATCACGCAAAAGGTCAGAAGTTCAAATATTTAGGAAACAAGGCCGTATTTCTAACCCCATGTATTGATACCTGACATCTTCTTTTAACCGATTTTAGTTTAAATTATAAAAGAATTTTAGGTTTTAAGTTAGAAAATTGACTGTTTTTTTAAGTTAAATAAACTTTATTTTAGAATGGTGAGAAAATCTGGTTTATAACTTTAAATTAAAAAAATAACTTTAATTATCAGAGGGTTTTGTTTAATTATTCTAAATTCTCGTATGGTTTTTGTGTTTTCTAACACTTATTTATTCGCTTTTAAGAATTAATCACGGAGTCTATTGGACAGTTATTTTTGATGTGGTTTAAAAATGTGTTGATATAATTTTTTTGCTGTGTAAATGTGTTTTTAATTTAAATGGTTGTAATAAATATGGTCATCGTTATGAATATCAAACTAAACAAAAAGAAAATAAAAACGCTATCTGCGGATAAAAAAGTCATACCTCAAGAACAAACTAATGGTATAGGCGGGGGTGGTACAATATCACTATTTAGTATATGTATTAATTACACTCGTGATTGTGCCACAGTCTCCCACTGAAGCTAATTGCACAAAATACTGCCCTTTATAATAGTTGTATTTTACTCATTGAAAACTAATGCATTGAAGGTTTAAGGTGTTTTTTTTGGGGTTTATTTAATTTTATAGAATTTAAAATAATTTACATTATGTGGTTGGAAATTATTAACTAATTTTAATAAGTTTTTTGAAGTGATGAATTAGGCTTGGTTTGATTTTTGAAATCTAGGGCCGTTTATTAATTAAAATATGTAAAAAAGGAAATTGTTATGAATATCAAGTTGAACAAAAAAAAGATAAAAACACTATCTGCGGATAAAAAAGTCATACCACAAGAGCAAACAGCTGATGTAGGTGGTGGTGCTATGTCACATGTTATTGTATGCTTCACATATAGTTTTGGTGGTTGTTGCGGTACAGTTGTACCAACAGGAATTGGATGCACACAAGGCTGCGAGCACTAATGACTTGGGGAGCTGAGGAGTTTGTGTTCTTCAGCTCATATTACCAATCTAATTGAAAACTGAATAATTAACACATTACCATATAAACACTTTTTACTTCGAAAGAGTCTTCATTTATTAATGTATAAATTGTTAGGTGAGCGCATATGTCGTTTCCGACATCGAACTTGTAATAATAATCAGTTTTGTCTCGCTCCACACCAATTGATATTATTTTCTGTTTCTTAAAGCTGAGAATTTCCTCTTTTTTCAAATTGGTTTCAACATTACTTTTGGTCGCTGCATCTAATAGTGAGTATATATTGGATAATATTTTATATAATGTAGGGTCAACGATTGGAGAAGATAAAAATGGCACGTCACTCCATTTCTTTTGTGAGCAATTTTTGCCACTTTCTAACCACACTAATTCACCAATATACTCACTGTTTACAACGGGCTCGATATAAGTAATATCTGAAGGGGATGTTCCTGAAAAGGTGGCACCTACAGCTCTTGACCTACAAATATTATAAGAGGACTTTATCGGCTCAAATAAAGCGCGAACTTGGCTTAGCCACTGAGTTGCTCTTAGTGATTGGAACTTAGCGCCATCAATAATATATGGCTTTTGAAAAGAGTTGAAGTATGCCTCAAGCAATTTTGCTTTGTCGGTTTCAGTTAATTGGGTGCTTTTTGCATGTATACTTAAAGGAATAAAAATAAATATTAAGATCAGAGTTTTTACCATATTAATATATTCTTTGAGCGCCATAATAACAGCTGTTTGTCATTCCTTTTTAGATATTATACACACTTATAACATTTTTTGTCGTTACTCATTTCTTACCTTGCGCGAGTATTTACGAAACCACTCAAAAATGAACTGGCCAGTTTACAAGGGCTTAATGCTTTTAGGTAAGCTGGATTTCACAAAGCTATACTTACAACCTTACTCAAATCGCAGTGGTTTGATTTCGGCCATTTTTCTTTGATTGATACAGGGCTTTATCAGCTCGATTGTAAAGGCACTCTAAAGAGCTGTCTTGGTTTTGCACTGAGGTTACACCACAGCTAACTGTTATGATAAGGCTGTCTTCGTCATGTTTGAGCGCCATATCTTTGATTGCTATTCTGATACGTTCAGCCAGTTTAGTTGCAAGGTCGACGTTTCCTTCCAACAAAATAACAAATTCATCTCCGCCTATCCGCATAAAGTGCTCTGACTTGCGGATCACTTGATTAATCACTTGGCTAAAAGTAACCAGTACTTGGTCGCCAACATGATGACCATAATTATCATTAAACTGCTTAAAATGGTCGATATCTATCATGATCATAGAAAACGGTTGTTTTTCTGTTTCCCAGAGTTTTAGCAGTTCATTGCCGACCGTATTTAGGCAGTGCCGGTTGTTTGCTTTAGTGAGTGGATCTGTTTCTGCACGTTTTTTGTGTTCGGTGATCTCCATTTGCGCATGAATGTAATTGGCCAACCAATTAGCAATGCATTCTAATTGGGCACCATCTTCCGGCTTATAAGTGTCTGGCTCTAAACTACCTAAATTCAGTGTGCCAAAGCATGTGCCTGAGTGCTGCAATGGGGCATCAACACAGGACCCAAGGCCGCCCTTGTGTAAGATTTGGCAATCAAGGTCTTTACTTTGTGCAAGGTTATTGTTTATTTCCAATTGCTTATTGGAATAAACTCGGCCAACCATAGTGCTACTGATGGGCAGGATGGTATTTGCCTCAATGGCGTTGTTGCCAAACAATGCGAACACTTCTAATGTTTCGTCTGAGCCATTATTCAAGCACACGCTCGCTCTATCTGACCCAATAATTTGCGGAAGCCAATTTGAAATTAAAGTTAATGTCTCATGCAAATCATTCGACTGCGACAACTCGTTTATAAATGTTATCGGTAGACAAATTGTGTCATGACTGGGTGAAGAAGACATACACATCGGCTAAAGGTGGTTGGTCACAGGCTTAGAGTATAGTTCAAGTACCAAAATCAACTAAGTTGGTAGGAGATAAAAAGCATCAACTTAAAAAGTCGATGCTTTTGGTGTAAAGGTTGAAATAGTTAGCCTATGGCTGCCTACATTGCTCGCTATCAAAGTCGACAATGATGCTGGTGTCTTTTGCATCACCAGAAACTTTTAAATATGACCAATACTGATTGCCAGCAGGGACGGTGATACACTCAGAAGTGGTACCAGAGTTAGACTCTGCATCTTTATCCCCATCACTTGGCCAGCCGCCATTTTTGTACAAGATATGTAAGTTGTTTTTGCCATGTGCAGTGGTGATGGCGATGTGATTTGCTGAGTCAACGCCGCCAATGCTCAGCCAAAGTGTGCCATTATCACCAAGGCATGCGGCTTTTCCAGCTTCTAACCGACCGCCAGAAATCGGTGATTGGGCTGCGCAGGCATTGGGCACAGATTGTATTGCATCGTTTGGTTTGATTGTTACTGTATAGTCTTCAACCTCACCATCGCCAATATCGCCGCAGGCCGAGACAGCTTCACCATTGTATTTCATTGCGATACGCATACGCGCAGATTTGCCTACACTACCATTCCGGATAGCGAGAGTACCAGTGACAGGGCCTTTGCCAGACAGATTATTCAGTACTTGCTCTGACTGTTCAAATTGACCATCGTTATTAAAGTCTATCCACGCAACCCAATGCTCTGTGTAGTTACCACCTGGGGTTAAGGTAAGTTGATTATCGCCTTCGGTTAGCTCAATCACTTTTGAGGTAAAATCACTGTAACCGTTTGCTTGTGACGGATTACTGAATGCACCTGATTGCACATTGGCTATCCATTCATATTTTGTATTACCTGATGCTTGACAGTAGCTCATGGTATTAACACTGACACTCGCTTGAGCGCTATGGTTTAGACCATCATTGTCGGTGACGGTTAAGGTAGCGGTGTAGTCTCCAGCCTCTGTATAGTTGTGGGTAGGATTTGCTGAACTACTGGATTGACCATCACCAAATTGCCACAGGTAACTGACAATGTTGCCATCTGGATCAGCCGAGTTATTACTACTAAATTGAATTGGCTGTCCGGCTTCACCACGATAAGGGCCGTTTGCAACGGCAACAGGTGCAAAGTTTTGCGCTTTGACTTGACTTGTTGCAGTATCTGAGGCGGTGTTTCCATCGTTGTCAGTGACGGTTAACTTCACCGAAAAAGTGTCAGCTCGGCTATAAGAGTGTGATGGATTGGCCTCTGTTGATGTATTACCATCGCCAAATTCCCACAAATAAGCTGTAATGCTGCCATTTGTATCAAATGAGCCTGCGCTGCTAAAACTGATTGGACTGTCAATCAAACCAGAGTAGGGGCCATTTGCTTGTGCGACTGGCAGCTCAGAATCGATAGCTCTTTCATAGTAAACAAGGAGTGTTGCATCACTGTATTCTAAAAATGGGTCAATCAAAAGGTTGAGTGTGCCACCGCCTGCGGATAATTCGCAGTATTCACTTAGCCTCGGGGCACTGAATGGCCCGCAATCAAATGTCTCTTTAGTGGGTATTGCGTTCATGCTGGCGTATAAATCAGGGTCGCCTTGATACCCACCTGTCATTACCGCTACTGTACGCAGCGCATCAGCTGGGATCTCGTATTGGTAGGTTTTAGGATCAGCGCCTTTTGCAGACTGTAAGTCTTTTACTTCGGCGAGAAAAACGCGTTCGCAACCAGCGCAAAGCGTGTTGTCACTTCCTGATATGACGCTGAGTGTCGCATTAGAATAAGCGCTATAAGCATCAATGGCTGCATGATAGCGCTCGACACTCGATGGCGCTGACAAAGTTACTAATTCTGGAGATCCTGCACTTCTAAAGGAAATGAAATCGGCATCCCAATTATCCCCTGTTTTGGTAGGGGCTTTGCCTTTTGAAACATACATATCCGGATCTTCATCGTATCCGTCAAGATAAAATGCGACGGCTTGCGTTCCCTCTGGGATTTGAATCTCGAAGTTATCAACTTCTCCTTTTGCACCGGATAGGTTAGTAAATGATTGAAGCACTTCGCCTTTGGGCGGTACGACTGCACCTGATGTACCATCCCAAGGGTGGTCAGCGTCACTGGTATATTCGCCTAAGCCAGTGGCAATGAGATTGGCGTTTGACCAAAGTGTCGCGCGGGCAGGGCCGTGGAGGGCTGCAGTCATACGATCGACCTGATCTTTAGTGAACATGGCGTAGTTATCGGAGTAGTGCATGAAGTTTTCAGTATTGGTGGCTTGCCCTAAGCAGTTTTTGGCATTCTCTTGCAATATGCTGCTACTCATTTGTGGCGTATCACAGGCACCGTCACCAGTGGCGTTACAAAACGCTTCTGAATGGATCGTACACCCACCATCAAACGTGTGAGGTAAATTTAACCAATGGCCAAATTCATGGGTTAATACAGAACGAAAGTTCTCATTGGTATTCGCACCAATGTAATCGCCATTATAGACAACGCGTGAAAGTCCATTTTGTGACATGCTCAGTTGCGGGTACCAAGCAACGCCTGAATTATTGGTTTTACCATCATCATACAAGTCTTGTTGAACATAAATATTCATATACTTGAAATTGTCCCAAGCATCAGCGGCGATTTGCTCATCAACCCCGCTGCCTTTGCCATACCCAGCTTTTTCTGGGTAGCGTACGATCCCTGTTGTTGGTTGTCCATTTGGGTCGATTTTGGCTAAAACAAATTCAATGTTTAGGTTTTTGCGGATTGCTTGGAATTCAGGGGAGATAGGGCCATCATCTGTAATAAGCCCTAAAAAGTCTTGATTAGATTTATTCAGTCCATCGATGACTTTTTGCTCTGTCAGACAATAATTCCCTGACTCACAGTTATACCTACCCCCGTAAATATGTACTACGACGGGAATATAATACCTTCCTGGTACACCAGTGCCATTTTTTGCAGCTAAATCATCTTGGGCTGCAAGGGTATTCATGATGTGTGATGAGAAGCTTGAACTTATCTTTGCTTGTCGGGCGTTTTCTTTTTGAATTGCAGACCAGCTTTGGCTGTTATGGTCAGTACCGCAGATTTGTCCCTCGTGTTTATGCGTGCTTAATTCAGCCACGCTAGTTTGTAATGGTTGGTTTTGTATACTTTCTCCAGCATAGGAATTAACCGATGCACAAAGCAGTGCTGCGGTGATGCAATTGAGTTTTAGCGATTGTTTAGGCCATGAACAGGCTGTTTTGGTTAAAGACATGTTGTTCTCCTGTAATCTATTTTTATTGTTAATGAAAGGGAGAGTTTATTGTTTAACTTGCACCTTAGTTAACAAATGGCATAGCTGCCTTACCTCTTGAGTGTGATTTAAAATTTATAGTTATTAGTAACTTAAAGTGTTTGTTTATTTCAAAAACAAGTATCACCTTGTAATAAACGTTTTTTAACTTACATCAATGAAAATAAATTGTATACAATATATTTTATTTTGTTTCTCAAGGTTTGAGACATATCTGAAGTTGAATGAGTAAAATGATGATGAAATATATAAGGTTAAGATCGTTTTATGGGTTACTTTTTTGATTGTGGTAGGAGTGTGTGTATGACAACTGAAGAAATACGTTCGTTAAGTGCTTGGTGGTCGATACAAGCTCCAGTGGATTATTATGAGTTTGAATAAGTCCACAACTTGGAATGAGCATGGCGTAGTTCCAGGTTACCCTATGGAAAGTCAGTATGTATTGGAACGGTCACTAACACTCATTACGCGGATTGATTAATTGCCTTAACCCCATTCAACTATTCACTGCGGAGTTTTAGCTTTCAATACTGCGTGTTATGAATTGAATAGATCTTCAGTGAATTACACTTAAATATCATAAGCTACATGTAAATCAAGATAGTAAACATAAAACATAAATAAAAAACTTACATTAGAGTTTTTACTTTATCCCACCTTCAAAAAAACAAATTTAGAATTAAATATTACTACCCATTTTAGGTAAGTCGTATTAATATTCGCCGCCTTTCTAGGAACGATTGAAAAATTGAACAGGATTTTGATTACTTTTTGTAGAAAAAGTTCACTGTAATTGACACTTCACAATGTGCGTTGTGCTGTCTATCAAGGTGCTCAGACTCTACCTAGTGATATCAAATTTGATTTGAATAGAGTAGTAATAGATCAATGACAACAAATCCTCGTTACAAAGAAGAAAAGCCGGCATTTCTTCGCTCGATACGTGTAAAATATTCGGCGCTATTTATCGCAATCTCTGTGTTCTTTATAGCAGTGGTTTCGATTAACTTTTTTCTTATATCTAAAACAGAAAAAAGCCTTAATGAAGTAGGTAATAAATTTAATCCTGCTATTTCTGCGGTTATCAATGCAGACAGAGACTTATATCAAGCCCACTCTGCGGAACAACACGTGTTGTACAGCGACAACCTATCGCAAAACTACGCCATTATTTATAGAGACTATAAAGAAAATGCCAAACAAGCATTGGAACGAATGAATAAATACCGTGAACTGATGCGCGATTATCCGAGTACATTGTCTCCGCTTTCTGGTTTTGATAGGCAATATCAGACTTGGCTTGTTGAATCTCAAAAAGTGTTTGATTTGATGAAGCAAGGGAATAAAACGGCGGCAATCAGACAAAGCGAAGGGGCAGCAACAAGAAGCTTTGATGCACTGAGAGATTACTTTAATGCAGCAGGTGAAAAGGCAGATACTATAAGTGAGCGTGTCAGCACACAATCCATAGCTGAAGTACAAAGTACTTTGACTGTGATTTTAGTCTTCAGCGCATTGGTCATTGCCTTAATTGTTGCCATTGGCTTGGTTGCACCGAAGCGAATGACCATTGCACTGAATGATTTAGTAGCTCAGCTGAGAGAAATGAGCAAAGGCGATGGTGACCTTACTAAACGTATAAACTCTACAAGGCAAGATGAAATTGGTGATGTTGCCAATGAGTTTGATAAATTTATATCAGGCTTGTCTGAACTTATTCGCACCATTGTAGATGAATCCATGACCGTTGCACAGGGCGTAGAGTCACTTGAAAAAGGCGCTAAGCACATTCATGACACCTGCTCGGATCAACTACAGTCAATTGAAGTCATTGTAACGGCGGTGAATGAAATGTCGTATGCAATCAGAGAAGTAGCTGAAAATGCCAGCTCCACAGCGGAAGATTTAGCCGGTGTAAATAGGCTAACAGAAGAAGGCGCTAACATTACCAATAATACCGTAACAGAAATAAACCAACTGTCGGAAATTATTGAGCATGCAGCAGGTACTATCTCAAAAGTATCTGAAGATTCAACGAACATTACTTCTGTGCTGGATGTGATCCGCGGAATTGCAGAGCAAACCAATTTACTGGCGCTCAATGCCGCCATTGAAGCAGCTCGAGCAGGAGAGCAGGGTAAGGGGTTTGCGGTGGTCGCAGATGAAGTAAGAACCCTAGCAAGCAAAACACAGCAATCGACAGAGAATATTCAGCAAATGATCGCAAACTTACAAAGCGGTGTAGAGCAAGCTGTAACCTCTATTGAACAAGGGAATGAAACAACGCACTCAACGGTGACGTGTTCAAATCAAACTTTAGCGTCTCTTGGGAAAATTGCTTCAGCATCACAGCGTGTCTCTGATATGGCAATACAGACAGCGACGGCGACAGAAGAGCAAAGTAAAGTAACAGATGATATCAGCAGCAATTTGACGCAAATGTCGGAAGGTACAAGATTAAATTTTGATACCGCAGTAGAAAATGGAGAAATTGCCGATCAAACTATGTTAAGTGCGCAGCGTCTGCGTGAGGCCGTGGGTGGGTTTAAGCTGAGTTAACTCACTTCAACTAATCTTAAAAAGCGATTGCCTAGTATTGGCTGGGCCATCGCTTAACTTCATTAATCTCTTCAACTCCTTTCAAGCTTTTCTTTGCTCGTAGCTCATAGCAACTTTTTGAAATTGATGTAAGTATATGCTTTTATTGCACTTGTATTATTCATCTACACAACAATAAGGAATCATTTTGTGGCTAGAGAGTATAACGGCGGGTGCTTGTGCGGAAACATTCGATTTGTCGCAACAGGTGAAGCGCGTAACCCACATACTTGCTCGTGTAAAATGTGTCAGCGTCATAGCGGTTCATTAACTCAAGTATGGGTTGAATTTGATAAAAAAGACGTTAATTGGGTTGGGCCGGGGGGAATTCCGAAAACTTGGCGCTCTTCAGACTATTCATCACGTAGCTTTTGCGACGTGTGTGGTAGCACATTAGGGGCTATAGATGACGACCCAGTGATTGCATTAGTGCTTGGCACTTTTGATTCGCCCAATAGAGTCGCACTTAGGCCAACCTCACATTCTTATGTATCAAAAAAGCCGAAGTGGTGGCATGTTAACGCTGAGGTTTGATAACGTCACAAACTGTTGTATTAATAGTTAAGGAGCGCGAAATGATAAAAAATACAATTAAAGTGATCACATGTGGTGTTCTGTTAAAGCGTGTATCTGGTGGCAGTGGTGGAGATCAACTCCCAAAAGAAAAAAGGCCGGGCACGGGTAACTAATGACACAAGCTTGTCGTAATTATCACTAAAAAAATTAGTTAAATTTGGGAAGAATCAATCATGAATCAACATGAAAAACTCAATTATGTGGAGTTTGCTGCAAATGATTTGCAAGCGTCAAAAGTTTTCTTTACTCAGGTTTTTGGTTGGGAATTCGTCGATTATGGCCCCGAATACACTGCCTTTTCAAACCAAGGGCTAGATGGCGGTTTTTACAAGGCAGATCTATCGAGTCAAGTTACAAGCGGTGGCGCGCTATTGGTATTTTACAGTCGTGATATTAAGGCAACACAGGCAAAGGTAGTTGAAAATGGCGGTGAAGTTGTAAAACCTATCTTTGAATTTCCGGGCGGCTGTCGCTTTCACTTTGTAGAGCCAAGCGGTAATGAATTCGCTGTCTGGTCAGAAACGCAGTAGTTTGATTTAAATATCTTAGTGAATTAAAAAGCACAACTGATCCATACCGTTACTCAATTCGTTTAGTGAGAAAAGACTAACACGAGATAAAGGTATGTTTGGATTTTTAAAACCTGACCCAGTAAAAAAACTCAGAAAGATTTACGACAAAAAGCTTGAGCAAGGTATGCATGCGCAAAGAAATGGAGACATTAAGGGCTATGCCATGTTAACAGCTGAAGCTGAGGCTATTTGGAAAGAGATTGAGACATTGCAAAATAAAAGCAATTAGCTTGAAGTTGTTAAGATTAATATCGCACAAAAAACGGCCATTCTAAATTAAGGGTATGGTCGTTTTCACTATTTTATTCTTATTTATGGAATAAATAGGCGCACTTCACTTACTGTAAGATGTTATTTATTGTATCCTCCTTGTGAATATGTATTAAAAACAAGGACAACATACGGATGATGACATCGGTTTTCAAATCGGCCAGATTTGCCGCACTCTACACAATAATTGCTGGCACGACATTGGCTGCACACGCTAACTCCGTAGACGACCTCATTAAAGACACCATGGAAAAACGCAATATTCCTGGGTTGCAACTTGCAGTGGTGAAAAACAGTAAAATAGTAAAAGCCCAAAGCTATGGTGTGGCTAACTTACAACATGACGTACCGGTTAAAAACAGCTCTATTTTTTCGATAAATTCAATGACGAAATCCTTCACAGGGGTTGCCTTAATGCAATTGGAAGAGCAAGGCATATTGTCAATTGACGATGAAATTGGCAAACATTTACCTGATTTACCCAAAGCGTGGAAAAAGATTAAAATTAAACACCTGATGGCCCACACCTCTGGCTTACCAAGGATTTTAAGCGGACATAACATTGACTTAATTGTGAGAGGCAATCCAAAGGCGTCTTGGGATAAAGTGCAAACATTACCTATGGCGTCTGAAGTGAATAGCCAATTTTCTTATAACCAAACGGGCTATGTGATTGTCGGTAAAATCATTGATAAATACGTTGATGGTAGCTTTATTGAGTTTATAACAGAGCATCAGTTAAAACGCGCCAAGATGAATTTAACCGCCGACGCTGGTTTTGAATATATGACGCCAGTGATTAAGGATCAGGCGCAGCAGTACGTTTATGATGGTCAAAACAAGCGCTTTATTAATATTCAGGGTCAGTTTTCATACATGATGAGAACCGCAGCAGGTATGAATTCAACTGCGACAGAATTGGCCAATTACCTGATTGCGCTTACAAACAAAAAACTGACTAAAAACTTGGACGGGCTTTGGGCGCCGGTGGTGCTTAATGATGGCACCATCAGAGGCTTTGATAAGCTGCAAAATGGTTATGCTATTGGTTGGCAAGTGATAGACAGAGAAAATCACCCTGCGGTCAGTGCCAGCGGCGGTAACGCGGTAACCATGGTGTATTACCCAGAAGATAATGTTTCTGTGGTTGTGCTAACAAACCTTGCTGGTGCTTTACCCATTCATTTTGCCGATAAAATAGCAGCAGAATATATCGAAGGGTTTGCATTGTAATTACCAGCATTATGAGTGGTGCGGTCTGATTACAACTATCAGGCCGTTTAATACGAGTGAAATAGCATAGGTCTTTAGGTGGGGGACACCGATATAGTTCGTAAAACAGCTTCCTTATTACTCACAGCATACAACGCTCATTGTTTTCAAACCAAAATAATTATTCAACAATATACCTTTAAGATATTTTCTTGATATATAAAAGCATGAGGGAAAATAATGAAAGGAGCTCTACCTAGTTTTTTAATTTTATTTCTAGAGTCTTGCATGCCAAGCAATGTCTACGATGCACCTAAAACAATGGACTTGATAGCCAAAACAGAAGCAGCCGCACCACACTCTATTTATGGCGTTTATCGTTTTAAAGTTAAGTCTGCCGCAAGGCGAGGAAGTGTTGTATTTTTAAATACTGAAGATGATTATCGTGATAGGCGCAGTGTTGCAATCGTACTGGATTTAGAGGAAATAAAACAGCTTACTAAACTGCATCGACAAAGTCCTGAGGTGTTCTTTTTGAATAAACAAGTAGAAGTTGTTGGCGAGGCGTATAGAGCAAAAGTTAATCTTTATTGCTTACCGGGTGTTAAACCAACGCAGTACTATTACCAAACACGGATATCAATACAACATTATGATTTTATTAAAGTAATAAACGAGATAGGAGAGGTGACTTAAAGCAAGGTTCAAGTCACCCAAAAGACTATTTTCGAAGTGAAATAGAGTTCGCTTCTATATCAATCTTGCCCTGCTTAAATAAGCCACCAATGGCTTTTTTAAAGTTAGCTTTACTGGTTGAAAAAGCTTGCTTGATAAGCTGAGGGTCTGACTTGTCACCTAAAGGTAAAAAGCCGTTGTTTTCTTCTAGCTTGGCAAGGATTTGCTCACCAAGGCCTGAAATCTTCTCGATCCCCGGTTTTTCAAGTAATACGTCGATTTTGTCGCCTTCGCGTACTTGCTTAATAAAGCCTTTCATGCGCTGGCCGATGTACATACGCTTAAATACCGTATTAAAGAACACCATGCCAAAGTGCGTTTCATTAATAACCACTTTGTAGCCAAGATCTGTTTTAGCAGCCACGATTAAGTCGACTTCTTGGTTTTTCTCGTAATTTGCAGGTGTTTTATTAACAAACTTATTGAGGTTACTTGAAGCACATAAACGCTTGCTGGCATTGTCCAAGTAGAGCTTTACAAGGTAGCTATAGCCTTCACGCATTTTTGGCTTTTGCTCGTTGTAAGGTGCAAGTACATCTTTTGCAATGCCTAAGTCCATAAATGCACCAACCTTGTTGATTTGCTTCACACGAAGTAAGGCAAATTCACCCACTTGTGCAATGGGATCTTTGGTAGTTGCACAGGCATGACCTTGGTTATCTGAATAAATAAAGACTTCGATGTTGTCGCCTTCCTCTAAATATTCAGGCTTTTCATCCAAAGGCAAAAATACATCACCCAGTTCTTTGCCGTCGAGGTATGCGCCTTCTGCACAGATCTCTTCAATCATTAAAAATTGCTTAGTTCCTAGCATGGTTTATTCCTCAGTTGGCTTTGGTTTTCTGCGAAGTGGTGCATGACCATCCACATCAAATGGTGCTGCAATTGGTTTTTTCGGCGCTTTTGGCTTTTTAGTAAACTTGCGTTTTTGTTCTGGCTTGTTCGCTTTTTGCGGCTTCTTACCTTTATAAGCAGGCTTTTTCGGCTTTTCTTTAAAGCCTTTAAATTTACCTTCTAAGCCTTCTACAGTGTGGAAAGTCAGTTCTTCTTTTAAGTACTGAGCAATCGCCTTGTAGCTCTTCCAATCTTTTGGACCAACCAGTGACGCCGCAGTGCCTTTGAATCCAGCACGTCCTGTACGACCGATACGGTGAACGTATTCTTCAGCTTGCTTTGGCAAGTCAAAGTTGATCACGTGCGTGACGTTTAACAAGTCAAGACCACGTGAAGCAACATCGGTAGTCACTAACACTTTATAAATACCACGGCTGAATGCATCCATGATATCTAGGCGCTTGTTTTGTGCTAAATCACCAGCAAGGCCAATTGCCTTGATGTCCATCTCATTTAACAGCTCACTTAAACGCGTTGTGTCTTGGCGAGTCGCGGTAAAGATGATGCACTGGCCAACTTCGTCTTGTTGAACAAAGTGTTTAAGTAACGCTTCTTTGTGATCAAGGTGGTCTGCGAAATACAGCGCTTGTTGAATGTCGCCGTGTTTTTCGTTACTGCCACTTAATAAAATCTTTTTTGGAGACTTTAATAGTGCTTTGGCAGTGATCTCAACTTGCGCGTGCTCTAGGGTCGCTGAGAACAACATAGTTTGACGCAGGCGGTGGTCAGCTTGGCTGTTAATCGCATTAAGCTGCTTGTCAAAGCCCAAATCAAGCATTCGGTCTGCTTCATCAAAAATAAGCAGCTCAAGGCCAGACAAGCGCAGAGATTGCTGCTCTAGGTGGTCAGTAATACGACCCGGTGTGCCAATCACAAAGTGCGGGTTTTTACGTAGCGCTTTAACCTGATCATTAAAGTTCTCACCACCGAGTACCTTAGTGGCTGTCATTGCCGTACCTGCAATTAATAGACGGCACTGTGAAAATACTTGGTTCGCAAGCTCTCGGGTAGGGGCAACAATGAGTACACGTGGGTCGCGCTTACTCAGCGCTTTTTGTTTCATTACACGCTGAACAGCAGGTAATAAAAACGCCAAGGTCTTTCCTGAACCGGTTTTTGACTGGGCAAAAACATCGTGGCCTGCAAGTGCGGTAGGGATAGCATGAGCTTGGATCTCTGTTGGCTCATTAATTCCTTGATGTTGTAATTGCTTCTCAAAGCGTAGGTCAAGGCCGAGTTCGGAAAATCTCAAAGTTACTTTCTCCAGTCATTATTCTAAAAAACGCGCCATTATAGCAAAGTGCCAGACAAAGGCACTATATAAATATAAGGTTAAAACTGTTTTTGCTTTTGTTTTAATCACTTGGAACAAAAACTCAGCACTTGATTCTGCGTGTTTTGCATTTGTTTCATAAATCCGTAAAATACACGCCTCAGCGCCGGATTTACGATTCGGTTTGTGCCTACGCGTCGTGTTTAAGTGTAGGTTGTTTTAAAGCTTATAAAAGAGAATTATTATGACTAAACCTTATGTTGTTTGTGCAATGTATAAGTTCGTTTCACTGCCTAATTTTGAGCAGATCCGCCAACCTTTATTGCAAGTAATGGAAGAAAATGAAGTGCGTGGTACGCTACTTCTAGCAGAAGAAGGTATTAACGGTACCGTTGCAGCGCAGCGTGAAGGCATTGATGCATTGCTAGCATGGCTAGACAAACAACCAGGTTTAGACAACATCGTTTACAAAGAGTCTTACGACGAAACATGTCCGTTCTACCGCACTAAAGTGAAATTGAAAAAAGAGATCGTGACCATGGGTGTACACGGTATCGACCCGAAAAAAGTGGTAGGTACTTATGTTAAGCCTGAAGATTGGAATGCGCTTATTTCAGACCCTGAAGTGGTACTTGTTGATACACGTAACGATTATGAAATTGAAATTGGCACGTTCAAAAACGCGGTTGACCCAAAAACGAAAACTTTCCGCGAATTCCCTGAATGGGCTGAAAAAAACCTAGACCCTAAGAAAAACAAAAAAGTAGCTATGTTCTGCACTGGTGGTATTCGCTGCGAAAAATCAACTGCTTACATGAAAGAGCAGGGTTTTGAAGAGGTTTATCACCTAGAAGGCGGTATTCTTAAGTATTTAGAAGACGTGCCAAAAGAAGAGACAATGTGGGAAGGTGAGTGTTTCGTATTTGATAATCGCGTCGCGGTTGACCATGACCTAAACAAAGGCTCTTATGAGCAATGTCACGCATGTCGCATGCCTATCACTGAAGAAGAAATGCAATTAGAGCAGTACATGGAAGGGGTATCATGCCACCACTGCTTCGACAATGTGAGTGAAGAGCAAAAAGCTCGCTTTGCAGAGCGCCAAAAGCAAATGGAACTGGCAAAAGAGCGTGGTGAAGGCCATATTGGTCACGAAGCGCAAGAAGCACTGCGTCAACGTAAAGAGCAAAAGCAAGCGCAAAAAGAAGCGCAGCGTAAGCAATCAGCTTAATTTGCTCTAGCTTTTAAAAAGTAATATCGATTTTTAACGCCCTCGGTCATATGGCCGAGGGCGTTTTTGTTTGAGTGCCTCAACACCTATTCCTTCTATTGATTTTATAAATATACGTAAATTCAATGGATTATAATTTGGTTTTCTGATTAAAGAATAGATTTGAGCGTGCTCAATAATATTTGTTGCTGATTTGGGTTCCTCTGACATGTGCGCTTATACTCAAGTAGGATAAGTTTATACCGTACAATAATAATGAATGCGCCAACCCAATCAGAATTAACCATTTCACTGCAAGCTTTTTCAAAGCAAAGTCATCAATTTTGGTCTTTACAGATCTTAGGCTGGATTGGTTACACCGTCGTTGTATTTATCTCGATTATTCATCCACAGTTTGATGACAGCAACTTTAACTTAATTGGCCAGTTATTGAACTTGGCAGTTGAGGTGGGGTTTGGCTTTATCTTGTCGTTTTTACAGTGGTCGATCATCAGGCGTATCGTGCATTGGCCGCTTAAGCGTACTTTAATAGCAAGCTTTGTCAGCGCTGCTATTTTAGGCTTGGTATTTAATATCATTAAGCTGGCTTCATATAAAACCATAGTTTACAACCAAGTATGGTATCAAGAACTTAATATGCTTGAGTTTGGTGGATGGTTTTTGTTTTCGGTTTCTACCATGTTTGTGTGGACCGCGATATTTTTTATTATGCTCTACAACGCGCGTTTGCAAAAAGAGCATGAAATGTTGCTTAGAGCCCAAACGGCGGCAAAAGATGCACAGCTGCAAATGCTGAGATATCAGCTAAATCCTCACTTTATGTTTAACACCATGAATGCCATCTCGACTTTGATCATGAAAAAAGAGAATGATATGGCACAAGAGATGTTAGACAAACTCTGTGATTTCTTCCGTGCGTCGCTCCAACACGACACATCAGATGCGAGTCACCTAGGCAAAGAACTAGAGCTAATCGAATTGTATTTGAGTATTGAGAAAGTTCGATTTGGGGAACGCCTAAAGGTTAATTTTGACATCGACGACAAGGCAAAGCAGGCCAAGATCCCTCCTTTGGTTTTACAGCCGATTGTAGAGAACGCGATTAAATACGGGGTTGAAGCGAGAAAACAGCAAAGCCTCATAGATATTCAGGTTACTAAACAAGATGAGCATTTAAAGGTTTTGGTCGAGAACGACGGGGGAGTCTCAAGCAAACCCAATGAAAAAGGCTTTGGGATAGGGTTAAGTAACACCAAAGAGCGCCTAGAAACCTTTTTTAGTACGCCATGTGAACTCGACGTTGAGAATGGTAATACAAAAACACGCGTCACATTGATTATCCCCTTTGTGATAGCAAAATAAGAATTGGAAACAAATATGATTACTGCGGTACTGGTGGATGATGAACCTCTGGCAATAGAAGGTCTAAGACTTAGACTTGAGAACATATCTGATATTCAGATAGTCGGAGAAGGGTTTGACGGCGATGATGCAATTCGCTTGTGTCATGAGCACCAGCCAGATGTATTGTTTATTGACTTAAGGCTGCCGGGACTCAGTGGCCTTGAAGTGGTTCAAGGTTTGCAGTCAGATACGATGCCACTAGTTGTGTTTGTCAGTGCGTATAGCGACTATGCGATAGAAGCTTTTGAACTGAACGCTTTGGATTACCTCATGAAGCCTGTGAATCTTGGCAGGCTTAAAAAAACAGTAGACAGGATCCGTGACTCTCTCAGTGAATCAACTCGGTCTCAAAAGAGTGAAGAAAAAGCCAAGCTTTTAAAAGCGTTAGGTGAATCATCAGGCCTAAGTATTTCACAGTTACAAGAGTGGCTAGATAAAGAAAGCGCGCCATTTCCGACAAAGCCAAGACATGAATTACTGATCAAGAATCATGACAATGAGCAAGTGTTCTTATGCGTCGATGACATTATGTGGGTTGATGCTGCTGGGGATTACATGTGTATTCACACTGATAAGGAAAACTATGTTGTGCGGATCACGCTCAAGCGACTCTGTGAAGAGTTAGACAATAAGACGTTTGCACGAATTCATAAATCCACCTTGGTCAATGTGAATTTTGTTAAAAGTTTTACCACACTAAAGAACAATGAATCGATGTTGGATTTAGGGGGAGATATCCGGCTCAAAGTGAGCCGGAATTATAGTGATACATTGAAGTCATTACTGAAATCTCGTGTGGGAGATACATTTTTGTAGTCATTATACCTCACATTTCATCGCGTAATTGTTTCGTTTTGTCGTGCGCGGTGCAGCTGCACCAGCATTGACGCAAAATTGCACCGCGATAGCGCATTTCAATTGTCACATTATTATCTTTCTATCAATATTTTAACTGCCAAATTTACATTTTTAATTTGCATTTAAACTAAATGCATTTGGCCAAATGACAACGATAAATGTGCCAAGGTTCACAGTGGGATGTTTTTAAATAAGAAAATATCACATATGCACTGTGGGCAAATGTGGAAGTGATGAAATGAAACCAACAGTAAACCAAGTGTTTGGCGTTTGCCTGCTGAGTGCGACACTGCAAGGGTGTGGCGGGGGCGCTGAAACGAACACTGATACCAGCCAAATCTCACCAGAAGTTCCCGTCTCTGATTGGCAACTCGTATGGAGTGATGAGTTCGATACAGACACCATTGATGCCAATAAATGGCTGCATGAAGTGAATTGTGCAGGTGGCGGTAACAATGAGCAACAATGCTATACAGACAGTAATGACAACTCTTATATTGATAATGGCGTACTCCATATTGTCGCTTTACCGGCGGCAGAGGGGGAGCAAAAACCCTATACGTCAGCAAGGTTAAGTTCTAAAAACAAAGCAGATTTCAAGTATGGACGTTTTGAAGTGCGGGCGAAATTACCATCTGGCCAAGGAAGTTGGCCAGCATTTTGGCTGTTACCCACAGATGAGGCATACGGTGGATGGCCAAAGTCCGGTGAAATTGATGTGGTTGAGTCGGTAAATCTAAAAGCAAAACGAGAAGATGGGACCTTAGAGCGACATGTATATGGCACTTTACATTATGGTAAAGACTGGCCAGACAACGAATCAAGTGGCAAAGAATACTTATTACCAGATGATATGAACCCCGCGGATGACTTTCACACTTATGCCATTGAGTGGCAAGAAGGGGAAATTCGTTGGTATGTGGATGGCTACCTATACCAAACTCAGCGCCGTTCGCAAGCGCTTTATAATGGTAATGGTGATGCAGTAGGGCTAGTTTATCGCGGATGGTTCACAGAGTACTTTGGACAAGATTCTGGCGAGTTAGAAACACATTGGGACAACGCGCCGTATGACCAAGCATTCCATATGCTACTCAATCTTGCAGTTGGGGGAGACTGGCCTGAGAGCGTCAATGAGTTAGGCGTAGATGCCTCTGCTTTTGCCAACGGTCAGCATTTTGAGATCGATTATGTGCGTGTGTATCAATGCCAAATTAACCCAGAGACGGGTAAAGGGTGTGACACAGTACGCGGTGGCTTTGATAGTTTAGAGGATGCATTAGTGGAGGGCAAAGCACCCACGCCAATTCCGCCTTCTTCCGGCATCGCCCAGGACCTAGATATATTTACCGGTACACCCAATCCGAACTGGCCAGCTTGGGACTGCTGTGGCGGGTCAACACCAGCCTTAGTCGATGACGCTGAAAAAGGCGCTGTGTATGAATTTGTGGTTGGAGAAAGCCCAACCGTGAATGGGTTTATTTCTCGCGAGGATTTTATTACTGATCCTGAGGGTGAAGCCACGCCTTTTGATGCAAGCCCGCTTATAAGTAGCGGTACGCTGAGTTTTGAAATGAAGGTAGTGAGTTTACCAAGTTCCACTGACACCCCCTGGCTTTTAAAAGTTGAAAGCGTTGATGCATCAACGGTAGCCGAAGTTGCCTTGACCACCAGTGTTGAAGGTCAAGCACCGGCACTTGGACAGTGGCAAACGTACACATTTCCTTTGCAAGCTTTGGTAGATAGCGGGCTTACTCCGAATGCAATCGATGCTGTGATGATATTCCCAACGTGGGGCAGTGGCGAGGGCGCGGTATATCAAGTTACCAACATGCGCATTGCTGGCGATGGCGTATCTGCGCCTCAACCATTTGTCGTTTTTGAAGAGTCGATTAATCCAGATTGGCCATTATGGGACTGCTGTGGAGGCACAACACCACAAATTGTTGAAGACGATGCCCAGCACGGCAATGTTGCTGAGTTCTCTGTGGGGAGTGAACCAACTGTCTTAGGTTTTATATCACGCACTGACAATACCTCCGAAGCAGGGGGATCACCAGCACCGTTTGACGCCTCACCGATGTTTGACAATGGCATGCTTCAATTTGAAATGAAAGTCGTTAATGCGCCAGCGAACGCCGAATCGGTTTGGAAGTTAAAATTAGAGAGCAACAATGCTGAAACCGCTGCAGAGCTCGACCTCAACAGTAGCATTGAGGGTTTAGCACCGGTTACAGGGAAATGGCAAACCTATACATTTAAGATCTCTGATTTAGCCAGCGCAGGGCTGGATGTGAGTGCCATTGACGTGGTGATGATTTTCCCAGAATGGGGCACGGGTGAAGGCGCACTTTATCGCGTCGATAATGTGAAATTCTATCAACCAATGGATGCGCCAACATTCGAAGGGCATGTGCTATTTCAAGATGATGTGCTGTCACAGTGGTCACTATGGGACTGTTGCGGTGGGTCGACACCTGAAATCGTTAATGATGATGCACAACATGGCATGACGGCTGAATATACCATCGGTGGCGAACCGACAGTGGTTGGTTTATTTGCAGACGATGGTGTTTATCTCGATAGCAGTGAGTTTTTGCAATCGGGGGTCATTCAATTTGAGATGAAAGTGGTGAATGCGCCCGCCAACGCAGAGTCTGTTTGGAAGTTCAAGATTGAATCTATGGATGCGACCACCGCGGTTGAGCTGGACTTGGCAGCAAGTCAAGAAGGTAAAGCACCAGCCGTTGGTCAATGGCAAACCTATACTTATTCCCTGCAAAGTTTATTAGAAGCAGGGTTAGATGTGACAGCGATTGATGTTGTGATGGTCTTTCCCGCTTGGGGAACTGGTGAAGGGGCTGTATTTAGGCTAGATAACGTGCTTATCTACAATCCAAGTTCAGTGCCTCAAGCTCAGTCTCTTACGCTTTTTAAAGATGGACAAAACAGTAGCTGGCCAATTTGGGATTGTTGTGGCGGCTCTATCCCTACAGAGCAGCAAGACGATGCAGAGCATGGTATGACAGCTGAATTCTCAATTGGCGCCGAGCCGACGGTGATGGGATTTTTGGCAAATGCTGGTGCACATTTTGATGCAAGTGCTTTGCTAGCAGAGGGAGTTGTTCGTTTTGATATGAAAGTGGTCAACGCCCCTAATGACGCCGGTAGTACTTGGAAATTCAAAATTGAATCACTCGATGCGCAAACAGCTGTTGAGCTCGATTTGAGTGCGAGCATTGAAGCTCAAGCGCCAGTTACAGGGCAGTGGCAAACCTATACCTACTCTTTACAGTCGTTGGCTGACGCAGGCTTAGATTTATCAAAAATCAATGTGGTGATGGTGTTCCCTGCATGGGGTACTGGCGAAGGTGCGGTTTACAGAGTTGATAACGCAGAAATCACGGTGCCGTAACGCGGCAAATACAAGGGGGTAAATTTACCCCCAGAACAGAGAATTTATGTAGGTTAGTTATGAAACAAGTTCAATTTGTATCTTCGCGCGTGGCTTTGTGTGTGTCATTAGCTCTATCAGGGCAGGTATATGGTGAAGAACAATCAGCAACAAATTTAACGACAGATGCGCAAAATACAGAAATAGAAGTCATTGAGATCCGTGGGATCAAGGGCAGTTTGACCCGTGCTATGAATCTAAAAAGAAGTGCATCAGGGGTTGTGGATGCGATTTCAGCAGAGGAAATGGGTAAATTTCCAGACACAAACTTGGCTGAATCTCTACAGCGCATTACTGGTGTTGCGGTTAGTCGAAGTAATGGTGAAGGCTCCCAGATCACAGTCAGAGGCTTTGGTCCGGATTTCAATTTAATTACATTAAATGGTCGACAAATGCCTGGTACAGGTAACTCAAGATCTTACAGCCTTGAGAATTTATCTGCTGATGGTGTAATGGCATTAGAGGTATTTAAAACAGCACGAGCGGAAAACCCAAGTGGTGGCCTAGGCGCCACAGTTAACATTGTGACTAGAAAACCGCTGGCAAGTCCCGGTGAGCGCTATACCTTTTCGGCAAAAGCGATTCATGATTCGTCAAACGTCGAAAATGACGATGTCACGCCTGAATTATCAGCGCTTTATTCCAACACCTTTATTGACGATACATTTGGTGTGTCGTTCTCTCTTACACATCATGAAAGAGATTTTCAAAAGCAACAGGCGCATATTCAGGGCTGGCAAGCCAATGTCGATTTGCCCGGTAATATCGATGACAGCAAGGTGATTGATCCTAGGCCATTAGATAAAGATGGGAATCGAGTAGGAGATCACTTTTTTCCTCGTGACATGAACTATGGCATTGAAGATTTAGAAAGGGACAGAACCAATGGCCATATTGTGTTTCAGTATGCGCCCACTGATGACCTAGTGTTCTCAGTAGACTATACCCATACCAAAGCCGTGACAGGCAAAAATGGCATAGGTTGGGGGATGTGGAATGAATATGGCGGCAATATCAATGCCTATGAGTTAGATGAAAATGGCACAGCGGTTTTTGCCGATATTAGCGGCAATGACGGCTCTTTTACCGCATCACGCTCAACAACCGAAGTCATTGAAAAGTCCGCAGGTATCAATATCGACTGGCAAATTAATGACGTATGGCATATCGCCGTGGATTATCATGACTCATCAAGTGAAACTGATAACGGTATTGATAAAGGCATCGGTAGTGAAGGTTCTTTGGTGTTGGGTTCAGATCAGTTACGCACTAAAAACTATGATTATCGCACCGGTGATATTCCACATGCGCAAATACATTGGCTGAATGGCTCCACAACACTGCTTGAAAGTGAAATTGACTCGCACTTTAGCCAGTTTGTTCACTCACCTGGAAAGGCTGAAGTTCAACAGTTGCAAATAGATGCAACATGGGAAAATGACCGCTTTGACATTCCACTGATTGATGTCAAATTTGGTGTTGCTATGACGGACCAAACGATGGGCGGCTCTAACGCTTGGAGTGGTCTAATTGGCGGTTTTTTGTTTAATCCGGCGTGGCCACAAATGTTCCCTGACAGCATGTTTATCAGAAACAATACCAATGGGTTTTTAGATGCATTTGCCAGTGGCGGTGCAAATTTGAGCCCGAATTATTACTATACCTTTGACTTTGATGAGGTAGTAGCACGCTCTGAAGCATTCCTCACCAATGAGGTGCTCGGCGGTGACGATTATTTTGCCACCACGGCTTACCATGATATGGGGACTTTTTCTCGAGGCTCTGTTCAAGAAGAGACAATGAGCTTTTATGTTCAGAGTGCTTGGGAATTTGAAGTCGCCTCATTCCCAGTTGCTTTGAATATCGGGGTTCGATATGAAGAAACCGATGTAACCAGTGTTGATGAACAACAAATTCCGATTTCGGTTTGGTGGCTAGGTGGCAGTGAGTGGCACACACAATATCTCCCAGAGGATAATACTTATACTTCTGAAGGACAGCATGATGTGCTGCTGCCAATGCTTGATGTGAAAGTGGATATCACCGATGAGTTGGTAGGCCGAGTCTCTTGGGGTAAAACCATTACACGTGCACCACTGGGTGATTTGGCGGGGGGACGCGTGCTCTCTGGAAGCCCTAAAATAGGTTCACGTAACGGCAATGAAGGTAATACAAATTTAGAGCCATTTGAGTCTACAAATTTAGATTTAAGCCTTGAATATTATTACGATGAAAGCAGTTACGCAGCAATCGGTTACTTTAAAAAGTCAGTTAAAAACTTCATTGGAAGTCGGGTTAATGAAACAACTATTGATGGATTTAAAGATATTTATCAAGGTCCGAGATGGAATCAAGCGGTTGCCGATATTGAAGCGCGCGGTGAGCAAGCAACCAGTGATGCTATTTTTCTGCAAATGCAGGCTAATGGCGCGACGCTTAACTCGCAAGGTTACATTGAACCTGCTGACGATGATCCATCATTAGTTTGGCAAATAACCCAACCATTTAATGCCACAGATACTAAAAAGGTCGATGGATTTGAAGTGGCCTTTCAGCATGTGTTTGGTGAAAGTGGCTTTGGCATCGGACTAAACGCAACGTTTGTCGATGGCGACGTGGAATTTGATGTAAACAGTTTAGATCAGCAAACACCGCTAACGGGGTTAAGTGATTCTGCAAATGCACAAGTCTTTTATGAGAAAGATGGACTGTCTATTAAGTTGACTTACGCGTGGCGTGATGAGTATTTGATAGGCGTTGGTCAAGATCAAGGTTCTGCTGACAATCCGCCGCAGTTTGCCAAGGCGTATGCCCAGTTAGATGCCAGCGTAAATTACGACCTTGATGAACGCTGGACGGTCTTTTTTGAGGGCATAAATCTCAACGATGAAACCGAACAAGGTTTTGGACGATTTGAACGACAGTTCTTATTCGCAAGGCAGTACGGCCCGAGGTATACCTTGGGTGTGAGATACAGCTTTCAGTAAATCTAATCACTTACTTATCTCTTAGTTATTTTTAAGTATTGAGCATGCAGCAGACGTTGTTGCATTGGCTCGATGCTGGTTGGAGTTTTTATTATGGCAACCGAGTTTGCTTCAAAAGCTGCGCAAGTGCAATCATCCGAATACCCTAAAAACATTGGATTTGCACTTTGTGCGCTCACCAGTTTATTTTTCATGTGGGGGTTTATTACCTGCCTGAATGATATTTTAATTCCCTACCTAAAAGGGGCATTTCAACTTAGCTACACGCAAGCGATGCTTGTGCAATTTTGTTTTTTTGGCGCGTACGTCATTGTTTCGATCCCCGCAGGAAATCTAGTCAGTAAAATTGGCTTTCAAAAAGGAATTGTACTTGGCTTATTCATAGCCGCTTTGGGCTGTGTGATGTTTGTACCAGCAGCCGTTGTTGGATTATACGAAGTATTTTTACTTGCGTTGTTTGTACTGGCCTCAGGGATCACCGTATTACAAGTGTCTGCGAACCCTTATGTAAGCGCACTGGGTAAACCAGAAACCGCACCTTCAAGGTTAACGTTGACACAGGCTTTCAATTCACTGGGTACCACTATTGCACCATTTTTTGGTGCATATTTGCTGTTTTCTACAGGGCAAGATTCGGTATCGAGTGGTGCTGAAGCGGTACAAGCACCATACTTATTGCTTGCAGGTGTATTGGGGGTATTGGCGATTGTCTTTGCTGCACTTAAGTTACCAAAATTGGTCGAATCACAAGATGAGCTCCCTAAAAGCACCAGACCACTGACTGATCATCCACACTTGATTTTAGGCGCTGTTGGCATCTTTTTATATGTGGGTGCAGAAGTGTCGATTGGCAGTTTTCTAGTAAGCTTTTTACATCAACCCAGCATTGCAGGCTTGAATGAAGCAGAAGCTGCCAAGCTCATTGCATACTATTGGGGCGGAGCAATGATCGGGCGATTTATTGGGGCTGCGGTGATGCAAAAAATTGCAGGTGGAAAGGTACTGGCGTTTAATGCTGTTGTTTCAATGTGCCTGATTGTATTTGCAGTTAATCAAACCGGCGCACTTGCGATGTGGGCGATGCTCGCGGTTGGTTTATTCAATTCTATTATGTTTCCGACGATTTTCAGTTTAGCAATTTCGGGCTTAGGCCAAGACGCAAGTCGTGGCTCAGGCTTATTGTGCTTGGCGATTGTCGGTGGTGCGATAATCCCTATTTTACAAGGATTGCTTGCCGACAATATCGGGCTACAGGGCTCATTCTTTTTGCCCGCTGCTTGTTATATCTTCATTGCTTATTTTGGACTTTGGGGGTGCCATATAAAATCGACAAAGGAGACTGCACAATGAACAACTTAAAACGAACCTCTTTATTTTGTGTATGTATGGTGAGTTTGCTCAGTGCGTGCGAGCAGTCAAAACGATTAGAGACAACAGCTGATAAAGACCAAGATCCAACTATTTGGCCAAATATTGTGTCTGAAATCGAAAAATCTGAAGAGGTTGAATCTCAAGTTAAAGCGCTTTTGGCTGAGATGACCATTGAGCAGAAAGTCGCGCAAATGATCCAACCAGAAATACGCGATATCACGGTTGAAGATATGCGCAAATATGGCTTCGGATCTTATTTAAATGGTGGTGGAGCTTTTCCAAATGGCGACAAACATGCGTCAGTGCCGGATTGGGTGGCATTGGCTGAATCTATGTATCAAGCATCTATTGATGCGTCTATGGATGGATCGACGATCCCGACGATGTGGGGCACCGATGCGGTTCACGGTCATAACAATGTGATTGGCGCGACTTTATTCCCTCATAATATTGGTCTGGGTGCTGCAAACGACCCTGCATTGATAGAAAAAATCGCTCAAGTTACCGCAAAAGAAGTGCTGGCTACGGGTATTGATTGGATCTTTGCTCCCACGGTTGCCACTGTAAGAGACGACCGGTGGGGAAGAACGTACGAAGGGTATTCAGAAGACCCAGAAATAGTCGGGGACTACGCCTATGCCATTGTTAAAGGGCTTCAAGGTGACGGGAACTCAAATACCGTATTCAAAGAGCAGCATGTGATCAGCACAGTCAAACATTTTGTTGGCGACGGTGGGACTCTCAAGGGAGATGATCAAGGGAACAACGTTGCTAACGAAGAGACACTATTTAAAGTTCATGCACAAGGCTACGTAGGCGGCTTAAAAGCAGGTTCTCAGTCTGTAATGGCATCCTTTAATAGCTGGCATGGCGACAAGATACATGGCAATAAATACTTGCTGACAACAGTGCTGAAAGACCAAATGGGCTTTGATGGCTTTGTTGTTGGAGATTGGAATGGCCATGGTCAGATCCAAGGATGCACCAATGATAATTGTCCGCAAGCAATCAATGCGGGATTAGACATGTTTATGGCACCAACGCAAAGTTGGAAGGCATTGTTTTACAATACGGTCAGTCAAGTGGAAGACGGCACTATACCACTTAGTCGTGTGAATGATGCGGTGAGTCGTATTTTAAGAGTAAAAATACGTGCGGGTCTGTTCAATAAGCCAGGTCCTGCGCAGCGGCTTTATGCTGGTGACAGCAAAATAATGGGTAGTGACCAACATCGAGCCCTTGCCAGAGAAGCCGTCAGAAAATCACTTGTGCTGCTCAAGAACAAAGCGGGGATCTTACCTTTATCTCCTAAACAAAACATTTTAATTGCTGGAGATGGCGCAGATAACATAGGTAAACAGTCAGGTGGGTGGACCATTACTTGGCAAGGAACCAATAACGCCAATGCTGACTTTCCTGGTGGTACCTCGATTTATGAAGGTATCAAACAACAAGTCTTGAAAGCGGGTGGTGATATTACATTAAGCCCTGATGGTTCGTACGATAAAGGTAATAAGCCCGACGTCGCAATTGTTGTATTTGGAGAGGAGCCTTACGCAGAGGGACAAGGGGATAGACCGCATTTGGCGTATCAATACGGCACTAACAAGGACTTGACGTTATTAAAGTCATTAAAAGCGCAAGGTATCCCAGTAGTATCACTTTTCATCAGTGGTCGTCCGATGTGGATGAATGCTGAGCTAAACGCCAGCGATGCTTTTGTGGCACTTTGGCTACCGGGCTCTGAAGGCGGTGGTGTGGCTGATGTGCTACTAAAAGATAAAAATGACAGTATTCAATATGACTTTAAAGGTAAGCTGTCGTTTTCGTGGCCGAATTCACCGACGCAACACGTTAATCGTTTTGACGGACAAACCCCCTTATTTGAATATGGCTTTGGATTGGATTACGAAACAAAGGATACTTTGCAAGACAGCTTGAGCGAGTATTTTGATATTAGTGCCAGCGTCAATGAAGTCGAGTTGTTATACGATGGTCAGCCTAAAAAGCCATGGGCGCTATATCTCACTGAAAGTAATGATAGAAAGCCTATCCGTTCTAATAGTGAGCAGCTCAATGGCGTAGACTACAGAACGATTGACCGTTTTGTACAGGAAGACAGCCTGCAATTATCTTTTAGTGATGAAAAAATTGCTGGTATTCAATTGTTGAGCAAACATGGTTTCCCTGAAGATCTCAGCGCGTATGTTAACTCGAGTGCGTACTTAACATTTGATATCTCTTTAAAATCAGGCTCGATTTCAAAAGCCTACATAGGAATGAATTGTCAGGAGGAGAACAATTGCAGCTCACAAGTGAAAATACCAGATGAGAAATTGAGCGCGCTCACAAGTGATTGGCAGCAGCTAGCCGTGCCTTTGACTTGCTTTGCAAGCCTTGGCGCTGAGTTATCTCAAACAATGTCGCCATTTAAACTCTCGCTTGCTGGAAACGCAGAAGTAGGGTTGAGTAAAATAGCGCTTAGGGCATCAACATCAGAAGCTTCAATCGTTGAATGTAACTAGAGTAAGCTTGACTAAGGCCCGCAAATAGCGGGCTTTTTATTTTTAAGACCGGTCATAATTTGTACTTAATGAGTGTGTGTTTTTTATTGTTCGTCATTAAGCCTTAAGTCATGGCTTTGTCTTCACAATGCTGATGTTTTTTCGATAAGAATTTATCAGTGGATTATAAACAGGTATTTAGCTTTCAACATTTTTTTCATCTAGTTTTGCTCGTATTAAGCGTTTGGGGGACGTTACAAACGATACTGGTCAGCTTAATGATAGAGCGGTTCTATAGGTGCTCATATGACTGTGATTTTTATCTGCCGCAACAAATCGTGTTTGCGATGGCAATGGTATGCTTCCTGTCTCTCATATCTTCATTCATTTGCGCGTTTATTTCAGCATTTAAGACTCAGCAGCCCATTGCATATAAAGTACTGTTTTTAAGTTTTTTAGCATTGCTTTGCCAAGTGTATTACATCGCAAGTTTATAGTATTGAATGCGTCGCTAAATTCGCTCGTCACACAATGATCGTTTTCGATTATGTGACAAAGTGGTTTGAACAGTCATTTTGAACCGAGACTTTAGTGGATCAGTTCCGTTTTTACATTGTAATTTCACATAGTTAGTCAATACTCAAATATCAAGGTAACTAGGCAAAGCCTAAGGAAAATTTGATGTTGAATAATTTCTCTGTACAAAGCCGTTTATTGTCGTTGTCTGGATTACCTGCAATCCTTTTTGTGATTGCGACAGTGTTTACGCTCACGACGATTTCTCACCTCGTTACGAACATGGATAAGATGTACTCTGGTCGAGTTTTACCACTTAAAGAGATCAAAGTGGTGTCAGATAATTATGCGGTGGTTATTGTTGATACATTGCATAAGTTAAGAGGCAAGCAATTAACGCCATCACAAGCGCTTGATAATATTGAAGAGGCCAAATCAATAGCCATAGCCGAGTGGGAAATTTACTTAGGAGGTAAGTTGACCAGTCAAGAGCAATCGATAGTTCAGCAAATTAAGCAATCTGAGCGGGAAGTTAATCAGCTTATTCAAGAGTATCAGCGCTTAATAGCACAAGATAAGTTTAACTCTGTGCCTTACAACCAGTTTGTTAAAGATCTCTACGAGACGTTTGACCCACTGAGCGAAGGCTACAATGAACTGATGGTGCTGCAGCTAGATGAAGCCAGCAAACTGATTGAAGTGAGTCATGAAGAGGCGGATGATGCAAGGGTGGGTATGATAGTCGCGTCTGTACTCGTCATTGTTGTCATGTTGAGTGTCAGTTGGTTGATCTACGGCTCTATCCATAAGCCATTAAAAGGGTTGCGACGCACCATTAAAACCATTGCACAAAATGCGGATTTAACGCAGCGGGTAAAAGTGGTTGGCGAAGACGAGCTTAGCGAAATTGGCAATGACTTTAATATGATGGTCGATTGTTTGCACAACCTAGTTCAAAGCCTTATTGAAATGATAGATGAATTGACCTCGACATCTACCAATTTGACATCCATCAGCTCATCGATGGCAAATACGTCTCAGGATCAAGAGCAGCAAACCGCTATGATTGCGACAGCTGTGACGCAAATGAGTGCTGCTATTCAAGAAGTGGCTAACAATGCGCAGTTAACAGCACAAAAAGCTGAAACATCGGGAACGCTTGCTCAGCAGGGTACGAGTACGATCACTCAAAATATCCAATCGATTGAGCAGTTAGCCGGCTTGGTTGCAGACAATACCGAACAAATTCAAGCTTTAAATACGCAAAGTAACGAAATTAACCAAGTTGTATTGATGATCCAAGGTGTTGCCGAACAAACCAATTTATTGGCATTAAATGCTGCGATTGAAGCTGCTCGGGCAGGCGAGTCGGGCAGAGGCTTTGCGGTTGTTGCGGATGAAGTTAGGCAGCTTGCACATAATACACAAAAAGCAACTGAGTCAATTAAAGAGATGATCACAAAGTTACAGTCAATGGCGCAAAATGCAGTTACTGCAATGGAAAATGCGCAAACGAGTGCAACTTCGAGTGTTGAAAAAGCGAACGAGTCGGCAAAGTATATGAATGAAATCAATAGCGCAGTGAACGAGATCATCGATATGAATGTGCAAGTATCAACTGCGACTGAAGAGCAAACCTCTGTGATTGCTGAGATAAGTACCAACATTAATGAGTTTAACAACAGCATCATTGAAATTGCTAAAAACGCGCAGCTCAATGCTGAGGTGAGTAGTGCATTGGGTGATTACACCAGCAACTTAAAAGAAAAGGTCGATTCTTTTAAAGCTTAATGCATCGAGTGTTTGTTTTAGTGAACTTGAATCTGGAGCCACCGCTTCTGAGGATAGTTTATGGTTTCCGGAGCAAGTCCGGAATGACGTAGAGAGAATAAGTGATGGGTTAATAGATGGGGTCATGATGTTGATTCATGGCCTGTTATGCACATGCCCCCGAATCCGTCATCCTGAACTTGATTCAGGATCCATGCTTATTCCATTGCGACTAGTTTGGTGCGTTTAAAGGGGGGGATTACCTTTGGTTAAAATGGCTCATTTCACCTTGTGCGAAAAGAATGTCAGCGCTTCGCACTTTGCCATTAACCTTTCGCACGATATTCACCTTGCACAAGTTGAACGTACTCGCTTTGCTCGCAGTCGTTAGATTTTGCACGTTAATTCTGAACCTGATTCAGGAACCATTTCTTTGTGACTAATCTATGGTTTCCGGAGCAAGTCCGGAATGACGTAGAGAGGATGTGCTTTGGATTAATAAAGGTGTTATGATGTTGATTTATCAGCAGTTATGCAGCTACCCCCGAATCCGTCATCCTGAACTCGTTTCAGGATCCATGCTTAACCCATTGCAACTAGTTTGGTGCGTTTAAAGAGTGTGTTGATTATCTTTGATTAAAATGGCTATCTTCACCTTACACGAAAAGAATGCCAGCGCTTCGCGCTGTGTCATTAGCCTTTCGCACATTAATCCTGAAATTAAATAATATCGTTTACTTAAAAACGATATGAGACATTTAGCCTCCTCAGGGGGTGCAACAATTGGCAACTTAGATTGGCGCTTACCATGAAATGAATATAGGAAGAAATCCACTTAAGGTATGTATCAACGATTCTGAGTGAATATTGCTTAGTCAACATAAACTCGACGATGCGATTTAAAAATGTTGAACGAATTCTCATTAAGTTAGCTCTAAAAAACTGCTGTGTTTATATACAGTGTTGATGCGTTTCTCCCATAGTCAAGAAAACAACCCATTGGGTCGTTTGTATCCTTTCCATAATGTCTATAATCATTGAAAAATATTGCTGTAGCAACAAGTAAGTTATTGTGATAAAACTGGTGCAAAGAGAAAAACGACCTATTCGGTCGATATTAAATTGTTATACGTAAAGGAAAGTTTCGTTGGGCAACGAAGATTGGTATCGAAATATAGAATGGAATGATGAAATAGAAGAAGCGTTTTATCTCAAGCTTAAGCGTGCTCGTAGAAAAGAGCAATATTTAAGAATCCAAGCATCTATTTTATCTACAAAGTATCCAGATGTATCGATCGCTCTTTTAGACAAATATTTTGAGTTAAAAGACGATTTTGATCATGCCCAAGCTTATTGTGATATGGCATCCGCATTTATATCCAAAAATATGGTAGAGGATGCGTTAAATTCTTACGAAAAAGCGTTAAATAGAGAGCATGAATTTCCTAATTTAAAAACGGAAGCATATATCCTACTTCCGCTAACAATTGTCAAAAATAAACTCGAGCACTTTTATTCAAAAGCTGAAACGGTCTTAAATGCCAACCAAAGCAGACTAATGTTTCCAATAGATTTTTTTCGTTGGCACGCAGCTTTAGCTATTATAAACTCAAATAATGGTAATGATGAGTCAGCATCTAAGCATGCCCAAATAGCCCTTGATTTGGCTCAAATAAAAAAGTCTGGATTTACTTTTCATCAAAACTTAGGTTTAGTCGGTAAAGAGTTTAAGGGCATAGTTAAAGAGTTGCGTAAAATTTACGCATAACAAAGCGCTAAACTAGGACAAAATTAAATAAGCTCGTCGCTTCGCTCAATTTTAGCTTATTCAATTTTGTCTATTAGCTTAGCAAGCATTATGTTTTAGGAAGCTTCATTGAAAATTTTATTAATATTAGCTTTGATTTGCAGTTTTAATTCAGTTGCTAACTCATTTGTTGCAAAAGGAAAAATTGAGGAGCTTACTTTAGTTGAGGGGCGTGAGGTCATGGTTCAAATTTCCCATCAACCTCACCAAGATGACTGTCAAGGTAATCGCTTCTATCTAGGTAGTGTAAGTGAGAACGAGTTTCACAATAATCTAATGCTATTGAATACAGCTTTGGCAAACAAATATACAATTACTTTGCATCAAACAACAGGTGCGGATTGCTCAAAGAAGAAAGTGTATTTTAATATATTAAGGGTGCAAACGTATTAAAACATAACAAGCTGTTTAAAATAGACGCCTTACTGCTTGGCTGACGCTCATTCTTCGCTAATTTTAGCCAAGCATAATCCGCCTATTAACAGGGTGCTATGTTTTTTGGAAACTGAGTATGAGACTTCTGATTTCTCTGATGTTCATAGAAGTAGTGCTAATGGCAAAAACTTTTGCATTACCTTTATGTCAGGAATATTTTAAACAAGTACCTCACGTAGAAAAGGTTGACGTTGGCACTAACGATAATGAATTACTATCAGTTTATGGCTTTAGCCTTGATGAATCTCAATTAATAACTATTAAAAAACTAAAAGAAAGCTTGAGTAATTCCCTAAATATAAAGTCACAATTTGGTGGTGTTAATGAGATTTCTATTGTTTGTACCAGCGAAAACGCTGTTGGTTTTACCATTAAAGGAAAACTAGGTGAATTATCAGCTTTCTATTTATTTAAAAAAGGAAGCTATTATGCAGGTCCTCTTTTATATACTGAAGGTGATGTCTTAACTATTAAATCAGACAGCTTCTGAACGGTAAGAAAACATAACAAATAAGGATAGGTGTCGCGAAGCCGGCACCTTATCTGGGTGTTGAACGAAAACCAAAATAGGACAGGCACAAATTTTTTGCGCAAATCGCGCTTTTTTACTACTGTTTAAATATCCAGTTATTGATTGAGTTGAATAGGAATGACAAGAGCAAGGAAAGCACTGATAGATTTGTCGTCGACGTCTTATTATCACTTAATAGCACGGTGTGTACGCCGTGCTTTTTTGTGTGGGGAGGATAAATATACAGGTAAAAACTTTGACCACAGACGAACATGGTTAGTCGAGAGAGTAAAGCTGCTGAGCAGTGTATTTGCGATTGAAATAGCGGCTTATGCCATTATGAGTAATCACTATCATTTAGTGGTTAAAGTGAATAGACAGCAAGCACTTAGTTGGTCAAATAACGAGGTAATATCTTGATGGTATAAGCTGTATAAGGGTAGTCCAATCATTGATAGAGACCTTCACGGCAATATTCTCAGTGAAGCAGAGCAATTGCTTGTTTCGGAACTGATTGAAAAGTGGCGATCTCGGTTATACGACATCAGCTGGTTTATGAAAAACCTCAATGAATACATAGCAAAAGAAGCAAACAAAGAAGATAACTGTACCGGTAAATACTGGGAAGGGCGGTACAAGTCTCAAGCTTTGCTAGATGAAACGGCATTGCTCAGTTGTATGGCTTATGTAGATTTAAACCCAATCCGAGCCAACATGACAAATAATTTAGAGGATAGTGATTTCACCTCGATTCAAGAGCGCATAAGTCACTTTAAAAACTCTAAAGCAAGTGCACAAAAACCTAATCAAAATAATGAAAATGCACATCAAATCAAACAGCCAAAAACATTAAAATCGTTTGGTACAAGAGTGTATGAAAACACATTACCTTTCTCTTTATTGGATTACCTCGAGCTAGTTGATTGGACGGGGCGTCATGTTCATCCGAAAAAGAAAGGGTACATACCAAAGAGTGTGCCCGATATTCTAGTATCACTGAAAATTGAAGAAGCAACTTGGTTAGTTAGAGTGCAAAATTATGGTAATCACTATGGTAACTTTGTAGGCTCGAAAACGGTATTAAGAGCGCATGCCGCTAAAAATGATGTAAGTTGGTATAAGGGAGTAGGTTAGTAAAAAGTTGTTTTATCCTTGCTTATAAATCTAGTTTTTTCTTGTTTAGTAAAATGAAAATATTCCTACTTAAAGTTAATATCTAATGTAAGGTGCTTCTCGATATTTCTATTGTGAATAGCCTATTGTTTTGGAATGATATCTAGAAATTTGCTTCGCTTTTAGAAATGTGTCTGTCCATTTTTGTTTTCCTTTTTGTTTAATATTAAATTGTGATACATCTATGGAGTTACTTTGTTAAGAACGGCAATATTAGTTTTATTTTTGGGAATAGTTGGTTGTAGTTCATATAAGCCGATTGATGGTTACCCTCAGAGTGGGGCTAATGGATTCTCTGAAACAAAGCTAGGCAAAGAATCATTTCTTGTACGAGTTGATGGTAATACTAATGAATCGTATGAGATATTGAGATATAAACTGTTACGCAGATCCGTTGAGCTATGCCCAGGTTCTTTTACCTTGACCAAATATACTATGAAGCGAGGATTTGTAATCCATGCGAAAAGAGTTCACTGGCCTTACGTAACAGCCAATTTGACGTGTACATCGCTTCCAATAGATAAATCTGTATTATTTGAAAACGAAGTATGAATCAAAGGGAGAATCAAAGGGAGAATCAAATGGGACAGGCACAAATTCACTGGGCAAAAAGATATTTATATAATTTCTCTATCTTGTAAAAGTGTCTAATCAACTTGCTCTTTTTCAAATATCACTGTTATACGGCAAGTGACATACTTTAACTGTTTTCAACTTGGTGACATCTGCTTAACTTATTGTTATGGTTGAGGGTATTAAAGTGCGTATCTGAAAAGCTGTTGTTATGCGACATTTGTCGTAGATAAAAATGTTAAGTTACTTTAAAAGTGGTGATTAAATTGAAATATATAGTAGTCGCGTTTTTGTTGTCTATATCGATAGATGTTATTGCTCAACCAATTGCAGATATTGAACTTTCAAAACGCTTAGTTGGCTCATGGACAATTTCAAAAACTGATATGTATTATGGGCAAGAAGGTCATGTTAGCACCTATAGAAATGATGGAGTTATAGAGCATATTCAATACACTTCTGGTAAATGTAATTCAATAGACTCCATTACTTTGGGCAGTTGGTATATTAAAGACGGGCAACTTACGCTCAAGGTAACAGAAAGTAGCGGCCAAAATCCTCTTCCAGTGGGTATAATAGTCACAGACAAGATAGTCACTATCGAGAATAATTATTTTGTTTTTATTTCGAATGAAGGGCGAAAAGTACGCAGAACACGTAGCAGTAAGTGTTTATAATCAGTAACCTAACAAACCAAGTCAACGGGACAACTTTAAACTGGCTCCCGTCGCTTCGCTCCGATTTTAGCCAGTTTAAAAGTTGCCCCTGCTTGGGGCGTTGGTATGACTCCCTCTGTCAAGTTATACACACTGATCCTTGCTTAACTTTAAGCCATAATTTCC
>NZ_AUXY01000068.1 GCF_001625695.1 Pseudoalteromonas luteoviolacea H33-S
AGCTTAAACAGCTTAAGATTCACATCTAGCTGAAAAAAGACCTAACAGTTTCAACGCCATGTCGCTTTTTTATTTCGATAAATCAGCACCTGGCGTTTTTTGTATAAAGCACAAATTTAGCGGTTTTAAGGCGGTCATAAATGACCTGTCTCAACCTCTTAAAATCAGTAAAATGACCTTAAGCTTGAAAGAGCTTTACACAGTTATCCCATGAATCAAAACCCGTACTTAAATGAGTGCGGGTTTTTTATTTTAGATAGGAAGATTATGAGTGGCTTTACTAAATTAGACTTATCGAAAGTCCCTGTTCCAGACGTTATTGCAACGCTTGATTATGAACAAGAGTATGAGCAACTCAAAGCCCAGTTTTTATTGCAAAACCCACAGTATCAAGCGGCTTTATCTCTAGAAAGTGACCCTGTTGCTTTGCTGTTGCAAACTTTAGCGTATCAACAAGTATTACAAAAACAAAAGCTCAATGATGCAGTAAAGGGCACTATGTTGGCCTCAGCACAAGGGCATGATTTAGATGCCATTGCAGCAAGGTATAACTTAGCACGCAACACCTCGCCAGCTGAATCTGATGCTGATTTTAGGCAGCGCATTCAATTGGCATTTGATGGCCTTAATACGGCCGGCAGTCGTGAGTCTTACATTTATCACTCAATGTCGTGCGATCCGCAGATAAAAGATGTTGCAGTACTCAGTCCAGCTCCTTGTGATATTGAACTGACCATTTTGAGTCACCTTGATACCGGCCAGCCGAATGACGGGTTAATTGATAAGGTGAAGGACTACTTTTCTGCACAAGACAATGAGCAAGTAGGTATCGACAAAGTGGCATCGAAAGTACGCCCATTAGGGGATAGAGTGACGGTGCATAAGGCACAAGTAAAACCATTTTCGGTGAAAGCGGAGCTCTCTATTTTGCATGGTCCATCCGGCAGTGCGCTTGTTGCCGCGGCTGAGCAAGCAGTACAAGCGTATTGTGATTCACGGCATTATCTTGGTAAAAAAGTCACGCGGGCGGGTATTTATGCTGCGCTGCACCAATCGGGGGTGGAGGACGTGACCTTACTGAGTCCAGTTGACGATATTGTTTGTCAGGCGACTGAAGCACCTTATTGCGAGTCTATTTCGATATTGATGGAAAATGTCTATGGATAAACTGATCCCAACCAATGCCAGTGAGCTGGTAAAGATACTCAGTCGGCAATTTCCAGACAATCAAGCTGTTCGCAATCTATTGCTCTCTTTATTAGCGCTTTCAACTCGAAGTGATGCGCAATTAGTTTGGCTAGCAAAGCTTTGTGGCATGCAACCCAATACGGTATTAGCAAATCCAGATGTGTTATTGCAATGCAATACAAAGCAGTTGTTAGTGCTGGTGGATCACCCAGAGTTTTGTGATGCACAGCAGCTCGATGAATTTGCAAAGCAGCTTAATATTGAAAACTGGCAGTCCGATGAGGCTGATGCCCTAAAGCGTGCTCAAGTTAAATCAGCATGCGTGCTAAACGATAGTCGCTTGTTGCTTGCCAGTGTTTGGGACCCTTTTTTGTGCCCGGTAGCGCTGCTGCCTTGGTTAGCTTGGTCCGTATCTGTGGATGAGTGGGACGAGGCGTGGAGCGAAGCCTTAAAGCGCCAAGTGATTAATGACGCATTCGCCGTACACCAAGTGAAAGGCACGCCTTACGCGCTGCAAAAAGCGCTCGATAGTTTAAATATTAAAACCGAAATTAAAGAGTGGTGGCAAGGAGACAATTTAGAAGCGTTGTCCCGAGGCACTGTGCAAGTGTGGGCACTTATCAATAGTAATTTGGATGAGCAGCAGCAAGGAATGCTGACCCCCCAAATGTTAAAGCGAGTGCGCCGGATTATTGAAGCAGTTAAACGGGGCTCTATTCATGTGGATGTGCAGTTGGGGCTTTCTTACAACGAACGCTTAGGCGCAATTTGCGCCATGCCGTCAACTATTTTACAGCGTATGGATGCACCAATTGGCAGTGGTGTGAATCCCAATGAAGCAATGCAAAAAAACGCGGTATTTGGAGCAGCTCAAAGTAGAGGCGTCAAACACTTAGCTATTGCTGGTCAGGGGATTGTCCCCCCAAGAAGTACAGGTGGTGCAGGTTTTTTTGCTGTGAATGCAAGTTGTTCTGCTAGGCATTTAGCAATAGCAGGCCAGAGCGTCAAGCCGCCAAAACCTAGTGGGGCATATCATTCGTTTGGTGCAACTAATTCTCATACATTATGTAGTTGGCAAGTTGCGGGGAGCGGCATAAAACCAGGCAATAGTAAAGGCCTCTATGGGGTACTTGGCCTGTCTAAAACGAATCAATCGCACCATTTAAACATCTCAGGCCAAACTGTTTTACCTCCTCACAGCACTGGGAATGAGGGTTTATTCAGTGTTACGAGACAAATTATTTATCAACATTTTAACTTACAAGGAGCTGCTTAATGTCTGCATTAACGCTGCAGTTTACCCAAGTTGGCTTAGATGCTTTATTAGCAGCGAAAGCCAATGGTAAAAAAGCACAGATCAGCCATATGGCATTTGGTGACGCAAGTTATACGCCGTCGCAAACCCAAACAAGTCTGCGCAACCTTAAAGAACTTCAGCCAATTCGGGATGACAATTACGAAACAGATGAGAACCACCAAGTCACCGTGGTTGCACTGTTTGATAAAGCCATGTCAGCACCCGAATACGCCATTCGCGAAGTGGGTGTATTTATCCAAATCGATGAGCCCGTGGGCAGCGATGACAACTTAATTCTTTTAGGTGTGTACTCTGAGCCTAATCGAACATTAGGTTATAGAACCCCCGATGTAAAAATTCTACAAAGTGTGACGTTGAGCCTTGCTCAGTTGCCATCTGATAGCGTGGAGGTGAAGCCTGGCATCGATAACTTTAATGTATTACTTGATAACGAACTCGCAGATTTAACCTTGGTGCAGCTAGACACAATGCACCGACAATTAAAACAAGAACTACGATTACTCGCTTTAGAAAACGGGCAATAGGAATTAAGGAAGACTGATGTCAAACGAACATACAACCATCACAGAGAGCTTGGCAAAAGTAGCCACGCGGGCTAACGAGCTGTGCAATACCGTAGATGCGCAGATCAATAACATAAAAAATACATTAAAAGCAGAGCAGGATGCATTGCAAGCTAAAAAGACACAGTTTGATGCGCAAGCTGCTAGCTCGATTAGTCAGTATCAAGGAAAAATGGACGACTTTATTGAGTCGGGTGATAACCGTTACCAAAAAACACTGTCTAAAAGCGATTTCATTGTTCCTGTAGACCTAAAGCATTTAGACGACACAAAGTTTTACCCTGTGGCACTTCATCATTGCAAGATGTTGGATTTACGTATCGAACGATACGTGCATGACGATATTACTAGTGGCGGCATATTGGATTATTTTGTGCAGTTGCAAAACTGGTCCAATGGTGGCGACTTTACCTTTGCTAAGCAATTTCACCACTTTTACTCTCACCGAGCATTCGTTGGCAAAATAGCGGCTGCGTCAACACCGTATACATCTTCTGTTTGGCTACGCGGCGGCTGGTCTTATAAGTTTTACTTAAATGGTCAATACAGCAAAGGACCAGTAATTATTGAGTCAGAAACACAAGTGGTAGAACGTATTGCTAGCACAGATTATTTCTTGGCACCAATCACTGAAGTTCAGCCACATGTTGCAGCGAATAATTTTATTTTAGGAGTATAAAAGATGACGGAACATGAACTGTTTACAGCAAAGCAATGGTTAGAAATTAAAAATATTCGTAACTCCTTATTAAGAGAAACGGATTGGACACAGGTTAATGACCACCCATTTTCTGAGCAGGAATCGCTGCTAATTAAGGACTATCGTGCAGCGTTAAGAAATATTCCACAAGAGTTCAATAGCCCTGAAAGTGTAGTTTGGCCACAAAAACCAGACGTACTTAAAGCATCTTAGATTTGAATAAGAGATCATTATGTCGAGTAACAACTTAACTATCACAGAGCGTCTCACAAATGTCTCTGAGCGTGCGAACGAACTATGCGATACCGTTCAAAATCAAATGGGCCAAATTAATCATGCATTGGCATCAAAATCGGCTGAGCTTGATGCACAGTATGAAAGCTTTAAAGCTGGCATGGTTGAGAGCATTAATGGATTGAATGTCTACAAAGAAGGCTTAACCAAGCGTTTTTCTTTTAAACAGCACTTGTCAGCTGGAGGCTACACATCTGCCGCAGATGGCCCAGATGACGGTTATAAGTACTGCGCAGCGCCAAAAGACCCATACTACGTTAATTTGATAGAGTTTGATGCGCAGCACATTGGTAACTCTTTCGGCTCAAATGGCGATTCATTTAAATGTGACTTTTTAATGTCGCACAGAGGGATGGCGTCTTATTATGACCACTTGGTGATACATGGCGCGTCTTCTCATGATTGCGTTTCTGCGCGTATCGAAGTGAAGCACATTATGCATGATGTTGCATTGAAGTTATTTATTTCTGAACCTGGTGAAGCGCCTAGGTTTATTGATATTACTAAAGCTGATGTGGGCAAAACACTTACGGTATTTTTCAGGCGAATAAACAAAGGATATGGTAATGGTATTGCGCGTGTCTCTTTGTTTGTTGATACTCGACCGCACTGTGGTTCTGAGCGTGCATTCACCGCAACGTGTGAATATACCTCAGTGAATGGCCGCCCATGTGCTGAACGGGTTTCTCATAATCAGCCTTCTTGGGAGCAATAAGCATGGACTATGAAAACATAGTAACAGAGCCGCATGGTGAAGATGTTACCTGGGTTACGGTGAGATCCAAACGTGATAATTTGTTGGTAGAGTCAGATTTATTGGTATTACGCGCACTGGAAAATACGCAATCTGTGCCCACTGAGCTCAGTGATTATCGCCAAGCACTGCGTGATTTACCGACTCATTTTACAACGCCTTCAGAAGTCGTTTGGCCTACTTTGGGCTAATAGTTTTAAATTTGGGCATTTCGTCCATCTCGACTCGCCTTTTCCTTCGAGTCATAACCATCATAAGTCTTAACTTCAAAGAGTAAATAACCTCATGCAAAGATGTACCTTAATTAATAAGGTGCTTGAATGCTTATCATCTGGACTTCAAGGGGTGGCACATGTGGGGCTCTTAAAAGCCGCACAACCTTACCCAGATCTGACGCAGCAAGCCCAACTGACAGTCAAGCTGCTCGGCGAACGTCAAGCCAGTGAACTGCAGGCGAAAGGCGCCGACAAAGGCGTCACATATGGACCGTCGTATAACAAAAACCTCAGTCCAAACTCACTCGATAGACGAGTGTTGCAGTTACAGCTAGACATTGAGTTGGAAGATGCCGACAACGCACAGTTGCTGCAACGACTTGACCAGTTGATAACCCAGTGTGAGGCGCTTGTGATGGTGGACGAAATGCCCATCCATTGGCAGCACTTTATCGCCCAAAAAAGCGATATATCGTTTAGTCATCAAGTCAGCTCAACACTGGCAAAAGCGCAGCTTTACTGGGATTTTTATTATCAAGTGGAATACCCAGACGACCCACCTGGACCTGCCATTACCGAAGTGTATTTGGGGCCCAAAGGGGGAGAATATAAGCTGATCAATAAAGCACCTACCACAACTTAGGAGCGATTATGTTAGCAAATCAACAGCAGTCCGAACTGGCTGTCTCTGACATGCAGCATCGCTTTGCCAAATTGATTTCAATCGGCACGGTTGAAGAAGTTGACTTTGATTTGGCGAGGGTCAAAGTGCGGATCGGTGAGTGGTTGACCGCAAAATTACCTTGGCTGACCAATCAAGCTGCCCAAGACATGACATGGCAAGCCCCAGAAGTGGGTGAGCAAGTATTAGTACTCGCTCCCAGTGGAGATATGGCACAAGGCATTGTATTGGGGAGTTTGTATGCCAATGGTCATGAGCAACCGCATTTCAAAATGAACCATGTGGTGGATGCGACCAGTGCAACTGGTGATGAGTTAGTACAAAGCCTAAGTGCTGTACCAACGGAGTCCCGTGAGCATGTCCAGCGTACTCACTATCAAGATGGTGCTATTGTTCAATATGATCGAGAAAAACATGCCTACGATATTTTTGTGCCAGAATCTCAAGGTGATAACCCTGCCCAAATAAATATCTTTTCCGGTGGCGAAGTGAATATTGAGTGTAAGCAAAATGCCAACGTGTTGGTGCATGGTGAAACCGACATTAATGGTAAGAAAAATATCTCAATTACCGCAACTGAAGCGCTAAATTTGACAGGGAAATCCGTCAATATTACCTCTAAAGAGGAAGGAACCAATGTGATTGCAGAGCAAGGCGATATGTTTATACAGACCAAGCAAGGCGCAATGACATTAGACTCAACAGCCGATACCACCATTAAAACCGCTGCTGCAATGACAGTCAAAGCTGGTGGGGTAATGAAGCTAGACGGTTCAGCAATCAAAGCACAGGAGGGCTAGCATATGCCTGCTATTTCAGTTGATGGTGCTATCACAGATATTCACGGTGGGTATGCCCCCGGCGTGATTTCTGCTTCAGGTCCCAAGTTTACAGTGGGTGGTATTGATGTACTTCGTGAAGGAGACAGTGTCAGTGTGCACGTTTATATGCCAGACCCAAAAGTTAACCACTCAGGAAAGGTTGTGCAAGCGGGCGCCCCCAATTTTACCATAGGCGGCAAAGCGGTTGCTAGGTTAGGGGACCCAACAAACTGTGGCGGTAAAATTGCGATTGGTGTGGGCAGCTTCACGGTAGGAGATAAATGATGATTGGAATGAACGCGCAAACGGGTAAGCCGTTAGGTGGCGTTGAGCATTTAAAGCAAAGTATTCGCGACATTGTGACAACGCCGCTCGGTAGTCGAGTTATGCGTCGTGATTATGGCTGTGGGTTATTTGAACTCGTCGATAGACCGTTTTCTCACAACCTAGTTGGTGATATTACCATGTCGATTGCCAATGCATTAGATAGGTGGGAGCCACGCTTTCGACTTGAAGGTGTGTCGGTGCATCCTGCAGGTCAGGGCCAAGTCGATATTACCATTGAAGGTCTTTACCTTATTAACAATGAGCCGGTGACGATAGAAGGGATCTTGCTCTAATTTATATTGGTTGGCATATCAGTCAACTTTTCACACTTAACTTCATTCTGTACTGATTGGTACAGATAAAAAATTAATCAACTTAAGCCATGCGACTGACTTGAATTTTCAAGCTCGGTCACATGGCTTTTTTATTAGCTAATTGACATACCTTTAAAGGAGATATCTATGTCGCAATTTCTACACGGTGTAGAAGTCATCGAGGCGCAGTCTGGTACGCGCCCAATTAAAACAGTAAAAAGCTCAGTAATCGGTCTGATTGGTACTGCTCCACAAGCAAATACTGAAAAGTTCCCTCTTAACACACCGGTTTTAATTGCTGGTAAACGTGCGGAAGCTGCGTTGTTAGGTGAGCAAGGCACATTGCCTGCTGCGATTGATGGTGTATTTGATCAAGCCGGTGCGGTTGTGGTTGTTGTTCGTGTCGACGGCGATGATGACAATGCAGTCATGACTAACATTCAAGGCGGTGTTGCTGCTGATGGCAGTTATGAAGGTGCATACGCTTTCTTAGGTGCTGAGTCTGTATTAGGTGTTACACCTCGTATTCTAGTTGCTCCAGGTTTTACTCATCAGCGTCCATCTGGCGCAGCTAACCCTGTTGTTGCAGAGCTAGTTGGTATTGCAGAGCGTCTTCGCGCTGTGATCATTGCGGATGGTCCAAATACAAATGATGCCGATGCGATCGCATATCGTGGTGATTGCTCATCTCGTCGTGTGTTTGTGGTTGACCCTCAGGTGAAAGTATTCAAAGAAGGTGCCGTTGTAAATGAGCCTGCAAGTGCTCGTGTTGCGGGTATGATTGCTAAATCTGACAATGACCGTGGATTCTGGTGGAGCCCAAGTAACACGGCTATGAACGGTATTGTAGGTACTGCACGTCCAGTAGACTTCCAGCTTGGTGATAAGAATGCGCGTGCAAACTTATTAAATGAAAAAGAAGTATCTACAATCATTCGCCAAAACGGTTTCAAACTATGGGGTAACCGTACTTGTGCGACAGACCCTAAGTGGGCTTTCCTATCAGTTGTTCGTACAGCGGATATGATTAACGACTCGCTACTTCGTGCACATATGTGGGCTGTTGACCGCAACATCACGTCAACTTACATCAAAGATGTGACAGAAAGCGTTCAAGCTTACCTTGATAGCTTAAAAGCGCAAGGCGCTATCCTAGGTGGTCAAATCTGGGCTGATGAAGACCTTAACACGCCTGAAAATATTCAAGCGGGTAAAGTGTACTTCAGCTTTGATTTCACTCCGCCAACACCTGCTGAGCACATCACGTTCAAGAGCATCTTAACTAACAACTACCTAGAGGAAATCGTATAATGGCAATGTCTCCTAAAATCCTAAAGAAATCAAAGCTGTTTGTAGATGGTAAGGGTTACCTTGGCATTGCGGACGAAATCTCGCTTCCTAAAGTCACAGTTAAAACACGTGAAGTGACTTCAGGTTTCCAAGCGCCAATCGAGCTAGATGTAGGTCAACTTGAAAAGCTTGAAGGTTCAATCACGTTACTAGAGTACAACGCAGATGTACTTAAGCTTCTTGGTGATTGGGGCGGTACTGGCAGAACAATCAATCTGACTGCACGTGGCGCTATTCAAAAGCAAGGCGCTGCACCAGAGCCTGTCGTTGTCACATTACATGGCTTCTTCAAAGAAGTAGACATGGGTAGCTGGAAAGACGGCGAAGAAGCGAAAATGACGCTGCAATACGCTGTTCAAAAGTACAAGTTAGAAGTGAACAACGAAGTTATCTACAACATTGACCTGTACAACGATATTCGCGAAATCGCGGGTGTTGATCACATGGCTAACCTACGCAAGACTATCGGAGCTTAATCTATGACTGAAATCATTAAACTGACTTTCCCTGTTACGGTCGATGGGCATGAGTATGCAGAACTAAAAATGAGACGACCTAAAGTGCGCGATCGGTTAATGGTTGATAAAGCGGATATTAGCGAATCTGAAAGTGAAATCCGTTACTTCTCACATTTGTGTGAAGTGTCTCCAGATATCATCGAAGAGCTAGATTGGAGCGACTTTGTTAAGTTACGCGAGGCGCTCCAGGCTTTTCTCGTATCCCGCCCAAGCGTCTAAAAGCAATGGTGATTGCCCTGGCTAAGTACACAGGGTGGGGCTTGCAAGAACTCAACGGGCTGACTGAAGACGAACTCATCGAGTGGTTTGAAGCAGCGGTTGATTATAAAGAAGCAACAGAGGCGGGGTAACCCGCCTTTTTTTCACCAGCGCAAGTTTGATAGCTCAAGGACTTAAGCGCAGTTTTAGGGTCTTGAGCTATCAACCTTGGCACAGTGCCGTTCGTTGCGCTGTGCAATCCACACATTCCCGCTTATTTCTCTTCCTAGGTATGATTATGAAACATCAAGGATTGTCTGCAAAAGACCGTTCAAAGAACAAAGTAAAGTACCGCCTACCTAAGCAGGATCAGGTTGATCCAAATGTTCAATTAGGCAGTTTGCTTGCTAATTTGGTTAAAGCTAAAAAGCCATTAGATACCAGCGCATTAGAGGCTGTGATAGGGCAATTAGCCAATGTTAATGTCAATGAATTACTGGGCAATACCAGTCAGGTAATCTCAACCCATTTGACGCAATTTTCCAGCGCACAAGCAAAGTCAAATAATGCGGTTACGCACAGTGCACAGATGCTGCAAGGGGCTCAAGATGAGCAACAAGCAGAGACACTGAAAGCGCAAGTGGATGCCAAAATTGGTGATGGCACAGGTTTGAGCGGTGCCATTAAATCACTGGCAGAGCAAGTATCAGCGTTAGATTTTCAGCAATTACAAACAGCAGCAAGCAATGAGCTTGCACAGCTGCAGGCTGCACTGCCACAGCTTTATGATGGCTTACCTATTAACGCATTGAGTGAGTCTTTAGCCACGGCAACCGCGCAAGTGCAAAATACGGATGCGCAAAATACTTTAGATTTGCAGCTTGATGCATTGCGCCAAGCTGCACCCGTTATGGTTGATGCACTGGGTATTGCGCAAATGGGTAGCGATATCATCAGTGCCACGCAGGGCATTGCACAAGGTACCAGTAGTGCGACCTTCAACGAAGATTTAAATACGTTGATCCAAAATGCTCCCCAGGTGCTTGAAACGTTTGGCTTTGATAAAGCCAGTGATGTGGTTAAGCAAACGTTGCCTGCCATCTCTTCGGTTAATTTTAAAGAGGTATTTGAGGGCGATATAACAAGCTTAGCAAGTGCAGCGCCTGAGCTGTTGAATGCGTTTGACTTATCAGAAGCAGCTAAAACACTCGAAGGCGCATTGCCTGTTGTTGAAGCGCTTAATGTTAAAGAGCTACTCAATGGTGACTTATCTAGCTTAGTTGATGCGGCACCTGAAGTGCTCAATGCATTGGATATGTCCAGTGCCGCGCAAACTTTAGAGCAGGCATTGCCAGCGCTTGAGCAAGTCGATATCGCGGCGGTGATGCAAGGTGATTTAAGTACGCTGCAAAGTGCGGCGCCTGAATTACTCAAAGCGGTTGATTTATCTGCGGCGACGCAATCTTTAGCACAGCATATTCCGGCCTTGTCTCAGTTGGACTTGGCAAGCGTTATCGACGGCGACTTAAGTCAAGTTGTGAGCATTGCGCCTGAATTATTAAAGTCAGCTGGCTTTGAGCAGGTCTCAAACACGCTCAGTGCAGCCATGCCTGCATTACAGCAGCTTGACTTAAAAGGCATTGCCAGTGGTGATGTTTCAAGCTTGATGTCAGCGGCGCCTGATTTGTTGGCCTCGGTTGGTTTGAATGAAGCATCCGAAACACTCGGAGCGGCTTTACCTGCGTTACAGCAGCTCGATTTAAAAGGCATTGCCAGTGGTGATGTTTCAAGCTTGATGTCAGCGGCGCCCGATTTATTGGCCTCGGTTGGTTTGAATGAAGCATCCGAAACACTCGGAGCAGCTCTACCTGCGCTACAACAGCTTGATTTAAAAGGTATTGCTAGTGGTGATGTTTCAAGCTTGATGTCAGCGGCGCCCGATTTATTGGCCTCAGTTGGTTTGAATGAAGCATCCGAGACTTTAGGTGCAGCGCTGCCTGCGCTACAGCAGCTTGACTTAAAAGGCATTGCCAGTGGTGATGTTTCAAGTTTGATGTCAGCAGCGCCTGATTTGCTAGCCTCGGTTGGTTTGAATGAGGTATCCGAGACACTCGGAGCGGCTTTACCTGCGCTACAGCAGCTTGATTTAAAAGGCATTGCCAGTGGTGATGTTTCAAGTTTGATGTCAGCGGCACCAGGCTTGTTAAAAGCTGCTGGGCTAGATGAAGCGTCCGAAACGTTAGGTGCAGCATTGCCTGCGCTACAACAGCTTGATTTGAAAGGCATTGCCAGTGGTGATGTTTCAAGCTTGATGTCAGCAGCGCCAGGTTTATTAAAGGCGGTAGGTTTAGATGAGATCGGTGCAACGTTAGATGCGGCGCTACCAGCTTTACAAAAGCTAGACACTAAGGCGATTTTGGAGGGTGATTTAAGCTCATTGATGCAGCAAGCACCGCAACTGCTTAATGCATTTGGGCTGCAAGATGCAGCAAGTTTATTCACAAAGCACTCTGCGCTGATTGAGAAGCTCGATTTCAAAGGTATTTTAAATGGCGACCTATCGTCATTGACTGGCGCTGTTCCCGATTTATTAGCTGAGTTTGGTCTCGGCGAGCTAGGTCTTGAATCACTATTTGAAGGTGATGGAGAGGAAGGGGAACAGTCTAAAAAGTCGAAGAAGAAATCGAAGAAGAGCTCCAAAAAACAGCGTAAAAAGAAATCCAAGCGAGATAAAAAGAGTAAGCAAAGTAAGACCTCGGACGTTGATAACGATGCTGCTGATAACGGCAAAGAAACGAAGCTAAATCAGACGCCTGAGAAAAAGCAGGATAAGCGTAAAAAGCGCTCCAAGCCTGTATTGAAAATTTTGGACGGTGGCAAAGCAAAACCGGCAGATCAGCAACTCCAAGACAGTAAAACAGAGTCCGTTAAGCAGCACGATAAAGATAAGCAATCTAAACAGCAATCGACTAACCAGTCAAAACCTGGAAAGTCATCTAAAGCGCCTAAGGCTGCTAATGACGCAATTTTCTCGAAGTTGGGTAAGTTTTTCAGCCAAAAAGGCGGTGGCATAGCGAACTTTGCGAAAAATAGCTTAAAAAGTGTTGGTCGGTTAAATGCAGCTGCAACAGTTGCAATGAGTGGCTTTGATGCATACTCCGCTTTGACCGATGACTCTTTAAGTAAGCGTGAAAAAACCAGTGCTGTAGGTGGCGCTATTGGTTCTGCTGGCGGTGCCTTGGCTGGCGCTGCTGCGGGGGCTGCGATTGGATCCGTGGTACCTGTTGTTGGTACAGCGATCGGTGGCATTATTGGTGGTGCTATCGGTGCATTTGGCGGTGAATCTCTTGGCTCCTCTCTCGGTGATACATTGGGCGGTTGGCTCTTCGAAGATGACCCTAAAGAGGAAGCAGCCAAAGCAGATGAGTCTGTCCCAGTATCAAACACTTTGGCACAAAACCAAGCTGACACCGAGTTTAAAGAGCCAGTAGCAAAAACCTCAGACAATACGTCGCAGCCTGCGAATTCTCCTTTGCAATTTGTCAAAGACAATGTCATCAATGAAGCTAACATGTTTACTGGCACTATGGCGGCGGTTGAGCAAGCTTCGGGTAAGCCAAATGGGAAGTGGAACAAGGCTTCTCAGCAAGGGCAAATGTTCGGACATGCATTAAATGGTCACACTATTTATCAAGCGGCGGTTAATGATGACTTATCAACAGAGGAAAAAGCACGCACAATCGGCGGTACTGCGACCGGTGCGGTGACTTCTGAGGTTGTATCTCACTTTGTTGGCATGGTGCCAAAATATGGCAAATTCCTAGGTCCAGTTGCCGGGTATCTAACGAATGCTGTGATGTCTCAAGTCGGAGGAGATTTCTTCGCTAACCTGTTTAGTGATGAAAAACCGCAACAGACTGACGCTGCTAAGACCAAACCCCCTTTATCAACGCCTGCACCTCAGGCCCTTGCTGAGTCGGGTGTATCAAACTCGCAAATCAGCAGTGATGTGCAAGCACAACATGTCGCTGGCAACATTACTGTGAATGCAAATATCACGGTGAATGCACAGTCTGAACAGCAAGCACATGAGATAGCACAGCAAGTGAAGCAAGTGCTAGATCAACAGCAGCAACAAGCGATGCGCGATTATCGTGCTCGATATTATAACGAAGTAGCTTAAGGGGAGTGCCCCTTAAGCTTTCATACGAGGACTTTCGATGGCAAAGATCAATCATGCCAATTACATGATGCAGCTGGGCGAATATAAGTTTTCTGTCAGTACAGCGGCGTTTCAAAAATTACAGTTTAATACCGAATATCGCTGGAAAGACCTTGAGTCACAAACCGATAAAAATAGCCCGGTAAAGCAATTTATTGGGGTTGGTGAGCAAACTTTAGAGCTTGACGGAACTATCTTTCCGCAACTGGTTGAAAACGGCTTAAAGCAGCTTGACTTTATGCGAGAAGAGGCAACCAAAGGTGTACCTCTTACGCTGACATATGTAGAAGAAAGCGGTAAGTCTAGTCCGAGTGTGGGGCGAGTACTTGGCAAGTGGGTAATTAAATCAATCAACGAGACGCGCACGCTATTTTTGAATGACGGTATTCCAAGAGAGATCCAATTTAGCATGCGTCTGTCACGCTACGATGGTAATGAGGGAAATAAATAATGAGTGCAGTAAGTTACATTACACGAGATGGTGACTGTCTCGATTTGATTTGCTTTCGACATTATGGTCGCAGTTCAGGGATGGTAGAGCGTGTACTTGAAGCCAACTATGGCCTTGCCGACTTGGGACCTATTTACCCTGAAAATATTAAAATTGTCTTACCGGATGTACCTAAGCCAAAAGTACAACGTGAGATCAATATTTGGGAGTAATTGGCGATGGAGTTACAGCCACAATATTCAGTAAAAGCCAATGGTAATGAGGTTGCAGAAAAGCTACGCGATAGAATCGCTGAAGTCAGTGTGACGCTTCGCACTGGGCTGCTAAGTGACATGTGCGTGGTTAAATTCGACAACCTTGAAAAAGCGCCTATCACCTTACCAGAACCGACCGATAAGCTTGAAATCGCGATGGGCTACAAGCAAGGCACCGAAGACGGAAAAGCCCCAAGTGTTGTCCTTGGTGAGTTTGAAGTCGGTGAATATCAGATTGTGGGCCCAGTACGTGCGCTGGAGCTAGTGGGTAATAAAGTGTTTTGGGATCAGAACTTAAAAGCGGCTAAGCTAAAATCTTGGCCCAGCGATCCTGATAACCCATTGACGCTTGGTAGCCTGATCTCTGAGATTGCACAAGAATATGGACTCACCCCCCGTATCGCCCCAGCGCTTGATAGCATCACTTTGCCACACATTGAGCAAAGTGAGAGCGATATGCAGTTGATGAGCAAGCTCGCTGTTCAGCATGACGCGGTGATGAAAATCATCAATGACAACCTAGTGTTCATGAAAAAGGGCACTGGGCGATCATTGTCGGGACAACCTTTGCCGCAAGTAACCCTTGAGCCCAAATGGATTGTTGACTGGAAGTTCAATACATTGCATTACCGCTTAACCAAAGAAGTGGTTGCTAAATATCATGATTTGGATATCGCGCAGTTACAAACGGTTTCAGCAGGCGGTGGCTCACCTAGTTTGACTTTACCATATACCTACGCAGATGAAGCGAGTGCGCAACATGCCGCGGATAGTAAGCTGGCACAGCTTAATCGAGCACATGTGAGTGCGGATATGGTGGTGTATGGCAACCCAGATATTGTGGCGGGCGCTGTGGTTGAAGTACAAGGTACACAAAGCGCGCTTGATAAGTCTTGGTTTGTGAAAGAGGTTAGGCATGTCATCAATGGGTATGGCTTTTTGTCCTATTTGCAATGCGAAACTTTATCTGAATAACCTTTTTTAACCTCATTTATATTAAATATTTCATATCGCACTGCTGATCATGCGGTGCTTTTCCTTCCAAACCTCCTACCTCCAAGGCCATCTTACCGGTTTGCTCACGTGCATTGCTCTATGCATAAACCGGCTGAGATGGCCTCTTTCCTAAATCTTTATCCCCTCAAAAGTAAAATAATACCGCTCAATGCGGTTATCCCACCAAATATCATCCCACGTGTAACATGCTCTTTTCGGATTAAACTCATGGTCATTACCATTAAAGGAGCTGCTGAAAAAATGGTTTGTGCAGTCGCCGGATCTGTATTGTTGACTGAGATAAGTTGCAGCCATAGTCCGATAAAGGTGCCGAAAAACACCGCAGCAAATAACCAGGCTTTGCCATCAATTCCTTTAAGCGTAATAGAGCGAGTAAGTGATGCTTGTTTGAGTAGGGCAACTATCATGGCGACGACTAAGGTACCTGAAGCAAGTCGTATCATTGCAGCCCAAAGACTACTGATACTGTCATCATTAAGTGCCCCTTTTGAAAGCACCATGCCTGCCGCTTGGCAAGTGGCTGCTGCAAGTGCAAAGAGCACGCCTTTTCGGTAGATATCTTTATCTAGTTTTGGCAATTTTTGGCTTGGTTTTACCGCGATCATGACGCCAATCGTTGTTATGATAATACCTAGCCAAGCCGTTGCTGAGAGATAAACACTTAGCAAAACGATGTTGAGTAGTCCTGCAATGGCTGGTGCGAGTGATTCAATCACCAGTGTGCGGGCAGGGCCAATATTGCGCAGTGCTGCAAAATAAGCGCTGTCACCAATGGCAATGCCGACAATGCCACTGGCAATCAACCACCCCCAACTCGTATGGCTAGATGGTAATTGCGTATCCCACGTGAAAAGGAGTACGGCTGCCATTAATGCAGTAGCGATAACGCCCTTTGCGACATTTAATTCTAATGGATTTAGATGATGACTAAATCGTTTATAGAGCAGAGTCGAAAATGCCCATACTGCAGCTGCACAAAATGCAGCGATCTCTCCAATACCCACAAATTTACTTAGTTACTTGTTTGCTAATGTGGCGGTACTGTAATTAATTTGTTTATATATGCAATAAAATTGAGTTTAATCGTCTGTGATTATCTTGTTCTCTTCTTTGTATTTCCCACTCAAAAATAAACTTTCAGTTTTTATTGAAACTTTAGAACTTAATTTGCTACACTCATCGGTGTTGAAATAGTCGTGTGCTTAAATCGGCCTATGGCCTTGTGCTGGAGAGTGAAATGATCCTAGATGCAATTCAAATTAATTTAATTATTTTGGGCTTTTGTATGTTTATCTCATGCATCATTATGGCGATGACGGAGTCAAAGCAATTTGCAGGAGAGCAGCGTTTAAAAGTGGGTATTGAATATGGCATTTTTGCAGCGACAGGGTTGATAGCGAGTGTCGTCTTAGGTTATGGCTATTTCAGTTGATCATCTACTTGCATGACAGGGTGCTTATTGCTTGAGCACCCTATATTCTTTTCTTCTAATTCCTTCCTACCAACTAAGCTAAATGTAGCTTACCCCTTCTTTAAATTGGCTTTTTTTGAGCCATGTCTCTCTGTTTCTCATAACTTTTATTTCGGTTTATTTCAGTCCTCCTGATATTGCCATTTAGAAGTGCCCTACATTTGGACGTCTGAACATCTAGAAGTTGATATTTTATGGCGTTCGTTCATAATGTCAGCCACTATAGTAGTGTCAGTTTTATCCAATTAGGGGAGGATCTCATGCCGATCACTGTTAAAGACGAGTTACCCGCGATTGCGAGGCTGCGTCATGAAAATGTTTTCGTGATGCCAAAAAGCCGCGCCATGTCTCAAGAGATCCGTCCGATGCGTTTAGCCATATTGAACCTAATGCCAAATAAGGTAGAAACAGAGGTTCAATTTATTCGCTTGTTGGCCAACTCCCCACTGCAAGTCAATGTTGATTTATTGCGTCTCGATACGCATCGTAGTTCGGAAAACTCCGAACAGCACTTAAATATGTTTTATCGTTACTTTTCTGAAGTAAAAGACGAAAACTACGATGCTTTGATTGTGACTGGTGCACCATTGGCACATTTGGAATATACGGATGTAATCTACTGGCAAGAACTACAAGCGTTTTTTGACTGGGCTGAAAACCACGTAACCTCAACTTTATTTTCCTGTTGGGCGGCTCATGCCGGTTTGTATCATCATCATGGTTTAAAGCGAGATCTTAAAGAGCAAAAGCTATGTGGTGTATTTAAACATCAAGTGTATTTTGATCACGGCGCTTTGACACGCGGGTTTGATGACGAGTTTTTAGTGCCGCATTCTCGTTACGGCCATATCGACATTGATAAGATTAATAATAATGATGACCTTGTTGTCCTTGCGGGGTCCGAGAAAGTGGGGGCATACCTGCTTAAAAATAAAACGGGCAGTCAGGTGTATATTACTGGGCACCCTGAATATGATGCTGATACACTGCAAAAAGAATATTTGCGTGACCTGCGAAATGGTCCGGATGCCCCTATGCCTGAAAACTATTTTCCAAATAATGATGCTGACGCCAAGCCATCGAAAACGTGGCAAAGTCACGCCTTTTTATTATTTTCAAATTGGTTAAACTATTATGTTTACCAAACGACTCCGTACGATATTAATCTCGTTAGCCAAGACGTAAGGACTAACAATTATGCCGAATAACAGTGTGCCATTTGAGCCTATCGATGGCCAAGCCGTATCTGAAGCGCTGAAAAAAACCATGCAAGAGCGTATTGTCATTTTAGATGGCGCCATGGGTACCATGATCCAAAAACACAAGTTTGAGGAAGAAGATTACCGTGGTGAGCGCTTTAAAGATTGGCATGTGTTGATCAAAGGCAACAATGATTTATTGAGCCTCACGCAGCCTGATGTGATTAAGCAAATTCACCGTGAATATTTAGAAGCCGGTGCTGATATTATCGAAACTAATACATTTAATTCGACCACCATTTCGATGGAAGATTATGACATGGCAAGTTTAAGCCGTGAAATTAATTTCGAGTCAGCAAAACTAGCGCGTCAAGTCTGTGATGAATTTACCGCCAAAGATCCAAGTAAACCGCGTTATGTAGGCGGAGTACTTGGTCCGACGTCAAAAACATGTTCTATTTCTCCTGATGTAAATGATCCGGGTTATCGTAACGTGACCTTTGATGCGCTGGTGGAAGCGTATATTGAATCAACCCTTGCCTTAATTGAGGGCGGCGCGCACCTTATTTTGATTGAAACGATTTTTGATACGCTCAATGCCAAAGCGGCTGCCTATGGCGTAGAAGAGGCATTTGAGCAAGCTGGGATCCGCTTACCTGTAATGATTTCAGGCACTATTACTGATGCGTCTGGTCGTACTTTGTCAGGTCAAACCACAGAGGCATTTTATAACTCTATTCGTCATATCAAGCCGATTTCTATTGGTTTAAATTGCGCGTTAGGACCTGATCTACTGCGTCCTTATGTTGAAGAGCTATCACGCGTATGTGAAACCTTTACGTCCGTGCACCCTAATGCGGGCTTACCGAATGAATTTGGCGAGTATGATTTAGAAGCCGATGATATGAGTAAGGAGATTGTTGACTGGGGTAAAGAAGGCTTTATCAATATAGTTGGCGGGTGCTGCGGTACGACACCTGAGCATATTAAAGCCTTTGCGGGTGGTTTGGCTACTGTGTCACCGCGTAAGCTCCCTGAGCTTGAAGTACGCATGCGTTTATCTGGCCTTGAAGCCTGTAATCTGAATTAGGAAGTATCATTATGACGCAATCTACTGCTGTATTTACTAACGTTGGTGAAAGAACCAATGTCACAGGATCAGCGCGATTTAAACGCCTCATTTTAGAAGAAGATTACGAAACAGCGCTTGAAGTTGCCAGAGAGCAAGTTGAAGGCGGTGCGCAGGTGATTGATATCAACATGGATGAAGCCATGTTGGACTCAAAAATGGCGATGGTGAAGTTTTTAAACTTGATTGCCTCTGAGCCTGAGATCTCAAAAGTGCCTATTATGGTTGACTCCTCGAAGTGGGATGTCATCGTCGCTGGTCTGAAATGTATTCAGGGTAAGGCCATTGTAAATTCTATCTCGTTGAAAGAGGGCAGAGAGCCTTTTGTACATCAGGCCAAGGTATTAAAGCGTTTTGGTGCAGCTGTTGTTGTCATGGCGTTTGACGAAGTCGGTCAGGCTGAAACGGCAGATCGTAAGTTTGAAATTTGCCAGCGCTCGTACAAAATTCTTGTGGATGAGCTTGGCTTCCCGCCAGAAGACATTATCTTTGACCCGAATATCTTTGCCGTTGCCACCGGTATTGAAGAACATGATAACTATGCCGTTGAATTTATTGAGGGCACGCGCCGCATAAAGCAAAATCTACCGCACTGTAAGGTATCAGGCGGTGTGTCTAACGTATCGTTCTCGTTCCGAGGCAACAACCCAGTTCGTGAAGCTATCCACTCAGTCTTTTTGTACCATGCCATCAAAGCTGGGATGGATATGGGGATAGTCAACGCCAGTCAATTGGCGGTGTATGACGATATTCCACTTGAATTGAGAAACGCTGTTGAGGATGTGATCCTCAATACTGATCCAGATGCAGGTGAGCGCTTAGTGGATATTGCCCCTAAATACTCTGGTATGGCTCAAGCTGAGAAAAAAGAGGATTTAGAGTGGCGTACATGGCCGGTTGCGAAAAGGTTAGAGCATGCCCTTGTAAAAGGGATCACTGAGTATATCGATGAAGATACAGAAGAGTGTCGTTTAAGCTTTGATAAGCCTATCCAAGTGATCGAAGGACCACTGATGGATGGTATGAATGTGGTCGGTGACTTATTTGGTGCCGGTAAAATGTTCCTGCCTCAGGTGGTTAAATCGGCCCGTGTAATGAAGCGAGCTGTAGCCTATCTTGACCCGTTTATTGAGGCGGAAAAAGAAGAGGGCGCAAGTAACGGTAAAATCGTTATGGCTACCGTAAAAGGCGATGTTCACGATATTGGTAAAAATATTGTGGGGGTTGTGTTGCAGTGTAATAACTATGAAGTGGTTGACTTAGGTGTCATGGTCCCTGCTGAAAAGATCTTGCAAACGGCCATTGATGAAAAAGCAGATGTCATTGGCTTATCTGGCCTTATTACTCCATCACTGGATGAAATGGTACATGTGGCGAAAGAAATGACACGTCGCGGCTTTGATATTCCATTATTAATTGGTGGGGCAACCACATCTAAAGCCCATACTGCGGTGAAGATTGAGCCTCAGTATGACAAAGGCGTTATTTATGTGAACAATGCCAGCCGAGCTGTTGGGGTGGTGTCTAGCCTACTAAGTGATACTCAAAAACCTGTGTTCCTAGAGAAAACAGCCAATGAATATGTCAAAGTGCGTGAGCAACAAGCGCGTAAAAAGCCGCGTTCAAAGCCGGTGACGCTCGCCCGTGCGCGTGACAATGCGACAAAACTGGATTGGGATAACTATACCCCACCAAAACCTAAAAAGTTGGGTATTACTGAGTTTAAAGATGTCAGCATTGCTACATTGCGTAAATACATAGATTGGACGCCTTACTTCATGACATGGTCTTTAGCGGGTAAATATCCGCGTATTTTAGAAGACGACATTGTCGGTGAAGAAGCTAAAAAGTTATTTGCTGATGCCAATGCCATGCTCGATGACTTGGAGCAAACAGGCAAATTACAACCGCTTGGCGTCATTGGTTTATTCCCTGCAAACCGTGTGGATGATGATATTGAAATTTACACTGATGAGTCTCGTTCAGAAGTCATTTTAAAATCTTGTCAGCTACGTCAACAAACAGAAAAAACGGATTTTCCGAATTATTGTTTAGCAGACTATGTTGCGCCAAAAGGTATAGATGATTATTTTGGCGCATTTGCGGTGACAGGGGGGCTTGAAGAGGATGACTTAGCGGATGCGTTTGATGCGCAGCAAGATGACTACAACAAGATCATGGTTAAAGCGGTTGCTGACAGATTAGCAGAAGCCTTTGCTGAATATTTGCACGAACAGGTGCGAAAAGAATACTGGGGATTTGCGGCGGGTGAATCGCTGACCAACGAAGAACTTATCCGTGAAAATTACCAAGGTATTCGTCCTGCACCAGGTTATCCTGCTTGTCCTGAGCATACAGAGAAGAAAAAAATCTGGGCGCTACTGGATGTTGAAAACCGTATCAATATGAAATTAACTAGCTCTTATGCCATGTGGCCGGGCGCTGCGGTTTCAGGTTGGTATTTCTCACACCCTGATTCAAAGTACTTTGCCGTTGCCGCAATTCAAAAAGATCAGGTTGAAGACTATGCTCGCAGAAGTGATATGTCTTTAGAAGAAGCCGAGCGGTGGTTATCTCCTAATTTAGGTTATGACAATTAATCATTATTCTTCATGTGCGCTTTGTATTGTTACCTAGCGCACTTTCATACTCTACGTCCTTATTATCTAAAAGTGGTTTATTTCAGTAATTAAATCAATCCAGGTCTTAGCTTTGAGGTTGTGAAAGTTGAGGGCTAAAGCGAATTTACAAGTTTTAAACCATCTCAACTATCAGGTGGGCAACATTAATAATCGGCCATAGCACGTACTCTCGTAACTCAATTCACAGTTACTCAGCTGACGAACTGACAGGGGAGGACGATTTGAATGGCTAAGCATAAAACGCTGCATGATTTATCTATTCAACATTAAATTTACCAGCATTGCACCTTAGGTACTATTTGCCTGAAAAGTTACTTTTCAACTGAAAATTAACAATTGAAGGGTTGATGTGGTGACTTTTTGGTGATTATTATGTATCTTTCCTGTTTTCCAACCTTTTATTTAACAAATAAGTGATTTTTACTATTTTGGGAGAGGTTGGAAGCAAAGTAGAGTAACCTACTCATAAGGGATTAATGGATTAATTCACAAAGAATCAAGGAATTATCAGGAACAATAATAATGTTACACAAGCTAAGTCTCATGTCTGAAAACTCGTCTAATACGCCTCAAAGTCAAACTTTATTACCTACATACAACTCAGTGTTAGCTGGTGAGTACGCTTTTCCGTCTTGTTATATAAAAAAAGTTAACAGATATTAGGAGTGAGTATGCTGTTCTATTATATAAAGCTTGCAGTTTTTAGCTTAAAAAGAACGCCTCTTTTAAGCTTTTTGATGATTGCGACGATTTCAGTCGGCATTGCAGCAACCATGATTACTTATACAGTCAGCTACATGATGAATAAGGACCCTATTCCAAGTAAGAGCGACCGCTTGTTCACGGTGCATTTAAGCTCATGGAGTCAGGAGCAAATGTTTCGGATGCGAGATGGTAAGGAAGATATTCCTGTGTTCGTCACATACCAAGATGCGATGAATTTATATAGGCAAAAAGCTGGCGTGAATCAGACCATTATTAGCAGCCATAAAGCAATGGCACGCAGCTCTACACAGCCTATTAATGAAGCTATATCTACCTATATCAGGCCTACAACGCGTGAGTTTTTTGACATGTTCGAAGCGCCTTTTTTATATGGCGCTCCATGGACGTCACTTGATGATGAACAAGGGATACAAGTGGTGATTTTATCAAAACAGCGCAATGAGAGATTATTTGACGGGCAGAATTCTATAGGTAAAGAAGTATTAATTAGTGGTCGTTTGCATCGTGTGGTGGGGGTTTTGGATGATTGGCCATTAATACCCAGGTTCTATCTAGAGGGGCCAGAAATGTTTGCGGAAGCTCGAGATATGTTTATTCCTTTTCGTGCTCAGATAAATAATGAATGGTTATCGACAAAAGATACCAGTATGTATTGCTGGGGCAGCTATGACTTAAGTGAGCTGAGCTCTGTGCTTAATTCAGAATGTGTCTGGCTGTATTTTTGGGTTGAATTAGACTCGGCAGAACAACGCGGCGATTACTTAAACTTTGTAAATAATTATGCGATGGAGCAACAAGAATTAGGGCGCTTTCCCAGAGAGCAAATGAACCGTGTGTTAGATGTGAATGAGTTTATTAAATACAGTAAAATCGTTGGCAGTGATAGTAAGATTGCTGTGTGGCTAGCAGGTGCATTCTTAATCGCTTGCTTATTGAACTGTATGAGTTTAATGATGACAAAGTTTCATGGTAAGGGGTCTGAAGTTGGCTTGAGGCGCGCTATAGGGGCGAGTAAACAGGATATTGCGTGGCAGTTTAGTTTTGAAGCGATGATCATCGGTTTTGTTGGTGGAGTTGTGGGGCTAGTTCTGGCCAATATTGGCTTATCAGTGACCGCGCAAGTATATAGTCATTTGAATGCTCAGTTGATGACAATGAATGTTGAACTTGTGATGATAACGATATTAATGTCTGTTACGACGAGTATCTTATTTGGTGGTTATCCAATATATAGAGCATGTCAAATCCAACCATCTAGTCAGTTAAAAAGTTTATAAAAAGGGACGAAAATGAAAGATCTTAAACCCATTATCAAGTCTCTTTTACACTCAAAAATGACCCCGTTGCTACTTATTTTACAAGTTGCAGTTACGTTTACAATTTTGGTCAACTCGATTTATTTGATGGTGGAAAAGCGCACAGAACTTAATAACCCAAGTGGTTTAGCAGAAGATAGCCTTTTCTCATTTCAAATGTCACTCAACGGCGAAAATACGGAGGAAAGAGTGGCAAGTCTGTATAGAGACTTAGAGTCAATCAGAGCACTTGATAGTGTTGCAGAAGTGACAACCGTGAGTTCAATTCCGCTTTCCCATCGAGGTGGTGGATTTGAAATTAGGGTAGACCCAAATGAGACAGGCTATATAACGAAAGCTGCATTTTTTACCGGCGGGCATCAAATAATCGACACAATGGGACTAAATTTGATTGCCGGAGAGGGGTTTTCGCCGGTCGATGAAGATGTTGTGAGTGTTTTTACCGCAGATAGAGCTGTAGACATTGTAATTACAAAAGCGCTTGCGCAAGAACTGTACCCCGAAGATTGGCACAAAGCACTTGGGAAAACGGTATATCTGGATCAATCACCGCAAAATGTTCGCGGGATCGTAGAATATTTGGTTGGCCCTTGGAATTTTTGGCCGCAGAAGAATAATAATGTGATCTATCCTACCATTTTCGTGATGAGTGATATGAACGTGCTGGTCAGAGCGCATAAAGGACAGCTCGAGAACAGTATGCGGGATGTAGTGGAATTGTTGATGCAGGATCCAACGCGCTATATAGATGAGTTAAAATCGATGAATGAGTTGAAGGAAACTGCCTACCAAGCACAAAATGCGGCCTATACGACGTTACAGGCGGTCATAATAGGCTTATCACTCATCACCATGCTGGCGGTTTTTGGTCAAGCCAGATTCGCGGTTTTAAAGCGCCGAAAACAAATAGGTACTAGACGTGCGCTTGGTGCGAGCAGAGCGGAGATAATTCGCTATTTTACCCTTGAGAATACGGTTTTAACTGTATGTGGTATTGCTATTGGTATGGTGCTGACAATCTTGGCGAACAACTTAATTGTTGAACACTTTGAACTATCTCCAGTTCCTATGCCGTATCTTATATATGGTGGAATTATTATTTTTGTTGCAGGCTTCGTTGCGGTAATTCAGCCGGCAGTAAGAGCAGCAAACGTCTCCCCAGCAGAAGCAACACGAGCTGTGTAACTTCCACCAAGAAGCTTGCTATATGTGAGCTTCTTACCTGCTTACCTTTGATGGTGAAATATTAGTAAATTTATTCCCTGCTTAGCGTGTTGTATCATTGATTTTTTTGGTGAATTTTATATTAATTTTGTGTTTATTTTATCTGATTTGTTTTACAATAAATTCAGTTTGTTTTTTGGGTACTAAATGTCCCAATGGAATAATGAAGATAAATAAAGCTATAAAAATCAGGTTACTGCATTGCTTTCTTTGTGCTTCGGCGTCAGGAGTAATAGCTAAGTAGTGTAAAGTAATTAATATAGAGTTAAAGGAAATGCCATGTTAAAAATGCGGGGAGTTGCTAAGTCTTTCATCACTGATACGATCAAAACACAGGCGTTGCAGCCATTTGATCTTGAGATTAAGCAAGGGGAGTTTGTTGCTGTAGTTGGGCCTTCTGGTTCCGGAAAAACGACATTTTTAAATATTGCGGGTTTGCTAGAGGAGCACTCTGAGGGGCAATACTTTTTAGATGAAAAAGAGACCACCGGATTATCTGATAAACAAAAATCATCGCTAAGAAATCAAAAAATCGGGTTTATCTTTCAGAGTTTTAACCTTATCCCAGAGCTCAATCTGTTTGACAATGTTGAAATGCCGCTTAGATATCGAGATTTTAACGCGAAAGAACGCTCAGAAAGAGTGTTAAATGCGTTAGAGCAGGTTGGTCTTGCCGGACGTAAATCTCATTACCCTCAACAGTTGTCGGGCGGCCAACAGCAACGTGTTGCGATTGCAAGAGCCTTGGCAGGCAGCCCTTCATTTTTACTTGCCGATGAACCGACCGGAAATCTCGATTCAAAAATGGCAGACGGCATTATGTCTCTGCTCAAAGATATTAATAAACAAGGCACCAGTATTTTAATGGTGACCCATGACATGGAGCAGGCGCAGCAAGCGGGTCGAATTGTAGAGATACGAGATGGCCACCTAAGCGAGCAAAAAGTTGCAATGACTGCATAGGGGGAGGCTAATGGGTAATTATTACTTTAAGTTAGCTTGGCTCAGTTTGAAAAAAACGCCTCTGCTGAGCTTATTGATGGTGGGTACAATCGCCATTGGGATAGCTGCCGCCATGATCACTATCACGGTAGGATATATGATGGGTAAAAATCCTCTACCTCACAAAAGTGAACGTGTCGCTATGGTGCATTTAAATGCTTGGGATCCAGCTGAGCCAATCAGTCATAGAAGAAATGGTGAGCCAGACGTTCCTAGTATGCTGACTTACCGAGATACTATGGCGCTTATCGCTGCTGACAGAGCCGATAAACATGTCCCTTTTACAAACTTTGCAGCTACGATAAGAGTTGAAGATGCTGATGTAAGAACAGCACAATTGCATGAAGTCCGTTCTACGAGTCGTCATTTTTTTAGTGTTTTTGGTGCGCCTTTCATTTATGGGGGAACCTGGAGTGAAGAGGCTGATACACAAGGTGAGTCTGTTATCGTATTATCAAAAAGAGAAAATGATCGCTTGTTTCAGGGGGCTGATTCAACTGGTGCACATGTTATTGTCGGCTCACATTTGTATCGAGTAGTGGGTGTCATAGACGACTGGCAACCGACACCTAGATTTTATGTCAACGCGCACGAAATGTATAAATCGACTTCACCCTACTTTGTCCCTTTCGAATCACAAATGAGAAATAACCTCTTTTCGCCAACGTCTATGCCTTGGGATTGCTGGGGGGATGGGCCAACCTCAACTTTACAAGAAGTCATGCTCTCTGAATGTGTCTGGATAAAGCTTTGGCTAGAGTTTGAAACTGAAGAACAAAAGCATGAATATTTCGAGTTTATGGAGGATTACACTGAGGAGCAAAGAAAAATGGGACGCTTTAACCGGCCTGAACCTAATCGACTCATGTCTGTAACAGAGTTTTTAGAAGAAGAAGGGGCGGTCAGTGAAGAAAATAAAATCGGGATAGGTTTTGCGTTAGCATTTTTATTTGCCTGTCTGTGCAATGTAATGAGCTTAATGATTACTAAGTTTCATGGCAAGGGGGGCGAAGTTGGCTTACGCCGTGCTGTCGGTGCCACAAAGCAAAACATAGCAATACAATTTGGCTATGAGTCTGCTTTGCTAGGTTTCTTTGGAGGAGTGATAGGCTTGATACTGGCGCAGCTGGGACTTTCAGTCTTGACGGAGATGTACCCAGAGTATCATGCAAACGTGATGACGATGAATTTTAGCTTAATGGTGAGTACTATTTTGCTTGCAGTTGGGACGTCTTTACTATTTGGACTTTGGCCGATTTATCGTGCAGTTCGAGTTCAATTATCCAGTCAACTTAAAAGTTTATAGGAGCGTAAGATGAAGGATCTCGCACCCATACTTAAAACGTTATGGAAGAATAAAACCGGCCCAATGCTATTGATCATGCAAATTGCGGTGGCTTTCACTATTTTGATAAATATCTCTTTTATGGCGGTATCTAAATTACATGAGCTGAAAGTGCCAAGCGGTCTTGACGAAGAAGTCCTGTTTTCCCTACGAACAAATTTTCCAGTTGCCCCTGATGAAAATGCAGCGCGGATACAACAAGATTTATTGGCAATTCAAACTCTAGATAGTGTTGATAATGCGACTGCCGTGAATTCAATCCCACTGACTAGCTGGGGGCTATTTGACTCGATAAACGCGACGATAGATCCAGACAGTTATATCGCTCAGGCGGGTACTTATACTGGTTCAAAAGAGTTTATCGATACGCTTGGTCTAGAGATCGTTGCTGGTCGAGGGTTTGAAGATAGCGAAGTACAAATTGCGCAACTTGACTACCACGAACGTCCAAATTCAATCCTAGTGACACAAGGCTTGGCCAAGTGGATATCACGAGAGGATTGGGCTGGGGCAGCAGGTATGACAGTGTATATTAATGGACAACCTTATCAGGTTGTCGGTGTAATCAAGGAGCTGGTTGCTGTATGGCCTGATTGGACTGGGAATGAGCGTAGCATCGTATTGCCAACTTATCATTATGCTAATGAAGGTAAGCTTATGATTAAAGCAAAACCAGGCCAACTTGAACAAGCAATGGAAGATGTTAATGGCTTACTGATGCAGCTACCTGGTCGATTTGTTACAGATCTGGAGAAGTTTAAGGACACGCGAGAAAAAGGCTATAAGGGTATGGAGTCATCACTCATTATTCTTATGAGCGTGACGGTGGGGCTGATAATGTTGACTATGTTAGGCGTGTTTGGACAAGCACGTTTTACCTTGATGAAACGCCGTCGTCAAATTGGCACAAGAAGAGCATTAGGTGCAAGTAAATCTCATATTATGAGGTATTACGTTATTGAAAGTATTTTGGTTGCAGGCACAGGTGTAATCGTAGGCAGTCTTATGGCTGTGCTATTAAATGTCAAACTGATGGAAATTTTCCGAGTGGACTCAGTACCATTTGAGTATTTTCTTTATGGAGGCTTAAGTGTCTTGGTGGCTAGCCTAGTCGCAGTGATCCCTACAGCGTATAGTGCAGCTAATATTTCCCCTGCAACGGCAACGCGTTCTGTCTAATTCTCCTCACACTCTATCAAAGTAATTCGTTTTCTTTGATAGAGTGGCTTATCAATAATCTATTTCAATATTTATTAAACGAGACGAATGAATGAGTTTGGTTTTTATGTGCTTGTTATTGAGTCTAATTTTATAAAGTAGTAAAAAAAGCTTATTTTTGTGTTTGCTTTAAGTTAACATTTAGCCGTTGGTTTTAGTATACTCTTAGAAGAGTTGGTAAGAAATTGCGGGGTAAACATGAAGTGGCTGATCTGGGGGATACTCAGTTTATATACGTGTCATCTCTATGCTCATAATCAATTAGTTGTTGATATTATGAGCAGTGAAAACTTCAGTCAGCGTTATAATGAATTTCTTAATGGCCGCTCCCCTCTGGACGTCAAATCATTTTATCCCACGACAAAAGGCTCCCATATTGAAATTATTGAAATGGTCTTGCTCCAGCAAGCGCTGTTTTTGGGAGGAGAAACCCGTGAGGTGGTTTTTAATCCTAAACCGTCGGTAAATATCATTGAATTTTCGGATATGATTTCGGGAGATAGCCTAATTTTGGCACGCAGTGTTTGGCATGAAGATATTATTAATTATAGAGGGTCGCTCTATGTGAGTGATGCACTGGTTAAATTTGGCCAGTACGAGGCCGGTTTGTATGTGACTAGGCGCAATGTGGCTTTGCAAAACTTGCCACAAGAGCAGCTAGAGCAATTAACTGTGGTCGCTAATCCAAGGTGGCGGGTTGATTGGCGTGCTTTAAATAACACAGATATTAATATTGTGAGCTTCATAGGTCCTTGGGAGACTATGCTGAATATGGTTGAAACGGAGGTTGTGGATGCCATGCTTATTAACTTTAGTGTCAGCCAAGATCTGTTGCTCAACTTTGAAGGCCGAGAGTATGTGCCTATTCAAAATATTAAAATGATGTTGCCTGATTCTCGTCATTTTATCGTAAGCAAGAATCATCCGCAGGGCGAAATGATTTTTGCTGCGCTCAATCGCGGCTTAAAAATATTACGTGCTCAAGGCGTGTTGGATAAAGCGCTGCAACAGTCAGGGTTTATTAATCACCTAGTTGAGGACTGGCAATATGTGAATCAGCAAATGCTGTATCCGAGTCAGGCAGCACGATGAAACAAAGTCTGTACTTTTTATTGGGGTGCTGTGTGTTGAGCTTTGGGGCTTGGGCAAATATAAGTCTAGAGCCCAATTCCTCACAGCGTGAAGACTTGTCAAAAATGCTGATGCATTTAACAGATAGCCTCAAAGAAGATTATGATCTTAATTTATTACCGCAAGTGCGAGTGCTCAGAGAGCAGTCAAAGCAACTGGGTGCAAAAGACTTACAAGCGCGGTCTTTATTGTTAGAAGGGTTAATTCGCCAACACTTCGGAGATTACAAGCACAGTTTGGTCTTGCATAATGATGCACTGAATATCGCTAAACCTCTAAACTTACCTACTTTAGAAGTACAAATTTACCTTGCGATGGCACAGCTTGAAATGGATTTGGAACGATTCCGCTATGCTCAGCAGCTGCTTGACCAAGCTTATTTTTTAATAACAAAACAGGTTGCAGCCGATAAAGCCCACGCGTTAATGGGTGAGTATGTGCTTTGGCAGGGGTCGTTATATTTACTCAAAGGCAGCTACCGCCAAGCGCTGATGACTTTAAGTGATGCTACATTAACTGAATATACATTGCTGACAAGCAAACTCGCGTTAGCACGAGCTTGGGCACATTTGAGTATTGGGGAGTATCAAAAGGCCCGTCAACTTATCAATTCTGACTTAGTAAAGCAGCCGGTACTTAAACGTAACTTGCATTTACGGGTCCGTTATAAATTGATGGGGGCAACGGCAGCCTTGCAAGCAGGAGATTTTGCGCTGGCCATTGATACAGCTAAACAGGCATTGAATGACACCTTTGGTACTCGCTTTTTAACTGAGCAATCCTTGTTGCAAAATATCTTAGCAGGGGCGTATGCACAGCTCGGTGATTTTGAGCAAGCGCATCTGTATTTAAAGCGCTTTGCATTGTCTCAGCAAGCGCTTAATTTGCAAAAGCGTAACAATAAGCTTTTGCAGCTAGAGGCCCAGTATTCACTCGCGGCACAAAAGCAGCAGTTGAGCGTATTGGAAAAAGACAATACCCTTCAAGCGCAACAACTTATTCAGCACCAGCAGCAAATTGATAATGCACATCTTGCGCAGCAGCGAGGCGTACTTGGTCTGTTGTTAATTGCATTGGTGGTTGGTTTTGGTTATTGGCGCTGGCAAAACAAGCGTTATCTCATCACACTTAAACAACAGGTTGCAGAGCGCACAGAAGAGCTTGCGGAGCGAAATAAGCGTCTGCAAGCTTTGAGTTTTACTGATAGCTTAACAGGGTTAAATAACCGTCATTACTTTTTTAGTGTGATTGATGCTCAAATTAAGCCCGACGTGTCTATGAACAGCGACAAACAAGAAATGATATTTTGCTTGCTGGATATCGATCACTTTAAAAGAGTAAACGACACCTATGGCCACGCAGCAGGGGATATTGTGCTGCAAACGGTTGCCGATATTTTAAAGCAGTGCACCCGAGAAAGTGATTTGGTGATCCGCTGGGGCGGAGAAGAGTTTCTAATCGTGATGCCGAATATGACGCACAATGAGGCCATAGAGGCAGTAGAGCGAGTTCGCAGACAAGTGGAGTGTTTTCCATTTGTGGTTAATGAGCAGCCTATTCAAGTCACTTGCTCTATCGGGTTTGCGCCGTACCCACTGACGAATGGTGTGAATAATGCTTTGAGTTGGGAGCAAGTTATTGAACTTGCTGATAATGGCTTATATATGGCGAAAAAAGAGCATCGCAATGCTTGGGTCGGGTTACAAAGCCTTAATCAGCCGTTAAACTCGTCTATTAAACAGTTAAATGAAGACTATCGAAGCTTGATAAATAGTGGTCAAGTGATCGCGTCAACCAGCTATTAAGCGTAAAAATTGGCATAACAAGACTAGTAGCATGATAAACTAGTTGCATCTATAAATTGTAAAAACTTGAGTCCGCTGTGCTCCCAATTGAAGCTGTTTTTTCCGAGTTAGTCGACCACCTCAATACCCATGAAACCGTGTTATTACAAGCTCCACCTGGTGCTGGTAAATCCACTTGGTTACCTCTTAATCTAATGAAGTCAGGTCAATATCAACGCATTGTGATGTTGGAACCTCGGCGTTTAGCTGCCCGTAATATAGCCCAATTTTTAGCAGGTCAGCTGAATGAGTCGTTAGGTCAGCAAGTGGGACTGAGGATCCGCCAAGAAGTCAAAATATCTGAACAAACTCGGTTGGAAATTGTCACTGAGGGAATGCTGACGCGAATGATACAGCAAGACCCTGAGCTAACGGGTATTGATCTGCTGATTTTTGATGAGTTTCATGAACGCTCACTGGCTGCAGACACGGCTTTGGCATTTGCGTTAGAAACGCAAGCAGCGCTGAGAGATGATTTGAAGATTTTAGTCATGTCAGCAACGCTTGATAGTGAACGTTATCAAACATTTTTACAATGCCCGCTGATCTGCTCTGAAGGGCGCAGTTTCCCAATCGAGCAAAAATATATTCCAGTCAAAGACGAAAGCCAGTGGTTGATGCAAATCGCCCCGGTGATACGCCAAGCTTTAAAAGAAGAAAATGGCAGTATTTTGGTGTTTTTACCCGGTCAAAAAGAGATACGTCACGTGGCTAATGCATTGCAAGGCGTGTTAGATAGCGAGCCTAAAGTGCATATAGCGACCCTATTCGGTGAGCAAGATAAAAGCGCACAACAAGCAGCCATTGCGCCAGCACCTGACGGTGAGCGTAAAATCGTGCTGACAACGAATGTGGCTGAGACATCACTAACGATTGAAGGGATCCGAGTTGTCGTCGACTCTGGAAAGCGCCGCGCAGCCGTATTCAATTTAAAAACGGGCGTGACTGAACTAAAAACCGTCTCCATTTCGCGAGCATCCGCAGTGCAGCGAGCGGGTCGTGCAGGACGAATAGAGTCAGGCGTGGTGTATCGTTTAGGTAGCCAAGCACTGTTTGAGCGGCGCGATGCACATGATAAACCGGATATTTTGAGCTCAGATATTAGTGGACTGATTTTAGAGTCCAAAGTATGGGGGACTCAGATATCTGATTTACCATTATTGGATATGCCAACGGATGCTCAGCGCAAGCAAGCTGAGCAATTGCTGATAGATTTGGAGGCCATTGACAATCAAGGGAAGCTAATGACCCTTGGTAAGCGCATGCAGCAAATGGGCAGTGAGCCAAGGTTTGCGCATATGCTGCTCAAAGTACAAGCGCTTGAAACACAACTACCCGGCATCACTTTATTGGCCTGTTATTTTATGGCGCTACAAGATAGCCGAGTGAAATGTGCGCCGGAGCTCAGCCTTGCGCTCAATCAATTGCACCACAATGCGCCTCAAACATTTACTAAGCAGTTGAAATACTGGTGTAAGCGTGCCGATATATCGTATAAGACCAATGAGCTCGCACTTGAGCATTTGGCCATTGTTGTGGCGCTCGCTTACCCTGATAGGTTGGCAAAGCGACGTGGAAATGGGTTTGTTTTAGCAAATGGTGCGGGTGTAAACGCCCACAATGAGTTTTGGCAAGATTGTGACTATTTGGCCATTGCAGAGCTGGGCGGTCAACAAGGTCAAACCATTTTTAGTGCAACTGAGTTCCAACCGACTTTACTTGAAGCGGTTTTACCTTACTTATTTAAGCAAAAAACGGTTTGTGAGTTTGATCAAAAGCAGACCCAGTTTTTACATCAAGACAGAGTGTACTTAGGGCAATGGGTGCTCAGTGCTAAGCCGAGCTCATCACCGTTAAATGAAGCAGCAAGAACACAGGCATGGGTGTCAATTATTAAAGAAAAGGGCTTAAGCATCTTCTCTGCTTATGGCGACGTTGAGCAGTTGCTGATACGCATGCAATTGGCTGCACAGCATTGTCCAGATACATTTCCAACCAGCACTGAGTCAGACTTAATTGCAGATTTATCACAGTGGTTAGCGCCATTTTTGAGTGAGGTTAAACAGTATAATCAGCTTAAAAAACTCGATTTGAAAAATGCCTTGCTTACTCGCCTAGATTGGCAAAAGCAGCAACAATTAAATACGTTGTTACCAGAGAGAATTAAGGTGCCTAGTGGTTCTCAGATCCGAGTTGAATATCAATTAGAGGGGCCCGCGCGCTTGGCAGTTAAAATGCAAGAAGTCTACGGGATGTTGCAAAGCCCAACACTTTGCGAGGGGAAAGTGAGCGTCTTGATGGCGCTGTTATCACCTGCACAAAGGCCGTTGCAATTGACGCAAGATCTCGCACACTTTTGGCAATCAAGCTACAAAGACGTACAAAAGGAAATGAAGGGCAGGTACCCCAAGCATTTTTGGCCCGATGACCCCGCGACAGCGACTGCCACGAATAAAGTTAAAAGCCGTATGTAAAAGCGCATTCCCCCGTTTGTTAATCTGCGGGGGAATTTTTTTAGAAAAAACGAAAAAACACCTTTACCTAAACTTAACTTGAGGTTTTAGTCTGGCCGTAAAAGATAAATAATAAACAACAGGATATTCAGATGGAACTCACTCAATTCTCTTCGCAAATAGGTCGATTCACGCCGCTCGTATGGGTTATGTTACTTGGCAATTTTTTTGTGAGAGCCAGCTACTATATGGTTTGGCCTTTTCTCGCGGTAATTCTTTACAGCAAATATGGTTTAAGTGCCACAGAGGTCGGTGTACTGCTCACAGGATCTGCGGTGTTTGCGGTATTACTTGGTTTTTATACGGGTAATCTAGCGGATAGGTTTGGTCGGTTTGCGTTGTTATACACGGCAGCCAGCGTTGGTGTGCTCGCTTTTACAGCCTTAGCATTAGCAGAGCAACTATGGGCATTTTGCCTCGCTGTTTTTTTTGCATGTATGCCCAGAACATTGTGGGATGCGCCCAGTAAAGCACTGTTAAGTGATGAACTCAGCAATGGCCAAGATAGGGAGCTTGCCTTGCATTTACTGTACTTTTTAGTGAATGTGGGCGCAGCAATTGGCCCTCTGTTTGGTCTATGGGCTGGACTCAATGGGGAACAGTTTAGCTTTATTTACACTGCATTTGCGTACTTAGGACTGTTACTGGCATTAATTTTAAAGCAATCAGGTGCGGTGAAAAACGAGGACAGTGCGCAGCAAGCTCATGTACCAAGCTTTAAATCTTGGCTTGCTATTTTGCGTCAAGACACGCGTTTTTTATGGGTTTTATTGGCGACATTCTTGGTGTATTTGGTTTATGGGCAGGGCGATTCAAGCTTAGTTCAGTATCTGACTCGCGCTGAGGTTCCTGAACTTGCAGTACTGGTTTCAAGTTTGATTATTACCAACTCACTGGTCATTGTTATTTTCCAATTCCCTTTATTACATGTGATGCGCAATTGGAGTATTCAGTCTCGCTTATATTGTGGCGGTGGTATTTTGGTTTTATCGCAAGTGATGATGGCGATAAATCCCGTTTATGGCTTTTGGGGCTGGATTGGTGCTATCGCAGTATTGAGTTTCAGTGAAGCCATTATGTTTTCAAATATCAATATTTCTATTGACCGTATGGCACCGTCCCATTTAAAAGCGAGTTATTTTGGCGCGGCAGGTTTATGTTCATTGGGCTTTGCATTTGCGCCACTTGTTGGTGGTGTACTACTTGATTGGGGCAGTGGCGCTGTGTTGTTCATTGCGATGGCAATTGCCAGTGTAAAAGCACTTTACCTTTACAAGTTAGCAGAAAGTGCAAGTGAATAGGGGGCAGGTTAAAGTGCCAAGGATTCAAGCTCCCGTGATGGGAGCTTTTTTATGTATTAGAAGTTGATGATGGTCGATACGGCTTCTTCTTCAGTGGTCTGAATCGACAGTTTAATTTGTTTGTTTTGCCAGTCGATATCAACCATACCATAGTTGCTACCCGACTTATTAATCAGATGCCTGTCGCTGGTGGTTAAGTTACTGACGTTATCACTCACAATACCCACTTGACCTGTAGGAATAGTGGCACCTGAAGGCGCACAGTTTCCCCATTCTCCAGCAATACCTTTACCATTGTCATCCACTTGGGTGTAACACCAAGGCTGGTCATGATCTTTTGTGGTACAGCCTCGGTAGGTGGTTCCGCCATAAGTAAATGGGAATTGACACGCTTGGTCATATTGGCCATTGCCTTTGGTATCCGCGTAAACAGGGAGTCTTAACGGGTTTTCAATGTGATATGGCCAATTTTGACCAAAACCTGAAGCGGTCACTTCATAGACGGTGACAGCATCGCCGTGTTCTGCGCTTTTGGGAATTGTTTTTTGTAACAACTCACCCCAATGCTGATCGCCGGAGAGGAAAATAACCGCTTTGGTCTTGCCTGAATTTATCGATTTTTGTACTAAACGCAGTAGTTTAGCACGCTCTGTTGGCACCTCTGCCCATGATTCGTAGCTGGTGCCCGACAGGCCTGTTTCATTCAGCTCAGCAATGGCTTGTTCGAATTGTTGTCCATCACCATATGCACAATATTTGTCTCGACTGCGGCCTTGATAAAGCGGTGGTAAAAACTGAATACCACTGGCGATGAGCTTTATCTCAGACGGCGTATTGAGCTGTTGCTCAAGCCATTGCCATTGCTGCTCACCTAATATGGTGGTTTTATCTCCTTCACACGTACCATAGTTAGTAAATGTCGGTGAGCGGAAATAACGGGCATCTAAAGTGATCACATGGGTACGCTCATTTGCAGGTCCAAGCATTTTTGCTTCGTAAACACCAGCTTGACCATTTAACCTTGGATCATTTGCTGGTGCATCAAAGTGGCGAAGATATTCTTTTTGGCTGGCGACACGCTGAGGATAATGTTTACCGTCGTTATTCGCGCCGTAATCATGATCGTCCCATGTTGCCATGACAGGAATTTGAGCAGCCAAAAATTTTTGATAATCGATGTTACGTTTTTTATCATCATATTTTTGCCGCATGGTATCCATATCTGTGGTATCGGCATAAATGTTGTCACCTAACCAAAGAAATAAATCTGGCTGATGTGAAATTAATTTAGCCAGCGCTTGAGGCATATCGCCTTTGGTTTTAAAGCACGAGCCCAGTGCAACTCTGTCTAAACGTTTACTTGCTTGAGGATGGGTATGTGATAACAGCGGTTCATTTTCAACGGGAGCGCATGCTTCCCAACTTCCTTGTTCATCGGTATAACACCATGGCTCATCATTGTTAATGGTCGCACACCCATAAAAGCGCTCACCTTGAAATATGGAAGGTGTTAGGCATGACTTTCCAGATACTGTTTTGAATTCTGGGATGGTTTCAGTGCGAACATTGCCCCAAGTTTGCCCATCGATAGCTTGTTTTAAATAACACCACTGGCTATTACTATTATTCTTATCTGTAGTGCCTTGATAGCGAGCAAGTTGGTAGCTAAAGTTGGATTGGCACTGCTTATAAGGTACTTCAGGGGCGGCGACGGTATGTAAACTCATACTCCCTAAAAGTATGCTTGCGCATGCTAATTTAGATTGCTTCATTGTAATTCCTAAAAAATTATTGTTCGTCCTCCCTGTTGATTTGGCCCTTAGAGATATGTAGGTGGGGTGCTTCCTGCTTGACAAAAAGCAGTGTATTTCCCAAAAGTGAAACTGCGTTGTCAGAAACATGGCAAAATTATGTCTAAGGTCTTTTTTTAGACTTGTAAAATGCGGAAATATGTTTGTAAGGTTATGAAAATTTGAGTTTTATTATTTTATTTATAAACAATTTTTATTTTTTATTTGGTCCTTGTTTGCTTGTGTTTGTCGTCAATTTTGGGTATTTTTAGCTGGTAATTGTATTTTCCGCGTACTTTTACAAAGTTGCAAAGTAAAAGGATTTTGCAAATAAAGTTAAAACTAAAAATCACAAACTCGCTTAATTGAATAACAAGAACGTTAACTTGCCCATTGAGGACTCAGTTCAAATTGGCAAGAGGCATTTTTGCACAATTGTGTAAGTGGTTGCGGGTACGATAAGTCAAAGTTAATTTGAATTTATCGTGTTAAGAAATGAAATTTGCTAAAAAAAAGCGGCGCCTTACGGTGCCGCTTTTTGTTTTTAAATATCAAAATCTTTACGTGTGTTGCCTGTTCAGTACCTAGACTTATTGAAAATGACGCCAGTATTTTAATGAGAAATTATCAATATTTACCTCAGCTGGTGAGCTACTAAATGATCTGACTCTAACTAGTAAACGATATAGTGCTTTACTCTGGTCAAGCTGATATAGCTCGTTTATTTGGAAGCTGCCATTACCTAATATGCGCTCTTCACAAAATGACGTACGTTCCCCGCCATGGTAATAAATATCCGTACACACTTGGATTGGTTTCCCATACTCAGCTTGGGTGGCATTGAGGTCTAATTGCGTGTGGATCTGACTTGCAAACACCGCTTGGCCCCAAGGGATAAAATGTGAGTAGCTTGCTTGTCGCCATGGTGATAGAGAGAGTGCAAGGCTCTTGTTGCCATAAAGTGGTGCGTCTTGGTTAATGGCGATTGAGACGTCATCCGGGTAGCGTGTTGTGAAATCAATTTGGCCAGATTCATAATCATTCAATACCTGATGCATGGCCCCGTCAACTTTTGTCGATGCACTGTACATATCAATGTCATCGATCACAATGAGATCGTTTGATTCAATCTCAAAATATACAGATGAAATGGCTAAAGTGTCATAGTCATCACTAAAATCGAGCACCAAAGGCACGCGTTTTGTTTCGTTTGCAGCGAGTTCAAGTGTGTTGTAGTTTGCGATGGTATTCGCAGCCCCTGAAAACGCTTTGGTGTAGTCTGCTCGACCAGAAAAATTGACTGCAAGTGATTCATTGCCAGGGTTATGTACAGTGATATATGTGGCTAGATATTCAGGTGTTGAATGGACAATAAACAGATTATTTTTTTCAAATTTCAATTTAAAACGGCCATTGTCATCTGCATTAATTTGCACCGCATTTTGACCTGATGTCGTTGGATGGTGAATGAGTGAGGGAGCACCACTGAAATGCTGATTCAACTGCGCCTGTGTAGCAGACTCAAAGTCACCCTGAATTGGGAAGTGGGTGATCACCGTACTGGTTTCACCTTGGTTTTCACCCAATATGGCTGAAATATTATCAAGGATGACGGGCATTTCTTCGAGTAGATGCATGCTCCATTGCACGGACACTTGTTTGATTTTTTTGTCTTTTGGCAATGTGGTTTTAGCATCAAAAGAGTGAATGCTTTGCGCTTGTGGCGGGATAACATGTGCGTCAGAGCCATAGACTTGCATTTCGCTGCCATCACTAAACTCAATGGTAAATGAGGTATAGAATAAAATGTCTTGAGCAAATTGCGCATGTGCAAGCGCTGGTAGCTGCACGTCAAAGCTGACTTTGAATGGCGTCGATTGTACAAATGTTTGATTAAGCTCGAACGCTCGCTCAATTTCAAAATGACTTTGTGCGTTTACTTGCAAGCTGTATTCGCCAGATATCGGGCTGATATTTGTCCTAGTAATCGACGTCACATCGCCATAGTTTACTTTTATATTCTCCAGAGACTGTTCAAAGTTAAGGTGGGCGACTGATTGAGCATAAGATTGACAGCTACATATACTGACCAAAGCAAGCACTAAAGGCTTAATTTTCATTTTCCTTTCCTTATTTAGTTGTAATTTCAAAGCACTTGTCGGTAGGTTAAATAAAATATTTAGTATTTATTCTAAATTTAAAATAAAAATACTGATTTAGTATTGTTTTTTTTATGGTGAGTATGTTTTTTATACAGTAAAGAGATGCTATCTATCAGGTTCTATAAAAATTTTTTCGCTAACTGGGTTATACAAACTTGGTTTATCAATTTGCTGAGCAATGAGTGTTTGTGGCAGAGAGGGTATAAGTAGGTGGGAAAATGCACTGACTTCATGATAGCGCTTATCTAACCATTTATTAAGGAGTTCAGGCTGTTGTGGCAATATCAATGGACTGGCTTTATCGTGAAAATGTGTGAGCTTGGGGTGAGGTGGAAGAGTAATAATTGAACAAGAAAAAGTGTATTCGCCTGTCATTGGATGCAGCCACTTTTTATATAATCCAGCGAAGCACAATGCTGCATTATACGCTTGAAAGTCATGATAGTGGATTGGTTTTCCATGTCTATATTGGGTTTCACCAAACCCTTTTGCAATCACAATGCAGCGGTGGTACCTATATGAATGGTATGCAGCGCTGCCTTTCACATTGAGCTTATCGTACCGGCTGTTAAAAGACGTATATTTTGAAGGTTTAAATCCTGTCGCCGTTTCTGATAGTAACAACCACCAAATGGCATCGCTGAGCTGACGCTGATTATTTTCTTGATATAGGATACTTATCTTATCTGTCGCCCGTTTGAAGCGTGAAAACTGTATTTTTTCTGCTGGGTTTTCAATGCCTAAATCCAATAGAATTTGGATCACAAATGGGTCGTCAGTGATATTGAGTCGGCCACACATATTCACTCCTCATCTCCACTTCACACATCAGTGACACTCACTTGAGTTTAGCGGTGAATGATAAAAAATGATCATACTTGCACTTTTAGTTATGATCTATAATACTGTATATATATACAGCAAAGTGTGTGATATGGCCAATTTAATTGATTTTTTACAGCATCAGAACCTTGTTTGGCAAGGCACCGATAATGCGCCCTTGTCTCAATGCGTGAGTGAAAAGCACAGCACAGGCTATGAGGCCTTAGATAATCACCTTGATGGTGGCTTTCCTTTCCCTGGAGTAGTGGATATGCAAAGCGAAACAGGCATTGGTGAGCTGCAGTTACTATTGCCTTTTATTCGTTCGCGAACACGTTTGTGTGTGATGATAAACCCGCCCGCTAATGTGAATGCACATGCATTGATGCATCAAAATATATCTACAGAATTAATATGGGGGGTGACCACCTCCAATCCTATTGAAGCGCTTTGGGCGGCTGAGCAATGTTTAAAAAGTGGCGTGTGCAGCAGTGTGCTGTTATGGCACCAAGAAGTACAGATCCATCAAGCAAAACGATTGTTATTGAGTGCGCAAACTGGGCAAAGCATGTGTTGCCTGTTACGTCATAGCATGGTGCAAGGTGGCGCACTGCCTGTCAGTTTGTCTATGCAGCTGGTACCTAGCTCTACAGGGTTAAATATCAAAGTAAATAAGTTAAAAGGGGGATGGGCAAAGCCTAACATGATGCTTGCATGGTCATTACTTTGGCCGCAACTTGTTAGCCATTTTGAGCCTGTGCATGGGCAGGTATTGCCGTTTAAGCACAGTGGTAGCAGGTAATTACGGTGCTTTGGCTTTATTTATATTTTCCTCAGTTACAGTTAGATGGTTTGTTAGCTCAAGATGAACAGCTCCCACCGACCATTATTGTGTCCGGTAGTAACAATACGGTTGTGCAATTAGATGTGTCAGCTCATGAACTTGGTGTGAAGCAAGGGATGGGGCTTGGCGCCGCTTCATCAATGAGTACGTCATTAAATGTGTATGAATTTAAAGCCTGTTATGAGCAAAAGCGACTGCTAGAGCTGGCTCAGTGGTTGTATTTAGATACCGCTGAAATTCATATTTCGACGCCCTGTGGTTTACTTCTCAAAGTGTCTAACATGCTGTCTTTACATACTGATTTAGCACATTATTGGCAACTTATTAAAACCCGCCTTGAAACGCAAAATGTTCAGTATCACTACAGCTTCGGTTATTCACCACTGGCGGCTCAGTTACTCGCACAATCGGGTTTTAATCGGCTTTGTGACGACCGAGTACAACTGGCAACTGAGCTTGGTAAATTACCTATTTCGTCGCTTTCATTGAGTGAACGTCAAAAGCAACAACTTAATCGAGTTGGTATACACACAGTGCAAGCCCTCTTTGAACTCCCTTTGGTTGAACTGGGGCGGCGTTTTGATAATGAATTGGTGCAGTATATTGGCCGACTGCAAGGCAAGCTGCATCACCCGGTCGAGTTTTATCAGCCACCTGAGGTATTTGAACGAGAGGTCACCTTGTTGTATGAATTAGAAAATCTCGATTATCTGATAAAGCCTCTATTTAAATTACTAAAACAGCTAGAAGTATTTTTAAAATTGCGCGATAAGCTGACATCATCGATCGCATTAGTATTAATACAACGAGATATAGAGCCGCTTTGTTTAACCATCGGCTGTGCACATGGAGAGTATCGAGCACAAAAATGGCAAGAGTTATGTCAGTTGGTATTAACGCGCACGCAATTATCAGCGCCGTTACAAGCTGTGGCTTTAAAGGTGGACTCATTCTGTGAGCCTCCGGCGCACAGTGATGACTTATTTTCTGAGCGCGTTGGCACTATGACACGTGCTGACTTGCTTTCTATGCTACAAGCAAAACTCGGCGAAGAGTCCGTATTTGGTATTCAAACTACATCTGATGCTCGCCCTGAGTACGCCACAGTTCGAAGTGAACCCGTTTTACATACAGCATCAGTAAAGCCATCTAAGCATACCGCACCGCTGTTTAGACCCAACTTGTTGCTCAATGACATTCAACCGCTCAATGATAAGGTTGTTTTACTTCAAGGACCTGAGCGGATCTCTACTGGCTGGTGGGATGGTGATGACATTGAACGGGATTATTTTGTTGCACAAGACATGCAATTTAGACAGCTGTGGGTGTTCAGAGATAGGCAAAAGCGCTGGTTCATACATGGGATATTTAGCTGATGCAATACTCAGAGCTTTTTTGCCAGAGCAACTTTTCTTTTTTGGAGGGAGCCTCTCACCCTGAAGAGCTTGTCAAGCAAGCGCATTTTCTAAGATATTCAGCGTTGGCGATCACCGATGAATGTTCATTAGCGGGTGTCGTTCGAGCACATACCTTAATTAAAAACACTGAGCTTAATTTAAAGTTAATTGTGGGTAGTGTGCTGCGTTTTGAGTCGCTCAGGGTCGTATTGCTTTGTCCAAGTAAAGTCGCTTACAGCGAGTTATGCCGAGTGATTAGCAATGCCAGACGCCGAGCGAGCAAAGGAGAATATCAACTTGAAAAGTGGGATTTATTGTCATTAAAACACTGCTTTATTTTGTGGTTGCCGACAGGTAATAAAGCAGATGAGGAGTGGGGAAAATTACTTACTCGCCATCACCAAAAACGCACTTGGATTGGTGTTCAAAGAGAGCTAAGCAATCTTGAAAAACGATATACCCAGCACTGCGAAATGCTCTCTGAGCAGTTTGATTTGCCTGTGTGTGCGGTGGGGGCTGTGCTCATGCATGTTGCAAAAAGAAAGCCACTACAAGATGTTTTAAGAGCTATCAAAGCAAATCAAAGTGTTGAAAAAAGCAAAGCAGAGTTATTGGTTAATTGTGAGCGCGCGATGCGTGCAAAAGACAAAATCGCGAAGTTATTTAAGCCGCAATGGCTGGCTGAAACCAACAAAATAGCCCAGCTATGTGAGTTCAGTCTGGATGAATTACGGTATCAGTATCCGAGCGAGTTAGTACCAAAAGGCCAATCGGCGATGGATTATCTGCGTGAGTTGGTTGAACAGGGGGTTAAGCGCCGGTTTGCAACAGGGGTGCCAAAAGACATTGCCCTGACCATAGAAAAAGAATTGGATTTAATAGAAGAGCTCGATTATCCGTACTTTTTTTTGACGATTTATGACATTGTGATGTTTGCTAAAGCACAGGGTATTTTATATCAAGGGCGAGGATCTGCGGCGAATTCAGTCGTGTGTTATTGCTTGGAGATCACAGCGGTTGACCCTCGGCAAGTGGCAGTTCTTTTTGAGCGTTTTATTAGTCGAGAGCGAAATGAGCCGCCGGACATTGATGTTGATTTTGAACATCAAAGGCGCGAAGAAGTGATTCAATATATTTATCAAAAATATGGTCGAAAACGAGCCGCATTGGCTGCGACAGTGATCACTTATCGCTTTAAAAGCGCAGTGCGCGATGTGGGCAAAGCGCTGGGAATAAGCGAGTCGCAACTGACATATTTTATTAAAAATGTTAATCGCCGTGACCGAGGGCTGAATTGGCAGGCGCAAATTGTTGAATTGGGGCTTGAGCCAGACTCGTTAAAAGGTGCGCAGTTTATTGAGCTGGTCAATGAAATAATGGGATTTCCAAGACATCTATCCCAGCATGTGGGTGGCTTTGTGATTTCTGCAGGTCCTTTGCATGATCTGGTTCCGATTGAAAATGCATCTATGCCTGAGCGTACTGTGATCCAATGGGATAAAGACGATTTAGAAAGCCTCGCCCTGCTAAAAGTGGACGTATTGGCACTGGGTATGCTCAGCGCGATTAGAAAAACATTTGAGTTAGTTAAAAAACACACCGAGCAATGTTTGAGTATTGCAAAACTGACTCGGTTACAAGATGACCCCAAAGTCTATGAGATGATACAAAAAGCAGACACTGTGGGGGTATTTCAAATTGAATCTCGTGCGCAGATGAGCATGCTCCCGAGGTTAAGGCCTCGTTGTTATTATGATTTGGTCGTACAAATTGCCATTGTGCGACCAGGTCCAATTCAAGGTGATATGGTGCACCCTTATTTAAAGCGTCGTCGTGGTGAAGAGAAAATCTCTTACCCATCTAAGGCGGTTAAAGCTGTTTTGGAACGGACTTTGGGAGTGCCTATTTTTCAAGAGCAAGTGATCAAGCTAGCTATGGTGGCAGCTGGATTTACAGGGGGAGAAGCTGACCAGTTAAGGCGGGCAATGGCGTCTTGGAAAAAAACCGGTGAGCTGATGCAGTTTAAAGATAAGTTACTGACAGGTATGACTGAGCGAGGCTATGAGTATCAGTTTGCGGAGCGTATTTTTGAGCAGATCTGTGGATTTGGAGAATATGGTTTCCCTGAAAGTCATTCTGCCTCTTTTGCTGTGCTGGCGTATGCGTCTTCTTGGCTTAAATATTATTATCCGGCCATGTTTTATACCTCTTTACTCAACAGTTTGCCGATGGGGTTTTATAGCGCGTCGCAGCTGCTTCAGGATGCAAAGCGTCACCACGTCACAATTCTTCCGGTTTGCGTGAATCAATCAAGTTATGACCATACGGTTTGCCAGTTTGAAGGGCAATGGGCGATTCAATTAGGGCTTAGAATAGTGAAAGGGCTGAATCAAACAATGGCAATCTTGATAGTGGATGAACGTCCTAAACAGGGTTTTACCAGTATCCAGAGCTTGTGTGAGTTAGGGGTAGATAAAGGCACATTTGAGCGTCTTGCATCGGCCAATGCGTTAAAACAGTTTAGCGATAATAGATATCAAGCTCGATGGCAGTTGATGAACCAAGAAGCGACACTGCCGCTCTTTAGTGACCTGCCATTGCTGCAAACCTCGCAGATTCAAACGCCAAGCGCATTTGAGGATTTATTGGAAGATCAGACATCAACTGGGGTTAGCTTGAATAAACACCCTATCACTTTACTGGATGAGCAAGGCAAACTGAGTGCGTTTACGCGCATGAATGCGCTTTGTAAAAAACAGCATAAAAGCTTGGTCACTGTAATAGGCGTTGTCACAGGCAAGCAGTCTCCTGGAACCGCAGCGGGCGTGACTTTTTTTACTCTTGAAGATGATACGGGAAATATTAATGTTGTGGTATGGGCTGGCACTGCGCGGGCTCAAAAGCAGGCTTATTTGGGAGCAAAGTTATTAGAAGTTAAAGGAATTTTAGAAAAGGAAGGGGAGGTTATTCATGTTATTGCAGGTAGGCTGATTGACCAAAGCCAGTTATTGCAAGGCTTTGAAAGCAAGTCTAGGAACTTTCATTAAACTTTTTCAAAATTAATTTCAGTAGCGTGTTATTTTTTGTTTTTTATTGCGTTTTTTTTAATTAAGTAAGGTCGTTTATTAAATGTAATGAGAGAGCTCTTATTAGTATTACGCGGTAGGACTCGTATTTGGCATAAAGCGGCAGGATTCGTATTTGGCATAAAGCGGCAGGATTCGTATTTGGCATAAAGCGGCAGGATTCGTATTTGGCGTAAAGCGGCAGGACTCGTATATGGCGTAA
>NZ_AUXY01000069.1 GCF_001625695.1 Pseudoalteromonas luteoviolacea H33-S
TAGAAGCAGAGCCTGAACTAGAAGCAGAGCCTGAACTAGAAGCAGAGCCTGAACTAGAAGCAGAACCTGAGCTGGACCTAGAAGCCGGATCAGATCTACAAAGCTTGATGTCTGATATAGATGGTATTGAGCCTCAGAATGTTGATGACATGCTAGAGGAGCTTGAAGCTGAAGCCGAATTAGCGTCTTTAGATGAAGCATTATTGGCAGAAGATGGAGAGATAGACTTAGGGGACGATCCGTTAGGTGATGAAGTTGATTTGCTAGCAGATGAGCCTTTACCTGAGCCGGATTTAGTGACACCCAGTGCTCAACTAGAAAGTTACCCAGAACTTGAACTTGAAGAAATTGAAGAGCAAGAAATCTCTCTGGCTGAGGAGTCATTCACGGAAGAAATGAGTGAAACGGAGCGCCAGCTTGCACAGAGCCTTGAAAGCCAACGTGATTTAAATGCAGATATTGAAGGCGACCTTGAAGCGCCCTTTGAAGATGACTTAGACGATTTATTTGGTGATTTAGATGATGAGACTCAAGTAAGCGAATCGTCTAATTTAGAAACAGACACCTTATCTGAATTATCCAATGCGCAAGACTTAGCACTTGACGATGCACTAGAAGACGAGCTGGACGACCTAGGTATTGATTTAGATACCCCATTTGATGAAGATGCCGCGCTGGCTGCGATGGATGAAGAGGTACCTAGCGAACCTACCCAAAGCGTTCCTGAGCAAATCCAAGCGCCACAAGATCTCGAAATTGATTTAGACACACCTTTTGACGAATCTGCTGCGTTAGCGTCACTGGAAGCTGAAGCGCCATTAACAGATGAACCTGAGGAGCTTAGTAGCGCTGAACTTGATCAAGATACGGGGATATCTGACTCTGAACTGGATCTAGATGTAAGCGCAGATCCAGATGCATTTTTAGCGGAACTTGATGAGGCGGCTGAAGCGGATAGCGAAGTTGAGCCGCCTGTTGATATTGATGAAAATGCCATTGAAGATGCCTTTATGGCCGATCTTGAAGGCACTGACTTTAATGCCTTACTGGATGAGTTTGCTGAACCTGAAGCGCTTGATAGGGAGCAAGAACCAGAACTTGAGGTCGACTTCGATGCATTACTAAGTGAGGACTTAGATGATAAGTTCGAAATTGAGGAGGATACGCAGCAAGTTGAACTTTCCTCAATGCCTGAAGATTTTCTAGAGATTGATGACTTACTCGCAGAAAGTGATGATGCCGTGACGAATGAAGAGCCGTATCAAGAGCCAAATATGGATGTGGGGTTAGATGATTTTGATGAGCTACTTGCAGGCGATAATCCAACGGATGTGGATTTAGAAGAAGGCGGGTTCTCGGCGAAATTAGACTTAGCGAGAGCATATCTTGAAATAGAAGATTTTGACTCGGCAGTGTCCGCGTTAGACGATGTGATGGAGAATGGCCCTGAGTCTGTTCAAGAAGAAGCTAGGTTACTTAAAGAGCAGATAAAATAACAATGATGACATGATAAAGGGGGGCGATATCGCCCCCCTTTGCTTTTATTCCCAGCGCCAATAGCATAAAATGCCCGGCTATAATTTAGTGAAGAGTTTGCAAGTGTATGCGTGTAGTACTAGGTATCGAGTATAACGGTGGCAATTATTCAGGCTGGCAACGTCAAAGTCATGTGAGTAGTGTCCAAGAAGAAATTGAAACAGCGCTTTCGCGGATCTGTAATCATCCTGTTGAAATCGTATGTGCAGGTCGCACAGATGCAGGAGTGCATGCGACGGGGCAGTTAGTTCATTTTGATACTGATGCTGATCGTGAAATGAGTGCATTTACACTTGGTATGAACTCTCAATTACCTGACGATATTGCTGTGCGTTTTGCACAGCAAGTTGATGATGAATTCCATGCACGCTTTAGTGCAACAGCAAGGCGATATCGCTATGTGATTTATAACCATACATATCGTCCGGGCATATTAAGAAATGGCGTGACGCATTTCCATCACCTTTTAGATGAAAAAAGAATGCAGGCGGCCTGTCACCATATGCTAGGTGAGCAAGACTTTACCTCTTTCAGAGCGGTACACTGCCAATCGAATACGCCGTTTAGAAATATTCACCACCTACAGGTTGATAGATTTGGTGATTATGTTGTTATTGATGTCAAAGCCAATGCATTTTTACACCATATGGTGAGAAATATCACGGGGTGTTTACTAGACATAGGTATTGGTGAGCAATCGCCTGATTGGATGGCAGAACTGTTGGCTTTAAAAGACAGAACACAGGCGAGTGCAACGGCTAAACCAAATGGCTTGTACTTAGTGGATGTTGATTACCCTGAAAAATGGGGTATTCCTAAAATGTCAGTGGGTCCACTGTTTTTGCCGGAAGTTGAGATTAAAAAATAATTATTACTTAGGCGTGGATGAAACTGCATAAGTTATTTAATTATAAGCGATAACATTCCTTATACTGTGCATTAAAATCTCAGTTCCTCACGCGTCTATTACTTGTTAAGACTACTAAGACCAGTTTTTTATACCGCTGTTGCCTTAAACATGTTTTAATTGGGAAAATCTGTCTGTGTGCACAGACTAATATACAGAATAAAGACAAGAGAGTTGCCAATGAGTTGGTTAGAAAAAATCTTGCCTAAAGCTGCTAAATCGGCAGGTAAGAAAGAGGTTCCGGAAGGAGTATGGGCAAAATGTACAGCCTGTGATTCCATCTTATACAAAGCTGAGTTAGAGAAGTCGCTTTATGTATGTCCTAAGTGTGACAATCATATGCGTATTTCAGCGCGTGAGCGCTTAGAGCGTTTCCTAGATGACGGTGAGCTTGTGGAATTAGGCACTGAGTTTGAGCCACAAGATGTATTGAAGTTTAAAGACTCCAAAAAGTACTCTGACCGTATTACTGCTGCACAAAAAGTCAGTGGTGAAAAAGATGCGCTGATCGCGATGAAAGGTCGCTTGAAAGGCATGCCAGTTGCGGCAGTTGCATTTGAATTCTCATTCATGGGTGGTTCAATGGCGTCTGTTGTAGGTGCGCGATTTGTTGCTGCTGTGAATGAGTGTCTTGAGCACAATATGCCGCTAATCTGTTTCTCGGCATCAGGCGGTGCACGAATGCAAGAAGCTTTATTTTCATTAATGCAAATGGCTAAAACCAGTGCTGCACTTGCAAAAATGAGTGAGCAAGGTTTACCGTTTATCTCTGTATTAACGAACCCAACCATGGGTGGTGTATCAGCGTCATTAGCAATGCTTGGTGATATCAACGTGGGTGAGCCAAAAGCACTGATTGGTTTTGCTGGTCCTCGTGTAATCGAGCAAACAGTACGTGAAACCTTACCTGAAGGTTTCCAGCGCAGTGAGTTCTTATTAGAGCACGGTGCGATTGATGTGATTATTGACCGCCGTGAAATGCGTGACTCTCTAGCACGTATGATTTCTAAGTTTATGGACTTGCCTTCTACAGAACAAGAGCATAGAGTAGCGTAAATTTTTCGAAATTGAGCTAGCTATGTCACACATCAAACCTAGCCAATCATCGAGCTTAGATGATTGGCTTTGTTATTTAGAGCAACTGCACCCTGCAAATATCGAAATGGGGTTAGAGCGTGTTGCCCAAGTCGCAAACAATATCCACTTACTTGATACCCCCAGTAAAATCATATTGATCGGTGGCACTAACGGTAAAGGCACAACAGCTCGCTGTATGGAAGCGATGTTACTTTCACAAGGCTATTCAGTTGGTACCTACGCTTCCCCGCATCTTATCCGCTACAACGAGCGCGTGCGTATTAATGGCCAAGAATTGGCAGACCAAGATCATGTGGATGCGTTTTATCAATTGGAGCAAGGCCGTGGCGAAACGCAGTTGACCTATTTTGAATATGGGACGCTCGGCGCGCTGGCTCTATTCAAACGCTATGAAGTGAATTATGTGCTGCTTGAAGTGGGGTTAGGTGGTAGGTACGATGCAACAAACATTGTCACACCTTACGCTAGTATTATTACTACAATCGATCTCGACCATAAAGAGTATCTAGGTGATACACGTGAGCTTGTAGGGTATGACAAAGCGGGTATTTTTAGAACAAACACCCCTGCGATCGTGGGCGATCTGAATATCCCTCATACGGTCACGGATTACGGTGATGAAATTAACGCAGATATGATTTTATCAAAGCGTGATTTTGTCTTCACACCACTTGATAATGGTTTGTGCTGGCAGTATCAAGAGTATGATATGACGCTCACACAGCCTAGCATTCCTGCACAGAATGTAGCAACCGCGTTGACGGCGTTAGCACGACTAGACCTGCTACCTGAGCAGGAAAAAATACCTGAGTTATTAGATAACTTACAGGTAGAAGGGCGCTTTCAAAAGCTCAGTGACTCTCCTTTAGTGTACACAGATGTTGCCCATAACCCAGAATCAGCACGTTATTTACGTACAAAGTTGCTCGACTTAAAAAATCAGGGCTTTAAAATTAATGTCTTAGTCGCTATGCTTGCTGATAAAGACAAAGCTGCGGTCATTAATGAGTTGAGTGATGTTGTAGAACATTGGACATGTGCTTCCCTTAGTGGACCAAGAGCGGAAAGTGCCGACAATATGCGTGCAGTGTTAGGGCAGGTGCAGCAACATGATGTTGCAGCATATGAGTCTGTGCACCTAGCACTTGATGCATTGTTACCTGCACAAGAAGCCAACTCAGCACTTATTATTTTTGGCTCGTTCTTTACGGTTGCAGATGCCATACAGTATTGGAAAAAATAGAGAGTAAGACGTGAACTCAGGATTTGTAAATCGCCTCGTAGGTACCAGCATCATAGTGATTGCTGCCATCGTATTTATTCCAAATATTTTGGATGGCGAAAAAGTGCACTATAAAGAGGGGTTCCAACAAATTCCTGAGCGACCAGAGTTTTCATCTATTGATCTTCAAGAGACGGTAGAGGCGCGCGCAGAATTAGCTGTGCAGCCAAAACCTGAAGTGGTAGAGGATATTCAAGCAGATGATATCCCTGCTGATATAAACCTAGATGATACATCGGTCGTCTCAAATGATGCAGAGGCGAGTACACCAGCAGAAACGCAGGCTATGTCATCTGAAGCAGAGGCACAGAAAGTCGCTGACGTACCAGTAGAGCAAGCTGAGTCTCAACTTAAGCAACCTATAGAAGAACAAGTGGCAGAGCCAAAGAAAGTTGCGACTGTTGAGGTAAAAGCGCCTGAGCTTGAGCGCCCTGAGGATTCTAACTTTTCAAAAATGGCGTATGTAATTCAACTGGGTAGCTTTTCTCACAAAGCCAATGTTGATGCGTTAACCGCAAAACTTAAGCTCAATGGCTTTAAAACCTTTACTCGTCCCGTTAAAACACCCAACGGTACTTTAACGAAAGTATTTGTTGGACCAGATTTAAATAAGCAAAAACTTGAAGCTAAGTTACCAGAATTAAAGAAGTTAACTAAACTTAATGGCCGCCTTACGCAATTTAAGGTTGCAAAATGATCTGGCAATTCTAGGACGTGTCTTATAAAATGCGCCCAAAATTAACGACTTGTTGGTTATTATGATTTGGGTTGATTACGCCATATTTACAGTTGTCGGTATTTCTACCTTTTTTGGCCTGATACGCGGCTTTGTAAAAGAAGCTATGTCCCTTGTAGTTTGGGTTGGCGCATTCTTTATATCCAGTCTATTTTATCAATACCTATCCACTTTCCTTACCTTTGTTTCAGAACCCCTATTAAGAAACGCAGCAGCAATAGCCATACTATTTGTCGCAACGCTGGTATTAGGTGGATTAGTTAATTTTATATTGGGTGAACTTGTACAGCGTACAGGATTATCTGGCACAGACCGTGTTGTTGGCATCTTATTTGGTGCTATGCGCGGTGTATTAGTGGTCAGCGCCCTGTTGTTCTTTCTCGATGCTTTCACCAAAGCCCCAGATACAGATTGGTGGAAGGCGTCGGTAGTAATCCCTGAATTTGGATTTGTTATTGAGTGGTTTTTCTCTTATTTGGAGAACAATTCGAGCTTTTTAAATTCAGCAAACCGTTAATCGGCGAGGAATTTTTTAATGTGTGGTATCGTTGGGATAGTCGGAACATCTCCTGTTAATCAGGCTTTGTATGACGGCTTAACTGTTTTGCAACACCGCGGTCAAGATGCAGCGGGCATCATTACCATTGACAACAATACGTTTAGCCTTCGCAAGGCAAACGGCTTGGTAAAAGACGTGTTTCACACACGTCACATGAAACGACTACAGGGCAACATTGGTATTGGCCATGTGCGTTACCCTACAGCGGGCTCTTCAAGCTCTGCTGAAGCGCAGCCTTTTTATGTAAACTCTCCATTTGGTATCTCATTAGCGCATAATGGAAATTTGACCAATGCTGCGGAGTTAAAAGAGCGTCTGTTTACCAAGGCTAGACGTCATGTAAACACAACATCAGACTCTGAGATCCTGCTAAACATCCTAGCTTATGAGCTAGGTTGCAGTGACAAAATGAAGCTGGATGCAGATGACATGTTTACCGCAATTGCCGCAGTGAATGCGCAGTGTTCAGGTGGTTATGCAAGTATCGCAATGATCATTGGTCACGGCATGTTAGCGTTCCGTGACCCGCATGGTATTCGCCCATTAGTATTTGGTAAACGTGACACAGACAATGGTACTGAGTACATGTTTGCTTCTGAAAGCGTAGCATTGGCGACAGATGGCTTTGACTTCGTGCGTGATGTTGCCCCAGGTGAAGCGATTTACGTGACTGAAGATGGCCAGTTCTTCTCAAAAATGTGCGCAGATAAAACTATGTTAGCGCCATGTATTTTTGAGTTTGTTTATTTTGCTCGTCCAGACTCAACCATCGACAACATGTCTGTTTATGCATCACGCGTAAATATGGGTACCAAGCTAGGTGAAAAAATACAACGTGAGTGGGCGGATAAAGACATTGATGTGGTTATTCCAATCCCTGAGACCTCATGTGATATCGCCCTTGAAATTGCTTCTGTACTCAACCTGCCATATCGTCAAGGCTTTGTGAAAAATCGCTATATTGGCCGTACTTTCATCATGCCAGGGCAAGAGCAGCGCAAGAAGTCAGTACGTCGCAAGCTTAATGCCATCGACAGAGAGTTTGTCGGCAAAAATGTGTTATTAGTGGATGATTCAATCGTACGTGGTACGACCTCGGCGCAAATCGTTGAAATGGCAAGAGAAGCAGGTGCTAAAAATGTTTACTTTGCATCAGCTGCCCCTGAAGTACGCTTCCCGAACGTATACGGCATCGATATGCCATCGGCTGCTGAGCTGATCGCGCATGGTCGTGAGCTTGAGGACATCAATGCGAGCATCGGATCTGACGGTCTGATTTATCAGTCACTTGAAGATTTAATTGCAGCAGTTCGCATTGAAAACCCTGAGATCAGCCAGTTTGAAACATCGGTATTTGACGGTCAGTACATCACAGGTGATGTTGATCAGGACTACCTAAACCGTATCGATGCACTGAGAAATGACTCAGCGAAATCAACGCGTGAGCAAGCGATGTCAGCGAGCTTAGAGCTACATAATCAAGAAACAGGCGAAGGCGAATAAGCAACGCATGAACTTGAATATGTAAAAAAGGGCGATGGTGAATACCATCGCCCTTTTAGTTTGATTTCGTTTTTAGGATAAAAGCAAAGGCAGCGCGAATCACCACGCTACCCTAAGTAAATGTAGGGCTAATTATGCCATTCGTCCATAAAATAGCCGTTGCAGCAAGAATGATCACCAATAAAATAAGTCCACAGGTGACCATTGAACTGGCGTAGATAAAGCCTCTCTCTTCGGGAATATGCATGAGAATAGGCACACCCGTGTAGAGTAGGTAGACAGAATAGGCGACAGAGGCGATGCCAACACTGACCACAAACCAAAGCTCTGGATAAATGGCGGCAATGGCTGACATAAAGAGTGGCGTTGAAGTGTAAGCTGCCAGCTCAAGGGTTTGCGTAAAAGTTGGTGCGGCGCCAAAGGTGACTGCCATCCAATGCGCTAAATAGGCAAGTGCAAATACGCCAATGATCAGTGCAAAGTACATAGCAATTGCGATGAGCAGGGCACTTTCATGAGTAAGGTACACAGCATCACCCGCGCCAATTTTCCAACCTAAATGAACAGAAGAAATGTATCCCATAATACTTGGGATCAGGGCTATTACTATCATATGGGATAGGCTAAAGCTGGCATTTTCATGATGGTTGTCAATCGTCTGCCACTCCTCAATTGGGTGAGCATAGAGCCCCCATAAGTGGTTTAAAATCATACAAAGCCTCTCTTGTTTTTTGGGTGTTTTTTACACAACCTCAATTAACATATGAAATATTGGTTAAATTTTGTCAAGCAACTCGGGTTAAACGACGGGTGTACTTGATCCTAAATAATCAAGCCATGTTATTTCCGCTACGCCAAGATAGAGTGGCATGGTGAGTGTGTGATAGAATTGCGCCATTAGTTCGAAATATTTTGATGATGATGCTAGATAAATACGCAGATTTGCTTGCACCGATATACGAGTTCTTGGGTACGTGTACACCCGACAGTTGGATTGAAGAGGCTAAAAAGCCTGAAAATTTGCAACGACTTCTTGTTGACCACATGCATTGTGAATTAAAAGCGGCGCAAAGCGCAGCATTTTTAATTCGTAAATATGCCGTGGATAATGAGTCAGCAAAAACGTTATTGGGCTGGGTAAAGCCTTATGAGGATTTTGTATATCGTAAAATAGGTGATGGCACGTTTGCAGCGAGCAAAAACGAGTTAATTGGCAGCTTAACTGCAAAGCCAGAATATGCCTACAACCAAGATATATTAGACAAAATGGTGCGTCTTATTAAAGAAGAGCTGCATCACTTTGAACAAGTGCTTGAGATCATTCAGCAAAGAGGTCTATGTGTACAAAGCCTAAACGCATCTCGCTATGCTGCGGGTATGATCAAGCATGTGCGCACGTTTGAGCCTGCTGCGTTAATTGATAAGCTCATTATTGGTGCATTTATCGAAGCGAGATCGTGTGAGCGCTTTGCTAAACTTGCGCCGTTTTTAGATGATGAACTGGCGCGCTTTTATGTATCACTGCTGCGCTCTGAAGCACGTCACTACCAGGATTATATTGAGCTTGCTGAGCAAGTCGCACAGGCAACAGATCCGAAACGCTTTGATGTGGCTGCGCGCATAGCCGAGTTTAAAGCCATTGAAAATGCGTTAATTGATACACCAGATGAAGACTTTAAATTCCACAGTGGTGTGCCTGTAGCGGCATAAAAACTTAATTAACGCCCCGCGCGTCTGCTTGGAAAGTGCTCTATTTGCCTGTGTTTTCTAGTTGATGCGCGATATGCCTTCTCGCCTTTGAATACGATGCCAAACCATAGCAATGCCGGCCAGTACAAAAACGACAAAATCTCCAAGTTTTCAAAAAAGCTATAACAGATAAATACCGTCATTAAACACAAGGCAGTTTGAGCTGTTTTAGAGTCTTGTGATTTCCATAAAAAGTAAATAAAGGTAAGTGCCATGGGCACAGCAAGGGCGATGGCGCCAACTATACCTTTTACAAAAAGTAGTCCATACCAGCTATGGTGAGAGCCAATTGGCATACGCTCAACGAGTTTTGGCCCGCGCTCAACAATACCGTGACCCCAAATAGGCGCTTCTGCTTCCCAGCGCTGTACGGCTATATTGGCTAATGCTTGTCGTACTCGCGTTGAGCCTGGCCGTTGTTGTTTGACGGCTTCGTAAGAGTCCATTACCCATTGATACACAGGCTCACCGAGTAACAGTATTACGGGCACTAAAAAGCCGAGTAAAAATAAAAACCATGGCTCTTTGAATTTATCACTGAACATCACCATAGGAAAAAGCATAATAAAAATGGCAATGCCGGCACGAGATTGAGAGAGCAACAGCATGGCCCAGCACCCAGCGATGGCCCAGCGGCGAATGCGGGCGTTTTGCTCTTGCAGGCAAAATACCAGATAGATACACGCCATAAACCCGGCTGCGGGAGCCCATGGTGTGAAGAAGCGCCATCTACCAGCACCGGTTTCTGGGTTTATGCCGTAAAAACTCACCATGAAAAAGCTTTCCCCGGGCCCGCCGATGACTTTTAACGGCGAGAGGAAAATATCGCCGGGTAAGCGGCCTAAATAAAAAATAAAAGAAACCACAGCAAAGATCAGGGTTTGAATACCGATGATGCACACAGCACGGATCAAGACTTCTTTACGAATTTGAATTAAATTCCCTATCAATGGAAATAGCGCTAAAAGTGCCCACCCTTTCATCCAACCAATGGACGATTTTATGGTTTTTCCTATGCCTAATGACCAATTGAAGTGTGCAATAATGAGCGCCACTAGCATCACCATCATGGCGATGATCCATAACCAAACCATAGGGTTAACGCGGCTATGCTTTTTATCGACTTCAACGTAGAGGCGGGTGATCACCATGGCAAATAAGATCCAGCCAATCACTGAGCCGAGAACGTATAGTGTGCCTGTTAAAAAGGAAGGGTAGGTCAGCACTAAGCCAGCCCAGACGACGAATTCTTCTGAGCTGACAAATTCTTTCTTCTCTCCTGGCAATGCTGACAGTAGTAGCATCCATTATCCTTTTGCTTTTGGCTTCTCAACAACAAGTGCAACGATCTCTCTGCGCTTATTAACCATTAATATAGCAAGTGATGTGAAGATCATCGCAAAAAGTGCTGCAGCAATGGCCAAGGCTTTTTTAGGACTGACTGCTTTGAAAGCCATTGAAGGTGGCGTCATAAGTTGTACAATCGGATAGGAAGCGAAGACATCGGCTTTACTTGCTTCTAAGCGCGCTGCTGCTGAGGTGAATACCGCTTCTGCTAGGTCAAACTCTCGTTGAAGGCGTTCAAGCTCTGCAGCCTCACGTGCATATATTTTAATTTTTTCGTTTAACAAAGTTTGGGCTTGGTCTAGCTGAACTAATTTTGCTTCTTTGCCTTTTTTAACAGCGTAAGCGTTAATAAGATCTGCAAAAAGTTGCGCACGTTTTGGGTTGTTTTTTAAATCTAGTGAAGTGAATATGTGCGCTGCGTTTGGACCCACCAAACCTTGCGAGCGGTTGCGAAGCGACTGTTTTGAGTATTCAAAGCGAGCAAATTCTGCTTTGACTTTCGGGTGACCTTCACCCCAACGTGAACGATATTCGCTTAACTGAGATGCACTAGAAGTGAGCTCTGAAAGATAGCCACGAAACTCACTGTCAGACTGAAGTACAAATGCTTGACCTGCCATAGCAGGTGACACACCTAAGTCTACGCTCAACTGGCTGACATAGTCTTCGCCTTGGCCGATCTCAGCTTGGATCATCACCATTTTTTCTCTAATTGAAGACAAAGTAGCTGTTTCTCTTTGCAATTGCTCAGCAGACACAATGAGTGAGCGCTGTTGAAAATCAATAATATTATTACGCGTTAGGTTTAGACGCTCACGATATTGGTCTAAAACAGCTTTGATGCTTTCATCGCGGCGTTTAACCTCATCTGCACGCAAATGGTCAAGCTGTGCTTGTAGTGCGTCGTAGATAGCCCATGCTTTGTTTTGAGCAATTTGTGGTGAGCCGCCGGTTGTTTCTACATTCAAAATAGAGGTTTGCTCGGTTAAGCGTACTTTTGGATTGCCAAACTCGCGACCTGTTAGATTCATTGTTTTAGCTGCGCTATCTAGCAGGTTACGACTCATGATCATCTCTTTGTAGTTAACGCGCGGGTTATATCCTTTACCGAATGGCGCACTGGTCGACGAGACAACTTGACCTACTTCGTCGATATTAACTTGGCTGTTTGCACCTGTACCCGGTAGCACAATGTCAAAATCACTTTTGAATGTGGGGGCTTTTTGCAAATAGGCAATCACCAATAATGTAATGACAACATAGCTAATCGCACATGCAGCTAAGTATGGTCTGCGCAGCCAACGATAAATCGTTGCTCTAAAGCGGCTGTATGGCGTTGTGACTTGAAGTGCTGTACCCATGATACACCTCCTAAAACACCTTGAATGGTGCGACTAAGTCTAAAACTGTTTGCGCCACGTCTCTTAAATTTGTGATATCGGAGTCGTAACAGGCGATGGCGTCATTTGGCATTACGTATGGATTGATTTTATCTCTATAAGGCATACGTATAAGTTGCTCGATTGAACGCTCTATAACTTGTGTTTGTTTCGTAATTGGGTGGGTGCTGACTAACACCACGCGACGAGGCGCGTTAGTATATGACTTGCCACCCACACAGTTGGCAGAGACTGCGGCTTGTAATAAACGCGTACCATAAGGTAAATTGTTTGAAAAGCGACCGATTGCGGCGTTTGAATTGCTCTCTGCAGAATCTATCAAGTTAGACATAAACACTCGAAAGCCCTTTGGCGTGATCTGAGAGGGTCTAACCAAGTGAGGTTGAAAACACCCAGTGCTTGGCACGATGACTTGGTCGCCAGCGATTAGCGCATAATCGGTTACCGGCTCGCCTGTTAAAATTCCTGTGAGGTCTACTTCTACCTGCCAACCTGAACGAATTAAAATCACTTGGTCGAGCTTTGCATCAGGGCGAATACCAGATGCGGTTCTGACCGCTTCAGACAATAAACGCTTTTTACTTTGGTCACCAGAAGCTGCAAGACGCTCTTGCTGTACTTGCGACGGGATCGTTGCATTAATTGTCACACGACCTGGCTCAAACACAGCGCCAGATACAGGCACTTCTATGGAAGCTAAGTTCAGTACTTTGATATTTACATCAAGCGTATGCGCTTTGAATATATTCGCTCTGATCAATGCCAGTTCAATGCGCTCACTTAAATGTTTGGTGGTCAAACCCGCTGCAAAGATAGGTTCAATCACAGGCATTTCCAATAGGCCAGAGCTATCTAGTATATAGCGGCCATTGAAACCTTCACCAAACTCCATATTAATGTCGATCAAGTCGCCCGGGCTCAGTGGTAAAGAATTTGCATCTCTTCCACCAAGTACTGGTACTGGCGCTTGGTTGTTTGGGTGCGTAACAATTGCTTTGTCAACGCGATACTGTTTTGAAATGGCAAATTCGTTCGCGCCAGAGCAATCTAAACCAGCTGCGAATACTGTGCCGGGCTCTGCTGGATTAATCACTGTGCCTTGTGCATCAGGGTGGCCATAAAAACGGTCGTCGTTGTCTTCTAACTCTACTGTTCCGTCAATATGTGCACAGCCAGCAGTCAGCGCGATATTGCACACAAGTGCTAATATACTGAGCTTTGTTGTGATGCTGGTGACTGTCATAGTCTATTCCTTAATGAAAGATACTGTCTTAAATAAAGCATTAATTAGGCCAGTTGTCTAAATCATTAAAAAACATAGGGTTACATTGTTATTTTGCGGTTCTTATATTGGCTTTTTGCAATTTGCATTGAGTGGTGTTTGCAAAATAGAAAAACCAGCCTTTGCTGGTTTTTTTATTTAGGGGTATTTGATGTGATAAGTAATCATTAATGCGACTTTTGAATGTATGAAACACCGCGCATCGCCGCGTTCTCTATGGTGTTATAAATGCAAGCAGGTAATGTACTCAAATACGTACAAGCCCATGTTGCTAGGGTGCGTTTTGGCTCTTCTTTCAAAATACGCCAGTTAGTTTTAAGTGCTTGGTGCATCAACTTAATTGCCTGAGAGCTATTTCTTGACTGAATCGCACGGCGGCATAAATAACGTAGCTGATAAGCTTTTGCCAGTGAGGCATATTGATTGAAGAAGGCTTCATGGCCGATACGGTTTTGGTCAACTGCATACTGCCAGCTGGTAAATTGCTTATGCAAGTTAGATGATAAGCCTGATGCGTTGACGCGATAATAAGTCAGTGGCTGCGCAATCCCTTCAAATTCAAAATCAGTATCTAGTGCCATTCTTAACCACATTTCGATGTCTTCAGATTGGCGCAGTTCTTCATCAAAGTATTGTGTCCATGCACGCATACCATCTTGAAATGCCACTGCATCAAATACCGTTTTTCTGATAACTGGCGCAGATCCATTACCAACCGGGTTGCGGCAAAAAATTTGTTTTGTGGTGATGTCTTTTAAAGCAGGAAATTGGCCAATGCCAAGAGGCGCACCGTCTTCATCTACAAACAGAGATGGACAGTAGCTCACCCCGACTTTTGGGTTGCTGTCTAAGTGTGCAACATGCAACTCTAATTTTTTTGCTGACCAGAAATCGTCGGCGTCCAGTAGGGCAATGTATTTACCTTTCGCTGCTCGAATTCCAGTGTTTCTAGCTCCCGATAGGCCGCGATTAAGTTGTTGAATGACTTGAATACGTGAGTCATCAAATTGTGCGACTTTAGCCAGAGTATCGTCACTACAGCCATCATCAACACATAAAATTTCAAAGTCTTGATAAGTTTGCTTCAATACCGAACCGATGCTTTGCTCAATATATTTACCTACATTGTACATAGGAATAACGACGCTAACTGTTGGGTTGATTAAAGTAGTCATAGCAAGCTCCTTAGGCGGCTTTGATGGCGCTGAATTTGACAAGAAGTACATTGATGGCAGGAAATACTAGCCACAATATGCTGCTCAAAAGTAAAACTAGGGCAAATGTGTCTGGCTGCTGTGGTGCGACAGCCAATACACCGATGATGGATACGATAAGGCAGAATGCACATTGTTGTGTTTCTAACTTAAATAGGCCTTTACTGCGTAGCATGGCACTGTAGGTGTCTGACCATACTGTTGTGATTGCAATAAGGCACAATAAACTGGTTGTTGTAAAACTTGCCTGCCAATCTGCTGAGAAAAGAAACGGTACATAGACTGGCACCAAAATAGATTGGCATACAAAAATGGCAGATACCGCAGCAGTAACCAACATGATTTTTTGATTTAAATTGCCCGTTTGCGCATTTTTTTGTTGCTGGCAAACATATGGGTATAGTGCGGTGATATAAGCTTGGCTGATTGACATGGCAAGGCCAATGCCCGCACTTTTAGCAAAGCTATAAAGGCCAAACAGTTCGGGTGAGAGTAATCTTGCACCAATGAAGATGTCCATGTTCATACGCAGTGAGCGCAGACCTTCAGCAGCAGCGAGTTGCGTAGAAGAACCAAGTAAATAAAAAAAGGTATCGCGCTTGAAGCCTATTTTATGGGGCAGAGTGTCAACCAGTGAAAAAGCACCAAGCCATAGCAGCGCAAATGCCCATTTTGCGTAAACAATCGATAACAAGCCCGCATCAAAATATAGCGCAACGGCAATGGTGATGTTCTCTAAGATGATGCAACAACTGCTGATCATGCTAAACAGTGCCATACGGTTGTCGCGTTGTACTAAAAACGCACGGGTGCTGACTATTGGAAATACTAAATAAGTAAATGCCATTAACGCCACTAAGGTGGTGATGTCATGTTCCGGAAAAAGCCATTGGGTTGCATAAGCTGCAAACAGTTGCACGATGAAAAGCGTAATGCACAGTAACCACTGTATGCATAAACCATTTGATAGATAATCAGGTAATTCATTTTCTTTGGCGCGAATGATTTGCGCGCCGGTGCCAGAGCGTAACAGTAAACGAATGACCTCATGAATGCTCAGAGCCAACATGGCTGCGCCATACTCTACTGGGACCAAAAATGCTGCCATTGCCATGATGCTCAGTAAGCGTGTAGCTTTAGCTACGACTTCTGCGCCCACCAGCCAAGAGGTGTTACGCAGTAGGAGCTTCAGTGAATGTTTGTTTGATTGCATCCGGTTTACTCGGTTTTAAGTGATACCTGTATCAATCAATAATTAAGCCAACTCTGATTTTATTTTTAACTTTATGTTATATCTATTTATTTTGTAATTTTACGCTTTATCAAATGACGCTGTACTCGCAATTTGCAATGCAGATATTTTTTAATTTGCAAAGTGCCTATTACTGCTAAGGCTCCCATTTTTGTATTTTGCGATACAAGGTAGATGGGCTAACTTCTAATAATCCCGCGGCTTTGACTACATTGTCTTCACAGACCAATAAAGCTTGCTCAATGGCGAAGCGCTCAACCTCTGACAGTGGCACAATATTGCTGGCATCGGGCGTTGCTGTGCTCACTGATGGTGTTGCACCATTGGTAGGCATGGCATTGGCGGGTGATTTGTCTTTAGGTTTGAAAAGCTCTTCACTGGGTTTTAAATGTAATTGTTGCATAAGTGTCTCTTCACTTACCATGGGCCCGTCGGACATCACCACGGCACTGTGAATGAGGTTTTCTAGCTGCCTGACGTTACCTGGCCAGGCATAATTCAAAATGAGCTGTTCTGCGCGCTTTGAAAAGCCGACAAAAAGCTTATTTTCCATTTCGCTAAATTTGTTGAGATAGAAGAGTGCAATTTGCAAAGGGTCTTCATCACGATCAGACAAGGCTGGCATATCTATCGCGATGACATTCAGTCGATAAAATAGGTCTTCACGCAGTAGTTGCTGCTCAATGGCTTCAAGTGGGTTGCGGTTAGTCGCACAGACAAAACGCACGTCGACTTTTTCGACCTTGCCGCTACCGACGCGTTGAAAAGTGCCCGTTTGAATGAAGCGAAGAATTTTAGCTTGAAGTGCCATATCCATTTCGCCAATTTCATCCAAAAATAGCGTGCCGCCATCTGCAAGCGTCGCAGCGCCATCGCGGTTATTGGTCGCGCCAGAGAACGCGCCTTTAATATGGCCAAAGATTTCGGACTCCATCAATTCAGATGGGATCGCGGCACAGTTAATACAGACAAGCTCATTGTTGTGACGAGGACTTAGGTTGTGAATGGCCTCGGCGGCCAGTTCTTTACCCGTTCCACTGGGACCGGTGATAAACACATTAGCACGGCTCGGTGCAGCCTTGTCGATGCATTTATACACAACTTGCATTGCTAAAGAGCTGCCAATAAAGCGTTGGAACTGAGATCTATGTTCTCTTTTATAGCGTTTTAGGCTGGCGCGCAGCATGTTGCGCTCAGCAATGAGCATTTTAGTCTGTAGTGCCTGCTCAATGGTTATCCTGAGATTATCGTTATCCCATGGTTTTTGCATATAGCCCCAAACTTTCCCTTGGTTTATCGCGTCAATGAGCGCAGCTTGCTCGGTAAAAGCAGTGAGCATAATGCGAATGGTGTCTGGGTATTGTTCAGCGATAATGGCGAGTAGTTCATTGCCAGTCATCTCAGGCATATTTTTATCAGTGACGACCACATCGATGGATTCATTCGCCAAAATTTCAAGTGCGGCAGGTCCGCCTTCAGCGGTATGAATATGATATTGATCGGAGCGTAATGCTCGGCTGAGTGAGCGCAAAATATGTGGCTCGTCATCAACTAGCAAAATATTAAGTCCTGTTATTTTATCCATTCAAGCGCTCCTTTATTAATTTTTGTTCTCTATTAAGATATAGCAGTGTAACTCTCAGAGTTCCAAAGACTTTTGTCAGAAAGTAGCGGATATTTAATATTTATCACGATGCGATAAATATAACCGCAACAAGCATAGACAAAGATTCTGACTAACGTATAAAGATCCGACAATTTTGTTGTGACAGGGTAAGGGGGGTGTGAAGAGGTGGAATAAAGTGCGCTCCACATAAGCAGAGCACACTTTGGCTTGGAGAGCTTACTTAAATGTGTGGACTATTGTCTCGTCAGAATCGAGCGGAAACAGCACTTGGTTTGTCTCTAACATACTATCTACGCGTACCAGCATCGTTTTAGCTGTCTGTGGTAACGTAAGGGTGTGCTGTAGCTGTCCAGATGGATTAAATCTTAAAGTGGCAACAAGCGCTTTATTGCCCATCAACTCATCTTCAACAGAGGGAACCTCAACATCAAACGAATAAATTTTGATGGTTCTTCCTGCTAGAGATTCACCAAACACGTTTTCGCCACTGAACTCCATTGTGACTTCATCGTTGGTTCTAAATTTAAAATCAGGCATAACATAAAGGTCTGTCGAGTCTGTCGCTGTAGACTCTTTAAGCTCAGTCTGTGGCATGAAGTCTTCCATTGTCGCTGCCGGTTCTTGCACTGGTGTTTGTGCTGGCTCTGTTTGTTGAGGTTCATTCACTGCAGTGCTTGTATTTGCTGTTGCAGCAGGTTGCGTACTGGATTGTGTCGCAGTGGGTGCTGGCGAGCTCGATTCAGAGCCGCCGCCTCCACAGCCTGTCATCAGAGTAGCAAGCAGGGTGATGCTGAACATTGCGGTTAAGTTAGTTACTGTTTTCATGGTACGCTCCTAATTACTCTGATTCTGGCATGTAGTAGTGGGTGTCTCTGTCACTGGTTTTGTACCAATCCTGTGCTTGTGCACCGCTTGATTCAACCCAGGTCTCGTAGTTAGGGTATGCCCATAGCACATCAATATATTCACGAGGGTAGTTAAACTCTTCACTCACTGTCAGTGCCCAAGGCAAGTTATCAGCCGTTCTGAAATAACGGTTTAGGCTTGGATCTGATGAGTCATCCACCTTACCAAAGCGCGTTTGGTCGAATAAGTCTGTTGGCGGATAGTCAGCCATGTGAACTTCAATGGTGCGATCCGCTGTTCTGAAGATAAAGAAGTCTAAGTCCGCGATGCTGAGTGAAGGTTGAGATGCTTCAAATGTCACATCGAGTGTAAACGGTATTGGCTCGAAATAACTGCATTCTTTCACTGTGTTAAAGTGCGTACACTTGCCTGATTCACCGGTTTGAGTAAATAGCTGTGTATTGCTCCAAAGTTGTAACACGGCATTTGTTTGATACTCTTCAACATTCTTTTCAAACACCTGACCGTCAATGGTGACAGTGGCCTTTTCAATCAGAGCTGGTGCTGAGTCTAATATGCGAAGTGCATAGCCATTTTCATGTGCCGCACCACGTGCAGTGATCCAGCCGTGTAAAATAAATCCGCTGACTTCGTTATTGGCGTTAAATGTCGTCTGAATACGTTGTTTTACGACTAAATCATTTAGATCATAGTCGCCGCGCTGTGGCCAATTATCTTCATAAGCGAGTGTAGAAACCCCTGTTTGTGACGGGAAATACTGACTGTGCGAACGTGTAAAATCATTTGGAAATTCATCTTGCTCATCAGGTATACCATCAGCATCGCTGTCGTTGGCCTCAGGCATGACAACAAGATTGCTCGATTGAATTGCGGTGCCGGGGCTACTTTGCACACTAAAAACAGCATCGTTAAAATCGTTGTCACCCCAGGTACGTGGTAAGTCTTCGAAACCAATAACCACTTCTTGTTCTTGCTCATCGTATAAAAGCACGCAGTGCTGTCTTAATTCTTCAGTCGGTTCAGGGTTAAGTGATGAAATTGAGTAGTAGTAAGGGATTTGCCAGTTTTTAACCCCTGTGTAATACCAAAAACCATTTGCAGCGACGAAAAATCCGATACTGGTGCCCGCAGGGTGTGTGCCGATGCTGACACGGTGACCGTTGGTCAAATGTGGGTAGCTTAAGTTAGGAAAGACGATGGTCTCTTGTATTTGATCTGCTGAAGTGGGCGGATTTTCTGGGTCAAAAGTGAAATAGCCAAACGAATTTTTATATCCAGCGCCTTCGTGAATAAAAGTGATAAATACTTCGGCTTCTTCAACTAAGTGTATTGTAGAGCCGCTGTCACCCGTTATGAAAGCTTCATTTACTTTTGCTTCGGGTAATGCGTTGCTAATACGTTGAAAAAAATCACGATTGTATTCGTCGCGCGCATAAATCATGCTGTCGGGCTTACCTGTATTTTGGTTATATCCACCTGGCCAAGCTTGCCCAGATTGGAATTGCCATACGTAGTTGCCATCGACTTGTTGTACTGCAACTGCGCTTGATGCCATAGTGCAAAGTGCAGCAGAAACGCACATCTTTGTGAAATAGCTCATAACGTGTAGACCTTGTTTTCGATTAAGTTGATATGACATGAGCAGCAACTGTGCCAGAAAATAAAGTTGTTAAATTACAGTTGCTTGTGTGTTTTTTGGGAGTTTTTAAGGGAGCGGTTTTTGCAAATTAATACGCATATTTTTTAAATTTCTTAAAATGAAAAAATATTTCTTGTGCAAACTTATGTTGAGTTTGCTTTATTTAAAAAAGACACAAAGTCAGATTAAGGAGCGGTAAATGACAAATAATAAAAATGGCACACTGGTATTTAGCGTGGCTTTAAATGGTTACCAATGGCGTTATAGCCACTGTATAAAAAGTCAAAAGCGATATGCAAAAAAAATGGGGTATGACTACGTAGTTATTACTCGGCCTCTATTTACCTCGTTAGGGGTAGAGTGCTGCTGGCTTAAACTGTTACTTTTAAAAGCTGCGTTACAGGCGGGCTATATTAATGTGTTGTTTGTTGATGCTGATGCATTCATACAAGATGACTGCCCACAGATTGAATCGCTACTTGTTGCTGATAAGTTCATTTATATGGCCCACGGTTTTAGTGGCGAAATCAATTCAGGCGTGATGTTAGTGCACAATACTTCAGCTGCAATCGCGTGGTTTGAGCAAGTGCTTGACGCTATTGAAACCCCTGTGGCGGAGTCGAAGGGGATTGGCTGGGGGGAAAATGGACATGTTGCGCATTTTGCTAAAAGCACCGATGGATTTCAGTTAATTTCGGATAAATGGAACAACACGCACTCTAAAGACATGGCGGATTATATTCGTCACTTTAATTATGGCCCTTTGAAAAATAGCTTTTTTGATAAAATGGTCCATAAAATCATTTTTAAAGTGAGTAAGCTATTGCTTAAGTGCGACCTTAATGATGCCCAGCAACAAGGTAAAAAGCTCACCGTTGTTAACAGTAAACTGCCAGCGCTATTTAACAGAGTTCGTCGTATTTATCCGCAATTTAGTAAGTAGTAGGGAAGTATAATAAATCGTAGCTCCCATATTTTTTAAATTAAAAAACACTTTTCGTTGTGCTTTGCAAATTAAGAAACTCTATTCACTCTAAAATTGAAAATTTGAATTAAATTAAGTTAATTCAAAGTTTTAAATTTTTTATTTCATTTGGCACAGTCCTCGCAACTACCTCTACAACAAAGATTACGGAGGTGGTGACATGGCTGCTCAAACTAACAAACATAAGATTGCATCTACAGAAAAAACCAGTGCAACACGCAATGTAATCAGATTTACGTTTGCAATCGTTTTGATGGTCGCTTTGCTTCCTTTATACATCTTAAACGTTCTACTTAGCATGCTAGTTATAAAGGCTCCAATCAAAAGTGAAAACTGGATTGATGTCGGCGGTGACGTGGTTGAGCTATATAGCTGGCAAACAGGCCTATTCAAGTCAAGTGCTAACGTAATTAACGTTGCATTGGGTCAAGTTCACTTTGTGGGCACACCCATTATTCGCGGCACAACGTCAATCCCAAATGTAAAGCGGTTCAAATCACCGTGTGAAAAAGCGGGTTTGTATGATTGCTTACAGCTACATCGGGCTACAGGTTTAGTTGCAAGTGATGAGCTATCACTGCTCGAAGCACAAGCGAAGCAAAACTGTATTCAAGACGCGATGATGGTGTTTAAGTTAGTTGTGTGTAAGGCGCTGTATAAAAAGGGTGGCAGTACACAAGATGACAGCCAAATGTTTGGTATACCGTTCGCGAATACCAAAATGCACGATGCAATCAATTGGGTATGTCACAGTGAGCAAGTACAAACAAACTGCCGCGTCGGTTACTTCCTGAATGTGAACTCAATTAACTTGGCTGCGAGCAACAAAGCGTTACACAGTACGCTGTGTGGTAGCGATAAGAACTTTGCTGACGGTTCTGGCATGCGCATAGCGGCACAGCATTCAGGTATCGATTTAGCAGACAATGTTAACGGTACTGACATGTTACCACTGCTGTGTGAGCAGGCTGTACAAACCGAACAATCATTCTTTTTGCTAGGGGCAAAAGAAGGCGTCGCGAAACAAGCAGGCGAAGCTCTACAAGCTAAATACACAGGCTTAGACATTCGTGGCACGCATCACGGTTATTTCAACAGCGATGACGACATCATCGAGCAAATTAATCAAAGCGGAGCGACCATTTTGCTGGTGGCTCTAGGGTCACCTCGCCAGGAACTATGGCTTGCTAAAAACAAACATCGTTTAAATTGCCAGTGTGCATTGGCAGTAGGTGGTTTATTTGACTTCTTTTCTGGGGCAATTCCAAGAGCACCGCTCTGGATGCGTGAAATGGGCTTAGAGTGGGTATGGCGTTTAATGCAAGAGCCAAAAACCAAGTTCAATCGCTATGTTATTGGCAACCCAGTGTTCTTATTCCGAGTTTTCATTTTAAAACAATCTATCAGAGGGCTTTAATCATGGATATCACAACTAAAATTGCGACAAACGTGACAGCTGCATCAACTCAAACAGCAAAGAAAGTAACAAAACACCATATTGACGGTGTCCACCATGGCATTCCAGTGTGGTTCCAAAGAGCGGTTGCAGCGCTAGGCTTATTAGCTATTAGCCCTCTATTATTACTATTAATGTTAGCGATTAAGCTAGAAAGCAAAGGGCCAGTGGTATTTCGTCAAACTAGAGTAGGTAAATTTGGTCGTCGTTTCACTATGTACAAGTTCCGTTCAATGTATATGCAGGACGACCCGCGCTTCCAAGCGCCTGACCAGAAAGACAGTTCTAGAGAGGGCGTATGTCAGAAGTATATCCATGACCCTCGCATCACTTGTATTGGTCGTTTCATTCGTAAATATTCGATTGATGAGTTACCGCAGTTATTGAATGTTGTAAGAGGTGACATGATGTTAATCGGTCCAAGACCAGCACTAGAGATGGAAGTTGCACAATACAAACCAGCACAGCTATCACGTTTAAATTCAGAACAGGGTTTAACAGGTCTTTGGCAAGTAACAGGCCGTGCTGATACGACATTTGAGCAGCAAGTGCAATTGGACGAGCAGTATATTATTGAGCAGAGCATCATGAGCGACGTTAAGATTTTACTAAAAACCGTACCATGTGTAGTAGGTGCAAAAGGTGCATATTAAAATTCAATCTCTTCACTTTATCCAGCCAGTAACTTATTTACTGGCTTTTTTATTTTAAAAATCCCCGCATTTTGCATTTTCGTTCTGCAAATTCTCATAGTGAAAATACCCACCATTTATTTTGATGTTAGTTTAAGTTATTGATAATAAAAAATTTAAAGTTAAATTTTATTTTGGCACAGCCCCTGCAATATCTAGGTATAGACACAGAGTTGAGGACTACACATGCAAAGCAAACACGACATATATGTTGTTGGTTACTACGGCATGCGCAACAGCGGAGACGATGCGCTGATGTTAGCAAGTATAGAAGGTGCAAAAAGCACATTCGGTAGTAACAACATCGCTGTTAATGCCAGCAATCAATATGGCTTAGTGAGACAGCTAGAGGTACAAGGTCAAGCGCCGATGTTGTTTAGAGGCCACCAAAGAGTAACGCATTACAAACGTGCGTTTAATGCAAAGAAAATTGTTTTTGGTGGGGGCTCGGTATTGCACTCCAGCAGAGATATTGCACAAAAGTGCCATATGGTCACTCTGTGTGGCAAGCAGTCTAGCTATGCCGTTGGTGTTGGGATTGAGGATTTCAAAACAACAGCAGACGAAAAGCAGTGTGCGAAGTTTTTAAACAAATGTCACTTCACTGGTGTAAGAGATGCGAAAAGCTTTGAAATTGCGAAAGCGATTGCACCGAATGCCAATATAGCGCAGACATTTGATTTGGCACCTTCGCTGTTACATTACTTCGGCAATTCAATTCAAGCAATTGAGCGCAGAGGTGTCGCATTTAATTTCTGTCAGCAAGCGATTAACGCTTTTGGTGAAGCAGATCAGTTAAGTGAACGTGCCAGAATCAGAAAAGCGGTGAAGTTGATGACCGCTATTTGGGAAATGACACGTGAAGATATTTACCTTGTAGACTTTAACGATCACAGCACATTAGGTGATAACAATGTGCATGAGCAAATTCTTCGCAAAATGCCAAGTTATGTACCAGTTAAACGTATTCGTTACACGGTGAATCCACTGCGCTTATTACAAAGCATGGCGATGTTCAAAGCAGTGATTGGCATGAGATTACATGCAGCAGTTTATGCCTACATGGTGAATACGCCGTTTATTAATTTGCAGTATCACAGCAAGTGTAAGCAATGGTCAAAGCAAATTGGTATGGCAGACATGTATCAATTTGATGCCAATGACTATGACCCACTAGAGGTCATTAATATTACAAACCAGGTTGTATCGGGTCACTGTGTAGCACCAACACTACTAGTAGAGCAAGCGGTCGCATTATCAATGAATAATTGGAGCAATGAATATGAACAGCATCAAATTCTCAGTTGTCATCCCTCTGTACAATAAGCGCGATTGCATTGAGCGTGCAATTAACAGTGTGGTTGCTCAAAGCTATGAAGCAGATGAAATCATTATCATTGATGATGGTTCTACAGATGACAGTGCAGATATCGTCAGTACTTTAAATATCAGTAACGTAAAATTAGTGAAGCAGGCAAACCAAGGTGTATCCGAAGCGCGTAATGCAGGTGCTAATATTGCCAAGAATGAATTTATTGCTTTTTTAGATGCCGATGATACATGGTCGCCATTTTTCTTGAATAGCATTGCAGATTTAATCAATCAATACCCAAACATGGGCTTATATGCAACGCGTTACCAGAAAGTATACGGTGATAATGATTATAAAGACGCAAAAATTGCGTTGACTCAATGGGATGCTAACGGCTACGAAATGGATAACTATTTTGCGGTCGCAGCCAGTGGTGACCTACCATTTACCATGTCGAGTATCGTTGTAAGAAAGTCGACATTTGATGAGTTAGGTGGCTTCCCGCGCGGTGAGTGGATGGGAGAAGATCAGAGCTTTTATGTTAACTTTGCTTTATACTCGCGTATTGCCTACTCTCCGTTAATTGAAAGTTTTTACTTTCAAGGCACTCAAAATAGCGCGTGTGACAAGGCACCGCCAAAAGAGTTATGTCCATTTGCAGAGCGTTTGCTGGATGATGTGAAAGCAGGGCGTATCTCACCCAAGTTAGAGCAGATGGTATTAAAGTATGTTGGCGCACATATTTGCGACTTGGCTAAACGCCATATTAAACATGGCTCTTATGATTATGCAGCACAGTTACTGTCAAACCCAGTATCTCGCACTAAACCGGTTCATTGGAGTTTTTACAAGCTGGTATCTACGCCAATGTCTATTTTCTCTAAAGCAGCATAGACTATGACAATATGTTTAATATTGAGCGAGTAAAGTACTTAGGTACTTTATTCGCTAAAAGCGTGTTGCTCTAAAGATTGAGTCTGTTCTGTCACAAGTAAATATGAGCTTTGACTATACCAATCTCCTAACACTGTTCTAGTGAACTTATCTTTATGTACTTTTGGCCTGTGTGTATGGCCGTGGATCATGTGTTGTACATTGTATTTTTCAAACATCTCAGCGACAGCGTCGTCTGTCACATCCAAAATACTGGGCGCTTTACCTTGTTGATTAAGCTTGCTTTTTGCTCTGGCATTTTTGGCCACTCTGCGTCTGTACCAAAGCGGCATTGCGAGCATTAATTTTGGCCACCACCAGCCGCGACTCTTTTTTCGAAACTTTTGATATTCGACATCTTGAGTACACATTTCATCACCGTGCAAAATCAGCGTAGGCGTGCCGTATAAGTCGATTACTGCTTGCTCAGGTAATAAAGTCATGCCACATAATTTGGCATACTGTTCGCCAATTAAAAAATCACGGTTGCCGTGAATAAAGTACACATTTGTACCTGTTAGGCTAATAGATTTGAGTCGTTTAGCGACTTCAATTGCAAGTGGGTCGCCTTCATCATCGCCAATCCACACTTCAAAAAAGTCACCCAATATGTATAACGCATCCACGCTGTTATCAATATACGCATCTAAGAAGTTATAAAAGGCGTTAGTAATGTCTGGTCTGTGTTCGGTTAAATGAAGGTCAGAAATAAAATAGGTCTTGCGCATGATGTCTCTTGTTATAAATAAGAGCGCCTGAGCGCTCATATTTTTAGTCAGTGTTATTCAGTGATGGTTGCACTTTCGATGATTACATCGTCCAGTGGCACATCCTGATGGAAACCTGATGAACCTGTTGCAACACCTTTGATCTTGTTCACAACATCCATGCCTTCAACAACTTCAGCAAATACGCAATAACCCCAACCTTGAGACGTTTCGCTTGAGAAGTTTAAGAAGTCATTGTCATTTACGTTAATGAAAAACTGAGCTGTTGCAGAGTGAGGATCTGGCGTACGTGCCATTGCAAGAGTACCAACCTTATTAGCAAGACCATTGTTTGCTTCATTTTGGATAGGCGCGTCAACTTCTTTCTGATTCATACCAGGCTCAAAACCACCGCCTTGGATCATGAAGCCATCAATCACACGGTGAAAGATAGTGCCAGTGTAAAAGCCGCTTTCAACATATTTTTTGAAGTTTGCAACTGTAGCAGGTGCTTCTTTTTCAAATAGTGCGATTTTGATTTCGCCGAAGTTTGTTTGTAAAACAACCATAATGGGTCCTTGAATTACAATGATAAGATTAAAACGCTATTTTATAGTACATCTGCTGAACTACAAAGTGTTGAAATAACTTTGACAGTTTTGCTGTTTAAATTTTGTTACCTAGATAGGGTAAAATTCGCCTTTTTACAGTGGTGACGAGCTTTTTCAAGTGATATGATGCAAAGGTTTCAAACTCGAATTTAGGAAAATCACTACATGTTGCAGATATACGACACACTGACACGTCAAAAGTCACAATTTAAACCGCTTGTTGAAGGCAAAGTCGGCATGTATGTGTGTGGTATTACAATCTATGATTTCTGTCATGTAGGTCATGCACGCACATATGTATCTTTCGATGTCATCAACCGCTATTTTCGCTATTTAGGTTACGACGTCACGTATGTTCGTAATATCACGGATGTAGACGATAAAATTATCAAGCGTGCTGCAGAGAATAAAGAAGAGATCAACGATCTGACTGTGCGTATGACCAAAGCTATGCACAATGATTTTGAAGCATTAAATATCTTACCTGCTGACATTGAGCCAACAGTAACGGGTCATATGGATGAAATCATCGAGATGATCGAGCGTTTAATTGCTAAAAAGCACGCTTATGTTGGAAAAAGCGGCGATGTATTGTTTGATGTTTCAACGTTCAAAGATTACGGTCAGCTATCTCAGCAAGACCTAGATATGCTTCAAGCCGGTGCGCGTGTTGAAGTGGCTGAAGGCAAAGATGATCCACTTGATTTTGTACTTTGGAAAAAAGCCAAGCCGGGCGAGCCTTCTTGGACATCTCCTTGGGGCGAAGGTCGACCTGGTTGGCATATTGAATGTAGTGCAATGAGCTCTAAGCACTTAGGCGATTTATTTGATATTCATGGTGGCGGTTCAGATTTGCAGTTCCCACACCATGAAAATGAAATTGCGCAGTCTTGCTGCGCAAACAATGGCTGTTACGTAAATACTTGGATCCATACTGGCATGGTGCAGGTTAACAAAGAAAAAATGTCTAAATCCTTAGGCAACTTCTTTACTGTACGTGAAGTATTAAAAGCCTATGACCGCGAGACGGTACGTTATTTCTTAATTAATGGTCACTATCGTAGCCAGTTAAACTATTCACAAGAAAACTTAGACCAAGCTCGTTCATCTTTAGAGCGTATCTACACGGCTCTACGCGGTGTAGAGCTGGTGGAAGTTGAGCTAAAGGGCAATGCTTACGCAGAACGTTTTGAAGCTGCAATGAATGATGACTTCAATACGCCAGAAGCTTTACCTGTTATTTTTGAGCTGGCCAAAGAAGTAAACTTATTGAAAGATACTGACGTGAGAGCCGCAGGTGAGCACGCATATATCTTGGTTAAATTGGCTGAAGTATTGGGTATCGCTCAACAGGCGCCGGAGAGTTTCTTACAAGGTGATCAAGATAAAGATGAAGTGGCGAAAATTGAAGCCTTGATCGAGCAGCGCAACACTGCACGTGCCAATAAAGATTGGGCTGCTGCTGATGAGGCGAGAGATGCTTTAACTGCGCTGGGTGTCGTACTTGAAGACAGTGCTGGAAAAACGACTTGGCGTAAAGCATAAGCACATCTTAATGAATTACTTGAAAAGGAGCACTGCTGAGTGCTCCTTTTTTGTTTGTAGCAATACGTATGGCCAAGGTGGTTGGCGTTGTATGTTCCGTGATGCTCTATCCTGTTTTAGTACGATAACTAGCTGTATTATTTCGGTGTTTGAGCATGAGCGCGCGCGATGTTCTAGTGACTTAAGTTCTTATCTTTATATTGATATTTATAACGTATTCCTTTGTTAAGCCCCTCTTCGTTCTTAAGCGATTCTAATTTTCTATCGGAGTGAGTTAATCGCTGTATTTGCTCAGAAATATTTGCTTGGTTTTTTTATGAACAGTGGTATTTTTGAGGTATTGTGTTTTAGACGGAAGAGTGTGATGAAGGAAAAAATAATTGCTTTAACTTTTTTGGCCGCAGCTGGCTACGGCATCGCTAAACCTAACAAGCAGGTTGAGCACTTAAACTCTTACGCTGTTTTACCAGCAGGCCATAATTTGCCATTTTCCGAAGCTGTTCGGGTAAATGATATGGTGTACTTATCTGGTCAAATTGGTATTCAACCCGGGACAACGCAGCTGGTGAAAGGTGGTATTACCGGTGAAAGTAAGCAAACCATGGAAAACATTCAAGCAAGCTTAGAAGCTCATGGTTTATCGATGCAAAATATTGTGAAGTGTACGATTATGCTTGCTGATATTAGTGAGTGGCCTAAATTCAATACGGTATATACAAAGTACTTTTCCAAACCTTATCCAGCGCGAAGTGCTTTCGCAACCAGTGGGTTAGCATTAGATGCTCGAGTAGAAGTCGAGTGTATGGCGGCAATACCAAGATAATAACGGTAAGTTATAACATGTTCGGCTTGTTCCTCATTTAGTTTATCTGTTTAACGCTTTGTTAATCTTAGAGTGCATGTTATTTTTGCGCTCCAAGCAATAAATAAGGAGTTGAAGATAATGAAATTTGCTTTTGGTATTGGTTTATTTGCACTGCTTTTAACTGGATGTAAGGTTAATGAAGGTGAGTCTTTTGATAAAGATGCAGCCCCAGAAGAGCGCACAGAATACCAAGGTGTTGATGGGGTTGTGCAGTCGCAAAAAGATAAAGTTTATCTCATGAATAAAGAGTTAACAGAAAAGTGTAAAAATGCCAAAGTTGATCATGCTGTTGCTATTACAAATAACGATATAAAGGCACAAGAAGCACAGCTAGAAATTATTAAGTCTACGTGTAGATAAGTTAGATTTTAGGCGCTAAATGTGACAGGCCAAGTTGTTTACTACCCTCAACTTGGCGCGTTGCTTGCTTTGAATTTGTAGTAGAGGAGTATATTTGCCACAATTTAAGGAGAAGACAATGTTATTACATAAAAGCGCCTCAATTACTCCCACCGAATTCGCGCAAGCAAAAGGGCCCAAATCAAAAGAGCGCGAGCCTCAAGAGTTTGCTAAAGAAATGAGCAGCCACAGTACAGGCTCGGAATTATCTCAATCATTAAGACAAAAAGATCTTTCAGTCTCTCGATTAAATGACAGCTTCTTAGCAAAAGCTCGTCAATCAATGATGTTTAATCGCATCGGGGTGAATGAAGATAAGATCAAAGAAATAGAGTCAAAAATGCAAGAGTTGATGGCAAGGCTTGAGTCCGGTGAAATTGATCAAAAAGAATTTGAAAAGCAAATGTCCGCTTTGCAAGAGATGCTAGCGAAAGAGTATAGACGTGGTGGGGGTGAAGAAGATGAAGAAGGAGTGAAAGTGGAGCACCCTTAAGTGCGAGTGCCCCAATACATTAGCTGTGATAGTTTTCGCACGCTTCCAATGTATTTTCAATCAGGCTCGCCACAGTCATTGGACCGACACCGCCTGGTACAGGTGTAATAAAGCTGGCTTTTTGCTCTGCAACATCGTATTGCACGTCACCAACAAGTTTTCCTGATTCTAAGCGGTTAATACCTACATCAATAACAATTGCACCTTCTTTTACCCACTCACCAGGAATGAACTCAGGTTTACCTACCGCAACAACGAGTAGATCGGCGCGGCGAACATGTGACTCAAGATCTTGTGTAAACTTATGACAAACTGTTGTAGTACAGCCTGCAAGCAGTAGCTCTAAAGACATAGGTCTACCAACAATATTTGAGGCACCAACAACAACGGCATGCATGCCTTTGTAACGAACACCGGTTGAGTCTAGTAAAGTTATAATGCCTTTTGGCGTACAAGGTCTCAGTGCAGGCATTCTTTGTGCAAGTCTTCCCACATTATATGGATGAAAGCCATCGACATCTTTATGCGGATGAATACGTTCAAGGATTTTTTCTGCATCAAGTCCTTCAGGTAAAGGAAGTTGCACTAAAATACCATCAACTTCAGGGTCTGCATTAAGATTATCTACTAAATCAAGTAACTGTGTTTCACTTGCGTCACTTGGCAAGTCGTATGATTTAGAAACAAAGCCGACTTCTTCACATGCCTTGCGCTTTGAGCCAACATATACTTGGCTAGCAGGGTCTTGTCCGACAAGTACTACTGCTAATCCTGGGGCTCTGAGTCCTTGTGATACGCGCTGTTCAACACGTGTTGCGACTGTGCTGCGAACCTGTTTCGCAATTGCTTTGCCATCAATGATGTTTGCCGTCATGGGTGACCTTTATATATAGGGGTTATTAACTTGAACGATTATAGAGCCTAAATGGGGTTACTCTAGTAATAATATGCACAGTGGCTGCTGTAGTTAGCAACGATAACGTGGCTTTTATTTGGCTGGCCTACTGTATTGTCTATATTTTCGCAAACTTGAGCTAATTAGCCAAGCAAGATTGCGTGAATATATGCGTGCATTAATATAAGTCATGGTCAGTGTTGAGTGTTTTTTGTCTTTTTTAGCTGCTTTTTAGTCCTTTTGTGTCAAAAATAGGCAGTTGAACGAATTTATAAAAAAAATGTTTGACCTCAACAACTCAAAACCCTATTATGCACCCCGTTGCCAACGAGGGGTGTTAAACAAAACACTTTAAGTTAAGTAACAAAATCGGCGATTAGCGCAGCTTGGTAGCGCACTTGGTTTGGGTCCAAGGGGTCGCAGGTTCAAATCCTGCATCGCCGACCACTTTCTCCTTGAGAGAGTGGGTGGATAGCACACAAGTGTTGTTTGTGTTGCGCCCGTAGCTCAGCTGGATAGAGCAACGGCCTTCTAAGCCGTGGGTCGAAGGTTCGAATCCTTCCGGGTGCGCCATTTAAACAAAATCCACAAGTATGTAGTGGCGGCTGTAGCTCAGTTGGTAGAGCCCTGGATTGTGATTCCGGTTGTCGTGGGTTCGAGCCCCATCAGTCGCCCCATCTACTACTCATAAAATACATCGGCGATTAGCGCAGCTTGGTAGCGCACTTGGTTTGGGTCCAAGGGGTCGCAGGTTCAAATCCTGCATCGCCGACCACTTTTCTGAAAAAAATATATTATCGGCGATTAGCGCAGCTTGGTAGCGCACTTGGTTTGGGTCCAAGGGGTCGCAGGTTCAAATCCTGCATCGCCGACCATCTCCCCTTCTAATTTATCTTATTTTTTTACCTAACTTATCCACTGTTCGTTTTCCTATTATTTATTTGTTCTGATTGCTCGACTCTCCCGTTTTATAGGTTATAATGCCGCGTCTAATGTTTAACATAGTGCCCTGATGGGGCAGGCAGCAAGATCGATATGTAATTGGTTTTCAGTAAATGCAGCATATGCATTACTTCCGATTGCACGTTAATATCGACTTTGTTTGTGAAGGAAGGCGCGTTGCCGCCAAAAATGAAAATTGAGGTATATCATGCAAGTTTCTGTTGAGACGACTCAAGGCCTTGAGCGCCGTCTGACTATCACCGTTCCTGCAGAGAACGTTGAGACTGAAGTAAAAAAACGCTTACAACAACTGTCTAAAACACAGCGTATTGACGGTTTCCGTCCTGGTAAAGTACCAGTTTCTGTGATCAACAAGCGCTACGGTGCGGCAGTACGTCAAGAAGTTGCTGGCGACCTTATGCAGCGTAACTACATTGAAGCAATCGTTTCTGAAAAAATTAACCCAGCAGGTGCACCGAGCTTTGCTCCAAAATCACTTGAAGCTGGTAAAGATCTAGAGTTTGAAGCAACTTTTGAAGTTTACCCAGAAGTAGAAATTAAAGACCTAGATAAAGTAGCTGTTGAAAAGCCAGTTGTTGAAGTAACTGAAGATGATCTAGCTAACATGCTTGAGACACTTCGTAAGCAGCACGCAACTTGGACTGAAGTAGATGCAGCAGCAGGCGAAAATGATCGCGTAACTGTTGACTTCCTAGGTACTGTTGACGGTGAAGAGTTTGAAGGCGGTAAAGCTGAAGACTTCCCTCTAGAACTTGGTCAAGGTCGTATGATCCCAGGTTTTGAAGATGGCATCGTAGGTAAAAAAGCAGGCGAAGAAGTAGTTGCTGATGTAACTTTCCCTGAAGAATACCACGCTGAAAACCTAAAAGGTAAGCCTGCTCAATTCACTATCACTGTGAAGAAAGTTGAAGCTCAAGAGCTGCCAGAGCTTAGCGATGAGTTCGCAACTAAGTTTGGTGTTGCTGAAGGTGGCGTTGACGCACTTAAAGAAGAAGTTAAGAAGAACATGACTCGTGAACTTGACCAAGCTGTTAAAGCTAAGGTTAAAGAGCAAGCGATCAAAGGTCTTCTAGACACAAACGAAGTTGAAGTGCCAAAAGCACTTATCGATCAAGAAATCGATGCACTTCGTCAGCAAGCTGCACAGCGTTTTGGCGGCGACGCTAAAAACATGCCTGAGCTTCCAGCTGAGCTTTTCCACGAGCAAGCTGTAACACGTGTTAAGACTGGTCTTCTTCTTGGTGAAGTGATCAAGGCAAATGACATCAAAGTTGATGATGCAAAAGTTGAGTCTCTAATTGAAACTGTTGCTTCTGCATACGAAGATCCTTCAGAAGTAGTTAACTACTACAAAGAAAATGATCAATTAATGCAGCAAATGCGTAATGTTGCAATGGAAGAGCAAGCTGTTGAAGCTGTACTTTCAAGCGCAACGGTTACTGATGTTGAAAAATCTTTCGACGACATCATGAACCCACAGCAAGCTGCAGAGTAAGTTTCTTACCTCGTCTTTGAGGAAAGCATTGACTTACAGCTAAGCTAACGCTTAAATGGCTCGTAATGCTCTGTTAAATGCAGCGCTGCGAGCCTTTTTCGTTATTAGCGATAATAATTTAAGGCCCGTTCAAGTAGTGATGCTTGAATATCGCGGCAAGCCTGCCTCGCATATAAAGGAACCAATAATATGAATGACGGTATGATAGATCCTCTAAACGCCTTAGTGCCTATGGTTGTTGAACAAACAGCGAAAGGTGAACGCTCCTACGATATTTACTCGCGCCTGTTAAAAGAAAGAATTATTTTCTTAACTGGTCAAGTTGAAGACCATATGGCCAATTTAATTGTGGCGCAGATGCTGTTTTTAGAATCAGAAAGTCCTGATAAAGATATTTTCTTATACATTAACTCACCAGGTGGTTCTGTAACCGCGGGTATGTCAATTTACGACACGATGAACTTCATCAAACCAGACGTGAGTACTGTCTGTGTAGGACAAGCTGCCAGTATGGGCGCATTTTTGCTGTCTGGCGGTGCAAAAGGCAAACGATACTGCCTACCAAACTCGCGTGTGATGATCCACCAACCGCTAGGTGGCTTCCAAGGTCAGGCATCTGACTTTGAAATTCATGCCAAAGAAATTCTAACAATTAAAGAAAAATTAAATAGGTTAATGGCTGAGCACACAGGGCAACCATACGAGGTGCTTGCCAATGATACCGACCGTGATAACTTTATGAATGCCCAAGAAGCAGTCGATTACGGTTTGGTTGATGCGGTTCATACGAGCCGATAAAAATTAAAAGCTAAAGAAAGGTGAATAATTACACCTTGAAATAATGAAACTTGGATCTATATCTTAAGGATGTCCAAGAGACTTACTTTAGGTGTAATTTCGCTGCTTTTGACCGAACAGCGACACTTTGCTTCAGCTTAGTTATGCCAACGGAAAGTTTATTTGGTATAGTTAAAGCATGTATTGTGTTATCAAATCAGAGATAACTCACCAAATTTAAGAGGTAGTTGAATGTCAGACACTCCTACAGACGGCGACAAGAATAGCAAACTCTTGTACTGCTCATTTTGTGGTAAGAGTCAGCACGAAGTACGTAAATTAATAGCTGGTCCATCAGTATATATTTGCGATGAATGCGTCGAACTGTGTAACGACATCATTAGAGAAGAGATCAAGGATATCGCGCCGCAGCATGATGCGTCTGATAAACTGCCGGTGCCTAAAGAGATCCGTAATCACTTAGATGACTATGTTATCGGTCAAGAACATGCAAAGAAAGTATTGTCTGTTGCAGTTTATAACCATTATAAACGTTTAAAGAATCAAGGTATCAAAGCCGATGTAGAGCTTGGTAAAAGTAATATCTTGTTAATCGGCCCAACTGGTAGTGGTAAAACATTACTTGCGGAAACACTCGCTAGATTGCTTGATGTGCCGTTTACTATGGCTGATGCAACGACGTTAACTGAAGCTGGTTATGTAGGCGAAGATGTTGAAAACATCATTCAGAAGCTCTTGCAAAAGTGTGATTACGACGTCGAAAAAGCACAACGCGGTATCGTTTATATAGATGAAATTGATAAAATTTCACGTAAGTCTGATAACCCATCTATTACCAGAGATGTTTCAGGTGAAGGTGTTCAGCAAGCGTTACTTAAGCTGATTGAAGGTACTGTGGCATCAGTGCCACCGCAAGGTGGTCGTAAGCACCCACAGCAAGAATTTTTGCAAGTAGATACATCTAAAATCTTATTTATCTGTGGCGGTGCATTTGCGGGTCTTGATAAAGTTATTGAGCAGCGCAGCCATACTAACACTGGTATTGGTTTTGGTGCAGAAGTGAAAAGCTCTGACAGTGAGCGTACACTAAGCGAAACATTTAAAGACGTTGAACCTGAGGATTTAGTGAAATATGGCTTAATTCCTGAGTTTATAGGACGTCTACCAGTTGTTGCTACTTTAACTGAACTTGACGAAGACGCGTTGATACAGATTTTAAATGAGCCGAAGAATGCGTTGACAAAACAATACGGTGCCTTATTTAAAATGGAAGGCGTTGAACTAGAGTTCCGTGAAGATGCCTTAAAAGCCATTGCACATAAAGCAATGGAACGTAAAACAGGTGCTCGTGGACTACGCTCAATTGTAGAAGCTGTGCTTTTAGAAACCATGTACGAGCTACCGTCAGTTGAAGATGTTAGCAAGGTTGTTATTGACGAAACCGTTATTAAAGGGGAGTCAGATCCCATTTTAATTTACGAAAATAGTAGTCAAGATAAAGCTGCATCTGAATGATATGTCAGTAAGTTAGAAAAGGAGCCTAGTGCTCCTTTTTTTGTCCAAGAGTTGAACTTTATAGAGGGCATCCCCATATACCTCTGTAATCTTAAAAATAAATGAAGTGCAAAGAGAACATAATGACGCTTGAGAGAACGGATCGAGTCGAAATTCCAGTGTTAGCACTGCGTGATGTAGTGGTTTACCCTCATATGGTGATCCCGCTATTCGTTGGCAGAGAGAAATCTATTAGATGTCTTGAAGCTGCAATGGAAAATGACAAGCAAATTTTTTTAGTGGCTCAAAAAGAAGCCTCCATCGATGATCCAAGTACAGACGATATTTATGATGTTGGTACCGTTGCTACAGTTTTACAACTACTGAAGCTGCCAGATGGCACTGTAAAGGTGCTTGTTGAAGGCACGCAAAGAGCAAGAATCGATGAGTTTTTAGTGACTGATGAATATTTCTTAGCGAATGCGCAGTTTATCGCATCTGAGAATATTGCTGAGCAAGAACAAGACATTTTTATTCGCAGTGCAGTGAGTCAGTTTGAAGGGTATGTAAAACTCAATAAAAAAATCCCACCTGAAGTACTGACCTCTGTATCTGGTATAGATGAAACGGCACGCTTGGCTGATACGATGGCTGCGCATATGCCGATAAAAGTACCTGAAAAACAAAAAGTGCTTGAGCTATACAATGTCACTGAACGTCTTGAATACTTAATGGCGTTGATGGAAGGTGAAATAGATTTACTTCAAGTTGAGAAGAAAATTCGCTCCCGTGTGAAAAAGCAAATGGAAAAGTCACAGCGTGAGTACTATCTCAACGAGCAGATGAAAGCCATTCAAAAAGAGCTTGGCGAACTAGATGATGTACCTGATGAGTTTGAGACACTCAAAAAGCGCATCAGCGAAGCTCAGATGCCAAAAGAAGCAGAAGAAAAAGCCACTTCAGAGTTAAATAAACTCAAGATGATGTCGCCAATGTCGGCTGAAGCCACAGTGGTCCGCTCTTATATTGATACGCTCATCAATGTGCCTTGGAAAAAGCGCTCTAAAGTGAAAAAAGACTTAGCGAATGCACAAAAGATTTTAGACTCGGATCATTATGGTTTAGACAAAGTCAAAGAGCGCATCATTGAGTATTTGGCTGTGCAGCAACGTACCAATAAACTTAAAGGTCCTATTTTGTGTTTAGTTGGCCCTCCAGGTGTTGGTAAAACGAGCCTTGGTCAGTCTATTGCGCGCTCTACTGGTCGTAAGTATGTGCGTATGGCCTTGGGTGGCGTACGCGATGAAGCTGAAATTCGCGGTCACCGTCGTACTTACATTGGCTCTATGCCGGGTAAATTGATCCAGAGCATGAGTAAGGTGGGCGTTAAAAATCCATTATTCTTACTCGATGAAATCGACAAAATGTCTTCGGATATGCGTGGCGATCCAGCTTCTGCTTTATTAGAAGTATTAGACCCTGAACAAAACAGTAGTTTTGCCGATCATTACCTTGAAGTTGAATACGACTTATCTGACGTGATGTTCGTTGCAACATCCAATAGCTTTAACATCCCAGGTCCACTATTAGACCGTATGGAAGTTATTCGCCTGTCTGGTTATACCGAAGATGAAAAGCTGAATATTTCTAAGCAGCACTTAATTCCTAAGCAAATTAAGCGCAATGGCTTAAAAGCGGGTGAAATTGAAATAGAAGACAGCGCTATTATTAATACCATTCGATACTACACACGAGAAGCAGGTGTACGTAATCTAGAGCGTGAAATGTCTAAGTTGTGTCGTAAAGCGGTGAAAACCATTCTGTTAGACAAAGACCAAAAACAGGTTGTGATCAACGCAGATAATTTGGAAAGCTTCCTTGGTGTGCAGCGTTTTGATTACGGTAAGGCAGAAGATGGCGATCGTGTTGGTCAAGTGACTGGCTTAGCATGGACAGAAGTGGGCGGTGACCTACTGACAATTGAAAGTGCGGCTGTGCCTGGTAAAGGCAAGTTATCTTACACGGGATCACTCGGTGATGTGATGCAAGAGTCTATCCAGGCAGCAATGACCGTAGTGAGAAACCGTGCAGATAAGCTACGCATTAACGATGATTTCTACGAAAAGCGTGATATCCATGTACACGTGCCTGAGGGCGCGACACCTAAAGACGGTCCTAGTGCAGGTATTGCGATGGTTACAGGTTTAGTTTCAAGTCTAACTGGCAACCCAGTAAGAAGTGATGTAGCCATGACGGGTGAGATCACTTTACGCGGTGAAGTATTGCCAATTGGTGGTTTGAAAGAAAAACTATTGGCTGCGCATCGTGGTGGTATTAAGACTGTGGTCATTCCTAAAAAGAATGAACGCGACCTAAAAGAAATCCCTGATAATGTTTTAGAAGGGCTCGAAATCCACCCAGTTACTTGGATTGAAGACGTTTTATCAATTGCACTTGCTCAACCAGTGGACAGTTTTTCTGTTGAAACGCAAAAAACTGCTGTGAAAGCTTAAAAAAGTCGATAAAAAGGGTTTTCAAATCCCGTTGGTGTGCTAAGTTAAGCACTGGATTTAGGCCTAGGGCACGGGAAGCCCCGTAGTTTCTAGGCTGTAATACATTTAAGCAATAGAGAATCGAAAGATTTCTCGTAGTTAACAACAAAAGTGATGTTAGTTTTAAAACACCATCGCTCTTGATAATAACAATGTAAGAGGATGATATTGTGAATAAATCTCAATTAATCGATCAAATCGCAGCTGATGCTGATATTTCTAAGGCCGCTGCTGGTCGTGCACTGGATTCATTCATTGAGTCAGTAACCGCTGCGCTAAAAGAAGGCGACTCAGTTGCTCTTGTAGGCTTTGGTACTTTTTCTGTTCGTGAACGCGCTGCACGCACAGGCCGCAACCCTCAAACGGGTGCTGCAATTGATATTGCTGCTGCTAACATCCCTGCTTTTAAAGCTGGTAAAGCTCTAAAAGACGCGGTTAACTAAGATAGAGCTTATATTTTACACTTACACTATTGTTAAGTAGATGTAATTGGACGCATAAGCTTCAGAATAAAAAGCGTATCTGGTAAGATACGCTTTTTTTACATGAGCTAACTGATGCAAAGTACCTTGGTGCTTTGACTTAGATAAGAGATAGAACAAATGCTTGAAAAGATTAGAGAGGGCTCTCAGGGCCTTGCTGCCAAGATCGTTCTTGGTGCAGTTATCTTGTCTTTTGCGCTGGCAGGGATCGGTGGTTACCTAGGTCAAACCACAGAGCAACCAGTTGCAGAAGTCAATGGTGTTAAAATTTCGCAATTAGACTTTGCGAGAGCGTTCGAAAATGAGCGTGGTAGATTAGAGCAACAGTTTGGAGAATACTTCGAACAAATCGCTTCTGATCCAACTTATATGGCGCAGATCCGCCAAGGCGTGGTTGATCGCTTAGTACAGCAAGAATTACAAAATCAGCTTGCAATTGAACTCGGGCTTCGTGTTAGTGATGCACAAATCAAGCAAGCGATATTCGATATGCCTTATTTCCAGATTGGTGGTCAATTTAGTAACGACCGTTACTTACAGCTGATCAGACAGATGAATTTCCAACCAGATGATTTCCGTGAGTACCTTCGTGAAGAAATGACGCGTGATCAGCTCGTTTCAGCGATTGCCGGATCTGACTTTGCCCTTGATAGCGAAGTAAAGCAAACCTTGGTTCTGCAGCAGCAGACAAGAGACGTAGATTATATCGTCTTAGACAAAGAGAAACTTAAGTCACAAGTTACTGTAACAGAGTCAGAGATCAAAGATTACTACGACTTAAACCAAGATCAGTTCATGTCACCTGAACAGGTTGCGCTAAATTATATCGAGTTAAAAGCATCAGATATGGAGCTGGTTGACCCAGTGACAGATGAGCAAGTGCGAGCTTACTACGATGAAAACCAAGCTCAGTATTTAGAAGAGGAAAGACGTCGTGTTTCTCATATTCTAGTTGAAGGCATCGAAGATGCAGAGGCTGCAAAAGCAAAAGCGCAAGATTTATACTCGCAGCTACAGAGCGGTGCTGATTTTGCAGAACTTGCTCAAGCGCACTCAGATGACGTAGCCAGTGGTGAATTAGGTGGTGACTTAGATTGGATCGAACGCGACATGATGGACCCTGAGTTTGAAGCTGCTGCATTTGCACTGGCAAATGTCGGTGATTACTCAGACGTTGTTGAGTCTGAATTCGGTTTTCATATTATCCAACTAACAGATCTTCAAGCACAAGAAGTAACGGCATTTGAAGAAATGGCTGCAGAGCTTCGTGCTGAACTTGAGCAAAATGCAAAAATAGATGCATTCTATGGCAAGCAAGAGGAAGTTCGTGAGTTGGCATTTGAAGTGGCAGATACGCTTGATGATGCAGCGGTAGCAGCAAATCTTGAAGTTAAAACTACAGAGTTGGTTGCACGTAATTTACTACCAGCACCTCTGAATCAGCCAGCTGTGTCTCGTGTTATTTTTACCCCAGAGCTGCTTGAAGACGGTGTAAATTCAGAAGTCATAGAAGTTGCACCTGAGCACGTTGTTGTTGTTCGCGTGGTTGAACATAAGCCAGCTGCTGTTAAGTCACTTGAAGAAGTAACAGAGCAAATTACAGCGCGTTTAGAAAATGAGAAAGCATCTGAGCTAGCGAAAGACAAAGCACATACCTTGTTTGCACAGTTAGAAGAAGGTCAATCACTTTCTGATATTGCTGCGGCAGAGTCGCTTGAAGTGAAGTCAGAAGCAGCCCTTGCGCGTCAAACTTATGCTGTTTCCCCAGCGCTTGTGAGTAAAGCGTTTAAAATGCCTCACCCAGCTGAAGGCGCTTCATCCAAAGCAATGGTTGAGCTGAATAACGGTGATGCTGCATTACTAGTTGTTAAAGCGGTTAATCTTGCAGAAGTGACTGATGAGCTTGAGCCTCAGCAAAAGCAAAGCGTGACGCGTGCGCAGGTGAATAAAAACTATCTTGCGTTACTAAACGCGTTAGAAGGTACTGCTGAAATTGTAAAGCCAAGTTCTTTTGAAGTAACAGAAGAAAACTAAGGTTTTACTTTATGATATAAAAAACCACCTTTTGGTGGTTTTTTTATATCTATTGTGAAGCGTGTTTTATTTATACCGCAAGTAGCTTTTTCATCACCTTAGACTGTGGGCGGTGAAAGATGGTATCACAACAGCCATACTCCACGACCTCACCATTATTAAGCACGAGTAACTTATCACTCATATGTTTAACCAAGCTTAGGTGGTGCGTAATTAGTACATAGGTCAGATCCGTCTCTTCTTGTAGTTTTAATAGTAGGTTTACGATTTGTGCTCTGACAGAAGGGTCTAGTGATGATAATGCTTCATCTAATACAACCACTTTTGGGTCTAAAATGAGGGCTCTGGCAAGCGCCACACGTTGTAGCTGACCACCGCTAAACATATGTGGGTAGTATTCATAGTGCTCTGAAAGTAGCCCTACACGCGATAAAGTGAGTTCAATCTTTTTGTCTCGTTGCGTCTGGGTGAGCTTGGTATTAAAACGCAAGCAATCATCCAGCATTTCACCAATAGTGAGACCTGGGTTGAGAGAACGAGTCGGGTCTTGGAAAATAAGTCGGATATGGTGGCATTCTCGTTTTGATGCGCCATCGTCTACTATCATGTCCCCGTTTAATAGGATTTGCCCAGAGTCAGCTTCTTCAGCGCCCGCCAATACCTTAGCAAGGGTACTTTTACCTGAGCCTGTTTCACCAATGACAGCCAATGTTTGTCCAGGCAATACCGCAAATGAAATATTCTTTAAGACTTTTACTTTATCTCGTTTAAATATACCTGAACGCGTTTTAAACGTTTTGCTAAGTGCTTGTACTTTTAGCACGGGTTGCATTTTTTCTTCTCTCTATTGAGTGGAAAGTGACATGCATATGAATGCCCATGTGATTTCACCAATACGGGCGTTGCCACACACTCTCTTTGTGCTTGCGGACAACGAGGTCCTAACCTGCAGCCTATAGGTAGATGTTGCAGAGGAGGAATTGTGCCTTTTAGCGCATAAAAGGGGGCTTTATGACCTAGTCCATGGGCATAGTCAGGGAGTGATTTTACCAGCGCCTGTGTATATGGATGATAGGGATCGGTAAATACCTTTTTTGTCGGCCCAGCTTCCACCATTTGCCCACAGTACAGAACATGAATAGCATGAGACCATTGTGTGATTTCTTCCAATTCGTGGGAGATCATTAATATAGACATGTTTTTAAGCTGGTTTAGACTTTTTAGCAGTCTAAATACTTGTGCGCGCGTGGTACTTTCAAGTGCAGTAGTTGGTTCATCTGCGATGAGCAATTGAGGGTTTCTAGCAATGGCCATGGCTATCATGACTTTTTGACAAACACCTTCTGATAATTCATGAGGGTAACTACTCGATATTCTTTCATCATCCCGAATACCAACTTTGTGTAATAAAGCTTTAACTTTAACTTTGCGCTCTTTTTTACGACCAAAAAAACCTGCTTTGAAACACTCGTCGGGTAGCGACTCGGCGACCTGTTCAAAGATTTTAGCTGTCGGATCTAGACTTCTTCTCGGCTCTTGATAAATCATTGCCATATCACGGCCAACAATTTTGCGTCGCTTTTCAGGGCTTAAGCGCATTAAATCAACGCCACGCCAGTGCATTCGATCAGCAGTGATCCGCCAACGTTCGTTGAGGACACCGACAATGGCTTTAGCAATTAAGCTTTTCCCTGAACCCGACTCTCCAACAAGTGCATGCACCTCACCTTCTTTGAGGCTCAGGTTCACCTTATCTACAGCACGAATAACCCCACCTTCAGTAGGCAGCTCTATAGTGAGGTTTTTAATATCAAGTAGTTGCATTAGGTTGCCTTTCTTGCTTTGAGTGCTTTTCTTAGCCCATCACCTACAAGATTAGTGGCTAATACTGATAAAAACAATAGCGCACCGGGCAGGCCAACAGTCCATGGCGCGAGGTAAATAAGCCCTAAATTTTCAGCCAGCATGGCGCCCCATTCAGTTGTTGGCGGTTGGGCACCGAGTTTCAAAAAGCCCAATGCTGCGATATCCAAAATTGCAGTTGATAATGCCAAAGTGAAAATCACCACGATATGTTCGTAAATATTTGGAAATACACCACGAAATAAAATTTGTCCTCGACTGGCACCATCGAGTCTATATGCGCCAATATAATCTTTGTTGAGCTCTTCAACGACGAGATTTCTGATGGAGTGAATATGTTGTGGCAGTAGTGCTAAAATAATCGCCCATACTGTATTGAGTAAGCCTGGTCCCAAGATTGCGATGATGATGATCGCGAGTAGGAGTGACGGAATGGCAAGCGTAATATCAAGTAAGTGGTTTAAGATACTTGACTTAAATCCCTTATTTATCCCTGCTAGTGTGCCCAAAATCACACCGAAAATTGTCGTAACGAGCGCCGCGACAATGGATAATCCAAACGTGTAGGTTGCGCCATTCATTAGTCTCGAGAGTACATCTCGGCCAAGATCATCTGTGCCTAAAATAAAGTGCACGTCCCCATCATCGTGCCATGACGGTGGCAGTAGCAGTGCGTCACCATGTTGCTGATCGATACCGTAAGGTGCTAGTAAAGGAGCTGTCATTGCCAATAACGTTAAGCCTATAAACATCCATAGCCCAACGAGCGCAAGGTGATTCGCTTTAAAATTTCGCCATAGCCTTGATAGTGGCGAGCGGTTTGACTCTTCACTGTATAAGCTAAACTTTGGCATGGGATTGGTTCCTAGATACAGGGTCGAGTAAGGAATGAGTTAAATCAGCGAGCATATTGGCAAAAATAACGAACATGGAGACCGCGAGTAAGCCGCCCTGAATTGCGGGGTAATCGCGCTGATAAATACTGTCTATCAACCAGCGTCCAATACCGGGCCAAGAAAAAATGACTTCGGTGACCATGGCGAGCGTAATTAGTGTACTAAATTGCAAACCAATCTGCTTAATAACAGGTAAAAGCGCATTACGCAGAGCATGATCTAATATGATTTGCCTGCGGTTCAGTCCTTTTGCTCTGGCTGTTTTTATGTAATTTTGTTCTAGCACATTGAGCATCGAATCCCTGGTAAACCTGGTAAGTACAGTTGTTGGGTACATAGCTAGCACTATTGTCGGTAATGTGAGGTGATGCAGAGCGTCAAGAAAAGCTTGCCCACCGTAGGGAAAGCCAAGTATCCAGATATCTAATAAAATAAAATTAGTGACGGCTGGTATTTCGTATAGTAAGCCAATGCGACCTGACATTGGGAACCAGCCAAAACCAAGACAAAATACCATAATAAGTAATAGCGCCAGCCAAAAAACAGGGATAGAAAAGCCAAGTAGCGTAAGTGTACTAATGACCTTGTCGGGCCATTTTTTATGATATGCGCTGGTAATGATCCCTGCAGGAATGCCAAGTAAAATGGCGACAACCAAAGCATAAAAGCATAATTCTAGCGTCGCCGGTAGAAGTAGAGCGACATGTGAAGCTACTGTTTGTCCTGAGGAGAGTGATATTCCCCAGTCACCATGAAATAATCGACTAACAAACGCGCTGTACTGTACGAGAGCATTATCATCAATGTGATACTTCTCCTCTAGCATTTGCGATTGACTAAAGCTGGTATTGACTTGACCACTAAAATTGGTGAGTAAATCACCTGGAAACAAATAATTTAAGCTAAATGTGAATGCAGTGAGTGCAAATAGCATAAAGACTAATAAGCTTAAGCGTCTGAAAAGGTAATCTAGCATTATTGCGCTTCCTTTCTGACGTTAGCCAGTGAAACACCGCCAAACGGTCTTAACTCAGCCCCTGCAATTTCAGCACTGCGGGCCTGAAATCTTACACCATGGGCAATTGGGACTAACGGGAGTTCTTTCACTAACATCTTTTGCGCTTGCTGATAGTAAATTTTACGCATTTTAATGTCGTTGGTATCTAACGCTTGAGTTAATAAAAGGTCGAATTCTGGGTTACACCAATTTGCTGGATTCTTACCAGTAAAAGTGGCTGTGCAGCTTAACAGTGGGCTAAAAAAGTTATCTGGATCTGGCGTATCAGCAGCCCATCCTAATAAAACACTATCATGCTCATGCTGCCCAATTCGTTCAATAAAGGTATTCCATTCATACTCGACAATGCGTGTTCTGATCCCGATTTGACGTAGATCGCTTTGAATGAGTTCGGCCATTTTGCGTGCATTAGGGTTATATATACGTGATACAGGCATGGCCCAGAGCGTCATTTCGAATCCATCCGGGTAACCCGCCTGCGATAAGTACTGTTTAGCTATATTTGGGTCATAATAAGGCATCGCTTGTTCGGTAAACGCCCATGAGGAGGGGGGGAGAATGGATTGTGCAGCAATACCATTACCATAGAATACAGCCTGCATTATTTTGTCAAAGTCAATACTATGTGCAAGCGCTTTTCTAACCAGCACATTATCAAAAGGCGGCTTTTCAGTATTAAAGGCCCAGTAACCCACATTTAAGTTAACGGCTTTGTCCACGACGATATCTTGCCTCTGAGAGAGCGCCTCTAGTTGTGTTGCACTCGGGTGCGAAGTAATATCACATTCCTTGGTGAGCATTTTGGCAATACGTGTTGTATTGTTTGTGGTGATGTCATAAACCAGCTGATCGACGGCATAATCGTGTTTCCAATAGCCGTTATGCTTATGGAAGCGTACTAAATTATCTCTTAGAAAGTGCTTATATTTATAAGGGCCTGTCCCAATAGGTAAGGAATCAAATAAATGCTTTTTGTCTTGAGATGCTCGCAACATTGCATACTCTTCAGATAAGATCACGGCAAAATCAGTGGCAATATTCGATAACAAGCTACTTTCTGCACTAAATAACTCAAAGCGAACAGTATAATCGTCGACCTTGACAATTTTTCTGATTAATTGGTCCATACCCACACTCTGAAAGTAAGGATAATTGGCATCTTGGACAAAGTGATAAGGGTTGTAGACGTCAAAGAGGCGACTGAAAGAGAAGATCACATCATCCGCATTCATTGTACGGGTGGGAGTAAAATACTCTGTGCTGTGAAAGTGCACCCCTTTTCTAAGTTTAAAAGTAATTTTTTTGCCGTCACCGCTGATCAACCACTCTGTTGCCAATTCTGGCTTAAACTCTGCCGTGACAGGGTCGATACTGATTAAAGAGTTATATAGCTGGTTGGCGATGATATCTATGGTTGAGCCAGTTGTTGTGACCTGTGGGTTAAAGGAGACTGGATTTGCTTCAGCGCAATAGACGATGCCTTGGGTTTTGTTGGTCTGTTTCGCATCCGGCACTTCTCCACACGCAGATACAAACATGGTTGTAGCTGCGGCAAAAACGGCCTCTTTATATTTTTGACAGATGTGTAAAAGGTCAGTCATTTTGGCGACCACAGTTAAGCCTCTTGTTGTGAGTCTAACAAATTGTATTTTTTCAAATATCCCCTTAGCTGATGATACGTCAATCCAAGGTTTTGTGCAGTTTTCTTTTGGTTAAATTGACTAAACTCTAATGCTTTTTTTAGTAACTCGATTTCGTAGTCACTTGAGAGTGTTTTTAAGTCACATGGAAAGTTTTGTGACGCCATTGGTAAAGATTGGACTTCTGCAACCTCAATTATGTCATTTGTATCGCTCTTTGACTGAGTTACCGGAACTATCGGCTCTGATTTTTGCGCTTTTATCCTTTGCTGAGGTCGATAAGGGCTTTCAAAAGGGTCAAAAGTAATGTGATGAACTGGAAGGTGCTCATTACCATGTCGGTATAAACTTCGTTCTATGACGTTTTTCAATTCACGAATATTACCCGGCCAATCATATGTAAGCAGGGCTTCGGTTGCTTTTCGAGTAAAGCCGCTAAACAGTGACCATCCTAGATCTCTGGCCATATTTATGGCGAAGTGCTCTGCGAGTAGTAAAATATCTTCTTGTCGAGCGCGTAATGGCGGGAGTGTAATCACGTCAAATGCGAGTCTATCGAGTAAGTCATGCCTAAACTCACCATTTTCGGCAAGACTGGGTAAATCTTCATTGGTTGCACACACTAATCGCGTATCTACTTTGACCGTTTGCTTGCCACCTACACGTTCAAATTCCCCATATTCGATCACGCGTAGCAACTTTTCTTGCACCATGGCTGAAGTGTTGGCGAGTTCATCTAAAAATAAAGTCCCGCCATTGGCACGTTCAAAGCGTCCCTCATGTCGCTTACTGGCGCCAGTAAATGCCCCTGACTCGTGACCGAATAATTCACTCTCAAGTAAGTTTTCATTGAGTGCTGCACAGTTGAGTTTTACGTAGTTTTGATCCCAGCGCTCGGATAAAAAGTGTAATCGAGCAGCAATGAGCTCTTTACCTGTACCGCGTTCCCCGATAATAAGCACGGGTTTTTCCAGTGGAGCAAGTTGAGAGACCTGATCTAATACAGCTAAAAAGCTATCAGACTGGCCGAGTAAGTTATCCTGTTGACGGAATTGACTCATATTTGACTAACTCTTAGTTTTTTTGACTAACATCTAGTTTATTTGAAAAAAAACGGGATGGATAGTTTTTTATTATAATTATAAGTTATTGAAATTTATTGTTTATTTTTCTTTTTAAAGTTGGCAAGCTTATTGATACATACTTATCAGCAATATAAATCACAACCAATGAGGTAAAAGATTATGGGAATTTTTTCACGTTTTGCTGACATCGTAAATTCTAATATTAATGCAATCTTGGATAAAGCGGAAGATCCAGAAAAAATGGTCAAGTTGATCATCCAAGAAATGGAAGACACACTTGTAGAGGTGCGCTCTACGTCTGCGAAAACACTGGCAGAGAAGAAAGAATTAGAAAGACGTGTTGAGCAGTTAAATGGTCAAGCTAATGATTGGCAAGAAAAAGCGGAATTGGCTTTAACTAAAGAACGCGAAGATCTTGCAAGAGCGGCGCTACTTGAAAAGCAAAAAGCGTCTGATGCGGCACAAAGTGTTGAGCAAGAGCTAAGCCATGTAGAGTCTCATATCGAGAAGCTGCAACAAGAAGTGACTACATTACAAGAAAAACTAGCCGATGCGAAAGCACGACAACAAGCGATTGTGCTACGTCAACGCTCAGCAGAGTCGCGCTTAGATGTGAAAAAGGCATTAGACGGCACTAAAGTTGAAGATGCATTGAATCGTTTTGAGCGCTACGAGAATAAAATTGATGGTTTAGAAGCTCAAGTTGAGTCATATGATTTGGGTAAAAAATCGTTAGCGGATGAAATAGCAGATCTGCAAAAAAATGAAAAAGTAGATGATGAGCTTGAAGCTTTAAAAAAGAAGCTTGCAAATAAATGAACATAATGGCACCTACTGTTACAGTAGGTGCAATACACAAATACGCTGCCAAGACTAAATAAACAGGAGAAGATTATGTTTGACGCAGAGATACTAGTAGCCCCAATTATGGTTTTTATGATCGTGGTGGCTCCGCTGTGGCTCATTCTTCATTACAAAAGTAAAAAACAGGTGAGTCAGGGCTTAAGCGAACACGAACATCGTCAGCTAATTGAGCTGGCAAATAAAGCAGAAAAAATGGCTGAGCGCGTTGAAACATTGGAGGCGCTGTTAGATCAAGAATCACCGGACTGGAGGCGCAAAGTATGAGTCATAAGCGCAGAGAGTTATACCGAGACCCAAAACGCGGTAAGTTAGCTGGAGTATGTGCAGGCTTAAGTGATTATTTTAACATGGAGCTTTGGCTGGTTCGCATTCTATTTATGACGGCTGTTTTACTATCGGGCGGCCCATTATTTGTGGTTATTTATATCGCCTGCTGGTTTATCTTAGACCGTAAAACAATTGAACACGATCAGGCATCCAGTAGCCATGATATAGATCCTGTCTCAGTGAAGTTTAAAGTATGGCAAAAAGGCGAGCCGCCACGCCAAGCTTTATTTGACTTAAAAGACCGTTTGGGCAAGTTAGATAACCGCATTCAGTCTATGGAACGCTATGTTACTTCTCCTGAATTCACAGTAAAAAGGGAAATTAACAAATTATAATGGTACGTGGCGAGCCTTCGCCACGCCACTTCTAATAGGGATTTACAATCAGCATGAGTGTGAAACGGGTTACTCACAAAGCCCTTGAAAAACTACAAAGCAAAGCGCAAAAAACACTGCAGCGCTCCTTAGATCAACATGTCAAATTAGCGGTGACAGGGTTTAGTGGTAGTGGTAAAACTGCATTCATAACGGCCCTCGTCAAGCATTTAACAACCCAAGCAAACAGTCAAAACCTGCCGTTTTTTGATGTGGTGAGAGAGCAGCGCTTAATTGCTTGTAAGCAAGTGCCACAACAAGCGCTCGATATTCCAACTTTCGACTACGCGTCTGCATCAGCCCACTTATTAGACAATCCACCTCGTTGGCCGCCTTCTACCGAGCGCATAAATACACTGACCCTTGCTTTAAAGTTTCGCAGTCATAGCGGGCTACGTCAGCATGTGGCAAGCGATCATACTTTGTATTTGGAGTTAATTGATTATCCCGGTGAGTGGTTGATGGACTTACCGCTATTAAATATGACGTATGAGCAGTGGTGCAAAACGCAGTTAGCTGTATTATCGACACCGGCATATAGTGAGCATTGTGCTGCTTTTCTATCTGAATTAAACCACTTTGATGCCACGGCGCCAGTCGACATGTCCACGCTAAATAAGCTCGCTGAGCTTTATCAAGCAACATTAATGAAGTTAAAAAAACATACTAAGTTGTCGCAACTGCAGCCTGGCAGGGTGCTGATCCCAGGTGATTTAGCGGGTGCACCGATAATCCAGTTTTTTCCTTTATTAACGCATGGGCAGCAGCATCAAAACAGTCAATATGCACAACTAGAAAGCCGTTTTGAAGCCTATAAAAAGCAGGTTATCACACCTTTTTATAAAGATTACTTTTGTGCGTTTGATAGGCAACTTGTGCTGGTTGATATTTTAGGTGCGTTAAATGATGGCCCCGATACGCTCGCACAAACCAAACTGGCCTTAAAAGAGACCGTGAATATGTTTGAGCATGGCAAAAGTGGTCTGTTACAGCGTTTATTTAAACCCAAAATAGACAAGGTATTGTTTGCGGCTAATAAGTGCGATGCAGTTGCTTTATCTGAGCAAGATAGCCTGACACGCCTATTACATGCGCTTTTATGTGAACAAGAAAATGAATTGAAGTTTTCAGGCGTGACCGTCGATACCATGACGATTTCTTCGGTAAAGAGCTGTCAACCTAAGCAAGTTAATGAATCTGGAAATCTATTGCACTGTGTTTATGGTCGCCCTTTGACTGAGTCTGAATATATTACTTACCTTCCCCCAGAGCCGCCGGACCATGTTCTTTCGGATGCTCAATGGCCAGAAGATGGGTTTAATTTCCTGTCTTTTTACCCATATCCAGCTTATCAGGGGCAGTTGGAGCATATCCGCTTAGATCATACTTTACAGTTTTTAATTGGAGATAAGCTCACGTGACAGATCCACAAAAAAGATACGCAGGTAGGCGTATAGAAACGCCAGAGAAAAACGAGGACGCTATATTTTCTGAGCCCAGAATGGGAGAGCGTATAGAGTGTGATTTGGTACCTGCCAGCACTGAGCAAACGTTTGAGCCTTTCTCTGATGATGAGTCTGTTGATCAGGGCTTACAGCCGAGCAAATCAAAGTTTGGTTGGCGCCATTGTTTACTCATTAGTCTGGCGGTATTGATCCCCGTTGAGTTGGTACTGACAATTTACAGTGCTTTTCAACAAAGTTTCATTCTTGCAAGTGTGTACTTACTTTTGTTGGTTTCTATTGTTGGCTGGTGCGGAAAGTTTTTAATAAGCGAAGCAAGGGCGCTGCGAACACTTAAGCAATTAGAGCAGCGCCGAGAGCAAGCTCAAAGGCTACTAAATAGTAATCAAATTGGTGAGGCACAAGCTTGGTTGGCGCCAGTATTAGCAAAGCAGCCTGAGGAGGCAGTGGAAAAATTTCAGCAAAGCTTGAAAAGCCATTACACAGATCAAGAAGTACTGCAGTTATATGAAGTGACGGTGTTGCAAACGCAAGACGAGCAGGCCAGAAAAATGATCACGGATTATGCGACAACCTCTGCGCTAATGGTCGCGCTCAGCCCGATGGCGATTACAGACATGCTTGCAGTATTATGGCGCGGTGTGAGTTTGATTGAAAAGTTAAGTACGCATTATGGGATCACATTAGGCTACCGTAGTCGTATCAAATTATATAAATTGCTCGCTCAGCAAATTGTTTTTGTGGGGGCATCTGAATTGATCAGCGATCTTGCGGCGACGAGCTTAGGTGCAGAGCTGCTTGGTAAGCTATCTGCCCGTTCGGCTCAAGGGCTCAGTGCAGGTGTCTTTACTGCGAGACTTGGTTATAAAGCAATGGCATTGTGTCGGCCAATTCCACGATTGGAAAATAAAACCAGCTTCTTATCTGAATTTGCAAAAAAACTAACAAGTCAGCTAATTAAACAAAACTAAACTCCATGGTACACATATGAAGTTGCATTTTAAGTGACAACATATGTGTACAGTCTAAGCTTATTAATGTTTCTCTCTTAGACTTCTGAACTTCCAGCATGCTTGTACATTTATCCATCATGGAATATCTAATTACATAAGATATAAACATTTTGAATAATAACAACAGGCAAGCAATGAATAAGTTACATGATCATACCAACTGTATACACGGTCCTAATCACGCAAATGATCCACATGGTGCCTTAACCGCACCTCTGTACCAAACCTCGACATTTAAATTTGAGAATGCAGCGCAGGGTGCAGCAAGGTTTGCAGGAGAGGAAGCGGGTTACATTTATACGCGCCTTGGTAATCCAACAACACGAGAGCTTGAAGAAAAGGTCGCTCAGTTAGAAGAAATGGAAGATGCGGCGGCAACCGCTACGGGGATGGGGGCCGTGTCTGCATCGGTACTAAGCTTTTTACAGCAAGGTGACCACTTAATCGCCTCTAGTGCGTTATACGGCTGTAGCTTTGCTTTATTTGCTCATATGCTTCCTAAATTTGGCATTGAGGTCAGTTTTGTCGATATGACGGATGAAGCTGCACTGAAAAATGCCATTCAGCCAAATAGTAAAATGTTATTTGCAGAAACACCGATCAATCCAAATATGACAGTATTGGATTTATCTATGCTGGGCCAGTTTGCTAAAAGGCATAATTTAATAAGCGTAGTTGATAATACTTTTATGACGCCACTGCTGCAAAAGCCAAAGCGTTATGGCATTGATATTGTGATCCACAGTGCCACTAAATACTTAAATGGCCATGGTGATGTGGTGGCAGGGATAGTATGTGGCAGTAAAGAACATATTGAAACCATCAAGCTGACCGTATTGAAGGACATTGGTGCGACGATCAGCCCGCATGATGCTTGGCTGATCAATCGCGGTTTAAAAACGCTGCATGTTCGCATTGAACGTCACTGTCAAAGTGCCCAAAAAGTCGCTGAATTTTTAGAGGACCATGCAAAAGTAGAAAAGGTGTATTATCCGGGACTAGCATCTCATCCTGGTCATAAATACCTAGGCGAGCAAATGCAAGGTGCAGGTGGTGTCATTGCTTTTGAAATCAAGGGCACTTTGGCGGATGGCGAAGCCTTTATCAATGCTACTTCGCTGTGTACCTTAGCGGTTAGTTTGGGCGACCCTGAAACTTTAATACAGCACCCTGCATCGATGACGCATTCACCTTATACACAAGAAGAGCGCTTATCCGCTGGGATCTCTGACGGGCTTATTCGTATTTCTGTCGGTCTCGAAGCGGTGGAAGATATCATCTTGGACCTAAAAAGTGCGTTTGAGTGTATTTAATTGTTTACATTAAAATGTCCTGTATGGCTATATAAATAAGGTGTGTATTATTTTGTGTTCAAAAGTGTAATTATATGTTTACGATTTTTGGGTTCTTCAGGTAGGCCATTTTAGGTCTACCTATTAATATTTTGCTCACTTTTACATAGTATCGAGATAACAGGTTTGAACGCTCCACCACCAGAAGTGGAGATCAAGATAAAGAAGGTTACTATGGCTAAATCTAGTAAATACACTTCCAAGCAGCCTAATGAGCAAGGCATCATTGAGTGGAGTGAAGAAGAAAATAAAATTTGGTCTGAGCTGGTTGCAAGACAGCTTAAATGTATCGAAGGCAAGGCATGTGATGAATACATGGAAGGTCTGAAGAAGATCAACCTACCTCACGATCGAATCCCTCAACTGCACGAAATTAACGCTGTACTTGAAAGAGAGACTGGATGGCAAGTTGCACCAGTACCTGCATTAATCGATTTTGATGAATTTTTTAGATTACTTGCCAACAAGCAATTCCCAGTTGCCACGTTTATTCGATCTCGTGAAGAATTTGACTACCTTCAAGAGCCTGATATTTTCCATGAAATATTTGGCCACTGTGCCATGTTAACAAACCCAGCGTTTGCTGAGTTTACACATAAATATGGTCAACTAGGTTACGCAGCAGAGAAAAAAGACCGTGTATATCTTGCGCGTTTATACTGGTTTACAGTTGAGTTTGGCCTAATGCAAACTGATAACGGTTTGCGTATTTACGGCGGCGGTGTTTTATCTAGCCCAGGTGAAACTCAATACGTGTATTCAGATACACCAGAGATTAACAAACTTGAAGCTTTAGATGTACTGCGTACACCATATCGTATTGATATCATGCAGCCTTTGTACTACACCATTAATTCGATAGATGATCTGTTTGATATTTCTCAAATGGATATCATGGCATTAGTAGAAAAGGCAAAAGAATTAGGGCTGTTTGAGCCAAAATTTCCACCTAAAAACAAATTAGCAAGTTAAGGAACCACCGATGTCTGATTTAAGTGCACAAAAATGTGAAGCGTGTCGTGCGGATGCGCCAAAAGTGTCAGATGAAGAGTTAGCAGTATTAATTAAGCAGATCCCTGATTGGGTACCTGAAGTGCGTGACGGTATCATGCAATTAGAAAGAGTTTATAAGTTCAAAAACTTTAAACAAGCACTTGAGTTTACAAATAAAGTGGGTGATATGGCTGAAGATGAAGGTCACCATCCAGGTTTGTTAACTGAGTGGGGTAAAGTGACTGTGACTTGGTGGAGCCATTCAATTAAAGGTCTTCACAAAAATGACTTTATCTGTGCATCAAAAACCGACGAAGTTTTCGCAGCACTATAAGAGTTTATTTCGGAATGTTAAGGGCGCCATGTGCGCCTTTTTTATTGCCCAAAGGAAACAGAAGGCAATCTGTTTCCTTTATTGTTTATAAGCTTGAAGAAGCGGTTATTTCAGCGTCACGGTTTAGATTCGAGAGTTCATCGATAAGATCCAGTACCTCTGGTTCGACAAAGTCAAACCCTTTGTCTTGTTTCAATGCAGTTTCAATGGTCTCAGCCAGCATTTTGAGTTTAGGTACTCCTGTATAGCAACAGGCACCATGGAACTTGTGCACAATTTTTAATAGCTGTTCAGGGTCTTCTTGTTCACTGGCTTCGTTTAAATGGTCGATGGTCTCAGGCACGCTTTGCAGTAACATATTCAGCATTTCAAGTGCTAAATGGGGTTTGTTACCAGAGCGCTGTAGAGCGAGATTCCAATCAAGCAAGTGACTCTCAAAAGGGGCCACACTGCTGACCATTTGTTCTTCCTTTTGCTCTCGCTCTAGGGGGGAAGTTGCGCTGTGGTCACAAATGATCTGTTTCAACATATCTTCATCGATGGGTTTTGTCATATAGCCGCTAAACCCATCTTTGACTAGCTGCTCTTTCTCTCCTGCGAGTGCATGGGCTGTTACTGCTATGATGGGCGTATCATCATTCATGGATGACTCTTTGATGCTTTTACACGCAGTTATGCCATCCATAATTGGCATTTGAATATCCATGAATATCAAATCATATTTATGGGTTTTGCACAGCCCAACAGCCTGCGCACCATTGTGTGCTGTTTCAATGGTTTCAACTTGCTCTTCTAAAAGGGTATATAGCAACTTTAAGTTGGCATCATTGTCATCTGCAATGAGCACTTTTAGCGGCAAGTGAGTTGCGTTACTCGTCTCTATAGACAGATCCGGGTGGTCTAAGCGATAAGGGGCTGCCAGCATTTCACATAACTTTCTGTGATGCAGTGGTTTACTGATGCAGGCGTCAGCGCCACTGCCAATCAAAGATTCACGCATGTTGTGAGAAATGGTATTGACCATCAGATATAAATAATCTGCTTTTTCTCGAGCTCGATTGATATAGTTTTTAACGGTTTGCATATCGTCGACGGTAGCCATATTACCAACGAGACAAATATCATAGCTAAACTCTTGCTCCAAAGCTGTAAAGAAAGCTTCATCGCTATCACACACTGTCACTTGCATATGCCAGCTTTCAATTTGCGCGATGACAGCATTTCGCGTGTGTTCTTGCGGTTCAAAATACAAAACACGTTTGTTTTCTAAAGGTCGACATGGCAAATCATCATTAAATAAACGGCTTGGCAAATTAAAAATAGCATTAAATGTGAAGCATGAGCCGTTACCTAAGGCTGAGTTTAGCGTGATCCTGCCTTGCATGACCTCAACGATATGCTTAGTAATAATTAGGCCAAGGCCCGTACCACCAAACTTACGAGTGATACTGGTGTCTGCTTGTGCGAAAGGCGTAAATAGGGTGTCTTGCTTTTCTTGCGCGATACCGAGGCCAGTATCACTGACTGAAACGAGTAAAGAGGTTTGTGAGTCTCCCTTTAAGCGGTGGCTGATATCAACTTTAACTGAGCCCTTTTCAGTAAACTTAATTGCATTACTGATTAAATTAATAAGTACCTGTTTAAAGCGAGTGGGATCACCGACTAGGTTGTCAGGTACTTGGCGATTGACAGCAATTGATAACTCTAATTGTTTCTCATAAGCGCTTGGTGCAAGCAATGTCATCACTTCATTAACTGCATCGCGCAGTTGGAATTGGATGTTTTCCAGCTCCATCGCACCGGCTTCAAGTTTAGAGAAGTCCAGAATATCACTGATGATAGTAAGTAGACTGTTTGCAGAGAGCTCGATGGTATCCAAGTAGTCTTTTTGATGTTTGTTAAGCGGTGTTTTATAAAGCTGCCTTGTAAAACCAATTACGCCGTTCAGCGGGGTTCTGAGTTCATGACTCATTTTTGCTAAAAAGTCTGACTTAACGCGGTTAGCAACTTGTGCTTCTTTTTTTGCAATATTGAGCTGAATATTTTGCGTTTCATACTGTTCTAAGGTTTCTCGGTAGTCACTAGTGGCTTGATCAATATGCTTTTGCATTTCATCTCTTTGTCCGACCATTTTCTCACTGATGGTGACAAGACCTTGTCGCATCATGTCAAACTCGCCTTGCATTTGCTCACTGACCCCGATATCCGTTTTACCTTCAATGAGCTTGTCTGTTGCAAGCTGTAATTGGGAGAGCGGGGTGGAGAACATGCGACTTAAGCGAGTGGACAGGAATACACTTAAAAATAAGGCGCCAAGAATTATCGTGCCACTGAGTAATAATGCTTTTTGTTGTCCGATAATGGCTTGATCTTGGCTGATTTCAACCATTAATACCGCGATTGTTTTTGCATGGGCATCTTGCCAAGTTTCACCGGTGCCATAGTACTTAACTGGTGCAAAAATCACATAGTTGTTACGTAATTTTTGGGCTTCCGTGGCATGCAGTGCAGCAACATTTCCTCGATAGTGCAAATCATTAAATTCACTATGGTAGTTACTGGTCATGATGAGCTGATTATGCAAGTCAAATACCGCAATGCTGTTAACGAGCGATGCGTGTTGATTGTGTGCTTTGGTAATGATGCTATGGAGTTTGGCTTTATCTTTAGAGTCTAAGGGCTGTTCTACTGTCATCGCCAGTGAATTGGCAATACTGGTGCCTTGCTGTTTAAGGATTTGTTCAAGCTCTACGTAGCGATTTATAGTAAAATAGCCCCCAAGTATTAAACCGATTAACACCGTCGGGATCAGGGTAAGCAATAAAACGCTATCGCGTAAGCTTAATTTAGACATATTGAGCGATATAAAACTTTGATAATTATGAACTCTAGAGTAGCGAGTTCATAGGTGTTTAGCAATGTATAAGGGGCGGTACATGGCACAAATTTTCCGTGCTAAAAAAACATCTGGTAAAGGTGAGGTGATGGAAGTGGGTATTGACTCACTCGATCATCAAGGGCGAGGTGTAGCAAAATACAAAGGTAAAGTTGGTTTTATTGAAGGCGCTTTGCCTGGTGAGCGAGTTAAAATCAGGGTATCTCAACAAAAAGCGAAACTCTTTGAAGGTGTGGTTGAAAAAGTGATCACCGCAAGTGAGCAGCGCGTTGATGCATTTTGCCCTCACTATCAGCAATGTGGCGGCTGTTCATTGCAGCATTTAGACAAATCAGCGCAGCTAGGGCACAAGCAATTAGCAGTAGAAAAGTTGTTTTCCAAGTTTTCAGGTACTGATGTACTGCCATGGGCTAACCCAATTGAAAGCGACGGCAGGCATTATCGTCGAGCTGCCCGCATCGCGACGTATTTTGATAAAAAAGAAAAAGTACTCAAGCTTGGCTTTCGAGCAGCAAAATCAAAGAAGTTGGTCGATGTGGTTGACTGTGGCGTATTAACTCAGGTGTACCAATCCGTTTTTGTTGACCTCAGAGAGATATTGAATAGCCATTCACAGCTAAGAAGTGTCAGCCATATTCAATTATGTGAAGCTGACAACGCCCCGTACGTCCTTTTGCGTCATACCAAAGCAATTGACGATGAAGTTAAGCAAGGCGTATATACTCAGTTTGAGCAAAAAGGGTGGCGAGTCGTTTGGGATGATGGCAATGAAGAGCCATATTATTCAGCCTTACCTGAGTATCAAGTTGGTGGCACGGAATTTCAGTTTAGACTGAATAACTTTATTCAAGTGAATGCTGCTGTTAACTCAGCCATGCTAGATCAAGCGCTGAATTGGCTAGAGTTAACAGGGCAGGAAAAGGTCCTTGATCTGTTTTGTGGCATTGGTAATTTTTCGTTATTGTTCGCAAAACAAGCTAAGCAAGTAATTGGTGTCGAGGGAGTGGCTTCTTCGGTTGCAATGGCGACGCAAAATGCGCACACTAACAACATCGACAATGCACAGTTTTTCCAGTTTGATTTGACGCAAGAAATGGCTTCTGCACAGTGGTTTAGTCAAGAGCTAGACACTTTGGTATTAGACCCTTCTCGTACAGGCGCATACGATGTATTAAAGCAATTGCCATTGGGGCAATTTAATCAAGTGCTCTATGTGTCATGCGATCCCGTTACTTTGGCTCGAGATAGCGCGTTAATTTTGCAGGCTGGATTTACTGCAAGCAAGGTTGCACTGATGGATATGTTCCCACACACCGGACATATTGAAACAATGGCGTTGTTCCAAAGGAGGTAGTCAATAATGGTAGCGACTCGCCAATCTCACCATACCACTTTGCCAGCAGATTTTGACGCGCGATTAGCGTTGTTAAAGCTGTCAGAGGATAAAACCGATCGACTCAGTGAGGCATATGCTTTGTGCCCCGCAGAAACCAATGAAGATCTGTTAGAAAAAGCCATTGAGATGGTTGAGATCTTGGCTGAGCTGAATTTTGACTCAGAATCCCTCGCGGGGGCATTTTTAACCCCTTATTTTATTGCTCAGCAACTTGATATTGAAGCGGTTGAAAAAGCGCTTGGTGAAAACATTGCCCTGTTGCTCAAAGGCGTTGAGCAAATGGCGTCAATCAGCACCTTGGCTCATCAGAGCAAAGGGAATGTCCAAATTGATAAAATTCGTCGCATGCTATTGGCGATGGTAGAAGATGTGCGCGCGGTGGTGATCAAGCTTGCGGAGCAGATCTGCTACCTCCGAAGTGTGAAAGACGCGTCTGAAGAAGAGCGTGTGGTTGCAGCAAAAACAACCGCCAATATTTTTGCCCCACTGGCCAATCGTCTGGGTATTGGCCAACTAAAGTGGGAACTTGAAGATCTCTCGTTTCGTTATTTACATCCTGGCAGCTATAAAACCATTGCTAAAAAGCTGGCTGATAAACGCCTTGCACGAGAAGCGTATATGAGCGACATGGTCTCAGCTGTGCAGCAAAAGCTGGCTGACGCTAATGTAAAAGCAGAGGTGTATGGTCGTCCAAAGCACATCTTTAGTATTTATAAAAAGATGTCGCAAAAAAATTATGAGTTCGAGCAGTTATTTGATATCCGCGCTATGCGTATCGTGGTTGACCAATTGCAGGATTGTTACGCTGCTCTTGGTATTGTGCATACAAACTGGCGCCATCTGAATAAAGAGTTCGATGATTATGTCGCAACGCCTAAGCCAAATGGCTATCAGTCTATTCACACTGTTGTGTTTGGACCTGAAGGCAAGACAGTCGAAATCCAGATCCGTACTCATGATATGCATAAAGATGCTGAGATGGGGGTCGCGGCACATTGGATGTATAAAGAAGGTGCACTGCCTGGACGCGGCTCGGGTTATGAGCAAAAAATTAGTTGGCTAAGAAAGCTACTGCAATGGCAAGAAGAAGTGGTTGATGGTAGTGAGTTTGCCGAGGAACTTAAAAATCAAGTCGTGGAAGATCGCGTGTATGTATTTACGCCACGCGGAGATATTTTTGATTTGCCACTGGGCTCAACACCGCTGGATTTTGCTTATTATATTCACTCAAATGTCGGACATCGCTGCATTGGTGCTAAGGTTTTTGGCAAAATTGTCCCGTTTACGTATAAGCTGTCTACTGGTGATCAAATAGAGATATTAACGCAGAAAAACCCATCTCCAAGTCGTGATTGGCTTAATCCATCTTTGGGTTATATATACTCTTCTCGGGCACGCAGCAAAATTCACCACTGGTTTAAACAGCAAGACAGAGATAAAAATCTGCAAGCGGGTAAGGAGATTCTAGATAGTCACTTACAAAAGTTGGATATCGGTTACAAAGAATTAGAGCCAGCCATTGAGCGCTTTAACTTTAGAGAGCTAGATGACTTGATGGTGGCGATTGGTGCGGGCGATGTGCGTATCAATCAGTTCTTGAACTTTATACAGGATAAACCTGAGGTTGAGCCTAAATTAAAGCTCAGCACACGTAAAAAACATAAAGGCGATAAAAACGGGATTGTGGTTGAAGGTGTGGGCAGCTTGCTGAGCCATGTTGCTAAATGTTGTCAGCCTGTACCGGGTGATGAGATAGTGGGCTACATTACGCAAGGCCGAGGTATCGCGGTACACCGTGCTGATTGTGACTCATTTGCACATATTACGCAGCAGCATCCTGAGCGAGAAATTGCCGTGAGTTGGTCTGAAGATGTGCAATCATTTTATGAGATAACCATTCGCATCGAAGCCAATGACAGGCAGGGCCTTATTCGTGATATCAGTGCCATTTTAGCGAATGAAAAAGTCAATGTGCTCAACATGAATGTGCAAACACAGCATGAAAAAGGGGTTGCCATTTTCACAATGAAAATTGAAGTGGGTGATTTATCTGCGACGAATCGCTTACTGACTAAATTGCTGCAAACCGAAGGCGTGTTTGAAGCGAAGCGACAACATTGAGAGTAAACAATGAGTGAAAATATACATCGATTGCTAGAGATCATGGCCACGCTGCGCGACCCACAGAAAGGGTGTGATTGGGATAAGCAGCAAGATTTTAGCTCTATTGTGCCTCATACCCTTGAAGAGGCGCATGAGGTGGCTGATGCCATTGAGCAGCAAGATTATGTAGCGCTTAAAGATGAACTGGGAGATCTGCTATTTCAAGTGATCTTTTATGCTCAGCTTGGTAAAGAAGCAGGGCTATTTGATTTTGAGTCTATTATCGCTGGACTCAATGACAAACTGGTTAGGCGTCATCCCCATGTCTTCGATAAAAAAGCGTCATTGACTGAGCAGGAGCTGGATGCACAGTGGGAAGCGATTAAACAATCAGAGCGTAAAGAAAAGCCCGAATTTGGTGCTGATGTGCTGCAAGGTCTGCCTGCACTTACTCGTGCTAAAAAAATTCAAAAGCGTGCGGCGTCATTAGGGTTTGATTGGCCAGACTATCAAGGTGCGTTAGACAAGGTTGAAGAAGAGGTCGATGAAGTAAAAGAAGCCTTAGCGCATGATCCCTATTCTGAGCACAGTGCAGAAGAGCTAGGTGATTTATTGTTTGCCACGGTGAATGTTATTCGTCATACGAAACGCGACCCTGAACAACTGTTACGCCAAGCAACACGAAAATTTAGCAATCGCTTTGTGCAAATTGAAGGGGTTTTGGCTAAGCAAAACTTAACCTTAGAAGAGGCAAGCCTTGCACAAATGGATGAGGCTTGGGAGCTGATAAAAAAGCGTGCAAAGTAAATCCGCTGCTTGAGTAGACAATTTTTGCTGGATTGCTAATCACGTTTTTGCTATACTATCGCCCCGTCTTGATTCTTATTTAAATTCCATTTTCCTTGATATTCTAGGGTTCGCATGAGTACAAAATTTATCTTCGTAACGGGCGGAGTTGTTTCCTCCTTGGGTAAAGGTATTGCAGCTGCATCATTAGCTGCGATCTTAGAGGCACGTGGCCTTAACGTGACTATTCTTAAGCTGGATCCTTATATCAATGTTGACCCGGGCACAATGAGCCCAATTCAGCATGGTGAAGTTTTCGTAACCGAAGACGGGGCGGAAACTGACCTAGACCTTGGTCACTATGAGCGTTTCATTCGCACCAAAATGACAAGCCGTAATAACTTTACGCAAGGTCGTGTATTTGAAGACGTGTTACGTCGTGAGCGTAAAGGTGAATACCTAGGCGCAACAATCCAAGTTATTCCTCATATCACCAATGACATTAAGCGTCGCGTTATTGAAGGCGCTGAAGGCTACGATATTGCAATCGTAGAGATCGGTGGTACGGTTGGTGATATTGAATCACAGCCATTCCTTGAAGCTATTCGTCAGTTAGGCACAGAGCTTGGTCGTGAGCACGCTTTGTTTATGCACCTAACATTAGTACCTTTCCTTGGTGCCGCAGGTGAAGTGAAAACTAAACCGACTCAGCATTCAGTTAAAGAATTACGTTCAATCGGTATCCAGCCTGATATCCTTGTTTGTCGTTCAAACTGTAAGCTGCCTGCAAATGAAAGAGCAAAAATTGCACTTTTCACTAACGTAGAAGAAAAAGCGGTTATCTCTCTTCAAGATGTAGATAGCATCTATAAGATCCCTGCATTATTAAAATCACAAGAGCTAGATAACTTAGTTTGTCGCCGTTTCTACCTAGAGTGCCCTGAAGCAGATTTATCTGAGTGGGAGCAGGTACTGTATCAAGAGTCTAACCCTACGGGTGAAGTAACGATTGGTATGGTTGGTAAGTATATTGAACTGCCAGATGCATACAAATCAGTCAACGAAGCGTTAAAGCATGCAGGTTTGAAAAACCGTGTAACGGTAAATATCGAATACGTTGATTCTCAAGATATTGAAAGCAAGGGTACTGAGCTTCTTGATCACCTAGATGCGATCCTAGTCCCTGGTGGATTTGGTAACCGTGGTGTTGAAGGTAAGATCCTAGCTGCTAAATATGCGCGTGAAAACAAAGTACCATATTTAGGCATTTGCTTGGGTATGCAAGTTGCGCTTATCGAGTATGCACGTAATGTTGCAGGTCTTGAAAACGCAAACTCAACAGAGTTTGATGCAAATACACCTAACCCAGTTGTTGGTTTGATCACTGAGTGGCTTGATGCTGACGGTAATGTTGAAACACGTACCGAGCAGTCTGATTTAGGCGGCACAATGCGCCTTGGTGCTCAACTTTGTCACTTAGCTGAAGGTTCAAAGGTTCGCGAAGTATACGGCAATGCAGAAATTACTGAGCGTCACCGTCACCGCTACGAAGTGAACAACAACTTTGTTGAGAAACTAGAGCAAGCAGGATTGGCATTCACAGGCTTATCTGAAGATAAAAAGCTGGTGGAGATCATTGAGAACAAGGATCACCCTTGGTTTATTGCGGCTCAGTTCCACCCTGAGTTTACCTCTACCCCGCGTGATGGACACCCATTATTTGAAGGGTTTGTTGGTGCAGCATTCAGCTACCAAAAAGAAAACTCATAAAGGAAAAGCCGTGCACGAGTGCACGGCTTTTTTGTTTTAATACCTATGGTATTGCTATGTGACTGAAACACACTAATACGGTTGCATAGCAATGCGAATTAAGCAGAAATAAAAACACTCACCACTTTGGGAAAAGAGGAATCAAGATGTCAAAAATCGTAAAAGTGATTGGCCGTGAAGTTATGGACTCACGTGGTAACCCAACCGTTGAAGCCGATGTTCATTTAGACTCGGGTGCTTGGGGCCGCGCATGTGCACCGTCAGGTGCGTCAACAGGAACTCGCGAAGCACTTGAATTACGTGATGGTGATAAGTCTCGTTACTTGGGTAAAGGTGTACTAACCGCAGTAAACTTCGTAAATAAAGAAATTGCACAAGCGCTAGAGGGCCAAAATGCACTAGAGCAACGTGCAGTTGACCAAATTATGCTTGACCTAGATGGTACAGAAAATAAAGAAAAGCTAGGTGCAAACGCAATTTTAGCAGTATCGCTTGCAACAGCTAAAGCGGCTGCGCAAGAGAAAGGCGTTGCTTTATATGAGCACATTGCAGACATTAACGGTACTGCAGGTCAATTCTCTATGCCAGTACCTATGATGAACATCATCAATGGTGGTGAGCATGCTGACAACAATGTTGATATTCAAGAGTTCATGGTTCAGCCAGTGGGCGCATCAAGCTTCCGTGAAGCGCTACGTATGGGTGCAGAGATTTTCCACAGCTTGAAAAAAGTACTGAGCGCACGTGGCTTAAACACTGCCGTAGGTGATGAAGGTGGTTTCGCACCGGATCTTAAGTCAAATGAAGAAGCACTAGAAGTTATCGTAGAAGCGGTTGCAGCAGCGGGCTACGAAATGAACAAAGACGTAACACTTGCTTTAGACTGTGCATCTTCAGAGTTCTATAAAGATGGCAAATATGACCTAAGTGGTGAAGGTAAAGCGTTCGATTCAGAAGGCTTTGCAGACTTCCTAGCAGATCTAGCTGCACGCTACCCTATCGTATCTATCGAAGACGGTTTAGATGAAAGCGATTGGGATGGTTGGAAAATCCTAACAGATAAGATCGGCGACAAAGTACAGCTAGTAGGCGACGATTTATTCGTAACTAACACCAAGATCTTAAAGCGTGGTATCGATGAGCAAATCGGTAACTCTATTTTGATCAAGTTTAACCAAATCGGTTCTCTTTCAGAGACGCTTGATGCCATTAAGATGGCACAAGACGCTGGTTTCACAGCTGTTATCTCTCACCGTTCAGGTGAAACTGAAGATGCAACAATTGCAGATCTTGCTGTAGGTACTGCTGCTGGTCAAATCAAAACAGGTTCACTATGCCGTTCAGATCGTGTAGCTAAGTACAACCAGCTACTACGTATTGAAGAAGCGCTAGGTGATAAGGCTGTTTACAAAGGTCGTTCAGAGATTAAAGGTCAATAATCGACTTTTATTTGAATTTAAAAAGCCATGCAATTGCATGGCTTTTTTTATGCTTGTTTAATGACACAAATTAATGACTAAAATACTGTGCCAGTATGTTTTGGGTAAATTGCGTTTTTAAATAAAACCCTCTGGGCAGTGTTTTGATTAATCCGCCTTGTGGACCAATAGCATCAGTCAACACTTTACTATTGGCAGCTTTTGGTCGGATCTGCATAACCTCTCCAAGATGACCTGATATTTCATCTACCCGACCGAGTGCAATTAATTCAATTTGTTCTTCCCAATCACGTTGCAGCTGGGCTTCCTGTACTGCATTTGGTTGCCACAAAAAACCGCTGCCCACCGTTCTATCTATGGGAGCAATATCACGTTCGGCTAATATTGGTAACCATAACACGTGGTTAAGCTTTTTTTTCACACTGGAGTTTTGCCAAGTCAGCCCGGTTAGATTCGTCAGCGGCACAACTGATACATAGGTGGTTTCTAATGGTTTACCAGCATAACTGAGAGGGAGCGTTTTGAGCTCTACACCTATATGTTCAAAGTCCGGCACTGGCTTTGAGCCAGCACTGGCACCTAACACATATTCAATCAGCTGACCTGGCCAGCCCTTTTCTCTGAGCAAATCATCTGGGCTTTTAAAATGGTACTGGGCTGCGAGCTCGCCCAGTGTTAACCCTGCGATAGCCTCAACGCGAAGCAGTAATTCAGCAATGCTTGTTGGGGGAGAGGGTCGAAGCATAATTAGGATCTTATAGTGATTTTGATGTTGAGATTTTACCAGAATTTACAGAAACTGTGGATTAACTTGGGTTGAGCGTTTTTTGTACTGATGCGTGTTGCTGCTATTTTACCCAACAAAAAAAGTACTGTGAATACTTTAATGCATTGATATATATATGTTTTATGTGTTTTTACATGGTTTAAAGTATCACCTTTTTGGTAATAAATTGGATAAATACAGATATATAAACAATATTATCCACAGTTTCTGTGGAGAAGTTGGCTTTTTGGTACTAGATTTGTGGATTTGTTTGTAAAATCGACTTGTTTACACTGACTTATGCACAAGCTGTGAGTAACTTGAGTAAAAGCAGGAATAATATTTGCTGATGCCATCGAGATATGGAACAATCAAATAAAATAGACATAAGAATGAGGCGCTAAGGTGATTGATGCCGAAGGATTTCGTGCCAATGTGGGAATTGTCATATGTAACAACCAAGGGCAAGTTTTTTGGGCAAGGCGCTACGGTCAGCACTCATGGCAGTTTCCCCAAGGGGGCGTGGACGAAGGTGAAACCCCTGAACAAACCATGTATAGAGAGCTTCATGAAGAAGTAGGGCTTAGGCCTGAGGACGTCGAAATTGTCGCGAGCTCAAAACATTGGTTGAGGTATAAGCTACCTAAGAGGTTGATCCGCAAAGACTCAAGTCCAGTTTGCATTGGGCAAAAGCAGAAGTGGTTTCTACTCAAGTTAAGGTGCAAAGATGAAGAGGTAGATCTACTCAGAACGCATCATCCAGAGTTTGATGATTGGCGTTGGGTGAGTTATTGGTACCCAGTACGTCAAGTTGTTTCGTTTAAAAGAGATGTTTATCGCCGAGTGATGAAGGAGTTTGCACCTTTTGCTATGCCTTTTAACCGAAAAGAACATAATCATAAAGATCATTGGCGAAGACGGTAAATAGGGTATCAAAGTGCTAGCAACGTTAAGGTCAATAGCTCAATCGGTCTCTCAGCAAGACAACTTAAGTGACGCGTTAAACCTTTTCGTTGCAATGGTCAAAAACGCAATGCAAACAGACTGTTGCTCGGTTTATTTTGCAGATTACAGTCAAGATAATTTTGTTTTAATGGCCAGCGATGGCCTTAATCCAGATGCGGTGGGAAAATTTCGTATTGGTTTTACTGAAGGCTTAGTTGGCCTTGTAGCTCAGCGCGAAGAAACGATTAACATTGCCCAAGCGCAAATTCACCCTCGCTTTAAGCATTCACCAGAGGTGAAAGAAGAAGGGTACAATGCCTTTTTGTCAGTGCCAATGGTCCACCAGCGAAAGGTTTTAGGGGTCATTGTTGTTCAACAAAAAAAGACCCGAGAATTCAGTAACGACGAAGAGTCTTTTCTGATTACTTTATCAGCGCAGCTCGCTTCACAACTCGCTCACGTTGAACTACAAACGTTACTTAAACAAGATGCCAGCAATCATAAAACATCTGTATTAAAAGGCGTTGCAAGTACGCCTGGTATTGCATTGGGCAAAGCTTATATAGTGCTTCCCAAACTTGATTTCTCAAGTATTGAATCTACTCAAAGTGACAATCTATCTGAGCAAAAAAAGCTGTTTAAGCAGGCTGTTGAGGCGACGCGTCATGAATTTCATGTTTTAGCTAACCGACTCTCTTTAACGTTACCTAAAGAGGCGTTAGCGGTATTTGAAGTATATCAACAGCTATTAGATGCACGCAGCTTAGGCCAGCAAGTAACAAAGGAAATGGAACTTGGGTGGGATGCTAAGTCGGCACTGAAACATGTGATAGAAGATTTAGTCACACAGTTTGAAGCAATGCAGGATCCTTATATCAAAGAGCGTGCTGTAGATGTAAAAGATCTAGGGCTACGGGTACTTCATCATCTTGTCAGTACTGAATCAGTCTCTAAGTCCTACCATGAGCAAACTATCTTAGTGGCTGAAACTCTGACACCAACAATGCTAGCGCAAGTTCCTAAAGAAAACTTAGTGGGTGTGGTCAGTGTGCACGGCTCAGCGAACTCCCATGCTTCGATTTTGACTCGCGCAATGGGGATCCCTGCGATTTGGGGTATCGAAAATCTACCGCTCTTACAATTTGAAGATAAACACATCATTTTGGATGCCTATGCTGGCAAGGTATATATCTCCCCCTCTAAAGTCTTGAAAAAAGAGTATGAGGCGCTTCGGCAAAAAGAGAGTCAGTTACATGATAAGTTTGATGCTGAACATGACTTACCTCCCGTTACTCTCGACGGTGAGCGGATCAGCTTATTGCTAAATGCTGGTCTTGATCTATCTACAGAGCACGTCAGCGCTAAATTTAGCGATGGTGTGGGTCTATATCGTACAGAGTCTTGGTTTATGCGCCGCGGACAGTTCCCATCTCAAGCTGAGCAGGAGCAATGTTATAGAGAGGTATTGTCATCATATCACCCTGAACCTGTTGTGATGAGAACACTGGATATTGGGGGTGATAAAGTCTTAGATTACTTTGATATTGAAGAAGAGAATCCATTTTTAGGTTGGCGTGGTGTTCGCATTACTTTAGACCACCCTGAGCTTTTTCTTGATCAATTAAAAGCCATGATCAAGGCAAATGCTGGTTTAGGTAACTTACGGATCATGTTGCCAATGATCAGCCACACAGAAGAGGTTGATGACGCATTAGCGCTGTTGGAGCAAGCTTACTTTGAACTGCAAGAAGAGTGGGCAGATCAGTTTTATCAAATTGACAAACCTGAAGTCGGAGTCATGATTGAGGTCCCCTCCAGTATATTTTTGTTACCTGAGTGGGCCAATAAAGTCGATTTTTGCTCTGTCGGAAGCAATGACCTGACTCAATACTTACTTGCAGTAGATCGAGCGAATTCACGGGTGGCTAAATTATTTGAGCCTTATCACCCCAGCGTTTTGAGGGCGTTAAATAGCATTGCAAAAGAGTGCCAGGCATTGGAGTTACCGTTTAGCTTGTGCGGCGAACTGGGTTCTGAACCTGAGGGGGCTATTTTGCTCGTCGCAATGGGGTATCGCAAGTTAAGTATGAATATATCTTCATTAAACAAAGTTAAATGGGTTCTGAGAAGGTTGAAGGTAAAGGATATGGAGGCATTGCTTGAGCAATGCTTGCGAGCATCCAGTGCAATCCAAGTACATCGCTATTTGAGAGACTTTATTGTTGAGCAAGGCCTAAGTGAAATTATTTATACCCAAAGCGGAGCTGATAATCTCTAACTTGTCACGATAGTTATTCACGCTCAGACTATAACTTATCATGTTATATTCGTTTATTTATTGCCAATCACTGCCTATCGGTAAGCTCAACTCAATACCCTTTGGAAAGGATGTGATATTTGATGAAAGTAATCACTTACATATTTTTTACCAGCGACCGCTTTGAAAGTAGATATGGCATGCACTATTACTAACCCCAGCGATATTGATATTCTAAAAGATTTAATTTAAAGGCGAGGTGTGTGGCTTACTGTTGTCAAAATGTCCCGTAGTGAAAAGTTAACTTTTAATAAGAGGCTCTTAAGGTATGTTTACTTAACTGATTTATTTGGTATGGTACTGACTTCTGGGCTTTGAACATGACGGAGTGTGAAAGCCACACATAATTGACCAGTAGAAACAATTAAAAAGGTGTTTGTGTTCATCTTGCGTATGTATACAAGCAAAACGTTATTTTAATGAGGGAAAGCGATGGCTTTGCAGTTTCCGGAAATCGATCCGATTATTTTTTCAGTCGGGCCTTTAAGTGTCCGTTGGTACGGCCTTATGTACTTAATAGGCTTTGCATTTGCAATGTGGTGGGCAAATAAAGAAGCGGAAAAGCCCAATTCGGGATGGACCAAAGACCAAGTCAGTGATCTGCTTTTTTACGGTATGCTGGGAGTTATCTTAGGCGGCCGCGTTGGTTATGTGTTGTTTTATAATTTCTCTGCCTTTTTATCCGATCCGCTTATGCTATTTAAAGTATGGGAAGGAGGGATGTCTTTCCATGGTGGCGCATTAGGTGTAATAACTGCAATTTTCATTTTTGCATGGCGCACCAATAAATCCCCTTTGACAGTGGGAGACTTTGTTGTGCCTATGGTACCTGTCGGGCTGTTAGCCGGTCGAATTGGAAACTTTATAAATGGCGAGCTTTGGGGCCGTCAAACGGATGTGCCATGGGCGTTTATATTCCCGTCAGGTGGTAATGTACCAAGACATCCGTCTCAATTGTATGAAGCCTTATTTGAAGGGCTGGTCTTATTTTTGATTTTAGTTTGGTATCGTAAGCAGCCTCGTCCAGCTGGCAGCATCGCAGGCCTGTTCTTGTTGGGTTATGGTACATTTAGGTTTGCGATTGAATACTTCCGTGAACCAGATTCGCATATTGGCTTGTATGCAGGTGTGATTTCTCAAGGCCAAATCTTATCACTACCTATGATCATAGGTGGTCTCGGTTTGATGGTGTGGGCACACCGACGTGAAGCGACAAAAACAGCATAGCTTAATTGGGTGTTTAGCGAAGCAGCTTCTTCGCTAAACACAAACAGCAATTTATTAATGGTCAATTTAGCGTTATAGTAATAGTAATTACGCTAAATGAAGTTGAAACACTTGAATTACTCATCCGCATCAAAAAAAACATACAGTGCCTTGCAGCTTTTGCTCGTTGCTATTGTGTTTGTGATGTCTGTGTTTCAGCCGGTTGCGCAAGCAGAGATGATCTGTGATCACGATATGCCAGGGGCAAAAGCTGCGATGTCTATGCATTTGCCTAGCCATGATGCCTCTGATAACCACCATCAGTACAGTACTATGAATCATTCTATGCCATCTCACCACGAGATGGATTGCTGTGAAACCGAGTGTGCATGTCCAACAAGCTTATGTGCGCCATTTTCTCTTTTTATGAGTGAGTCTTCCGTATTTACCACGTTTAAACAGGTAACAGAAAAGCCTTTATCTGCCTATTCTGGTTCACCTAACCAGTTAATAAATACTGTCTACAAGCCCCCCATTCTGGCCTAACTCTAGGGTTATTGTGCCCAAAAAATAGTTTTTTAATATTCAGCCATCCAGCTGTATCGCGTTTTATGGTGCAAAAAGTATTTTCAATTACTTTTGAAACATCAGAGATGGCATTTTTCAAATAAAAATGAGTTCCAGAATGTTTAAATTTAAGTTTGTCACGTATGTGTTATTCATCGTTGCTATATGTAACTTTCATAATTTAGCTCAAGCACAACAAGTTGTTGAGCAGCCAAAGCTCAAGGTATACAAAACACCAACATGTGGGTGTTGTGTTAAATGGTTAAGTCACTTATCTCAACAAGGTATCACCCATCAAGTATATGATTTGCAGGATTTAGGTAATGTGAAAAGTCAATTAAACATTAAGCCGCGTTATCAGTCTTGCCATACTGGTGTGAGTGACGGTGGTTATGTGTTTGAGGGCCATGTGCCTGCGAAATTCATCAAGCAATTTTTAGCTACACCGGTGAAAGGGGCGATCGGTTTATCTGTGCCAGCTATGCCACTTGGCTCCCCAGGCATGGAAGTCGGTCAGCGTTTTCACCCATATCAAGTATTGGTGTTGATGGCTGACGGCAGCAGCCAAGTATTTGCTGAAATTAGTAAATATGAGGAGCAATTTTAATGCGGATTTTAATTGTTCAATTAATGACTGCTGGTGTATTCAATAATTTTCAGCCAGATGAAGTAATGCCTATGATGGATTGGGGGAAAATATGATGAGTGCGCCAGTTGTAAAAATAGTAATCGCTATGACAGTGGGTATGGTGATTGGCGCAGGTGTTGTCACATTGCTCGATAGTCAGCATACGATGGTCGATACCCAAAAAAGCGCTGCTGATGAAAAAAAGCCGCTTTACTGGGTTGCGCCAATGGATGCGAATTATCGACGTGACCAGCCAGGCAAATCGCCAATGGGTATGGATCTTGTTCCCGTTTATGAAGAGTCTCAAGGCGAGGACAAGTTTGGCCCTGGGGTGGTAAAAATCTCTCCCCATGTGGTCAATAATCTTGGGGTTAGAACGGCCAAAGTGACATTAGGCGCATTGCAACAAGACATTAATACTGTGGGTTATGTGCAGTATGATGAACATAGATTAGTTCACATTCACCCTCGTGTAGATGGTTGGGTAGACAACCTATATGTGAAGGCTGTAGGTGATGAGGTTGAACAAGGGCAGGCCCTTTATGATTTGTACTCACCTGAGTTAGTTAATGCACAAAAAGAGATGTTGGTCGCGTTGAATCAGGCTGATCAACAATTGATTGAGGCAGCCACGAAGCGGTTACGCGCGTTAAAAATGTCGACCGATTTTATTGAACAGTTGATAAAAACCAAGCAAGTCCGCCAAACAGTCACCTTTTATACACCACAATCTGGTGTCGTTAAAAACCTGAAGATCCGTGAAGGTTATTATGTTCAGCCTGGTACGACGATGATGAGCATAGGTCAGCTTGATCATGTTTGGGTGGAGGTTGAAGTATTTGGACGCGAAGCAAGTCTTATCAAAGTCGGGCTGCCCGTTGAAATGACGTTAGATTATTTACCGAATAGGTCGTGGCAAGGGCTGGTCGATTATGTATACCCTAGTTTGGAGGCGTCAAATCGTACCTTGCGTGTGCGGCTCAAATTTACGAATACTGATAAAGCCCTCAAACCCAATATGTTTGCTCGAGTAAAGATTAAGTCAGAAAGCACTCAAAATACACTGTTGGTACCAAAAGAATCCGTTATTAGAACCGGCGCTCAAAATCGAGTGGTATTAGCATTGGGAGAGGGACAATTTAAGTCGGTTGCAGTTGAAATTGGTCGCATTGATGAAACGCATATTGAAATTATATCAGGGCTAAATGAAGACGAGACGGTGGTGACGTCTGCCCAGTTTTTGATTGATTCAGAGTCGAGTAAAAGCTCTGATTTTAAGCGTATGACGTTCGATGACAAACCAAAATCAGTGTGGATGCAAGGAGAAGTGCATAGCGTAACAGAGCAAAGCAGACAGATAAATGTGACACATGGACCTGTTGATGCATGGAATTGGCCAGAGATGACGATGGATTTTGATGTTGGGCAAGAGGTTGATCTCGATGCATTAAAAGCGGGTCAAACACTGCACTTTGAGGTGACACAGCTTGGATCTGGCAGTTATCAGGTGACAGGCATACACATTATGGCTGAGCCGCACATTCCTATGGCGACTGTCAAAGGCGTAATTAATCATGTTTCTCACCAAGATCGCACGGTAAACATCAGTCGCGAGGCGATTGAGAAGTGGAACAGAGCTGCTGCAACTATGGACTTTGTGGTGGACGAGTCACTGCCTCTTGCAGATTTTAAAGTTGCTCAGGAAATTACGTTTACTTTTGAAGTCAGAGACGATTTAGTCATCGTGGACATAAAAGACGTTAACAGCGGTGAGCATAATGCTCATGCAGGCCATTGATAGGAGTTCGATGTGATTGAATCAATTATCAAGTGGTCGGTGAGCAATCGGTTTTTGGTACTGTTACTGACGATTATTTTAACTTTTGGCGGCTTGTATTCATTGAAGCAAACGCCAGTGGATGCCATTCCCGATTTATCAGATGTACAGGTGATTATAAAAACAAGTTATCCGGGACAAGCGCCACAAGTGGTGCAAGATCAAGTCACTTTTCCCTTGAGTACCGCTATGCTGTCAGTGCCTGGCGCAAAAACGGTGCGCGGTTTTTCGTTTTTTGGAGACTCTTATGTCTACATTATTTTTGAGGATGATACAGATATGTACTGGGCACGCAGCCGCGTGCTTGAGTATTTGAATCAGGCTGCCAGTGACTTACCTAGTTCTGCAAAGCCGCAGCTTGGACCGGACGCTACTGGCGTAGGTTGGATTTATATCTATGCATTGACAGATAAAACGGGTCGCCATGACCTGAGTCAGCTACGAAGCCTTCAAGATTGGTTTTTAAAGTATGAATTACAGACGGTATCCGGCGTGTCAGAAGTGGCTACCGTCGGGGGCATGGTTAAGCAGTATCAAGTAGAAGTTGATCCTGACAAACTCAGAGCTTATGGCATTCCTTTAAGCTTGATTGAAATTGCTTTGCAGCAAGGCAATCAAGAAATGGGCGCCTCAGTAATTGAAATGGCTGAAGCTGAATATATGGTAACGGCAACAGGTTACATAAATAAGCTTTCTGATATTGCCCAGATCCCGCTTGGGGTGAGTGAAAATGGTGTGCCTTTGACCATTGCAAACGTGGCTGATGTGCGTTTGGGACCGCAAATGCGCCGTGGTATCGCTGAACTTAATGGCGAAGGGGAAGTGGTTGGCGGTATTGTGGTGATGCGTTCCGGTGAAAATGCGCAGGCGACTATTGAAGGGGTAAAGGAAAAGCTTGCTTCTTTGAAGGGATCTTTACCTGAAGGCGTTGAGGTTGTGCCTGTATATGACCGCGCTCAGTTAATCGAAGCTGCAGTGGATAACTTATGGCAAAAGCTAGCAGAAGAACTGTTCGTCGTGGCTGTGATCTGTGTTGTGTTTTTATTTCACTTAAGGTCTTCGGTGGTCGCCGTAGTTTCATTACCACTTGGCATTTTAGCCTCATTCATCATCATGCACTTGCAAGGTATTAACGCCAATATCATGTCGTTAGGCGGTATTGCAATAGCCATTGGCGCGATGACAGATGGGGCGATTGTGATGATTGAAAATATGCATAAGCATATGGAAAAAACGCCGCTGACGGATGAAAATCGCTGGGAAATTGTGACTAAAGCCGCTTGTGAAGTCGGGCCTGCATTATTTTTTAGCCTCCTTATCATCACTGTATCATTTTTACCTGTGTTTATTCTAGAAGCGCAAGAAGGCAGGATGTTTGAACCTCTTGCTTACACTAAAACTTATGCCATGGCAGCATCCGCCGGTTTAGCCATTACTTTGGTGCCTGTATTGATGGGGTACTTTATTCGTGGCAAGGTGATATCCGAGAAGAAAAACCCGTTAAACAGAGTTTTAACGGTAGTGTATATGCCTGTATTAAAGCAAGTAATGCGTTTTCCTAAAAGCACGATTATATTGGCTGTACTCATTACAGTTGCTGGGTTTTATCCGGTCAATAAGATTGGTAGTGAATTTATGCCGCCACTGGATGAAGGCGACTTGATGTACATGCCTACTACGTATCCCGGTATTTCTATTGCCAAAGCCCGCGAGCTCTTACAGCAAACTGATAAGTTAATCCGTACTGTGCCTGAGGTTAACAATGTATTTGGCAAGGTGGGGCGTGCAGAAACGGCAACCGATCCAGCGCCATTGACTATGATTGAGACCTTCATTCAATTAAAACCAAAATCTCAATGGCGAGAGGGGGTTACAACAGAAAGCTTAAAGGCAGAATTGAATAGTTTGGTTAAATTCCCCGGCTTAACGAATGCTTGGGTCATGCCGATAAAAACACGTATAGATATGTTAGCAACGGGGATCAAAACGCCTGTGGGTATTAAGGTGGCAGGTCCTGATTTGGGCGTTATTCAAGAGATCGGCCAGCAAATTGAGGCAATTTTACCTGCACTTGAGGGAACCGCTTCCGTTTACTCTGAGCGCGTTGCTGGGGGTCGTTATATTAAAGTCGACATTTCTCGCATACAGGCCAGTCGCTTTGGGCTCAATATTTCTGATATTCAGCAGGTCGTGGCTAGCGCCATAGGTGGAGCAACTGTTACCCAAACTATAGAAGGTCAAGAGCGATATCCAGTGAATATTCGCTACCCTCAATACCATAGAGACTCACCAGAGTCATTGGCCAAGTTGCCTATGGTGACACCATCAGGCGCTCAAATCACCCTGGGAGATGTTGCTAGTATTTATATTGATACGGGACCGGCTAGCATCAAAAGTGAAAATGCGCGGCTCAATGGTTGGACTTATATTGATATCGAGGGTGTTGATATCGGTTCTTATGTGAACAATGCGCGCGCTTTCTTAGAGCAAGAGTTAGACTTACCAACCGGGTATTCCCTTTCTTGGGCTGGTCAATATGAATATATGCAAAGAGCGCAAGAGAAATTATCTTATGTGTTGCCTTTAACGTTGGCAATCATTGTCATATTGCTATATCTGAATTTCAGAGCCATGACTGAAGTTTTGATGATTATGGTGACACTGCCAATGGCTATGATTGGTGGGATCTGGTTGATGTACTTTGAAGGCTTTAACTTTTCTGTGGCTGTTGGCGTTGGGTTTATAGCGTTAGCAGGTGTCGCGGTGGAGATTGGGGTGATTATGCTGGTGTATTTAAACCAAGCTCTCCAGTCTCTTAAAGAGCGCGCTTCGCAGACAGGCGCTTCAATTTCGCTAGAAGAGTATCAAAATGCGCTGTTACATGGCGCTGGCCTTAGAGTGAGGCCCGTTATGATGACAGTGACGACCATTATTGTCGGGTTACTACCCATTTTATACGGTGCCGGTGCTGGCTCTGAAGTGATGAGCCGAATTGCAGCGCCTTTGGTTGGTGGCATGACGAGTGCTGTGGTGTTAACTTTAATCGTTTTGCCTGCTCTGTATTCCTTAATAAAGCGCAAAGAGGTGACGAGGTTAAATAAGGAGATTGAAATGGATGTGCCTAGCCGAGGCTAATCTAAACAAGAAGTAATGCTTAGCAAGCATTACTTCTTTTTAATAATTTACAAACTATAGGTTAAGTTTATAAATGGTGTTGTTTAGTATTGCTGGAAACACGCATTTAGACCATTTGTAGGGCACAGTTCAGGTTCACCACCAGCGACCAAGTGTGTCTGCTTTGGTTGTAGTACTTTGCTGTTAGATAATTTTTTGAGTGAGTTCTTTTTGATAGTGAGTTTCATGATTTTCCTTATTTATTATTTTTTCAACTAAATCATCACTAATCTAACAATACATGAAGGGGAAAGTAAATGGTCAATGATGGATACTCATGAAATTCATTGTGGTTGATATAATTGAGTCATCAGAACCTACTGTTTAAATACCAATTTATTATCACCACTGCAATGATGGTTTAGCTTCAATATGCAGTGTATGATAGGGGACAGTTGAAATTTGTAGAGTGATAGGGTTGGGTAATGAGCCAATATTTAGACTTATGTCAGCGCATTGTTGATGAGGGAAAATGGGTTGAGAACAAAAGAACAGGAAAAAGGTGCCTTACGATAATCAATGCTGATTTAACCTATCATGTCGATAAAAATGAATTTCCTCTTGATACAACAAGAAAAAGTTTCTGGAAAGCTGCAATTGCTGAACTGCTTGGGTATTTGCGAGGATATGACAGTGCGGCCCAATTTAGAGAAATTGGCTGTAATACTTGGAATGCAAACGCAAATGAAAACCAAGACTGGTTAAATAATCCAAATCGTAAAGGTGAAGACGATATGGGGTTTGTTTATGGTGCAGTAGCCAGAAATTTCCCAAAACCAGATGGTGGCAGTGTTGATTTAATTAAGCAGGTGATTAATGACTTATCAAAGGGCATTGATAACCGAGGCGAAATTATCACTTTTTATCACCCTGGATCGTTTCATTTGGGCTGCTTGCGCCCATGTATGTTCCAGCATCAATTTTCAATTCTTGATGGCGTATTGTATTTGAATAGCTACCAGCGAAGCCAAGATGTGCCTCTGGGCGGTAATTTTAACGCGATACAAGTCTTTACTTTATTAAAGCTAGTGGCACAGATCACAGGACTTGAAGCAGGCAAAGCGTTTCATAAAATTGTTAATGCACATATCTATGAAGATCAACTAGAGTTGATGCGTGATGTGCAGTTAAAGCGTACGCCTTTTGAGTCACCTCAGCTTCATATCAACCCTGAGATTAAAACGTTTGAAGATTTAGAAACTTGGGTGACTTTGGGTGATTTCGAAGTGACCAATTATCAACATCATGAAGCGATTCAATATCCATTCTCTGTTTAGTTAATTATCGGTTTTGTGAGGTGGTGCTGCAGCCACCTCGTTTAGCTTTTAAGATAAATAACCGATATTTTTACTCGCTTATTTACTTTACATTTGCCTGCTTTTTGAGCTAAAACTCATCTTTTTATCCGTTTTATTGGACAAATCAGTCTTTTTTAGTCAGTCTAATGCATTAGCTTTTTAGTGTGTTACGTTTGTAGCTGTCGTTTAGGTGGAATGAGTTGTATGCCTCTCAAGTTCGTAGTACTAACTTGTGCTTCAATCTTTATCATGTTGCATTTAACTGGGTGCTCGCGTTTGGAATTATCGCTGGACGAAAAGGTTGCCCAGCAAGAAGCGATATATGCGCAAAAGGCGATGCTAGCTTCATATGAAAAGAATAAAGCCAGTATTGAGAGGTTGGCTAATTTAGAAGAGGACTTAACGCAATTGCTTGATTTGCTCTCTGCACAAACTGAAGTGCGTGACGTTCACAGCTCATTACAGCCTGCTCAAACGGTTGTAAAACACTCAAATGATTTTAATAAGAAGACGAATGCGTCTAGCGCTATCGCCGCCGATGCAGTTATGCACTCAAGTGTGATTAATGAGCTGAGTATGGAAATACCAGACGTTGTATTGGGTATTCATTTGAGGCAGGAGAATGCGACGTCTCAAATACAAGTTATACGAGATCGAATTGATATAATTCGGCAAAGCTACCCTCTTGTATTTAATCGTATTACCGCGAGTATTTCTGAGCCTGATCCAAACAGAAACTTATTTTATGTAACTGCTAATGGCTTTACTTCCTTAGAAGAGGCAAAGGTCTTTTGTAAAGTAATGTTCAGTGTTACAAGGCGTTGCTCTGAGTTGAAAAATTAGATATAACGTACCTTTATTGGGTGCGATTTCAAGCGTCAAACAACATTGTTTTTGTATTTTTTTAGAGTAATAACTCTTTTAATGCGTTGGCAATAAATATAAAGCGCCACTGCTTGTTTTTGGTAGGGCCTTTAAAGGATAAGAGTATGAAAAAGAGTTTAAATCAACTGGGCATATTTGCCATTATTGTTGGATTGCCACTTTATTCTGTGGCCGCTCAAAAAGCGACTTTTGATGCAAAGGTTACGGTAAAAAATGCATTTGAGTTGGTTAAAAATCAAGATTTAGATTTTGGTACAATTCGAGCTGTAGCTGATATTACAGGTACAGATACTGCGACTTTAACTATTCCTGCTGATGCGACTCAGTCACCTGTTGTTGCTTCTACTAATATCAGTAATGCTGAAATTGCAATTTTGTCTGCTGGTAGCCCTGCACAATTTAAAATATCAGGTGTCGTGCCGTTTGCGAGTCTATCTATCACAGATCCTGTTGAGACGGATGTCTCTTTGTCTGTCGGAAGTGGCACCGGTGCAGCAGGCTTTACTCTCGGTTCATTTACTTATTATATAGAAACAGGGGCGTCGAGCTCTACACCTGTCGTTGGTAAGCAAATTCAAGTAGATGCAAATGGTGAGGCTGTTTTTAATGTCGGTGCAACTTTATCTACAACGACAGGCAACGCTGCTAATTATTTAGACGGCGCTTATGTTGGTACTTTTACGCTGGAATTGAGCTACTAGTGTTTTGATGCTGAACACTCACTTGAAGAGAGCGTGCCAAATACGATATTTAGGGACATTATTATATTGCTCACTCATGATTGTGAGTAATATGGTTAGTGCGCGTATCGAAGTTATTACGCCTTTGGATTTTGGGACTATTCTTATTTCTGATCATAGTGACACCAGCCGTGTTCAAATTGGTGTCAATGGGCGAAATATGACAAGTGGTTCAGTACACTTGGTATCTGGTGGCCAAGCTGCTGAGTTAGTAATTTCTTCTTTACCAGCGCTGCACAACATCTCTGTGTCAACCAGCATAATAACGCCACACCTTTCTCACAGTAACCTAGCTGTACAAGGGATAAATTTAGTTAAATTGGAGCATGTAGATCGCGTTTTTAGTGACGCGCAAGGTAATGCACTATTAAAAGTAGGGGGGACATTAGAAGTAAATGCTCAACCTACTCAATACCCTGACGGTACATACCGAGTATGGGTTAATATTGAAGTAAATTACTAAGTAAGTTTTATGAAAAAGTATTTTTTAATGATAGGTTCTTTGGCCATCTTGCTTTTTTGCCAGATTGCTCAGGCTTCTTTAATGATATCGCCTACACGAGTTGTATTTGATGATCGCCAACGTACTGCAAAAGTATTCTTAATCAACAACAGTAACGAAGCAAAAACGTATCGTTTAGGATGGAAAGAAAAGCAAGCTTTGCCTGCTGGTGGATACCGAGATCTTCTTCCCGAACAAGTGGGGCCATGGAAACTCAGCCATTTAATGAGAGTGACACCAAGGCAAGTTCACCTCGAGGCTGGAGAGCGCCAAGTAGTAAAGTTAGCCTTGCGCCGCAAACAAGGTATGAGTAGCGGTGAATATCGCTCTCACTTGTTATTTCAAGCTCTGCCGACAGAAAAGCAAAGTCAGTCTGAGGTTATAGGGGTAAGCTTGAATATGATTTTAAGCTATAGTATCCCTGTGGTTTATCGCAAAGGTACATTGCCGCCTGAAGTAGAAATAACTTCAGCCAAGCGCGCGACAGATGTGACTGGCAAGCCAGTAATTTTGATTGGCATGTATAGACAAGGCAATGCTAGTTCATTAGGTAAACTGCAAGCAGATTGGAAGCCTGAAGGTACTAAGCAGTGGCATAACATAGCAACTGCTAACAATTATGCCATTTACCCAGAAGTAAAGAATGCGCATGTTGAGCTTAATATTATTACAGGAAAAGTTTTTACTGGTAATGGGCAGCTTAGGGTAACTTATACTGGGCAGGCTGAATTTCACGATCATGCTTTTTCGCAGCGTACATTTGATATCACCGCTCAGTAATTAAGTGTTTGTTAGAGGTTATATTACTGCTCTATTAGGGCTCTGTTTTGTCGCTCCTACTATCTGCTTCGCTAACCTAGTTGGCGATCGAGCGAAAACGGAGCTTGTTAGCAGCTATGGTGATGGTCGCATCCAAAGTGGGGAAGAACTCTTCTTCTCGTTGTATATTAAAGACCATTATATTTCTGAAGTATTTGCAGTGAAGAGTGAGCAAGGTGTCTTACTTGAATTGCAAAGCTTGTTTTCCGCTTTAGACTTTGCAATTGCGATAGATGATAGTGGGCAGAGATATACGGGATGGTACATTAATGAAGCGCAGCGTTTCGAGCTAGATATAACACAGCGTAAGGTTTCTGTATCTGAGAAAGTAGCCAATCTTACTTTACGTGATTTTTCTGAACGTCATGATGAGCTTTATGTTGAAGCGGTCTTACTTGCTGATTGGTTTGGATTAAAACTCAATATAGATTATCAAGATCTGAAAATTCTGATTCACAGTGAGCAACCGCTACCAGTTGAAATGCGTATTGCGAGACAAAACCGTCATTTTGTTACTGATTCATCCCCCCAAACGCCTGTTTTACCTTGGAAAGAAACACCTTATCAAGCATGGAGTCCACCTTTGGTTGATATTCAATCCTCTTTGGTTACAACTAACAACAAAGAAAACTATGCATCGATTTCTTTACTGGGAAGTCAAGATGTTGCGTTTTGGAATGCAAATTATTTCCTCAGTGGTCGTTCAGGAGAACTTCTTGGTGAAAGTCGTTTAAATTTGACTCGCGAAGAGGAAGAGGGGGTTTATGTAGGTTCGATTAAAGCAACACAGCTGGAGGTAGGCGATGTATTAGAAACTCGTATAGGTGGGAACTATCGAGCCTTATATTCGCGAGGAGTCAGGGTGAGTGATCGACCGCTTTATAAGCAGATAGATACACAAACGGTTAGGATCAGTGGTGCGATACAAGTCGGTTGGGATGTGGAGCTGTATCATAATGGTATCATGATTGACCAAAGACTGAGTGTACAATCAGGGTTGTATATTTTTGAGCCTATTGAGCTTTACTTTGGAAGTAATGAATTTGAATTGGTGATGTATGGGCCACAAGGTCAAGTACAGCAAGATAGTCGGTCTTATTATGTGGCAGGAGGACATCTTTCAAAAGGTGAAGGCTACTTTGATTCATCAATTGTTGAATCCGGCAAAACAGTATTAGATGAATCTACCAGTATCTCGGGTGTATCAGGATGGAATATACTGAGTCGATACGATTATGGAGTTAGTGATGATATATCGATATATTCAGGTATACGTTTAGGGTTGGAAGGACAAGATAATGTTTATCAGCTCAGTGCAGGTTTAGGGTTTGATATATGGAATAAAGGCATATTAAACTTTGATTTTAATCGCGATGAGCAAGGAGCACAGCAGCTATTACTACAAGGTAGGACACAGCTTAATCAGCATGCCTTGAGTGCTGTTGTGACAGACAGTAAAACCGGTGAGGATGCTAACGGCTTGTACCAACAGCATATTCAAGAGCTTGTCTTGCGCGCAACGGGAAACATATATAACCATAATCATTTTCGGCTAAATTATCAAAATTCAATGAATTGGCGAAGAGATTCTGAAGATACAGACTTTTTGGCTTCGAATGTATTATCTATGGCAACTCAGCTTGGTACTTTGAGTCATCAACTAGATTATATTCAGTCTGGAGGGCAACAGGGCCATGATATAAATGGAGTTGCTCGATGGCAAGGTCGGTTCTATGGTACTTATAGCCGTATAGGGCTTGGATATCAGGTGCATCCTATGAGTAGGCTTACTGATTACCAAATACAGTTGAGCAGGGTGATTGATGAACAGTTTGATATGGAATTTAGCTACACGAAATCCCTTATAAATGATGGCTATGAAGTTGGTGCGAACCTTAATTGGCATAATGATAAATTTAGGTTAACTGGGCAATTTAGCTACTTCCAAAATGATGACTTTCAAATTGGTTTAACGAGTCAATTTAGTTTGGGTTATGAAGGCTACAGTGATGAGTTTTTTATTACTGATAGGCGTCTTGCGAGTTCAGGAACTGTATTGATAAAGGTATTTTTAGATCAAAATAATAATGCGATATTCGACGGTAATGACATTGTTTTAAAAGGCGTAAAAATTAAATCCGTACAAGGCTTTGCGCAAGCTTTTACAGATGATAATGGCGCTGCTTTATTGGGGAATATGCCATTAAATCGTCAGACAGATATTGTCCTTGATGAAGATTCACTTCCTGATCCTTTTTACATCGCAGCCCATGATGGCCGCTCGATTACGCCTCGAAAAGGTTTTATCGCTTATTTAGAGTACCCGGTTGTTCATGCTGGTGAATTGGAAGGTATCGCTTTCCAAAAAGAATTAGGCGGTCATGAAACACCGCTAGCGTATGCTGAAATTGAGCTTGTAGATAAAAACCAGAGGGTTATAGCAACTGTGAAATCTGCATATGATGGATATTATGTATTTAGTGATATACGTCCGGGCAATTATCAAGCAAGGGTAAAACAACACTCAGAAAATAATTTTATTCAACCCGAAAAGGTCGAAGTAGTCCTCTCTAGCCAAGGAGATGTATTACTTGAAGTCGATTTAGTCGTAGAGGCAGTTGAGCCCTTAAATGGATATGTTGCTGTGGGGGGAGAGTTTAGTTCGTTAAAGGTATTGAGAGCATATGTTTCCATTTTAACACGAAAGTCTCCTCAATTGTTTTCAACTGAGCCGTTTTTTGTAAAGGATAAAAAGCGAAAAAAGTATTTACTTGGCTATGATTATTCAGAAGATGCCCAAGCAGCGGCAAGTACTTGCCTTAAATTTACCGGCAGCGGAATAAAGTGTTATACCGCGCCAATGCCAAAACCTCATTAAGCATCGCAACTTTAGAAAAGCTGTTTTAAATACAGTTTACTGCAATACACAGTATATATCTTAGCTTTTTATTGTTGTCTGGTTCGATTTTTGCATATTGAAAAAGACTAATTCAGAGGTATGAAAATATGCGATTTCTAATCTTGGTGTTTATGTTCTTGTTAGCTGGCTGCAGTTCGAGCGCTTGGCTACAACCAGAATCAGAAAAGGTTGAAAAACAAGCCCCCCCAGCGCGCAGTGTCCACAGCTATGTGGGAGAGATGGCTACGCAGCTTAGTCAGTATAGTCGACCTCTAAAGCCAGGTGCTTCAGTCGCAGTCACAAGCTTTTTTAAAGATAATGAATTAGGCGCCGATACCTTAAGTAATCAAGGCGCGGGTCTAAGCAATCAGGTGCAAGAAAGTTTTATCACCTATCTGACACAAATGGGGTTGCAGGTGGTTGAATTTCGGATGCAAAAGTCGATTAATTTATCAGAAGAAGCTGACAGTATTTTGAGTCGCGATATTGATAAACTTAAAGAGCGACATAAGTTTGACCTCATCCTCACAGGCAGCGTAAGTGAAAGCATTAATTCCTTTACGATACATGCAAGATTAATAGATATGGTCAGTAGCAAAACCGTATCTGCAGCTTCTATAAACCTACCCAAAGAAACCCTTTGGGGAGAAGAGCAAGTGCAAATGCGTGATGGCTTGCTGCACCGCAGCCAATATTAACGGAGAAAGATATGAAAAAGTATGCGTTATCACTTTTATTGCCTATGTTATTTGGCTGTATGAATACGGACAGTGAGCCATATGCGGGTAATGCGGATATGGTGGATAAAAACGCGTTTGGCAGCTCTGAGAGTCAGTTTCAAGTTCATCCTGGCGGTATGCATGGGATGACCGTTTCACAGCAAATGGCGAGCCGCAATGTGACCCATTATGTACAAAACTTAATGCAAGATATGATAGGGAATCTGCGTTATGTGAACGATAGAACGCCAATTGCGGTTGCGACCTTTGTTTTTCTCGATGAAGATTATAACTATGGCTCTTTACTCGGGAATCAGTTGTCTGAGAGCTTTGTTCATGAATTACATAATTTTGGGGTCCCTGTTGTTGACTTTAAAACCACAGATTTTATGCGTGTGACTAAACAGGGGGATTTCATTTTTAGTCGAGACTTTTTAGAGCTCTCAGATGAGCATACTTTCAATTATGTGCTAGCTGGTACATTGGCAAATCATCAAGGTGGTGTGTTGGTTAATGCACGTATCGTGGGGGTAAAAAGCAAGGCTGTTGTTGGAACTGCACAAGGTTTTTTACCGCAATCTGTCGTCAATGCGCTTCGTGATGGGATTGGTCACGATGGCATTCGCTTGGAAAGAGCAAGTAGGTAGTGGTGATGAGAACGAGTATATTGATACTGAGCTGCTTAGCGCTTATAGCTGGGTGCGAAAGCTCTCGGCACGCACAAATTGTTCCCCAAGGTCAGCAATCAGTAAAAGATCAGCAAGCGCAGCAGTTGGCAGCTTTGGCTAATGAGTTAGATTCACAGCCGGATGCTGTCTATTCAGATCCTGGGTTTGTTACCTACGAGCATAATAAACAGCTAGCTAATTATGCGGGTCAAATCGCATTAGAGTTGACAGATTCCATGACAGGGATTTCTCCCAGAGCCGTGGCGATAACGAGTTTTGTAAGCTTTGATAGAAGCCTCAGAAGGAGTAATCAGCTCGGTAATCAACTGGCTGAGTCCATGATCCATCAATTTCAGAAAATGGGCTATCCAGCGCTAGATTTTAAGTCTCATCGTGGGATTGCGGTGACAGTCAATGGCGACTTCGTTTTATCGCGTGATGCAAAAAGGCTACCAAAAAGCCCCTCACCGAGTCATGTGTTAACGGGAACAATGATCTACCGCGATCGAGGTGTTGAGGTGAATACTCGGCTACTTGATTTTGACAATAGGTTAGTGGTTGCTAGTAGCAATGTCACTATTCCCTATTTTATTCTTCACCCAAGTGCGACAGTTACTTACAAATGACAACGATGGCTACAGCCGTGGTCATCAGTTAGGCTGTTTTTCACTTTAGAGTGATTAGAGTAAATAGCTAAACGCTATTACATCTATTTTCTCAAATGACTTGTCATTGATACCATAGCACTGTTATAAATGTAATTCATAAACATATGCTTATGGTGTTTTGACACAAGTGTGTGTCCCCGTAGTTTAATGGATAAAACGGGGCCCTCCTAAGGCTTTGATGTAGGTTCGATTCCTACCGGGGACGCCATAATGCTTCTTCAATACGAAATAACAGGCCTGCTATAAAGCGTAATCCTCTGCAGGTGTGATGATTAGTTCCACAATGTCATTAATCTGAATGTTATTCATTGGCCTATTTTGAATATTCGTAGCAATCGCATTTTGTGCGTTAACCTGTGTGACTTTGACACGATTGATGGTTTGAATACTGCGAGTAAAGAATTGATTTCTTTCGCCTGCGACATCGCTACGATGTGCAATACTCAGTACTTGGCCTACCTTGAGCCCATGTGCGCGTCCTAGGTTGATGACCAACTGATCTTGGTCTTTATGAAGTATGCGTCCTCGTGTAGGTAAACACGCAAATGCTTGATTTAAATCTTGAGCGAGGCTATTGAAAACGCCTTGAATACGTTTTCCATAATCAGTATGCCAAAAAGTATCACTATATACGTCGACTATTTTGGTTTTCTCATAAGGCCAAATGCCCGTTACGCTATAGTGTTGCTGCCATACTTTGTCTTTACTGATTGCATCAAAGGCAGCAAAATCAATCTTAAAGCTTCTCACGTATTCATCATCTTGCCAAAAAGCATATTCACTATTTAACTTTTGTGTATTGGCCAAGTCTGTGATTTGGCTGAGCAAAACATATTGGCTATTGCTGGTAGCCGTCAAGCTTTCGATAAGCTTATCATCGTAATCGAAGTTTTGTGAGAAGAAAGCACGTACATTGATACTTTTATCAATAAAGGGGATAGGTTTGACCGTCATGTTACGCTGCATCAAGGTTTGATACATACGTTCACTGGCTGATTTATGTATGTCAAAAATTTGACCAAGTCTTGCTTGATGCGGTTGCATAAGCTGGCTTTGCGTAATGGTTATCTGTTTGTTGAAGGACTCTTCTGGACATTGCTGCTGTTTAGGAAAAATGTCTAGGTGAAGAGTGACACTCATCACACCGTCTTTGGTATTTTCAGATACCAGGTTGATTTCTTGTATTTCGCCATGGCTTTTTATTTTGATATGATCTTGAGCAAGTACACCATCAGCCAGAGTTTGCACACTAGAAACAGTCGCACCAGAGAAAATCAGCGCTTGTGTTATTGCATCTTGCACAGCTTCTTGTCGTGCAGCTGCTCGGTCAGCGGTATAAGCATTTGCGTACCCGGTTACTTCAAACCATTCAGCTTTGGCACCAAAGCTTAACAAACAGGCAGTGATGGCTGTAATACTCGCTCTTTTCATCGTTTAATACCGTTTCAAAACTTAGTCTATCTTATATCTATCTCAGCAAGTCCCATGCCAATCGTATTGGCTTAATTTGTGCATGTGATCAAGCACAGAAGCAAACTTATGTAATTAGGAGTCGGTAACGTATGCGTAGGTTACTTAAAGTTAGCAAAGTTTTAGCCATCAGTGTAGTTGTTGGTCTCGCAGGCTGTAGTTCAATTATCGACAAACATGTGGAATATAGTCACGTGCAACCTGATAATTACCCTGTATTAAAAGCGATTGGTTATGCACCTTTAGATGCGCAACCAGGGACAACAGACAGTGAGAAAATGTTGATGGCAATTAAGGTTTCTAAGTTGGAAGCTTACCGTGAACTTGCAGAGCAAGTGTATGGTCATCAACTGAATGCAACAACGACAGTGCGTGGTGTTGTCGCTCAAAATGACGGTCTACGAAGTCAGGTCCAAGGCGTAATAAGAGGTGCGCGTGTACTTAAATCGTATGCCGTTGGTGACATTTACACAACTGAGCTAGAATTGGACATGAAGACTGTGTATGACTTGTATATCGGTCAAGTTAAGCCTAAAAAGATTCAAAGAGTTACTTATTATTAGTTCAAGACAAAAAAGCACGGCTTCAGCCGTGCTTTTTTTACAAACCCAACAGTTTAAGCTTTCAAGTTTTTAACGAGCTCACCAACATTTTCTACTACACTGCCATCTTCTGTGTATGTAGTGGAGGTGGGTCTACCGATGAGGATCTCTTTTAACTCTCGCACTGTCATATGTGCCAAGTGTGCTGCTTTTGCATTTACTTCATTTTGATTTTTGCATTTAATAAGAAGTAAATCTATTTGCTCTGTCAAAGGGGCGACATCAGGGTTTTGAAACAACTCTTTTGGATAACTAGATAATTCCTTATCTGTTTTTTGAATGTTATTCAAAAAGGTAATTTTTTGCCGTGCAATGTCCTTGAGTCCGTCTCCATTTCTGGTGCTTAACGCAGTCAGTTCTTCATCGAGAAGCAGGGTCAAGGCTTCCAACGAGGATATTTGTGTTGTTAACTGCTGAACACACAGCTCAAGTGTTTTATCCATACAAATCAAATTCAAATGCGGCTATGTTTTTTGCGAGTTTTTCAGCATCAACTTGGTACTTTCCTTCTGCAATCGCTTTTTTAAGCTCTTCGACTTTTTTGCTATCGAATGCTGGTGCTTGTTGCGCCTTGTCTTGCAGCCCTTTCAATTGCTGCGCTTGTGGTGTCAAACTGACAGAGTCGGCTGCTGATTTTTGCTGAGCGGCAGGTTTTGCTGCTGCATTATTTGCATCATTTCTTTGCAATTCAGCACGTTGTTGCTTAATATTATTAGCAACATTGTTCGGCTGATTTTGACCGTTAATGTTATTAACCATAATAGTGACCCGTATAAATAGTTGTTTCAGTCTTTTTATCGACCATTCCACTACTAACTTTAGCAAAAATTTTAAATATTGACTGCAACGGAATCAACATCTTTTACTCTTGCCCTGATAGTTTTTCCAGATTTTACGTTTTTAACCCTAATTTGCTCTCCCAAGTTACCATCCTGTAAGGCGATTCCTTGGGTTTTAATCGCAAAATTCTTGTTCCCTGCCAAAATAATGACAGAGTCACCCTTACATACCATACATATTTGACGAAGGTTAATCGCTTTTTCTGCTTGTATGCGGCGTTTCGTTTTGCTCCCAACTAACATATCAATACTTTCTATATTGGATGCGCGAACAAAATGCTTGGGGCGCATAGCGACCTTTAAATCTTCAGCTTGTAACACCGTCCCTTTGTCAAGTTGTTGCGTTGTTACAATAACGGGATACAAGGTTTCGATTTTTACATGCACAAACTGTACCCATGTTCTTTTGTCGGTGCACCTTACTTGTACCGTGACTTGGCGATTAAAAGGTGGGCTTGCCTTACTGGATATCGCTAAAGGGGATTGGCATGGACGACTCGGGATCCTCGCATCAAGCGGTAGCGCGGATATATTAAGTACCCCTTTGGGGTCTTCAGTGCTGTGTTCTTCGACATACTTTATTGCGAGTTCCTGAATTTTTTTTGGCTCATAGGTCTGAGCGTATACAGGCTGCTTGGCTAAAAAGTAAGCCAGAATGAGAAAGAATTGAACTGCAATTGTATTTTTTAACAAACTCATGATGTTTCGACTATGCTTATGGGGTGAAACAAGGTATAAAGATTTTGCGTGAATTGCTTCACCGCTTCAAGGGCAACTTTGAATGCTATATAACAAGCAAACATTGTTCCGATAAGCTGTATTTTGAGTAGGAGAATGAAATGGCAGGTATTTTAGACTCAGTTAACCAACGAACTCAGTTGGTGGGTCAAAACCGACTTGAACTATTACTCTTTCGTTTGAAGGGGCGGCAACGCTTCGGTATCAATGTTTTTAAAGTAAGGGAAGTTCTTCAGTGTCCACCTCTTACTGCTATGCCAAAATCAAATTCATATGTGCGCGGTGTCGCGCATATTCGTGGGCAAACTATTTCTGTTATCGACATGTCTCTTGCCGTGGGCGGTCCTCCAATTGAAGACATTAAGAACTGTTTTGTGATCATTGCGGAGTACAACCGCTCCGTACAAGGGTTCTTAGTGGGTGCTGTAGAAAGAATTGTCAACATGAATTGGGAGCGAATTATGCCACCGCCATCAGGTGCGGGCAGGTATTCTTATGTGACGGCTGTGACAGAAATCGAAGAAGAGCTTGTTGAGATTCTGGATGTTGAAAAAATCTTGAATGAAATTTGCCCCATCAATACCGAGGTCAGTGAAGAGATCGTCGCTGACGGTGAAATGCAGAAAGATCTTGGTGAGCGAATCGTATTTATCGCTGATGACTCAGCGGTTGCGCGAAATCAGGTCAAACGAGCGCTTGAACCGTTGGGCGTGCAAACAGAGTTGGCTAAAAACGGTAAAGAAGCGCTAATTCGATTGAAAGAGATTGCTGAAGTTGATTGCCAAAATGACATCACAGAGCGTGTTGGCTTGCTTATCTCTGATGTTGAAATGCCTGAAATGGATGGTTATACGTTAACCGCAGAGATCAAGGCAGATCCAAAACTTGCACCTTTGCATGTCATCTTACACACATCGCTTAGTGGTGTATTCAATCAGGCTATGATTGAAAAAGTAGGTGCAGATGACTTTATTGCTAAATTTAACCCTGATGAACTGGCTTCGGCAGTGAAAAAGTGGGTCCATTGTGATTAATAACTGGTGGTAAACATTGGAAAATAAACATTTAGAGCAGAGCGAGTACGATCAGTTTCGCACCTTTTTAGAGCAGCAGTGTGGCATAGTACTTGGTGACAATAAGCTTTATTTGGTGAAAAGCCGCCTCGCGCCTTTGATGTCTCGATTTAATGTCGACTCGTTATCATCGCTAGTGACAAAAACCCTGAGCCCGCATGAAAGGCAATTGCGTGCTGCAGTTGTCGATGCAATGACGACAAACGAGACGCTGTGGTTTAGAGACCAGTATCCGTTTGAGTTACTAAAAAAGAAAATTTATCCAGAATTTAAAGATTTACGTAGACCTGTTAAAATCTGGTCAGCGGCCAGCTCGTCAGGGCAGGAGCCGTATTCAATCGCCATGTCAACGAGTGAATATCAATCCCAGAACCCTGGCGCTATGAAAATGGGGGCGCAGGTGGTGGGTACAGATATCTCTAATACTATGTTGGATATGTGTAAAAATGCAGAGTATGACGCATTGGCATTGGCCCGTGGTTTGTCGCCAGAGAGACGCAAAAAGTTCTTTATTGATAGTGGCAATGGCATGGCCAGGGTCGTTGATCCGATCCGAAAAATGGTAAATTTCCGTCATTTGAATTTGTTGGACTCCTATGCCTTACTGGGCAAGTTTGATGTGATATTCTGCCGAAATGTGCTTATTTACTTCTCGCCTGAGGTAAAAGCAAAAATTATTTCTCAGTTTGCACAAGCATTAAACCCAAATGGTTACTTATTTTTAGGCGCTTCGGAGTCAATGGCAGGGTTAAGTGATGATTTTGAAATGCTCAGGTGTAATCCTGGGATCATTTATCAGAAAAAGTCTTAAATTGAAAAGCAGCCGATAGGCTGCTTTTTTTAAGCCAAAATAATGTGTGGCACAAAGCGGCTGAGGTCTTGCGTGATAAGGCTAGGATCTGCACGTAATCCCATACCGGCAGGACTATTACCGACCACCCAGCTTCCTAACACAACATGTTCATTGGCAAATTTAGGCAGTGCTTTAAATGCTTGGTAGATAAAGCCCTCTTCACCATACTCTCCATTCGATTTGGCGAGTAGTTTACCTTCTTTGATGATTTCTATACTTGCCCCCTCACGAGAGAAAATAGGCTTTTTTACTATACCTGTGCTTGTATCGAGCAAGTGTTTTTGATCGTCAAAATATGCGGGCAACAAATTGGGGTGATTTGGAAAGTATTGCCACAGTAGCGCTAAGATGGCTTTGTTTGAGAGCAGTGACTTCCATGCTGGTTCTAACCATTGTGTAGACATGTTGTTGAGCGACTGGCCGTACTCGTCATCAAACATAAACTCCCACGGGTAGAGCTTAAAGCACCAGTCTATTTGCTTGTCATTCAAGTCAACAAATTGCTGCAAAGTATTGATGCCAATATCTTCGATAAAGGTAAATTGACAGGGAATGCCAGCTTCTAGCGCACAGCTTCTTAGATAGTCGACGGTGCCTTTATCTTCCTCTGTCTCTTTACAGCAACTAAAGTGCAGTGTTTTAGTGCGGTTAAATTTGTGAATATGTAAAAACCGCGCAATCAACTGCTCTTGAATACTATTAAATTGGTCGCTGTGCGGTGGAAGTACGCCAGTATTTACCTGCTGTTCTAACCACATCCATTGCCAGTATGCTGATTCAAATAGAGAAGTAGGCGTATCATAGTTTGCTTCTAAGAGTTTAGCTGCTGAAACGCCATCATAACAAAAGTCGAAACGTCCATATAGGTGGGGATCTTTGCGCAGCCATGAACGTCTTATCATCTGCCAGTAGGGCTCAGGGATAGCAAATCGCCGCATTAATTCGTCATCATCACATATCTTGCCTACAAGGTATAACAGCATGTCATGCAACTCTTGCGTTGGTTGTTCGATATCTCGTTCAATTTGTGAGAGGGTGAATTGGTAATACGCGCTTTCGTCCCAATAAGGAGCGCCGTGCATGGTATGAAATTTAAAACCAAGGGCATTGGCTTGGGCTTGCCAGTCAGCTCTTGGCTTAATAGGAACTCTAATCATGGTAATTTATGATGTTGTAAAGGGGGCTTTAACCGCCCCAACTTTTTGAACTGGCACTGCGACCAAATCCACCGCGACTTTTGGTGCGTGTGATTGTTTTGCTCGGTTTTGGCTTATAGTTAACTATTTTGCTTTTGACTGTGGTGGTACCCGCAGAGTTAACACTGGCGACGACACTGTTTTGCGCATTACGATACTTAAAAAAGTCATCTTTACTGCGATAGAGAGGTTTCGCACCTGAATAGTATTTGCCACTTAAAAAAGCGGCTTTCCTTTTCTTGCGCTTTTTCATCGCGTCGAGGCCTTCATCAACCGCTTCAGCGAGCAGTGCAACCATAAAACCTGCCATGACTGGTCGCCATAAGCCGCCATTATTTTCACAGCGCTCATAGCCAAAATCGCTCTCGCACAGCTGCTCAGTGGCATAACGAGGTGCTTCAGATAAATGCTGATCTTGTGCTTGTTCGTAATGAAATAGACACGATGCAGTTTCTACACCAAACGAAGTACACTCATCTACATCTTTAAAAAGCAATGCTGACTCTTCAGAATCTGAGCACCCGATCAAACCAGCCGAAGTGCCCATCATTAGGGTGAGTTTGATTTGCTTACTGCGTTTCATACTCACTCCTTAGTAGGTCATGCAGGCTGCATTGAGAATGCCCGTAGCCAATGATGCTCCACCTAAGAACAGGCCTGCGCTAATATGATTATTTTCTATTTTCTCCGACAACTTCGGCATATAAAGTCGTACTAAAAAGAAAGTAAGCAACTGCATCACACCGGCAATAATGCCCCAAATCGCAAAATCTACCAGTGACACAGCATTGACTGCAGCGCTGGCGATTGGCAATGTAAATCCAATAAGTGTACCACCGAAAGCTGCGGCAGCTGAGGGGTTGTCCTCTTTAACTAGTTTCCATTCGCAATGAGGCGTGATTTTCGTATAAACGTATAAAAAGGATAGTATTAGCAAATAGCCAATTAAAAAATATAAAATAAATGGAATAAATCCCTGTAAAGATTCCAAAATCATTATTGTATTAACCTATTATTTTATTATTCGTGAAGTAGTAAATGTTCTAGTTCTCTGTGGAGAATATCATCGTCTCCAATGTTTAATTCTATCAAACGTTTGAGATGGGTTACACTGTCGATATCTATCTGAGCACAATGCAGCCCTAAATGTGCTTCTTCAATGTGGCGAATTTCGACTTCCATGTTTATCTCTATCTCACTGCCGGGTAAATTAAATTTTAAGCTCGCTGGCTGTCCCTTCAGTGGCGAAAGCCCGGTTGGTAATGTAATAAGAGCGCCATTTAAGGACAAATCTATAATCTCGCACTGATAATCGCCTGTTGTCGTCATTAAAAAGGCGGTATTAGAAAATAAGATTCTGGAAAACTTTCTGCGTTCTGTCATAAGTCGATCTCGTCATATTGATAGTTCAAGTTTAGTCATTTTTTGGCTGACTAACCAGCTATAAAAAAGCCCTGAAATTTTTCAGGGCTTTTAAATTAATTGTGTATAGACTTAACCAATTTTTTTGTATTTGATGCGTTTAGGCTCAGCAGCCTCTGCACCAAATGTTTTCTTTAACCACTCTTCGTATTCTGTGTAGTTACCATCGAAGAAATTAATCTTCCCTTCGTCACGGTAATCTAGGATATGCGTCGCGATGCGGTCAAGGAACCAACGGTCGTGCGAGATACACATGACACAGCCTGGGAACTCTAAAATTGCATTTTCTAGTGCACGAAGCGTTTCTACGTCAAGGTCATTGGTTGGCTCATCCAGTAGGATAACGTTACCACCCGCTTTAAGTAGCTTGGCTAAATGTAAGCGGTTGCGCTCACCACCAGAAAGGTCTTTGACGAATTTTTGCTGGTCATTGCCTTTGAAGTTAAAGCGGCCCACATAGGCGCGGCTTGGGATTTCGAAATTGCCGATCTTTAAAATATCTTGGCCATTGGAAATCTCTTGGAAAACGGTATTGCCATCATCCATATTGTCACGGAACTGCTCAACAGTAGCCAGCTCAACCGTGTCACCGAGTTTGATCTCACCGCTATCTGGTTGCTCTTCACCACTTAACATTCTAAATAGTGTTGATTTACCCGCACCATTGGCACCGATAATACCGACAATCGCACCTTTTGGCATTGCGAAGCTTAAATCATCGATTAAGACACGATCGCCAAAGCCTTTTTTCAGGTTATTGACTTCGATAACTTGATCGCCCAAGCGAGGACCAGGTGGAATAAATAGCTCGTTGGTCTCATTACGTTTTTGGTAATCAGACTGCTGTAGCTCAGTAAACTGTGCCATACGCGCTTTTGATTTTGCCTGACGACCTTTAGGGTTTGAGCGCACCCACTCAAGCTCTTTCTCGATTGATTTTTGACGTGCCTTTTCAGATTTTTCTTCTTGTTTAAGACGTGCATCTTTTTGTTCAAGCCAAGACGTATAGTTACCTTCCCATGGAATACCATGGCCACGGTCTAGTTCCAAGATCCAGCCAGCAACGTTATCTAGGAAGTAACGGTCGTGGGTGATTGCAACTACTGTTCCTTCGTAATCATGTAGGAAGCGTTCAAGCCAAGCCACAGACTCAGCATCAAGGTGGTTGGTCGGTTCGTCCAGTAGCAGCATATCTGGCTTTTCAAGTAATAGACGACAAATTGCAACTCGGCGTCTTTCACCACCAGAGAGGTGTTCTATCTTGGCGTCCCACTCAGGTAAACGCAGTGCGTCAGCTGCACGCTCAAGTGCGTTGTCTAGGTTATGACCATCATGTGCTTGGATAATGGCTTCTAATTCGCCTTGCTCTTTTGCAAGTGCGTCAAAATCAGCACCGTCCATCGCGTACTCCGCATAGACTTCGTCTAAACGAGTGAGTGCATTTTTTACTTCACTTACTGCTTCTTCAATGGTTTCACGTACGGTTTTGCTTTCATCTAACACAGGCTCCTGTGGTAGGTAGCCAATTTTTGTGCCAGGTTGTGGGCGTGCCTCACCTTCAAACTCTGTATCAACGCCTGCCATAATGCGCAGTAACGTTGACTTACCCGCGCCGTTTAGACCAAGTACACCAATTTTTGCACCTGGGAAAAAACACAAAGAGATATCTTTAAGAATAGTACGCTTTGGTGGCACAACTTTGCTCACCCGCGACATTGTATAAATATATTGAGCCATGAATATAGTCCGACTTATTTTTTATTTCCGCTATTGTAGTTACAACTTACGGCGCATTCAACGTAAGTGATCAGATTCACTAAATAAGCTTTGATTTAGTTACGCCGAATAATTGATTGTTTTTTGCTCTCAACTCAGTTGCGGTATATAAAACCACCAGTTACTCGCGTTTTTTAGCAATAGATTTTCTATTTAACTTCGTTTACATATGAAAATAAAATGAAACCCAGAGCATCATCTTTTTTTGTATGAAAATACACATTTTTTTTAAGTCTTTATTGTTAGGGCATTTTTGACCTGTTGGAGCGCCTAAAAAAAGGTATTATTTACCTATGCTCAGCAAAGCTATGAAGGAAAGCTGTTAACTTCCTTAATACTATTCAGAGCAACAAAGAAACACTCATCGCCTGTATGAGTATGAATACCGCCTTTAAAAAGGGGGAGACTGAAAAAGGTGATTTACCTAATCACTTCACAATCTAGTCATAGATAACTTCACAGCTTATGGCTCCGATCACTCACTGTAAGCTGAACATAACTCCATATCACCACGAAGCTTAACTGCACAATCAGTAAGGATCGCAATGACACAGTCAAGTTACTCATCAAACAGAATTTTTAAAGATAAACGAACACCGCTTGGCGCGGAAATTCTCCGTTTTGCAAGGCGTATGCGTGGTTTCACTCAAGCGGAGTCAGCCGCCAATTATGGCATTGAAGAGCGAACGCTGAGGCGATGGGAAAATAGGGAATATAGCCCAAAGTGGAACGATGTGGTGGGTCTAGTGGAAGACGTTTACTCACTCGATATTATAGAAGTAATAGGAAAGCTCAATGATTGCGACACAAATAACCATTAAACAAATTCGCAGTGCCTTGAGGCGCTGGGGCAAATATTGGCGACAGCGAGAGCAGGGTAAGGGCTTCAGTCGCCAAGCAATAACAGAGCAAACTGGAGGAGGCCATAGTAATTACTTTTCCAGTGACATGATGAATGTACCGGAAGAAATTGAATTACTGGGGCAGTTAATCAGCAAACTGCGACCAGAATGCATCCGAGCAATACGCGCAAAGTATTTGTTGGATGTTGAACTAAGCCAAGCGGCAAAAATGCTTGGTTTTGATACAAAGCGCTCCGCAGAGTTTTGGTTAGTTAAGGCCGAAAAAACACTCATGTTGGAGCTGAGCTACTAACGAGTAGGAAAATAGATGTCGATCATGAATACGGTTGAGCAAATCAAGAAACATGAGGGCTATCGACGCTTTCCGTATTACTGTACGGGAGGCAAATTAACGATAGGTTATGGCAGAAATATAGACAGTAAAGGAGTGGATAAAGAAGAAGCGGAGTATTTACTTGCACAAGATATTAAAAATGCATTAGCTGGGGTAAAGCGTCGCATTGATATATCTCATTGTAATGAAGCGCGCGTAGCCGTATTGACAAATATGGCATTCAATATTGGCTTGCAAGGACTGATGGGGTTCAAAAGGATGCTTGAACACGTTCAACAAGGAGAGTTTGAAAGTGCCGCAGTTGAAATGCTTGATAGTCGTTGGGCAAACCAAGTGCCAAGCCGAGCACAGGAATTGGCGCAGCAAATGTTAAGTGGGGAGTGGCAATCATGAACTGGCTTACAAATTTGTTCACTGGCAGTGTGAGAGAGCCACTGCAGGTAGTCGGTGAAATTATAGATGAGTTGTATACGAGTGAAGAAGAAGTGCTCGAACAGCATGTTATAAAAGCAAGGCTACTGAATAAGCAAAGTGAAATACAAGCACATATAAATTCAGTACAGGCAAGTCACCGAAGTCGATTTGTTGCTGGCGCTCGACCATTTTTGATGTGGGTATGTGGGCTGGGATTTTTGTTTGCTTTTGTGATCAACCCAATATTACAGTGGTTGTTTCCAGAGCAAGGGGTACCCGTTTTGCCACTTGAAGTGATGTTGGAATTGACTTTAGGTATGTTGGGGTTAGCAGGCCTTCGCACCATTGAAAAGTTGAAAGGAGTGGCAAAGTGAGACAACCTGAAAACTGGCAAATGAAAAAGGAATTGAGTTTAGCCCACATTCTTACAACGATTGCCTTGGTTGTATCAAGCATCTTGTATCTAAGCGATTTAGATAAACGCATTACGACTAACTCTCAAGAGTTAGCCCACTTAAAACAGATCCGCAAAGAAGATCAAAAGCGGATTGAAAAGCGCCTAGATTCAATTGATAAAAAATTGGACGCGCTATTAAGCGCAAAGCGCTCTAACCCATAAGGCCTTATCTGGCCACTGTTTAAAAATCCCTTTTTTGTAATTAATCACTTAAATCCATGTGCACAAGCTATGAGATTGCATGTGCGTTCGTGCGCAAACGTATTATCAGGAGACGAATTGTGAGTACAGCCATCGAATTAGCTAAATTGCCACCACCTCAGGTCATTGAAGCGCTTAGTTATGATGAGATTTATAAGCAAATGGAGCAGGCTCTGCTCGACAAGTTGCCGGATCATGCTTTATTGGCCTCTGATCCAGCGATTAAATTAATTGAAGTTGCGTCGTATCGCGAACTTTTACTCAGACAAAGGATTAATGACGCGGCAAAATCTGTGATGCTGGCGTTTTCGCAAGGCAACGACTTAGATAATTTAGGTGCTTTGTTTGGTATTGGACGCGCTGAAAATGAAGGTGATGAACGCTATCGCCAAAGAATCCCTCTATCGTTAGAAAGCTATAGCATGGCTGGTACTAAGGGAGCATATGAATATCACACCTTCTCTGCCAACGATAAAATTAGAGATGTTTATGTAGACTCGGATAGTCCCGGCTATGTAAATATATACGCGTTGATAGATACCATGACACAATCGCAAGCCAACGAAATTAAAGCCGATATTGATGACAGGCTTAATGACGAAGATATTAGACCCATTACAGACAAAGTTGTCACCCAGTGGGTAATGCCAACAATTGAGACGCTTAGTGCACAAATTTATTTAAATATAGGCGCTAATAAGCAACAAGTTGAACTGGCGATTATGCAGGCACTCGACGCCTTTATTGCCGAGCATTGTAAGTTAGGCTCAGAGATCCCTCACTCGGGTATCATTGATGCATTGCATCAGCCAGGAGTGCGAAAAGTGAAGTTACTGACGCCCACGGAAGACTTACAGCCTGCGGTTAATCAAGCATATAGCTTGGATATTAATTTACAATTTCCAGATGAGGCTTAACTATGAGCGAAAAGTCACTCTTGCCTCGCAATACGACTCAATTAGAAAAAACAATTGAGCAGCAGTTATCACATACTCGTGAGCAATTTAATATTACCACTGTGATCCCGGATTATATTGGCTCGCAGTGGGACCCGTTGACTTGCCCTGAAGCTTTGTTGCCATGGTTGGCATGGGCGCTATCGGTTGATGAATGGAAAGAAGATTGGCCTGTAGAAACCAAGCGGGCAATGATAGCTAACTCTGTATCTGTGCATAAGCACAAAGGGACGGTGGGCGCGGTTAAACGCGCGCTGGCATCGCTCGGTCTCGAAATAGAATTTTTTGAATGGTTTGAAGATATCGATGATGTCTATATAGCGCCACATCACAGTGGCGAGCCACATACGTTTACGTTTATTGCGTGGGCAAACGCAGTGCCTTATACCAGTCGCGCGGTGGTGCTTGACCAAAAGCTGTATGATGCAATAAATCGTGTGACTAACCAAACCAAGCCTCAACGAGCACATTTTGATTTTTTAGTTGGCATGAAGATGTCGTCGCAAATTGCTGCGGCCACCAGTGGTCACGGCTTTGCCTCAAGTCGACTTTATGCCAAGGTTATGCCGCACACTAAAGAACGTGCGGGCAGCAATACACTTTCACTCGCTGGTGCTATTTCTGGGCATCGCACAGCCTCTTCTCGCTATTACGCAGCCTCTTCTTCTGAGCGCAAGATCACATCATCAGTTCAACCAGGCTGCGCCCTTGTTATTAGAAAAAAGGTGCCTTTGGTTAGTCGCCAGCGCATCAACACTGCCAGTGAGCGAAAGTTAAGAGCGGGTGCCAAACTCGGGTTTGGCGCGGCACTTTCTACTGGGTCAGGCCAAGTTGTCAGGACCTATATACGCAGTGATCAAACCATGCCTTCGCGTTTGATTGAATTTAGCAGCCGTCTTACGGGCGCTATGTCAAACAGCGCAAAGCAAACGACAGTCTGTCGTTTGTACTTCAATGCAGTGTCTGCATCGTAAATTTTGATAAACAAGGAGTGCAATAGTGAGCACGATTTTACAACCGGTGATCACGTCAGCGGGACTGGCTGCTGTGTTCAGAGCACAGCAAAATGGCTTTAAAGCCAAAATCACCAAAATTGGGATTGGCTCAGGTGTGCATCAAGTGGATGAAAACACCACCAATCTGAAAGCAGAGCGATATCGTCTGGATATTGACTGCGCAGAATATGATGAAGCAAATAAACAGCTTCACTTAACTGTACGCGACGACTCTAAAGTGGCGGATGACGGATTTTTTGTCAACGAGGTCGGTTTTTATACCGAAGAAGAAGTTAACGGACAAATACGTCATGTGTTGTTTGCTGTGTATTCAGCAACGGATCCGATTGCGTATAAATCAAATGATATTGATCTGTTATTGGCGTTTGACCTGACACTGACAGGTGTGCCGGGCGATGCTATCACCATTATTGATAAAGGGGTCGACTTCAATATATTGATAGCCCCTGAGCTTGCCAAAATGGCGCGTTCACAGATCATGAATATGTATCGTCATTTAAAACAAAAGTTTGCATTAATTGACAAAGGTATTTTGTAAGGAAATTTCATGAAAAAAGTAGATAACCAGCGTGCACAAACGTTAGCAGAAGAGGCACTTAAGTTGATGCAAGAAGCAAAAGTATTGCAGCAACAAGCGCAATGTCAGGCAGCTCGCATTTTGGGTTACCAACAACAGAGTGATGGCTTGGCCTTTAAATATTTAGCGGCGACAGCCGAGCATGGTGAACATAGCCAGCAAGCATGTGATGCTAAACAGGCTTGGCTCCATTCTAGAAAGTCTGTGCAGGCGCGTTATCCAAAATTTCATGGAAAATAATTCAAAACAGATTTTAAAAAGCCCGCTTTTAGCGGGCTTTTTACATAAATGGAGAACGTAAATGTCTTTAGAACAAGATATCACACGCGTTGTTGAGGCCACTGAAGGGTTGACGGCAACCGTTGATAATCAGATCAGTGAAATCACGAGCAAATTAAACACCGCGGTGGCTGAGACGAAAACCAAGGTGGATGCCCATCTAGCCAGCGCTGATGCTTTACTGAACTCATATGAAGAGCGTCAGTCACACTTTCGCGTGACAAAAAACCAAGCCTTGGTGGCAAACCAAGCGGGCACCTTCCCAGAAGCTTGGACTGGCGGTTATGTAACAAAAGCGACTTTGCTAGAAAAAGTTGAGTCTGGTGTTGAGCAAGATCAGCGCAGTGCACTCGCAAGAGAGTTCTTACAGGCTATCGATTCAGACCGTAAGTTTTTTGCACAAAACTTCAATATTTGGGAGCTGGAATATGCACCGAATAGAGGCGGTGAAAACAGTCATGTAGACGCGTATATGATGTATCAATATTGTCGAAGGCCAACGCACGTGACTGTAGCTGCAATTGTGAAGCACATTAGAGGAATTGTCCCTACCGGTTTCTGGTGTAGTGGACTACAGGCTAATGAGCCAGCGAAAGTGTGCGGCGCTCATTATGGTGCTGGTGGTCGAAATCATTACATGCACTGTCACCCCTATGTAGCTGGAAAAAATCTACCAGCGGATCAAACTGGGGTGATTCAAGTTGCACTGCCAGCTGTTGTGACAGGTCACGTACCACTAGATAGATCTTGGAGTCAGTTTGCTTACATCGGTGACGGTGCATACGACGTGATTGCATAAGGAGAAAATTAAATGGCGAAATTAATCGTAAATGGGCAGGTGGTCGAGCAGTTTTTTGATGCCGGGATGCAGCAGTACGCGGTTGCCCAGTTGGTTGAAGAAAACTTTGGTAAAGGCAGCACGTTCTCAGTCGAATTATCAGTTGAAGAAGCACAGCAAAAGAGCCGTGATGATGTACGTTTATCTATCGAGCAACAAGTAGCTGATACCGAGTCTTTGCTGGGTACAACGTCAGACACAGTACATATGCTACTTAATGAGCTAAGTGGCTTTGTGAATAAATTAAGCGATGCATCCACTTTAGCTGAGATGCGCACTTCAACGACATCACTTAAAGCGGCAATTGGCGATATTGAAACAAAAGTTTCAGCAGGTGAGCTGAGCTTTCCTTATCAGACCAAAGGCCAAGATGCGGTGATGACAGATATTATGATGCGTGCAAACGGCGTTGATACTGTTATTAAAGCAAAGTAAGTCAGGCATAACACGGTTCTGAGCACGCCGTGTTGATGCTGAGTTAAAAACTCAAGCGTGAAGCCCACCATTTGGTGGGCTTTTTTATTTTAAATTGGAGGTAAATTATGTCTTTAGAGCAAGACATTGCAAATGTAGTCAGTGCAGCAGAGCAGCTAACTGGCATCGTAGATACAAAAATTGAAGATATTAACACGACAGTAAATAACAAAGTTGCTGAGATGAACTCGCAAGTTGCTGTAAAAAAGAATGAAATTGATACGACAATTTCTCAGCAAGTGCAGCGCGTTGATACTGCCTTAGAGAATAAACAAATACTAGGTAATGGTGGTATAGGAACTAGAAGTATTGATATTGCGAAATTTTTTACTGCTGAGCTTGGCGCTACTTATATTCATCTAAAGCTACCCTATAAGTTAGATCGAGACAATAGAATGTACCACATCAAGGTAAGTGGGTATGAGTTCCATAAAGCTAAGATCATAGATACAACGTTTGTTGGGTATTGTTACAATCAAGGCAACAGACTGGGATATAAGCAAGAGCTTGGGACGCATGAGCCATTTTCATATGTTGGCAGTGATAGTCACGTCTATTTGCGTCTGACTATCGAAGATAAATATTATTTAAATCTCAGTGTAGATTCTATGTATGTGGGCAATGGCATGATTCTAAAGCCCGGCGATATTTCTGTGATTGAGAGTACTGAGTTAGAACTATAAGGAAAATAATGATGGATAAAATGATAGCAGACCAATTATCGACTGATCGCGAGAGACGTATTATTACTAGAAACGAAAGGGTGTCGAGAAGGCAAAAAATTACAAGCCGAGTGGCAGACGAGGGTAGTTTGTTAGGCTCCACATCAGATATTTCTCACATCCTCCTCCATGAACTGAGCATATTTGTCAATAAGATATCTACTGCTAACTCCCTAGCAGAAATGCGCACCTCTACAGAATCTTTGAAAAACGCCATTGGTGCAATTGAAGGGAAAGTGGCAAGTGGTGAGGTTGAGTTACCTTATCAAGTAAAAGGTCAGGAAGCCGCTTTAGAAGAAGCGCTTGTACGTGCCCACGGCGTCAGCAGTCTATTGAAATAAATTGGTTTAGTTTGCTAAGTAGCAAACAGAACGATCAATAAACCCAGCCCACCTATTCGGTGGGCTTTTTTATTTTTAAACGGAGGTTAAACCATGTCTTTAGAGCAAGACATTACACGCGTCGTTGAAGCGGCGGAAAAGTTAAGTGATATCGTCGATACCAAAATTGAAGATATCGATGCTCGTGTGGCACAAAAGGCCAGCGAGATTGATCAAAAAAATGCGGCGGTTGAGAGTCGTTTGACTGCCAAAGAGCAGGCGGTGGATGCCAAAATTCAGGCGTTTCAAAGGGCGTTACCACTGGCACCTAACTTGTTGATCGACAGTAAATATTTTAATGGCATTGGCACAGACAATGTCGCTGTGGATATGGTTAGCTCACATAGAAAGCCGTGGCGATGTTGGGTTGACAGTGGCGTTGAAGCGTCGGGTACTGTCACGAGATTGACGCTTGATAAGCTGGTGGATAATGATTTAACGCCATCAGGTGACTTTTTACAAAAAGCACTTGGCGATAAGCGCTCTGAAACCGATTTTTATGGTAGTAACTACAAAGTATTATTATTTGATGTCGAAATTGTCAAAGGGAGAGACAACAGCCCAGATATGGGCCACGTTTTCGTGATGAACCAAGGTAGAGACTCTTATGTTGGTTGGGGTCGTGGCGAGTTTTTAACTCAATCTAGTTGTTGGATAAATGTACTGGAATGCTCTGATGGCATAAGCTTTTACCCTGCTGCAAATCGTGTGGCCAATATCGAAGTAAATAAAGACGACTTAGGCAAGGGGTGGATTTATAAGCACTCTAGCAAACTCGGTTGGGGTGGAAATCACCAGCCACTTTTTGCAGGCCGAGGTCGAATGAAAGTCGCTATCTGCTTACCTTATGCGGGTACTGGCGATCATGGAGATAACATGATTTGGGCCAATGATGTTGGCCATCCTTATTCACACACTGATTTCGCTGAATTTCAAAGAAACAACCTCAGCTAAAGGAGCATAGCAATGGCATTATTAAAACAAATTTCAACGGGTAAAGTGGTTGCCAGTGGTATTCACAATTTAGAATCGGCAAAGGAAGTCGCAGCACTCGCAGGCTATGTAGAGGGAGATTATGAGATTGTTTACTCTGCAGAAGAAGTGGCTCAAGCGAGGCTGAGTGATTATCAGGCTAAAAGCGACCACTTGTTCATCGACTATATGGCGAATTTAACGGAGTTTGGTGACAGTGCACAGGCTACGTTAGATGCCAAGCAATCGTGGCTGGCTGCGAGGGCTGAAATAAAAGCTAGCTATCCAAAGTCTTAAGCTTATTCTCAGTTTAAGCCTAATTCATACTCTGCCTGAGTTGCCTTGTTCAGGTACTTCTCAATAATCAATTTAAGAGCTTAGTTATGTCTTTGACAAACTTTAGCGCCATAGATCTCAGCCGTTTGCCGGCGCCAAACCTCATTGAGTCACTAAGCTTTGAAAAGATTAGGGCTGAGATTTTAGATGACTTTAAAACGCGCTTCCCCGACGCTGAGCTTAACCTAATCAGTGATCCCGTGGTTAAGTTAGTGGAGTCATTTGCTTACAGAGAGCTTTTGTTGCGTCAGCGTATTAATGACAGTGCACATGCGGTATTACTTGCACATGCTACAAGCAGTGAGCTTGATTATTTGGGCAATCGCTTTGAAGTTTCGCGTGCAATATTGGAGCCTGCTGACAATACACAGATACCACCTAAAGCAGCTATTTATGAAAGTGATGAGCGGTATCGTGAACGTATTGCACTTGCGCTGGAAGGATTCAGTACCGCGGGCCCTGCAGGCGCATATGCATTTCATGCACTAAAGGGCTCGCAATATGTCAAGGATGTGTTTGTAGATGCCCCAGAGTTTGCTTACGTCGATCTGCCGGAGCAAGTATCGAGTTTACTACCACCAAGTGCACGTCTTTTGGTGTGTACATATGACGCAGGTTTAACGCCAGAAGTATTGTCAGGCGCTGAACCGTCAGAGCCTGCACCTGGGGATGTGGTGGTGACGCTGCTTACAAGCCAAGGAAATGGTCATGCAACGACAGACGTAATCGAGCAAGTCAGAACACAGTTAAACAAGGAAAATGTCAGACCACTGACTGACAGAGTGCATATTAAATCGGCAGATATCATTGAGTTTGAACTAGATGCGGTATTGCATATTTACCCTGGCATGGATGGACCTGCACTGGTTGAAGAAGCCAAAGCAAGTTTAGCGGCGTGGTTGGCTGAGCATCATAAATTAGGCCATGATATTTCTCTGTCAGGCTTATATGCGGTATTACATCGAGAGGGGGTGCAGCGAGTTGAGCTGCAGGCGCCGCAGTGGGATATTGCCGTGCAAGCGAATCAGGCCGCGTTTTGCTCTCGGGCGACCATCTCTGTAGGAGACGAGCATGTCTAACTTCACGTTGCAGGGAAAGACTTCTGATTTGGAGTTAGCGCTTGAACACTGCAGTGACCGTATACTGAATATCCCAGTATCCCACAAGCAGTTATGGGACCCTTGGAGGTGTCCTGCACAATTTTTACCTTGGCTTGCAGATGCATTGAGTGTGGATGTTTGGGATAGTGCATGGCCTGAGCATGTACAGCGTAAAGTCATAGCAGATAGTGTGCCAAGGCACAGATATAAAGGGACCATCAGTGCCGTAAACAATGCATTGAAAGTGCTCAATGCCAAGGTTGAGCTGCAAGAATGGTGGCAGTATGGTGGGGTGCCACACAGTGCAAAGCTGCTGGCCATTGCCAATGAGAATTTAGACAGTAATGGTAGTACATTCTTAAGTCCTAAACTGCAGGGGCAAATGTGGCAATCTGTGGTGGCGACTAAACCAATGCGCACCAATATTGATTTTAATATAGGGGTTAACTTAAATACGGGCACTCAAGTGTTCGGTGGCGGACAAAGCGCATCGGTGCAGGTCGCTTCACATCGTGACGAGCCGATCTTTAATTTTTCACCAGTCGTGGTCGGTCATTTTACAGCAGCTCAAACCGGCAGTGTGCATGCATCAAAATTAGCAGATAACCCGAGTTTTGATTTTAACTTGAGTTCAATACATGCAATTTCGATGAGCGCTTCTAACCATGTTGGAATGCAATCTCTTCAAGATAACCCAAGTTTTGATTTTAACTTATGTTCAATACATGCGACTTCGATGAGTACATCTAGCCATGTTGGAACACAGTCGTTTGAAGATAAAGCAACGGCGCATTTTAGTACAGGTACTTGTGTAGCATCCACTGCAGTTACTTCATCACTATCTAATGCTTTTTTAAAAGATGCCCCAAACCCTCACCATACGTCAAAGAGTTCATTAACAAGCGGTGCTTACACCGTTTCAATTCAAAATATCACGCTTAATTTATAATCTGAGGTACCTATATGAATGTATATACACCTGTTGTGACACAGCAGGGAATAAACGCAGCGGTCAGTGCCCTTGAGCAAGGGGTTAAAATTCAAATTGGCCACATTGCTGTGGGCGACTCGGGCTATACACCCGATAGAAACCAAACGGCTTTAAAAAGCCCAAAAAATACAGCGCCTGTATCGGGTGCGGAAGTAGTGGGTAATGGCCAATTTCACGTGACTGCCGAGTTTACTGATGATAAGCAATACGCGGTTAAAGAAGTCGGCTTTTACCTTAATGATCACGAAGACGAAAGCCAACGAACCTTGTTTGCTGTTTGGTCTCATCCAGAAAATGTGCTTTTTTTTCAGACACCAATTGCAAAGATTGTACAAGGGTTCGATTTGCTTTTAACGGCGGTTCCGCCTGACAGCTTAGACTTTAATGTATCGGGTGATTTAAGTTTATATTATGCCGATGAATTTGCTGCACTGACGATTGCACAAACTAAAGCGCTCACAGCGCAAATTCAGTCTAATTTGAGGCAAATTTACTTTAATGATCGTCTCTTGAACTTGGAGGGCTAGGATAATGTCTAGTTTATCTAAGAGCGTTGCGGAACTTGCCAATAGCAATGCGAATTTAACCCAGCAATGCAGTGAGCTGACGGATGATATTAATCAGCTACTACTCAATGTGGATAATAAGGTTGATACGGCGTTTTCCAAAGTGCGTGGCGAAATTAAAAACACATTTGAGCAGGTCTTGTATGTGAATGCTGATCAAGCGCTTGGCAGCGACAGTAACGATGGTCTCAGCCTACAAACGCCACTAAAGACGATAAAAGCTGCTGTGGCTAAGCTGGTACCTGGCTGCTTTGCTCGCATCATGCTTGCTGCGAACGATGTAGAGCATGTTTGTGCTACCGTTACAGTCCCTGATTGCTCCGTTATTTTTAGTGCCTATACAGAAGATGATTGGCAGGCTATTGGTTTAAAAATGCGTTTTTCCGGCTCGATAGCATTTAATACAAGAGGCGACAACGCATCAATCTCACTTGAGTTGTTTGGAGAATTTCAAAAAACCATTTTGATGGCAGGTAATCGCTTATTTGAAAATTTAGGCAAGGCTGCTTTTTCGTTAGCCAGTGACAGTGCCAGCTTTCCTGTGGTGGTGTTTCATCGCAACACGACAGGGCAATTTTTTCCTTATTTTGTTGCAGCAAATTATGCCAAGTTTAGCAAAATCGGCTTACTGACGATGAGTAATGTCACGTTTGCCTCGCATATCTCAAATATTGCCGGTGAGACAGTTTATGAGCCTATGCCACATATCCGCTTGGATACACCGCCGGTTGGGGGCGCTGTATTGGCAGTATTTAATAACGTTGATATGCATTGTGAGCAATTGTCTAACCCCGGTGTGGAATTGGCTACAGGGTGCTACTTGATCTCCAAAGTGACAGGATTAAATCATATTGCTCCGCCAGTTGCTGCAAGTAGTTAACCTTACGACTTTCCCTTCTTTTTACTTATTTATATTTCAAATTTAAATTGAGGACAATATTTATGTCTACACAAGCTAAAACGCTTGAGCAGCTCATCACAGAGCTACATACAACTAATGGTGAATTAATCATCGCGAATAATGATTTAACCAATACAGTAGTAAATAAAACAGGTGAAATTGATGCGGCAGTAACAAAAGCGCAAGCAGATGTGAGTGCCGCAATTGCTGCTGGAGACAGCCGTATTCAAAAAGCCATTAATGATTTTGCTCAAAGTCACGCGGATATGCGCATTAACTACTATGACCGAAAGTTACATAGTAAACGTACACTTATTGAAGACAATGGATTAGTCGCAGATCCAAATGATGAGACTCGCTCTAATTGGATCAGAGTGCCAAACGGAGGTGCATGGACTGGGTACAATACATATCCAGCTGCGAAAAAATTAACTAAGGTTCATACCGTATCTGGTTATTCATACGAGCCAGGTTATTATGAGTCGCCTGAACAGTATACTGCTGACTGGAGTTGCACATTTATGCAATTTATATTAACCAATGAAAGTGCGACCAGCGAGCAGATAAATGACAACATTGCGTCTCAAGGTGCTAATGTGGATCAATCTAAAATGGGTGGTTGGTGGAATGGCTCTTTAGTGACAGGTATTCCATGTATGAATATTGCGGGCTTACATCCATACAGTTGCTTATTTGTAAGATTAGTAAATGTAGTAGCTAATGGCGCATCGGATCGACCAGGACTGCTGCCACAAAATGTTTTGCAGTTTGGTGGTAATTGTAACTTCTCAATTGACCGTGTTGTTAATTACCCTAACATTTCAGAGTAGGTGATGTATGTCCGAGATAAATTTTTTTGATTACAAAGATACTAGTTTAAATCATGTTAAAGCTGAGCAGCGCTCTCGCATTCATTATGAAGTTGCAGATACAGACTCACTTATAGGTACGACCTCTGATACGGTCCACATGCTCTTGGTTGAATTTGCTAAATTAGCACAGGCCATTTCTACCGCAGCCTCTCTTGATGAAGTCAAATCGGCAGCGTTACAATCAGCAAGCTTGTTTTCACCGATAATAGATAAGCAAAATGCTGATCAATTGACTTTCCCGTATCAGCATAAAGGAACTGAAGCCGTGCTTGCTGAGATTGAAGCCCGCGCGCAAGGTGTCGCTGATATTATCAAGTAATAATTGAACATTTCCTCCCCTAGAGATCCCCTATGAACTCCCAGTACTTTGATTTTTCTGCGCTTCCAGCGCCAGATATCATTGAGCCACTGGACTATGAACATATTTACCAAGCCCGCAAAGAAAGGTTTAAATCCATTGCGCCGCAATATGCTGATGCATTAGAGCTTGAAAGTGACCCACTGACAGTCTGCCTGCAAGTGGAAAGCTATCGAGAGCTGCTATTGCGCCAGCGTATCAACGAAGCGGCGTATGCTAATTTGTTAGCGACAGCGCAAGGCGGCGATTTAGATCAGCTTGGTGTATTTTATGGTCTTGGGCGTGCCGAGGGTGAAGAAGACGGTAATTACCGTCTTCGCATTCGGCAGAAAACTCTGGCTTCCAGTACCGCTGGTAGCAAAGATCATTACCGTAATGCAGCGCTCACCGCTGCCCCCAATGCTATTCGTGATGTAGAAGTGGATAGCCCTGCCTCCGGACGTGTTCGCGTGTCGATATTATTTCAAGATACAGACTCTGCCGATGCGCTTTTACAGCAAGTACGAGAATACGTACTGAGCGATCAAGTTAAGGTTTTAACGGATCAGGTAGAAGTCAATCATGCAGAAGAAGTGCCTGTTGATGTGAAAGCGGATATTTATCTGCAACACAATGTACCTAATTGGGTATTTACACAGTTAGAAGAAAAGCTCCGCGCTGCTTGGCAAGACGCCATGGCCCTTGGTGTTGCGATGACCCCCAGTTGGCTGAGTGCTCAACTGCATGTCGAAGGGGTAAAACATGTTGAAATACATACACCAGATAGCTTGATCAATATCGAGTCCAATCAATATGCTCAGTTAGGGCAAATTCAATTATGTCTGATCACCTAGATAAAAAAAGCGACGCATTACTGCCTTACAACCACAGTGAACTGCAAGCTGCTGTTGTTAAGCACGGGCAGTTAGAGTTGATGCTGGGTGAGGGCATATCGCTATTACGTGGCTTTAAATCTCACCCTAAACAATCTTTGTTACCTTGGCTCATTTGGGAATATGGTTTAGGTGCTTTGGTGCCTTACTTAGATGACCTTGACCAAGTACTGCAACAAGGCCTGACTTGGCAGCGGATCCGAGGGACGCGAAAAAGTCTTGAAATGGCGTATGGATGGCTTGGCTTTTCACTAAAAGATGTTGAAGAGTCAACATCCTATCGTCACTTTTACCGCTACCAATGTCACCTTGAGCAATTGCCCAACTTAAATGATGTTGAACGCATGTCTCAACTGGCCGAGCTCAGTGCGCCCGCAAGAAGTGAGCTGACCCGTGTCACCTATCAATTTGATATCCGAGAACTGACTTTATCAGCAAAACCTTTTGGCTCACTGTTAAGTGATCACTCCGGATTTAGGCATCACCTCAAAAATGGCAAGCTACTGCGAATAAGCACTAAGCGTACGCACCCAGAACACCATAGCTTTAGCAGTGATACGCACAGTAGTGGTTTAACTCGCAAACATAATAGCGCTTGGCAGAGTTACTCCTCTGAAATTTTAGGCGTTTTACGTCTTAGTGAGCCGCTTATAAACCAATTTGGTGCGACTTCAGTGCATAGTCGCCAGTCTAGTCGTGCTTATACTCTTGACCAAGCGCAGTGGTTTGGTCATTGGCAAGCGAGCAGTTGGTCTGCAGTTCAATCACCTCAAGTGACTATTGCACACCATCAAAATCGCTAACGTTTTCAACTTTTAATAAATCTTGAGCTTGGTTTTATGCAACTCTCCATGAGTGTTGGCAAGGATAGTGATGTCATGCCTAGGAAGGCGCGTTGAGACACTTGGTAAATGAGTTAAAGCAGTACATGGACCGAGTGAAGGACGATAAGGAAATATTTTGGCTATTCTTACCCGTGCAGGGCGAACTATGCTCGCTCAAACAATTGCACAAACTCCCATTTATTTGGCTTGGGGACGCGGTGCGTCTCAGTGGCAAACGCCACCTGCTGAACCTATTGCAGCGACAAGTCTTGCTGATCCTATAGGTTATCGTAAAGCGAAAAAAGTCGGATTTTGTTATCCCGACAATCAAGGTGACATCTTTATTCAAGGTGGTCGCTTTAGCTTATCCTCAGAGCCAACACAGCATATTTATTGCGAATTTACCTTTGACTTTACCGATGGCGCAGGTGAAACCGTGCGCGAACTAGGCTTAATGTCAGGCTTGCAAGCAGATACTCAGCTTCCCGATGGCTTGGTGTATTTGACGCCTGAACAGGTCGCCAATTCTGGCACTTTATTGCTTCTTGAACATCGTGCTCCGCTTATTCGTGAGCAGGGCGTGCGAGAAAGCTTCGAATTTGTTGTCAGCTTTTAGAGGTGTTTATGCTTGACGATTATTATGAAAAATTTCATGCGGACTCGGGTTATGAACGTTTACTGTTCAGGGCTGGCAAGGGACTGCAAAGCAGAGAGCTCAATGATTTACAGTCACAGGTCAATCATCAAATAAAGGGTGTTGCTGATGTGCTCTTAAAAGATGGCGACTTAGTCAAAGGTGGCGAAGTGATCATTGATGCAAAATTGGCCACTGCTTTAGTAACAGACGGTGAAGTGTACATTGCCGGGCAAGTAAGGCCGGTATCAAGCAGCGCTGTACCTATCGATATGGCTGGCAGTGTCGATGTTGGTGTGTGGCTCACGCATAATGTGGTGACTGAGGAGCAAGATCCAAGCCTACGAGACCCAGCTGTTGATGCAATTAACTTTGATGAACCTGGCGCAGCACGTTTGCAACAAGTTTGCCAATGGGGGCTACTCAGTGATGCAATTGGCCCTGATGATGCATTTTACCCTGTGCATAAAATAGAGCAGGGCACGTTAATCATAAAACAACCGCCACCGCAGCTTGATGCGGTTACACAAGCGCTTGCACGTTATGACAGAGAGTCAAACGGCGGAAGCTATGTGGTTGAAGGGATGTCTTTAAGTTATCGAGGTGCAGATCAAACCGTTCAGAGCTTTAGTCTAGAAGAGGGTAAAGCCCATATCGAAGGCTATGAAGTGGCGTTTTCAACCTCGAGAACGGCTGAATTTGATTATGATCCTGATGTAGGTGAGGTCAAAGAAGAACCTAAGACTTTCCAATCCGATGGTCAAGGTGTCATGCGTATTGATACGGACTTTTTCCCTGTTAAACAGATAGAAGAAGTCAATGTGACTGTCGAAAAAACGACTCAGCTTACCCGGGGTCAACTGGCTGGTGGTGAAGATCTACTACCGGATGATTCTGTTTTAGAAATCTTAAGCATCACGCAAGGAGATACAAACTCTCAAGAGAGTACGACGTATATTCAAGGAACGGATTTTATCTTTTTGCGAAACCACATCAGTTGGCAGCTCAGTGGTGAAGAACCCGCTGGTGGCAGTCAATATGAAGTAACGTACCGTTATAGAAAGCAGCTGATGCTCGACTTTGATGAATACGGTTTTAATCTTGATAGGCAGTTGGTTGATGGTGGTGTAATTGTCGATAACACCTTAGTGACCATTGACTACCAGTGGCACCGTCCACGCATTGATTTAATTGTGCTTGATCGCTTTGGCCAAATAAAGCGGATTAAAGGGCAGGCAGCACATCAATTTCCTATTGCGCCTAAAGCGCCTGCGCATCACTTAGCTTTGGCGCAAGTTACTCAATCTTGGTTAAGTGGGCAAGCGCCTGCGATTGAAAACTTAGCAGTACGCGCGGTTTCTATGTCACAACTTGAGCAAATGCAAAATCAAATTGGTGATCTTTACCAATTGCTGGCAATTGAGCGTCTTCGCAATGATGCCAATAGCCAAGATCCAGCCAGTAAATATGGCGTGTTTGTAGATCCGTTTATCGATGACGATATGCGTGATGCGGGCATTGCACAAACGGCTGCCATTGTTGATGGCGAGTTAGTATTACCTCTCAGTGCGGATATTACCGATTTGCCAGTACCAAACGGTGGGTTGCTGACCTTACCCTATGAGTTAGAAAATGTGCTCGAGCAGCCCAAGCAAACGGGCAGTATGAAAATAAACCCTTATCAAGCCGTTGAGCCTATCCCTGCCACGATTACCTTGACACCGAGTCTTGACCACTGGACGCAAACGCAGCGCAGTTGGACGAGCCCGATTACGCAACGGTTTACTCGTGGTGGAGGATGGCGCACTCGTACCACACAATCAACGCAAACACAGGTGATTGGCCGCACAACGCGAAGTGCTGAACTATTACGCCGCCGTTGGGTGAATTTCTCCTTGTCTGGTTTTGGCGAAGGTGAAGTACTGAAACGGGTAATTTTTGATGGCATTGTGGTGACACCAGAGGAGACATAATGATTAACGCAGATCCAAACGGCCGCTTAAGCGGCCGTTTTTACATTCCCGCAAACATTCCTGTTGGCAGTAAAACAGTGAGGTTTGAGGGAGAAAAAGGCTCATTCGGTGAGGCAACTTACACTGGTAGTGGCACCATCGTGAGTGAAACAGCACGCCGTATTACCACAATTACAACGGTACGCTTTGACCCTTTAGCACAAACATTTACGTTGCCACAAAGGCGCTTTATTGCGGGTGTTGAGCTGTGGTTTAAAAAAATAGGAGGTGATAAACCCGTTCGCGTTCAGATTAGAGAAACCGAAGTGGGTATTCCCAATCAGACCGTTTTGGCGGAAGCATCACTTGAGCGCTCTATGTTTAAAGTGAATGGTGAGCCAACCTTATTTGAGTTTGATCCGGTCTCGCTTAATGCGGGGCAAGAATATGCCATTGTGGTGTTAACGGACGACCCTGATCACGAAGTGGCGATTGCTGAACTCGGCAAGTTTGATAGTGAAAGTGGCTGGGTGACCACACAGCCATATCAAGTTGGCGTATTACTTTCATCAAGTAACGCGTCTACCTGGACACCACATCAAAATCGAGATTTAACCTTTAGGTTAAAAGCGGCTCGTTTTACACAAACAACGCAGACAGTCCCCCTTGGTCAAGTTGAGCTGGATGAACACAGCGATATTTTAGCAATGGCAGTGATTGAGCGTCCTAGCAGTGAAACCCAACTGCATTTTGAATTCAGTGGTGCGCAATTAGGTCAATTTAATCTGCAAGAGTGGCAAGCACTGCGTTTGGCTAACAAGGTGAAAGAGCCTTTGCAGGTGAGCGCGAGATTAACTGGAACCGAAACGCAAACGCCGGTGTTATTCGATAGTGTGCAAACTGCATTAGGTAAAGTGAGTAATGAAGCTGATTATGTAACCCGTGCAATTCCATGCCAAATCGGTGGCAGTTTGAAAGTGAGTTTTGAAGGGCAGCTGCCTGGTACGGCTAAAGTAGATGTGTTTATTCAGCAACAAGGTCAGTGGGTAAACATACCGCAGAAAACAACTCAGCCACAGGGAGATGGCTGGTTATTGTGCAATTACGAGTTTTCTAACCTGAGTGAGTCACAAGCACGTGTGAAGCTGGTGTTATCTGGCACACACATAGACAGGCCTCGCGTGCGTTCTCTCAGAACCTTCTCAATTTAGGAGGGGGTATGATAGACGATAAAACCCTTTCTTATGCATTACCTCTCCCACACCCAGACAATTTATTACAGCAAGATGTAGAGCGAATTCGACAAGCAATTATCGACATTGACCAGTTGCTCTATATGCAAACCAATCTTGATCAGCAGCAAGATACGCTGCTGAACGAGAAACTTAGACGAGTCAAGCTTAACCAGCTACTTGGCGAATCACTATTAACTTTATAAGAGGATATTATGGCGAGTATTCAAAATGCCGTGCAAGTCATGGTAGATAAGCTAGTTGCCGATATGGAGGGCAATCAGCCGCTTACAGCCGAAGAACAAGCATTAGTGAGTAATGCTATTACCAAACTGACCGATAATGCAAAGCTTGAGCAAGCAGTTGTCGCAGTTGCAGAGTCACATATTAATGATGCCACGTCGACACTTCAGCAAGTTTCGCAATCTACTGGTGCAGCATTACAGACGGCAACGGACTCACTGACGCAAACCAGTACAACACTCGATACAAAGTCTAGTAAATTAGATTTGTTAGATTCGATGGCGCCAAACTTAAACCGCGTAGAGTCTTTGCAGGCTACTAATAATGCATTACAAGTTCGACCTATATTTCCAATGACACCGATTGATACGCCAAGCTCTAACGCAACGCACAGAAGAGCGACTGGCGTATTCGCCGTGTATGATAATAGTGGCGAGACTTATTTAGTTAGAACAGGTTTTACTCATAATGCAGATACCGAGCAGTGTCGACTAGAGTATTTAAAACTCAATGCCAATGGTGCTGAAAAAACGACGACGCATACGAGCTTTATTTACTCTAATGCTTTTGAGCAAAACCCCGCCAGTAAGATTTATTACTATGGTACAAGTGCTTATTTGCCGCTTGCGAGTAAAAATAACGCAGCTGATATTCAATATGAAATTGTTTATAGCACGCAAGATTCTCAAACGACGGCAGTGGCAAACTATGGTGGCGTGTTCTGTAAATCATCAGGTTTTACCTCTATTACTAAGCCGAAGCAAAATCTAGATGCAACAGATCAATATGGCATAAGCACATCTACATCTCATAACTATAATGAGGTCGGTGTTTTATACGATAATAATAAGCATTGCTTGGTTATGGTGGATGAGGGAACTTCAGTATTAGTAGAGAAGTATCGTGATGGTAATATCGTCACGAATACCGCTATTGCAAATGCAGAAGAGTTACAAGCCTATGTAGATGCAGGCGACTTTACAGTTGTTAAGTTTATTTATCACAATATTCAGCATACCCATGGTTACCATAATTATAACCAATCAGAGTCAATAATGAATGGTCATGGAGTTAGCTACTATGGCTTTTTCGGTCGTTATAATGGTGTGACAAAAATGGGTGAGCACAAATATAGTGCGCATTATCGTTTTACCCATGAGCGTCGATTGGAGCCGGTAAATTTCTTCTTCAATTGTAGTACTGGTCATCATAGAACTCCTAGTTCTGCCGGTGCATATTCTTCTGGCGCGGAAGTGAAAGTTGTATTGGAAAGTATGTCTGGTGAAATATTAGGTATGTATTCGTATAGAGCTAGGCCTTACCATGCCGGTTATGATAGCGGTATTTTAGGTGGTGCAATTAGCTGTATTAACCCTTACTCAGGTGCTGGAATTCTCAACGAGCACTATACCTATAACCAATATGGCCTTGGCCGTACTTGTCGCGCATTTTAAGGAGAAAACATGAGTTGTGAATATTTTGCCGATAAAGGCATGAAAATTGATGGAAACTATTGGTTGGTTCACCCTCAAACAGGTGTTGCCTGGAATAGCACTTCGATTGAGGATTACAAAAAAACGTATGAAGCGCAACAAATCTTGCTGGAACAAGAAAGATTGGAATCTGAAAAGGCTGATCAACTTGCTGCGATAAAAGAGGCGGTGTTTAATAAGCTTAATGATGAGCAGTGGCGTGTACAAAAAGCACAAGAGCATCTATTGATGGCTGAGCTGGCGGGTGATCAGGCCGAGATAGGCTTAAGCAAGGCGGATTTGGCAGAATTACTGTCACAGCGTGAACAGCTACGTTTAGCAAGTGATAAGGCAGAGCAAACTCTTGCGGATATTTCAACATACGAAGAATTGGAAGAATTTACCTTTGATGTAAATATTTCATTATAAACTTGATGCAATGACCCGTTTTATTCCCAATAAACGGGTTAGTATCATAGTTGCTTGCGAAAGCAACAGACTTGTTATTCCACAACCTAAACCCGCTTAGCCGTGCCGAGCGGGTTTCTTTTATTGAGTTTTAAGCGTGTATTTAATTTATTGCTATTAGGGCAGGAATGACCTGTTTTAATCCCTTAAAATCAGTAAAATACACCTATGCTTGAGAAAAGCTTAAACAGCTTATGATTCACATCTAGCTGAAAAAGACCCAGCAGTTTCAATGCCATGTCGCTTTTTTATTTTGATAAATGAGCATCTGGTGTTTTTTGTATGAAGCACAAATTTAGCGGTTTTAAGGCGGTCATAAATGACCTGTTTCAAAACCTTAAAATCAGTAAAATACACCTAAGCTTGAGAAAAGCTTAAACAGCTTAAGATTCACATCTAGCTGAAAAAGACCCAACAGTTTCAACGCCACGTCGCTTTTTTATTACGATAAATGAGCACGTGGCGTTTTCACGTTAGGCACAAATTTAGCGGTTTTAA